>JBEKHD010000026.1:0-64880 GCA_050012455.1 Candidatus Acidiferrales bacterium | reverse complement strand
CCACGAAGGGCGGCTCTCCGGTCGCCTACGGCTCCCTGCGAGCCGCCCTTTGCACCCTTGTCGGATGAGGTTGTAATGTAAACTCTCTCATTCGCCGTGGCACAAAAACTCGGGCAGGTCACTGAAGCGGCTGCGCTTTGGATTTACTCTCAATAGAAAAACCATCGGATTCCAGTCCTAGCCTCTCTCGAAACGCTTCGCTATACGAATCTATTTCTTCAAAAAAGCTTTCGATCTCATCAGCGCCCTCAGTTATTGTGTCGAACACAAAACGGACCGGCTGCTTCAGTCCGTACCGTTGTCGCCATTTAACGATCATGACCATCAAGCTCTTTACCGCAAACGTATAGTGGAATCGGCCACACTGCGCTTTCACCTGATCCGGTAACGTAGGTACAACCCGGTCGAAAGTAGCTTTGGGCACAGCGATTCCAATTCCCACTCGTTTGTGAGTATTTATGGTTTGCGCCAAACGAGCGTAGACTCTTCGTTTCTTTTCTCGACTCCAATCGCAATAAGGCTGCCTTCGGCATTCCGGCGGCGCCGCGAAGTCAACCATATGAAAAAAATCAAAGCCTTCTTCCTTGCGGATTACATTCCACGCCTTCTCGAATTCGAGCCACCCACGTCGCGTGGACACATAACACGCCGCTATTGCTAGCTCCGAAGATCGGTGCGTCCCGCTGTCATCAAAATACGCCTCGAACAAGTTTGATCCTTCGTCGCACTGCACGATACGTGACGAGTGCCGTCTACTCAGGATAACCGGAATCTCGCCAGAATGCGCTTCACTCGAAACCCAACACGAACGGTTGACAAGGATGGCTACCTCAAAAAAGCGGCAGTTTCGCCCTCTCCTATCCCCTATCCCTGTACTTCGTTGACGGAACCGCCCGCCGACCCGTATACTTGGGGTTTGTCACTAGCTTCAGGAGGCAGCATGTACGCCGTAATTCGCACTGGGGGAAAGCAGTACCGCGTCGAGCCCGGTAAGACCATCCGCATCGAGCGGCTCGAGGGCAAAGTCGGCGGCAAGGTCACTTTTGACGAAGTGCTCGCCGTGCGCAATGACGACAAGAAATTCGCATCCGGCGATGCGATCGCCAAGGCCAAGGTCATCGGCAAGATCGTAGCCCAGGATCGCGGTCCGAAAATGCTCACTTTGAAGTACAAGACGGGCGGTCAGTACAACATCAAGCGCGGCCATCGGCAGAATTACACCTCTGTCGAAGTCAGCGACATCCAAATTTCGTAGGGGTTTGCCATGGCACATAAAAAGGGCGGCGGCTCTTCCACAAACGGACGCGATTCCCACGGACAGCGGCTCGGCATCAAGCGCTTCGGCGGCCAATTGGTCACAGGCGGCAGCATTCTGATTCGCCAGCGCGGCACTCGCTACAAGGCCGGCAAGAACGTCAGCCGCGCGAAGGACGACAGCCTCTTCGCCACCATCACTGGCGTCGTGCGCTTCGAAGACAAGGGCGCGCACGGCAAGTTCATCAGCGTGTTCCCGGCGGAAGAATCCGCTGTCGGCGGCGCGGATCGCGCGGCATCCGCAGCGGACTCCGCGGCAGCCAACTAACGATTCGTTTTCCGGTACGCGCTCGGTTACCAGGGCGCGTATTTTTGTTTTTGCTCCCAGCCCCGGCGTATGCTTTCTTCGAGCGACTCCAAATCAGGTGACCCGTGTTTGCAGATGAAGCCAAAATCTCCATCAAAGCCGGCGACGGCGGCAACGGCTGCGTCGCCTTTCGCAGGGAGAAGTACGTCCCGCGCGGCGGTCCTTCGGGCGGGGATGGCGGCAAGGGTGGCGACATTTACATCGAAGCGAACCCGCACGACAACACGCTGCTGCGCTATCGCTACAATCGCGAGTTCAAGGCCGGACGCGGCGGGCATGGCGAAGGCTCGAATTGCTCCGGCAAGTCCGCGGACGATCTAGTTCTGAAAGTTCCCGTCGGCACCGTTATTTTCGATCTGAATTCCGGCGAGCAGCTTTTCGATTTGACCCAACCCGGCCAGCGCTTTCTCGCGGCCAAGGGCGGCCACGGTGGACGCGGCAATGGCAATCCTCATTTCGTTCGCCCCTGGCACCAGGCTCCGCGCGAACACGAAGACGGCAAGCCCGGCGAAGAACTCTCGCTGCGTCTTGAATTGAAATTGCTTGCCGACGTTGGCCTGGTCGGCTTCCCGAACGCTGGAAAGTCCACGCTGATTTCGCGCATTTCGGCGGCGCGGCCCAAGATCGCGGCCTACCCCTTCACCACACTGGAGCCGCATCTCGGTGTGGTTTCTGCCGATCCCGATGCCGCGCCGGGCCAGGGCCGCTCGTTTGTCGTGGCTGATGTCCCCGGCTTGATCGAAGGCGCGCATGAGGGCGTCGGACTCGGCACGCGTTTTCTGAAACATCTGGAACGCACGCGCCTGATCGCGCATCTAGTAGACACCAGCGATGCCAACGACCGCGACCCCATCCGCGATTACGAAATCATCATGCACGAGCTGGCTTCATTCAGCCCGGAACTGGCGGAGAAGCCGATGATTCTGGTGGCCACCAAGCTCGACGCCACTACCAACCGCGACCATCTGGAAGAGTTGCGAGCGTTTGCCGCCGAACGCGGCCTGGAATTTCATGCGATTTCGTCGGCGTCGGGCGAAGGAATCACCGAACTGGTACGCTCGATGGCCGATGCGCTCGACCGCCTGCCCAAGCCAGGCGTGCCGGTTGAAACGCAGGAATCGCATGATGGCGCGAATTTCACCACACATGTTTCGTCTCCTGATTCGGCTGACGCCGATCCCGAAGCAGAACCAGAAGAGGCCCACGCCGCCCCGCCCCGGGAGGAGAGTTGAGCCCGCAAGCCGCGCATAAACCGCACGGCTCCGCGCATCGCCGCTCGGTCGCGCTCTTTGGCGGCACGTTTGATCCTGTCCATTCCGGCCATATCGCCGTGGCGCAGGCGGCGGAGAAGCGATTTCATCTGGACGCGGTGTATTTTGTGCCCTCTTCGCGCCCGCCGCACAAGTCGAAACCAGCACTCACTCCTTTCTTGCATCGCTACACCATGGTTGCGCTGGCCTGCGCGGGTTATCCTGATTTCCATCCGTCGCTCGCCGAAGCACCTGCCGACGGCGCTGCGCCCCATGTTTTCTACACTTTTGACACCGTCCGCCGATTTCGCCGCGAACATCCGGACGATCAGCTCTACTTCATTGTCGGCGCCGATCAGTTCCTGGAGATCCCCACCTGGAAGAATTACGAAGGGCTTCTGGATACTTGCGATTTCATTATCGCCAGCCGGCCCGGCTTTCGCCTGGAAGCTCTGCGCCTGGTAATTCCTCCGGAAAAATTGGGCCGCTCCAGATCCGATGATCCCAACAGGATCGTCCTGCGCAAATCCACCATTCATTTGCTGACGACAGTGTCCAGCCACATCTCCTCAACTGAAATTCGTATGCGCCTCGAACGCAGCCAATCCATACACGGACTTGTGCCCGCGCCCGTGGAGGGTTACATTCTGGGACAGGCTCTTTACCGGTGACCCTTAACTCTCTCGATCCCGAAATCCTGCTGGCCGTGGAAGCAGCTCAGGAAAAACAGGCTCTGGACGTTTCCGTCTTGAACCTTTCCGGCTCGGGCGCGTTCGCCGATTATTTTCTGCTTTGCTCCGGCTCCAGCCAGCCGCAGATTCAGGCCATCGGCGAAGCCATCGAAGAGCGGCTGCATCGTCACGGACATCGCCCCGCGCATCGCGAAGGCAAATCCAGCGCCGAATGGGTGCTGCTCGATTACGGATTTTTCGTCGTGCACATTTTCAGCGAACGCGCGCGCCAGTATTACGACCTGGAGCGCCTGTGGCGTAATGCCGAGCGCATCGAGTTCCACGAGCCTGGCGGCCCCACGGCTGCGCGCCCTAAATCCCACGATGAGCGGCACAACGAATCCGAAGGCAACGTCACGCAGCAATGAGCATTCTGCAATGAGGCCGCCGCGATGAGCGCTGCCGCGGCCATTCCTTGGATTGCGTCGGACACCGCCTCCCGGCGCGTTCTGGAGCTTGCCGAAAAAGTCGCGGGTGCTTCCACCACCGTGCTCATCACCGGCGAAAGCGGCACCGGCAAGGATCAGCTCGCCCGCTGGATCCATCAGCGCAGCCCGCGTCACGATGCGCCCCTGCTGAAAATTGATTGCGCCAGCCTGCCTTCCGAGCTAGTGGAATCCGAACTCTTCGGCCATGAACGCGGCGCATTCACCGGCGCGGTGGCGCGCAAGCCGGGCCGCCTGGAAATGGCGCAGACCGGAACCATCGTCCTCGACGAAGTGGCCGCGCTCGCCCCCGGCATGCAGGCCAAACTCTTGCGCGTGCTCGAAGAGCGCACCTTCGAGCGTTTGGGCGGCACAGAAACGCTGCACATGGAAGCGCGCCTGATGGCGTTGACCAATACGGATTTATCGCAGGCCGTCGCCGCCGGAAGGTTCCGCGAAGATCTTTTCTTTCGCCTGAACGTGCTTTCGATCGTCGTTCCGCCGCTGCGCGAACGCCGTGCTGACATTCCGGAGCTCGCCGCGCACTTTTTGGCGCGCCTCGGCCCCGTGCACGGGCATCCCGACGCAACTTTCGATCCAACCGCGCTTCGCCTACTGGAATCCTACAATTGGCCCGGAAATATTCGTGAATTGAAGAACGCCGTGGAACACGCGCTGGTATTCACGAAGCAGCCGCAGCTGAGCGCCGAGGATTTCCCGGAAATCGTGCGCGCCGGCAACAGCGGACAAGGTCCCGGCGGCCCGCTGCGCTCGCTGGAAGATCTCGAACGCGACGCCATCAAGGCCACGCTCGATGCTACGCACTACAAAATCGGCCGCGCCGCCGAAGTCCTGGGCATCAGCCGCAAGACGCTGCTCGAAAAACGCAAAAAATTCGACCTGTTGTAACGCGACGCACCGCCAAGAAATGAAAATCCGCCTGATCATGCTCGGCAAGACCCGCCGCGAAGAAGCTCGCGCCATGGTGAGCGACTACGTCCAGCGTATCCAGCACTACGCCGAAATTGAAATCAGCGAACTACGCGACGCCGGCCCTGCAGCGTTGCGCAAGTTGAAGATCGATCCTGCCGCTACGGTGGTCCTGCTCGACGCAGCAGGAAAGCAATTCACTTCGCAACAATTCGCGCGCTGGCTGGGCGATCTGCGCGACCGCGGCACCCGCGAACTGGTCTTCCTCTGCGGCGGTGCCGAAGGGTTTCCCGCGGAACTGCGCTCCAGCGCCAAACAAAAAATCTCGCTCTCGACGCTGACCATGCCGCACGAATTCGCGCGCGTGATCCTGGCGGAGCAAATCTATCGCGCCTTCGCGATACTAGCCGGCCATCCGTATCCAAAGTAAGAAGCAGGCGGCTCTCGGGGAGTTTTGCGGAAACCGGCAGACGTCTTATGGGAGAATATCCGGACCACCATGGCCATCAAAATCACACACGACGCCGGCGCGCCAACCGCCTCCATCGAATTCATGATCACGCAGCCGCTGCCCGATTACGATCTCGAGGAAGTCGAAGCGGCTATCCCGCGCGACGTGGACCCCATGCTCGCTTCCCAGGGATTCCTGGACTTGCTCGATGAGACGCGCGCGCTACTCGACCGCGAGCTCCCGGCAGCCAATCTTGAAATCGCCCAGCTCACCGGCGCGATCTGCCACGACAAATCCGTGCATCGCCCCGGAATCTGGCTCGTGCTGCGCGAACGCGGCGCCGGAAAAGAAATGTCCGCCGCGGCAATGCAACAAGTAGCCCGCATAGCCGAAACGATCCGCTCCACCTTCGACCTTTCCTAAGCGCAAAAAAAACCGCAGAGACGCAGAGTACGCTAAGTAAGTCCGTGCGATAAATTGCCGGGCACCCTCTGCGTTCTCTGCGTCTCTGCGGTAGTTGTCTCGTCAGACTTCAATCCGTCGAAATCCCGCCGCTACTTCGCCTCGGAAATCTCCACAGACGCCCGCGTCGTCTCCCAATCCATGCGCAGCGAAGCGCCATTCCCCAATTTATCCACGGCGATCGTGAAATTCTCCACCGCCGCCGGCAGCGACGACACCTTCATATCCGTGCGAGCCAGATCCTGCGCTGCGCCGGCATAGTTGGTACCCCACAGCGGCCCGCCCTTATCGTTTTTCGTCGTCTTGCTGATAATCAAAGTCCATTTATCCGCGTTCGGAATCGTGAAAAGCGTATACGTTCCCGCCGGCACGGTCTTGCCGCCCACGGTTATCACGGTATTCGTGGCCAAAGTGGTCGCTTCATTCGCCCCAGCGCGCCACACTTCCCCGTAAGGAACCAGTCCGCCATAAATCTTGCGCCCCTTCGCGCGTGGGCTCGAATACTCCACAGTGATGGTTTTCCCGTCGGCAAAACTGAATTCCACTTGCGCCGGCGGGCTGGGCCGCTGGCTCTTGTCCTGCTGTCCGATCGTACAGGGCGCCAATACACTGGCGCTCAATAGAATCGCGCTACACAATCCCAAGAATTTCTGCATGTCATTTTCTCCTGATCAAGCGTCGCTAGTTTTTTGCGATCCCTTAGACCTCGCACATCATATCCGAATTTCTCATTTAGCGGCATTGGGACGGCGCTTGCGTGGGAACCCTGCGTCATGCTGACACACTATGTTATTTTGACGCGTCATTTTGAGACAGCCCATCGGATTCCACCACAAAATCCCTCCATTTCCCTTGTTTTTGATGCATTCCAGGCCAGCTAACCAACCCTGTGAATCGGGTTCGGGTATTACAGAACTATTACAAACACGCTCGCCGACGCCTGCTACTCTGAGGAGGTTGTGGACACCACAAAGAACCAGCCAGAGGCCCTCATGACCCAGTCACTCGAAGTCCTGAAGAAAACATCGAAGAACAACGGCGAGATTAACTGGGTCACTTCGATTTTCATGGGCATATTCCACGTGGGCGCCATCGCTGCTCTGTTTTTCTTTTCCTGGAAAGCGTTCTTCGTTGCGGTCGTTCTCTGGTGGATCGCCACCAGCCTGGGCATCGGCATGTGCTATCACCGCCTGCTCACGCACCGCGGCTACAAAGTTCCTAAGTGGCTGGAATACACTCTCACGGTTTTCGCCACGCTCGCCCTGGAAGGCGGCCCGATTTTCTGGGTCGCGACGCACCGCATTCATCATCAATTTTCAGACCAAGAAGGCGATCCGCACTCGCCTGTTGACGGCACCTGGTGGTCGCACATGGGCTGGATCCTGACGGGCAAGTCCATGCATCATGACACCACCACGCTTTCGCGTTACGTCCCCGACCTCGCCGAAGACAATTTCCACGTTTGGATCACCAAATATCATTACGTGCCGATGATCGTTCTCGGCGTGCTACTGCTCGCTTTCGGCGGCGTCAAGTTCGTTCTGTGGGGAATTTTTCTGCGTACCGTTATCGGCCTGCACTTCACCTGGCTGGTGAATTCCGCAACGCACAGCTGGGGCACGCGCCGCTTTCAAACCCGCGATCTATCCACGAATAGCTGGTGGGTGGCGCTGGTCACGTGGGGCGAAGGCTGGCACAACAATCACCACGCGCATCCCGTCTCCGCGCGGCACGGCTTGGCCTGGTACGAAATTGATTTCAACTGGTACGTGATCTGGACGCTGGAGAAAATTGGCATCGCCAAGAAGGTCTACACGGCGAAAATCTCTGAAATTAAGCGCGCCAATCAAGCCATCGTCGCCAAAACTCTCACACGCGAAAATCCCCGCGCGCTGGCTCCAGCCGAGCTGTAGCGCCGGCGTCTCGCGGGCTCTTCACCCCCGCCGTTGCAGTTGAATTTGTAGCGGCCGGTTCAGGTTCATCGAACCGGGCAGCCGTTGCGTTTGGTTTTCTTGCCCCTGGCTAAAGCGTTCCACCATCTCGCCCCACCCGCGCCTTCGCGGTACAATCCCCAATAGACACCGTGCAAATCGCGAGTCGCAGAAAAACGATCGCCTTCTTCGTCGTGCTGGGCTGCGCCCTGGTGGCCTTGGCCATCGCCCTCACTGTTGGCTGGACCATTCTGAATTGGCGCCAAGGCGTGCTGCTATTTTTCGGCGTGATCTTTTTCGCCGCGATCATCGCCGGAATGATTCTGAACACCATCTTTCTCGTCCGCGAAATCCGCCGCAACGAACAGCACGACAGCTTCATCAACGCCGTCACGCACGAACTGAAAACTCCCATCACTTCCATCCGCCTGTATCTGGAAACGATGCAGCGCCGCGAAGTGGACGAAGCACAGCGCCAGCAATTTTATAATCTGATGCTGCTCGATACCGATCGCCTGCTTGGAACCGTCGAGCAGGTCCTCAAAGCCGGCGAAGCCAGTTACCGCCGCGGCAAACGCCACCACGTGGAGCTGGATTTCACCGAACTGGTTCGCGAATCCATCGAACTGGCGCGCCTCCGCCATCACTTGTCGCCCGGCGTTCTGCATTTCGATCCCGTCTCAGCCAACGCTGCTCCCATCCTGCTGCGCGGCGACCCCGCCGAGCTGCGGACCGCGGTTTCCAACTTGCTCGACAACGCTGTGAAGTATTCCCGCGACCAAGTGGATGTCGCGGTGCGCATCGAGACTCCCGACGATGAACACGTCGCGCTGCGCGTCAGCGATCGCGGCATCGGCATTCCCGCGCCGGAATTGAAACGCATCTTCAAACGTTTCTATCGCGTTCCCGGACGCCCCAGTTTTCAGGTCAAGGGAACCGGCCTCGGCCTGTTCATCGTGCGCGCCGTCGCGCGCGCGCATGGCGGAAAAGTGTACGCCGCCAGCGAAGGCGAAGGCCGCGGCTCCACGATTTCGCTGGAATTGCCGAGGAATGTCGCATGAGCCGCGTGCTGGTCGTCGAAGACGAAGCGCACCTAGCCAAGGGATTGCGCTTCAACCTCGAAGCGGAAGGCCACTCCGTGGAAGTTTCCGGCGACGGTGAATCAGCGCTGGAGCGCCTGGTCGCAAACAACGAAGATTTCGACGCTGTCGTGCTCGACGTTATGCTCCCCGGCAAAGACGGTTTCGCCGTCGTGTCTACTTTGCGCAAGGCTCACAACTTCGTTCCGGTGCTGATTCTTACCGCGCGCGGCCGCCCTGAAGATGTGCTGCAGGGATTTGCCGCCGGCGCGGATGATTACCTGCCGAAACCTTTTCAGCTGCCGATATTTCTCGCCAGGCTGCAAGGCTTGCTGCGCCGCAGCCAGTGGCTGGTGGCGGAAAAAGCCGCAACAAAGAGTCGCGCTGGGAATGGAAAGGAAGCCGCTGCCCACTTCGCATCTGATGCGGATGTATTTTCCTTCAACGGGAAGACGATTGATTTCGGAACGCTGGAACTCCGCGTCAACGACGCCACCATCCAGCTCACGCTGATGGAAGCAAAACTCCTCCGCCACCTGATTCGCAGCAAAGGCCGCACCGTCTCCCGCAAGTCCATCCTCGAAGACGTCTGGGGCCTGCATGAAGACACCGACACGCGCGCCATAGACAATTTCATCGTCCGCCTCCGCCGCTACATCGAAAAGGACCCCTCCAAGCCCCAACATCTGCTAACCGTCCGCGGCGTGGGCTACCGCTTTCTCGCATAAAGGCCTCGCCTCGCTTGACGTTTCCACAGCCTGCGCTCACTATTCCGAATTGCACGCGTAGCGCCGGCTGGTCTTGAGAGCCTGTCGGTGGCAGGCGCGAAGGGCGTCCCGCCGGCTCCTTTGAATTAGGTTTTTCGCAGTCGCTATAATGCGCAAGGAACTCATCACATGCCCGAAGGCAAAGGACTGCTAATCGTTTACACCGGGCCCGGCAAGGGCAAGACCACGTGCGCGCTGGGCACGGCTTTTCGCGCCGTTGGCCAGGGGATGCGCGTGATGATGGTGCAGTTCATCAAGGGCTCCTGGCACTATGGCGAACTCGACGCCGCGAAAATGCTCGGCGACGATAAATTCGAAATTCGCCCCATGGGCCGCGGCTTCGTTAAAATCGGGGGCGCGGAAACCGATCCCGCAGACGCAAAAATGTGCGAAGAGGCCTGGGAATTCGGCCGCGCGCAGATTTACAGCGAAAAATACGACCTGGTCGTCCTCGATGAAATCAATTACGTGATCGGCTACAAAATGCTGGACGTCGATCGGGTCGTCGAAGCACTGACCCAGCGCCCTGAGCGCGTCCACGTGATCTGCACAGGCCGCAGCGCGCATCCCAAGCTGGTGGAAGCTGCCGACCTGGTGACGGAAATGCGCGAAGTAAAACATCCGTACACCAAAGGCATCCTCGCGCAACGCGGAATTGACTACTGATCCAAAAGGCGCAGCGGCGCGGCAGCCGCGGCTATTTTTTAACTTTCAACTTTTAACTCTGAACTGTTAAGTTCGTAAAGGGCTCGCGAGCCCAGAAACCCCAACCCATGGCCTGGTTCAAGCGCGAAAAAAAACCGATCGAAAATCCCACGCCGGCCGAAGAGCGCCGCGTCCACACCGAAGGGATGTGGACGAAGTGCAATTCCTGCCGCGCCATCATCTGGAAAAAAGATCTCGAAGCAAATTGGGAAGTCTGCACCAAGTGCGATCACCACTTCCGGCTCGGTTCCCGCCGCCGCCTGGAAATGCTGCTCGACGAGGAGCCGTGGACCGAACTCGACGCCGACCTCGCCTCCAGCGACCCGCTGCAATTCACCGACACCAAGCCCTACGCGCAACGCCTGAAAGAAGCGCAGCGCAAACTCAACATGAAAGACGCAATCATCACCGCCGAAGGCCGCTTGAACGGCCGCCCCGTGGTCTGCTGCGCGATGGAATTCGGCTTTATTGGCGGCTCGATGGGCGCGGTGGTGGGTGAAAAAGTGGCGCGCGCGATAGACCGCTGTTTGGAACAGAAAGAACCGCTCATCGTCGTCTCCTGTTCCGGCGGCGCGCGCATGATGGAAGGCGTCGTCAGCCTGATGCAGCTTGCGAAAGTTTCCGCCGCGCTCGGGCGCCTCGACGAAGCGAAGCTCCCTTTCATTTCTATACTCACCGATCCCACCACCGGCGGCGTCACTGCCAGCTACGCGATGCTGGGCGATCTGAATATTGCCGAGCCGGGCGCGCTGATCGGCTTTGCCGGCCCGCGCGTCATCGAACAAACCATCCGCCAGAAACTGCCGGAAGGTTTTCAGACCGCCGAATTCCTCCTGGAGCACGGCTTCCTCGACGCCGTCGTCCCGCGCAAGGAAATGAAGCCTTACCTCAGCCAAGCCCTCGACTTCTTCGTCGGTTAACCCCATGACGTACGAAGAATCCGTACGCGCTCTCTTTTCGCTCGGCCGGGAACTCGCCGCACCACAACAGGCACGCGTTCAGAAATTCGGTCTCGCCAATATCACTATTCTCGCCGAGGACCTCGGCCAACCTCAGCGCTCCTCGCCCTGCGCGCACATCGCTGGCACCAATGGCAAAGGATCCACCGCCGCGATGCTGGAATCCATCCTGCGCGCTGCTGGGTTGCGCGCCGGCTTATACACTTCGCCGCACCTCGAACGCATCAACGAGCGTATCCGCATAAACGGCGAAAATATTTCGGACAAGGATTTCGCCGCGGCCTGGTCCCGCGTTCACGCTTCCATCGAATCGCTGATGGCTTCCGGAAAACTCGCGGCGCACCCCACTTTCTTCGAGTGCGTCACGGCCATCGCTTTTTTCGCTTTCGCCCAGCATCAAGTGGATTTTGCCATCTACGAAGTCGGCCTCGGTGGCCGCCTCGATGCCACGAACGTCGTCGAGCCGGAAGTCGCCATCATTACCCCGGTCGATTTCGATCACGAAAATTTTCTCGGTCATTCCATCGCGGAAATTGCCGCCGAAAAAGCCGGCATCATCAAACCCGGCGCATGGGTGGTCAGCGGCAGCGAACGCCCGGAAGCCCGCGTCGTGATTGCCCGGAAATGCGCCGAAATGGATGCACGTCTCGTCGAAGTTGACGCGACGGCGCGGCTTAACGACGTGCAATCCGCAGACGGCCAGTATCGTGCGGTCGCGGCATTCACGCATTCGCGCAAACAACTTACGCTCGCCCCGTCGTTGCCGGGGCGCTTTCAGATTCGCAACGCGCTCACCGCCGCCATCGCCGCACGCCTGCTCGCGGAACGTGGTTTCCCGCTGCCCGACGCCGCCATCGAGCGCGGCATCGCCACTGCCGATTGGCACGGGCGCCTGGAGCGGCTTGCCATCCAGCCCGATCTTTACCTCGACGGCGCGCACAATCCCGCCGGCGCCCGCGAACTGCTGAAATTCTGGCAGGAAAACTACGCCGCTCGCCGCATCATCCTCGTCTACGGAGCGATGCGCGATAAAGCGGTAGATGAGATCTCCGGCGTTCTTTTCCCTCATGCTTCCGTCGTCGTTCTTACAGCGCCACGCCAGCCGCGCGCCATTTCCGCGCCGTTGCTCGCCGAAATGACCAGCCATGACGCCAAGGAAACCCTCGTCGTACGCGATCCGGGCGAAGCCCTGGAAGCCGCGCTGGAACTGGCTGGCCCGCAGGACGCCGTGTTCGCGACTGGCTCGTTGTACCTTGTGGGCGAATTGCGCGCCTACTGGAGCAAACGAGCAGCGAAAAGTCGTTCTACCATCGGACGGAATTTGCCTTCCGGAACTTAGTAGCCTTCTCCCGAACTTCGTAGTTTTCTCCCGCAATCCGTAGCGCGCTTCTGCAAATTGCAGAATCGCCGCCGCTGTGCCTCACGTTCTCCCAAAAACGAGAAATATTGCATTTGCGAACACGCCGCGCGTCCCAACCACGAACACGATTTCCCATCTGCGCACGCCTGAAATGCAGTTTCCAAAAGACAACACTTTTTGTGAACAACTCGCTCATTTTCTTCGTTTATCTGGCAGTTGCTGCGATGCAAAACGCCGCCTCGTGCGTCTAAGAAAATCAAGCAGGAGGGCCCTATGAAGCAGGATTTGAGAAGGCAAAAATTGGAATCATTCGGTCGCGCACCGGCTGTGTTGTGTGCCGCGCTGCGTCAATTTCCAAAGAAAATGTGGATCTACAAACCGGCCAACGAGCGCTGGAGCATTCACGAAATTATTCTGCATCTCGCCGATAGCGAAGCCAGCGCCTACGTTCGCTGCCGCGCATACATCGCCGAGCCGGCCGCCAGCCACGCCGCGAAATTCAGCGCCTCGCGCTGGGCTGGTTCGCTCGGTTATTTTCACCAGAGCACGCGCGAAGCCTTGGAAATTATCCGTCGCCTCAGAAAAATGACGTATCAACTGCTCATCGCGCTTCCTGAAGAAGTCTGGGACAGCACCGTCACTCATCCGCGCGATGGCGCCATCAGCCTCGATCGCTGGGTAGACCTGCAGGAACGCCACATCCCTCACCACATCGAGCAAATGCGCCAGAACTACGAGACATGGCTCAAGACGCATCCTCCCAGACGCCGCCCTTCGTCCGTGCGCGCCACAGGAATATCGTCAGGGATGGTTTCGATGACCGCCGGGATCTGCTAGCGACGCGAACCGGCGCCACGCCCACAGCGCACTGTCGTCGCTCTGCAGCCGGTGCATCAATCCGCTCGCGGTCGTGCGCCAACGCGTCAGCTGCCAGAAGTCCTGTAATCGCCTGGACGGCTTTCCCTCCGCGCGAAATCTGGCGCCCACGGCCGCCAGCGCCGCTCGGCCCCCGTAGCCCTTGCCCCTGCCCAGCCAACGAGAGAGAATGAGTCACGCTGTGGCGCTCGGTTCGTAGCATCGCCCAGCCTGAAACGGGGGAGGATAGCCGTGGCGGAAAACCAGATACCCGAACAAAAGAATAATTTGATCATCCGCGTGCCGTTGTCGTCGGATGGCTACGTCTCGATTTATTTCTCAAGCAACGATGGCCGTCTGATGAGCGAACGCGAGTGGTGGCACCTGAAACAAGTCATTGAACTCGCCAGCAAAGCGTTCGTGAAGCCCGAAGAGCGCGCGCAAGCCGCCGCAGCCGGCGCATAACGCATCGTGCGGCAAATGACGCGCGGTGAGTCAGCGCGGCCCAACGTTGCAGGTCTGAACGTTCACCGCCCAAAATCGGCCAAGGAGTTGCGATGTACCCTGAAGAACTGCTTGTAGGAATGCGCCAGGAATTGACGAACATCGGTTTTCGCGAATTGCGCACGGCGAAGGACGTTGATACGACCCTGCAACAAAAAGAGCGCACCGTGCTCGTCGTCGTGAATTCCATCTGCGGATGCGCCGCGGGCAGAGCTCGTCCGGCGGTCGCCATGGCGCTGACGCACCAGGCGCGCCCGGAAATTCTAGCCACCGTTTTCGCCGGCCAGGATCGCGAAGCCACCGAGCAAGCCCGCAGTTATTTCACCGGCTACGCTCCCTCGTCCCCCTGTATCGCCTTGCTGCGCGACGGCAAAGTGGCCTTCATGCTCGAGAGGTCCGCCATCGAGGGCCGCGACCCGCAAGCTATCGCGGCAGATCTCACGCGCGCCTTCGACCGCTTCTGCACTCCGGTCGCCGCACGCGCCAATCAGTAGCTCGACTTGCCCTTTCATCTGCAGAGGGAATCTTGATCTGCGCGGCATGCGGCGCAACCACCCCAGAAGGAAAGCCATTTTGCAGTTCCTGCGGCCGGCCGCTGGTGGGCTTTTCCGTCGGCCGAGCCGCCGCGCAGTCCCCCGCGCCGGATTTTTCGCCCGCGCCTTCCTCTACTGATTCTCTCGCGGTTCCTCGTACCGAAGATTACGCCGGTTTTTGGCTGCGCGTGCCCGCGGCGATGATCGATTTGATTATTCTCGCAATTCCGCTTGCGATGGCCGTCTCCTACTTATCCGTAGCGATGGGTAGCTGGCGCGCATTCTTAAGTCTCCATCCGGGACAACCGCCGCAAGAGATCGTCGCGGCCTTCGGCAGACCGTACCTGTTCCTGATTCTCTGCTTCTTCATCGTCACCAGCTGGCTCTATTTTGCGTTTTGCGAAAGCTCCACCTGGCAGGGCACGCCCGGCAAGAAATTCATAGGCCTCCGCGTCGCGGACCTGCGCGGCAATCGCGTTACGTTCGGTCGTGCCAGCGGCCGCTTCTTCGCAGGGCGCTTCGTCGCCCACGTCCCGTTCCTCGGCTCCCTCTACTTCGCGCTCGATTGCATCTGCGCCGGCCTAACCTCGCGCAAGCAAGCTCTCCACGACCGGTTTTCCGGCTGCCTCGTCCTCCGCAAGAACGAGGGCCTGCTCTATCGCGAATAGACCTCCCATATTTCGTTCGTGCCGTTCCGAGGCAGGAGAGACGCCGAGCGTGTCACTCATGCCGCGTCAGCAACGCGAAACGTTCCTGGAATCAACACAGCTTGATTGGGCACTGGCCTGCAGCGTAGGCACCGATGCGCCTGAAACACGGAGGCTATGATGCCAACTTATTTCAAACCAATAGTCGCGGTCGCGCTTTCGCTTTTGATATTGGCGGGTCTCGCGGCGGAATCGAGTCGACAACAAACACTCACGCAATCAACTCAGGCGTCGGAACCTGGAGCCCCCAGCAAATCACATCCCAAGAAGTCCATCGTGTATCGAAACAAACAGTACGGTTTTACGTTCAACTTGCCTGCGAGCTGGAAGGGCTATTCGATTATGGTTGGTTCTTGGGGCGGAATCGTTTATGGGCCGACGGACGCAGAAGCGGGAGAGGAACTCGGCACAGAACCCAAAAGCACTCTAGAGGGTCCAAAGATTACAATCAGGCATCCGCTCTGGACTGGTGTAAATGTGCATCAAGATATTCCGATCATGATTTTCACAAAGGCCCAGTGGAGGTTCGCCGAAAATGGCTCGCTGGTGGTTAGTGCCGCGCCGATTGGACCTAGCGAAATTGGCCGAAACTCCAAGTACGTTTTTGCGCTCCCACCCCGATACGATTTCGGCGATGCCATCGGAGTTCAAGAAGTAAGCGACATCATCAGTGGTCATCCGCTTCGGGCTCGATGAGCCCTTGCGACGGTTCCCTCTGCAGGAACCGAGGATTGCCGCGCCCGCCGCGCAATGATAGGATGGCCTTTCATGAGCCCGGCGCCAGCCCCTAAAATTCGCGTAGGCATCCCCTATCGCACTAGAAAAGAAGAACTTAGCAACAAGCGCGACGCCTACGAAAAATACGTCGCAGCCGTCGCAGCCCACGGCGCCGAGCCCGTGGAAATCTCGCTCGGCCTAAGTCCCGCTGAGTTGAAGCACTTAGCGCAAACACTCGACGCAGTAGTCCTCCCCGGCAGCCCCGCCGACGTCGAGCCCTCTCTCTTTCACGCCGCGCGCGATCCGAAAACCGCCGACTCCGACGCCGACCGCGAGCGCACCGATTTCGCCCTGCTCGATCATGCCATCACCGAACACAAGCCCGTCCTCGCCATCTGCTACGGCGTGCAGAGCCTCAACGTGTTCCTAGGCGGTCCGCTGGTGCAGGACATTCCCAGCGCAATCCACACAAAAATCCAGCACGCCTGGACCGGCCACGAAGGTTCCGAGCCGCATCACGACGTGACGCTCGACGCTGGTTCCCGCCTCGCGCAGCTGGCCGGCTCCGCGAAAGCGCGCGTGAACAGCTCGCATCACCAATCCGTGCTTCAGCCGGGAAGAAATCTTCGCGTCGTGGCCCACGCTCCCGATGGCGTGATCGAAGCAGTCGAATGGACCGGCGATGCCAACTGGATCGTAGGCGTGCAGTGGCATCCCGAACGCATGGTCGCCTCGGACGAGCTGGCGCGGTCGCTGTTTCGCGATTTAGTCGTGGTCGCAGCCGCCACGCGCAAAGCGCCAGTGCATTCTTAGGCGCGCCGCACCGCACGGCGCGGCAGCAGGCGCCAGTTGATGCAAGGTGTCAGATTTTGCTTTCAACTTTTAACTGTAAACTCTGGACTCTTAACTTTTGACTCTCAACTCTGAACCAATCTCGGCACACCATTCATCGGGGGAAAAATGATTTCGCTCGCAGGCAAGGCTGCACTAATCACCGGAGGCTCCCGCGGCATCGGAGCCGCGACCGTAAAACTCTTCGCGCAGGCCGGCGCGGACGTGGTCTTCAATTACCACCGCAGCAAGGAAGCCGCCGCGCAAGTGGAGCAGGAAGCCCGCAAGCACGGAACGCGCATCGAATCCCTGAAGGCCGACCTGGGCAAAATGGCCGACGCCAAGAAACTCGTGGGCTTCACCCGCGAGCGCCTCGGCCGCATTGATATTCTCGTCGCCAACGCCGGCATCTGGAACGAGCAAGACGCCCCCATCGAAAAAATGACGGAACGCGAATGGGACGAAATGGTCCAGGTCAACCTGAAGAGCGTCTACTCTGTGATTCACTTTGTCGCGCCGCACATGATCGCGCAGAAGAGCGGCCGAATCGTCGCCATCAGTTCCACCGCCGGGCAGCGCGGCGAAGCATTTCACACCCATTACGGCGCCACCAAGGGCGCCATTATCAGCTTTGTGAAAGGCCTCGCCAGCGAGCTGGGCCGTTACAACATCATCGTGAATTGCGTCGCGCCTGGCTGGGTGGATACAGACATGTCCGCCTCGGTTCTGCGCACGAAGAACGGCCTGAAAGCCGCGCTCGTGCCCATCCCGCTGAAGCGCGTCGGCACCGCCGAAGAAATCGCGGGCCCCATCCTGTTCGCCGCTTCCGACCTGGCAACCTTTATCACCGGAGAAGTGATCAACGTTAATGGAGGCTCGGTGCTCTGCGGCTGATTTCACCGCTCATGAATTCACACGGAAGGAACGCTCATCGCATGACTTCTCGCCCAGCCATATTTCGCGCCATTGCATCGTCGCTATTGCTTGCTGCCGCGTGCCTCGTCGCCTCGCCGCGCGCCTTAGCGCAGGACGACAATACCGTCCTGCTCCCCGAGCAGAGCGCCGCGAAAGCCAAGGCCATCCTGCAGCAGGCCATTGAGGCGCTGGGCGGCCCTGTCTATCTGAACGTGCACGATGTGACCTGCGAAGGCCGCCTCAGCCAGTTCGGTCACTCCGGCGAACTCAACGGCTTCGAGCATTTTGTTGACTATGCCCAGCCGCCCTTTAAAGACCGCACCGAAAATCTTCCCAAGCGCAACATCATCTCCGTCTTTAACGGCGACAAAGGCTGGGAACTCGATCGAGGCGGCGTCTCCGAAGCCACCATCACCGACCTCGCCACCTTTCAGGAAGACACCAAGAAAGACATCGACAACATCCTCCGCCACCGGATCCACGAGGCCGGGATGATTTTCCGTTACGGCGGCCTCGACGTGGTGGACTACAAGGAATCCGACTGGGTCGAGCTGGTCGATAGCGACAACCGCACCTTCCGCATTGCCATCGCCAGGACGGACCATTTGCCGGTCCGCAAGGTTGTGGACACGCGCAATGCCAACACCCGCATGCGCAACGAGGAAATCGAATACTACTCGAACTATCACCCCATCAACGGCATCCAAACCCCCTATCAAATCACCCGCGAACGCAACGGCATCAAGGTCTATCAGGTCTTCTTCGATAAGTATGAGTACAACACCAGCATCCCGGACTCCCTGTTCACCAAAGAATCCCTAGAAGAACGCTGGGAAAAGGTCGGCAAAAAAGACAAAAAGTCCAAAGACAATTCCAACAACAAAAACAACGACAAGAACTGAGCCTGCGTTGCGCTCGAGCCAACCAACGTCTTTGACGTCATCCTGAGCCCGCAGAAGCGAGCGAAGGATCCCTCCTCGCCGCTGCCGTTGAATTTGTAGCGGCCGGTTCAGTTTCATCGAACCGGGCACGCCTTTGCTCTTGGTTTTCTCTGTGTAAGTCTTTTGCCTTCCCCTTCGCATGAATTCTTTGGTCTTTATCAGTTTTTATCAGTGTTCATCTGTGGTGAATTTTCCTTAGCTCCAGCCCCTCCGCGTCCCTGTGGCTCATTCCCGCACGAGCGCGGTATAATCGTCGGATGCCAATAACGCACAAAAGCGAACAGATGCACGGCACGACGGTCCTGTGCGTGCGCAAGGACAATAAAGTCGTCCTCACCGCCGACGGTCAGGTCACTCTCGGTGACGGCGTGATCAAGCACAGCGCGCGCAAGACCCGCCGCATCTACAACGACAAAATCATCGCAGGCTTCGCCGGCAGCACCGCCGACGCGCTCTCTCTCTTCGGCCGCTTCGAAGGAAAATTGCAGGAATTTCACGGCAATCTCGCGCGCGCCGCCGTCGAGCTGGCCAAGGAATGGCGCACGGACCGTTCTCTCCGCCACCTGGACGCGCTGCTCATCGTCGCCGACACCAAGTCCACGTTCCTGCTTTCCGGCAATGGCGATGTGATCGAACCGGACGACGGCATTTGCGCCATCGGCTCCGGCGGTTCCTACGCGCTGGCCGCCGCGCGCGCTCTTTCCAAGTTCACCAAGCTCAGCGCCAAGGATATCGCCGCCGAGGCCATGCGCATCGCCAGCGAAATCTGCATCTATACCAACGACAATTTCAGCGTGGAAGAGCTATGACGGAGAAATCGGAGAAAGACATGGTCATCTACCTATCCGGAAACGAATCGCAGGCTCCCGAGCCGGAGCCGCTTCCGTCGTTCGACGAGCTTACGCCGCGCGAAATCGTGGTCGAGCTGGATAAATACATCGTCGGTCAGAATCTCGCGAAGAAAGCCGTGGCCATCGCGCTGCGTAACCGCGTCCGCCGCCAGAAGCTTCCGCCGGAGCTTGCCGAAGATATTCTGCCCAAGAATATTTTGATGATTGGTCCCACCGGCGTGGGTAAAACGGAAATTGCCCGCCGTTTGGCGCGCCTCGCCGGCTGCCCCTTCGTCAAAGTGGAAGCTTCGAAGTACACCGAAGTGGGTTACGTCGGCCGCGACGTGGAATCCATGGTCCGCGACCTCGTCGAAACCGCGATTGATATGGTGCGCGAGGAAAAACTCGACGAAGTCGCCGAGCGCGCCGAGCAATCCGCTGAAGACCGCCTGCTCGATCTGCTCTTGCCGCCTTCGCCCATTCCCGCCGACACCACGCCGACTACCGAGATTCAGCGCCGCGAGCAAGTAGCGCGCACGCGCGAAAAACTCCGCGCCCAGTTGCGCGAAGGCAAGCTCGATCAGCGCATGGTCGAAGTGGAAGTCCGCGAACGCCAGATGCCATCATTCGAAATCATCACCAATCAGGGCGTCGAGGAAATGGACATCAACGTAAAGGACATGCTCTCCGGCATGTTCGGCCAGCAGAAAAAGAAACGCAAAATGACGGTCGCCGAAGCGTTCGACTACCTCATTCAGGAAGAAGAAAACCGCCTGATTGATATGGACCAGGTTACCCGCATCGCCGTGGACCGCGTCGAACAAATGGGCATCCTCTTCATAGACGAAGTGGACAAAATCGCCGGTCGCGAATCCGGCCACGGCCCGGACGTTTCTCGTGAAGGCGTGCAGCGCGATATTCTGCCCATCGTGGAAGGCACCACGGTCAACACCCGCTACGGCATGGTGCGCACCGACCACATTCTGTTCATCGCCGCCGGCGCGTTTCACACCACCAAGCCCTCGGACCTGATTCCCGAGCTGCAAGGGCGCTTCCCGATTCGCGTCGAGCTTACCTCGCTCACCGAAGCCGACTTCATTCGCATTCTCACCGAACCCAAGAACGCGCTGATCAAGCAGTACGTCGCGCTGCTCGATACCGAGCCTTTCAAGCTGACCTTTACCGAGGACGCCATCGCCTCCATCGCGAAATTTGCCGCCAAGGTAAACGAGCACACGGAAAATATCGGCGCGCGCCGCTTGCACACCATCCTGGAAAAAGTGCTGGAGGATATTTCCTTCGAAGCCCCGGAAATGAAGAAGAAGTCTTTTAAAGTGGACGCCGCTTACGTGCAAAAACAGTTGGCGAACATCGTGAAGGACCAGGACCTGAGCCGTTACATTTTATAGAAAACAGAAAATGGAAAATCGAAAAGCGGCCGCTCCGTCCCAGTTTGCCCAGAGTTCACGAGTGCTGCCGCCCATTTTCTATTTTCTCTTTTCCATTTTCGCCGTTACCGTTCTTCTGGCCGGCTGCGCCGCTCCTGGCGAACCAGTCGAGCGCAAAGCGCCGACTCCCACAGCGATCAACGATCTCGCGGCCACGCAACAGGGCGACGATGTAACCCTCACCTTCACTCTTCCCAAGGATTCCGTCGAAGGCCGCGAGCTAAAGCAGCCTCTCGCCATCGAAATTTTCCGCGATTTTCAGCCGATCCCCGCGAGCTCCACGCCCGCAGCGGCCTCCGCCGTTCCGAAGGCCCC
The DNA here is from genome assembly GCA_050012455.1 of Candidatus Acidiferrales bacterium. Classification (GTDB taxonomy): domain Bacteria; phylum Acidobacteriota; class Terriglobia; order Acidiferrales; family UBA7541; genus Palsa-295. Next base: position 43,613 of record JBEKHD010000026.1, on the reverse strand, counting down.
CACGCTGCTCGTAACCATCCCTTCCGCAATGGTGGACCAGTACGATACCCGCGGACGAATTCGCTACTCCGACGAACTCAAGCCCGAAGATTTCACCCAGCACCCCGGCGCGCAGGCCGTTTACATCGTGCGCACGCGTACTTCACCAAAAAAAATTTCCGCGAATTCCAACGCCGTGCCCCTGCGAGTTGAACCCGCCGCGGATCAGATCGCGGACGTAAAAGCCGAAATTACCCATCAAGGCGTGGTCCTCACCTGGACGCCCCCGCGGAAAACCGCAGTCGGCTCGGCACCGCCGATCGCTCTCTATCGAATCTTTCGCCATGAAGTGAACCAAACAGCCGCGTCCGGCCCCGCCCCGCAATCGCAAAAGCTAAGCGTGCAAATCGGCGATTGCCCTGCACCTCCATTCCGCGACACGCAAGCCGAGTTCGGAAAAACCTACATCTACACCGTGCGCAGCGTCGCGCAATACGCAGACCTGCAGGTCGAATCGCTCGATTCCCCGCCGATCGCCGTCTCGCCGCTCGACACTTTTCCGCCAGCCGCGCCCGAAGGCCTCGTCGTAGTGCTCGTCCCCGCGCAAGCCTCCGCCCCCGCCTATCTCGACCTCTCCTGGTCCATCAGCGCGGAAAACGATATCGCCGGTTACAACATCTATAGAACTGAGCAGGAAGGTGCGCCCGGCCAGAAGCAAAATCCGGAGCTGTTGCGTACTCCCGCGTTTCGCGATATGAATACCATGCCGGGCCATCGCTACTTCTACACCGTCACGGCAGTGGATCGCGTCGGCAACGAAAGTCCCGCCAGCGCGGCTGCACCCGGCGAAGTGCCTGTCGAATCTCCCACGGGAGCTGCGGCCGAAGTTCCGGTAGAAGTTCCAACAGAAGGCACACAGAAAGCGCAGCCAAAGTCATGACCGACCCAGTCACCACCGCTCACCCAATTCCAGTGCACGCGCACGTCTCGGTAAAATTAGTAAGTCCCGCCGTTCGAGTAGGCCTCTACACCGGCGCATTGCTAACTATCGTAATGGTCGGCTCCCTGATTGCCGCGAATCGCCTTTCCTGGCTTGATAATCGCGCCCTAGAACGCAACGGCGCGTCCTACGGACTGTTCCTCGCGATCATGCTCATCCCGATTTTCCGCTTCCTCAATCGCCCGCTGAAAATGTTCTACTCGGCCATGCTCGCCTGGGGAATTTTCGTGATCGCCTACGACATCGCCGGAATGTTTTTTCACAGCCTTTTCCAGGCGCTGCGCTCGCCCTTCGAAGCGTTCCTCGAGGGCGCCATCGTCTACGGCGTCTGCGCGGTGGGCTCCTGGGTGGGCGGCATGATCCTCGTGACGCGCCGGCACCGCGTGGCCCCGCGCCGCCGCCGCTCCGATTTCTTCGACACCTACCGCCGATGAAGCTCTGCCGATTTCAACCCCTGGAATTCGATGCGCACCAACTCACCCGCGCCGCGCGCGAAACCCGTCCCACTCCGCGCGCCGGAATTATCGAAGGTGATAAAATCCACGAAATCCGCGGCGAACTAAATGGCTCGCGCGAACGCACCGGCAAGACCTGGCCGCTCGATCAAATAAAATTCCTGCCGCCCTCCGCGCCTAGCAAGATCGTCTGCGTCGGCCGCAATTATCAAGACCACGCCAAGGAACTAGGCAACGCCGTCCCCGCGCTCCCGCTCATCTTCCTGAAGCCTCCGTCCTCGGTCATCGCTCCCGAAGAACCGATCGTCCTTCCTCGCATCTCGCAACGCGTGGACTACGAAGGCGAACTGGCCGTCGTCATCGGCCGCAGTTGTTATCACCTGAAAGACGACGAATCCGCCGCCCCCTACATCCTGGGCTACACCTGCCTCAACGAAGTCACCGCCCGCGACCTGCAAAAACTCGATGGCCAATTCACGCGCGGCAAGGGCTTTGACACATTCTGCCCCTTCGGTCCCGTCCTCGAGACGCAAATCGATCCCGCCGGCGTCACAGTCGAAACCTACCAGAACGGAATCAGGAAACAGTCTGGACACACGTCGGAAATGATCTTTTCCGTTGATGTTATAATCCGTTTCATCGCACAGGTGATGACGCTCGAGCCCGGCGACGTGATCGCCACCGGCACGCCCTCGGGCGTGGGCCCGCTAGCCGCTGGGGACGTCGTCGAAGTCAGCGTCGGCGGAATCGGCACGCTCAGAAATCCCGTCATCGCCGCGCACGATTGATCCGCATCAGAAAAGGCTCGCGTTGAAAGAACTTCTGAATGATTGGCACGAATGGCTCCCGCTAGCCGGCATCGCGGTGGTCGTCCTGGTCGGCATCGTGCTATGGCTGCGCCGCAAGCCCGAAAGCGAGACTGACATCGAACGCCAGCGTCGCGCCTACCTGAATCGCGTCGGCCGCATCGTCGAAGGCCAGGTCCTCGAAATCGTCGAGCACGCTCGTGACGCAAACGATCCCGCCGCCAAATCGCCCGGAATGTTTCAAAAACGCGCCGCGCCCTCCGCCAACGGCACGCAGAAGCTCCTCTACTACACCTATTCAATATCCGGCGTCACCTACGAAACCGCGCAAGACATCACCGGCCTCGAAGAAGCCAAACACCTGGGCCGCGTAGCGGCAGGCCAAACCGCCAGCGTCAAATACGACCCATCGAACCCCAGCAATTCCATCCTCCTCGCCGACGATTGGTCGGGCTTGCACTGAATCGTCCTACAGGACAATTCACCCTGAGAATCCGCCAGCGGCGGACTCGAAGGGTAACGCACGTCAACTCGATTTTGCACGCGTAGCGCCGGCTCGTCCTGAGAACCTGCCTGCGGCAGGATCGAAGGGCGTCTCGCCGGCTCATTTGATTTTGCAGCCGTAGGGGCACGGCACGCCGTGGCCGCAAACTGAAATTCGCCCAAGCAGCAAAGCGGTGCGCCCGCTCGAATCGCAACGACCGAAAAAAACACCGAAATACCCGAGCGCGCGTCCAAATCGTAGGCCGCAATCACGTCAGAATGGTAAACTTTTGTGTTTTCCGGAGGATTGACTTGCCCAGCCTTCAACGCCTTCTCGCCGCGGTTCTGCTCATCATCTCCGCAGCCGCCGCGACAGCCGCAACACTGCACGCCCAACAAAATTCCGCAGCAGCAGCATCAGCCACAGCAGCTCCGCCCATCCTAGATCCCAGCCTCTATTCCGCTATGCGCTGGCGTCTCATCGGCCCCTACCGCGCCGGACGCGTCTCCGCCGTAGTCGGCGTCCCCGGCGATGCCGCCACCTACTACATGGGCACGCCCGGCGGCGGCGTCTGGAAGACGACCAGCGGCGGCACCACTTGGAAGCCAATCTTCGACGACGAACACGTAGCCTCCATCGGCGACGTCGCGATCGCCGCATCGAATTCCAATATCATCATCGTAGGCACCGGCGAACAAACCGCCGGCGACGGCGTCTATCGCTCCAGCGACGCCGGCACTACCTGGACCAACATCGGGCTGAAAGATTCGCGCTTCATCAGCACGGTCCTCATCGATCCGCGCAATCCCAACATCATCGTCGTCGGAGTCCTCGGCCATCCCATCCTCGGCATCGGCGCGCCCAGCGAAAATCGCGGCGTGTACAGAACCACCGACGGCGCCAAGACCTGGACCAAAACTCTCTACAAGGACGACATGGCCGGCGTTTCCAACATGACCGCCGACCCCGACAATCCGCGCATCCTCTACGCCGCACTCTGGAAGCCTTTCGATTTCCGCTCCGGCTCTGCCGATTCTCACACGCAAGATTCCTGGATTTACAAATCCACCGACGAAGGCGCCACCTGGAAGCCCACCTCGGAAGAAGGATTACCCGCGACACCACGCGGCCGCGTCGGTCTAGCCGTAGCTCCCGGCACCAAAGGCCAAAGAATTTTCGCCATCATGGAACCCGGCCTCTTTCGCTCCGACGATGGCGGGGCGCACTGGCGCCAGATCACCAAAGACCCGCGCATCACCGGTAACCTGTACATCTGCCGCGTCTACGTTGATCCGAAAGATCCAGACATGGTTTTCGTCATGCAAACCACCACCTACCGCTCCACCGATGGCGGCAAGAATTTCTCGGCCTATAAAGGCGCGCCCGGCGGCGACGACTATCACGTCCTATGGATTGATCCGCAAAATTCCAAACGCATGATTCTCGGCGTGGACCAGGGAGCCACCATCAGCCTCGATGGCGGCCTCACCTGGAGCAGTTGGTACAATCAACCAACTGGGCAGTTCTACCACGTCATCACGGACAATCAATTTCCCTACGTTTCCTACGCCCCGCAGCAGGATAGCGGCACCGCCGCCGTTCCCAACCGCAGCGACTACGGCGAAATCAGTTTCCGCGATTGGTTCTCCATCGGCGGTTTCGAATTCTGTTACATCGCTCCCGATCCCGCGAACCCCAACATCGTTTATTCCGGCGGCTGGTACGGCAGCATACTGCGCTGGGACAAAACCACTGGACAAATCGTGCATGTCTTCGTCCGCGGCGCGAAAGATCGCATGTCGCAGATGCCTCCGCTGGTTTTTTCGCCCCAGGATCCGCACACGCTATACCTCGGCGCGCAATACGTTCTGAAAACCACCAACGGCGGCGATAGTTGGGCGCAGATCAGCCCCGACCTCACTACGCCGTCGGCACCTCCGGCGGCGACAGCCGATCAACCCCACGCGCACCTCGCCGCGCCTGCGGGCGCTGCGAATGTAAATGCTGCGACGCCCGCGCCAGCGCCGTCCGCAAACACGCACTCCCCCCTAAATGAAGATGACGAAGCCGTGGACCTGGAAGAACGCGACGCAGGCGGCAAAGACGATTTCGAACTGGCCCAGCGTCCGCGCCGCACTTCGCTCACCGTCCTCACTCCGTCGCCGCTCAGCGCCTCGGTGCTGTGGGCCGGCACCACGAACGGCTTGGTGCAGACCACCCGCGACGCCTCGCAATCCTGGCAGGACGTGACGCCCGCCGGCCTGCCGAAAAACAGCGAGATCGAAGCCATCGAAGCTTCGCACTACGACGCCAACACCGCGTACGTCGTTCTGAACGCCCGCCAGGATCTACAGCCCTACATTTTCCGCACGCGCGATGCTGGAAAATCCTGGCAGCAAATCACCACAGGCTTGCAGCCCGGTTGGATCGCCCGCGTCATCCGCGAAGATCCCGTGCGCAAAGGATTGCTTTACGCCGGAACAGAAAACGCCCTCTACGTTTCCTTCGACGATGGCAACCACTGGCAATCCCTGCAGCTCAATTTCCCGGCCTCCGACGTTCGCGACCTCGCCGTGCACGGTGACGACCTCGTCGCCGCCACCTACGGCCGCGCCATCTGGATCCTCGACGACATCACCCCGCTCCGTCAGGCCGGCCCGGAAATTACGAAATCCAACGCGTATTTGCTGAAACCCGCCAACGTCGTTCGCACGCGCTACGACAACGACCAGGAAACTCCTCTGCCGCCTGAAGAACCCACCGCGAAAAATCCGCCCGACGGCGCCATCATTGACTACTACCTGAAGTCCGTTCCGTCCAATCCGCTCACCATCGAAATCCATGACGCGCACGGAAAAGTAGTGCGCCGCTTCGACAGCCTCACCCCCGCCGTGGATTCCACGCCGAAGAACGTCCCGGATTACTGGTTCGGCCCGCCCACACATCTCTTGAAAGATGCCGGACTGAACCGCTTCGTTTGGGATTTGCGTTACGATCCGCCGCAGGCTCTGAACTTCAGCTACTACGGCGGCCTGCTCGATTACATCGAGTACACCATTTCCGACCATGCCCTCCCCGCCGATACGCCGCGCGAACAGGCGCTCGGCCCGCTCGCCGTCCCCGGCCAGTACGAAGTGATCTTCATCGGCAACGGCACGGTAATGAAGCAGCCGCTTACCATCACGCTCGATCCGCGCGTCCACGTTTCGCAGGCAGACCTCGAAGCGCAGCTCCTCGCCGCCAAGCGCATTGATTCCGGACTCGCCGCCAGCACCCAAGCTTTCCAATCCATCACAAATCTTCGCGCCGCCATCGCCGACCGCCTGAAAACTCTCGGCGTCAAGCCGGAGGAGAAACCGAATGCGGACCGAATCAGCGCTGCCATGGGCGACGATGAAAAACATGAGGAAAAAAAGGACGAGAAAGCCGCAGCCGCAAGTCCGGAAGCCAAGGCCTCTATCGAAGCCCTAAGCGAGCTGGACAAAAAGGCCGCCGCAATTGTCGAGGGAACCTTTGAAGCCCCCGGCGTAGGCCCCAATAATCGCGACCTCGCCCGCACAAGTTTCTTCATCCAATCCGGCGACGCCGCTCCCAGCCAAACCGCCAAAGCCGTCCTCGAAGAATCCTGCTCTGAGCTGAACAAAAACCTAGCCGCCTGGCACGACCTCGACTCCCAATCCGTCCCAGCCACCAACACAATCATCTCCAAATCCGGCCTGGCCGCGCTTCCAACCGCAACAGTTATGTCCATAACCAGCACGTCTCACGACGCCGCCAGTTCAGCCGACGCCTGCGCGCCATAACCCGGAGGTAGCATAGGCAATCTTGCCGGTGCTCTATCTTTTATCCCTGCTCCTGCTCGCCCGGGCGTGAACATCCAGTCGACACCGGGTATTCGTAGCGCCGGCGTCCCGCCGGCTCTTCTGTCTTGATCGCGCCTCCAACGCATCTGTATGGTCTCAGATTCGCCCGCGCCCCAATGTACACACAGCAGCGTTCGCATTTTCCCGAACAACGTGCTACCGTGGCCTGTGGTTCACCAACAAAATTCGCGAACGACTCACGGAATGAACCAGCCGCCTCCGCGCACCACGCATTTTCTATTCGATACAAACGCAAACCCATTCAATTCCTTAAGCCTCGCAAAACACGGGGCACTAGCCGTTTCTGTTCGATACAAATTTGGCCTTTCTCCCCGTTCGCTATTTCACACTTTCTTCGCCCGCCCTGCGACCTCCCGCCAGTCCCCGCTCGTCACTCATCACTCGCCACTCGTCGCTTCCTCATCATCACTCGCCGCACATCACTTCCTAAATCAATCGCTAGCGAAACATAATCGAAAGCCAGCGCAACTTATTGAAAACAATCACCAGGGACCCAAATCAATGGCTAGTTTTTGTCGCCTTTTTGACCCCTGGCCCGCTCTCCCGCGCCGCATTTCACAAATCACTACTCACTACTCACCGCTCACGCCTCCCTCCCATGACCACTCATCGTAAACACCACGACCGCCTGGAAGAGCTTCGCAAGCTCAACGCCGAAGCCGAAGCCGGCGGCGGCGCCGAACGCCGCGAGCGCGAACACAAGCAAGGCAAGCTCAGCGCCCGCGAACGCGTGGACCTGCTGCTCGATGAAGGCTCTTTCGAAGAGCTCGATAAATTCGTCCGCCACCACTCCCACGATTTCGGCATGGAAACCCAGCGGCCTCCGGGCGACGGATTCATCACCGGCTACGGCCGCATCGGCGGGCGCCTGGTCTACGTCTTCGCGCAGGATTTCACGGTATTCGGCGGGTCGCTTTCCGAAGCCAACGCTTCCAAAATCACAAAAATAATGGACCTGGCCATGCGCGCCGGCGCCCCCGTGATTGGCCTGAACGATTCCGGCGGCGCGCGCATTCAGGAAGGCGTGAAATCGCTGGCCGGCTACGCGGAAATTTTCCTGCGCAATACCCTTTCGAGCGGCGTGATTCCTCAGATCAGCGCCATCATGGGCCCCTGCGCGGGCGGCGCGGTCTATTCTCCGGCAATAACCGATTTTATTTTCATGACTCGCGACACCTCCTACATGTTCGTGACCGGTCCGGACGTCATCAAGACCGTCACCCACGAAGAAGTCACCAAGCAGGAACTGGGCGGCGCCATGACGCACAACGCCACCAGCGGCGTCGCGCATTTTATCTCCCGCGACGACGCCGAGTGCCTGGCAATGATCCGCGAGCTTTTCAGTTACCTGCCATCCAATAATCTGGACGACCCGCCGCGAAAACCCACCAGCGATCCGTGGGACCGCGTCACGCCTTCGCTCAACGCGATGGTTCCCGAAAATCCGCAACAACCCTACGACATCAAGGACGTAATCCACGCGCTCGCGGACGATTCTGAATTTTTCGAAGTCCACGAGCACTACGCGAAAAATATCGTGGTCGGCTTTGCGCGCTTCGATGGTCGTTCCGTCGGCATCGTCGCAAACCAGCCTGCTTTCCTCGCGGGCGTCCTCGATATCAACGCATCCATTAAAGGTGCCCGCTTCGTGCGTTTCTGCGATGCCTTCAACATTCCGCTCATCACCTTCGAGGACGTGCCCGGGTTCCTCCCCGGCACCCAGCAGGAATTTGGCGGCATCATTCGCCACGGCGCAAAGTTGCTTTTCGCCTTCGCCGAAGCCACGGTCCCGAAAATTACGGTGATCACGCGGAAGGCCTACGGCGGCGCCTACTGCGTCATGGCTTCCAAACACATTCGCACGGACATCAACTTCGCCTGGCCCACCGCAGAAATCGCGGTCATGGGCCCGGAAGGCGCCGTCAATATCGTCTACAAACGCGAAATCGACCGCGCCCCCGAATCCGAACGCGAAAGCCTGCGCCAGGAAAAAATCGCCGACTTTCGCGAACGCTTCGCCAACCCCTACGTAGCCGCCGAACAAGGCTACATCGACGCCGTCATCGAGCCCGCCCACACCCGCGCCAAACTGATAACAGCCCTGCGCTCCCTGGAAAATAAACGCGACACCAACCCCCGCAAAAAGCACGGCAACATCCCGCTATGAAAGTGAATCGTCAGGGGTATGCTAAAATCATGGCAATAAAAACGATGGATCGCAAATTCACAGCCATTATCGAAAAAAAGGCTGGTGGTACATCGGCACGGTCGAGGAAATTCCCGGCGTCAATTCCCAAGGCCGCACCCTCGGCGAACTCCGGCGCAATTTGAAAGAGGCGATTCAGTTCATCGTCGACTCGAACCGCTCCATCGCCCTCAAAGAACATTCCCAGCAGGCCAAGCGTGAATCAAGCACCTTTCGCATCTGAGTTTGTAAGCGATGAAGCGGCGCGATTTGGTTCGTCACCTCGTCGAAAGCGGTGTGAACTTTTGCGCGAGGGTGGGCGCCATTCGGTGTATTGGAATCCACACAAGGGATTCACTTCCACCCTGCCGCGTCATCGTGAAGTGCATGAGTTTCTCGGCCGCAAAATCTGCCGCGACCATGGCATTCCTGGACCGAGTTAATGCAAGGAACTCACCGACGCCCGGTTGGCGTCTTGACACTGCGCGCGGCGAACCTTTAGCATCGAAGATTGCTTACGGGCCGGTTTAGCTCAGAGGTAGAGCGAGGGTCTCATAATCCCTAGGTCGTGGGTTCGAGTCCCACAGCCGGCACCATAGATTCGCGCGTTAGGCGTGGAAATGCGCCGCTGCATCGCAGCAAAGTGTGGCGCGCGTTCGTTTCAATTCCCCAAAATTGTCGAGTGCGAATTACTGCGCCGTGGCCGTGCCGGGCGGAACGTGCTCTTCGAGGTAGCGCAGCAGCAAACTGTACAGATGCAGCGTTGTCCCCGAGCCTTCGTTGATCGCGTGCGTGCGATTCGGATATTCCATGAAGTCCACTGGCTTATCGAGCTCGATCAGGCGATTGAGCAGAAGCTCGGTGCCGGCGTAATGCACGTTGTCATCGCCCGATCCGTGCACGACGAGCAAGTGGCCGCGCAAGCCGTCGGCGAAGTTGATGGCAGAGCTGCTGCGATAGCCTTCCACGTTCTGCAGCGGCAGGCCCATGTAGCGTTCCTGGTAAATCGTATCGTACAGACGAAGATCCGGCACCGGCGCAACCGACATTCCCACACGGTACAGATCCGCTGAGCGAAACATCAGGTTTAGCGTGCTGGAACCGCCGCCGCTCCAACCCCAGACAGCGATGCGCGTTGAATCCGCGAACGCATGCGATTGCAGAAAGACTTTCAGCGCAGCGGTCTGATCGTGAACGATTACCGGATGAATTGCGCCGTAGACGACTTTTCGCCAAGCGCGGCCTTTCGGTGCGGGCGTGCCGCGATTGTCAAAGCTCACCACGATGTAACCGGCCTGGGCGACGGCGCGATTGTAATCGTTGTTCCACGCACCCCATTCGTCCAGAACGGTTTGCGCCGCAGGTTCTCCGTAGACGTAAACGAGCACCGGATATTTCTTCGCGGGATCGAAGTGCGGAGGCTTCAGCATCCAGGCGTCGAGAGTGGTGCCGTCGCCGATATCCACTTTGAAGAACTCCGTGGGCGCAGCGAGCAGGGGCGCGGCACTGGCGCGCAGAGCGGCGTTGTCTTCCAGCACGCGGGCGGAGCGATGCGCGGGAAGTTCAACAAGGTCGGTCACTGGGGTGAGGTCGGCGCGCGAATAGGTGTGAAAAGCCCAATGCGCATCGGGGGACATATCGTAACCATGAGTTCCGGGCGCGGATGCGGGACTGACGCGCTGAGCGCTTCGCGAACCGTCCAATGGCGCGCGATATAGATAGCGCTGGGTGGCGTTTTCGGGAGACGCGACGAAGTAGAGCGCGCCGGCTTTTTCATCCACGCTGCCAAGCTCGATCACATCGTATGCGCCCGGAGTGATGAGCTGCACGCGCTTTCCGTCGCGCGAGACGAGATAGGCGTGGCGCCAGCCGTCGCGCTCGCTTAACCACAGAAAGTCCTGACCGTTGTGGACCCAGTGAATTTCGTCCATCACGTCCACCCAGGCGGAATCCTGATCGCGGAAAATCTGGCGGACTTGGCCTGTCGAGGCATCTGCGAGCAACACGTCGTTGGTATTCTGCAGGCGATTCAAATGCTCGACGGCAAGCTCGTTCGAATTTCCAGCCCACTCGAGGCGCGCAATATAATTTTCCCGCGGATCACCAGGGACCTGCATCCATGCTGTATCTCCACCCTCCATGCTGACGACACCGGCACGAACGGCAGAATTGGTGGTGCCGGGAATCGGATAGGGGATATTTAGAACGGAGGGATACACGCCGAGGCCAGGATAAGGAAAGCCGGTGACAATTTCCTTGGGCGCGCCGAGATTGTAGAGCAGCTTGAAAATTCCCACGCCGCTCGAATCAAATTGCCAGTAGGCGATGCGGCGGCCATCTGGACTCCAGCGGAAAGCGTCGCGAATATCCAGTTCTTCTTCGTAAACCCAGTCGGAAGTGCCGTTAATAATAGTTTGCGAGCCGTCGTGGGTGAGCTGCGTGATGTGTCCGGTGGAGATTTCCTCCACATAAATATTATTGGCGCGGAGGTATGCGACTTTCAAGCCGTCCGGCGAGAATTTCGCGAACATCAGCGACGATGCGGGAGCGTCACCGCCGAGTTTGCGCAGCGTGCCAGGCTGCAAGTCCAACACCCAGTAATCTCCGCGAGTGCGCTGGCGCCAGACCTGCGCGGAATTCGTGTAGAGCAGCAGGCGAGATTTGTCCTTGGACCAAGCGTAATTTTCGAACGCAAGCGGTTCCTTGGCGCCCGCAGGAATGAGCTTCGCTGCTGAGACGAGAACTTCGCGTTTCCCGGTGGCGGTCTGATAGCGCACGATGTCTTGCGCGTCTTTGATCGCGGAGGATGGTTCGACGGTGGTGTAGAACGCACCGTCGTCGAGCCAGCGCGCCGGACCGAAGTATTTGACTTCAAAATCCGGCGACGCGTACATGCGATGCAGCAGCTGGTCTGATTCCTGCGCTAGCTGCGCCTGCAGCGGGATGGTGGCGAGGCTCGAAGCGAAGAGCAGAGCCAGCATTGGCAGAAAGCGCAGCAAGAAAAGGCGCACAGAAAAAGCCGATGGCGTTCGACCTTCGAGATTCATGCAGTCTCCCACGTAGCCTGGAGTGATCCAGCAGTGCCTTTCGAAACCGTTCAATGCAAAACTAATTTTTTATCAATGGAAGTTGCTTTCGCGAATTTCGCGGCCATTCGTCGGCTGGATTGGGCGTGCATTGGTCGGATAGAGTTTCGCAAACGCCGCGATCTGCGCAGGTGAGGCTTCGATGGGAGTTTTCATCACGAACCACTTGATGCCTTCCTTGCAGGCAGGAATGGTAAGCGAGCCGTCGAACACGTAATAGTTCCGGTCGGCGGGCAAGAGATCGGCGCCGTTGATGACCACCTTCTTCAGCTCGACTTCTTTTCCCGTATCGTGGGGGATGTGGCTCCACAGATCGCGAAGCATGGCGTTTTCGGCGCCACTCTTGATGAATACGGCGACCACGGCGGCGCGGCCGGCCGCGGAATCCATGTGGACGAAGTGGAGTTCCATGTCGTACTTCTTGCCATTGATTTCGTTTTCGCTGACATGGTGGAAATGGAATTGGACCAACGGCAGCGCTGTTCCGTTGATGGTGATGCTGCTGCCGGGCTCGTAGTTGATCTGGATGGTGTGGCCATTGTTGATGATCTTCAGCGGCGAAAGTTTGTAATCAAATTGTATGGGAGCCAGCTCGGCCGGCTGAGCGCCGACGATATCGATGGGGGACTGGCGCTGGCCGGTCTTACAAGTGGCGAAATCGGGCTCAAGGTCGCCCCAGTGCTCGGGGCCTTCCGCTCCGCTGTAACCCCAGTGAGGAGCATTGGCCTGGTGCTCTTGCGCGATTGCGGGATGCGCGAAACAGAGCGCGACGCAGAGAACGAAAGACGCTGCTGTGATGCGGGTCAAACGAGCCGTCATTGCGGAATCTCCTTTCTGAAAGGGAAGCGTAGCATCTCACTTTGCAGGAGAATCTTCAAATATTCGGTGTGGAAATTCCGAATCGTGCGCGTATATTCGCAGGGGCTGAGCGGCAGCGAAGGCGAGAATATGCGGAACGTTTTCGAAGATGGCCGGGCGAACAAGCCGCCGGGGAGAAGCGGAAAAATATGAAAACAGCACTGGGCGTTGTGCTTCTGATCAGTATTTTCTCCTGCGCAGCAGAGACCGAGCTTGCGCGAGCTGGTGGCGCGGCGCCGACCGCAAAAGAACAGCCTGCCGAGGGCGCGCAGCAATTCGCCGCTCTGGGCGATTTGAAACTGCGCAGCGGCGCAGTAATTCACGATTTTCATATTGGTTATCGCACGTTCGGGCAGCTGAATGCGGCGAAGTCGAATGCGATCCTCTGGCCGACGTGGCTGGGAGGCAAGACGCAGGAACTGGTGCAATTCATCGGGCCGGATAAGGTGGTGGACAGCACGAAATATTTTGTGGTGCTGGTGGACGCGATCGGGGACGGCGTTTCGACTTCGCCGTCGAACAGCAAGACCCAGGCACGATTGTCTTTCCCGGAATTTACGATTCGCGACATGGTGGAGTCCGAGCATCGCCTTGCGACCGAGGTGCTGTACCTGACGCACGTGCACGCGGTGATGGGAATTTCGATGGGCGGAATGCAAACCTTCGAGTGGGTGGTGGCCTACCCGGATTTCATGGACGTGGCCGTTCCGATGGCAGGGTCGCCGCAGTCTACGTCCTACGACAAGCTGCTGTGGACGGCGCAGATGGACGCACTGCGAATGGATCCAGAATGGAGGGACGGACAGGGCACGCAGCCGATGACGGCCGGCTTCGCGGTGTACAACGAAATCGGCAATATGAACGTGACTTCGCCGACATTTCGCGTGGCAAAGACCAGTCCGCAGGATTTCGACAAGTTCATCGAACACACGCGGACGGAAAATACGATAAACGCGGCAATGGCATGCGATTCCATCCGGCAACGCGAGGCGATCAATGCGCTGGACATTCCCGGGGAATTCGGCGAGACGATGGAGCAGGCCGCGAAGAGCGTGCGTGCAAAGTTGCTCGTGGTGATTTCGCCGGAAGATCACATGGTGAATCCTACTCCAGCGATCGCCTTTGCGGGCATGATGGGCGGGCCGGTGCTTACGCTGGACTCTCCTTGCGGTCACTTGAGTCTCGACTGCATTTCCGCCGGGCCGATTGTGGCGAAATTCCTCGCCGATCCAGCGTCCGTGCAGAGCATGACGCTACATGGGTCAGCCAACCACTAGGAGAATGCATGAGTCGGGCCATGAAAACGAGCGGAGCAGCGTTGGGAATCGTAGTGGCAGCTTTCGGGTTCGCGGGAAGCATTGGTTTGCGCGCGCGCGGACAGCAGGAAGAAGCACGAATCAGCGAAGTGACGGTGCAGCGCGCCGCAAAGTTCGACGTCTCGCCGCCGCTGCGTTCGTTGCACGGCTCTGGCGCGAGGGAGGATGTGCCGGATTGTGAAGGCGCGGGCTGCGGAACTTCGCCCGCTGATCCGGATGCGGATCAAGAACAGAAACCGGTGGAAATCGCGCCCGCGCCGGTGATTACCGCGGCCGGCGCCGCGGCAGAACAAAAAACGCAAGGCAAGAGGCCCGCAGTGCCACTGCTGGAAAGCTTCGACGGGCTGGGCTCTGGATTCACGGGGCCGCAGGGAAGCGCGACGCTGCGTAATCCTTCGGACAACAGTCTGGCGGTGGGTCCCGATCACATCGTACAAATCGTGAACACGCGGATCGCGGTGTATTCGAAGAAGGGCGCGCGTTATGACAAAACCGGAACCGTGATTTATGGTCCGGTGGCGACGAATGAGATTTTCACGGGTTTGGGCGGCGCCTGCGAAGCGCGCGACAACGGAGACGCCGTGGTGCGCTACGACCAACTGGCAAAGCGCTGGCTGATCGTGATGCCAATCTTCGGGCGCATTGCGCCGGGCGAATTCTCGGAACAGGGCAAACCGGCGCTTCCCGGCGAAGTCGACAATCCCGGACCAGCCGTCGCGCCGCCCGCGAATCCGCCGCAACCGCCGCCGCACACTCCTCACCAGGGTCCCGTGAAAAAAGAGGGAACATTTGCGATGTGCTACGCCGTGAGCGTGGGGCCGGATCCGCTGGGAGCTTACTACCGCTACGCGTTCGAGCGGACGCTCTTCCCAGACTATCCGCGGCCCGCGATCTGGCCGGACGGATATTACGTGCCGACGAGCACGGGCGACGACGTGATCCAGAAGCATGATTGCATCGCGGATCGCAGCAAGATGTTGTTGGGACAGCCTGCGACCGAGCAGTGCATCATCATTGAGGGCGTGAATTTTCTGAATAACGCGGATATTGACGGCCAGAAACTGCCGCCGGCCGGAGCGCCTAACATCATGCTGGCGGCCGGCGGAACACAATTGAAAAAAATATTCGAAGATGATGGGATTTATGCGTGGAAAGTTCACGTGGATTGGACAACTCCCGCTAACACGAAGGCCGACGGGCCGGTGAAGATCGCCGTGGCTCCCTATCACTATCTTTGCAACGGGCAATTGACGAACTGTGTGCCCCAGCCGGACACCGACCGGCGGCTGGACGTGCAGGGCGACAAAATCATGCAGAGAGTCGTGTATAGGAGAATCGGCAATCGTGAATCTATTGTGGCGGCGCATTCAGTGGCGACGCAGGCGGGCGGCGGCGGGGTGCGCTGGTACGAATTCCGGTTGGACAAGAAGCGCGACGTGGAACTTTACCAGCAGGGCACCTACGCGCCAGATGAATTTTATCGCTGGATTCCGAGCATCGATATGGATAAGAAGGGCGACATCGGTGTGGGATACTCGTTTGGCGGAGTGCCGAATTATGCGGGACAGAGGTTTGCAGCGCGGCGGGACGGCGACCCGAAGGGTGCGCTTTCTTACCACGAAACCGTGCTGGCGACCGGAGAAGCAGCGCAGAAGAACACGCTGCGGTGGGAGGACTACACGACTACCGCGATGGATCCGAGCGATGACTGCACATTCTGGTACGTGGGCGATTATCTGAAGACGAGCGACGAAAATTACCGGACGAGGATTGGAGCGTTTCGCGTGCCGGGATGCAAGTAAAACAGCGAAGTTGACACCGCGGTATTTCCTCTGGGATGAGACCTGACACATTGGTGATTGTGAATCCCGCATCTGGCGGAGGGCGGGCGTTGCGCGCCGAGGCGGAGGTGACGAGCCTGCTGGCAGCGCGCGGATGCCACGCGAAGTTCGTGCATTCGAAAAGTTCAGAGGATATTCGCGAACAGGCGGCGCGCGCGGCCACCGAGGGATTTCGAACCGTGGTGGTGCTGGGAGGTGATGGAGCGTTTCATCATTTGGTGGAGGGCATTCGCGGCAGTGATGTGGTGGCGGGATTTTTTCCAGCAGGAAACGGAAATGATATTGCGCGCGCTCTGGGGATTCCCTGCGATCCGGTGGCGGCGGCAAACGTGACCTTGAGCGGACAGCCGCGAACGGTGGACCTGGTGCGCGTGCGATTCGGCGATGGCAGCGTGGCGCATTATATGGGTGCGGGAGGCATGGGACTGGACGCGGAGGCGGCGCATCTGGCGAACACGCGGTTCAGGACTTGGCCGGGAGTGACGCGTTATCTTGCGGGAGCGTTCACGATATTTTTTCGCGAGCCACTATTGGATATATCGGTTGAGATGGAGGCAGCGAGCTGGTGTGGCCGCGCATTATTTGTGGCAGTGGCGAATTCGACGAGCTATGGTTCGGGCGTGCGCATTGCGCCGCAGGCAGAGATGGATGATGGTTTGCTGGATGTGGTGGTTGTGAGCGATGTTGGGTTGATGCGTTTACTGGAGGCGATACCGATTGTGCTGACTTCGGGCGATCTGCGCGGGTTTCCGGAGGTGACGCGCTATCGCTGCCGGCGGGTTTCATTGCGCGCGGATCGAGTGGTGCGAGTGCATGGGGATGGAGAGGCTTTGGGTGTGGCACCGGCGGAATTTGAGATTTTGCCTGGGGCGATTCGGGTGATGGTCGGACGAAAAGGCACCACAGATGAACGCAGGTGAACACAGATAAAGGCGCACAGATAAAAGCAATTACGGATAAGGGCAAACACTAGGACAACTTCAGACTGGTGCTGGCGGACGGAACTGGCTTTGTGTGAACTTCGAGCACGGGGATCGTTGCTCGGCTATTCGTTTTTCTTTTTGGAGAGTTTTAGGGTGACTTCGATGTCGCGGCGGCTATCGAAGCTGGATACGGTGCGGACGGAGGAGGTCATGTCGTCGTGCTCGGCGTGGATTTCGTAATCGACGTTCGGGTCCAGACCGCTGAAGCGATAATTGCCGGATTCGTCCGCAATATAGGTTTTTACCGCCTGGGATTTCACGTTTTTCAGGTAAATCACGGCGGAAGGGACGGGATTCTCGCCTTTGTCAATCACGCTACCGTGCAGAACCTTTAATTGTGCTTCTGCTTTTTTCTGAGCTTTGGATTCATCTTGCGCGCGGGCGGGCATCGCGACCAAAAGACCCAACAGCAGCACTGCCGCTACCTGAAACAGACTGTGGATTTTCACGTGGTCCTGTTCTTTCCAGCGCTTGCAACCGGAAACGAAAGAAATACGGCCGAACTTGGCGGCAGCCCGAACGCGAAATGGCCGGCATTGCGAATTACAGCCTGTAAGATGACGCGGAGAGCGGAAAAGATGCGAGCCTGAAGCGAGAGACGGAAATTATCCGATCTCCTCTTCGTCCTCGTCGTCGTCCTCTTCGTCTTCCTTGACGCTGGACTTTTCCTCTTCTTCTTCATCGTCATCGTCCTCGTCTTCGGAGATGACGATGAGATGCACGGGATGCGTCTGCGTCACTTCCAGCTCGACGTCGCACTCCGGGCAGCTGAGGATTTCGCCTTCCTCGACTTCGTCTTCGTCCAAATCAATTTCGGTGTCGCATTCCGGACATCGGGTCACGAGAATTCTCTCCTTCCTGGGTGTACATCCACTGGCGGGCTATTATATACCGCAGGTGTCAAGCGTTGGCGAGAGGGGATGCGTAAAGGTGACGGTGCGACGCGAATATCCGGAGCGGCCGCTGGTGGGAGTGGGCGGCGTGGTGATTGCGGACGGGAGGACGCTGCTGATTCGGCGCGGCTCGCCGCCGCTGGAAGGGGAATGGTCGATCCCGGGAGGCATGCTGGAACTGGGTGAGACGATTGAGGAGGGAGTGCGGCGCGAATTGGCGGAGGAGACGGGACTGGAAGTGCGCGTGGTGGAATTTATCGAGGTGTTCGAGCGTATTTTTCCGGATCAGGATGGGAGAACGAAATACCATTTTGTGATTCTGGATTATTTGTGCGCGGTGGAGAGCGGTGAAGCGCGGGCGGCGAGCGATGTGAGGGATGTGGCTTGGGCGCGCGAGGAGGAACTTGCGCGGTATTCGCTTACGCCGACAGCGACGCGGGTGATCAAGCGGGCATTTGAGATGTGGCGCGTGTTGGAATCAAAAGCGCCACAGAGCCACAGAGGCTCAGAGAAATTACGAGAATAAGAAAAGAGAATGCGCCGCTCGCAGGACAAACAAGCATGTACGGGAAGCCCTAGAATCGGTTCTCTGTGGCTCTGTGGCAAGATTTTTTGTGGCTAGCTCGCGGCGGCTTCGGGCAGGCGGCCGAAGCGGCGTTCGCGGCCGCGAAAATCTTCCACCGCGGCAGTGAGGTCGGCGGCATCGAATTCCGGCCACATACGTGGGGTAAAGAATAGTTCGGCGTAGGCGCATTCCCAGAGCATGAAATCGCTGAGGCGGCGGTCGCCACCGGTGCGAATCAGCAAGTCCACGTCCAATGCGGGGCCGCTGGAGTGAGTGACTTCGCCGAGGCGCTTGGCAAATTCACGCTGAGAAACTTCCAGGCTGGAGAGCATCCAGCATGCCGCACGAAGGATCGCGTCGCGGGCAGAGTAGTCCACGGCGATGCGCAGTTCCAGCGCGCGGCCGGAAGCAGTGAGCTTTTCTGCGGATTCGATGGCTTGCGCGAGAGCGGGTGGAATGCGGTCGCGGCGGCCGATTACGCGCAGGCGAACACCTGCGGCGGCGCATGCGGCGGCTTCGGTGCGAAAATATTGTTCGAGGAGCGCGAGCAAGGCCACGACCTCGCTCATGGGGCGTTCCCAATTGTCTGAGGAGAACGCGTAGAGCGTCATGGTGCCGATGCCCAGGCCGGGAGCGGCGCGGACGACCCGGCGCACGGATTCCACTCCGGCGCGATGCCCTTCGGAGCGGGCGAGGCCGCGGGAGGAAGCCCAGCGACCATTGCCATCGAGCAGGATGGCGACGTGGAGTTGCGATTGGGGTACTAACTTCAAAGTACTTTTGTTCATAGAGTGTCCCGGCAAAATTTTTTGGGAGCCTAACCCTCGCGGGTGACGCGGATCAGAGCTTCCATGTGGTTCAGATACTTTTCCAGCGCGCGGCGGCCGGCAGCCGTCAGGCGATATTCGGTCTTAGGCATGCGTCCATCGAAGGACTTACTACAGCCCAAGTAGCCAGCATCTTCGAGTTTGCGCGCGTGTACGCTCAAGTTGCCGTCCGTGGCGCGCAGCAGCTCTTTCAATTCGTTGAAAGTAAGCGATTCGTTCACCGCGAGCGCACTGATGATGGCCAGGCGGGTGCGCTCGTGAATCAGGCGGTCCAGACTTGTAGCGGTGTTTTCCGCCGTCCGAGCCGCGGTGGTTCGTTTACCGCGCTCGTCGCCCTCAGCACGCTCACGACGATACGCTCCTGATTTAGCCGCCATATTTCCTCGCGATGACGGCTCCAAAAATAATGTGTAAGCCGCCGAAGCCCGCCGCCAGCAGCGCGTTCTGCCAATTCCAAGGACTGAACAGGGCGACAGCGCCTAAAACCATGAAACAAAGGCCCATCAATGGGACGACGCGTATGGAGAACGCTCCGCCGGTGACCACGCCGGTTCCGTAAAGCAGCAGCCACTGGCCGGGAATCGGGCCAATTTCACCGGAACGAAGATGCAGGACAGTGAGCAATGCGCCCACAAACAGGGGCGGCGCAAAACTGTAGACAAAGCGCCGGCCCGGGCCGCTGAACAAAGACGACCCAGCCTGGCGGGCCTTCGAATAGGTGGTCCAGCCAGCAATGATGATGGCGATGAAAGCCTCGGCGATCCAGGTGACTAGCCAGGGGAGAGAGGAGGCCTGGCGCGAAGCGATGGCCGCAGCGCCCAGAGCGGTGATGCCCATGGCCACGCCGCCCCAACCGGGAACGGCGGTAAAGGAACTGGCGCGCTCCATGGTTTCGCGGATGAAACGAAGGTTGTCGCGAGCGTGATCGGCGATCGCGACCGGAGCTTGGGAGCGAGAAGGTTCGGGAAGCGCCATACGACGAGAGTAGCAGATAGGCGCCGACTGTCAAGTACTTTATAACGCAAAGCGATAGACTCATCTTGTCGCGCGGCGCGGGCGCGTCTATGCTGGTGCCGGCTCAATTTCATTGGAGGTATAAGAAATGAAACGAATCCTGGTCTTCATTGCACTGGCGGCGATTTCGCCTTTGGCAGCCGCTGCACAGCAAGCCGGCTCGGCGCAGAGTCCCGCGCCGCCGACCGCGCTGGTGGCGAACCCCGTCGCAACCGCCGTCCGCAGCAGCCTGCAGCGGCAGTCGAAAAACCTGATCGCGGCCGCGGAAGAGATGCCAGCGGACAAGTATGGCTACCAGCCTACGCCGGCGCAAAACAGCTTCGGTCATTTGGTGGTGCACATGGCTAACTCGAATTTTCGTCTGTGTTCAATGATATCGGGCGTGGACATCCCCAAGATGGATGAGCTGAAAGAGGCGGACGGGAAAGACAAATTGACCGCAGCGCTGAAGTCTTCGTTCGATTTCTGCACGCAGTCGCTGGCCGGCGTGGATGATTCGAAGCTGGGCGAAGTTGTTTTCACGCGCGGCGCCATAACATTGACGCGTGCGAGCGCCATGATCGCCCTGACGAACGATTTTGCGGATCATTACAGCGCGGCGGCGATGTATCTGCGGCTGAACGGCCTGCTGCCTCCGACGGCCCAACAAGCGCATTAGGAATGGCGGGACGGCGGGGCAGCAATCGCTGTGTCGCACCTACGGTGCTGGAACGCGGCTTCGCGTTGCGATCTTGATTATGCCTGTTTTATTCCTCGCGTAATGCTTGCATGGGATCGACGAGCGTCGCGCGGTGGGCGGGGATGAAGCAGGCCAGGAGCGCTGCGAGCAGCAGGGCCGCGGCGACGGCGCTGAACGCGGCGAAATCAATCGTTCCGACGTTGTAGAAAATGCTGTGCATCGCTTTGCCAACGCCGTACGATCCCGCGAGGCCGAGCAGCAGTCCGACGCCGGCCAGGAGCATTCCTTCCTTCAGGATCAGAGTCAGCACGTTGCCGCGGCCGGCGCCCAGAGCCATGCGCAGGCCGATTTCGTGCGTACGCTGCGCGACCGCGAAAGACATCACGCCGTAAATCCCCAGGGTCGCAAGTAACAGGGCGACCGCGGCGAAGCCGCCAAAAAGCGCGGCCGTGAAGCGGTCCCCGGCAAGCGATTCGTCCTTGATCTGGTCCATCGTTTTGACTTCCGAGAGTGGCAGATTCGGATCCATCGATTGCACGATTTCGGTGATGCTGCGGGTCAAGGTGGCCGGTTCGACTGTGGCGCGCACGCCGATCGCTGCTTGCGGCCAGGGACTTTGGGCAAACGGCACATCCATTTCCGGGAAGCCCACGTCGCGCGGGCCGCCATTGCGAACGTCGTGGTACACGCCGACGATTTGCCAGGGGATGGGCGGGCCGAGTTTGGTGACGCCGGGAACTAATTGCTCGACGAGGATGGTTTGCGTCAGCGGATCAACGCCGTTGAGAAATTTTTTGACGAATGCTTCGTTGACGACGGCTACCGGCACGCTTCCGGCTACATCCTGGTCGGTGAAGGAACGCCCTCGCTCCATGCTCATGCCGAACGCCTTGAAATATTGCGGAGTAACCATGCTGAAGCCCGCCCCGGGACGCGCGGAGGAATCCTCGATATTGGGCCTGCCGGCAATCTGGAAAGGCATGCCGAAATTCACACCTTCCAGCGGGATTCCTTCGGAGGCCGAGGCGGCGGTGACGCCGGGCAGTGCCTGGATTCTTTCCAGAAGCTGGCGATAAAAAGTGGCGATTTGTTGCGGATCAGTGAGGCGCCCCTGCGGCACCGGAAGCTGGAACGTGAGGATGTGATCGGTGCGGAAGCCGAGATCCACGTGCGCCACGTTCCACAGACTGTGAATGGCGAGACCACCACCGGCGAGGAGGCTGAGGGCCAGCGCAAATTCCGCGATTACGAGCGCGCGGCGAACCCGGTGACGTCCGGCGCCGATAGCTGACCTGCCGCCCTCTTTCAAGACGTCGTTCAAGTTCATGCGCGCCGCCTGCCACGCCGGAACGCTGCCGAATAGAACTCCCGCAAACAGAGTGGCCACGACGGTGAAGAGCAGTACCGGAATGTTCAGCCGGACATCGGCTTCAGGAGGAAGAGTGAACGGAGGCATGATCGAGATGATTATGTTGAGCAGTCCCCAAGCCAGCGCGATGCCCAGCGCACCTCCCATGGAGGCGAGCACGATGCTTTCGGCAAGAAACTGGCTGAAAAGCCGCTGACGCGACGCGCCGAGAGAAGCGCGGACGGCGACTTCTTTCTGGCGGGTGGTGGCGCGGGCCATCAGCAGGTTGGCGACGTTGGCGCACGCAATGAGCAGAACGAATGCGACGGCGCCGAGCAAGAGCCAGAGAGCGGTGCGCACGTCGCGATCCAGGAAGTCATTCTTCAGCGGCTCAACGACAGCGCCCCAGCCTTTGTTCGACTTCGGGTAAACATCCGCGATGTGATGAGCGACCGCGGTCATGTCCGCATTGGCCTGCGCCAAGGTGACGCCGGGCTTCATGCGCGCGAAAGCGACTAGGAAATGGAAATCGTGATTGATCTGCTCAGGCTTGAAAACCAGCGGAACGAATAGGTTCGTGGGAGTGCGGTCGGCTTGTCCGGCGGGACGAACTCCGATCACCGTGTAGATTTCGCCGTTCACGTGGATTTCGCGGCCGATGATGTGGGGATCGCTGCCGAAGTGTTCGCGCCACATTCGATTGGTGAGAATGGCAACGTGATCTTTTCCGGCCACGGCCTCATCAGGGCCGAAATAACGGCCGAGGTATGGAGTTTCACCAAGCAGTTGATCGAGAAAACCCGGAGTGGTGAAACTGCCGCGGACGCGTTCGGGCGTCTCGCCGACGGAGAGGTTGAAATCGGAGTCGGTGGCAGTGCCCATAAACCGGAAGACGGAGTTCTGGCGCTGCCACTCGACAAAATCGCCGGCAGAAGAGACGTTCTTATTTCCGGCGACGGTGGAGCGGACGACGACGAGTTGGTCGGGTTGTGGATAGGGCAGCGGAGCGAGCAGAGTGGCATACACTACGCTGAAGATGGCGGTGTTCGCGCCGATGCCCAGAGCCAGGGCGAGAATGGCGACGGCGGCGAAGCCGGGATTTTTCAGGAGCAGGCGGAATCCGAAGCGGGTATCACGCAGCACGTTCATCATGCTTGGGGCCTCCCTGCAAGAAAACGAGTTGATGCATGACCGTTGGTACGACCCGGGCAGCGGATATGTTCACACCAATCCGTGGCTGATTGGCAGGCAAATCGCCAAAACCGATCGTCGCGCAAAATCCTGACGAGAGAGGATTTAGAGCATTGCGAAATGAGGGATTGCGGCTGGCCTGTGCGAATGCGAACGATGAATTGTTCGATTGCGGACAACGAGTGGACAGGAGCGGCTACGGGGCGATAGGCTTGTGCAAATTCGAGTCCTTTAATCGTATAGTAAGGGCCGCGCGGCGCTCTAATTTAGCTGATCGCGTGGAAAACTTGAGCGAAACCTTCAGCTATCAATGATGCCCACTGCGCCGCCTGCCTCCTCGCAGCCTCATCGTTCACAACCGAAACACACTTCGCCCGCATTCCGCAGCCTCACAGCGATTGGTGTGCTGTTATTTCTGGCGGGGGCGATCCTGGCCCTGATCTTTGCTCCACAGTCGTGGTTCACCGTATTGCGGTGGGTTGGGCTGGCCGTAATTGCAGCGGGCGGATGGCGCGGGCGGTCGCTGACTTACTGGATTTTTTTTGCGATGCTGCTCGGCGGCGAGATTGGGCTGGATCGGCCGCAGCTAGCCGAGCATCTGCGCGTGTTCAGCGATATTTTCCTGCGTTTGATCAAAGTGATCGTGGCGCCGCTGATTTTCGGAACGCTGGTGACTGGAATCGCGGGCCACGGCAATTTGCGCGCCGTCGGACGGATTGGGGTAAAGAGCATAGTCTATTTTGAGGTTGTGACGACGCTGGCGCTGTTCATCGGTTTGGGCGCGATCAATATCAGCCGCGCGGGAGAAGGCTTGAGCGTGAGGGCTGCAGCGGCGACGGCGGAGCCCGCGCCCAGCGCGGCTCCTTTGCGTTGGGACGACTTCCTGCTGCATCTATTTCCTGAAAATCTTGCGAAGTCTGTGGCGGAAAATCAGATTCTGCAGGTGGCGGTTTTTTCGGTGCTGTTCGGAATTGCGCTGGCGCGGATATCGGAAGCTAAGCGCGCGCCGATGCTTGGCTTTTGCGAGTCGCTGACTTCGACGATGTTTGCGTTCACGAATCTGGTGATGTATTTCGCACCGGTGGGCGTGGGCGCGGCGATGGCTTATACCGTGGGGCATATGGGAATTGCAGTGCTGCTGCCGCTAGGGAAACTGCTGCTCACGGGTTACGGCGCGCTGGTGTTCTTCCTGCTGGTGGTGCTGTTGCCCATCGCAATATTCGCACGGCTGCCGCTGGGGCGCTTCATTCGCGCGGTCGCCGAACCCGCCACGATCGCTTTCGCGACGAGCACGTCGGAAGCGGCACTGCCCCGGGCGATGGAATGCATGGAAGAGTTTGGCGTGCCCCGGCGAATTGTGGCGTTCGTGATTCCAGCCGGGTATAGCTTCAACCTCGACGGGTCAACGTTGTATCTCGCGGTCGCTTCTATTTTTGTAGCGCAGGTGGCCGGGATTCATTTGACGTGGCCGCAGCAGCTTTTCATGGTGTTCACGCTGATGGTGACGAGCAAGGGCGTCGCCGGAGTGCCGCGCGCGGTGCTGGTGGTGCTGCTGGCCACCGCCACAACGTTTCACCTTCCGACGGAGCCGATTTTCATCATTCTGGGAATTGATGCGCTGATGGACATGGCGCGCACGGCAGTGAACGTGATCGGGAACTGCCTGGCGTGCGCGGTGATTGCGCGCTGGGAAGGCGAGCTGGATACTTCATCCGCGCAGGCCGTGGTTCCAATCACCTGAGAATTCGTCGCGGCGGCTACCTGGTGGCGGAGCGTTACAATCGCGCTTGTTTTGCGCAGTTCACGGGACGATCACCGCGGCGCCGTCGACGGTTTCGTGCTTGATCGCCTCAAGGGCTTCGTTGGCCTGGGCCAGCGGGAAAACCGTGACCTGCGGGCGAATGCCGATGTCGTGCGCGATTTTCAGAAAATCGCGGGCGTCGGCGCGGGTCATGTTAGCCACGCTGCGAATCACGCGCTCTCCCCACAACAGCTTGTCGTAATCAAATTGCGGCATGCGATCCAAATGGATGGCGTTGATGGCTACCACGCCGCCTTTGCGCAGACTTGCCAGTGCGCTCACGACGACGTCTCCGCTGGGAGCGAAAGTGACGGCGCGATCGAGCTCGACCGGAACCTTGTCATTTTCGCTTCCAACCCAGCTCGCGCCCAGCGAGGTGGCCAACTTGCGATGGGAAACTCCCCTCGTTGAAACATACACTTCGCATTTCCACGACTGCAGAACCGCGATGGTGAGGCTGGCCGAGGATCCGAAACCGAAGAGACCGACGCGTTCTCCTGGCTGGACGCCCGCAACGCGCAAGCTGCGGAATCCGATGATGCCGGCGCAGAGGAGCGGAGCGAGGTGGACCGCGTCCAAATTTTTCGACAGGGGGAACGTGAAGTCCGCACGCGCCAGCGCATATTCGGCATAACCGCCATCCACCGTGTAACCGGTGAAGGTTGGCCGATCACAGAGGTTTTCCATCGCGTGACGGCAATACCAGCAATCGCCATCCGTACCGCCCATCCAGGAAACTCCCACGCGGGAACCTATCAGGGACTCCGCGCTTTCGCCTGCGACAACTTCGCCGACGATTTGATGGCCGGGAATCAGTCGGGGCCGAAGCGCGGGGAGATCGCGCTCGACGATGTGCAGATCCGTTCGACACACGCCACAGGCGAGGACGCGAAGTAACAAATGTCCGGGGACGAGCTGCGGCCGGGGAACATCTTCGATATGAAGCCACGGTGGGGGCGCTGCCTGCGACGATTTTAGGATGGCGGCTTTCATGGGGTGCTCTTTTCCGTAGCGGTTTCAGATTATGGCACCGCGGTCATCGGTCGCCAACACCCGCAAGGGCCGGCCAAAAATAACACTTGACATATTCCTATATAGGAATGTATTGTTGACCCATGGCTCGAGCGGCTACAACCTCCGATGCATTCAACGCAGTGGCCGAGCCTCGACGGCGCGAGATCTTGAACTATCTGGCGCTGCAGGAGCGGTCGGTGGGCGAGATCGTGGCGACGCTGGAGCTGGAGCAGCCTTCGGTGTCGAAGCATCTGCGCGTACTGCTGGACGTTGGGCTGGTGAACGTACGCCGGGAGGGACGCAGGATGATGTACCGCGTGAACGCAGAGGCGATCCGGCCGTTGCACGAGTGGACCAGCACGTTCGAGCGATACTGGCAGCATCAACTGAACCGGGTGAAGGAGCACGCAGAGCGGAAGAGCAGTTCGTGGCAGGGCGCGATTCCAGCCGCGAAGCAGGACAAATTCTGATCAAAGGAGATAACCATGACTTCGGCAGCGATCAAGATGAATCGGACGATTGAGGATTTGACGTTGAGCATCACGCAGGAAATTCACGTGCGGGCGTCGTTGCAGGTAACGTTCGACTCACTGCTGGAATACCTGGGACCGTTAAATGAAACACCCGACGGCAAGCCCATATCGCTGAAGATCGAACCATGGCCGGGCGGGCGTTGGTATCGCGACCTGGGCGGCGAGAACGGCCACTTGTGGGGCCATGTGCAGGCGATCAAGCGGCCGACGCTGTTGGAATTTTACGGGCCGCTGTTCATGTCGTATCCGGTGAGCTCGAACGTGCAGTACCGGCTGAGCGAGGTGGAGGGTGGAACGCTGATCAAGTTTCATCATCTGGCGTTCGGATTAATTTCGGATGAGCATCGCGAGGGAGTGGTGAAGGGCTGGACTTACATGAACGATGGCGTGCGCAAGCATGCCGAAGCGAAGCGCCGGCCGCAGTAGGGGCGGCGACTGCGGGAGGAAAAATTTATGTGTCCAGCGTGCTTGGCGAGTGCCGCGTTGATGATCACCGGGATCATGTCCACAGGCGGGTTGACGGCGCTCGCCGCGAAGAAGTCGCACGCGAAGGCTAACGCGAACGAGAGGGGCTCGTTCGATTCTCGAAGGCTGAAAGATGCAAACATTAAATCTGAAATGCAGGAAAAGGAGCAGCGATGAGCCTCTCAGAATCGCTTTTAATGGAGTTCGACCAGGAAGCGCAGACCACAAAGCGGGTGCTGGAACGCATTCCGGACGACAAGCTCACCTGGAAACCACACCCGAAAGCGTTCTCATTGGGACAGCTGGCTTTGCACATCGCGTCCGGTCCGGGCCAGATCGTCGCGGCGGCCTCGCTGGACACTGCTGAAGCTCCGAACTTCGCGCAGCCGGAGGCCAAGAGCCGGCAAGAGGTCCTGGACACTTTCTCCAAGAGCATGGCGAGCGCGCGGAGCGGGCTCAAGAATATGGATGACGCCCGGCTCATGTCCACGTGGCGCTTGGTGAGAAACGGAAAACCGGTGATGGAGGTGCCGCGGATCGCCTTCCTACGTTCCATCCTCATGAATCATACCTATCACCATCGCGGGCAGCTTTCCGTGTATCTGCGGGTATTGGATGTTCCGGTGCCCTCGATTTACGGTCCCAGCGCGGACGAAAATCCGTTCGCATAAATACGCAGCAACCGAATCGAAAATCTGAAGATAAGGAGACGACGATGGGATCTACAGCAGAAAAGCAGGAGTTGGATCACCCGAAAGCGGTGCCACATGCGGAGTGGATTGCGGCGCGCACCGAGCTGTTGAACAAAGAGAAAGAGTTCACGCGGCTGCGCGACGAAGTGAGCCGGCTGCGCCGGGAACTGCCTTGGGAAAAAGTGAAGAAGGAATACGTTTTCGATGGGCCAACCGGCAAAGAGACGCTGGCGGATCTGTTCGGCGGCAAGAGCCAGCTGATGATTTATCACTTCATGTTCGGTCCGGGATGGGCGGAGGGTTGCCCGAGTTGCTCGTTGCTGGCGGATCATTTTGACGGCAGCGTGGCGCACCTGGCGGCACGAGATGCGAGGCTCGTAGTAGTTTCACGAGCGCCGCTCGAGCAAATTGGCGCGTTCAAGATGCGCATGGGCTGGCGATTCAAGTGGGTCTCGTCGTTCGAGAGCGACTTCAATCGCGACTACAACGTGTCGTTCACGAAGGATGAGAAGGACAAGGGCGAGATGTATTACAACTACACGATGCAGCAATTCCCGAGCGAAGAAGGGCCCGGCGCGAGCGCGTTCTATAAGAACCAGGCCGGAGAAATCTTCCACACGTATTCCACCTACGGTCGCGGGCTCGATATATTGATCGGGGCGTACAACTGGCTGGACATGGCACCCAAGGGACGCGACGAAGATGAGTTGGCGTTCTCGATGGCGTGGGTGCGGCACCACGACAAGTATGTTGAGGGCCAGTTGGTGGATCCGACTCGGCTCTATTCGCAGCCGAAGAGTTCGGATGAGAAGTGCTGTTCCGGCGAAAACGACTAACGAAAGCGTTGGCGGAGGGGATTAGGCGGCGGCCGATGTAAGCAGGGTTTCGACCTTCGCATCCAAATCCTGCGCGACCTTAAGAGCTTCCGGATTTCCGTACGGGGAGAGGAAGCTGGCCATCTTGTCGTAAGACAGATGCACGCCGTCGGGGCGCTCGTCTACGAGGATCGTTACCGGTGCATACGAACCGGCGTCCGGCACATGTTGCACCATCTGCGCCATGATGAGCGGGTTGCCGATAACCAGGCGCACACTCTTCGGCGCATGTTCGCCGAGTTTCCTGCGCAAGACTTCGCCCAAGTCGAAGCGAGCGAATTCCATGAAGCCCGCACTTCCGACTACTTTCTGAACGACGGCCTCGAATTGCGCAAAGGTTTTTGCCGAGGCCGCATCGCTACGAAACGCTGCCATGTTGGGATGGCCGACGGCAGCGTCGAGTTTCGCGAGAACTTCCCCAAATGATTTCGACGAAATCACACTAAGCCGCTGAACCTCGATCCGCTTCGTTTTCACGTTGTTGCTCCTACCGCGCTCGCCGGCACCGCACAGAAACTCGGATGAAACTGGCTGAACGCGGGATACGCTTTTTCTCCAAAATAAATTGAATCCCGTAGGGTAACCGGCAGAATATAATCCCGCTTAGGCGGTCGCCGCTGAAACCAGATTCCAGGATGTGCGCTGAGCCTAGGGATTGCAACGGGAGGCCACGAGATGAATGGTTCGGCAGAGGGCAAACCGAAGGCTGCCTTGAGCGATTACCTGGCCGCCGAGCGCACTCTGCTGGCGTGGGTGCGCACGGGACTGGCCCTGATGGGCTTCGGCTTCGTGGTCGCGCGTTTCGGACTGTTTCTGCAGGAGCTGCAAACCGTTCAAAAGATCATCTCAACGCAATCGTACGGCCAGTCGCTGTGGTTTGGGACTGCGCTGATCGCGGTGGGAGTGGTTGTGAATCTGTTTGCAGGGTGGCAGCACGCGCGACTGGTCCGGGATCTCGATCGCGGCGGTGTGGTGCGCGCTCGTCCGGCCGCACCGGCGGTTGCGATCGCATTGTTTCTGGCAGTGGTCGGGTTGGCGATGACGATCTATCTGATTTCAGTGCGCGATTCCGCGCACGCGACGCCCGGAAACATTTCCGGGAACAAGGAGGAGAAACCCATGACATCAATGGCACCGATTGCGGATAACGGAGTCATCAGCAAGCCCAGCAACCATTCGGTGGACCAGACCGTGGAGAAGCTTCAGGGCATTCTGCAAGCGAAAGGCGTGAGGCTGTTCGCTTTGGTGGACCACAGCGGAGAAGCGGAAAAGGCTGGGCTGAAAATGCGTCCTACGAAGCTGCTGATCTTCGGGAATCCCAAGGCAGGCACACCGGTAATGGTGGCAGCGCCCAGCGCGGCGATTGATTTGCCGCTAAAGATTCTGGTTTGGGAGGATGCGCAGGGGAAAGTCTGGGCTTCCTACAACAGTCCGTCCTATTTGCAGCAGCGGCACGGGATTCCGCAAGAGTTGCTGCAGAATATCTCGGTTGCAGAAGCGTTGGCGGCCAAGGCGACGGAATAGCCAGCAAGAAATCGCGAGGCTGGCCGAATTTGGTGAAGTTCCATTTCGATCCCGCGCTGGGATTCGTCTACCGCACGCCTGCGTTCGCAAAATCCTGTGGTCCGGGTAGCGTTCCGCGCAAATAAGTGGCGTCCCAATTGAACTGCCAGCGGCCTTTTTCTCGGGCGAAGCGCAGCGGTCCCGGCGTGAAGTCCACCCACTGGCTCCACGCGCCGCTATGTTTTTCGACCACCACGTTGGACATGCCGTCCAGGATCATGGTGTTCTGTCCGCCGCCCTCGCGACAAGACGTAGGCTGAAAGTTCGCCCGGCCCACCCATTCGAAGCCGTTCAGCTTGTCGGAATCGCTCAGATCCTGCGGCTCCATTTCTTTTATCGTCAGCGCGCGGCATTGCCGAAGAAAATGGTCGGGAGCATACGGACTGCCGGAGACCACGGCGGTCGTCCAGCCGTCGGGCCCTTTGAGCCAATGCCGCTGGAGTTCCGCCATGGCCGCGCTTTGCGCCTCGCGATCGGCTTTGGTGAGGCCGGGGATTTCGTCGTCCGCGGAGCTACTCGAACTTGCATGGCCGCAACCGACCGACCATAGTAACAACGCGAGCGCAGCAAGCGACGTGGCACGATGCATTCTCATCAATCGTATCCTTCTGGCATTTCCTTTCTTGCGAAGCTCCGGGCAGCACGCTGGTTCGCAGCTGCTACTTCGCTTTCTCGAGCCTGGGAATCATGCTGTTTCGGGGCCCGTCAATCGTGCCGTCTTTGTTGATGGTAAAGACCAGGGGGCTGGGAAGCATCGGGCCGAAATCTCCGCGCGCGACGATCTTGTCGCCCTCGACTTTGTAGGTGCCGTCAACGGCGTAGGCGCCTAGTGCGACGTAGGCCTTGCCGTCTTTGAATTCGGCGTTTATCGTGCCACTCGGATCGCGATACTTACCTTCGGCCCCGCTCCCGCATCCGACCGCCAGAGTTGCCGCAGCCAGAACAAAAACGAGAAGAACATTTCGCATCGATGTGCCGTTCATAGAATTCTCCTAAGCCCACATTCCATTCTGGGCCGTTCTGGGCCGTCGAAAAGCGCGCCGCGACCTAAAGCAACAGTTCGGTCGTCATCCATGCCAACACCATCCGTTGCCGTATGGCCGCTTAGGGTGTTACATTTCCGTGCCTAGACGGGGCCCAGACCGCCAGGAGATGGGTTCGCAGAAATGACCCTCCACTACACAATGCGCGAAAGCGAAAGAAAAACCGTCACGGGGACTCAAGCGGTTCCAGCGGCGGAGGCGTCGGGTGCCGGACAAACGAGCTTGCCCGCCGCAAGCAGACAAACATTGGACCATCTGTTCAGCGTCACCTACGAGGAACTGCGCAGGCTGGCTTCCAGCGTACGGCGCGGCGACCCCAGCGCCACGCTCAGCCCTACTGCCCTGGTGAATGAGGCCTGGCTGAAGCTCGCAAAATCGCCGGACGTTGGCGCGACCTCACGCCTGCATTTCAAACGCATCGCGGCGCGCGCGATGCGGCAACTCCTGGTGGAAGCTGCGCGACGGCGGAACTCCGGAAAGCGCGGCGGCGGGGCGAAAATTACGGTCAGTTTCGACGACGCGTTTCAGAAGAAGCCGTCGAGTGAAGATGAACTTCTAGCGCTGAATACCGCACTCGAAGCGCTCGCGCAAATGAATCCGCGGCAGGCGATGATGGTGGAAAGCCGGTTTTTCGGCGGGCTGGACGTTCCGGAGACGGCGGCGCTGCTCAACGTATCCGAAGCCACGGTGCTGCGCGATTGGCGAGCCGCCAAGGCCTGGCTTACGCACGAGCTCCGACGAGCATAAGCGGGGGTGCTGCAGTCCCCTTCTACCGGCGCTGGAAGAGGGCCGAGTGCCGCTCGGCAAGCCGTTTTTCTTCCGCTTTCGGCCGGAGATGAATGATGGACAGCACTCGCTGGCAAACGGTCCAATCGCTTTTTCACGAAGCTGCTGACCTCCCGACCTCAGAGCAGCGGGTTTTTCTGGAAACGCGCTGCGGCGGTGATGCGGGACTGGTCAGCGAGGTCCTGGTCCTTCTGGAAGAAGACGCACGCGGTGGATCGCTGCTGGACGGCGATGTTGCCGATGTCGCGTCGCAGATTTTTGACGATTCATCCTCAGGTTCACTTCCCTTCAAGGAATTCGGCCCTTACAGAATCAAACGAGCGCTTGGTGAAGGTGGAATGGGAGTGGTTTACCTTGCGGAGCGCGAGGATCTGGGCAACGAAGTCGCAATAAAGATCCTGCGCGACGCCTGGGTTTCGCCCGCACGCCGCGAGCGTTTCAACGCAGAGCAGCGCACGCTGGCGCAGCTGAATCATCCCTCCATAGCGCGGCTCTACGATGCGGATACGTCGCCGGACGGCACACCCTTCTTCGTAATGGAGTACGTGGAAGGAATTCCGCTCACGGAGTATTGCAAAGCGCAAAAGTGCTCGATTCCTGAGCATTTGCGTTTATTCCGCGCCGTTTGCGAGGCGGTGCTGTATGCACATCAACATGCCGTGATTCATCGCGACCTGAAGCCCTCCAACATTCTGGTGAAAGCCGACGGCGGCATTCGGCTGCTGGATTTCGGCATCGCAAAACACCTGGAAAATCTGGGCGAGCTGGTGGATCAAACTATCACTGGCTTGCGGTTGATGACGCCGGCATACGCCGCTCCCGAGCAGATCCGCGGCGAACAGGTCGGGATACAGAGCGACGTCTATTCGCTGGGAGTGGTTCTGTATGAATTGCTTGCCGGACGGCTGCCGTTCGATTTGTCCAAATGCACACCGGCGCAAGCGGAAGAGGTTTTGACTGAGCAAGAAGCCGAGAAGCCGTCAGATGTAGCCGGGAAAGCAGCTGCGCAAACGGAAACGAGCGGCATTGCCGTGTCGGCGAGCAAAACGGCTTGGGCGGACTTGGATGTGCTTTGCCTGACGGCCATGCACAAAGATCCGCTACGGCGATACCAGTCGGTCGAAGCGCTTATCCGCGACGTAGATCATTATTTGCGAGGCGAGCCGCTCGAGGCGCGCCGCGATACCTGGCACTACACGTTGGACAAGTTCGTTCGACGGCACTGGCAGTTGGTCACCGCAGGCACGGCAATGTTTGCGCTGCTTGTGAGCCTGGTGATCTTTTACACCGTCCGACTGACCAGGGCGCGCAATGCGGCGCTGATGCAAACGGCGCGAACGCAGCGCATTCAACGATTCATGCTGAATCTCTTTCAAGGAGGCGACCCCGCTGCCGGACCAGCCGACGATTTGCGCGTGGTGACGCTGCTGGACCGCGGCGTCGAGGAAGCGCGCAGCTTGGACGCGGAACCTGCGGTGCAGGCGGAACTATACGAAACGCTGGGAGGCATTTACCAGAAGCTGGGCAAGCTCGAGCAGGCGGACTCATTGATGGAATCCGCGCTGGCAAAACGCGAAGCGCTTTACGGCCCGGATAGCGTCGAGACGGCGAAGGGTCTGCTGGCTCTGGGGTCGCTGCGAGACGCAGAGGCAAGGTATGGCGACGCGGAGCGGCTGATCCGGCAGGCGCTCGATAGGGACCGGAGGCACTTGCCACCAAACGACCCGGCGGTGGCGAAGGCTATGCTCGCGCTCGGCGGAGTGCTCGACAATCGCGGCGCCTACGACCAAGCGATCGCAATTTTGGACCAGACCGTGCAGCTGTATTCGGCTCCGGGCTCCGAACCTGTGGACCTTGCGGATAGTTTGTACGAATTGGCCAACGCACATTTTTATGCCGGACATTATGAAAAGTCCGAGGAGATCAACGAACGCGCTTTGGCAATGTACAAGCAGATTTACGGCGAACGCCATCCCAGGGTGGCGGAAATTTTGATCAATCTGGGCGCGATCCAGCTCGACACAGGGCACTACGCAGCAGCGGAGCAGTATGACCGCCAGGCGCTGGACATTGTGCAAGCCTGGTACGGCAAAGACAATCCCGAGACGGCCGCGGATTTGACGATTCTTGCGCGCTCTTTGGTTTACCAGAAACGTTACGCCGAAGCATCGGAGCTGCTGGAGCAATCGCTGGCGATCAAGGAGCGCACGTTCGGGAAGGTGCATCCTTCGGTCGCATCCACGGTTAACGAGTTAGGATCCGTGGCGCTCCAGGAAGGGAAGTATGACGCGGCGGAACAATACTTCGAGCGGATGGCGGATATTTACAGGGCGGAATATGGGGAGCAGCACTATTTATACGGCACCGCGCTTTCGAACCTGGCCAGCGTGTACACCGCGCAGCAGCAGTGGGCACGCGCGGAGAAGCTCTACCGCCAAGCAATCCCCATTTACATCCAATCGCAATCTCCGACGCACATCAACACCGGGATTGCGCGAATCAAGCTGGGCAGAACGCTGCTGCGGCAGCACCGTTATGCAGACGCGGAAGCTGAAACCCACGCCGGCTATGACATTCTCAGCACGCAGATGGATCCAAAGGTGAGCTGGCTGGTGAATGCGCGCAAAGATTTGGTGGAAGAGTACGACGGGCTGAACGAACCAGAGCAGGCAGCGAAATACCGCGCAGAGATCGCCGTGAACGAGGCGAAGCCTCCCGAAATTTCCGCAAAGAAGTAACCTTCACGCTGAGCGTGAGCTCGATTTACAGCCCGAGATCGCTGAGTCCCGGGTGCTCCGCGGGACGCGTGCCGAGTGGCCAGCGAAACAGGCGCTCGGACTCCTTAATGGGTAGATCGTTAATGGAAGCGTGGCGGTGTTGATTGATGCCCTCGGCGCTGTACTCCCAGTTCTCGTTGCCGTAGGAGCGATACCATTGCCCGGAATCGTCGTGCGATTCGTAGGCGAAGCGCACGGCAATGTGGTTGCCGTCGAAGGACCAGAGTTCTTTTATGAGGCGATACTCTAGTTCGCGATTCCATTTGCGCGTCAGGAACTTGATGATTTCCTCGCGACCAGTGATGAATTCCGCGCGGTTGCGCCAAGGACAGTCCACGGTGTACCCGAGAGCTACGCGTTGCGGATCGCGCGTATTCCACAGGTCTTCGGCTTTCCGTACTTTTAGGGCGGCTGCCTCACACGTAAAAGGCGGCACTAAACTGATCTGGGGTTGACTAGCCATGTCATTCCTCCTTTTCTCCGTCATCGAAATTAGAGTTTGGCCGGGGCACCTGAGCGGAACTGAAAACCATCCAACACTTGGATGAATAAAGCCGCGAACTGGATACATTTTTTCGCGCGCGAAACTCGGCGCACGGAATGGGCGGCTTCGCGCATACTGCGACAAGCGCCGAGATCAGGATTGCTGCGGCAAAATCGTGAAACCGAGCGCTTGCAAGTCCTCGCGAAGCTGTTCGACCGACTGAAAACGAATTCCGTGAATTCCGGCCGCGCGCGCTTGTTCCAGATTTATGTCCCGGTCGTCAATGAACAGCGCTTCGGACGGCTTCACCCCAAGAGCGTCAATGCAATGCTGATAGATCTCCGGTTCGGGTTTTATGCTGCGCACTTCGGCAGAAAAAATGTGCTGGTCGAAATGGCTGATCCACCTGAAATTGTTTCGGACGTGCGTCGCCATGTCAGTGGGCATGTTGGATAGAATCGCCGTCTTGAATCCCGCGGCATGAAGTTGCTGGACCCACAAGACCATCGCGTCGTTGATGTGACTCCACAGTTCCAGGTCCAATTGGCGCGCTAGTTCAATCGCATCCGCTGATATTTTCACGCCGGCCTGCTGCGCGAATTTTCGCCAGTATTCGCCCGGTAGCAAGTCTCCGCGGTCGTAGGGCGCGCGTGTCTCCAGATAGATCGGAAGAAAAGTTCGGGGATCCATCTGGAATAGGAAGGCGAGGCGTTCGATGGTATCGGCGGAAGGAAGATGGCAGAGGACCTCGCCGAAATCCAGGATTACCGCGCGGATTTCCGGCGGCTTGACGGCTGGATTGTCAGTGTCGGGGGCCATCCATCGTCTCCGTTCAAGAGGCGGCAGGGGCACCCAGAGCGAGATCTTCGGCCGCCAGATGCAAGTGATCCTGAAGCACGGCAACCACCAGATTGTGATCTTCGCGCTGGGGCAGTCCTGAGACTGTAATTGTACCGACGCATGCCGAGCCCGCGAGGAAAATCGGGAAGCAACCGCCGTGCGGGGCGTAATCCTTCACATCCACCGCCGACTTCTCATGGAAGCTCGTTTGCGCGCGCAGATGCGTCAAGCCAATCGCGTAAGAACTGCGATGGAAGCGCTGCACCACATTGCGTTTGCGGCGAATCCATTCCCAATTGTCTGGAGTAGTCCCCGGCATGGCGTAGGAAAATAGCTGATGTCCATTGAGATGGATATCAATGGCCACCGCGACGCCGCGTTTTTCGGCGGCGGCCTTCAGGGCGCTGCCGACGGCCCAAGCCACCTCGGCGTCGAAGTGTTTAAATTGCAGGCGCTTTTCCTGCAGCGCGATTTTTTCGAGATCTTGATCAATGGTCATGAAATTTCCCGGTGGAAAATATCAAATTGCAGGTTTCGTCTTCGCGCATGGCGGGAACGAGCCATTATCCGGGACAAATCATACCAGATTCTCCGGCCTCACAATTTGATCTGCGCGAAGGGCAATTCGGCGCGAGCCGCGGAGCTTTTGACTCCGGTTTCCAGCACATTAATAACCGCCAGGCCTTCTTCGGCAGTCACAGGATTGGGCGCGCCGTGGGCGATCGCGTCGCGGACCCCCTGGTAGTAGACGAGGTAGTTCCCGGGAATATTCGGGACTTGGCGCTTATCGAAGCCATCGCCTTGCTTTGTGATTAACGTTCCGGTCTGCGGGTCAAGGCCCCAGCCCGGAGCGCCCGGAATCTCGCCGCGTTTGAGCGCTTCTTCCTGCGGATCCATGCCAAATTTTGTGTAGCTTCCCAGCGCCCCGTGCATGATGAATCGCGGAATTTCCGCAACCACCAAGGACGCGCCGTGCAGAATCACACGGCTGCGGCCGTAGCGCAGTATCACGTGAAAGTAATCAACGGCTTGACCGCGTGGACGCTGCATCTCGAGGTCCGCATAGATTGCTTCAGGAGAGCCGAATAGCTGCAGCGCCTGATCCACGAGATGCGAACCGAGATCGAACCAAATGCCGCTGCCCGGGCCGGGCTGTTCGCGCCAACGCTGGCGCGGTTCAGGCCGGTAGCGGTCGTAATGCGATTCGAAATGCGCGATTTCACCGAGCACGCCATCGGCGAGAACCTTGCGCAGAGTGAGAAAATCAGAGTCCCAGCGGCGATCTTGAAAGATGGAAAGCAATCGTTGGCGCGCTCGCGCCAATTTACTCAGTTCCGTTGCTTCCGCGACTGTGTTCGTGAACGGCTTGTCCACGACGACGTGCTTGCCGGCGTTGAGCGCTTTCCTCGCCAGATCGAAGTGCGCGATATTCGGCGTCGCGATCACGATCAAATCAATTTCCGGAAGCGCGAAGGCGTCCTCCGCTTTCGCTAGCACGGTCACGTCGTAGTCCTTCTTGACCTTGGCGGCGTCGCTGGAAACAATGTGGGTGAGGCGCAATCCGGGCACGTTTGTCAGCAACGGAGCGTGAAAGGTTTTGCTGGCAAATCCATAGCCGAGCAGCGCGACTTGCAGCGGTGCTGCGTTCTTCGGACCGTCTACCAATGTGTCTCTCCTGGGGAGGCCAGAGTCCGGCCTTACCCGAAAGTGCTTGCGTCATTAAACGGCATTATCTATTCTCTAACCGCGCCGGAAAGGCGCTCCCAAATCGATATTCTACTTGAGGTGACGCAAACTTGCCTCTACCACTACGGCTTTTTCGCGGTGCAGCTTTTTTGGCCTTTTTCTTTCTGATGATTCCCACGATCGTGTCGGCTCAGGCCGCTTCGCGTGTGCTCGAAGCGAAGTGGGAGTTTCGCGCTGTCAGTAGCACGGATCGAGCGGAGCTAAAAGACTGGCATCCGGCGCAAGTGCCGGGAGTTGTGCAGACCGATCTGCTGCGTGATGGATTGATTCCCGATCCGTTCTACCAGGACAACGACACGCGACTGCAGTGGATCGGCCTGACCGATTGGGAATATCGGACTACGTTCCAAGCAGACGCGGCGACGCTCGCGCACGATCACGTGGACCTGGTTTTCGAAGGACTCGACACCTACGCGGAAGTTTATGTGAACGACCAGGCCGTGCTGCATAGCGACAATATGTTCCGGCGCTGGCGCGTGCCGGCGAAAACCTTGCTGAAGACCGGCCCGAACACGCTGCGCGTAGTGTTTCATTCTCCGATCGAATCGATGATCCCGAAAGTGAAGGCGCTTCCGTATATATTGCCCTCGGTGACCTCGCACAACACCGGGAACGAAGAGAACATCGCCACCGCACCGTACACGCGCAAGGCGCCGTATCAATACGGCTGGGATTGGGGACCGCGCTACGTGACTGAGGGGATTTGGCAACCGATTCGCCTGGAGACTTGGGACGCGTTGCGCATCGAGAACTTTCACGTGCAACAAGAGAGGGTCAGCAAGGAATTTGCGGCGCTCGGCGCCGAGCTTGAGATCGAGGCGAGCCGCAGCACGGCCGCGATCGTTGAAATCAACTATGGCGAGCTTAATGGCGCCTCAGTTGCGCCAATTCGTCAGAACGTGCAATTAGAACCGGGCCTGAATAGGATCGGCGTTCCGATTCATATCGCTAATCCCAAGCTGTGGTACCCGCTCGGGTATGGAGCGCAGGACCGCTATCGTTTCGCGGCCACCGTTCGGATCGGGCGTGACGTTGCCGCCGATGCTTCGCTGAAAACAGGGTTGCGTTCGATCGAGCTGCGCCGCGAAGTCACTGCGACGGGCAAGAGCTTCGCGTTCGTCGTCAACGGTATTCCCGTTTTCGCCAAGGGCGCCGACGTGATTCCGTTCGACAGCTTTCCGAACCGTGTGACGCCGGAAATTCACCGCCAGATTCTGGAATCGGCGCGCGACGCGCACATGAATATGGTGCGCGAGTGGGGCGGCGGATATTACGAGTCGGATGATTTTTACGATATCTGCGACGAACTGGGAATCATGGTGTGGCAAGAGTTTATTTTCGGCGGCGACATGGTTCCGGGCGGCACGGATTTTCAAGACAATGTGAGGCAGGAGGCTGTGGAGCAAGTGGAGCGCCTGCGCGATCATCCCAGCATCGTGCTGTGGTGCGGCAATAATGAAATCGAGACCGGTTGGGTACACTGGGACGATCGAAAAATCTTCAAGGAAGCAGTTTCGCCTGCTGATCGCGAAAAAGTGTGGACGGATTACGTTGTGCTGTTCCATAGCGTTCTCGCGGGCGTCGTGGCGCGTTACGCGGATCCCGTGCCGTACTGGGCTAGTTCACCGAGCGCGAATTTCGAAGACCCTCCGGACAGCCAGACCAACGGCGATATGCATTATTGGCAAGTCTGGCACGCTCTGGCGCCGATCGAAATGTACACGCAGCAATTCCCGCGTTTCATGTCTGAATACGGATTCCAATCTTTCCCGGAGATGCGCACGATTCGCACTTTCGCGCAGCCGGGCGACATGGACATCCATTCCGCAACCATGCAGGACCACCAGAAGAATCACGGCGGCAACGAGCGGATTCTGAGCTACATGCTGCGCTGGTACCCGGAGCCGAAGGATTTTGCGTCGTTCGTGTACTTGAGTCAGGTATTGCAGGCGGAGGCTATTAAAGTGGGCGCGGAGCACTTGCGGCGACAGCGCCCGAACACCATGGGCTCACTGTATTGGCAATTGAACGACTGCTGGCCGGTGGCTTCCTGGGCCAGCATTGATTACTACGGTCGCTGGAAGGCACTGCAATATTATGCGCGGCGGTTTTACGATGACGTGATCGTTTCACCCTTTGCGCATGATGGGAAGGTGGACGTCTACGTCGTGTCTGACAAGTTGCAGCCGCTCGGTGGCCAAATTCATTGGCGCCTGCTCGATTTCTCCGGGAAGGTGCTGGCCGAGAAAACGCAGGACGTGCAGGTGCCCGCGCAATCCAGCGCCGTTTATTTCACATTGGATGAGAAGGAGCTACTAGCAAACGCTGATCCGAAGAAAAGCTTTCTGGTGTTCGACCTGACGGTCGGCGGACAGAATGTTTCGCGTAATCTGATTTTCTTTGACACCATGCACAATCTCGAACTGCCGTCGTCGGTGCACGTCGAATCGTCGCTCGCGAATTCGAACGGAACGTATGCGGTAACACTGCGATCGCCTGCACTCGCGCGCAGCGTCTACCTATCGTTTGGCGATCTGGACGTGCAGACTGCGGATAATTACTTTGATTTGCTGCCGGGCGAGTCGGTCACCGTGAAACTCAAAACGCCTTCTGCGGTGTCACTGGATCAGCTGAAAAGCTCGATGCAAGTCATATCCCTGACGGACGCGTTTCCGGCTTCGGCGACGATGCACTGACGCGCACCGAGATTTTCAATTCGCGAAATCTACTTTTTGTTTGCCGACGCAGCAGCATCCGCTGAAAGCGTAACGCTACTGTGGAGTTGGATGTCCTGGCTCGAACGTCCTACTAAAATTTGGAATTCTCCTGGATCCGCGCGCCACGATTTCGCGCCCACATCGTAATAGGAAAACGCGCGGCCATCCAATGTCACGGTCGTGGTTTTAGTCTCGCCCGGTTTCAAATTGATTCGCGCGAATCCTTTTAATTCTTTCGCGGGCCGGGGAACTTTCGCGTGCGGCTCCGACACATAAACTTGCGCGACGTCGGCGCCTGCGCGCGTTCCAGTGTTGGTCACATCGAACGAAGCTTGATAGAGCGGCGCGGAGAATCCGCTGCCTTTCGCGTTGGCATCCGCCGGCTTGATAAGCAGATTTCCGTACTGGAAGGACGTGTACGAAAGCCCATAACCAAATGGAAACAAAGGCTTTGTTCCGTTGTGCTCGTAGCCGCGGTAGCCCACGAACACGCCTTCCTTATATACGACTCGATTGGTACCGGGCGCGGGGTAATAGCTATCGCGAACTGGATTATCTTCCCAGCGGCGCTCAAAAGTTGCGGGCAGCCGGCCCGACGGATTCACATCGCCGAACAAAATTTCCGCGGCAGCTTTGCCGCCTTCTTGTCCTGGATACCATGCTTCCAAGAGTGCCGGCACGCGATCGAGCCATGGGTTCGTATCGACGCCGCCACCGGAAGTAAGCACGACAATCGTGTTCTTATTCGCGGCGGTCATTTCCTGAATCAATTCATCCTGTCCCGGAGGCAAATGGAAAGTCCGGTCGGCGCCTTCAGTTTCGGACTGCGGATCAAATCCCACTGCGACCACAACCACATCGGCTTTCGCAGCCAACTTCTTCGCATCCGAAAGAACGTATGTACCTTCGCGAGTAATTCCCATGTGCAGGCGTCCGCCGAGCCATTCGGACTGGCCGTGATGCTCGAGAACGACTTTGTGCGGAGTGGTGTCGAAAGTCAGCGCCGCGACGCCGAGCACTTCCCTTGAAGTAGTCCAATCGTCGAGCACGATTTTGTCGTCAACGAAGACCCGGTAGTAACCGCCATCTTCTCCCGTGGAGGAAACGAAAAGATCGTATTTGCCGCTAGCGCTCGGTGTGTAGTAGCCGGTCCAGCGGGAGGACATAGCCTCGCCAGGCAGAGTCCTCTTGCTCGGCGGCGGTCCGAAATCGACACGCTCCTCGGTACGCGTGAAAAACGGCGCCCCCTGCAAATCCGGATTGCTGAAATGTTCCGCCTTAAATCCCACAGTGCCGCCCGATGCAGTCGTTGAGAAAGATTTCAGCGCCGCCATTTCCTCGACGGTGGGAATCCCTGGACTGTAAAACACCTGAGCAGAATTCCCCACGTAGTCGCTAATACCTTGCAGAAAACTGACGGCTTCGAATGGCACGACGCGAGCGCTGCCGCCGCCTACCGGCACAGCGGGATGAGCATCGGGGCCGACAACCAGTATGGATTTCACAGCGTCTTTCTTGAGCGGCAGCAAATTGCCATCATTTTTCAGCAAAACGGCGCCTTCGCGCGCGGCCTGCAGCGCGACTTGATCGCCTTCGCGGTTGTAGCGCGAGATCGCGAGATCGGTCTGCTCGCGGTCGAGCCAGCCGAATTGAATCGCGACGCGCAGAATGCGGCGCACTTTGTCGTCAATCATCGCGACGGATACCTGCCCGTTCCGAATTGCCGGGAGCAGGTTCTCGCGGTTCATGAATTTTCCAGAAGGCATCTCGATATCGAGGCCGCCGTTGGCAGCTCCCACGGCATCGTACGTGGATGTCCAGTCGGACATCAAGATGCCATCGAAGCCCCACTCCTTCTTCAAGATGTCAATATTCAAATGGGCGTTCTGCGTCATGTGGGTGCCGTTCGTCAAGTTGTAGGAATCCATCACCGCGCGCACGTGACCCTGTTTCACCGCGGCTTCGAACGCGGGGAGATAGATTTCGCGCATGGTGCGCTCGTCAATGATGGAATCGGTGTTGTGGCGATCGTAATCGGAATTATTTCCCATGAAATGTTTGGCCGTGGCGCTCACGCCCTGGCTTTGCATTCCCTCGATATATCCCACCGCGATTTGAGATGCCAAATACGGATCTTCACCCAAGTATTCGAAGTTGCGGCCGTTCATGGGCGCGCGATAAATATTGAAAGCAGGCCCTAGCATGAAGTGCACGCCCTTCGCGCGAGCATCGCGGGCGATTTGAGTTCCCACTTCCGCGGCGAGCGCGGGATCCCAGGACGCTGCCATGGAAATTCCGCCAGCCATCGTGGTCGAAGGGCCCCCGTGGCGAACTCCGATGGGACCGTCTGCCATGCGCAGGCGAGGCAAGCCTAGATCGGGATACGCGCGAATGTAGAAATCATCCTCGCCGCCGAGCATGTCAATCTTCTGCTCGAGCGTCATTTTGCTGAGGATCGCTTCGACGCGCTGTTCGACGTCGCCGGGAGCCGAAGTAGCGGAAGGAACCAGGGCAACGAGGATCGCGATAAACAACAAAGCGCAGGTCACGCTGATTCCGCGCTGCAATGACTTCATGTTCATGCGTGCAGATTTCATCGGCTTTCTCCTTCAGCTCTTGATCGTCATCTATTTCGGCGAATCGTCCGCGTGGCCCGCGCTTCCTTGCAATTTACGAAATTCTTCCATCTCGCGGTCCGCGTCGGCGCTCTTCCCCTGCTTGCGATAAATTCCAGCCAGGCCAAAGTGCGCTTGAGCCGCTAGCTCAGTGTCTTTTTCCGCGCGCAGGACATGTTCCCAGGACTTCTGGGCTAAGCTGTCGTCTCCATCCATCGCCGCAGCTTTACCAAGCATGTAGAGAGTTTCTGGCATGTCTTCCTTCAAT
>JBEKHD010000025.1:0-66372 GCA_050012455.1 Candidatus Acidiferrales bacterium | reverse complement strand
TGTGCCTCTCGACCATAACCCTAGGGTGCCGAGGCTGCAGGCTTGATACCCGGCGATTGTCCAGAGGTCTTGAATGAAGGATACGGTGGACGTCTTCCCGTTGGTTCCGGTCACCGCGGCCATTATGGCGGGACGGCCGGAGTAGAATTTTGCGACGAGCTGCGCGTAGAGGCTCTGGACTTTGGGATGTCGCAGGACGACGACCTTGGTTTTCTCAAAGTCGGAGAGTCCGAGGCGTTCGTCGGGCGTGCCCTCCGGCACGATTAAAACCTGTGCTCCGCGCGCGGCGGCCTGGGCGCAGAACTTTACTCCGTTACCGCTGGAAAGCGGCAGGGCGCAGAACACGAAGCCGAAGCGAACTTCGCGGGAGTCGTCTGTGACGCCGAAGACCGTGAGGTCGGCGTGGGCGCTGGAAATCAATTCGTTGGGTAGAAGTTCGTGCAATCGCATTGTGGGCACCTCGCGCCTTCGACGGCTGCTGCTCGCGAGACGGAAATGGAGCGCAGAGTCGAACTAAAAAGCCGTGTTTCGCGCAGAAAAGTTCTCGTTTCCGGCAAAAAGCAAAGCGTCAGAAACGAATGGAATGATTGGAAACGGGCCTAGCGGTTAAAGGCCAGGGGTCAACAACAGCGTCGGGACGCGAGGGTGCGCGGCAACAAAGTGGGCACGAGAGCGTGGAACAAATGAATCATAGGTTTATTAGACATGACGCTGGTTTGGGCGGGCAATTCTGAAATTATGATTGGTTCCATCCAAATTACGAATGGATGGAAGTAAATCAAAAACGCTCGCCGGAAGAACGGGCAGGCGCCACAGATTCAAATGCAACGACAACGGCGAAGCGCCGGCGAGATGCCGGCTCTACAACCGCATATTCAACCGTCACTGATGCGAGTGGGCGAGGCCTGCCTCGCCTAGGTCGATCGAGGCGAGCTTTGCGTTTTTGCGAAAGCGGTGGCAAGCCGCCGCACTCAATGTTGGGCTGAGTCGTGTGATCTTTGGAGATGAATGATTGGGCTCACTCTTCGGGGGCGTCGGGTTGGGATTGCGGGATAGGCTTTCCTTTGTGGAGTCGGGTCCAGTTGTCGAGGGTGGTGAATGTGCGGGTTAGCATGCGGTCGATGTAGAGGGCGCCGCGGAGATGATCGATTTCGTGCTGAAGGATGCGGGCGTACCAGCCGGTCG
This sequence comes from Candidatus Acidiferrales bacterium, assembly GCA_050012455.1. Taxonomy (GTDB): domain Bacteria; phylum Acidobacteriota; class Terriglobia; order Acidiferrales; family UBA7541; genus Palsa-295. Next base: position 65,187 of record JBEKHD010000025.1, on the reverse strand, counting down.
CTTGGACGAATTGGGGCTCGGCGCGCTCGTCGAGATATTCTATGCGGATGGTGCGGGCGCGGGGGACTACGGCGGAAAAGCCGGGGAGGCTTAGGCAGCCTTCGTAGAAATTTTTCTTTTCATCACTGAGGTAGACGACTACCGGATTGATGATGACGTGAAATGGGACGGGGCGGCGTTCGCGTTCGGCGAGGTCTTCCGAGGAAAAGGCCTTGAGCAAATCTTCGCGGTCTTCGATAACGGCTAGTTGCAGCGCCAGGCCCACTTGCGGCGCGGCTAGGCCTACGCCGGGAGCGTCGCGCATCGCATCTCGCATGTCGTCAATGAGGCGCTGGGTTTCTTCGCTGAGAATTTCTTCCGGCGTGAGCAGCCGGGCTTCTTCGCGCAGAACCGGCTCGCCCGTTTGCATAATCTTCAAACGCATTGCGTTTCCTCGGGGCAGCGAAGCATCGCAAACGCAGCCGTGGTTGAAGAAGCGGCTGTTTAGAATGTCGTGCAAATTGTATGACGACAACCTGAGCCCTGATGCATCCAACACACGGCGTTATGAGCGAGGAAATTCTACAATACCTTGATGGCTGAATTGTGTTCGGCCCGTTAAGATTACAGCCAGATGAATGCAGCTGGGAAGTGTGCCGGCGCAACATGAATGTGACTTGACAAGAGAATCGGTAAAGACATAGAAATGGTTGTTAGGCCATAGGCGATGGTTGGCCGAATGCGGAGGATCGCGAATGCAGACGTCCCGCAGAGACTTCTTCAAGGTAGCCGCAGTCGGCGGAGTTGCCGCCACCATCTTCGGATTTGACCTCAAGCCTGCTTATGCCCAGCTGAAAGAATTGAAAATTGCCCGCGCCGCGGAGACACGCTCGACGTGTCCTTATTGCGCGGTGGGTTGCGGCGTGCTGATTTATACGATTGGGGACAAGGCGAAGAACGTGACGCCGCAAGTGATTCACGTGGAAGGCGATCCGGATCATCCGACCAATCGCGGGACGCTGTGCCCGAAGGGGTCTTCGCTGGAGCAGGACATGCTGAATCCGCGGCGGCTGACCAAGCCGCAAGTGCGGAGGCCGGGCACGACGGACTGGCAGGATATTTCGTGGGACAAAGCCCTGGATGAGATCGCGCAGTGGACGAAGAAGACCCGCGACGCGACGTTTGTGGAGAAGGACGCGAAGGGGCTCACAGCGAACCGCTGCGAAGGCATTTCGTTCATCGGCGGGTGCACGGACACGAACGAGTTCAATTATCTGGTAGTGAAAGCAATGAGGAGTCTGGGCTTGGTGTATTTAGAAAACCAAGCCCGTGTTTGACACGGCCCCACGGTCTCAAGTTTGGGACCAACATTCGGACGCGGGGCGATGACCAATGGCTGGATCGACATCAAGAACACCGACATGATGTTGATCATGGGCGGGAATCCCGCCGAGAACCATCCCTGCGGATTCAAGTGGGCGATGGAGGCCAAGCGCAACCGCAACGCCAAGATTATTTCCGTTGATCCGCGATTCACGCGCACTTCCTCTACTGCTGACCTGTTTGTACAAATTCGCGCCGGCACGGACATAGCATTCCTGGGCGGGCTAATTCGCTACGCGATCGAAAACAACCGGTATGCGAAAGAGTATCTAGTCAACTACACGAACGCGGCGTTCATCGTAAAGGAAGGATTCAAGCTACCCGAGGATGGGTTGTACTCTGGATTTGATTCCACGGCCGGGACGTACGACAAAACCACCTGGAATTATCAGGAAGGTGGAGATCTCAGTGGGAAGACGGACGCTTCTGCTGCGAGTGCCGCGCACCAGAATGCAGCGCCAAGCGCGGCGTCCGGCGCAGGTGGGGCGTCTGGTGCAGGCGGAGCGACGGGTCACGCGCCCGCGCCTGAAGCCGGCAAGCCGCCAGCACCTGTGACGCTGCCGCCGAATGTGGCTTATGACTTGACTCTGCAGCATCCGCGCTGCGTGTTCCAATTGATGAAGCAGCAGTACTCCCGATACACGCCAGAAATGGTGGAGCGGATCACGGGCATACCGAAGGAACAATATCTGAAGGCGATTGACATGTTCACGTCCGTACGCAAAGACGGGGACATGAAGAAAGTGGCGACGATTATTTACGCGGTGGGCTGGACGCAGCACACTTTCGGAACTCAGATTATCCGCACGGCGGCGATGATCCAGTTGCTGCTGGGGAATGTGGGAAGAGCGGGTGGCGGAGTGAACGCGTTGCGCGGACATTCAAATATTCAGGGCGCGACGGATATGGCCGGATTGTTTGATTCCCTGCCCGGATATTTGAAGGCACCGATTCCCACGGACATCGACTTGGCGACGTTTCTGAAGCGCACGACGCCGACTTCGTCGAAACCGACGCCGTGGGGTTCGTGGAACTACTATTCAAACACGCCGGCATTTTTCGTTTCGCTGCTGAAAGCGATGTATGGCGACGCAGCGACGAAAGCAAACGATTTTGCCTTCGGTTACCTGCCGCGAGCAGACCGCGATTATTCGTGGACGCATATCTGGGAGGATATGTACAACGGCAAGGTCAAGGGCATGATGGCGTTCGGAATGAACGGCGTGATGATCGGACCGGACACGAACAAGAATATCAATGCGCTGAAGAAAGCGGACTGGCTGGTGGTGGGCGAGATTTACGAGGACGAGACCAGCGAGTTCTGGAAGGCACCGGGCATCACGGCCGACGAGCAGAAGACGATCAATACAACTGTCTATCGTCTGCCGTGCGCGGGCTTCGCGGAAAAAGACGGGAGCATGACGAATTCGGCGCGTTGGGTGACGTGGAAATATGCCGCGGTGCCGCCTCCAGGGGACGCGCGGCTCGATCAGGACATCGTGGCAGACATTTTCCTGCGCGTGCGGGCCCTGTACAAGAAAGAGGGCGGAAAATTCCCCGACCCGATTCTGAATTTGAGCTGGGCGTATGCGGATGCGGCGCACCCCTCACTGGCGCAAGTGGCGATGGAGCTCAACGGGAAGGCTCTGGCGGACTTGAAGGACGACAAGACCGGACAAGTTGTGCTGAAGGCAGGCCAGCAGTTGCCGGGTTTTGCGTTGCTGAAAGATGACGGCACCACAATGTGTGGCAACTGGATTTATTCCGGGTGCTGGACGGAGGCGGGTTCGCAGATTCAACGGCGCGGCACGGAGGATCCGTCCAATATGGGAGTTTTTCCGAACTGGTCGTGGTCATGGCCGGCGAACCGGCGCGTGCTCTATAACCGCGCGTCGTGCAATGTGGATGGAAAGCCATGGGATCCGGAGCGCAAGCAGGTGTGGTGGAGCGAGGCGGCGGGAAAATGGGTGGGGAATGATGTGCCCGATTTCAAGGCGGACTCGCATCCGCAGGAGCACTTGGGACCGTTCATCATGAACCCGGAAGGCGTGGGGCGATTGTTCGCGCCCATCGGAGTGCTGGCAGACGGGCCGTTCCCGGAGCACTACGAGCCGATCGAAAGCCCCACGAAAAATTTGTTCCATCCGGAGCAATCGAATAATCCGCTGGTGAAGAAATTTAAATCGCCGTATGACAAGTTTGGCGCGCCGGAAGAGTACACCATCGTGTGCACGACGTACCGGTTGACGGAGCAGTACCACTACTGGACAAAAAACAATCTGATGAACGTACAGCTGATTCCGGAGCCGTTCGTAGAGATTCCGGTGGAGCTGGCGCAAGAAAAAGGAATTCGCGGAACAGATGTGATTCACGTGATCAGCGCGCGTGGAACTTATACCGCAAAGGCGTTTGTGACGCGGCGGCTAAAGCCGATGATGATTGATGGCAAGAAGGTTTACCAGATTGGATTGCCAATTCATCAGGGTTACCGCGGAATCACCGAGGATGAGGGGAGAGACGCGAAGACGCCGGCGAATTTGCTGACTCCCGCGGTGACCGATCCGAACGCACACACCCCTGAATCCAAGGGCTTCCTAGTGAAAGTGGAAAAGGCGTAGGGAGCGGACGATGAGTCAGGCGTCAACAGAGCTGATCAGGATTTCCGGACACCCTGGCACAGTCCCGGGCGCCGGGATAGACCGCGAATTTCAGGTCTGCAAGCTGGTGGATACCACCACCTGCATCGGCTGCAAAGCGTGCGAAGTGGCTTGCCTGGAATGGAACGGCTATCCCTTTACCCAAACGTCCTTCGACAATAGCTACCAGACCATGCCCGAAACCGCGTGGAACTACTGGAATCTGATCAAGTTCAACGAGCACGAGCGCGAAGACGGCAGCATGATGCTGCTGATGCGCAAAGATCAGTGCATGCACTGCGAGGATCCCGGCTGCCTGGCGGCGTGCCCGGCGGACGCGGCAATTGTGCAGTACGCGAACGGGATTGTGGATTTTCAGGAGGCGAACTGCATCGGTTGCGGCTATTGCATGACTGGCTGCCCGTTTAATATTCCGAAATTCAGTCCGGCGGCGCGAAAAGTTTTTAAGTGCACGCTGTGCAACGATCGCGTATCGGTGGGGTTGGAACCGGCGTGCATCAAGGCTTGCCCCACGGGCTGCTTGCATTTCGGGACGAAGAAAGAAATGAAGGAACTGGCTCAGACGCGCGCGGATCAGCTGCGTGACGTTTCCGGCTTTGCCGATGCGGGAGTTTACGATCCGCCGGGAGTGAGCGGAACGCATGTGATCTATGTGCTGCACGATGCGAAGAATCCAGAACTCTATGGCGGCTTGCCGAAGGATCCGCACATTCCGTATTCGGTGCGCCTGTGGAAGGGACCGCTGAAGTGGCTGGGAAATTTGGCGATGATCGGCGGCGTTGTGGGGCTGGCGTGGCATTACCTGCGATTTGGGCCGAAGAAGGAAGAACCGATTCCGCCGGGCGATGGGAACGGTAACGGTATGGCTAGCAGGAGCGAGAGACGGCTATGACGAGCAACGCGGTATCGCATCCCACTGCTGCTGACCACAACGAGGAGTTGATCCCTCGGTATTCGTTTGGTGAGCGCGCGAATCATTGGATTGGCGCGCTGACTTACACATTTGCCCTGATCACGGGGCTGGCGTTCTGGTCTCCGTATCTGTATTGGCTAGCCGCGATTGTGGGCGGCGGACCGACGGCGCGATTCGTGCATCCATGGTTCGGATTGATTTTCTCGGCGTCATTCTTCTGGACATTTATAGAGTGGCGCCGGGACATGGAGATTGATGACGGCGACCGCGCTTGGGCGAAGGCGATGCCCTACTACATCCAGAATGAGGATGACAAACTGCCTCCGGTGGGGCGGTTCAATTTCGGACAGAAACTCTTCTTCTGGGGAATCGTCTTTTGCGTGATTTTGCTGCTGCTGACAGGAGTGGCGCTTTGGTACACCGAAGCGCTGCCATGGAGCTGGCGGTACTTGCGCTATGTGGCGATACTGATTCATGCGAGCGCGGCGCTGATTAGCATCGGGCTGTACTTGATTCACGTGTACATGAGCACGGTTCTAGAAGAGGGCAGCTTCGGCTCGATGGTTCATGGTTACGTGACGCGCGCTTGGGCCTGGACATTCCACCGCACCTGGTATGAAAAGGTTAAAGGCGGAACGCGATCCAAGCAATGATCCAACTGGAATGGGATCGGCGCATCCGCCGCGCCAACGAACTGACTTCCTCCTATCCGTTTGCCGCCGAAGGATTACGCTTCTACTCGCGCGTCGCTACATTTCAGAGAAGCCTGTACTCGGATATCCAGAAAGCTTTGGCCGATTCGCCTGCGGGTGAATTCACAGGAAGTCTGCGGGATGAGCTGGATCTTTTCTTGCTGCTTCCGAATTTTTCCAGATTTTTGGCGCTGATCGAGCAGATGGCGCCTGCGCCTTTGGCGCAAGCCGCCGGAGGATTGGCGCGGAAAGGGACGGCAGGCTGGCAGCGCGCGATTGAAGATTTCTGGCACGGCGACCTGGACACGGCTCTCTCTGCCAGCGGTATGGAGGGGGAGTGGGAAGGCGCGCCGGGTGAGATTCAGCCTCGCGAACAATTGCTGGCGTGGATTTTCTTGCAGCCGTATGCGGAGTATCTTGCCGATCAGCGCGAGAACACGATTGTGGATGGTGCGCCTTCAACTTGTCCGTTATGCGGCGGGAGACCGATCGTGGGTGTGCTACGGAGCGAGGGTGATGGAGCGAAGAAGTCGCTGATCTGCATGTTGTGCGCGCATGAGTGGGGATTTCGCAGAGTTTACTGTCCGGCGTGTGGAGAAGAGAGGGAGCCGCAGATGGCGTTTTATTCGGCGCCGGAAATCGCGCATGTGCGAGTGGACGTCTGCGACACTTGCCATACCTATTTAAAGAGCATCGATTTGACGAAGACGGGGCTAGCGGTGCCGGTGGTGGACGAGCTGGCGACGATCCCCTTGGATTTATGGGCGCGCGAACATGGATACGAAAAACTGCAGATTAATTTGCTGGGGACTTGAGGGACCGAATCTGGCTGGAAGTATCTCCCTTTATTGACGAAATTTTAAAAGGTCTTGTAGACGATATCGGGCGGAGGAGCATTCAGCAGAGTGATTGTTCCTATGGAGATTACGACCAGCGTCGTGTTCCAGGCTGTGCGAACGTAGCGCGACAACAGTAAGGGCTGGCCCTCGAACTGAAAGGCGAGAAGCCACTCCCGCATCACTTCCCAGATCGCTAAGACGACGGAAGATCCCACGAAGATCAGCAGCCAGTCAAGAGCGATTTCCCCGGCGTGAAAAGAAAGCACGAGGGCCCCGAGTTGTTTCCAGTTAGACCAGAACCAGAGCAGCGTGAAAGCGAACCAGGTGAAGGTGAGTCCGCGAGTCGCGACGTTGTAAAGGCCGTTCCGGGCCAGCTCCTTGTACTGTTTGCGTCCGATCCATTTGGCCATCAGGATTTGGTAGAGCTTGGTGACGCTGACGCCTAATCCCTGCAGTACGCCGAAGAAAATGAATACAGAAGTCTGGCCGTGCCATACGCCGATTAGAAAAAAGGTGACGAAGAAGGCGAAGACGCCCAGGAAAGGCTCGACGGCGGGCGACGGCCAGCGCCGCATGGTGACGATCAACAGTGGATTGTAAACGTAGGTCTTCAGCCAGGTGGACAGGGTGATATGCCAGCGGCTCCAGAAGGTGATGAAATTATCCGACGCGAAGGGGCGGTTGAAATTCTCGGGCAGCTCGATGCGGAGAAAGCGCGCGATGCCGATCACGATATCAATGTAGCCGGAGAAGTTGCAGTAGAGATAGAGAGGATATATGGCTGCGATTGTGGCTCCGTTGAGGATGCGCGCCGTGGCGGGACCATTCGGAGTGAGTGAAGCCAGCGCACTCGTCTGGATCATTGAGAGGAAAAGCGAGAGGACGTTTACTTTGAAGAAGCCGACGATGATGCGCTCGAGGGCTTCGCCGGCTACGATTACGTTCAGCGGCAGCGGGGTTGGCGCGAGTTGCATGGCCGCGAAGTCTTCGTAGCGTTGAATGGGGCCGGAGAGCAAGGTGGTGAAATTCAGCAGGTAATTCAGGTAGGAGACGAGCGAGATGTTGGGCGGCAGGTCGCCGTTGCGGGCGTCAATGATCAGGTGCAGGACCCGGAAGAAGATGTAGGACAGGCCTAGAGTCAGGTAAGGATGATGGAGAAACAGCGCGGCGGGGATGAACGCGTATTTCTTGAGCCACATGAACGCGACGATGCCCAAGATCAGCAACGGGGCGTACAAATTTGTTTTCTTGGCCTGCATCAAGCGCAGGCTCGCGAAGCCATACGTGAGGAATGCCGCTAACGGGACGAAAGCGAGCGGATGGAGTGAAAAGAAGCCGAGAAATCCTACGCTGGCGGCAAGGAGAACGAACTGCCTCCAGGCGACGGAGCGGTTGAAGTTGAATACGAGTACGACCGCGAAGGCATAGACGAGAAACTGCAGAGAGGCTGAACCCACCGTCATTGCCCCCGCGCCCGACTGCGCTGCGACGCGCAGTGAGCAAGCGCTGGAATGCCGCCATCGAGCGTCCCTCGCGAAGGGATTCGCGCGATCACTCTTCGTCCGCCGGGAATAGAGTGGGCGTCCTCAACATAAGTCGGGCTTTCTGAATTCGGCAGACCGCGGCAGACTGCCAACTGATCCCCGTGAACCGGACGGTGATTAGAAGCGTTCATCTCCGTATCATGGCCCGATGCATATGAAACGAACGTTAACGACGTATGTCGAAGTTGCAAGCTCCCTCGCAGAAATGATTCCCTTGACCGCGCCAACAAACTTCACGCAGGAATCGCACTGTCCCGCCGAACTCTGGAGGCTGTTGCTTGAGGTTTGCAAAATTCCGAGAACGCGCCATTACAGTAGCAACGCCTCTCGATGCATACGCAGTGGCAAACCGAAGCCGTTCAAAATGCCTTGTAAACGATGTCGGGCGGCGGAGCATTCAAGAGAATGATCGTCGCCACGGAGGTGATGACCAGTACGGTGCTCCACGCCGTCCGCACGTAGCGGGATGACAAGACGGGCTGATTGTCAAACTGAAAAGAAAGCAACCATTCACGCGCAGCTTCCCACAACGCAAGTGTTATTGAAGATCCAACAAAAACACAGATCCATACAAGCGCGATTGCCCTGGAACCAAGGGATCGCGACAGGAAGCCAAGCTGCGCCCAGTTCGACCAGAACCATAGCATCGTGAGCGCGCACCAAGTGAAGGTGAGGCCGCGGGCCGCAGCGCTGTAAAGCCAATTTACGCCCACCGCCTGATAACGTTCCCGGCCGATCCATTTGATCATCAGCACTTGATACAACTTCGTCAGACTTACCCCCAGCCCCAAGAGGGCGCCAAAGAACACAAACTCGGAAGTCTGGCCATGCCACAGACCGACGAGGAGGAACGTAACAAAGAGTGCGAAGACATTCAAGAACGGTTCCATAGCCGGCGATGGCCAGCGGCGAATGGACTTGAGCATCAAGGGCAGGTAAACGTAAAACTGAAGCCAACTCGACAGAGTGATATGCCAACGGCTCCAAAACATTATGTAATTTTGCGAAGAAAAAGGCCGATTGAAGTTTTCAGGCAGCTTGATGCGGAGAAAGCGCGCGATGCCAATCACAATATCGATATAGCCCGAAAAATTGCAATAGATGTAGAACGGATAGACGGCCAAGATCGTGACAGTCGCGAATACGCGCCCGGTAACGGCGTGGACCGAGGCGAGTGAATTCACCGCGCTGGTGTGTACTGCCAACAGGAAGAGCGAGAGTACATTCACTTTGAAGATGCCTACGATGATTCGCTCGAGTGCTTCACCTGCCACAACAATGTTCAGCGGCAGAGGTGCCGGAGCGAGCTGCATGGAAGCGAACTGGTTGTAGCGCTGGATGGGGCCAGCGACTAGGGTGGTGAAGTTTAAGGTGTAGTTCAGGTAAGAAACGAGGCTGATATTTCGAGGAAGAGTGCTCTGACGCGCGCGCGCGTCAATGATCAAGTGTAGGACGCGAAAAAAGATGTATGACAACCCCAGGGTCACGTAGGGAGCGGGGAGAAACAGCGAGGATGGTAGGAAGGCGTATTTCTTCAACCAAACGAAGGAGACGATGCCGACAATCAGGACGGGAACAAACAATCGAGTTGCGCCGGCCTGCATCAAGCGCAGGCTTAGGAATCCAAATAGTAGAAAGGCTACAAGCGGAACGAACGCGGCGGGACGACGGGAAAAAAATCCGAGAAATCCGATGCTGGCGGCCAGAAGCGCGCACTGCCTCCACGCGACGGAGCGGCCGAGGTTGAAAACGAGCGCTACTGCGAAAGCATAGGCGAGAAACTGCAGAGAGGCTGAACCCACGGTTAGTGCTCCCGCGCCAAGCTCTGCTGCTGTGGTGTGCAGTGAGCGAAGGCCGGGATGCTGCCGTCGAGAAGCTTTTTCGAGAGGACTTGCGCGATCACTTGCTGGCCTTCGGGGGTGAGGTGGCCATCCACGACGTAGAACAAGTTTTCTGAATTCGGGATGTTACTGAAGGTTTGCATCAGGTCCACATAATCGGCGCCGTGATTGGCCGCGATCGATTCGATCTGATGGCCGAATGCGGACGGATCGATATTCGGGGGGAGCTGTCGAGAGCTAAGCAGAGCTGCTTCTGCGCGCGATGGCACGGGGATGACCACAAGAGGAACACCAGCGGCGCGTAGTTTATCTGCCATGTCACCGATGATGAGATCGACGTCCGCGAATCGTTGCTGCCACGCAGGGGTGAAGGGCTGCCGCAGAAAATCGGCTTTATCCCCGTAAAGTAAGTACATGCCCAGAAAAGTATCTCTATTCTGAAACAGAAAATGTTGAGCCACCAGGACGGTGCGGCTTTCAACGAGCGTTTGCTCCATCCGCTTCATCGGACTCAAGGTCAACTGCACTGCTGGTTTCGTTGACGTTTCGTTGCGGGCGGGATCGTTGCGCTCGGCAAGCTCCCGCGGGTCGATGCGTTGTTCGAGATCGAAGGGCGCGAGAAGATAAAGGACAACATCAGGCTTGAGCGCTATAGCTTCCGGGAGGCGCCGATAGACGTAGATGGGACTGGAGCCGGGGACGCCGAGATTCTGCACATCTATCGAATGATTGCAGCTGCGGCTGAGATCGGCGGCGGTGCGCGCGAAATAGGTTTGTTCATAGGGGACGTAAAGTGCCTGGCTCACGGAAGAGCCCAGAATCGCAATGCGGACGGCTCCGGGCGGCTTCGGTCCACAGGAGGTGGCACTGCGATATCCGCATTCGTTGTAGTGATACGTAGTCCAGGGCCCTTCGGCATTTTTTGTACGGATCGTGCAATTTGGCTTGAAATGGTCACCGGCGACCGGGTCAACGACGGTGCAGGAACCCTCCTTGTGCTCGACCCAAATCACGCGGGTGAGAAGTTCAGATATTCCGAAGATAAACAGAATGGTCGCGAGGCTAATGAGGGGGAGCAGGTAGTAGTCGCGCTTCGACAGGGTGGCCTGCGGGGAAGCGGGCGAGCCTGCTGGAGAATTACTGCTAGGCTCGGTCATTCGCGAGGCCACTGGTTTCTTGCATAAAGCCGATGGAACGCACCGTCATGGGAGCAGCTTCGACGGCAGCGCGATCGACGTCTAGTTCCCAAATCGTTGTCGCGTCCGCCTCGGTGCCAGTGAGAATGAAACCCAACTTCGAGTAGTGATCCTCCACAAGTTTGTTGCGATCTGTGGGGCGATACGCACCGAATAATTTGCGAATTCCGTTGCGGCGAGCGTGCTCGAGAATCTCGCGCAGCACCATCTGCTCGACACCGCGTCCGAGAACGCGGCAGCTCATCAGCCATGTGTCAATTTCCCATTCGGAATGAGATTGCCGGCGGCAGATGACGACGCTGATCATGCCGTTGTCGCCAAAAGTGTCGGAAAGACGAACCTGGAGGGTGAAGTATTGCGGATCGTCCTGCGCGGCGGCGACTTCGGGTTCGGTGTAGCGCTTTGTCGTTAGATTGTACTGGTTCGATTTGTTGATTAGCTGCGTGATGCGGGCGCGGCCGATTTCGTCAAACGGCTGAAAAGTAATTTCCATTTGCAGTGAGGCGAGGTAGGCATCGAGGTCGCCAACCAGGTTCTGCAGGCCCACGCGCTTGGCGTTGTCCTGATAGAAACGAGCGCGCGACACGTCTTCAGCGGAAAAAGAGATTGATTCGAAATATCCTGCGGCGGCCAGAGTTCTAGCGTACAGCGCGGGGTCTGCGGGAAGCTCGGGAACGGCGACAGCAGGTAGAAGCTGGCGGACGAGATTGCGTTCGACAGGATTGTCGTCGAGGAAAACGACGGAATCGAGACCGAGCGATAATTCCTTAGCGATCGCGGTGATGTTTGTGGCCTTGTCGTTCCAATTGGCTTGGAAAACGGCGATGTGTTCTTCCTTGAGGAGCATTTCGGGGTGCTTGCGGAATGGCAGGCGCGCGATTTCGTCCTCGTTCTTCGAAGAGACAGCCAGGATGACGCCTCGTTCGCGTAAATCCAGCGCGAGGCGTTGAACGCTCAGATGGGCTTCGCCGGTCGCGTCGCCTTGCGCGCATTGAATGCCTTCGAGTCCGTCGTCGCCGATCACGCCGCCCCAAACCGTGTTATCCAAATCGAGAACCAGGACGCGGCGACTTTTACCGCGCAGCGCGGCGAGAAGGCGAGCAACGTGATCCGCGTAGAGAGGCAGAAAGCTATTTGAGAATGGGAGCTTCGCGAGATTCCATTCGGCGGGTGAATGCCAGTCGGCAAGACCAACCGTCTCGGCAAGGCCAGCGACATCGAGCAGGATGTCTTCTGTTCCAAAAACACTTTCCGCAAGACGGAGATTCAAGCGGTTGATGATGTTGGCAGCGGTGCCGGGAAGGGCGCGATCGAAACTCCCGAACAGGCGCTCGGGCGGAGGGGCAATCGTTTGCAAGATGCAAACCGTCTTGCCGTTCGCTTTCAGTCCGACGCGCAGCGACTGGATGAACGCCACCGCTTGGCTAACGGCGTTCTCCGCTTCTGCGGCGTCGCCTTTTTTGCAGCGCAGCGGAAGCGCGCGATAATCCATCGCGACTAGCACCGCGTCTGGCTTGGCGCGATTGATTAAGGAATCCGGAGAGAGCGCTTGCTGGACGGCCTGGTCGTATTCGGCTTTGATGCATTCGAGCGCGACACCATAGCGCGCGGCGGTGGCCACCAGAGCCGGCACGATGAAATCGAGCGTGGCGTTGCTGAGGACGCCCAGACGAAACGGGACGAGCGGGTGAAGCGAGGTTTGAGACTTCTGAGCTTTTGCGATCGCGCGCGCCAGGTGATTCAGCTGATTTTCATCCAGCGCCAACGCTGCGAGCGACTGAAAACGCGAGCCTACAGCGGCCTCGGAATTTTGATCGAGAACCGCGCGGCAGCGCGCGCTGAAGTCCGACGGAGGCGCCGGCAGCCAAGAGAGGGACCTGAAAAGATCGAGACTCATTGTCGGGAGATGAATTTCCTCAGGGTCAATTAGCTTTCGAACGAATTAATTCGGCGAGGCCTTCGACATTCTTGAGCTTGCCGATCTCGGAGGCCGAGAACTTTACTTTAAAAGTCCTCTCGACGGTGAGTATCAGGCGAATGTGGGTAAGGCTGTCCCAGCCGTCCACGTCGTCCGCCGAAAGCTCGGGGCGGACGACGATGGAGTCGTCATCGAATACATCTTCGAAGACGGTATTTAGCTTTTTGTAGATTTCACCGGTTTCCATGGTTATCCCTGTTGACCTCGAGCGATTTTCTGCTTCACGCGCCGCTTGTGCTTCGGCGCATTGGCGCCTCGTGACGCCGCTTTCTGCGTTCGCCGCAGACACAGCTGCTACTCTACCGCGCAGCCGAAGATTCTCTCACAACGCCTGCTTCGCCTCTTTCGCGAGCGAGATATTGGTCGTAGATCCACGCGTAAGTTTTTTCCAGGCCCGCCTGCAACGTGGTGTCTGGCTCCCAATTCAGATATTTCTTGATGAGCGTATTTTCGCTGTTGCGGCCGTTGACGCCTTTGGGAGCGCTCAGATTGTAATTTCTCTTGAGCTTGATGCCGGCGATACCTTCAACGATATCCACCAGTTGGTTGATGCTGACGGCTTCGGTGGAGCCGAGATTTATAGGCTCGAGGATTTGCGAGTCTGTGATCAGTTCGATGCCTTTGACGCAATCATCCGCGTACATGAAACTGCGAGTCTGGTCGCCGGAGCCCCAGATTTCGATTTCATGCGTGCCTTGCAGCTTCGCCTCGATCACTTTGCGGCAGATTGCAGCGGGAGCTTTTTCGCGACCGCCGAACCATGTGCCCCAGGGGCCGTAAACGTTGTGGAAGCGTGCGACGCGAGTGTACAGGCCAAAATCCTCGCGGAAGTGGCGGCACATGCGTTCGGAGAAAAGTTTTTCCCAGCCGTAGCCATCTTCGGGCATCGCGGGATACGCATCTTCTTCCTTGAGGGAAGGCGCTTCGAAGGTCTTCTGCTTGTCCGCGTTGTAGACACAGGCGGACGAGGAGTAGAAAAACTTTTGGCAGCCGTGATTCAACGCGGCCTGCAGCATGTGAGTGTTGATCAACACGGACAACATGCAAAGCGCTTTGTTGTGCTCGATAAAGCCCATGCCTCCCATGTTCGCCGCGAGGTTGTAGATTTCGTCTACGCCCTTAGCGGCCGTTTCGCAGTTTTCCTTGATGTTGAGGTCAAGGTCCAAACTCTCGACGTCATCAAACCGCTGATACCATTCGTCGAGCGGCTTTACGTCGACCGCGCGGACGCGCTTCCCCTGCTTCCGGAACTTGGCGACCAGATGGCCTCCGATGAATCCGCCAGCACCCGTTACCAGAACATGTTTTTGCATTCTTGCCTCCCCCCCCCATTTTGGTATGAAATGCGAACTAATCAAATCGAGAAAATTCAGGCGCGCCCAACGGTCAGTTTGGAACGAACTTCGCGCCACCTGCCCTGCGACAGCCACCCTCCGCTTTGGGGTCTGAATTGGATAGCGGCGCGAACCAGTTCCGGTTCGTCCCACGGCACATCATGGTAGGCGGATTTGATGAACTCGCTGTCTGGATCTTTCTGCCACTCTTGCGGAAACAAAGCGATAACGTCGTTGTCCGTCACGCGCGGCACGGCTTGCAACGCTTCTCCTGAAATTCTAAAACGCAACGCCGCGACCAGATCCCGCCCTTCGCCAAGACGCAAATGGCAGGTCTGCGTGGCGCGCGGATTCAGCTCGATGAGATACGGACGACCGGATTGCTCTTCGAGAATGAAATCGAAGCCCACGAGACCAGAGAGGCCGAGGCGCGAGACCATTTTCTTCACCGTCGCGGAAATTTCCGGAATATCGATCAAGCGCAGGACGCTGGCCGATCCTTTTGGATAGGTTTTTCGCAAGACCTCGAATTGGATCATGGCCAGTACTTCGCCTTGCCAACAGGCGACGGAGCTGCTGGCATCGGGTCCCGGAACAAAACTCTGAATATTTACAGCCGATTTGCTGTTGCGGAGCCAGGATCGCGCGCCGCTGAAATCACCCGCCAGCACCGCGTGCTTTGCGACGCGAGACACGAGAATTCCGGCGTCCAATTTATGAAAAGAGCTTTCGGCGGCGGCGAGGCTGTGGATAATTTCGGTGCCCGCACCACCGTGGGTACCATCGACTTTCAGGACCGCCGGCAGACCATTTTCCTTCAACCACGACAGCACGCCATCGGCGCTGGTCGCGATTGCCGTATTCGGCGCGCAGACTCCCTCTTCGCGCGCCAGCGACATAAATGCGTTGCGGGAGTCGACATCCGAAAAATAGGCTGGATTTCCCAGTGATCGTTCGAGCAGTGCCGAGATATTAGGTAAGTCCGTAGCCGACCGCGATGCCAGCGCGTGCAAGTGATGGAGGTGCGTCGTGGCCAGATCATCGCACGGGATGACCAGATCGGGCTGTGCCGCGTCAATCGCGGCACGCAGCGATCGGATGGGCATAAGTCCGGAGTAATGATAAGTTCCGCGAACCGCCCGCACTTTCGTCAGCAGATGATCGGACGGGCATATCGCCTGCACGTGGCATCCCGCTTGCGCTAGTGCCGCACCCAATCGCGCAGTGGCGAACCAGCGGCGCGTTGCGACCAAAAGAATTTTAGGAGTCATTTGTAATTTTCAGTTGAAATCGCGTCAGCTGCGCACGTGCGAAATGACTTTTTCGTAGAACTGAACTGTGTTCGAGCGGATGCTGCGCCAATTGTATTCTTCGGGTACCGGACAGACGGCGGACCTGGGCTGTTCGGCCCATTGCATGGACTTTTCCAGAACGTGCTCGTCAATTGGCCCGCTGAAAGTGCGGACCCACTCATCGCCGTAATCGGCTTGCAGTTCGCTCATAGCGCCGAGATCGGGAACTAGAATCGGGCGATTGCAGGAAAGTGCCAAGAGCGCGGATCCGGAATTGAGCACTTCGCGATAAGGCAGCACGACGAGGTCGGCGGCGCTGAGATAGGTGCTGACTTCGCGCACTTTGATGTACTCAAACTTCACGCGCACGCGGCTGTCGAGCGCAGCTTCTTTCATGATCTCTTCAGCGATTGCGATTGTGCTTGGCACTCCGCACACATAGAGAAGAGCGTTGGGTATGGTGACTTTGCGAAAGGCGCGAACCAGCACGTCCACGCTCTTGTAACTTCGGACAGCGCCGAAAAACATGAACACTTTGGCCTGCTCGGCGATGCCGAGCGCGTTCCTGGCATCATCCGCGCTGGGCGGGTACTCGGCGCGATAATGTCCGTGCGGAATAATCGTAGTGGGAATTTCGCGCAGCCGAGGATATCGCTCCATCGCTAATTCCAGGCCCGCGGCGCTGAGGCTGATAGCGCCATCCACGCGCGGAATAAAACGCCGCCAGAACATGCGTTCGAACGCGGGATGGAAAGACTCGTGCGAATGCAGATTGTGCATGGTCCAGACGACTTTTGTTCCGCGCAGGCGCAAGTAATCGATGGCGGCGAACATGCCGGTCGTCTTGTAAATCGAGCGCAGCAGATTGCGATCGTTCAAGAGATGGTCGGGCCAATGCATATGCCAGACCGAATATTTTTTCAGCAGATTTCCCGGCCATTCGTCCACGTTGACATTGGAGCCCATGTCTTCATGGACCAGTGTGGTGTAGGGATTGGAACCGTTATCAACGGGCCATGCTAGGACGCGCATTGCGTTCCTTGTTGGAGTGAATCCAGACGAATCGACACGGTATCCAGAATGGTTGACGGCTTCATGGGTCATACCTGCGCCGAGTTGCGTGCGTTTGCCACCAGGGCCGCGAAGTGGCCGTTGCTGACATCGTTGCCGTAACGATCGTAAATGATTTTCCAGTTCTTCCTGGCTTGTTCGGGGAGTTTATCGGCATTGAAGATGCGCATGCCGCCCATGCCGACGTCGCGAACGAAATCCGTGGGATACAGACCCACTTGCAGTCCCGCCTTCCATGCGCGCAGACAGATATCCACATCGTCGCACTGATAGGGCGCGAACGCGTTGTCAATTCCGCCCAATTCCAGAATCGCCGCTCGGCGCAAAATGACCGGGGCGCGGTTTACGGTGTCCACAAAGGTGAAAGGAAGGCGAACCGGCTGGCCGTTGCGATGGTTCACCAAGTCGTACGCCATCACCGGACCTGAACCGTTGCCGTTCGCCACTTTTAACGAGAGGCCGTCTCGACCACCCAGAACGGCGAGCTTGGGATAGCGAGCGAAATGCGCCAAAGCTTCTTCAATCCAGGAACCGTCCGTCGGAGGAATGTCGTCATCCTGAAGGAGCGCGACGAATTCGCCACGGGCGAAATCCAAGGCGCGGGAGTACGTTCTGATTTCGAAAATGTCGTTCGAGCGGATGACGAAGTGGTTTTTGCCGGTGAGCATGCGCGCGAGGACTTCCAGGGCACCGTCGCTCGAGCCGTCGTCAACCACGATAATCTCTTCGATGGGCGAGCTGAGCAGCGCGCCGACGATAGCCTCAATATTCTGGCGTTTATTGAACAACTGAAGGATCGCGGTGACGCGCGGATGCTCGATGTAGGGAGTCTTAACGGTATTCGACTCTTGTTCGAAGAAGCGCTTGCCCAGGCGCTTCCGGTGGTAGATTCTGCGAAATTTATTGACGGCTTTCAGGACAATGTTGCTCATCCAGGCTCCTTCGATCAGCGACCACGCCGGAAAATCCGGGGACGACGTGCGCTAGTTATTCGCAGCGACCGCTTGCTCATAAATTTGCATCAAAAGCGAATAATTCTTTTTTGCGGTGTAGTCCGATTCATATTTGGCGCGAGCGGCGCGGCCCATCTTGGCGAGATCGGCAGGATGCTCCCAGGCCCATTCGACTTTGTGGGCTAAGTCCTGCGCGTCACCCACAGTGAAATGCAGGCCGGTGCATTGGTCCGCGACGATCTCCGCCATTGCGCCGAGGCGCGAACAGAGCACCGGGGTACCGCAGGCGAAAGATTCGGCGATGATCATGCCGAATGTCTCGTACCAGGTGCTGGGAACGACGATGAATCGCGCGTTCTTTATGGCTGCCATGGTTTCTGTGCGGGAGAGGCGTCCGCGAAATATGACGCCGGAGCGCTGCAAATCGCGCGCTTGGGCTTCCAGACCGGGGCGCTCCGGGCCGTCTCCGACAATTTGCAGCGGATAGGGCGCGCGTAGTTGCTTCCACGCCTTGAGCAGGACGCGCAGGCCTTTATCTTCCGCCAGGCGGCCAACGTACACGGCGTATTCACCGGCGTTCGCTCGTTCGCAAGGGTCCGGGTCGACGAAATTAGGCTTAACCATGAATTTATCGGGCGGAAATCCCGAGGCCACGAACTTCTGCTTCTGAAACTCGGTCAAGGCGACAAAGCGGGTGACGCAATCGCACCAAGTATGCAATTTCCGATGAACCGCGATCATCAGAGCGACGCTCGCCGTGGCCCCGCGAGAATTTCGATAACAGGCGTGCTGGACGCCGCGCAGCAAGCCGTGATCCACGCATTCTTCACAAACATGACCATCGCGGTAAAAATTCGCGGACGGACAGAGCAACCGAAAGTTATGGAGCGTCTGCACCACCGGAATCTTGCGTTCGCTGCAAGCCGAGTAGATCGAAGGCGAAATCACCATGAAGGTGTTGTGGATGTGAACCACGTCCGGGCGCTCCGCATCGAGCAGCGAGGCAAACCCGCGGCGCGATTCCGAAGACCACACCATGCGCGGGACAACGGCGATGCGCGCGAGGGCCGAAGCATCCTGCAACTCCATGTTGCTGCGCAGGTACGGAATCACTTGGTGGCCTTCGCTTTGTAGCAGGCGCCTTTCGCTTTCAACGACGACGTCTTCACCTCCGGGCTGCTGATAAGTGTTGTGCACCTGAACAATTTTCATGAGGTTAGAACTGTGCTGCCTGATTTATCCGCGTCGAAATCGAATATCGGCGGCACGCTCATTGGCTGGTCAGCAGGACTGGCATTTGTCCGACGTCCAAACTGGAGCCATTGAATGGCCGGGCGTCCTGAAGCAAGATAGTAGAATCTCTCGCGCCCCAAGATGAAGGGATGGAGATAGTTTTTGGTCCGTCGGAATTCCAAATAATCCATTGCAGCGCGCCCTGACGGTTCAATTCGCACGTCCAGGTGTGGCTGTCGTCCTGCCTGCACCAATCCATGCGCGCGCCGACGAGCCAGGTCTGAATGATTCCGTAAGCGCGTCCTGCGGGCTGCAAAACCTCGGCGCCTGGTTCCGTGGAGTCGACCGTCATGTTGTGACTATCCCACGAGTACCAATAAAATCGCTGCACCCCCGCGGCCCACTGTAAAATATAAGCTCTGGCAAGATATGCAGCGAGCAGCTCGTTGTTCGGGTATGGATTTGGTTCGAGCCAACCTGCTTCGGTATCCCAGAGCGGCTTGCCGGCCGCGCCGTTGTTCGCCATGGTCTGCTGAATTTGCTTAATCAGCGGAAGCATGGATTCGGGCGGTTGTTTGTTGACGTAGAAGTGAAAGCCAATCACGTCCACGTACTGGCCGCCGCCTTTTTGCAGAAACTCGGCTAGCCACCGCACGCCGTCGGCGCCTTTCGTGGCACTGGGAGAAACGATTATTGCCGTGGGATCGATGCCGTGAATGATCGGGGAGGCTTCGCGGACGAGTGCGAGCATTTGATCCAGGCTCCCGGTCCAGAACTGGTGCAAGTTGGGCTCGTTCCCGATCTCATATTCGTGGACGCGCCCTTTGTAGCGCGTTGCCACTGCGGTTACAAAATCCCGCCAATCTTGAATGTCTATGGGCTCCGCCGCGTAGCCCGGCTTATATCCCGACGGCTCCTGGGGACGCGCCGACGCCCAAGTTGGCGTGAGTCCCAGCGTGAACAGCACATCGGTGCCGTGTGCTTGCGCCAATTGAAGAGATTTGTCGACGTTCTCGAATCGCCATACACCTTTTGTGGGTTCGATATCGGGCCAAGTAAGATGGGCGTCCCACAAACGCCATTCGGGAATATTCACGGCCGGCCAGGGTGTGAGCGGTTCCTTGCCCTTCGGGCTGACCATATGATGGACGTGCATTCCGAAGAGGCTGGCTGGAATCGGCTCAGAGCTGGGAACAAGCTTGGTCACATCGCCCCTCATCGCAGAAAAGATGGCGAGAAAAGCGCACAGCAGACCGATGCTATTGGTACCCCTCAGTACCGTCATAATTTCAGCCTTGCGTGTCGGTTTAGATCACGTTTCCCGATACGTGGATTTTGGTGCGTTAGAAACGACGGGCTGGGGATTCGATGATAGCTGACTGTTCACTTCTTTGACCAGCTCACTGCCTAGCGCTTGAGTGGTCTTGAGCCGCGAACAATCTGTTTTCGGCAGCCTGCCGGAAATAGCATCGCGCAGCTTTTGCGTAAATCCGTTCAAGTCGTCTGGTGAAAAAATATTCTCCGGGGCGAAAAGTTCCGGGGCGCAGCCCGCATATTTTGAGCAGAGGACCGGAACACCGCAGAGAATCGCTTCGTTTGCCACCAGTCCCCATACGTCTTCCAATGTGGGGAAAACCAGGACGTCGGCACTGCGATAGACCGACGGCATTCTGTCCGGAGCCTGCGCGGCGCGAAAGTGCACGTTTTTCAGCCCCAGCGCTGCCACGCGCTGCTCGAGGGCCTGTTTCTCGCGGCCGCTGCCCACGAGGAGCAGCGAAAACTCGCAGCCCTGCTGCTGGAGAATCACGGCAGCGGCCAACAGCAGGCCGAGACCCTTGCGTTCGATAAACTGCCCCGCGTGCAGCACGACGGGCCGCGGTTGAATAGTCCAGGCGGGTTCAGCGTCCACCTGAAACCGGTCTTCATCCACGGCATTCTGCGATTCCAAAATCCGTTCTCGCTTAACGCCCAGCTGAAGCAAATATTCCGTGGAGGTGCGGCCGTAGCTGATCCAGTGGCGTGCCCACAGCGTAACAATTTTTCGAATGATTTTGCGCAGCCCCCCGATATTGCGCTCGGTGTGCGCTGTGCCACCCCACCAAACCCATACAGGCTTGCGGAACAACGTTCCGTACGTCAAGGCGGTCAGCGTGCGAAGACCCATCTCGTTGCTGATGATCGCTTCCGGGCGAAAACGCAAGAGATGCCAAGCGAAACCGGGAGTTACGTGAATGTATTTCTCATCGAACACTTCCCCATCCACTTTTTTCGCGTGATGAAGCTGCCAACCCCAGGCGCGGACTACTTGCGCGTTAGGGATGGCTTTCTCGAGGCCCTGCCACGAATCGCGATTCGCTTCGGTACCGCCGTGCAAGATCAGCAGATCGAAGTGATCCGCCAGAATGGAGTAAAGGCGCAGCCTCGCAGGCGCGATGATATTCAGAAGCAGCGCGAGCTTTGGTTTGGGGGCCAGCGGAGTCATGTCAGAGATTTTCGATTTTCGTTTGTAGCGTCCAGACTCGTAACGGCTCCGGGCGGAATGTCCGATGTCAGTTTACGCCTAGCTGGTTGCGAAAGACGGCCCTGGATCCCTTCCGGGATCGGTTTCAGGCGCATGCTCGTCTGCTGATTCGAAAGCAAGAGCACCCACAGGCTGGGCGACGGTGCAGGCTGCGGCCACGAAAAGCATCCAGAAGATCGAGCCGGGAACCAGAACAGAACTTTCAGTCAAGCTATAAAGCAATATGAAGCAGAAGTAGACGAGCGGCCATTTGGCGCCGGGTTCGGGATCCGTGCGCATGTAGCCAACTGCTCTCCACAACGCCACGATGTAGGCAGCGACGTAGAGTACGAGCCCGACCAGGCCCAGCTCAAGTGCCAGGTCAATATAGGCGTTGTGCGCGTGCGGAACAGTCCAACGCAGCACGGCGTTAATGCGCAGTGCTTCCGCGGATACCATCCAGAAAGCGCTGTAACCATAGCCCAAGATCGGTTTAAGCTCGATGCTGGAAACAGAGATGGCCCAGAGCTGTGCGCGGCCAGTGAGCGTGCCGTTGCGCCCGAGCAAATTGAGGATGAGCGCCCAATAGTGGATTAATAAGAAAATTGCCGGGGCGACCATCACTGCGGCGGAGAACCCGATCAGGGTTCGGACTCGCCCCGTCCAGCGCAAGGCTGGCGCAAACTGCAGAATCAGAATCAGGCCGACCAGAGCAACGACTGCCGTAATCGATTGGGTAAGGATAATCAACGCGGTCGCGGCCAGGAAGGTAAAGGCGGCAGTGAGGATGCCGCCCATCGAACGACGAACCGAGGCGAAGACGACAATCGCGGTGAGCACAATCACCCGGGCAAACACGTTCTTCTGGTCGAACAGACCAACCCAGGCGTTGGGGTAAGCTTTATCCACGACCGGAACCAGGCCCGCGAAAAATACTTGCACCACGACGCTAAGCGCGACGACGGCGCTCAAGGCAATCGCGACCAGCTGCAGTTGCTTGCGAATGGAATAGCGGACCGCAAAATCCAGGCCGAACAAAGTGGTGGCCAGGAGCGCGCCGCTGCGACGCAGGGTGAGGCCGGGCTCTTCGGACCAGAAAACGGAAACGATTGCGAGCAACACCAGAGCGAGCAGAAACTTGTTGGCGCGCACGGCGGCCGCAATCGCGCGAAAGTTCCCGATGGCGCGTATCAGAACGACCGCGTACACCAGCGCCCACATAATCTGCAGGAGCGGATTGCCTTCGTTGACGGCTTGGGCGGTGGAGGTGTCCACGACTAACGACTGGAAGGCGCCGGTCGCCAAAGCCAGCACGAAAATCGTGAAGACATCGCCGAGATATTTGCGAGAGATATTCATGGTTTGAATCTCCATCCGAACATTGAGCGATCTGATTGAATCGTCACGAAATCACACTTGGGAACATCTTGAGGCTGTCAGTCCGATTCGGCGTTTGCCGTCAGCTTGCCGAGCACGTTTTGCGAGCGGCGCAGCAGGATGAACGCTGCGGTTCCGATGCTGCACGCGAGCAGCGCATCCGAAGCGATGCTGGACCATGCGGCGCCTCGCCAGGAATACGCCGGAATCAACCACAGATTGAGCAAAACGTTGAAAATGGCCACGCCCACCTGGATTGCGGTTCGCACCACCTGATGCCCTGCTCCGGTGAGCGCATCCGAAAGGAAATAATGCACGGCCTTCAGCATGGGCAGCACCGAGAGCCAACGCAACGCTTCGGCGGAACGGGCGTATTCGGGGCCAAGAATACGCGGAATAATTCCCGCCCCGAGCAGAAGGCAAATACATGCCAGCGCGGTGTAGCCCAAGGCGCGCGGCAGCAGCGAACCCGCATACGTGAGGTTCGACGAAATGCCTCGCGTGCCGCGACGAAAAAAGCTGGGATACGTGGCGGCCAGCAAGGCGGACACAGGCGAAAAGCTGACGTCAATAATCCGGTACGCCGCGCCATAGATACCGGTTGCATCCAGCGTGGACATTCTCGCCAGCATGGTCTTATCAATATCGTTGTAGATGGTTTGCGAGCTCAAGCCGGCTGAAAAATAGAAGCCCTCGCGCAGTTCGCGCATCGAACTCCGCCATGCGAGGATTGGCGACCCCAGTTTCGTGGATACCAGCAGCACCGAGACGCTTACCGAGAGTACTGTGGTCCCGAAATATATGTATCCCCATTGCAACGCCGTGGGATGCGCAAAAATCGCGGCCAGCGCAAGGGCACCTGTCAAACGAAACACGCCGACCATCACGTTCATCGTCGCGGTCCAGTTCAGCTGCTCGGACACTTGAAACGCTTGGCCACTAATGGTGATCATGTTCAGACCGAACAGGTCTGAGCCCGCAACGAGCAAGACCAACAAAGTTGGAATGGAACGTGGCAGCGCGAAGAAGGAAACCAGTAACACCACAACGAGCAGGATCGAACAGCACGTCGTCGTGGTAGCCAGCGCCTTACCCCAGTATTTTCGGAACTGGCCCGGCTCGCGCGCGACGTTCTGCACCAGCAAATTGCCGCTGCCCATTGCTCCGAACGGGAAAAATATACCGACCAACGAGACAACGCCGACGAAAGCGCCGTAATTGGAGACGCCCAACGAGCGCGCGATCTCAATAAAATAGAACGCTTGAAGGACGAGTCGCAGCCCCTGCCCTACAAACATCCATGCGGCATTCCGCGCGAGTGCACTCTTGAATATGGACTTGAACATTAGAATGGTGTTTGGGCCCGCAATCTGGGACGACGGCTTTGCAAAATCAATCGCAAGTATTTCTACTATTTCCGGTCGTGCTTTCTATCAACGGCGCAAAACAATTACCAAACATATCGGCCGTTTTTTACTGCCAGTCCGTGCAGGTCGAGTTGCAGCGGCCGACGCAAAATTAGCCTGCGGAAGCGGCGCCGGCGGCAAAATCCTTCACCGGGACGGCCAATTCCACTTCAGTTGGCTGCACAATTTCGGACAAATGTTCAGGAACACCTGTGGCGCGGCCGATGCTGTGATAAATAATTCCCGCGCCCGCCATGACGGCCGGCTCGTACAGATTCCTTCCATCGATTACGATCGGATACTTCAACAGTTTTTTCAGGCGCGGCAGATCCAGGCTCGCGAATTCTTTCCACTCCGTCAAGATCAGCAGCGCATCGGAGCCGGCGGCCGTGTCGTAGGAATCTTTGGCGTAGGTCACGCGATCACTGGAGAGCACTTTCTTCGCGTTTGATTCAGCCGCAGGATCATAGACTCGCACGTGAGCGCCTTCCTTCAACAGAGCCTCGATGATGCCGATCGCGGGCGATTCGCGGATGTCGTCGGTGCCATCCTTGAATGCCAGTCCAAGGACGCCCAATCGCTTGCCGCGCAGCGTCCAAAGTGCGGCGCGGATGCTTTTCACAAAGCGGCGCCGTTGCTCGTCGTTGATCCGCGTGACTTCGCCGAGAAGCCCGAAATCGTAACCGCATTGGGTGGCGACGGCGTGGAAGGCGCGCACGTCCTTCGGGAAGCACGAGCCACCGTATCCGATGCCTGCATTCAAGAATTTTGGACCGATACGAGAATCAGAGCCGATGCCCGCGCAAACCTGCTGAATATCCGCGCCCACTGCTTCGGAAATGTTGGCGACGGCGTTGATGAACGAAATTTTCATGGCCAAGAATGCGTTGGAGGCGTGCTTGATCAATTCGGCGCTCTTCGCGGTGGTCAAAATCAGCGGGGCCTTGGCATGCGAGTGGCCTGAATGCGGAATGGCGTGAGGTTCGGAGTAGTAGGTGCCGGAAGTGAGCGGCCGGTAGATGGCTTGGAGAAGCGAAGCGCTGAATTCATCATCCGCGCCCACGACGATGCGATCGGGATACAGGAAATCGGTGACCGCCGTGCCTTCGCGCAGGAATTCCGGATTCGATGCTACAGAAAATAAGCCGGAGGGAGCGCCGTTCAAAAGCAGGGTTTTGCGCAAGGATTCGCAAGTGCTTACTGGCACGGTGCTTTTTTCGATTACCAACTTCGGACTCTGAATCGCGGACGCGATTTCGTAGGCGACGGCTTCGACGTAGGAAAGATCGGCCTCTCCGGTTTCGGATTGGGGAGTTCCCACAGTGATGAAGATGGCCTGCGACTCCTGCACCGCTTGTGCGATGGAACTGGAAAAGCGCAAGCGGCCGCCGAGGTGGCGCTGCAACAACTCGGGAAGGAAACGCTCATGAATCGGCACTTCGCCGCGCTCTAGGGCGGCTATTTTTGCGCTGTCGTTATCAACGGAAATCACTTCGTGGCCAATTTCAGCGAAACAAACGGCCGATACCAAACCGACGTAGCCTGAACCGATTACGGCAATTCGCATGTTGCATACCCCCCATGAATTTGCGAATAGTGGCGAATGGAATGCCAGGAACACCACTCGATGATTAAAAAACCTCCCTGCTCGAACTTAATCGCCAGTGACGGCTCGTGGCGTTAGTTCGTAACGCTTAATCCCGGTGAATTGCAGCGCAATCCGCAGCAGGAACGCCGAGTTATTGAACAAATATCGTTTCCAAAGGCGCGACGGCTCCTGGCACAGCCGGTGCAGCCATTGTAGTCCGGCGTTTTTCACCCATTGCGGCGCATCTTTTACGTGGCCGGTGTGGATGTCGAAGGCAGCTCCAACTCCCACCATCACTTTGCAATTCAATGAGCCGATATTTTCGAACATGAATTCTTCTTGCTTCGGGGTACTCAAGCCGACCCACACAACGTCCGGGGCCAGGGCTGACAACCTTTGTTGCAGGCCGGTCTTCTCGCTATCGCTGAGCGGGCGAAACGGAGGAGTGTAGGTCCCGACGATGCGAATTCCGGGAAAGCGGCGCTCGAGATTTTCGCGGAGCGCTTCAGCGATACCCGGCTTGCCGCCGTACAAGAAATGAGTTTGCCCGGAAGCCAACGACCTGCGGCAGAACTCGAGCATTAGTTCGGGCCCAAAAACGCGGCCCATGTTCTTAAACCCTTCCCAGCGGCCCAGCCATACAGTCGGCACACCGTCGGGAACAACCAGCATGGCGTCGTCCAGTATTTTTTTGAATCGTGAATTACGTTGCGCTTCCATGATGCCGTGAACGCCCGTCACGCAAACGTAACCTCCGCGGCCGGACTCGACAGCCGCTTCGAGCATCTGCGCGGCGAGCGGAAGATTTACGGCGTGAACGCCGACTCCGAGAATGTTGGCGCGAGCCATTTTAGTTTGGTGCGATTCCACTTGCTGAATGCTCCTGTATCGTTAGGCCGCTAAGCTCAACACAACGGCAACGACACCCAATGCCGAAAGCAGACAGAGAAAGGGATTCAATCAAGCCAGGATTGCAGTGAAACGTTGCGATTGAGCACGATCGAGGACGATGGATTAAGCGGCGCCTGAGCCTCTGAGCACCGCCGGAATGGTGCGCGCCAGGATTTTCAGGTCGAGCCAGAGCGACCATTCGTCCATGTATTGCAGGTCAAGGCGCATCCATTGCTCGAATGGAATGGAGCTGCGACCGTTGACTTGCCACAGGCAGGTGATGCCCGGCCGAACGGTGAAACGGCGACGCTGCCAATCCTGATTGAAACCTTGATAGTCGCGTACAGGAAGAGGACGGGGTCCGACCAGGCTCATATCACCTTTCAAAATATTGAAGAGCTGGGGCAGCTCATCAATGCTGGTGCGCCGCAAGAATTTTCCGATCGGAGTGATGCGCGGATCATCCATGATCTTGAATACGGGGCCGGAAACTTCATTCAGATCCTCGAGCGATTCCATCATTTCTTCCGCGTTCGGAACCATCGTGCGAAACTTGTAAATGACGAACCTACGCTTGTTGATGCCCATGCGCTCCTGGCGAAAGAAAACGGGGCCCGGTGAAGTGAGCTTGATAAGCGCGGCCACAACGAGAAACAGGGGCGTCAACGCAACCAACAGCACAAACGAGATTGCCAGATCCAGAATCCGTTTTACGAGCAGCGGCCATCCGTCGCGCACACCCGTGTAGGCCGCGATGTGATGATCGCCTTCGAATTCTTCCGTGCGCGAGCGGGCGGTCTTAAGGCCGAAAATATCGGAGGCGAAGCGCATTACCATGCCGTGTTGTTCGCAGAGCGCGGCGACTTGCGAGGAGTGTTCGTAGAACGAGCGCAGCGGAAGGTAGATCGCGACTTCGTCCACCACATTGCGGCGCAAGTACTCGGCGAGCCCCGCGTAGTCGCAGCAGACTTTGTACCCAGTGGCGTTAAATTCTTCCATCCTGGACCAGTCCTCATCCACGAAGCCGAGAAGCTGGTAGCCACGCTCGGGGGCGGCCTCAATCTTGCGCGCGAATTCGATGGCGCGAGAGTTAGTGCCCAGGATCAGCATGTAGCGGAGATTGTGGCCGTGGCGCCGGACGATGGCCAGCCAGTATTGCAAAAAGAAGCGCGATGCGACGACCAGCAAAGAGCTGATCGCATAGAAGGTGATCAGAAAGGGCACGGTAATCATGCGCACTGAAAAGAACACCGCGACCAATGCCAGGCACACCGTGGATAGTGACGTGGCTTTCAGTGCGTCGGTGCTTTCCGCCAAACGAGTGGATAACCTTCGCGACTGGTAAAGGCCGCACAGCGAAAAGATGGCATGGCAACAAAACATGGCGACCGCGAAAATCGCGCAGTTGGAGACCTTTACCCGCATAGCCAGGAAGTCGTGCAAGGAAACTTTATGCTCCGCGTGGACAAGCAGATAGGTAGCCAAGCCGAATGACACCACGATTATTCCGAGGTCATACAACTTCAGAGCATTCAAAAGAAACCGACGTTTTGCTTCGTTCACCGTTTCTCTCTTCGGGCTGGGTTCTTCTGCTAAAAAATGCGCCGGACTGCTTGCTTCAAAAGAACGCTATAAACGAGACTCGTCATACAAAATATTTACAGCTCGATGATGAATTGCACGTTGTGGATCTGTAACGATTTGCCGCCGAGAAGCGTTGCGCTCTCGCTAAACCGGCTCGACCGAAAAACCCGCGATGCGGATGGCGATCGAGCGTTGAATCAATTCCACGGAGACCACCAGAGTCTGATCGCCGTTCACCGCCGTAAGAATTCCCTGTAGTCCGTCGAGGGCGCCGCCGCGAATCCGAATACGTTTCCCGACGTTCAGAAACGCGTGCGGTGTGGCCGGGATGCCTCGTGTGACGACCGTCTGTACGCGCTCGATCTGCTCGTCGGGAATCGCAACACCGATCCCGCGCGTGCCCACAAAATTGCTAACGCCGTTGGTGCGCAACACGGAAACGCGCGTGTGAAGCGTCTGCGCGATTCGCACGAACACATATTGCGGAAACAGCGGCATCTCTACTACACGGCTGCGGTCGCTCCATTGCCGCTTTGAGGAAATCAGCGGAAGAAAGGCACTAACGCCTTTCTCCTGCAGTTCGGCTGAGACTTTCTTCTCGTGCCGGGGCCTCGTTTGCACTGCGAACCATGCCAGCGCCTCGAGTTCCCTTCCCGCACTCGCGGTGTTCAGCTCATCTGCGATGGGTTGGACGTAGTTCAGAGACAGAGCTCCGCTACTCTCAGTCACATCCGGTGGTAATTAACTCACCAACGGAGACTGCCCGCTTCTTTCGTGCCCAACCAAAAACTCGGCTATGGCTTTTGCGCTGCACCAAGATCTTTACTCGACCCCCGGCGAACGACTCGGTTCGCTTTACAGCTTGTGGTAGAGCGTCTCCGGAATCGGGTAAGTGCGCTTGTTGAGCACCGCTCCCAGGATTCGAATGTTCGCTGCGCGCAAGCCCTCTGCAACCTGGAGAGCCGCTTCGCGCCGCGTATTATTGGCTTCCAAAACCAGGATGAAACCGTCCGTCATCTGGCCCAAACCGATCGCATCCGAGTAGCGCGCGAGTGGCGGCAGGTCAATCAGCACAAAATCAAATTCCTTGCGCAATTCCGCCAGGCGGGTCTTCAGCTTGTCAGAATTCAGCAGCTTCGCCGAGTCCGCCGCGAGCGCTCCACTGGAAAGCAGCCAGAGATTATCGCCACGGACGGGCTTCGTGAAGGAACGAATCGGCCCGTCGTGCAGCAAAGCGTCCGTCAGGCCGTGATGATTGGTGGTGCCGAACATCTCCGGTAGCGCGGGCGTCCGCAGATTCGCTTCGACCAAGCAGACCGAGCCCTTAATGTTTTTTGCCAAGGTCTCCGCGACACGCACGCAAACGCGGCTGACTCCGTTACCGTGATCAATGCCCGCGAAAGCCACCATGTGCGGCGGTTCTTGCGCTTGCAGCAGGAACACGCGCTGCACCAGGCGCAGCGCTTCTTCGCCCGCCATTTGGTCGAGGTCCGGGCCATCCATTTCGCGATGACCGTTACCGCCGCCATTCCCAAAAGCAACTGGCGCCGGCTCCAGTTTGCGAGCTGGACGAAGTTCCTGTTCCTTCCCTGCCTGCTGCATCAGTTCAAAGTTCTTGCTCATTGTTTTCCTGCCTCTGCGGGTGCAGCACTGGTTGCCTGCTGGGCCGCTCGCTGTGTTTCTGTGGAATCTGTCGCCATTGCTGGCACGCGAATCTTTTGCCCGGGCTGAATATGGTCCGGATCGTTCAACCAAGGGTTCAGGTCCTGCAATTGTTCGAGCACTTTGCCGTTGTACTTACCGAGTTTCTTCACGCTGATTTGATAGAGCGTTTGACCCGGCTTCACCTGCACGTCCAGGGAGCCTGGTTCTGGGTTCGGGCTCGGCGCGTCCGCAGGCATCAGTGAAACCTGTGAAACGACAACCGGAGTTGGCGCCGGCGCCGGAGATGGTGCGGCCGTAACGTTCGCAACGGGAGGCGCAGATGCGGCGGTATGAGATGCGCCGCGGTCTACATTCAAGAAAAATAAACCTACAGCCAGCGCCACAACGCTGGTCAGCACAACCTTGGGAATCCACCCGCCGGCGAACGACGGTTTCTTGGGAGCAAGCGAAATGCCGGGCGCAGGCCGTTCTGGTTTCTTTTCTGATGTTGGCGCAACAGCGCTTTTCTCGCGCAAGGGCTCGAGGTCCAAATCCGCAATCACGTCCTGGACGATGTCACGGTCGATCGCCTTGCGTTTGAGGGCGCAGGCCAGAGACATCGCGTTGAAACACAAATTATTGATATTGCGCGGAATGCCTTCACTGTGTTCAGCAATTAATTTGCGCGCGCCGACGGTGAAGATGGTCGGCTTCTCGCAGCCCGCAACCCACAAGCGGTGATCAATGTATGCGTTGACGTCCTGATTTGTGAACGGGTCGATCCGGATAACCATGGATACGCGTTGGCGCAACTGCGCCAGCGAAGGACTGGCCAGGCGGTCGGCGAGCTGAGGCTGTCCGGCCAGGACGATTTGCATCAACTTCACCCAGGGAGTTTCGAAATTCGAGAGTAGTCGCACGGACTCGAGGACTTTTTCGTCCAGATTTTGCGCTTCGTCAATCACCAATACGAAGCGGCGGCCTGCGCGCATTTCCTCGGTCAGCAGCCGATTCAAACTATCGTGCATGGCCGGCAAATCCATTCCGGCGACGTCTATGCCGAGATCGATCAGCAGGTGCCGAATAAACTCGCGCGAGTCGCAATCCGTACGGAAGATAAATGCCGTGCGGGCTTTGTCGCGCAAGTAGGAAAGATAGTGGTAGAGCAAGGACGTCTTGCCCATTCCCGGCTTGGCGATCAGAGCCAGAAATCCACGATTGCTCTCCGTGCCGTACACGAGTGACGCCAGCGCTTCCCGGTGTTTTGGACCAAGATAGAGGAAGCGCGAGTCCGGCGTCACGCCGAACGGCTGCTCGGTAAGTTTGTAGTACTCCAAAAACATTTCGGCTACGCCGCCCTCTTCGGCATCGAAGCAAGCACCGGCATTTTCAGGGTTTCCATCACTTCCTCGGGCGTCCTGAAAGATGGGTCCAGATACTCTGCAACAAAGGCCGCTGCGATACTGACGATGACTGCGCCAATCAACCCGAGGAACATGATCAGCCACGGGCTATGTGCGGGCAACAAAGAGACGACGGCCGGAACAGCGATCGCGACGTTGGCGATGCGACTGCGATCCAGCGCATCCGAGGTGCGTTCCTGCTCCCGCTTGGTGAGATAGAGGAGATAATTCGCCTCGTCAGCTTTGGCTTCGCGGATCAAAGCGCCTTGCTTCACCGCGTCCCCGTCAAATGAAACCATGTCCGAGTTCATACTCTTGAGGCTGGTGACCAAAGCAGCGGCGGTGGCCTTCTCCGTAGCCAAATCGGCCTCGGTCTTCGCTTTATCCGCGCGCAGCAGCTCATAGGTAGGATCGCGGTCGGTGGCTTGATTGACATACTTCGCCTTCTCGGCGCTTGCAATCGCTGCCTGTGTCTGCGCGATCTCTTCTTCAGCTTCCTTGACCAGCGGATAACTCGGGTCGTACTTCATGAGCAGCTGGCTACGCTTCAGTTGAGCCCCCAATAACGTAGCGTTCAGATTTTCGAGCAACAGATTGGCTGCCTCCGAAGACTCGACTGTGGCGGATCTGGCTGGGGTAGCGGCCATTTGCTCGTTAAGGTTGTCAATGCGCTTCGCATCGGCAGCGATTGCCTGCCGGGCTGCGTAGAGCGCTGCCTGGGTCGCGGCGACTTGCCCGGCCATATCGGTGCGCAGAATGTCCGGAGCGGCGACGCCCGACGTGCGGCTGAACTCAGCCAGACGGGTCTCCGCATCGGTAAGCGCCTGATGATATTTGTCGGTTTCTTGCGCGAAGAAATCAGCGGTTCCGGCCGGACGCTGTAATTGCAGATGTTTTTCCAGATAGAGTTTGGCGAGAGTCTGCAGAACACAGGCCGGAATTTCCGGTTCGCCGGTTCTTCCGTATTTCACGTCAATGACGTCGGAAGTGGCGGCCGCTTCCACCTTAATCTTCTTGGCCAAGCCTCGCGCGACGCCTTCTTGCCTCATGGCCAAGCGTCGCTGGGGATCGGCGAACATATCGAAGGGCGACCACTTATCGTCGACAAGCCTGCAGGTAGAGACGATGGTGCGCATCATGTCGTCACCCTGCAACAGGGCGACTTCCGAGGCGACTTGATCGGTGGTGACCGCGCGATTGTTATTCACGTTGGCGACCGCGGCGGTGGTAATCGCAGGATCGGAACGATCCTGTTCCACGACGACCTGCATCGTGGAAACGTAATAGCGTGCCGCCCAAGC
Source organism: Candidatus Acidiferrales bacterium (assembly GCA_050012455.1). Taxonomy (GTDB): domain Bacteria; phylum Acidobacteriota; class Terriglobia; order Acidiferrales; family UBA7541; genus Palsa-295. The sequence goes on along the minus strand of JBEKHD010000025.1, from coordinate 32,588 downwards.
CCAGGCAACCAGCAGTGCGATGGCGAAGACGGAACAAAAGCTGATGATCACCACACGGCGGTGCCGGAATATGGGCGACAACATATCCCTCAAGGTAACTTCCGGCATTTCCTGCGCCGATCGGTCTCTGCGATTCGATGTAGTCATGTCAGTTTCGCCTTTAAACTTGAAATTGTCCGCGCCGCAAACTAGTCAATGGGAACGTAGGCTCCCGTCCCGATCCCATACGGAACGTACTTCCTGAACTTGGTGATGAACTTCTCGGGCACGAAAATCATGTCGCCGGGCATCAGGTGGGCATCCTCGTTGACGTTGTGGCCGTTCAGGATGTCTTTCACGTGCAGTTCCTTCACTTCCGCCCATTCGTTATTTACGCGATGGTAGAGAAAAACCTGCGTCTTTGCGGTCGGCAAAAATCCGCCGGCCACGCCGATGGCTTCGGTGACGGTCATGTCGTAGCGCAGATCGTATTGGCCGGGCTTTCCCACTTGCCCCATGGCGACGAAGAACGGCCGCTGGAAGTCTTTCAGGTCCACGTCAATAATTGGATCGTGCAGCGTCTGGGAATAGGTCTTCTTCAGGGCCGCGACGACTTCGGGAACCGTCATCCCCTGTACGTACACGCTGCCGACGTTTTGCAAATTGATGTATCCGTCCGGCTGGATGGTGACCGTCTGGTTCAACTCCGGGGAGAGGGGGAACGAAATATTCAGGACGTCGTCTCTCTGCACTTGGTAGCGCGGGTTGCGCTGTTGCAAAGCTGGCCGGTCATCGCTGGAACGAACGGCGCCGGCAGCGGGCGCGGAAATCGGGGCGGCAACAGCGGCAGCAACCGTGTTGTTCTGCTGGCCCCAAAGGCTCAGCGGAGCTGCCGTAAGAAGAATCGCCAAACTCAATGCTTTCATGGTAGCCATTCGTTTTCCTCACCATTCGTCGTCAACTACTTAAGCTCTTCGGACACCAGTACAGATGTACTTGGGCGGGTGCTACGCAGTTCGCAAGTCGTGGGCCAATTTGAAACAAATATAAGTGCTTATTAATGAATGGATTGCAGAACACCTTCGAAATCCAGGGCGCAAGATTTCCACAATTACGACAACAATTTTCACTCTTTCGGCCAGTGAACGTGGCCCATCGGTAATGGTACTGACTTGCGACGCCCGCGTGCATTGCACTCAAGCAATCGCGCGCTGAACCAAGATCAATTTTCGTCTCAACGCGAGACGCTCTTTTATATAAATTCGCCTGGCCACTTGGCGCCGTCCGACCGAACTCGGCGTTGTAAATCGCGGCGGCCAGTTTCGGCTTGCGACGCGCGACGCCTGCCGGCGCAATTGCAGGCGCGCGGCCCCATCCGGGCCCGAAAGTTGTCGCTGTTGCCATTTTCGTTCCTATTCCCCAAACACCTACACCCGTTCGCCGATTGTGGCCTGCCATAGAGAAAAACGTGGAGATATCCTCTCTTCAGAGCTGCACCCACAGCTCTTGCTTCCAAGTCGCGATCTTCGCGGCGACCCACGCCAAAAAGTCTTTGGCGCTTCGCCGCTGCTGCGCGTCGTTCTTAGTGGGGAGATAATATAAGAGGAAACATCACGCGCTTCATTGAATGTTTGAGGCAAGTGTATCGAAAAATGCGATGAGGTGAGAAACGAGAAACGTGTTACAAACGTTTGGTTGCGTGTAATCGCGCAGTACTACGAGTACCGATCGTGTAATTCGGTCCTCGAGTAGCCACTGCCGAAAATACCTGCAGAATCCATTACGCGATCGAGTGATGGAATCGCGGAGCGATTGGTGGAATGCCAAGCGCACGAACTAGGCGATGCCGCGTTGCGGTAGAAACGTCTTGCCTTTCTTCACGATGAACGTGCGCAGGGCGCGGCACGCGGGCGGCAGTTCGCGGTCGGCGCGGTTCACCACAAACCATTGCCGCACAATGGGCAGGCCTTCCACTTTCAGGACCACCAGCCGGCGCGCTGCCACTTCTGACGCGATTGTGTGCGCGGAAATCAGGGACAGTCCAAGGCCGGCCATTACCGCCTGTTTGATAGTTTCGTTCGATCCCATCTCCACGGTGATTTTTGGCTGCTGCATCATTTCCGTATTGAAAAAGTATTCGAAGATATTGCGCGTGCCGGAACCTTCCTCGCGCACGATGAATTTTTGTTTCGCCAACTCGCTCTTGGATACGTGCCTGACTCGCGCCAGCGGATGCTCCGCCGTCGCGATCATCACGTGCGGATGCGGCCCAAACGGCTCGCTTTCGACGGCGAAATCGCTGGGCGGCCGGCCCATCACCGCAACGTCTATATCGTAATTACGCAGCGATTCGGCCGTTTCCGCGCGGTTCCCTACCACCAGCTTCAGGTCGATTCCCTCGTGCTGGCGCAGGAACGCAGCAATCAGTTCCGCGGCAAAATATTTGGCGGTGGAGACCGCGCCGAATCGCACTCGTCCGCCGTGCAGGCCTTTCATGGCGTCGAGCGTATCGCCCAGGTCGGCGACGACGCGCTCGATGCGCGCGGCGGCAGCGACGGCTTCGCGTCCGGCGTCGGTGGGGCGCAGGCGATTTCCGGTGCGATCGAACAGCGGCAGGCCGGCGTCTTCTTCCAGCAGCTTGATGCGTGAGGTAAGCGCGGCGGGAGTGACGTGCAAAGCGGCGGCGGCTTTTACAACGGTGCCGTTGCGGGCGACCTCCCGGATTGCCTCGAGCTGCTTAAAGGTGAGGTTGTTCATTTTTTCCTGGTTAATTTTATTAAGTCTATTAGAAATTATATTCAGTTTTATTGTTGGGCGCAAGCTGTTACGGTTTTTGCATGAGTGCGCAGCGAGGAGAGACGCCATGAGCACGAACCTGGAATCAGTGCATGAGAAATCGTTGGACCAGAAATCCTCGACGGTGCGCGGCAAGGACCGCTACAAAGCCGGCGTGATGGAATACAAGAAAATGGGTTATTGGGAGCCGGAGTACGAGCCCAAGGATACAGACATCCTTGCCCTGTTCCGCGTGACGCCGCAGGACGGAGTCGACCCCATCGAAGCGTCCGCTGCAGTGGCAGGTGAATCTTCCACGGCAACTTGGACCGTGGTGTGGACCGATCGCTTGACCGCTTGCGAGAAATATCGCGGGAAATGCTATCGCGTGGAGCCAGTGCCGAATGCGCCGGCATCTTACTTCGCGTGGATCGCTTACGATTTGGATCTTTTCGAGCCGGGCTCGATCGCCAATCTTTCGGCTTCGATCATCGGAAACGTTTTCGGTTTCAAACCGCTGAAGGCTTTGCGCCTGGAAGACATGCGCATGCCGGTGGCGTACATAAAAACTTTCGGCGGACCGGCGACGGGAATTGTAGTGGAGCGCGAACGGCTGGATAAATTCGGCCGGCCGCTGCTGGGCGCGACGGTGAAGCCGAAGCTGGGACTTTCAGGGCGCAACTATGGCCGCGTGGTGTATGAGGCGCTGAAGGGCGGCCTGGATTTCACAAAGGACGACGAAAATATCAATTCGCAGCCGTTCATGCACTGGCGCGACCGCTACTTGTATTCGATGGAGGCGGTGAATCGCGCGCAGGCGATGACCGGCGAGGTGAAAGGCACGTATCTGAACGTCACGGCCGGAACGATGGAGGACATGTACGAGCGCGCTGAATTTGCGAAAGAGCTGGGATCGGTGATCATCATGATTGATTTGGTGATCGGGTACACGGCGATCCAGTCCATGGCAAATTGGGCGCGGCGCAACAGCATGATTCTGCATTTGCATCGCGCGGGGCATGGCACTTATTCCCGGCAGAAGATTCACGGAGTTTCGTTTCGCGTGATTGCGAAATGGATGCGGCTGGCGGGCGTGGATCACATCCATGCGGGAACCGTGGTGGGGAAATTGGAAGGCGATCCGCGGACGATTCGCGGGTATTACGACATCTGCCGCGAAGATTTTGTGCCACAGAAACTGGAGAACGGCGTGTTTTTCGAGCAGCCGTGGGCTTCGCTGCGCAAATTGATGCCTGTGGCTTCGGGCGGCATACACGCGGGACAGATGCACCAGTTGCTCGATATGCTGGGCGATGATGTGGTGCTGCAATTCGGCGGGGGCACGATCGGACATCCGGCTGGAATCGCGGCCGGCGCGACGGCCAATCGCGTAGCGCTGGAGGCGATGGTGCTGGCGCGGAATGAAGGCCGCAACATCGCGCTGGAGGGGCCGGAAATTTTACAGACCGCTGCGAAGAATTGTTTGGCGCTGCGGCAGGCGCTGGAAATTTGGAAGGATGTGACTTTTGATTACGCGTCGACGGACACACCGGACTTTGTGCCCACAGCGACCGTGAGCGTTTGAAACTTTGCCTAGAAGGGAGATAGCGCGATGCGATTGACGCAAGGATGCTTTTCATTTTTGCCGGATTTGACCGATGCGCAGATCAGAGCGCAGGCGCAGTACTGCATCGACAACGGCTGGGCCGTGAACCTGGAGTTCACGGACGATCCGCACCCGCGCAACACCTATTGGGAGATGTGGGGCTTGCCGATGTTCGATATCAAGGATGCGGCGGCGGTGATGATGGAGCTTGCGGAGTGTCGCAAGGTTTATGGCGACCGCTACATCCGACTTTCGGGATTTGATTCCACGCACGGGTGGGAATCCGTGCGGCTTTCTTTTTTGGTGAACCGGCCGGCGAACGAACCGGGATTCAAGCTCGTTCGCCAGGAGATGGAAGGGCGCAGCGTGCGTTATACGACGCAGGCTTACGAGACCGATCGGCCCGAGGGCCAGCGATATCGTTAACACGCGCGCGGCGGCGGCGCTGCGACGCCACTGCCTTGCGCGAAGGACAAATTGTGACGGAAACAACGCGATCTTACGAGCACCCGGGCATCACTGATCCTGTAGCGGACGAGCGGGCGCCCGGAACGCTGGCGTTCGCCAAGCCAACGATCGCTGCTGCAGCGGCTACTGCTACTGTTGGGAAACCTGCGGGCAGCGACTCGCCCCCAGCTACGGTAGATCTCGCGAAGGAATTGGCAGAAGCAGGCGTCGAGGACGTGCTGCGTGAGCTTGACGAGGAACTGATCGGGCTCGCTCCGGTTAAGACGCGCATTCGCGAAATCGCGGCGCTGCTTCTGGTGGAGCGCGTGCGGCGCAAGCTGGGATTATCGAGCGAGGCGCCGACGCTGCACATGTCCTTCACCGGAAATCCCGGCACGGGCAAGACTACCGTCGCGCTGCGCATGGCCCACATCCTGCACCGGCTCGGCTTCGTGCGCAAAGGCCATCTGGTTTCGGTGACGCGCGACGACTTGGTAGGACAATACATCGGCCACACCGCGCCGAAAACCAAGGAAATCTTGAAGAAGGCGATGGGGGGCGTGCTGTTTATTGATGAGGCCTATTATCTTTACCGCGCCGAAAATGAGCGCGACTACGGGCAAGAGGCCATCGAGATTCTGCTGCAGGTGATGGAGAATCAGCGCGAGGATTTGGTGGTGATTCTCGCAGGCTATGCCGATCGCATGGAGAAATTTTTCAGCAGCAATCCGGGGTTTCGTTCGCGCATCGCTCACCACATTGATTTTCCGGATTATGACGAAGGCGAGCTGCTCGAAATCGGCGAAATGATTCTGGCGAAGCAGAATTACAAGTTGAGCGCGAGCGGGCGAGAGGCGCTAGAGCGCTATATCACCGCGCGGAAGCTGTTGCCGCATTTCTCGAATGCGCGCTCGATTCGCAATGCGCTGGATCGCGCGCGTTTGCGCCAGGCCAATCGCATCGTGCGCTCGGCAGGCGGCGCCACAATTACGGCAGACGATTTGATGACCATCGAGGCTCCCGATCTGCTTGCAAGCCGTGTGTTCGGGCAGCAGGCCGCGGCTGGTTCCCCGCTGAGCGATGAATCCGAGGAAACATTTGATTGACTCGATCGGTCGCAGCGAATTGGTGAGCGCGCAACAGTTCTCCTCTTGATGGAACCCTTCTGTTTTTCTTTCTTCGACAGCGATGATATTCAAGTACTCTGTCGTGCCGACGCGCGCCGCGGAATTCTTTGAGGATCTGATGCCCTTGGAAGCTTTGATTTTCGATGTGGACGGCACGCTCGCGGAGACCGAGGAAGTGCACCGGCAAGCGTTCAACGAGGCTTTCGCTGCCTTTGAATTGGCTTGGAAATGGGAACAGCCTCTCTACAAGGAACTCTTGCAGGTCACCGGCGGAAAAGAACGCATCCTTTATTACCTAACTAAGTGGCACGCGCAGAATCTGGCTGCGGTGCGCCAAAAGATTCCGGAGATTTACGATTTCAAGACAAAACGTTATACCGCCATGATTCTGGCTGGCGCGGTGGAATTGAATCCGGGAGTCGCTCGATTGATCGCCGAGGCCAAGGCCGCGGGGGCGAGACTGGCAATCGCAACGACCACCCACCGCGACAACGTGGATGCGCTGCTGCAGCATGCTTTGCCCGCGCACGGTGCGTCGCTGTTCGATGCCATTGTTGCCGGAGACGAAGTCAGCGCGAAAAAACCAGACCCGGAAGTGTTTGAGGTTGCGCTGCGCAAGCTCGGATTGCGCGCTGCGAGCTGCGTTGCGTTTGAGGATTCGGCGAACGGCGCGAATGCGGCGCGGGGAGCGGGGCTTCCAGTGGTGGTGACGCCGGGCATTTACACCGCCGACGATAATTTCAGTGCCGCGAGTTCGGTAGTTTCCGATCTAGGCGAGCCGGGACGGCCGCACCGCCACCTGGCGGGATGGAATTGGCCCGATGGTTATGTGAGTTTCGCTGCTTTGCGGACGCACAGCGAAGAGAATCCTGGGGCACCACGAGCTCTATGAGCAAGGATGCTGCCGGCTATGGCCTCGGCAATCCCGCGCCGCGTGAACTAAGAGCGGTAAATTGGGCTGGCTCACGGTCCAACAACTACCAAAACAATCTCGGTTCCTTTTTCCAGACGAATATTCCGGCTGTCGGAATGCAGCAGTGACGTCGGCGGCTTGTCCTTGGCTATTGGCATCAGGCTCATGCCATCTATTCTGAAAATGCCTTTGGCGTCGGGCCGCAGAGGAGCTGGCGCGCTGAGCATGCCACCGGCAACTCCCGCTCGCGTTGTTGTCGCGGTCAATCCTCTTCCGTCTTGCAGGTCGTTCGATGTGTCTTCACGCTTGGCAGCCAACGCATAAATCGCGAGATAGGTCGAAATCTGTTCGCCGCCCTTTGGGGCTACATTGTCGAACACAATTTCCAGCGCGGCGTTGTCTGAGCCTTTCGAAAACGCGTTCACCTGAGTGATCTGTCCGCTAATACGCGAGCCTCTTCTCAGCAGAATGCCGTCAGCGGGTTTGACGTCTTGTGTCACCTCGACCTCCACGCGGTCGCCCACCCTGGAATGCTTGCTGTCGAGGTTAGTTGAAAGTGTTCCAACGATTCCCGTCCCATTCGGGAGGCTCGCTGAACTGGCCGATGTTTTCGCCGCCGCATCCAGCCGGGCTGGCGCGTCCGATGTGCTACCGGACGTGGATTGCGCTGCCGCGGGAGCCACCCAAGCAAGCGCGAGAACGATAACTGCGCCGAGTCGCGTCATTTTTAATCCTTGCGACCGAAGTCGCTCACCGCCGCGTGATGGGGGCTATTTCACGTAGGGGGTGAATCCCCATCAAGCCACCGACCTAGTGGAGTTAACCCGTCACTCGGAGCGAATCACCGCGGTCGTCATATGCAAACCAAGTGCGCGATATATAACATAGCCTGCGGGTCGGTCGGCGAAACTTTCGACATTAAGTTTTTCTAAGTGTGACTTCAATTATATTTAGTTTTATTTTTAGCTTGCGGCTGTTAGCGTTTGACCATGTCACTGCCCAATGCTTCGCCCATCCATCGAGCGGACGCGTCGATTGCGGCGGGTCCCGCGCGCTCCGTGGAAAAACCGCCGGCGAAAATCGCGGGCGAGACGACGCTCGAGAAATTTCTGCACGAAGCAGCGAAACGCAGCAACAGCAAACATCTGGCGGCAGCCCTGGAGCTGGTAGGGATGCTTGCTAAGGCCGGCATACAGGTTGCAGACATCGTTGCGCTGGGACAACTGGCGGGGAGCGTGGGCGCGACGATGGGCGCGGCTACAGGCTCGGTGAATTTCGATGGCGACGCGCAGAAGCGGCTGGACGTACTCGCAAACGAAGTCTTCACCCAGGGAATGCGCCACGCTCCGGTGGCGGCGGTTCTTTCCGAGGAAATGGCGCATCCGCTGGCGTTGGATGCGACTGCTCCGCTTGCTGTGGCGATTGATCCGCTGGACGGCTCCAGCAACATTGACGCGAATGTATCCATCGGAACGATCTTCGCGGTATTTCCGGCGGTAGAGAATGCGCATGACCCGGCGCAACATTTCTTGCGCCCGGGCCGCGAGCAATTGGCCGCAGGATTCCTGATTTACGGGCCGCAAACCTCGCTGGTGCTCACGATTGGCCAGGGTGTGCAGGTATTTACTCTGGACCGCCGCGCTGGAGAATTCCGGCTGGCGATTGCGCATCTCACGATTCCACGCAATTCGACAGAATACGCGGTGAACGCCGCAAACTATCGCCACTGGGACGATTCGATCCGCGCCTACGTGGACGATTGCATACGCGGCGCCGACGGGCCGTTGTCCCAGGATCACAACATGCGCTGGACCGCGTCGCTGGTTGCAGATGCGTATCGCATTCTGTTGCGCGGGGGCGTGTTCCTTTATCCCGGCGATCAACGGCGCGGCTACCATCGCGGTAGGCTGCGCCTGATCTACGAAGCGAACCCAATCGCGCTGCTGATCGAGCAGGCCGGTGGATGCGCCACCGATACGGTGCAGCGCATCCTGGATGTAAAACCGCGGGAACTCCACGCGCGAACTCCCATTGTGTTCGGCTCGCGCGCCGCTGTCGAGCGCATCAGTCAATACCACACCGATCCGCAGTTTTCCGCCGAGCGCGCTCCGCTCTTCTTTCAGCGCGGTCTGATGAGACGCTGACCGGGCCCTGCGCACATGTCCACCAGAAATCCAATTATTTCCGTTACAGGTTCATCCGGCGCGGGGACTACGTCTGTGCGCAACACGTTCGAGCAAATTTTCCGACGCGAGAAGGTCAAGGCCGTTTATATCGAAGGCGATTCCTTTCATCGCTATGACCGCTACGAAATGCACCGCGTGATGGCCGAAGCAGCCGCGAAGGGCGACCACCATTTCAGCCATTTCGGCGAAGAGGCCAATCTGCTGGAGGAATTGGAAGCCACGTTCCGCGGCTACGGCGACAGCGGCCAAGGGCGCATTCGGCATTACGTGCATGACAGTGCGGAATCCGAAAAATTCGGCGCGGCGCCCGGGAAATTCACGGACTGGGAAGACATTCCGGCGAGCAGCGACCTGCTTTTTTACGAGGGGCTGCACGGTGCGATCGTCACCGACAAAGTGAACGTGGCGAAATACGCGGATTTGAAAATCGGCGTGGTGCCGGTGATCAACGTGGAATGGATTCAGAAAATTCACCGCGACCGCGCCTCGCGCGGCTACTCCACAGAGGCCGTGACCGACACGATTCTGCGGCGAATGCCGGACTATGTGCGTTACATGTGCCCGCAATTTTCCGTGACTGACATCAATTTTCAGCGCATCCCCACCGTGGACACCTCGAACCCGTTCATCGCGCGCTGGATTCCAACGCCGGACGAATCCATGGTGGTAATCCGCTTCCGCAATTCGAGCGGAATTGATTTCTCGTACTTGCTGGCGATGATCCAGCACAGCTTCATGTCGCGCGCAAATTCGATTGTGATTCCGGGGAACAAACTCGATCTGGCGATGCAGCTGATCCTGACGCCATTGATTTTGCAGCTGGTAGAGCGCAAGAAACGAGCGGCATAAAGCGCGCTGCGGCGGCGCGCGAAACGCATGCGCCACGATTCGTCTCTCACTTCCCTACTGGCACGTGTAACTTGTCGGTCGCAAACGCCACGGGCCCTGCATACGACGCACGAATCGATTTGCGCACGGCGTCTTCCTGGCTCAAGACGTCGGGCGCCAGATGGCTCAGGAGCAAACTCTTTACACCGCTATCGCGCGCCGCTTCGCCAATTTTCTTCGGCGGCGTGTGCAAATCGTACAATTGCGAAGGCGATTGCGGAGGATCCAGCACCGCGCAATTGAAAATCAGCAAATCCGCGTTCTTCGCGAATTGCACCAGATTCGGCAGCGCCGACGCATCCATATCCCCGGAGAAAACCAGTACCGATCCCTGGTACGAAATCCGGTAAGCCACCGAAGGGCAGTCGCCGTGATGCGTGGCAATTTCCTCCACGACTAACCCGCCCTCGTCCACGATTTTCGCACGCGGAGAATCGAGGTTGATCGCCAGATCGCGCACTGCAAACGTTTCGCGCGCGCCAAAAGTCTTCTGATATTCAAACGCGCCGCCCTTCCCCACCAGCAAGTCCACAAATCGTGAGGTCTTGGGAAATTGCCCGGCGCCGTCGGGGCCAAAAATGTGATAGACGATCGGTCCATCGCTATCGAGCGCTCGCGCGTTGAAGAAAGCGGCGAGGTCTCCGCTGTGGTCAATATGCAAGTGCGTCAGCAGGACCGTGTCCACGTTGTCCAAGTCCAGCTCTAGTTCCCCGATGCGCAAAAACGCCCCCGGCCCGGCATCCACCAAAATCCGCGGCGTGCCATCGAGCAGCACAAGGAAACTGGAACCCGCCCTGCCGAACGGCCGCGGCCCACCGGAACCGAGCACCACCACTTCCAACGCAGGTTTTGCCGGAGCGCAGCGCACCGAGGCGGGAAACAAAAGTAAAACGATGGCAGCCATTCCAAGCAACAGGCTCTTCATGAATTTTTTTCTCCCAGCGAGCGTTTGGCAGGCGATGGAAGGAAATGGTCGGGGCGTGGAGATTTGAACTCCAGACCTCCTGCGCCCAAGGCAGGCGCGCTACCAGGCTGCGCTACGCCCCGACAGTTGCTGCGTTATTTATTCTAAAGCACTTTCCAACTTTAGTCCTAATCGGAGTGGTCAAACGGTGCGGTGGCGCGAGCGGAATTCGCCATGCTGGTTGATCGGGCACCCTGAGGTTCCGCCATCGACGGACTCGAAGGGTTGATCCTGAGAGCCTGGCAGGGGCAGGCGTCGAACGGCCCCAACAATAAAACGATGCCGCGAAGCGGCATACCTTTCGTGAATCGCGCCGCAGCGCGATTCAGCCTGAGATCCCACTGTGCGGGATCGAAGGGCAGCGCATTTCCCGCGAGTTTTCGAGTTCCTCAGCCCCTTCGAGCACGATCCGCCTCCGCGCTCTTCCGCAAAACCTAATCGCTACTGGCTGAAAATTAAAAATCGCAGCATATGATTGAAAACAAACCACAGCGCCCCATTCTAATCGCTACTTTTTTGGCTGTTTTCGCCGCGCAAGTTTTCGCGCGCGGGCGAGCGAGCGACGGCCAACTGAAATCTGCAAAGCGGCTAAATCAAAGGAAGGAGCACTGTCCGCAGGGGCAGGAGGCACACCTTTTCACACGACCCAAACGAACGCCGTTGAATTTCCGGGTGACGCGCGCTCCGTCCCCGGCAGGATCTGTTTCATCCAGCTTTTTGAGCACTATTTCTTTCCAGGAGACGAACCTGAGGTCGCTGAGCGAACCTTCCGCGCGCTTACAAAGAGCGTATGAGCCAAACGATCAGACAGATAATCAGCAGCGTGCCCAAAATTCCGTATCCAAACATTGCAGCCTCCTCCGAGAGCAACAGCCCCGGCTGGTGATTACCCGATGTTGACCTGGAACATCAGAGAGGGATCGCTGTACGACACTGCGTACCAGAACCCGTCTGCGCCCATGATGAAGTACACGTCCTGCTGGTAAAACCAGGGTGGGTACACTCCCGCATAGAACCAATACCCGCCGTAGGAGTACTCGCGGCGTCCGTTGGTGAAGCGCCCACCGTTTGCTTCAAAGCGAGCGTGATGACTGGGGCCAAAGTGGCTTTCGTTGTAAACATGGCCGGCGCTGTCTTTCTGGCCGTTCTTTGCGAACTGAGTCTTTGGTTGTTGAGCCTTGGCCTGCTGTTGCGGTTCCTGTCTCGCGGCAGGTTTGGCTGCTTCCTGCTTTGCGGGCTTGGCTTCTTCCTGCTTTGCAGGCTTTGCCGCCTCTTCTTGCTTCGCGGGCTTGGTTGCCTCCGGCTTCGCTGCAGGTTTGGCTGACTCCTCATGCTCTGCTGGCTTAGCCTTGTCTTCCTGGTGCTCTTCCTGCGCGAACGCGGGAACGGTCGCTCCGAGAAGGAAAAGCAGGGCCGTTGTGCTGATGACTCCAAGTACTTTCATGCGTGTTGCCTCCATTACCGAAACTCTGCGTAGAGGCCAGAATAGCGAGAACTGCTTTTGAAATCTGTACCATAGTGAACACCCTTGCGGCGCGTAGCGTTCTTGCAGGCAGTAAAGGATTAGCTCGACGCGGCTGGAAATGCCTAGGCCACGGATACAGGCCGTCGCAGTGACGGCCATCACACTGGTGCAAGACGTTCGTCACCGCAACGCGGCGCGCCTTAGCGCAGACTCTCGCGAGAGGTGGGTTATGAGCGTGCTTGGAACCGATTTGCGAGTCGTACTGAAGAATATCCTTTTCCTCACCGATTTCTCGGGTGCCTCCGAGGCGGCGCTGCCATTTGCAGCGGCCATCGCTCGGGGATATGGAGCAACGGTTTACTCGCTCTATGTTTTTACACCTGCTTCCTATGTGTACACGACGCCTGAATTGACAGCTACCGCGATCAAAGCAGAGGAAGAGAACGCGAAGGCCGAAATGGCGCGGGTGGAATCCCAGTTTGCGGGGTTGTCACACGACGCCATCATCGCACAAGGCCTTAATGTGTGGGACGCGGTGGCGCAAACGGTGAAAGATCACGCCATCGATATGATCGTGCTGGGCACGCATGGCCGGACTGGCGCGGAGAAATTCCTGCTCGGATCCGTCGCGGAAGAGATCTTCCGGCGTTCACCGGTGCCGGTGCTGACCATCGGGCCCGGAGTGCGAAGCGGCGCGCACAACGGCGGGCGATTCAATCGCGTGCTGTTTGCAAATGATTTCACGGCTGCTTCCGCCGCCGCAGCTCCTTACGCACTCTCGCTCGCCGTGGAAAATCGCGCCCGGCTGGTTCTGTTGCATGTGATGCGGAAGCCTGAAGCGCGGAACGGCGATAAGGACCGATTACAACTTTCGGTCGCAGAAGCGAATCAGCAACTGTACGAGGCTATCGGTTACGGTGCGGAGCTCGAAGGGCGCCCGGAAGTTATCGTGGAGTTCGGTGAACCGGCTGAGCGAATCGTCGCGGCAGCACAACAGCGCAGGATCGATTTGATCGTGCTTGGCGTACGCGATGCTACCGGCCGTCTGGGCGCCGCGACACATCTGGGGCGCGCCACAGCCCATCAGGTAGTTGCCCACGCGGGATGCCCGGTCCTGACCGTGCGACAACAGACGGCCTGAAAATGATGCGGGTGGAATTCGCTGCGAAGCAGAGTGGGCCGTTCCAGGCTCTGTAGAAATTCGCAGCTCTCTGTGAAAGCTTGAGGCTCACTGGGCCGCTTTTTATTGCTAAGCCGTTACAAGGTTTTCCAAACCTGCCCGATTCGAAATCATCAGAGTGGAGCCCTTGAGCGTCACAAGATTACGGTTTCTAAAGTCACTCAATGTGCGGGTGACCGTCTCTCGGGTGCTGCCGATGAATTCGGCGATTTCTTCGTGAGTCAAGGGCATCGTGATGCGAGAACCCAAGGTGGTCTGTTCGGAGCCGGCGGACCAGTCCAGAAAGAGTTTGGCAAGCTTCTCGTGCGCGGACAGCGAAAGGCCCACGCTGCGCAATTGCTCGCAAGCTCCATGATAGTTCGAACTGAGCTGCCTGACGATGCCCGCAGAAGCCTCAGGGTGCTGGGTCACGAATCGTACGAAGTCATCACGGCGAACGAAGGCGATGTGCGATGGACGGAGGGTCTCGGCCGATACCTCGTACGGTTTGCCGGAAAGCACAGCCATGAGGCCAAGAATTTCACCGGGCTTGGCAATTCTGAGGATGAGCGTCTTGCCTTCGCTCGAACTGATCGAGAGCTTGACTTCTCCTTCGCAGAGTACAAAAATGCCGCGCGAATCCTGCTTTTCGAGGAACAGAATCGCGGACTCGGGATAAGCCGAGCTGGATTTGATGGCGTCGAAATCCTTCTTCGCTTTGGGAGACAGTTGGCAGAAAAAGCCGCTCTTCTCGAGTTTGCAGGTCTGGCAATTCTCGCTCATCTCGAAACCGTATGGTCCTCGCATGTCAGGCTTCCTCCGTTTTTGCATCGTGCTTTTCGCCGCGGGCTTCCGCAGCGAAGTACTTGGTCATTGGCGTATCGGCCAGAAACTGCGCGCCGGTGGTCTTGTGAATGTCGGCTAGGACTTTTTTTCCGTCTCGGTCGACGTGCGTGACTCCGCGTAAATCAACTAGGAATCTCTTGGACCCGAGTGAGGAGATCAAGTCCCGCCAGGTCTGGTCCAACACGTCTACCCAAGGTCCGACAACTCTGCCCTCGAGTAATAGGGTCGTGGCGCCTGCTGCATCCTGTACGGTAATCCTGAACGTGATCTTGGCTCGTCCTGCGCCACGCATGTGTTGATTGCACGCAAAGAACCAATGCTGGCTAGAGACGGTGCATGTCGTAAAACTCGGGAGGGAAAAGGCTTAGTTCCGAATCGAAGCCTCAGTGATGCTTAACACATGCTGCAGTGACGAAGCGCACTGACGAAATATCGTCGGCGCTGACTACATATAGTCGCTGCGCTCGATACCTAGCCTTTTCAATTTGGAATTGAGTGTCGTTCTTTTCAAACCCAGCCGGGCGGCTGCGCCGTGCGCACCCGCGATTACGCCCTTCGTTTCGCGCAAGACGCGGAGAATGTGCTCCCGTTCTGTACTCTCCAGCGTCGCATCATCCGCGACCGGTGCGTCGGCTGACGTTTCCAGCTCCGCCAGCGGCACCCGTAGCGTAGATCCCCTCGTGAGGATCACGGCGCGTTCGATGAAATTCTCAAGTTCTCTGATGTTGCCCGGCCAGTCCCATTTGGTGAGGGCTCTCATTACGTCGGCTGGAATCGATTCGATCTGCTTATCCAGGTGGCGGGCATGCTTGCTGACAAAATAGCGAACCAGCAGGGGTATGTCCTCCCTGCGTTCGCGTAAGGCCGGCATGGTGATCGGAAAGACCCTGAGACGGTAGTAAAGGTCGCTGCGAAATTCGCGGTCGGCCACCATTTTTTCCAGATTGCGGTTGGTGGCTGCGACCAGGCGTACATCCACGGTGATCGTGCGCGTGCCGCCGAGCCGTTCGATTTCCTTTTCCTGGAGCGCTCGCAGGATTTTCGGCTGCAGTTCCGCTGGAAGGTCTCCAATTTCGTCCAGAAACAAAGTGCCCTGGTGAGCCAGCTCCAAGCGGCCAATTTTTTGCGAAATGGCACCCGTGAACGCGCCTTTTTCGTGCCCGAAAAGCTCGCTTTCCAGCAGACCGGTGGGGATTGCGGCGCAATTCAATTTGACCAGCGTTCGCCCGCGCCGCGAACTGAGTTGATGGATTGCTCTCGCAATCAGGTCTTTTCCCGTGCCGGTTTCGCCCAGGATGAGCACGGTAACATCCGTCGCCGCCACCGTCTCGACCTGCTTCAACACCCTCCTGAGTCCGGTGCTTTCTCCGATGATGTCTTCGAACCCATGTTCAGTGTTGAGTTCCTCTTCCAGGTAGCGCTTTTCGCGCTCCCTTCTTTCTAATTCTTCCTGGGCTCGCACCTTTTCCGAAAGATCGCGAATTACGCTCAGGACAACGCGGCCCGAACCGGTCTCGATGGTGCTGAGCATGATATCCACCGGAAACTCGGAGCCGTCCTTTCTACGGGCGTGCAGCTCCAAACCGATTCCCATGGGGCGCATCCGAGCTTCAGCACTGTAATCTTTTCGGTGTCCGGGGTGTGCGGTTCGGAATCGCTCGGGAACCAGAATTTCGATCGGCTGGCCCAGTAATTCCGTGTGACTGTAACCGAAGAACTTTTCGACTCGCGAATTTGCTTCCGTGATTCGGCCGGACTGGTCCGTCGCGATGATCGCGTCCGGCGAGAAATCGAAGAGGGCGCGGAAACGCTGTTCGCTGAGTCGGAGTGCCAATTCGACCTCACGGCGACGCGTGAAATCGCGCGTGACTTTTGCGAATCCCAGCAGATCACCACCTTTGTCGCGGATCGCGGTAATCACTACGTTCGCCCAGAAGCGCGAGCCGTCTTTTCTGACGCGCCACCCCTCATCTTCCAGACGTCCTTGAGCGGCAGCAATTTTCAATTCGTTTTTCGGTTTCCCGCTCTCAATGTCCTCGGGTGAATAGAACCGCGAGAAATGTTGGCCGACAATTTCCGCGGCGCGATACCCTTTGATGCGTTCCGCGCCCGAATTCCAGGTCACCACTCGCCCGCTGGGATCCAACATGAAAATGGCATAGTCGTTTACGCCATCAACGAGCACGCGAAAGCTCTCTTCGCTTTTTTGCAGAGCTGTTTCGATTCGTTTGCGTTCCGTGATGTCGCGAACCATGGCCAAGGAGAGGGTTTCACCTTCCACTTGCAGCGGACTCAACACAATATCGACGGGAAATTCCGAACCGTCCTTCCGTCTGCCGTAGAGTTCTAGCCCCATACCCATGGGGCGGGCAGCAGGTTGAACGCCGTAGTGTTTTACGTGGGTGGCGTGAGCGGCGCGAAAGCGTTCTGGAATGAGGATCTCGACCGCTTGCCCGACTAATTCCGCATGCGCATATCCGAACATTTTTTCCGCTTGTGGATTGGCCTCGATGACGCATCCATCGCGATCGGTCACGACGATACCATCGGGCGAGGACTCCACCAATTTCTGCGCGAGCGCCTGCGATGATCGTAGCTTCGGTGATAAGGAGCCAGTCATGTTTTTCTCGCAGATCAGGCCACAAGCATCCTGCGTGCGTGAGCATGCTTCGTCACGCCTATGGCGAGCGTTCCCTTTCCAGGTGCGGCTGCGAGTATACGCGAATTGGCTATCCGAAGAGTTACCGAGACAAGACGGATGGGGCACCACGGAAATGCGGACAACCGGTTGAGAACTGCTCCTGAACAAGAGGAATTCGCGCGTTGTTCGAACGCACCTTCTGCTAACTGCTGACCATCAGAACCGGGCACGCTGCCCGCGCGACGATTCGCATAACGTCCGAGTGAGGCAGATGTTGCCGGACGTGCCGTCCACTAGCGTTCACGCCCAGAACGATCAAGTCCGCGCGGCGGCCGGCGGCCACTTCCAGGATCTTTTCCGAAGCCGCACCGTATTCCACCACATAATCCGGCTCAGATCCGAGCTCGGCTCCGAGCGGAACCAGACGACGGAGCGTGTCCGACATGGCGGCGACGTCGCCTCCGTCTTGGATCGAATGAAGCAGGATTAGCCGTGCGTGATGCACTTGCGCGAGCGAAATCGCAAAGGGGGCTGCGGCCAGCGATTCGGTACCGAAATCGGTGGCGTAGAGAATTCGGCCCAGTCCCCCGTCCTGTGGCTGAGTGGCCGCGACCGCGGGACCAACAACCAGGACGGGGCACGGCGCCTTGCCGATGATTTCTACCGCCGAGGACCCGACGAATGCTTCTTCCGCGCCCAGGCGTTTATGCGTGCCCAGCACCACGAGGTCAATATGCTTCTCTTTAATTAATTCAGAAATCGTCGGCCAGATTTTTCCAGGCCGGAAGATGACTTCGTGAGGACATCGTTGCAGTTGCTGCTCCAATTCGGCTCTGCGGTTTTGCCTGAATGATTGTGCTTCTCGGGCCATCTCCGGCCAGGCGTCAGGCGGTAGAAGCGGATAAACGTCTGGCTGAATCACGTGCAACGCGCAGATGGTGGCGCCGTATCGTTCAGCAATTTTCAAGACGCGAGGCATGACATTTTCGGTGGTCGACGAGAGGTCGGTCGCAAAGAGAATATTCTTTAACGTGGGCGTGCCAGCGGGTTCCGACAACTTCATTTCGATCTCCTCAATCAAATAAAAGCTAGTCATTCGGCGCGGCGCGCGGAACCGTGTACTGATTTGCGTAAAGGATGGGCGCACGCTCGGGAAAGGCCAATGATGCGGGTCACATCAGAATGTGACGCAGCTCACAGAGCCGGAAGCAGCTGCCAGAGACAATGACAGCCGGTCCATCTTGGAAACCGGATCGCGTAATCACGATCGCGGTCGAAACGAGGCAGCATTGGAGGACTGAAATGACCGAGAGATCAACGGCCGTACAAATGGCTCAGGAATCAACATCTTTAAAAGTGGCCGAGCCCAAGACATTCTTTGATCGCATCAATCGAATCCGTGAAGGCATTGCTCGTCGTGCGTTCGAGATTTTCGAGAGCGATGGACGCAGGATGGGCCGTGACCTGGACAATTGGTTCCAGGCCGAAGCGGAAATGCTGCATCCGGTGTGCGTAAACATCACCGAGTCCGACGAGGCGCTGAACATTCAGGCTGAAGTGCCGGGATTCAACGCGAACGAGTTGGAAGTAAGTC
Organism: Candidatus Acidiferrales bacterium; assembly: GCA_050012455.1. Taxonomy (GTDB): domain Bacteria; phylum Acidobacteriota; class Terriglobia; order Acidiferrales; family UBA7541; genus Palsa-295. The sequence goes on along the minus strand of JBEKHD010000025.1, from coordinate 13,998 downwards.
TGGAACCGCTGCGCTTGACGATCAGCGGCAAACACGAAACCAGCAAAGAGGACAGGCAAAAGGGCAAGACGATCTATCAGGAGCAGTTCTCCAGCGAGATTCTCCGCGTGATCGAATTGCCGCTTGAAGTGAACACCGGGAAGTCAACCGCAACGCTGAGAAATGGCGTTCTGGAAGTCAGCGTGCCGAAGGCCGTACAGGTAAAGGCAAACCGCGTCGAAGTGAAAGCGGCGTAGGGGCCGTGGGAAATTTGGGCGAGCTCAAGACGGAGGGCGGCAGTTCGATGGCGGGTGTGATGCTCCGCGATCTGGCGTAGCATAACGGCACCGTGGTCGAATTGTCGCCTGTCTATTTATTACTGCGGCGGAACTTGCGCCGGTAAGCGGCGGTTATTTAGGCAATCAATGATGGTCAGATGGTTGTCGGCTCACGAAGACTGAGATGAAGCGTGTGGCAGTCCTCACGAGCGGAGGCGACGCACCTGGCATGAATGCGGCGGTGCGCTCCGTGGTTCGTACGGGGTTGGACAGAGGCTGGGAAATGTTCGGCGTCCGGCACGGCTATGCTGGCCTTATCCGCGACGACTTCGTTCCGCTAGGGCCTCGCGACGTTGGTGGGATAATTCAGCACGGCGGCACAATGCTCGGCAGCACGCGCTGCCCGGAATTCAAGGTGGACGAGGGACAACATGCCGCGATCCGATTTCTTCGCCAACGCGCGATCGAGGCGTTGGTGGTTATTGGCGGAGACGGCTCACCAGCTGGCTCGTTTGCACTCTCTCAGAAGGGTTTCCCCGTTGTCGGCATTGCCTCGACGATTGACAACGACTTGTGCGGTTCTGAAATCACGATTGGCGTGGACACAGCACTGAATGTCGCCCTGGAAGCCATCGACCGCATCAAAGTCACCGCCTCGTCGCACGAACGAGCGTTTCTGGTGGAAGTCATGGGGAGAGATTGCGGCTACCTCGCTCTGGTGGCAGATCGCTGGTGGAGCGGAGAGTATCGTACTGCCCGAAGTCGAGACAGATCCCGAAACCGTGGCGCTGGATCTGCGCGACGCCTATGAACGCGGCAAGGCGCATGCGATCGTGGTCGTTGCGGAAGGAGCGAAGTATAATGCCGAGGCGCTCACGGCTTATTTCCGTGAGCATCACGAACGGCTTGGCTTCGAGCTGCGTGTGATCAAACTGGGCCATGTGCAACGCGGCGGCACGGCCGGGGTGTCGTGTACAGGGTGGGCGTTCCGTAGAGACCAGAAGTGGACACCCTGGCAATTCCCACTACCACCGCTCGGTGATCGTTCAGTTCGAACTGCGTTCCGAGCGAAGGGCGCTGAAGCTTCCGAAACTCAGCATCTTTCACGACGATGAAGGCGTCTTCCGCGTAGATGTCTGCGATCTTTCCTTCGAGCAGTTCGGGCCGTCCCAGCGGGCTATTGTCGTCCAGCCCAATCACATTCACTGACTGGTAGGTGCCATCGGCAAGCTTGGCAAGGCCGCCTCCCGAGTAGAGCGGCACTGCGTACTTCACGCCTTGCATGCTATGAGTTGCGTCCAGGACGTAGTCGGGATTTCCTACCGTGTTGGCTACCGTCTGTACCGCTGGATCCATCACCCATATGGTCGCGCCGATGTTGATCACCGTGGCGGAGGCGTGATTCAGCACGCCAACGAGCATTGAAGTGACGAACATCATCAGGAACACGGCAAACGTGATGCCGATTAGCAACGCCGTGAACTTCGCCTTGTCGTTGACCAGCAACTTGAAGGCGAGCTTGAGAATCCCCTTCACGGCCAACTCCTTTGGTTCCTTGAACAAGGCCTATCTTCGCTGAACGCGGCGCGTGGGGATGTATAGGCGGTCACTGGCGGGAGTGACGCACGTCACATCGGGAAAACGAAGTATCCTGCACAAATAGGCACAAAAGAAGGCTGGCTGTGTGTCGAGCTCGTCGGATCACCCTCGTGCTTCGCGACTAATGACCCGGAGCGGCGAATTCGTTTATCCTAATTTTTACCAGGTCCAAGTTCGAGACAGTTCGGTGCGCGGTGACAGGCGGGAAGCTCCACCTGGCACGGCCGGAAGAAAAAGGAGACCGTAGCACCTCTCCCTTGAAAAACCACATCCCATTTCGCGTCCAGCCGATGCTCGCCACGCTCGTTGCGGAACCTTTCGACAAGCCTGGGTGGGCCTATGAAGAAAAATATGACGGAGACCGTGTGCTGGCCTACAAGGAAGGAGATCGAGTGCAGCTACTTTCCAGGAATGGAAAGGATCGTACGGACAGATTTCCCCACATTGCGGGCGTTATCCGAAATCTTAAGCCGGTCACTTTGTTGCTGGATGGCGAGGTCGTGGTGTTTGACAGCAAGAAAGTGTCACGATTCCAACTGCTACAACAAGGCAAAGGCGAACCAGTCTATGTCGTATTTGATTGCCTGTTTCGTGACGGGAAAGACTTGCGGCGAGAACCGTTGATCGAACGACGCGCTGCGATGGAGAAATCCATTGGCGCCAGCACGCTGCTGTTGCCGTCTCGGAAGCTCGCAGCCGACGGCCTGAAGGCCTTTCGCATCGCGCAACAGCGAGACTACGAGGGAATGGTGGCGAAAGACGAGTCCTCTCCGTATGTCGAAGCCCGCTCAAGCTACTGGCTGAAGGTGAAGGTCCACCAGGAAGATGAGTTCGTGATTGCGGGCTACACGAAGCCGGAGGGTTCTCGGCAACACTTCGGCGCCTTGCTGCTCGGCGCTTATGAAAAGGGCAAGCTGCGTTATGTCGGCAAGGTCGGAACGGGTTTCGACCAAAAGACGCTTGCCTCGCTGTACAAAAAGTTCCGGCCCTTCGTGAGGACACAAGCGTCGTTCGTAGATCCACCTCGCGAGAAGGGCGTGGTTTTTCTCGCGCCACGACTCATCGCGCAAATCTCGTTCCAGGAGTGGACCGCGGATAAAAAGCTTCGCCAGCCGGTTTTTCTGGGACTGCGCGACGATAAACGCCCCGAAGACGTGCGCCTGCCCTAAATCTCGGAGTAAGAACAAAACGCGACCGCCAAGCCTCGTGCAAGCCTGTGGCTCCGCTATGGAAGATCGCGGCTTGAAACCAGCCTGAGCGGCACGGGATCGGAATCACCAGCACCGGTGGGAGTGATAACAGCAGGCGCGGGGAACTTGTCGGCGGAGAGCTCATAACGATTCTCGATCGCCGCGCCGATTGCACTGCAGAGGTCTCCTACGTGCCCGAGCCGATAGCGCTGCTCGATTTTTCGCACGTCCGTCGCGAGAGCAGGGTCATGAAACACATTCATGATCCAGTGAGAGAAGTCCCCGCGCTGGACGTGTCCTTCGAGGACGGCGACTGGATAAGTCTTCAGGTCCAGTACGAATTGCTTCAGCGTCCGCGCTGCTGGTCCGAGCGTTTTTCCGTCAGCAGTAAACACGAATCCCAGCTCTTCGATGAGTTCTAGATCGAAATACTTAGCCTTGTGCCGGACGTGCGCGGTCAGGCGAGGCAAGAGTTCGAACCTCTGCAGTTTTCCTTCTGCCTCTGCAGGCCCAGGCAAGAGAGCGGCCTGGCTCGGGCGCAGTGCCCTGATTGAGGCTTTCCATTCGGCTTCGGGTATCTGGCCGCCTGCCATCTTCCGCAACGTGCCGAGCTCGCGCGGATCGGTGATGCGCTTCACGAGGATCGCATCCATCGTGCCTCGGAGATCCGCATTGAGCTCGGACGGGCGATAAGTGACCAGGGTATAGGCGTTAAGATCCAAGTCCAGCAACTCACGCGCTCGTGGGTCATTCAGGAAATAGTGGGCTTCATCAATCACGATGCGATGGGGCAAGCCCGTGGATCTGCGGATCGCTGCCACCATCGGCAATAGCGAACGAAGGTAATCAATCTTCTCTTTGCGCGCCGCGTGAGAGAGGTCAATGACCACGCTCATATCCGGATGGCGAAGCGCGCGTGCCACGTCAGGAAGTTGCGGGGGCGGATCCTCTGCTCCGAATACCACTACGCCCGGCAGAGATTCCAGCGTTCGGTAGTCGCCCTCGGGATCGATCACGCACACGGAGTAGCCTTGCAGAATGAGCTTTTCGCACATAAGCCCAGTGATCCACGATTTTCCGGAACGAGGGTCTCCGGAAACCAGAAGATTGCGGCCAGAAACTCCCAGAGCCATGGCCCTGCCGTCGTCGGTCGTGCCCAGTGCCACTTGATAACGATGCATGCGGCCGAGAGGCAATTTCACCTCGCCCGCAGCATGGCGAATGAATCCGGCAACCACCTCCGGGCCATCGCCGCGCAAAACCAGGTCGGCTACGTTGCACAATGCCGGGCTACCCCAACCGACAGCCACCCCGAACTCGCATGCGGCGAGTAGATCGTGATCGTTTTCGGCGTCGCCGATCCCGATCGCGTTGTGCTGCGAAAGACGCAACACGGTCAAGGCGCGGCGCAACCCGACGCTCTTGCTCACGCCCTGCGGCAGGACCATCAAGCGGCTGCGGTTGAACAACAACACCAGAGGGAGTTGGAGGTCTCTGACCACTGACAGAATTTCCGGCGCCGATGCGGCGTCGGCCTCCAGAATGCATTCGCCCATCGTGAAATCAACTCCGCGGCGGCGGAGTTCTTCAAGCAGCGACGAGGGAGGGGGCTGCCCGATCAACCTGGAATAGCCGTTCGGGAACGATAAAACTGCGCCATTTTCGGCGATCACCGCATCAACGAAACCGAGATCGCCGGCGACCCGCTTCAGATCGGACAAAATGCGCCCAGTCACCAGTGCCACCACCAGGCCGCGCGCTCGAGCCTCTCCAATCGCGGCGCGGACCTGAGAATTGAGAACACCGTCCTGAGCAATGGTGCCGTCGTAGTCCAGTGCGAACGCACGGAGTTTCATGATTCTACCTGTGCCAAAGCTGAGCCAGTCCAAGTCCCGCAAGGAGTAAGGCCAGCGCGGCTCGGGCTCACGCGACGGCAGTTCCCATCACGAGCAACTCAACGAAATCTTGTCACACTCGCGCTTCCGCGTGCGCCCGATGATCACGCACGTGAGCGGCGAATACTTCTCTTACGTGGGGCCTTGTAAGATATGCGAGTATCCCAATATCAACCGCGATCACGAAGAGCTGCCAGCCAAACACCAGCATGTCTGGACGCGGGAACGAAATCACGACGCCGAAGACCGCGAAGAACACGCCGAGCGCGATGAAAGCGATCGACGCAAGTCGCGCCCAATAGACTAGCCTGAATATCTCAATAGCGAGAACGAGGTAGGCGAGCGACAACACCAGGAATATTACTCCGCCGGTTGTCCCCATATCCGAAAACAACCGCGACATCGGCCCTTCCGCACCGGCGGTCACCGCGACTGGGCCCAGCTCAAAGAACACCAAGGTACCCACGCCAAGCAGCGCTGCACCAAGGAACATCAGAATCGCTACAATGATTACTCCGATTGGGCGTTTCATCTGTCTCCTCCCGATTCACCGGATTTGCGGGCGATCTTTGGACCGCGCGTATTCCGAACTGATGAACCACTCGAGCGCGCTCCTCGTGGTTGCGCGCCACTCTAGAGTAGGGACTTCCTCCCACGAGTTCCAATGAGATTTATCACCGGGACGTGTGACCGTCGTCACTGACGACCGCGGGCCATTGACGTACGTTTCGCTCCGGGATTGGAAAGTAGCACTGATCTGAGAGCCGAAACTCGATCAAGGAGCCGGTCATGATCAAGAAAGTTCCCGGTGGCTATCAAGTTCTATCGAGCAAGGGAAAGAACCTTGGTGGGCCGTACGATACTTTGGAAGAGGCCACCAAGCGGCTGCGACAAGTGGAGTTCTTCAAACACCACAAACATTGATCCAGAGCGCGCTGACACGTGAGCCAGCCACCTGTCTGCTTGAGAATAGGTTGACCATGTTTGCAAAATGCGCAAATCCAGAGTGCAACGCGGGGTTCGACTATCGTCGTGGGCAGTTTTTCCGGTTCCACAAGAATCAGGTGGAGGGTGCTCCTGACGCGAACACGCACGCCGTGCAGCACTTTTGGCTTTGTGAGAGTTGTCGAGAGCGGTGCTACCTCGATTATCGCCCAAGCGCTGGCGTCCTGATTCACGCTCGCAGCGGCGACCTGCCGGGACGTGACACCGCCCGCATAGTCGCCGCTGCGTGATCCACTTTTTGCCTGCCGTTATCCGCTCTCTTGCGATCTCCACACGAAGTATCGCTTCGCCGTCCAGCTGAAGACACCACTGCTACTGGGGCGACGCCGCCGTGAGTTCGCGCGCTCGAGCAGACCCTCGGCCGGCTTCGCCCATCACCGCGAGCTGTGACCGTCATCACTTCGGAATTTTCCGTATTGCGGAATCCTATGCTTGCAGCATCGCTCTGAGCTGAAGCCTCCGGAGCAGGGGAGCAAGAAAATGCGATCCCACGCGGCGATTGAGCATCATCAGCGGGCGGACTTGGGATTAGTTGCAATGAGCATGCTTTTGGCGTTGCCGGCACTATTTGCATTTCTCGGGGCAGCTGGATTGGCGCACGGTGCGCCATACTTTAACTCGGGCATGTGGTTCTTCTACCTGGTGTCCCGCAATCTCGGAATGATCGGAGTGGTCGTCGCAGCCTGGATGACCGGCCGGGCGATTTACATCCGGACTGTCTCGGATGCGGTTGCAGCCCTGATGGCAGGGTCGATCATTACAGCGGTCGTTTTGCTCTTGTGCGCGGCTCGTACCCTCCCGGATCTTTGGTGAGCGGCAAAAGCAAAGCAGCGACCCCGCGCCATGGCAAACCGACGGAAGCTAGCAGGGCAAGTCACGGTGAGTAGAATCGAAATCTTTAGTAAGGCAACGGACGAAACAGGAGATGATGACAATGAGAATCGACAAAGAACTTCAGCAACAGGTTATGGACGAACTGGCATGGGAACCGAGCGTTGATGCTGCGGAGATCGGCGCATCTGTGGACTCCGGTGTGGTAATGCTCAGTGGCACAGTGCGGAGCTTCCCCGAAAAGTGGGCAGCCGAGCGCGCGGCCGAACGCGTCAAGGGAGTGCGAGCTGTAGCAGATGAGATCGTGGTGAAACTGCCGGGAACCTTCCAGCGGGACGATGCAGACATCGCACGGGCTGCCGTGAACAACCTGGAATGGAACGCGTCCCTACCGCACGACCGACTCAAGGTCCTGGTGGAAAACGGATGGATTACTCTGGATGGAACGGTCGAACGCTACTTTCAAAAGGCTGAGGCCGAAAAAGTCGTTCGCAACCTGCTCGGCGTGAAAGGCGTGATCAACCGGATCACTGTGAGGCCGGTAATTTCACCGGTGGACATCAAGAATCAAATCACAAAAGCCCTGGAGCGCACCGCGGAGGTGGACGCCAAGAAAATTCACGTCGAAATCCGCGGCACCACGGTTATTTTGAGCGGCGCCGTCAAATCCTGGGTCGAGCGGGAAGCGGCGGAGCGGGCTGCCTGGGCCGCACCGGGCGTCGCCAATATCGAAAACATGATCGAGGTCGGCGCATAAGATCGCTCAGAGGCGCATCGACGAGCGGCTCCGCGTATGCGGAGCCGCTTCCTTTTTGTGCTGCGGACGAGGAAAGACATATGCGCGGGAGGAAGCATTGTCAGGTTCGCGTGCAAACCCGGACAGTCTCTCGTAAGATTCAACCCGCACGTCGCATGCGCTACCTTCAAGGGTGCTCGAAAAATGACTGCCCGCAACGCCCTCGATTCGTTCTTTAGGCCCAAGTCCGTAGCTGTGATCGGTGCGACCGATCGTGAAGGTAGCGTCGGGCGCACCGTACTGGTTAATCTCATTGACGGAAAGTACCCTGGCCAGGTTTATGCCGTTAATCCGCATCGCCCCGAAGTTCTCGGCGTTCGCTGTCACCCGAACATCGCCGCTGTTCCAGAAAAAGTAGACCTGGCCGTTGTGGTCACCCCCGCGCCGTCTGTTCCAGGACTCATCCGCGAATGTGTGGACGCCGGAGCGCGCTCGGCCATCGTCATATCGGCCGGCTTCAAAGAACGCGGAGCTGAAGGCGTCGAATTGGAAAAGCAGATCCAAGCGGAATTGCGCCGGGGTTCGTTGCGGCTGCTCGGCCCGAACTGCTTGGGCATGATGAATCCAGCCTACGGGCTGAACGCGACCTTCGCGAGAGATATCGCTCGCCGCGGAAACGTGGCCTTCCTCAGCCAAAGCGGGGCGTTGCTCACGGCAATTCTCGATTGGAGCCTTTCGGAGGAAGTCGGCTTCAGTGCGATTGTTTCCACCGGCTCGATGCTGGATATGAACTGGGGAGATTTGATCTCTTACTTCGGTGACGATCCCGACACAGAGAGCATTCTTCTGTACATGGAATCGATTGGTGACGCGCGCAGTTTTCTTTCCGCGGCCCGCGAAGTAGCGCTTTATAAGCCGGTGATCGTCATCAAGGCCGGACGCTCGGAGGCGGCGGCGCAGGCAGCCAGTTCGCACACCGGCGCGCTGACCGGAAGCGACGCAGTGTTCGATGCAGCCTTCCGGCGCAGCGGCGTCTTGCGGGTGCAGAATATTTCGGACTTGTTTTACATGGCTGAGGTTCTCAGCAAGCAACCGCGTCCAAGTGGGCCGCGGCTTACGATCCTGACGAATGCGGGCGGGCCCGGAGTCCTCGCCACGGATGAGTTGATCGCCTCCGGCGGAAAACTTGCGCCGTTGCCGCAAGCGTCCATAGATGCCCTGAATAAAATCCTGCCCTCGCATTGGAGTCATAACAATCCCATCGATATCCTGGGCGACGCGGAACCGGAGCGTTTCTCCCAAGCAATCAAGATCGCGCTGGAAAATCCCGATAGCGATGGCCTTCTCGTGATCCTGGCTCCGCAAGGCATGACCGACCCGGCACAGGTGGCCGAGCGCTTGAAACCGTTTGCGAAGAATAAACACAAGCCGCTGCTGGCGAGCTGGATGGGCGGAAGGGGAGTAGCCGGGGGCGAATCCATTCTCAACAATGCCGGAATTCCTACATTTGCCTATCCCGACACCGCGGCTCACGCGTTCAATTACATGTGGCGCTACAGCTACAGCATTCGCGGGCTCTACGAAACCCCTGTAGCAACCGACCAACCAGAGGCGGGCGAGCCAACGCGCCGAAAAGTAGATGAGATCTTGCGTCGCGTGGCGAATTCCGGCCGCACGCTGTTAACGGAAATCGAATCGAAGGAACTTCTTACGCTGTACGGCATTCCAACCGTTCCGACCCATTTGGCGCGAAACTCGGAAGAAGCTGTCGCCGCCGCACGGAAGCTAGGTTTTCCCGTTGTGCTGAAAGTTCACTCGGAAACGATCACGCACAAAACGGACGTCGGCGGTGTGCAGCTGAATCTTCAGGATGAAGACGCCGTTCGCATCGCCTTTCAAGCCATTCAATCTTCTGTGACATCGAAGGTTAGCGCAGCGGATTTCCTCGGGGTTACGGTCCAGGCGATGGTGCGCCTGGATGGCTACGAATTGATCCTGGGCAGCTCGGTGGACCCACAGTTCGGTCCAGTGATCCTCTTCGGCTCGGGAGGGCAACTGGTCGAGGTATATCGCGACCGCGCTCTGGCGCTTCCGCCGTTGAATACCACGCTGGCGCAACGCCTGATGGAACAAACGCGCATTTTCGAAGCGCTCAAAGGAGTGCGCGGACGCGCGGCCGTGAACATGGCCCTTCTTGAACAAATACTCGTGCGCTTTAGTTGCCTCGTCGTGGAACAGCGGCGGATCAAGGAACTCGATATCAATCCTCTTCTGGTATCTCCGTCGGGCATATTGGCTCTGGATGCGCGCATTGTCGTTTACCCGCGAGAAGTTGCTGACCAGGACCTCCCCAGCTCGGCGATCCGTCCGTATCCGGCACAATACGTTTCGCCTTGGAAGACAAAAGAAGGGCTTGAGCTGCTGATACGCCCGATCCGGCCGGAAGACGAACCGATGATGGTGAAATTCCACGAGACCCTCTCCGACGAGAGCGTTTTCCTGCGCTACTTTCATGTGGAAAGTTTGAGTGCGCGAGTAGCTCACGAGCGGTTGGCTCGCAATTGTTTCATCGACTACGACCGGGACATGGCGCTGGTGGCCGAGCGCGTTGTGCCCACGACCGGCGAGCGAGAGATTCTCGCGGTTGGCCGCCTAACCGAGTCCCGCGACGCGGACGAAGCGGAAGTGGCCGTTCTGGTGAGCGATCCCTACCAACGACACGGATTGGGTACGGAACTTGTGCGGCGGCTGATCCAGGTAGGTCGGGACGAAAAGCTTCGGAATATCATCGCCATCCTACTACCCGAGAATTTGGCGATGCGCGCACTGGCCGAAAGATTCGGTTTTAAAATCCGCCCGAGTAAGGACTTGGAAACGGTAGTCGCCGTTCTGAGTCTCTAGTCCACACGTGCCATCGGAACTACGCGTGTGACGAGCGTCACAACCGCTGGTATGTGGAGTCACATACCGGCCGCCTACCCACGTCGTATTCATGGTGGCAGCAGGAACGCAAGAGGGGAGGCTTTCATGTCCAGCACGATTCAGCAAACCAGGTCGCCGGCTAATCCGACCGTTTCGACGATGAAGGCCTTGGTATTTCGCGGAACCGGGCAAATCGGTATCGAGCAAGTCCAGATTCCGCAACCCGGCCCTGGAGAAGCCGTAATTCGTGTGACGCTGACCACAATTTGCGGAACCGATCTCCACATCCTCAAGGGCGAGTATCCGGTAAAGCCTGGTCTGATCATCGGGCACGAGCCAGTGGGCGTCATTCACGAACTTGGCGTTGGCGTTACAGGCTACCAGATTGGCGACCGCGTTCTGGTTGGCGCGATTACACCTTGCGGCCAGTGCGGATTCTGCCTCAGCGGACATTCCTCGCAATGCGGCGGTCCGATCGGCGGCTGGAAATTCGGCAACACCATCAACGGCGCCCAGGCGGAATATTTGCTGGTCCCGCACGCGCAGGCAAACTTGGCAAAAATTCCTGAGGAATTGCGCGATGAGCAGGTCGTGCTCTTGGCGGACATCGCCTCGACCGGAATTTCCGCGGCGGAAAGCGCAGACATGCAGATCGGAGACAGCGTGGCTGTCTTTGCCCAGGGACCCATCGGGCTTTGCGCTACCGCGGGCGCCAGGTTAAAAGGCGCATCGCTGATCATCGCGGTTGAGTCCGATCCTGCGCGGATCAACATGGCGAAACGGATGGGCGCCGACGTGGTCATCAATCATCTCAAGATGAACGCGATCACCGAGATCCGCCGCCTCACAGGCGGCGCAGGAGTAGACGTGGCTATCGAAGCGCTCGGAATGCAAGAGACGTTTGAGGCGGCGCTGCGCGTGCTTCGCGCGGGCGGCACGCTTTCGAGCTTGGGGGTTTATTCAGGAAAGCTGTCGGTGCCTGTCGAGCCGTTTGCGGCCGGCTTGGGCGATGAGAAGATCATTACCACGCTCTGCCCGGGCGGCAAAGAACGCATGCGCCGCTTGATGGAATTGGTGCTGCACGGAAAACTGGACTTGACGCCGCTGCTGACTCACACATTCTCACTCGACAACGTAAGCGAGGCTTACAAGCTCTTCGGAGAGCGTCGAGACGGCGTGATCAAAATTGCCATCAAACCGTAACGATCCGCACCCTCGCGCGAAGGCTGACGCGGCTTTAAAGAACTAACGTTTTTGCGCGGAACGAGTGGAATGCCTTCCATTGAAATTATTTATCTCTAACAAACCCACCAAGTCTCGCCGGACCTGTTTGGCAGGCGACCTTGCACTTGCCGCCTACACGTGATTCGCGGCCGTTCAGGCGCAAGAGTTCACAGCTGATGGCCTATGCGACACCAGAACCCAAACCAGGCTTGACCTCCCTCCAGCCTAGCCCTAGCATTAAATTCCCTTCTACTAATGCCGTCGTGGCTCCCGGCTGTCCTCTTACAGCCTTCAGGGTCACACGCGGATAGTAATCCCTTTCCACCCTGGTGAAAAATGCAAACGCAGTCCGTGTCTAATCGGACGGTGAAGCGAGCATTTGGCTCCGCTATTGCGGTGCTGCTCGTGGTGGGCGCGATTTCCTATCGCGGTATCGCCGAGTCCGCCACCAGCGACACGTGGGTGCGCCACACGCACCAAGTCATCGAGAATCTGCAGAATCTGCGGCTGGAAATGCAGCGCGTGGATTCGAGCTACCGCGGTTTTGTGCTCACCGGCGATGAGACTACTTTGCGCAGTTATCACGACGCTGTAAGTGGCGCCGAGCAGATCGAGACGAACATCCGCAATCTGACCGTCGATAATCCGGTGCAGCAACGCAGCATCGCAAGCGTGGTGCGGCTGGCCGACCAGAATACGCAGTTCGCGCAGTCCGTGATCGATCTGCGACGTAGCAGGGGCGAGGAAGCGGCTGCGGATTCCATTCGCGCAGGAAACGGCGAACGGATTATGGGCGAATTTCAAGACTCCGTGAGCCAGATGGATGAAGAGGAGCAACGGTTCTTGGTGCTGCGCGATGGGGATGCAAAACGGGACATCGCCCAAACCAAAGTGATTCTAATTATCGGAACCGTGCTGGGCCTGCTGATCGCATCCGCCGCTGGTTGGGCCGTCCAGCGCGACCACTCTGCGCGCGAGCAGGCGGAAGCAGCGCTGCGCGAAGGCGAAGAGCGTTTCCGCAATCTGGCGAATAACATGCCGCAGCTCGCCTGGATGGCAGACGAGAAGGGCAGCGTCTTCTGGTACAACGATCGCTGGTTTGAATACACCGGCACCACGATGAAGCAGATGGCCGGCTGGGGCTGGCGGAAATCGCATCACCCGGACCACTTGCAGCGCGTCGTGGACAAGATCACGCGCTGTTTCCAGGAGGGCGAGGACTGGGAAGATACATTTCCGCTGCGCGGCAAGGACGGCACCTACCGCCTGTTCCTCTCGAAGGCTGTTCCCATCCGCGATCCTCAGGGCAAAGTAGTGCGTTGGCTCGGCACCAACACGGACATCAGCGAGAGCAAAGAGTCTGGCGCGAAGTACCGCGGTCTGTTGGAAGCTGCGCCGGACGCGATGGTGGTGGTCAACCAGAGCGGCGAAATCGTGTTGCTGAACGTGCAGGCAGAAAAGCAGTTCGGCTACCACCGCGATGAACTGGTGGGCCAGCAGGTGAAGAACATCATTCCGGAGGGTTTTGCCGAGCGGCTGGTGGCGGATGGCACGCGCAGCGCCGCAGAAGCACTGGCGCAGCAGATCGGGACTGGCATCGAACTTATTGCCCGTCGGAAGAACGGCAGCGAGTTTCCCATCGAGCTTATGTTGAGTCCGCTGGAAAGCGCCGAAGGCATCCTGGTGACGGCTGCGATCCGCGACATCAGCGTACGTAGGGCGGCAGAAAAACATTTGGCGCTCATGGAGGGCCGCTACCGAGGACTGCTCGAAGCAGCTCCGGACGCGATGGTGGTGGTAAACCCAAGCGGCGAAATTGTCCTGCTGAACGTGCAGGCCGAAAAACAATTCGGATATCGCCGTGACGAGCTTGTTGGCCAGAAAGTGAAGAACATCATTCCGGAAGGCTTCGCAGAACGCCTGGTGGCGGATGGTCTGCGATCAGCCGAAGACGCGCTGGCGCAGCAGATCGGCACCGGTATCGAGCTCACGGCCCGGCGTAAGAATGGCAGCGAGTTCCCCATTGAGATCATGCTGAGTCCCCTGGAAAGCGCCGAAGGCGTCCTGGTGACGGCCGCAATTCGCGATATCAGCGTACGCAGGGCGGCAGAAAAACATTTGGCGCTGATGGAAGGGCGCTACCGCGGCCTGCTGGAGGCGGCGCCGGACGCCATGGTGGTGGTGAATCAACACGGGGACATCGTGTTGCTGAACGTTCAGGCCGAAAAACAGTTTGGATACCGCCGCGACGAGCTGGTTGGGCAGAAAGTGAAAAACATCATTCCCAGGGGCTTCGCGGAACGACTGATCGCCGACGAGTTGCGGTCCGTGGAAGAAGC
>JBEKHD010000024.1:0-89078 GCA_050012455.1 Candidatus Acidiferrales bacterium | reverse complement strand
AGCCTGCCATGCCATCGCGCGCACTTCGCCGCGATTCAAAAAATTATTTACCTTCTGCCAATTCACCGCGCCGGGCTGCGTTTCCATCACCCAGAAATTTCGCTGCAGAAATCCGCGCGTCAGATCATGTGCCATTCCGTTCCACGCCGGATCCACGTGCCCGGTTCCCACGTAATCGTCCCAGGACGCAAACGTCAGTGGCTGCGCGATCGCGTGATAATCGTAGCCGTCAAAAAATCCCATGAAATTCGCGGTAATGAATTGCCGTGGATCGCTGTGCTGGCGAATTGCGTCCAGCTGATTCTGTTGGTAGGCGGCCCACTCGTGCGTGACGAACCGTTTCCAGTCCAGCATCAGTCCCGGATTGTGCGGCCCCACCGGAATCGGAATTTCCGACCAGTTGTCGTAAGTCTGGCTCCAGTAGGCGGTCGTCCAACGCTCGTTCAAGCTATCGAGCGTCTTGTATTTCGCCTCCAGCCATTCATCGAAAAGTTTTCGCGTCACGTCGTCGTAGGACATCAGCGCGTAGCCATATTCATTGTCAATCTGCCAGCCGACCACGTTGGGGTTGTGGCCAAAGCGCAGAGCCATCTGCGTCGCGATCTGCCTGCAGAATTCCCGATAGCGCGGCGACGAGACAGAAGCTTGCGCGCGATTGCCGTGCGTCTCCCGGATCCCGTTCGATTCCACGCGCAAGACGTCTGGATATTTCTGCGTCATCCACGCTGGAGGAGTCGCCGTCGGCGTTCCCAGCACCACCGCGATGTGATGTTTTGCGGCGGCAGCAATCGCGCGCTCCAGCCAGTCAAAATCGTATTTCCCCTCCGACGGCTCCATCCGGCTCCAGGCAAATTCAGCCACGCGCGTGAACGTGATGTGCGCCGCCTCCATCAATCGCAAATCCTCTTCCCATCGCGATTCCGGCCACTGCTCCGGATACCACGCCGCCCCCAGCAGCAGCGCGTTGTGCGGAGGCGCCAGGGCCGCTGGGTCATTCTGCGGAACGGAATGCGCGGCGAGCAAAACGGGAAACACTGCGAGCGGCATAGCGATCGCGAGCAGCGCGAAACTTCGCGTAATCGAACGGAACCTCACGTAGACATCCTCTCTGTTCTGGTGCATGCGTGTTGCTCGAAATCGCGCGTGCAGAAAATGTTTAAGGTGTGACAGTAATGCTTTTTCCCGAATATTCTACGACCTTATCCGCTTGCGCCGTCGGTTCGATTCCCGCCCCGTGGTCGTCGCGCACCACAACGACATGAAATGCCCGCGTTTCCAGCATTCCTGGAAATTTTCCCTCGCGCTCGCCGATCGTCAGCGTGCGATTGGCATCGTCCCACTGCAGCGAAATCGTCGCGTGCACGCCTTTTTCGTAGTCGTAGTTGTCGTTCTCATCTTCATAAAGCGTGAAGTTTCCATCCGCACCCCTGTAAATCCGCAGTTCGATCGGGTCCGCGGGTTTTTGCGTCGTGTATTCCTCGTCCGGTCCCATCGGCACGATGGATCCGGCGCGCACGTAGAGCGGCATGCGCTCCAGCGGCGCGGCGGCATCAATCGCGCCACCTTCCGTCGTGCGCCCCGTCCAGAAGTCGAACCACTTCGCTTTCGGAAGATAGAGATGCCGCGTCGTCGCTCCCGGTTCCGTCACCGGATTCACCAGAATCGCCGGCCCAAAAAAGAATTGGTCACCGATATTCTGCGCGCGCACGTCGGTGCGGAAATCCATCGCCAGCGGACGCATCGGCGTGTAGCCCTCACTGGTGGTCTTCCACGCGACAGAATAGATGTAAGGCATCAGCCGGTAACGCAGGCGGTCGTAGCTGGTCAAAATCGTTTGCGCTTCCGGCCCGTAAGACCACAGTTCGTTCGTATCCGGCGCGCGCGTTCCGTGCAAACGGAAAATCGGGCAAAAAGTTCCGTATTCGAACCAGCGGATGAAAAGTTCGCGGTAGGCCGGATCGTCCGGATGCCCCAGGATGAAGCCGCCGATGTCCGTCGTCCAATAAGGTATGCCGGAAAGTTCGAAATTAAGCCCGGCGGGGATCTGGCGTGCGAAACTCACCCAATTTGATTCCACGTCGCCCGACCATGCCGTCACGGCATTGCGCTGAATACCTGCGAACGCGGATCGCGAAAGAATAAAAACGCGCTTCTGGTCCGACGCAGCGCGCTGCCCCTCGTAAACAGCCATCGTGGTCATCAGCGGGTACATGGCCGCGTAGCGCGCGCCGTTGCCAAGCGCAACTTTGTTCGTCACCAGGATGCTGGTTTCGCGATGCTCCGTCTCTGGTTCATCCGTATCGAGCCACCACGCGTCCGCGCCAATCTGAAAAAGGCTCTTATCAATCAACTCCCAATAATATTTGCGCGCCTCAGGATTAAACGCGTCGTACAGCGCGTTTCCCAGCGGATGGAATCCTCCCACGATGGTGCGGTCAATAAAATACCCGCGCTTATCCATATCCTCATACACCGGTGAACCGGGATCGAACGAAGGCCAGAAAGAAAACATGATGTGGAAGTGATTTTGGTGAAGGTCTTCTATCATGGCCTTCGGATCGGCATAGTTCTTGTTGAACACCGGCTCGCCCATCTTGTTCCACCAGAACCAGTCCTGCACGATGTTGTCCACTGGAATGTGCAGCTCGCGATATTTGTCGGCGATCCCCAGCAATTCCTCCTGCGACTGGTAGCGGTTCTTGCACTGCCAGAATCCATACGCCCACTTTCCGAACAGCGGCGCGGTCCCAGTCAATTCCCGGTAGCTGCTGATAATCTTGTCGAAATCAGGTCCGTAGAGAAAATAGTAGTCCACGGTGTCGGCCGATTCCGAGCTCAGAAACAGTGCGTGCACGAAGCGATTGTTGAAACGGCTGCGCGAAGTGTTGTTCCAGAAAATTCCATAGCCATTGCTCGAAAGAAACATCGGCACGGAAATATTGGTGTTGTCCTGCGACAGATCCACCGCTTCACCGTGATAGTTCCACACGCCCGCTTGGTGCTGTCCCAACCCGTAGAAAGCTTCAGTGCTGTCCCAAAGGTCTGAAAAAAGTTCAGCGTGATAGGTTTTCTCGCCATTCACTTCTACGGGATT
The DNA here is from genome assembly GCA_050012455.1 of Candidatus Acidiferrales bacterium. Taxonomy (GTDB): domain Bacteria; phylum Acidobacteriota; class Terriglobia; order Acidiferrales; family UBA7541; genus Palsa-295. Next base: position 85,984 of record JBEKHD010000024.1, on the reverse strand, counting down.
GAGTGTCCTGGTGCCGTCTTTAAAAAGTTTTTTGCCGGTTGCGTCGTCGTAAAGAATCGAGCCATCCGCGCGTGCCACAACGATCTTCATGCGTGGCGTCTCGATCGTCACGTCCTTGTCCGTTGCCTGCATGGTCCACTGCGCGGAAACCCAGGAAGTTTTAGTCACAACGTATTGCGGAGTGTTCGGAAACGACGCCGCCGGCGAATAAAGAACGTGGATGATCGAATCTGAGCACACCTGAATTCGTAAAGTGCCACTGTGCATCGTAAAGTCCACGCCGTCCGCCTGCTTCTGCACGCTACTGACCGGATTCAACGGAATCCACTGCGCCCCGGCGTTGCGCGCCAGCAGCAGCGTCAGCAAAATTATTGCGCCCCACGCCGGCCAACCTAGTCTCCGCATCGTGCTTATCCTTTCACCACTTCGCGTACCTGCAATGGAGCAGGCGCGGATGGAGATCGAGTAGTCAAGAAGCACCGTATTAAATCGGATACGGTAACGATAACGCCCCGCGCGACTTTGGCATTTCGACTTCCCGCTGTCAACGAATTTTTAACATCATCTTGCGCATCGTTCCGAATCTGCTGCCGCTGCGCGCCCGCGCCGCCGGATCTGGTCGGTGACCTCCGCGCGCTTACCACCATCCGCCCGAACCGCAACTGGTCCGCCATCGGACACTAGCATGTGAGCGCCCCCGGTGCCCGCGATTACGAACACCACAAACCCAAGGGAACACACGATCTGGTCGCAAACGATTTCGATGCTTCGGGAAAGCTGAACGCCCCTGCGGCTGAACTTCGCAGCGCGAGAGTGTTCCCCTCCTGCGAAGCGCCGTTCGATACGAGCGGTCGTTTTCGAAGTACCGCCCGCGGATTATCCACCAAGAGAAGGCTGACATTCTCGCACCGGACTATTGCTATTGTGGCTCAAGCTGGAGTAAACCTTGCGGTCAGAAACCAATCGCGGTGTTCGATGAACGCGCTGACGTCGTAGTCGCATTCATAACGCGCGGCTAGATAAGCGCGCCGAAACAAATGCCACGACGCGGTGGAGTATGGCTGGATGGAGGCTGAAGTTTTGAATTCGCGCTTACATGTCCAGAATCTGTCCCGATCGCGAGATCGCGCGCCCGTAAGTTCCAGCGTGCTCTCCGCGATTCAAGGGTAATTCGACTTATGGCCATTCGGATGAAGGACATCGCGCAGGACCTGGGAGTTTCGGTCATCACCGTCTCCAAGGCTCTGCGGAATCATCGCGACATCAGCGCGGCCACCAAAGCCCGCGTGCTGAAACGAGTCGAAGAACTCAACTATCGTCCAAATTACGCCGCCCGCGCACTCGTCACCGGTCGCTCGCACAGCATCGGCCTGATCGTTCCAGAACTTGTAAATTCCTTTTTTTCCGAAGTGGCCAAGGGCCTCGCGCGGGTACTACGTAAAAGTGGCTTCAGTCTGCTGATTTCTTCTGCCGAGGCCGATCCTGAAGTCGAAAAATCCGCGATTGACCAGCTCCTCGCCCGGCGCGTGGATGCGCTGCTGATCGCCTCTAGTCAATGGACTGTCGAGGCTTTCCGGCGCGTCGAAGAGGCCGGCGTTCCATACATTCTGCTGGATCGCAGTTTTGTGGGCCTGCCCGCGAATTTCGTCGGCGTGGATGATGTCCGGGTCGGCGCTATCGCTACGGAGCATCTGATTGAAATCGGATGCCGCACCATCGCGCACATCAGCGGTCGCCGCATCAGCACAGCTTCAGGACGCCTATCGGGTTACAAACAGACGCTCGCCGCGCACGGCCTCCCCTGCAATCCGGAGTACATTATTCTCGACGATCGCCTGGAAGAATCCACGCACGTCGAGGGCTATCAAGCCGCCGTAAAACTGCTGAAACTGAATCCACGCCCAGACGCCATTTTTTGCTTTAACGATGCGATCGCGATAGGAGCGATGGCGGCCATTCTCGACGCCGGCCTACGTATACCAGACGACGTCGCTTTGGTGGGATGCTCGAATCTTCCCTACGACAATTTTCTGCGCGTGCCGCTCACCAGCGTGGATCAGCAGAGCGTCGCCATCGGCCAGCGCGCCGCGAGGCTGGCGATCAGGCTCATCACCTCGGATCGCACCCTCCCGCCGAAAACAATTCTGCTCGATCCTACCCTCGTGATCAGAGATTCCACGAAGAAACATCCGCCCGCTCAAAGCTGAACTCAGCCGGAATTCGGTAATCGCATAGCATTTCCGTCATCGGTTCGAAATCGCGCCCCGCGGTCGAGCGTCCCAGTACCCGTAATAAGCACGCGAACTCCGCATTCAAAAAATGAATGCCGCACATAAAAATATCTTGACAGCGACAGCGGCGCGGAGTAAAAGTGCGCACAGACACTGCAAGCGGTTACGGTAACGATACAGTAGGCCGGAACCGATTCTTGCTTGGGGTGAGCATAGTTTCGACCTTTTTCTGCCAGAACATTGCGTGTGGCGCGATGTCGCTTTCCCCCAGAGGAAGCTTTGACGCCGTTTCGGTAGGCCCCTGTGCGGGCTTGGGAGGCAACATGAGGAATACTGGGTGTGTCCGGGGAAACGTTTCCAACGCGGGCGGATCACTTTTCCGCCGGCTTGCCGCCAACGCGGCGCTACTGTTCGCGGCCCTGTTGCTATTCCTCCCGGCGGCCCACGCCCAACTTTCCGGCTCGCTATCCGGCACCGTCACCGATCCCAGCGGAAGCGTGGTCCCAAACGCGAAAGTCACGTTGACGAACCAAGCGTCTCAAGAACAGCGCGAAATCACCTCGAATAAAGACGGCTACTTTGCGTTCGCCGCCGTCCTTCCTGGAACGTACACGGTGAAAGTGGAAGTACCCAGCTTCAAGGCGTGGCAGCAGGCCGACATCATCATGCATCCCGGCGACACTCGAAACCTAAACGACATTCACCTAGAAGTTGGAACCGCAACCCAAACCGTAGAGGTTGTGGCTTCCGCTACTTCAATCGCGCCAGTGGATTCCGGTGCACGCGAATCGTTGCTCTCTCAAACCGAGATCAATGACATTCCGCTGGTCAGCCGCAACCTCTCTGAGATGCTGAAGATTCTTCCAGGAGTGACGACGGTCGCAAACGGAATTTCCGGCGGAAGTCAGTTCGCGGGCAATTTCCTGAGCCTCGGCTTGACCGGCAGCACGATCGGAGTGGGCCTGAGCATCAACGGTGCCGCATATCGCGGCGGAACCGGTTACACCTTGGACGGAGCCGACATCCTCGATCCGGGCTGCAACTGCTGGTCAACCGCCCTGGTTGACCCGGACATGACTCAGGAAGTCCAAGTGCAGACCTCGAATTTCGGCGCCGACGTTCAGCAAGGACCGGAAGTGGTGAACGTCGTCGGCAAGTCTGGCACCAGGGAATATCACGGCCAAGCTTATTTGTATGCGCGCAACGATGTCCTGAACGCCAACGATTGGGTGGACAATCACAACGGAAACAAGCGAGGTTCAGCTTACTACTATTATCCCGGCGCGAGTTTTGGCGGCCCGGTACCATTCACCAAGAAAAAGGTATTCTTCTGGTTTGGCTACGAGCACGCTTATCAGAACACCGGCAGCTCCACCTCCCTCAAATCGTACATTCCCGCGGCCGGCATGTTGCAGGGGAACTTCACCTCATCGGGAGCTGGCGTTTCGGCCCTGTGTCCTAATCTGGATGCAAACGGAAATGACACAAGCACAACACCCATCACCGGCCAAGCTTGCTCCAGCATCAACGGTATGGTCCTGCCAAACGGAACGAAGGTAACCAACGGAATCATCCCCGCGGGATTCCTGGATCCGGGCGCGACCGCGCTCGAAAAGATTTGGCCGAGTGCGAACGTCAGCCCAGCAGCCAATGGCGGATACAATTACTTTCAGACGTTCGCCACGAACAACAACCTGTACTGGTTTCGTCCCCGCGTGGACTACGACCTGAACGACAGCAATAAATTTTTCGTTTCCTTTCAGTACGGAAGAAACTCCACTCCCGCAGGTGGCACCGGGGCACACATTTGGTACACACCTAGTAACTCAATTCCTTTCCCGGGCGGCGGTGTCCAGACTCTGCAGACGACCAAGCTCGCCACCGGTCATTTCGTGCATGTTTTCAACTCCACAACGACGAACGAATTCATCGCCACTTGGAGCTGGGATAACAATCCGAACACTGCTGACCTGACTCCAGTAAGTAGGACGACAACCGGGTATCCCGCCGCGTACGGCACGGTATTCAAGAACCCGGCTATCACGATGATTCCCTCGATCAACAGCCCTGCGAACGAGAACGGCTCGGGTTTCACTTTTCCAGATTTTTCACAGCCAGACTTTTTTGATCCCGGCCTCGGCGGGTCTTGGCTTGCAAAAAAGCAATCGCCGTCATTCGCAGACAATGTCACCAAGGTCTTTGGCTCGCAAACTATCAAGTTTGGTGCCTACTATCAAAACGTCGGCAATCTCCAAGGCGGCTTCAACTATCCAAACGGCGTTCTTACCTTCGGCGGACAAAATCCCGACTTTTTCAATCCTACAGGCCCGGCCATCGGTTCCTCGATCAACCCGCTGGCTGATTTTGTGACCGGCATCGCCTCCAATTATCAGGAAGCCAACGGCGAGCCCTACCAGGATATGGCTTACCGCATTATTTCCGGATACTTTGACGACTCCTATAAGGTAACTAGAAGGCTCACCATACAATTCGGCCTCCGAATCGATCATATCGGCCATTGGTACGATCGGCAGGGGACTGGCATGGCTGCCTTTTTCCCGAATCTTGTTTTGGTCGATGAAGCCAACGGCAGGCCAAATCCCGGTGTGCGGTACCACGGCATTGACCCTGGCGTAGCTATCAGCGGATCTCCCAGCCGTTTCGCCTTCCTCTCTCCGCGGTTCGGCGTCGCCTACGACGTGTTCGGTGACGGCAAGACGGTGGTTCGCGGCGGTTGGGGAGCGTATCGCTGGAACGATCAGGTCAACGATTTTCAGGGTGCGCTTGAGACTTCGCAAAACCTGCTAACCTACAACCTTCCGCACGGCAGCAACGTGCTTCTTAGCGAACTTGGGAATTTGCCCGCTCCGGTGTCTGGTCTTTCCACACCCGGCGCCATTAACGGCAGTATCTACGCGACGGATCCCAATGATTACAACGTGCCGGTCACTTACAGCTACAACCTTACGATTTCTCACGAACTGCCGTGGCGGTCTCTATTCGAGATTGCCTATGTGGGAAATGACACCGAGGACATCCTTCTCGGAGGCCAGAATGGCATCGGAAACCTCGGCGGCGGTGGCGCCGGAAGCATTATTGACCGCAACAAAATGCCATTGGGCGCTTTGTTCCAACCGGATCCTGTCACCGGCTTGGTCGCCACCGATCCCGAAAATCCCAGTAAGACCTGCCTGGGTGCCGTTTGCAATCAGTACTCCGACTATTATCCCTATCGCTTGGAATATGGCACGAATAGCGTCGTCGTGCCCGAACACAACGGCTACGCGAACTACAACGCGCTGCAATTGATGTGGGCAAAATCGGCAGGTCACCTCAACTTCAACGTTAATTACACCTGGTCCAAATCATTGGGCACCGGTCTCGGCAGTAACCCATACTCGGTGGCAGGCAACTACGGGCCACTGGGTATTGACCGCTCCCACGTACTAAACACTTCGTACGTTTACAATCTCCCCGATTTCTACCACGGGGAATCGAAGTTCGTTCACGGCGCCACCGCGGGCTGGATGATTGCTGGAACAACAACTTGGCAATCCGGCGGAAATATCCAGGCGAACTACAGCGCCAATCTTGGCTTCAACATGAAGTACGTTTGCGGTCCGGCGGATCCGCCAAGCTGTGCGACCGCCCTCGCCGCCTACGGCTCAACCACGATAGGCAACGCGACCTATTTTGGAACCACCGCTGCCATGGACATCATGCCCGACGTCAGCTGTAATCCACTATCAGGCTTAGCTTCCAACCAGGTGGCCAAGCTCTCCTGTTTCTCGGCTCCCGCAGTTGGCAGCAATGGCCCGCGAGATCTGCCGTACATCAAGCTCGGCGCGTTCTGGGGCAGCGACCTTTCCATCGCTAAGACGTTCCACGTGACCGAACGGCAGTCGCTCGAGATCCGTGCGTCTGCCAACAATTGGCTCAACCACCCGCTGCTGTCCTTCAGTGGCAATGGTCAGTTACAGTTGAATTACACCAAGGACTTCGTCACCGGTGCGGTTTCGACTGCGCCCGGCTCGTCTACCCCGACTAATTGGGGCGTTATGGATACGAAGGTCGGCGGCGGTAACCAGAGAATCATGGAGTTGTCAGCCAAGTACTCGTTCTAGTTGCAGCGCGGCGTCGAGGGGGCCGATTGATCCCCTGCCCTCTCGACCGTCCCTAGAGTCTCTCGCATGGACGTCCAGCTCCCACCCAGCTAGGCGACTAAGAGTAGACGGATCGAGTACTCGTGGGGTGGCTGCAAAGCCACCCCACGATTTTTTTGCACATGCCGCGAACAAATCCTGCGGCGGTGCCAGCGCCGCTGTTGCGGAATTCGTTGCGTTAGTGCAGCATGATGTTGTTCCGCAAGTTATTCGCCATGCGATATCTCATCGCGCTCCTCGTCTTGTGTACATCCTGCGGCGCTCCAGGATCGTTCGCCCAGGGAATGAGCGGTTCCAGTCACGTCATCAACGGCTTCGTGCGCGAAGAAGGAAGTAATGCACTCGTGCAGGGCGCGACGTTGGAAATATTCGCCTCCGGCAGCCGCGTGAAGCCGTCCGTCATGTCGGGCACCAATGGCGAATTCCAATTCCACGAACTGCATGCTGGGGATTATTCAATCGTGGCCACAAAATCCGGTTACGAGACGGCCACGCTGAGCGTAGCGGTGCTGCTGGGTAGTTCGCCTTCCGTTACGATTTCGCTTCGCAAGTCTGATTCGTCCCAGCCTGCGGCGTCCACCAAGACGATTTCGGTGCATCAGTTGAGCGTCCCCGAAAAGGCTCGGGAAGCCTTCAACAATGGGCAAAGGCTGCTGCAAAAAGATGAGCAGCCAGCGAAGGCCATCATGGAATATCAACGCGCCATTCAACTTTATCCTTCCTACTTCGAGGCCTACACGGAAATCGCCGTCGCGGACTATCGCCTGAACAAATTTCAGGACTCCGAAGCCGCCTTGCAGAAAGCGGTTGATTTGAGCGCGAACAAGTATCTCGACGCGCTTGTCTTGCTCGCCGAACTCTATAATGACCAACGTCGCTTCCACGAAGCCGAGCCGCTCGCCCGGCAGGCGGTCGCGCTCGAAGAGTCCTCCTGGCATGCGCACTTCGCACTCGCCCGCGCGCTCGTCGGGCTGCAGCGTGGCGAAGAGGCGGAGGCCAGCGCATCCAGATCGCGAGACTTGAAACCTGACAATTCGCAAGTCTATCTGCTGCTCGCGAACGCCCACATGCTCCAGCATCATTATTTTGCCGTGGTGCAGGATTTCGATGCGTACCTGAAGGTCGAGCCGCAAGGTCCGCAAAGCGAAAATATCCGCGAGCGGCGTGACCGCATGCAGAAGGAACTCGAAGACGCGCCGCCACAGCAGCCCAACCCTAGCGTGCAACCCTGACCTTGAATCTGATGCACTCAAAACTCCTGTGCTCCGTAATTGTCGCCGCGTCCCTCGCCGGAATTCCTGCGGCGGTCGCGCCCACCCCGCGATTTGAAGACGTCGCCAGGCAAGCCGGCCTCACGGTTGTCCACATCTCCACGCCCGAAAAAAAATACATCATGGAAACCATGAGCGGCGGCGTCGGCTTCATTGATTGCGATAACGACGGAAAGCTCGACATCGTCATCGCCAACGGCTCCACCGTGGACCGCTATCGCCAAGGTGGTGATCCGATGGTTACGCTCTACCACCAGGATGGAAATCTAAAATTCAGTGACATCACCAAGTCCGCCGGCTTGACGCGCAAAGGCTGGGGCATGGGCGTCGCTGTCGCCGATTACGACAACGATGGCCTGCAGGATCTCTTCGTCTCCGGCTACGGCGGCAACGCGCTCTACCGCAACCTGGGGAATTGCAAATTCGAGGACGTCACCGAAAAATCCGGCCTGCGCGGCGGAGGCTTCAGCACCGGTGCCGCGTGGGCCGATTACGATCGCGACGGCCGCGTGGATCTGTTCGTGCCTGGATACGTGCACGTGGACATGAACAATCTTCCGGAATTTGGCAGCAAGCAGGATTCCTGCCGGGTCATGTCCGTGAAAGTGCAATGCGGCCCCATCGGTCTGCCCGGTGAACCGGATTATTTATTCCGCAATCACGGCGACGGCACCTTCGAAGACGTCTCCAAAAAAGCCGGCGTGGACGATGCCGTCCACGCCTACGGAATGCAGGGAATCTGGTTTGATTACGACAACGATGGCTGGCCCGATTTGTACGTGGCGAACGATATCGTCCCAAAATATCTGTACCACAATAACCACGACGGCACTTTTGAAGATGTCAGCCTGATTTCCGGTGCCGCCGTGGATGTGAGCGGCAAAGCGCAAAGCACCATGGGCGTCAGCACCGCCGATTTCGATCACAGCGGCCGCCTCGGCATCTACATCACCAACTTCAACGCCATGTCCAACACTCTCTATTGGAATCAGGATGAGAAAGGTTTCACCGATATTTCCTTTCCCTCGGGCCTGGGCCCCGCCAGCATGCCGTACGTCGCCTGGGGCACGGCGTTCCTCGATATGGACAACGACGGCTGGGTAGATCTCCTAGTTGCGAATGGCCAAGTGTATCCGCAAGCCGATCTGATTCCTGGAATCACGCCATACCGCCAGCCGCTGATGCTCTTCCGCAACAAAAGTGATCGCACATTCGAAGATGTCAGCAAGATCGCCGGTCTCGATAAATTGCGCGCTGCTTCCTGGCGCGGCGCAGCAGTCGGTGATGTGAATAACGACGGCAAGATGGACATCTTAGCGATGGACGTGGACGGCCCACCCGTCTTGCTCATCAATCGCACCGAGTCCAACGATCATGCCGCAACATTTCGTCTGATTGGCACGAAGAGCAATAAAGCCGCCATCGGCGCCCGTGTCACCGTAACGGCTGGCGATCTGGTTCAAATGAGTGAAGTTCAGAGCGGCTCGAGCTATCTTTCGCAAAATGATCTGCGCCTCCACTTCGGATTGGCAGATCACACCACGATGGACAAAGTGGAAGTTTTCTGGCCGAGCGGCGCGCGCGAAAGTTTCGAGAACTTTCCCGCTGGCTACATTTACACCATCGTCGAAGGAGGCGGAGTGCAACAAAAGCTCCCGTTCAATGTGGAAATAAATCCGAAGCCTTAAGTATTGCCCGGTGGTGTTCGGTGAGAATGGCAGAATCGGAGAATCATCGGCTTGCCAAATCGTTCTAGATCGAAACTTCACGTTCTGCTGTGCGGTGTTGCGCTGTCGGCCGGTGCATGGTTCGTGTCCACTTTCGCAGTCTGGGCACAGCAATCAGATTTGGGAAACATTCCTATGGCCACGCAAGACCGCATAACACTTTCCGCGTGGTGGCCCACAAAAGGCGCAGCCCCCCGCCAGGAATACATCGGTCCAGCCGCGTGTGCCACGTGTCACACCGTCAAATCGGCGTTGCAGCAGACCACGCCCATGGCCCACGCATCCATCGACGCCGCCAACTCGGGAATTTTGCGCTCGCACCAGCGCCTGAATTTTCAGGCCGGTCCCTATGGCTACGAAATCGCGACGAACACCGGCGGCAGTGTCTATTCCGTTCACGAGGCCGCAAAATCCGTTACCGTGCCACTGGGATGGGCCTTCGGCTACGGCGAAGTCGGTCAAACCTATGTCTATCAGCAAAACGGCTCGTTCTTCGAAAGCCGTCTCAGTTACTACCGCGAGCTGCAAGGCCTCGACCTCACCACGGGCCATTCACGTTCCACTCCGGCCACTCTCGCAGAAGCCGCCGGCCGCCAGCTCGATCCCGAAGAAACTCAGCATTGCTTCGGCTGCCATTCCACTGCCTCCACCACCAACAATCGCTTCGACCTCGGCCATCTGATTCCCGGCGTCAGTTGCGAAGCCTGTCACGGCCCCGGCGCGCAGCACGCCGCGGCAATGCAAGCCGAGGATTTCGAGCAGGGCAAAAAATTAATTTTCAATCCTCGCGGGCTCAGTCCGGTCCAATCAGTCGAGTTCTGCGGCGCCTGTCACCGCACAAAGTGGGACGTCGCCATGGCCGGAATCACCGGTTCCGTCACCGTGCGCTTCCAGCCCTACCGGCTGGAGACGAGCAAGTGCTGGGGCGAAAGCGGCGATGCGCGATTGACCTGTTTCTCCTGCCACGATCCGCACAAGCCTCTCGTGCACGATCTGGGTTCGTATGATGACCGCTGCCTGAAATGTCACGTCACCAGCACCCACGCTCAATCCGCGCAACTCGATCACCCCGCGCACGCTTGCCCTGTGAGCGACAAGAACTGCGTCACCTGCCACATGACCAAATACGACCTTCCCGAGATGCATTCGAAATTCACCGATCATCGCATTCGCATCGTCAGAAAGGGCGAGCCGTTCCCCGGCTGAGGCATGGCTCGGACCGCTTGCTATAATTTCAATGTGATCACGCACCAAATTCTCGGCGCTCAAGTCTTCGAACGGTTTCCGTCTCGGAATTCTCAGCCCAATCTTGCCCACAAACACGTTACTATCTGGCGCGTGCTATACAGCACAGCTCTGCTCTGCCTCGTGAGCGGCGTTCCGTTGCGTGCGCAGAATCAAAATCGAAATCAGAATCAAAATCGCGAATCCGCCCCGCAGCCAGAATCCGCTCTCCAGGAACACTACGATGCCGCACAGAATTTTCAGGCCGCCGGGAATCTCGCCCTGGCCGCGCTGCACTACAAAACTTTCCTCGCCCAAGCGTTGAGCACCTTGGCCACTCATCGCGCAAAAGCAGGCGATTTCGCCAGAGCCAACGCGCTTTTCGACGAAGCTCTCAACGACGATCCCGATGATGCCGCTGTGAAAGTGCAATACGCGCAGGTGTGCCAGGAAGCAGGAGACATCGATAAAGCCAAATCACTAGCGCAGGAAGCTGTAGACGCAGAGCCACGAAATGACGCAGGCAATCGCGTGCTCGGCCAAATCCTCCTGCAGTTGGACGAAAACAAAGCGGCGATACAGCATCTGGAAACCGCCGTGGCTCTGCAACCGGATTTCGCGAACGGCTCGGCTCTTGCCGCCGCCTACTTGAAACTGAAAGACGAAGACCACGCAGCCCAAATATTCGCCGAAATGCTCGCATCCTTCGGCGACAATTCAGAAATCCATCTGCAATTCGGAACCGCCTACGCTAACGCCGGTTTCCCTGAAAAAGCCGTCCCGGAATTTCAGAAAGCCATCGCGGAAAATCCCAAACTGCCCGGCGCGCATTATTCTCTCGGCGCCGCATATCTCTTGGGCATCGGCCCGCAAGCCTACGACCAGGCAGTCGCCGAGTTTCAGCAAGAACTCAAAATCAGCCCGCAGGATTACAATTCGCACCTGGAGCTAGGCGTCATTTATTTGAGCCAGCACAAATTGCCAGAAGCAGAAGTCGAACTCACTCGAGCCGTTGCCCTCGACCCGCAGAATCCCGATCCGCAGCTTTCGCTGGGCCAACTCTACGATCAGACCAATCGTCCCACCGAAGCTGAAGCCGCATACCGCAAATCAATTGGGTTGACCAAAGATGCTTCGCGGAATCATTTCCAGATTGAACGCGCTCATTACCTCCTCGCACGCACGCTCCTGCAATCCGGCCGCCAGGACGAAGCCAAAAAAGAAATGGCGTTCTCCAATCAGCTGTTAAAGCAAAGCGTCCTCGAAAAACAAGGCCAGTCCTATCCGATCCAGTCAAACGAAGTCCCAGCTCTCAGCACAGCCAAGGGCGCCGAACCAGCGCCGTCGCTGGATCCGGAAGCGATGAAAGAAGTGGAATCATTCGAGAAACGCATGGCCCCGCCCATCGCCGATAGCTACAACAATCTGGGCGCAATCGCGGCCGGCGGAAATGATTTCGCCTCAGCTCTCGCGTATTTTCAGAAAGCCGCGCAGTGGAATCCCTCTCTCGAAGGCCTTGATTACAATTGGGGTCGCGCCGCTTTTTCCGGCCATCAATACGACCAGGCCATTACCGTGCTCAATCGCTATCTGCAAAGCCACCCGCAGGACGCCGGCGCGCGTTCCACCCTCGCGCTCAGCTTTTTTCTTTTACAGCATTATCAGGACGCTCTGAAGTCATTCGAGTCAATGGATCCATCGCAAGTCAACGCCGTCCCCGTTCTCGCGTACGCTTACGCCGTCTCCCTCACCAAGTCCGGCGACTACAACGCAGGAATCAGGCTTTTGCAGGCCCTGGAGCTCGCTCATCCCGACGACGCCAATATCCACAAAGCCCTCGGCGAAGCGTTCGGCGCGCACGGCAATTATGCGAAAGCAGCGGAAGAATTGCGCACCGCGATCAGCGAAAATCCAGCTGACAAAGAGGCAGAACGCGATTTGAAGTCCTTCGAAGCAGCGCAGAAGGGAAATCCCTCAACAGACGGCAACCCAAAACCGAACTAGCGTTCGGGACGCAGCGAATCCGGCCGATGCACGGATTCCGCGTCGCCCCGGATCTTGCGATGCCCGTTTTTCCCAGCGCCCGGTTCGAACGATTGCCCCTGCAGGAAAAATTCCAAATTCCCGCGCATTACCAGGTGCGGCGAAAAAGTCACTTGGTTCGACGAGCACGCGCCTTCCGTCAAGCATTCGTGCAGCACGCGATAAGCCATCCGTCCCTGCGTGCGCGGCCGCTGATAAATCGTCGCCGCCACCGAACCCTTCTTGATCTCTTCCACCAGTGCCGGAAATAAGTCGGTCGTGATGATCGTCAATTGCTCCAGCATGCCCGCGTCCCGCGCCGCTTGCAGCACCGGAATCGAAGCCTCGGTGGTGATGTACATCCCCGCCAGATCCGGGCACGCCGCGAAAAGCTTCCGGCTCTTGTCGTAAGTCTCTGTGTCAATGTCATGATCTTCCACCGCATCTTCCAAACGCATCGCGGGATAAAATTTCTGCAGCGTGGATCGAAACGCGTTGAATTTCTCCGCGTGCTCAGTGATCACCGCGTCGCTCATCGTCACCGCCACGCGGCCTTTACCCTGCAAAAATTTCCCCAGCAAATCGGCAGCGAGCGATCCGCTCGCCAGCGTATCAATCGATACCACTGCCGTCCGTCGCGTGTTCGGCGCATCCGTCACCACGCAAATCACCGGCACCTTCGACCGCGCCGCGCGCCCTATCCATTTCTTCATATTCGCCGGCCGGCTCGGAAACGTGATGATCCCGTCCGCCTCCGCGCTCAGCGCCGCTTCGAACGCCTCTTCATCTCCCTCGCCAAGGCTCGGATAGGTGCGGAACTCCACCTCCACGCCTTCCATATCCCGGGACTTGGCTTCCTCTTCGACCCCCGCGCGCACTTCGTCCCAGAACGAGGTTGTCCCCTTCAAAGTATTTATCGAGACCCGTAATTTTCGCTTTTGCGATAAATAGCGTGCCGCCAGATTCGGCCGATAGCCCAGCGCCTTCGCCGTTTGTAAAACCTTTTTTCGCGTCTCCGGGCTGACGCCGACGTAGCCGTGTAAAGCTCGATGCACGGTTCCAGTCGAGATATCGAGCGCCTTTGCGACGTCGTAAACAGTAGCCCTCTTTTCCATGCAACTCCCAATAATACAGCAGCTTACAGCAACTATTGTATAACTAAAAAGGCTCAAGAGGGAGACTGATTCTCCCCACGCCCGTATCCCGGGCTGCCCCATCTTCGGCTCTGAGACTGTCATGAAACCGAAAAGCGCGCAGGAGTCAGTGTACTGCGGAGAGCGAATGGTTCGGCGGCCAATTTGGGTACCAGGGCCGGCGATAGTATTCCTTAAAATGATCCGATCAGACTTTCTTGTGCCGCACCTTCATGCAGCACTGCCACGATCGCACGCGCGGCTTCACTCGACGTTTACCGCTCTCTTCAGTTTAAGGTCCGCTGAAGAACTCCCAATCATTATGCTGACTTGGTCTGGTTCCAAATCCCAAGCGCCCTTCTCGACGTTCCAGTAGACCAAATCGCTTCCCTTTAGCGCAAACTGCACTGTCGTCTTCTCACCTGGTCGCAGCGTAATCCTCTTGAAGCCTTTCAGCTCCTCCGTCGGCCGTGCGACCTTGGAATCGGTATGCGCCACATACATCTGTACTACCTCATCTCCAACCCGCGATCCTGAATTGCGAACGTCCACGCTTATCGTGATTTGGCCATGCTCACCGATGCTGTCCCCGCTGGTCATCAGATTCGAAAATTCGAACGACGTGTAACTCAGCCCGTATCCGAAGGGATACAGCGGAGCACCCTTAGAGTACATGTAGGTATGGCCATGACGAATATCGTAATCCATCATCGGAGGGAGTTGATCGAGTGACGTCGGCCACGTGGTCACCAGCCTTCCTCCCGGATCAAAATCACCGAATAGCACGTCCGCCAATGCAGTACCTTCTTCTTGACTGTTATGCGTCATGTGCACGATCGCGGGAATATGTTCCTCGGTCCACCCGATCGCGAACGGAAAACTGGCGATCAGCACGACCACCGTGTGCCGGTTCACGGCGTACACCTGCTTGACCAGTTCCTCTTGTTCCAGCGAGATGGATTTGCGGTCAATGCCTTCTTTGCCGTCGCTCGGCAAAGTACATTTGGCCCACCCCGCATTGCAAGTGGGATGGTTGCCGACCACAACGATAGCGACATCCGCGTTCCGCGCTAACCGGACCGCCGTGTCGTCCGAATTGTCTCGCGCAAAGCCGACTTGCACACCACTGCCGAGCTTGTTCTTGATCCCGTCGAGAGCGCTCACTGCGTACGGCGGTGTGCCGCTATACCAATCCAGCGCCACCTGATCCGCGTACGGCCCAACCACGGCAACAGATCTCAATTTTGCTTTATCCAACGGCAGCAGGTTCTGCGTGTTCTTCAACAATACAATCGATTCTTGGGTCGCTTTCCGCGCGAGCGCCTTGTGCTCCGCGTTATCCCACGCAGGCAGTTCGCCCTTGATCTTGGTGTACGGCACCAGATCCGGCGGGTCGAGCAGACCCAGTCGAATCATCACGCGATACACCCCGCGCAAGTTATCGTCAATCTCCGCGAGGTTCACCAGCTTTTTCTCAAGTGCCGCGTGCACTCCGTCGCTATAACGGTCAAGAAACTGATTGATCCCCGCATGTATTGCGCCGGCGGAGGCCTCATTGATGTCTGGGAAATACTTGTGCAGTGTCACCATGTTCGTCAGCGCACCAGCATCCGTGCATATAATTCCGGCGAATCCCCACTCGCGCATGGTTATGTCTTTCAGGATCGGCTGTACCGTCATCGGTATGCCGTTGTGCGCGTTATATGCCGTCATGTATGCCTGCGAACCACCCTCCATAACGCCCATGCGGAAAGGAACGGAGTAGTATTCGCGGAGCAGTCGCTCATCGAAATTGGACGACGATCCTCCCCTTCCGTCCTCATTACTATTCGCCAGGAAGTGCTTCATCAACGAAGCTGTCAGCCAGTATTTAGGATTGTCCCCCTGCAGGCCTTCGATGAATGCGGTCGCCATTGAGCCCGTAAGGTAGGGATCTTCGCCGTACGACTCTTCGCTTCGACCCCATCGAGGATCCCGGGCGAGATCCGCATTCGGCGCGCGCATCACAATTCCCGCTCGACGGTGTTTCTCTCCGCGCCCATTCACCGTGACCTGAATATCGGTGTTAAAGATGTATCGTGCTTCATAACCTTCCACCGCGGCGACCTGGCGAATCAGATCTGGATCCCACGTTTCGCCCAGGCCCACCGCCTGCGGAAACTGCGTCGTGGGAAGCGGCTGCAGCTGATGCCCCTCCCATCCCCCAGGGCCGCCCAACGCCACTCCGTGCAGGCCTTCGAGATGTGGCGAGCCCACGATACCCAGGCGCGGCACGCTGGGGTCCGTGCTAAGGGCCGCGATTTTCTCCTCCGCAGTCATCAGCGAAAGGATATTGTTCACCCGCGATTCGATTGTCAGGTCGGGATTTTGAAATGGGTACTGGTATTGTTCTTCACGCATCGCTCCCGCAGTGAGTAGTAGTAGCAAAATTGCCGGGAAGCATTTCGCAGTCATGTCACTCTCGATTTTCGGATGTGCCGGCGATGTTGACAGCCCGATGAACTGCTGATTTTACTCCATAAATTACGCGCTTTATCAGTCAAGGGTGTATGGCTGTCGACAAATTGAAGGGCCACTGCCCGGAGGCTGTTACCGCGGGCATCCAGTTGTGCCAGTAAAAATTCGGCCCGGATGCTTTCCTGGGGGCCGTTCGATCTGTGGGTATAGTTGCGACGCTGTCAGCGGTGACGAGCGTCCGTCGAGGAGTATGGGCACAGCTCGAGAGTGGATCGAACTCTTTGTCGCGGCCGCGTTCTCTTCTGCTGCGAGCGTATGACGTTGGCTTTGAATTCCGCTGTGTGCTGTTTGTGTCGATTCTTGGTTCCCATGAGGCTCATCGTATCTCCTTTGGCAGGGTGTCACGTCAGGCGGAAATTTCCATCTTATGCGGCGGTCCGATTTGTGGGGAGCGTTCAACACTTTTGCCTCACAGAAGGGTTAGGATTTACTGTGCACACTTGCTCAGAAATGATGCTGTGTACGAAGTGTGCACAAATCGATCATTATTAATCGGTTGGACTTAACTTTGAGCGAAAGCAGATTCCTCGATTTGTTGGAAACGTTAGTAGCTGCTAGTAATGGATGGAGAGGATGGAAGCAAGTCCGATGCTTTGGAAGCATCGGCGCTGAGCAGGCGCGTCCCCTGTGCCAAAACTGTGCCAGAATCCGATGTTTTCGTGCCATTGGGGTTAGCTTTGAGCGAAAAGCAGATTCCCCAAATTACTGAAAACACAGAGAAGTCAAAGTAGAGAATGGAGCTGTTGGAGTCGGATGGTCCGCGCCCAAGGCAGGCGCGCCGTCATAAAAACGTAATACTAATGGAGGTGAATGGCGGCAAAATGCGAATGAAAGGTGAATAAAGAAGGAGAAAGTGATTCATCAGGTCTAGTCGCAACTTGCTGATTTTCTTCGATTAGGGCCAACTCCGGCAAGTTCTGATGAAGTTGGTTGTTCGGCCTGTCGCAAGGGACCGTCAGTTCAAATCAAGCCCGCACGTAGAACTCGGAATCATGTAATTTGCCGGTTGCTTTAATTGGTTTGTAGGGAAGCCGGCGAATCTCGCAGGGCGAGTTAGGATACGGAACCGCCGGTTGTAGCTCTCTTCCACCACGGTTCGCATTTTCAGGCCAAGGCCTCATCGGTCACACAGCACAACGGAATGCAGCCAATGCGCTACTCCGTGTGGGCATTCAGGATGACGAACCAGAAAAATGACAAAGTCTCAGGCACTTTCCAGATTAACGACTTTTCATCGAAGGGAGCAGCGTGCTGCGGTTTCAGTAGAAACCAAGATTTCGACAAACACCATCACTTCCCCCTCTCCCGACCTTCGCCATTAACTATGCTAACGCGTTGCCGACTTCGCGTGCCACGTACACCGAAATCCCCGGCATGGGCCACGACTTCGCGCGATACAAAACGCCGGCGGATTTCATGAACCGCCCGCGCGACACGAAAGCGCCGTATAGTCAGGAGTTTTTGAGTGTAGTTCTGGATTGGCTAGCCAGGCAGTCGCGCGGTTAGCAGCGTACCGCGCGGCGGACTAAAGTTTTTTGCGGTAGTGTACGCACCGGTCGACTTCGTGGTACCCGAGCGCTTCGTGCACGCGCTGCGACACGTTGTTGTCGATCCGCGCGTCGGACGCCATCTCGCCGCACCCTTGCGTGCGTGCCCAATCCTCCGCCGCGCGCATCAACGCCGCGCCCACGCCGCTCTTCCGCAGCTCCGAGCGGACAAACCACCCTTCCGCGTATCCCACCGGTCGAGCCGTATCGCAGGACTCCGCGTGCGATCGCAACCCGACTTCCACAAATCCCGCGAGCGCACCGCTCTCCACATCCGCCGCCACAAGAATTGCCACCGGCAAGGTCCCGCTCATTCCGCTGGCCAACTTTTCGCGAAGCTCCGCGGCGTGCTCCTGCAATGAGCCATCCGGCCACAGGAGCGCGCACAACTCCGCGACCGCCTCGCAATCACCCGCCGTCGCCCGACGAATCACTACAGCCGCCATCGTACACTCGCTCGCCAGAGGAACGCAGAGCTACTCGCAACGCAGCGCGACCATCGGATCGACACGCATGGCCCGCCGCGCCGGAATCAGGCACGCCGCAAGCGCCACGAACGCGAGGCCCAACGCCACGAGCGCAAACGTCGCCGGATCCTTCGGCTGCGTCCCAAACAGCTGCGACGCGAGGAATTTCGTCAGCCAGAGCGACGCCACGAAGCCGATAAGAATTCCAGCAAGCACGAGCCGCATGCCCTGACCCACCACGAGGCGCACGATGTCGCGCGGCGCCGCCCCGAGCGCCACGCGAATTCCCATTTCGCGCATCCGGTGCGACACCGAATACGCCATCACGCCATAGATCCCGATCGCCGCGAGCAGCAGCGCAAACGCCGCGAACGCTCCGACCAACGCCGTCAACAGGCGCGGCTGGCCCACGGAGTCCGACACGAGATGATCGAGCGATTGCACGCCGGAAACCGCCAGGTCAGGATCGATCAACTGAATTTGTTTGCGCACCGCGCCCACGAGCGGTTGCGGGGCCGAATTCGACCGCACCACGAACGTCATCGCCATCCACGGCGCCTGCAGATGCGGCCGGTACATCTCCTCGAATTTCGGCGCGCTCAGCGAAGTGATTTTCGCGTCCGCCACCACGCCGACGATCTCGAGTGGAATCCGGTCGCGCGAATTTTGCAGCGTCTTCCCGATCGGATCCTGATCGGCGAAGTATTTCTCCGCCACGGTCTGGTTGATGATCGCCACCTGCGGGGCGCCATCGATGTCCGCGTTGGTAAAAACGCGGCCGCGCAACAGCGGAATCCCCATCGCCGCAAAGTAGCCCTCGCTGATCTGCTTCATCGATATCAGCGGGTCTTTTCCGATGCCCTGGCACACCTGCCCCTCGGGGCAGAAAAATACATATCGCGCCGCACCGGTCATCGGCATGTAGCTCACCACGCCCGCTGACTCCACCGACGGTATCGTCTTGATCTTTTCGAGCGCTTGCCGGAAAAATTCCGCGCGCTGCGGCAGCGTGGCGTACTTTGTCGTCGGCAGGCTCACCGGAAACGTCATTACGCCGTGCGAATCGAATCCCGGATTCACGTGCACCAGATTCACGAAACTGCGGATCAGAAGGCCCGCGCCGGTGACGAGCAGTAGCGCCACGGCCACCTCGGCGATCACCATCGCCTGCCGCGCGCGGGCCGATCCGCCGGACGCCGTGCCGCGCCCTTCCTTCAGCGAGCCGTGCAAATCGCGATCCGCCACTTGCACCGCGGGCACCAGCCCAAACACCACGCCCGTCACCACGCACAGCACGAACGACGCGAGCAGCACGAGTCCGTTAAGGTGAACTTCGTCGAGCCGCGGCACCTGATTCCCGGCGCCGGCGCGCAACAAAGGCATCGTCACCGACGCGATCACCACTCCGATCGCACCACCCGCAAACGCCAGCACCAGACCTTCGGTCAAGAGCTGTCGCGTCAATCGCGCCCGCGTCGCGCCGAGCGATTGCCGGATCGACATTTCCTTTTCGCGCGCCGTTGCTCGCGTCAGCAGCAGGCTTGCCACGTTCGCGCACGCAATCAACAGTACGAAGCCAACTGCGCCGAGCAGCACGAACAGCGACGGCCGCACTCCGCCCACCAAGTTGTCCGTCAGCGACGTCATGTCCAAGCTGTGTTTCGCGGCGTCTGCGTTTCCGGGAAACGACTTGGCGTACGTCTCGCTGATCCCATCCGCTTCCGCTTGCGCCTGCGCCATCGTATGTCCAGGATTGAGCCGCGCAATCAGAAACAGAAAGCCCGCACCCATGTGCAGTTGCTCCGGCCGCAAACCCATGATTTCGAACACGCGCGGCACCCACACGTCCGGTTGCGGCTGTTGGAACGGAAATTCAAACGAACGCGGCAGTACGCCCACGATCGTCGTAGGCTTCCCGTCGAGCGACAGCGACTTCCCCAGCACGTGGGGATCGGAGTTGAACTGGCTTCTCCAAAACGCATTGGAGAGAATCGCCACATCGGCGCCGCCCACCTGGTCCTCAGCCGTAAGAAAATCGCGACCCATCGCCGGCGCTACGCCCAGCGCGCGGAAAAAATCGGCGTTCACGCGGTTCACGTTGATGTCTTCCGGCTCGCCCCGTCCGGTCATGTTCATCGTAGTCTGGTAGAACGCGCCCACACTCTCGAGCGCCTTGGTTTGTTGCTCGAGCGCTTGCAGCTTCGTGAACGACACCGGCGTTCCCGTCGTCCCAGCTTCTCGATTGCCGGCCACGATACTGACTAAGCTTGCGGGGTTCTTGTACGGCAGCGGATTCAGTAGCACCGAGTCGATCAGCGAAAAGATCGCGGTGTTCGCTCCGATGCCCAGAGCGAGCGTCAGAACCGCGACGATCGTAAATCCCGGCTCTTTTGCGAGCGTTCGTACCGCGTACCGCAAATCCTGCCAAAGTGCTTCCATCGTCGCCCTTGTCCGGCCCGGCAGTCGCCGCGCCAGTTTGTTACGCTGGTTGACGTTACAAGGCGCCAAACGTAACCCGTCCAATCTCAAATACTTGTAAAATCAGCGGCCTAGCCGCCGCCCGGAGCCTCGTGTAAGCGTGCGCCCTTCTCTTGTCGGGGATCTATGCGAGAGGTGCGAAGGTATCTCATTAAGACAGGAAACGGTGTGAACCTCGTCAATTCGGATCGTCAAACTCGCAGCCATCGAAGCATACAAATCTGATGACGACGCCCTAGTAGCGCGAAACCGTCTGATTCTACGCGCGATATCGGCTTTGTCGGACTGACCGTGATTATGTACCAGGCCATTGGACCTACCTCTACCAGTGCGATCCCCCCTGGCCAGTGCATCGTGGAATCGGGTAGGTCAATTCGACGGAATCCCTTCAGGAGAATAAAGGAAATGGTTTCGATGGAGACGAAGGTGAAAAGACCCAGCAAACGGAGCTCGAGCCAAATCGCCATGTCGAACTGCATCGTAAACAGGCGAATCCACGCGATCACCATCGGTGCGGCGCCGAAGGCAAGCAGACCAAGCGCAGTACCGCGCTCCCAAGGTCTCATTTCAAACGCAGATTGAATTGGAATTCGTTGCGGCTGATCTTCCAGTACTTTCCTCGGGGTCATGGAAACATCCGTTAAGGGTTCGCTTCAGTTCTTGGTGCCGGAGGGGAGGATGGATCCGCCGGCTCCAGTTCCAATTCGATCGGAAAACTAATACGAACCGGGTCGGGCTCCAACCTCGTCCATCCCTTACACGATTTGGTGGCGCCTTCTGTCCAAAAATCAGGTCAACCTGGGTGCCAGCGATCGTCGCACACCCGCTTTGCAGGCGATGGTGCAATAGATTTCGCCCGTATTGTAGCTGCCCCGCACATCCTCAGAACGCGAATAGGGACGCGTTGATTTTTCAAAAGGTCTTAACCTCCCGTCTACACACTTTTCAATAGAGTCGAACGCCTTTGTAGTGCTTGTACTTCCTACCCCAATGGATTTGAGAATCGGGTCGGCCGGCGGTCTCGCAAAGAGTGAGGAGAGGCACGATGAAACATATAGCAGTTCTGATGGTGTTCTTGTGCTGTGCGGCGGCAGTTTCGGCTCAAGAGATAGTACCGATTGTCGCCGGTGTCGTCACCATGGACGTGGCCAAAGACCACACATCGTTTAAAGTGGATGTGGACCAGACTATTACGAGTGTAGTATTTACGAATCCCGCGGCCGGTGAAGTCGTGAACGTCATCTTTACGCAGAACGGGACTGGCGGTTTTACCGTGACCTTTGGGGGCAATATCGCAAATTCCCCCACCATTAATACTACGCCAAGCTCCACGTCATCTGTTCTGTTCTCATACGACGTGAATTCCAATACCTGGTTCGGACTCAGCAATGGTGGTCTCTCCACTCCCTTGAATGTACAGGGTTTAAACAACACATTCGGCGTTCCACCGGCTAGTCCGGCGACGATCGAGACCATCACTAATGCCGGCGGGATTAGCACAATGAATTGCGACATGGCGGATTGCGGGGTGACAGTTGGAGAACAGATACAGCTCGGCACGTCTGTTCCTCTGAACTGCCAGGGTTCACAAACAATTACCGCAGTGTCCGGAAACAGCGCAAGCTTCGCCAGTACTACATGCGCCGCGAACGGTGGTCCCTACACGAGTTCGATCGGCCAATGGGCATCCCCTTTGCAGTTTTGCAATAGCGTGGCACCGGGGAGCTGCACTCAGGCATCGTTGCAGTACGACGGGGCGTTCGAGCTCCTAACCTATGGCGGCGGGACCCTGCGCTCTTTTCTTGATCTTGATACTGACTCGGTAGCCGCATTGGTGAGCTTGAACGGCGGTTCATTTGTTACGGACATTAACGGCGATACCTGCTTGGTTGGCGCTGCAATCGATGAAAACTGCACGCATCAAGCCGAGGTGTTTAACGCCGACGGGAAGATGACTCGGTATGATACGCAGCCGCTGGATACCGGTCTGTACAGTCACGGCCTGAACGCCGACTTGGCGGAGTTGAATCCAGGTTCAATCACCGGCAACTATGCCCGCACCACTCTTTTTACGACGAACAGCAGCGGCGGCTTCGGCGGGCAGGGATGGTACGAAATCAGCTTTCAGGCCGTAGAAAACGCCAACGTATCGGGTGCGACGCTCGCGTTCGAGGTCGTGTACACCGATCCCGACTACGGCACAGTTGGCTCGATCTACCCGGTCACCTGCAACATGTCGTTCGCGGGAAACACGTGCAACTGGAGCGTCCCCATCGTCGCGGCGAGTGCCTCCAGCATTCAAGTTCAAACGTTGACTGCGAATTCGCCCGTCTATTTCTTTAACGTGATGCTCATCGGTAAGTAAGGCAGCGAGAGCAAGCGGTGCGGAACGCGCGAACGGCTGTAATTCACTTCAGCCGGATGGCGGCTTGAACGTAGTTGTGAGTGGCCGCGACGATTTCATATTTTCGCATGTAGGCGGAGGCGTAGTCCTGCAAGGCGCGGTACTCGTGCACCGGGTCGTAGAACTCATCGAAAATGATGATGGTGCCCGGCACGATCAGCGCGTTCAGGGCCGTCAACGAATACAGGGTAGATGAGTAGAGATCGCTGTCACTGTGAATGAGCAGGCGATTTTTCTGCTGGTACGAGGCCAAGAACGAAGGCAAAGAATTCTGGAACCAGCCCACAACGAACTGCACGCGCGCGTCGTCTAGCTGCGGAATTTTCCCATTCGCGCTGTAAAAGCCGGCGGGGTTGTCGCGGTTCCATTCTTCGGGCAGGCCCTCGAACGAATCGAAGCCGAAGAAGCGACTTTGCGGATGACCGTTCAAAGCGGCCCAAAACTTCACGCTGCGACCCTCGAAGACTCCAAATTCGAAATAGTCCAGCGGTTGCTGGCCGGCGCCGAAATATTCCGCATCGACGTAGCGGTACAGCCCCTCGCGCTTCACAAACTTCGGACAGTTCGCGTTCTGACGAATCGTTTCGGTCCAGCGGGCACACCAGTTCATGCGATCGAGCAACAAGGAATAGCGCGGCAGCACCAGGTTACTGAGTTTTTTGCGAAACGTGATGTCCAGCGGAGCGCCCACAGTTTTATTCCCCGCGCTGTCCCCGCTCCAGTCGCTCGTTTTCTCAATCGAACAAGCCGAAGCGCAGAATCGCATAGAGCGCGACAAATCCGTCGCGCCAGGTGATCTTTTTTCCTTCCTCGTAAGAGCGGCCGGCGTAGGAAATAGGAACCTCGAAAACGCGCCAGCCGCCTTTGGCGACTTT
Source organism: Candidatus Acidiferrales bacterium (assembly GCA_050012455.1). GTDB lineage: Bacteria > Acidobacteriota > Terriglobia > Acidiferrales > UBA7541 > Palsa-295. Next base: position 61,925 of record JBEKHD010000024.1, on the reverse strand, counting down.
GGCCGTTACTTCGGGTTCGAACCCGAACCGATTAGAGCGAAGGCGGATGCCGCGGATTACTTCGCTGCGAAATACTTTGTAGCAGGTCTCCATGTCCGAGACGTTGAGGTTCGTGGTCATGTCGGAAAGCATGGTAAGGAACCTATTGCCCACGTAGTGCCAGAAAAAATGCACACGCTGCGGACCACCGAGGAAGCGCGAGCCGAAAACGACATCGGCTCGGCCGTCATGGATGGGAGCGAGCAGCGTGGGGTAGTCACTGGGATCGTATTCAAGGTCGGCGTCCTGAACCAGAAAAATATCGCCAGTCGCTTCCTCGAAACCGCGTCGCAGCGCGGCGCCTTTGCCCTGATTGGGAGTTTGAAAAATAAATCGAATGTTGTCGAGCCGCAGCGACGAGCGGGATCCCCCACCTGTTTCCAACTGGCCGCTCGCTTGCAAGGCTTGCAGTTCTTGCAGGAATTCCCTGGTGCCATCGGTCGAAGCGTCGTCTACGATGACGATCTCATCGGCAAGCTCGGAAGCTTGCACACGCAGCAGAATCTCTTTCACGAACACGCGCTCGTTGAAAACGGGAATTACAACTGACAAGCGCATGCGTTTTGGCCCAACGGCCGGAACCAGCTCGGGGCCTTGCACCAGCAATACCTCTTCTTCGTTCGCTCTGTGAATGCCCGGTTGTGTCATGCGCTTGATCTCCTTTTTCCTTAAGCAAATGCCGCCGCGCGAACCCTGCGGTATCCGCTCAGTTAATTGCGATGAACAGCGCTGCCAATTGTTTCGCCGGCTTGCAGAGGCCTTATGCACAAGTCCGTCCACGTTGAACCGCATTGATAGATTTGAAAAAGTGGGAGCACGCGCGATTGAACTACATAGCTGCCTTCCTCCATGGCTTCTGCATCGCGGAGGTCGGCGGCAACAATGGGGCTTTCGGGATTCGCGCGCACGCGAAATTGCCCGGTGGGCGCTTCATAATTTCCGTACGCGAAGCAGTAGCCCGGGCAAGCGATGTCCAGTATGTGTTTGGATGAAAAGCGATAATTGAGCGGCGGTGCGATGGTGAGAAGGATGCGCTGGCCAGGTGGAACCGTGTGGATCAGGGCCTCAACACGTGCTTCCATACGGTCCAATAGGCCAGTGTCCTGATACAAAAAAGCAAAGAAGGCGATCGCCACAGCGCCGAAGGCGCATAGTTGCCAGCGGCGCGGTGGAATGGCGCCCAAAAGGCAGCACAAAAGCACCGCCGAAATGGAGGTGAGCCGTTCGCTCAAAGCGCCGACCGGTGCCGCGTACTGCGGGAGGTAGATCGAATCGGGGAGGAGCTGAATTCCCGCCTCGACGAGCAAATAAAGTTCGAGCGGGATGGCGCAGAGGAGCAGCCAATTTCGAACGGAGCGTGTGCGCAACACTTCGTTCGCGAATGCGCTGGCGGCGATCACACAAAATATCAGAATCAAAATCGCGTAGCGATTCGTGAATAGGAGTTGATCGAGCCCATTAAAGAACAGGACTGAATGCGATGGCGCTTCCACGCGGAAATGCTTCCCCAAATATACGCAGGTGATGGCCAGCGCGGCGATTGCCGCCAGAACCAGGAAAGCGTGCAAGCGCTTGCGTGTGAGTTCGGCGACTGCGATGTAGCAGGAAGCCGCGACGAGCCAGGCAACGCCCAGCGGGTGCGCCAGGAAAATGATCGGCACGAATGCGATGACGAGCAGCCGCTTCCATCCTTGGAGCGCGCCGAAAAGGGCCAATGCGAAAAAAGCCAGCCCCAGAGACAAGTAATAGTTGAAGAAGCCGCGATTCAATGTCCAGCCGTAGGCCACGACAGCGAGCAGCGGCGAAACATGCCACGGCAGCCGGCGCGTTTGGGCATAAATAAACGCGAATGAGCCCCAAAAAAAGATCAGCACTGCGAATGCTGCCGCAATGCGCGCGGATACGTCGAGGCTGAAGAATTTGGCAAGACCACTCAGGAGAAAATCGAAAAGAACATTGTTCCACTGTGGCGCGATCCACAGACCCGGCGCCTGGCCGCGATGGATCAGCTGAACGAGCCAGGTGTTATAGATGTGGCTGCCAAGGTCTCCCGCCTGGAGCCGATGATGCCAAAAACAGGGAATCACGAGGATCACGGAAATCGCGGCGATGAAGACCGCGTTGATGCGACCGATGTGGCGTGGGCGCGCGGCGCCGGCTTTTTCGGGAGCCATGCGGGCGAACCCAGCGGGCGGTAGCTCAAGTGTCGTGGCGCTCAATGAATTCATCTAAACCCCGAGTTTTTCCGCGCTGCAAGTTCGGCGACGCGCGCTACCGATTTCAGTCGTTCTCCAGGCACACCGCATGGATGCTGCCACTGCTGGTGGTGCACTGGCCGCCCCGATCGAGATCGAATTGCCAGCGATGCCGGGGACAAGTCCAAAACCTGCCTTCGTGCAGCCACCCCTGAGTCAAATCGCCGCCCTGATGTGGACAAAACCGGTCGATTGAATACTTCGTGCCGCCTGCCTCGACAATGACCCGGTTTTTTCTTTGTTCGACCTCCACGATGCGGGCGCAAAACCAGTTCATGTCTTCCGGTTCCATCAAAAGGAACCCCTGGATAAGGGTTTGGTACACATCAGGCTTGCGATTCAGGCGCACGCGAAAGGTCAATGCCAGATCTTCCCAAGTGATGGAGCCGTCGAGCACGCGAGCGATCTGCCAGGATGGGATGTGGATCGAACAAAAGTCAGTTTCCGAAATTGCGGAAACAAACTCCACCGTTCCCGCCGGAAAATCGAGCCGCAAAAGGCGGCCCGGGGAATCCGCGAATCCAAAATATAGCGGCACGCCTATGCGCTCGTGCAGAACAAAGGCGGAAAGCTTTCGTTGCAGGGCTGTGCGCAACTGTTGCCGAAGAGAATCCAACTGGTACTCGGATCGGCGAGGCTGTCGATCGGCAAAGTAGTCGCGATAGCGCTCGGCATACGCGCGAATGTAGGGCTCAAAAGTCTCCTCTGCCACACGTTCCTCGCCACGGGAATCGATCGTGCCGCGCGCCGCGGAGATAACATCGCCGGGCATGATCTCCAAGAGCTTGGTGGGCAAACTGGGGTGACGCGAGCGCAAAAAATTGAAAAACTGCGGGGCGCGCGGAAAAATGTTTACAGGCTCGAAATTAAGATGCAGCAGGGTCGGATCCAGGAAGCACGCGGGGCCAGCCGAAGGAAGATAGACCCCCGGCTGCATCGCGCCAATGGCGCGGGCGACCATCTCAAACTTGGTGGTCAGCTTGTGGCGTGAAATTCGCTGATACTCAGCGGGCGCGTAATCGTAGCAAGTGGGATGCCAGGTAGCTCCAGAAAACTGGCAGGCGAAGGCAGAGATGTGTCCGGCGTCTTTCGCGATCGAGGAAACCTGATCATAGAGTTTGCAATCGTTGAAGTTCAAGAACGAATCGGCGCCGGACTTGACCAAGATCCCCGAATCGCGGTTCATTCCCGAGTCATCCAGGTAGAGCTTCACGTATCCGCCTGGAATGTCTAGCTGTTGCCCGTGCGTGCAGGATAAAACCGTGCCGGTGCGAAGGCTCGCCAGCTGTGTGCGCAGAGCGTCTCGCTGAAAATGCGGCACGACGAAAGTGAAGTCGCTCACGGGCAGAGTCTTCAGGAAATCGAGATCGAAGTGATCGTGATGCTCGTGGCTGACGTAGATGAATCGTTCTTTTCGCGAATCCTGCAGCTTATCGCGAACAAAAGGCGCGAGGTGGTGGTTGCAGGGATATTGAAACCAGGCGGAGTCGAAAGCTCCTTCTGGAGAAAGCCATGGATCCATGACGACGATGGCGCGATCCGTTTCCACAAGAAACCCAGCATGACCTAAATAAGCAATCTGCATTTCGTCCTTCGATCGAATATCCGGACCTTTACAAACACGTGAAGCGGCTTAGCAATCCTGCAAACTTTTGACGCGGGAATCATATTCGCTCAGCGGCCACGGTTTTTGCGGAGCTTCCCGCCGTTAACGGCGACCCGGCCGCTTGAAAATTTCGCTCCGGATCGGCTGAGATTCCGAGCGATTGTCGCGTTTAATTATTACGGTGGTGCGAATGCAGCTTCACTTCTTAGCGCGGCTATTACTGCATCTCGGAGCGCGCTACGCGAAACGCCCCAAAGCCGCTTGGGATGCGAGCCGGACCTACTGTGGATCAACGAATACGACGCCGGAATAGAAACCAGCCTGCTGCCCGATCAAGACAAATTTATTGGGGGCAATGATATAGAAAGTCGCGGTCACGGGCGGATTGTTGCTCGGATAGCCGAACAGCGTCGCGGGCAGCGAAGCCGTGCCGTGACCAGACGTCGGATCCAATATCGAAAAAGATCCGTTGAACGTGAAGTCTGGGACGAAGTCGAGCTGGGACTGCAAGGACGTCAAATCTCCCTCGGCTGTGAACGAATTGGAGGCGTCCACGAAATTCAACGCGGCAGCGACATTGGGAATTGCTGGAATCACCGAGCCACCAAATCGAGCGAGGGCGTTTCCAGATACGCTGTCGTTCGCTAGATTGCCGGCCTGGGGCACGAACGTTCCGGAGAAAGCATTGTTCGTGACCATTTGATTGTTGGAAGGATCGGTGTCAATGATGAAGCCCGTACCCACGTCGGACAGATAGAAAACGGCGGAGTCAACAAACCCGGTGTCAAAACCTCCGCTGACGGTGATCGTGCCGCGGCCGGTGGTGGGATCGAAGGTCACGACGCCCGGCGCGGTGGGATGATTGCCCGGAACGATTCCTTCATCGTTCGAATCAAAAGTGAGATTGAAGGCGTTGCCGCCGGCGACTGTCATCACGCCGATAATCACGTCTGGCGCGATGTTGTTGGTTCCGTGAATGGTGTCGAATCCGCTCATCTGAATCACGCTGGGATTGACCGTGTTCACGGTGCTGGCAGTGAACGGGCCGTTTTGCGCTAACGCGATTCCAGCTTGAGCGGTACCGAGCACCAAGCCTTGATCCATTTCCACCAAATTGAGTTGGCTGGAATTCACGATGTAGTACGCGTACTGGATGGAATTCCCCGGGAGCGCCAGAGTGAGGGTGCCGCGGCCGGAAGAGTCTGGCGCGGTTGCCTGACCCGCTGCGATGGGAGCGGCCGTATAAATCGGATTGGCGGCGCCTGCCTCGCTGAGATCGGCCAGACCGCCGGCGACGCCGCTCGCGCCCAGAGTGAACTCACCGTCTTCCACAATACGTCCGGCAAACGGAGCATCGGAATCGAGCAGGAAAGCATATGTATGCGCGGGAATTGCAGCCGGATTCGCGCTGAACAATGAAGTATCCTGCTTCAGAATTGTGCCCGAAACGAGAAACCCGCTGCCGTCGAAATCAACGATTTCGCCGTGGGTGCCATCTCCAGACATCGCGAACTTCATGGAAATCTCGACGGTGGTGTTGGGATAGGTATAGCTGGTAATAGTGAAGGTGCCGCGAACGATCTGGTTGAACGAAGTGTCCACTGTGTAAGTGCCGGAGCCCGGAGCCGGAACGTGGATGATTCCGCCGTCGCCGTCAATATCCATCTCGGCTGCGCTGAGGTTACCCATGCCATCGGCGGTGATACTGCCAGCCATTACCAGCGGGAGCTGATTATCGTCGTAACCGCGCAAAAGAAAGGCGTAGGTTCCTGAAAATTGTGAAACCTGTGAGGTGATGGTGAACGTGAAGCTATCGTTCTGAGAATTTTGTGTGACAGAGGTTGCGGTAATAGTGGGCGAAGCATTCGCTCCCGTCGGGGCTGCGCCCGGCGGAGCATAAACGGCGCTAAAACTCGGCGCTGCAGCAGGAGTGAGCGTACCGCATGCGGGTGAGCAACTGGCGCCACCGGCCGTAAGCGTCCACATGACGCCCGCATTAGCGCTGTCATTTGCTACGGTGGCATTCACCGTAACAGGGGCCGCGCCTGCCCCAATGGTCATGAACTTGTTTGTGATCGTGACGACAACTGCCGGAATAATCGTAAAATTAAATGCGAAAAACTGCGATTTCTGGGAGACCGAGTCGACGGTGATGGTGGCGGTTTGATTGAGAGGCGCGGTAGCAGGCGGGGTGTACACAGCAGTAAGGCTGGGGGCTCCCGCCGGCACCAGTGTGCCGCAGGCCGGCGAGCAATTGACGCCTGCGAGAGTCAAGGTCCAGGTGACGCCGGAGTGGTGCGGGTCGTTGGCGACGTCAGCCGTGAGTGTGACGGGGCCGTCTCCGACCTGAATGCTGGAAATCGGGTTGGTAACCGTCACTTCAACTGGGGTGGGGTAGGGATTTCCGGCGCAGCAGCATAAGGCCGCGGTGGACATGATAAGCAGAAAGAGGCTTAAGAAACGGTGCATTGACTCTCCGACCTTCCGCTCGAAATTTCCTGGAGGCTGGTTCAGGATCCGCGCAGTGGCCCATGAGGCTAGTCAACGTGTGTGAATGTCAGGATACAGCTCGACAAATTCTCCATGACTCATTGCGGGGCGGGGCGCTCTGGCTTAAGCAAAATTCGAGCAAACCGCGGAACGAGGAACCTTGTTTGCGCTGAGGACATTCCGAAAGGATATTTCTATCGTTTTGCACGAGCGGCGACGTGCGCAACGCGCGCACGATTGCCGCGTCGCTGGGCAGCGGTGGCGCGATCCGCGAACGCCCACCTCTTTCGCGGCATTCTCCAGCTCAAGGCTGCGCGGATGGTTTGTTTTCGGGTGCAGGCGAGGACGGAGGTGGCGCCATCAGAGGATTTCTATTTCCTCCTGACGGCTGCGGACCAGCGGGCGCGGACGACGGTGGCGCCATCAGAGAATTGCTCTGCGCCGGGGGCCCGGCCGGCGGATAGTGATGGATCCTTTCCGTGTCGTCGAGATGCGCGGAGCGCTGCGCGTCTGGCTGTAGCTGAGTTTTCAGCCAGCCGAACAGTTCGCCTTCTGACGACATTCTGAGTAGCATAGCGCGGCTATCGCCAAAGTCGTCAATCTGCGCGTTCTTTGGTGCTGCGGCCTCTATTTTTCTTTCGCAGATTTGCGGGACCATGCGGTACGTCTCTACGTTCTCGACGCGAACGCTTTCCGCTTTCACTTTTGGAAGCCAGAGCACAGGGTCCAGCGGAGCCACACTTTTTTGAAATTCGGGTTTCAGGTATGTCGCGCGCTCTTCCTCAGGCACCATTTTCGACTGCGCGAGCCAATCCGGCCAGTCTCCCCAAGCTCCCAGCACTTGCAGCGCCTTAATCCTGGGATCCGCCGCCGAAGCCAGAATCGCGATTGAGCCGCCCGACCCTTCGCCGAACATTCCCACGCGGTCCATGTCCAGATCGCCGAGCGAGGCAAGGAAATTCAAGATCATCTGCACGTCGTGGGTTGTGGTGGCCAGAGACTCTGGCAGCTCACTGACGAACCATTTCTTGGGCGCGTGGTATTCCAGCCGGTGGCCGGTATATGCGGATACAAATCCAACCGCCGCATAGCCGCGGCTGACCACGCCTTCGCACCATTGAGGGTTGTTGAAACGGTCCGTTCCGTCGGGGTACGAATAAAGGTAGAGAATTACCGGAGGCTTCGCCACTTTGGTCGGCCTGAGAATATAGAGATCAATCGGATCTCCTCCTCGCCAGGATACTTGCCACAGCTCGCGGGTGAATTTGCCTTCGGGCGCCCCATCCTTTATTCCCAGCACGGCGTCGATCTTCAGCAGGTTGCTGGATTGCAGAGTGATCGATCCCATGTCCTCGTGGAAGTCGAGCGGTTTCGGAGCGATCGCGTCGGTGACGTGTTGCGAGGCAACCACAGATGGCCCTGGCATTGTTTCCTGAGCCACGGTCGGCAATTCTGCGAATGCGAGAATGATGGATGAGGCCAGAAAAAAATGAATTGCACGAATTTTCATGAACTTCGTCTCCAGAGCTTCGATCTTGCAGACTACCGGAAATGTTAACTGAGCGCCGACCGTGCTATGTTTCACTCACGTGAATTCTGTTCGTAACGACGCCAAGAGGATTCATGGGGCATCTTGCGGAACAAAGAAAAGGCAGGTGGCCCACCGCGGCCACCTGCCCTGTCCTTTTGGAATCCACTCAACCGCAGTTACTGTTGAATGTCGTAATACTCCCCTTCGAACGCAGGGCCGCCGTAGTTGACGTAAGCAGCTTCGGACGCTACCGAGACCACTGCTCCGTTCATTTCCCCACCGCTCTCCGGTAGACCGGTATAGATCGAAACACCCGGGTTGGAAGTCGCCGTCGGAGGATTCAGGTCAAGCCCGTTGTTCGGGTAGTTCTGGGATTGCCCCGAGTGGGAACGGAACACAGGGAGGTTGAAGGTGAACGCGGAAGCCGCGCATGTCGCCGGAGTCGAGCCGGAGTTGCAAACCAGGTAGGGAACGAAGTCCGGGATGCGCGGAACGAAGCTGCTGGACTGAAACGCCTGATCCTGAGAGGCCTGAATCAGACCGTCAATCGTGATTGTGCCGGTCAGGGTTGTCGTTTGGTAGGACGGTGCGGTCTTGTCGCGAACCGCGCGCAAGATGGACCAAACGCGGTATCCGCCGTTCACAATGTTGGCAAACGTCGGAAGCGGCCATGTGCCGCCGCTATAGGTGCACGAGATGCTCGAGGTGCCGATACCGGTGCAAGCAGACGGGAACTGTCCGCCGGTCGGGTAGTTGGCGTACAACGGATCGACGCCATCAAGAGTGAGGTACTTGATCGACGTTTTGCCCTTGAACGAAGGCAGTCCCCAGAAGGCATAACCAATGGCATCTTCAAAACTGGAAACGGCGGTAACCATTTCGCCGGTACCGATTGCACGAGTATGCGTTCCGGTGCCTGCACCTCCGCTGTACCCGAAGGAATACAACGGATTCTGGCACGGGACTGTCGGCAGCGGAAATGGACCGCTGGACGAAGATCCCGGGGTGTAGCACTGGTAGCTTGAGGTGCTCGGTGCGGCAATATTCAGCTCCTGGGAATTGCCGTAGAGAGCGTCGCGGTCGCGAATCGCCTGCCATTCAAACGTGTTGTAGGTTCCGGAAGTCGGTTCCCGTTGGATGATATTCAGAGCGTTGCCCCTGGCTCCGCCGCCGTTCAGATCGCCGACAAACCCGGCGTAACCGGAATAGAGCTGCGATAGCACATGGCTGTTGACGTTGGTAAGCGCAGCCAGTTGCGTATCGGTTATGGTGCTGACGATCACCAGTACCGGATCCGCGCCGATCCCAATCGTGTAGGTCTGCGGAACCGCCAAGCCGCTGATCGGATCTACTCCGATCCCGTAAGTCGCGGAACCGAAACTGTAGGTGCCGGCCCCGGCCGATCCTGGGATCGAGCTGGTCGGGATGCCGTACGGAACCACGTTTGCAATGCTGGTTGAGTTGTAGGAGCTCAAGACGGCAGGATACTGACCGCCGACGTAGAGACCTGGCTTATAACCGAGGCAGGTGGAGATGCCGCCGGTGGAAGCAGGGTTGGCTGGAGCGCAGCTGGCTCGGTTCGTCGCGAAGATTCCGTCTTCGGGACGAATGTCCGTGAAGGCTACGTTGAAGTTCGCTGCATTCACGACGTTGTAGACTGCGGCCGGCAAGTAGCAAGAGGTCGAGCCGGTACCCGGATTCTCGTGGGTGCTGTCGCAGGTAGCGGTATCCGTGATTCCGGAAATCTTGTTCTCTGACGCAGTAGACTCCGCGGCGGCGTTCAAAGAGATAAATCCATTTTGCACGCCCGTGGAGTTCGTCGAGGTCGTTGCTTGAGCGAAGAACAAGCGCTGGCCGACGACTGAATCGACCGACAAGTAGACGCAAACGCTCTCGGGAGTCGTCGCGTTGTCATAAACGATCGAGATATTGCCCGGTTCCGACGCATTGCTGGTAAGGCGTGGGTCTACACCGGCTGCCAAGGCTACGCCGCTTACGAAGCCGCCGCCTGTCCAGATAAACTGGCCGCAGGCCGCGGCACCGGTAATCGGATCACCGTTGAGCGCTGCGATGGTCACTGCGGGAAACAACGCTGACGAGCCAACCCCGACAATCTGGGGGCGGGCACTCTGTCCGAAGGCCGTGCCAACGGAAAGCAGAGCTGTCGCCAGACAGAGCGATCCAGCCAAAAGCTTTGACTTTTTCATTCAATCCTCTCCTTAAAGTTTTTCAAAGTACGATGCGCGCACATTACGCAAGACAACGCGTAGAAATTCTTGGCGGTTGAGGTGAATTGTGAACCTGCACGATGCGGCGAAGTGACGGCACGCTATCGCAAATCGGTTGATTCGTGCTCGCACTTCGGTATGCGCATCGTCGGCTCCTGCAAACGTGCGTGGGCTTACTGTGAACTTGCTACTAGTTAAGGCTGGAAGCGGCCACGAACTTCGGACCGGCGGCGAGTATCGTCGCTCACTGTTAAGGGAAAATGACGTGGCAGGTAAACTCAGATGAAACTTTGATAAACGCGTCGCAGAAGCGACAGAAAAACAAAACTAAATGAAAGCAAGCAGGTGTGGGCCGCTGCAGGGGTGAATTCGTGGCGAGATTTCGGTGCTGGACTCCGAGGCGCGAGAGCACGATTGGCCTTCAGGAGCCGCGCGCTGGTAGTGAATTCGGAAGCGTGCCGTCGCAGGCGCAAGAGTATTCATCGCGCTGTCACATCACGATAATAAATCATGAGTATTGAACGTAGGCCGTCGTTGGCCGCTGCAATTGTTAGACCTTTGCGCTGTGTCGACGGACCAATCGTCGCTTCATGAATCTCTCCATTCACGAAACCATCACGCCAGAATCGTCGCAGAGTGCCACAGAGGCACGTCCAGGCGCTCCGCGCTTCGCGTCCAGCTTCGCGACTGTCCTGGGCGGCCAGATAGCCTGTGCAGCCGCCGCGCTGGGAATCGAGATCTGTTACGCACGGCTCATTGGGCCCACAGGCAGAGGCCAAATCGGCGTGTGCATGATGGTGATATCGATCGGCTTGGCGGTTGCTGGATTAGGCGGCGAAGTGCCCATCCTGATTTGGGCCGCCAGCCAGAGGAAAACGCTCGACGCATGGCTTCCCGCGGTCTGGTTTTGGGGATTGATCGGTTGCGTGACATTCAGCTGTTTCTGGACAACTCTGTATTGGAAATGGCATCCCTCGTTTCTTCAGGGCGTCACTCCAACCCTTGCGTATCTTGTGTTGGCTGTAGTTCCGCCCTACGTTTTTTTTCAGTTTTTGCTGGCACTGCTTACCGGGCTGGAAAGATTCAGGGAGAGAGCGGCGATATCGCTGGTGGCGCAGGTGGTGGAACTGGGAACTGTGGTTATCCTGGCTCTGGTCGTCGCGCGGACTGCCGAAATGGCGATCGTGGGAAATTTGGCGGGCATCGTGATCGCGGGGTGCGTCGGGGCGATCCTTCTGAGGCACTCATTGCGGCATGGATGGAGACTTGGTCCCGCGGCGAACAGGCTGGGCGCAAGTCTCAGCCTCGGCATGCGAGGAGTTTCCAGCAACCTGGCGATGTTCGCGACTTACCGGCTGGATGTATTTGTCGTGAACTACTTTCTAAGTCCGGCTCAAGTGGGATTTTATGCTCTGGGAGTGGTGATCTCGGAGTCGTTGTGGCAAATCCCACAGGCCGTGGCGGTGGCTCTGGCGCCGCGCACCGCGCGCACGATTGACGAAGGCGGCGAACAATTCACATGCTTCGTCACCCGCCAGGTTTTCCTGCTGGCGTGCGGGATGGCCGGCATTATGGCGTTGACGAGCCCCATCGTGATTCCCCTGATTTTCGGCGCCCGTTTTCGGCCCAGTGTGCCGGTGATTTGGTGGATATTGCCCGGCACCGTAGCGTTTGCAGTCGCCAAAGTGATGGCCGCCGATCTGACCGCACGAGGCAAGCCCGAATATAATTCGATGATCGCCATCGCGTCTGCGGCACTGACGGTGCTGCTGGATTTCGCCCTCATTCCGCGCATGGGCATCCGCGGAGCAGCGCTGGCGTCTTCCATCACATATTTCCTGCAAGCGATCATGATCGGCGTTGCGCTGAAGAGCGTAATCAAGGCGAGTTGGAAGTCCTTGTTGGTACCCTCCTACTCGGAACTGGTCCACTATCGTGATGCGGCGCGACGCTGCAAAGCATGGCTGGCATCCGCGATTCTTCCGGACAATCGCATTTAATCCACGTCGCCCGGCGAGCAGCCCTGGGCGCAATTTCAGAGGCGCAGGCGCGAAGCCATCGAGGCTTGTAATTCCGCTGTGTGCACGTTTGCTTACGCGGAATTGTCCACAGCGGACTTTATTCATGCGATTGCAATTCGAATCTCATGTTGCCGTAACAGAACAACTGCGAGTATGTCGCTCATTTCTTACACAGGGAGTCTTGCTTGAAACCGTTGGCCGTTGTGTTGTGCATTCTTGCCCTGATTCTGGGCGCCTCGCCACAAACGTTCGCGCAAAATGCGCCGACAGGATCGATCGCCGGAACCGTCAAGGACAACTCGGCCGCGGTGATTCCCGCCGCCACGATCACAATCGCGAACGATTCGGGAGTGGTGCAAACCGGAACCACGGACGAAAAAGGTGAGTACCGCATTGACGGCCTGGCGCCTGGTTCCTATACCGTGACCGTGCAAGGGCCGGGCATGAAAGATTTCACGGCGAAAGATGTTGTGGTAACCGCTGATCAAATTGCGCGTGTTGATGCGACCATGACGCCCTCGGCAGTGAGTACCTCCATAAACGTCGAGGGCCAGACGGTCACTCAAGTTGAGACAGAAAGCGCGCAGATCGGCGGGACGCTTACCAGCCAGGAGGTCGTCTCGCTCGGTTTGAATGGGCGCAACTTTACACAATTGATTGCGTTGGCCCCTGGCGTCAGCAACCAGACGGGGCAGGACGAAGCGCTCGTGGGCGTGAAAGGAAGCGTGAACTACAGCGTAAACGGCGGACGCGTGGAATACAACACGTACGACGTGGATGGCGGCGACGTGCTGAATGCCGGCATCAATGGAAGCAAGAGCACGTTGATCGTGTACCCGAGCATCGACGCCATCGCCGAACTGCAAGTGTTGACTTCCAATTACGGTGCGATGTACGGGCGCAGCGCCTCCGGCACGATCCTGGCAACCACGAAAAACGGTGGCAATGGTTTTCACGGCGACGGATATTTCTTTGCTCGCAATAACATCTTTAACGACCGCAATTATTTTGACGAGACGAGGCACGCACCGACCTACGCGAAGTATGATCCGGGATTTACGATTGGCGGTCCGTTATACATTCCCGACCACTACAACACCGCAAAGGACAAAACATTTTTCTTCTGGTCGGAGGAATACCGGCACGACAAGGAACCGGTCGAGTTCAATCAGGCGGTGCCCAGCCTAGCCGAGCGAAACTGCACGCTGGCGGCAAACGTAAATCCGTTCTGCGCGAGTCCGTTGGTGCCCGGCACCGTTTACGGTGATTTCAGCGACGTCTGCCCAGCGACGGTGCCCGCGGGTAACGGTGAAGCGATATTTTCACGAGTTCCCGGAACTGCGGCGCCGTATTTTCCCGATTGTCCTTCCACTGGGGCTGGCTCCGGCCAGATGGGCGTGACCTATCCCGGAAACCTGGTTCCGATTGATCCTCACTCCTTTGCGCTGATCAACACCAACTTGATACCGGCGCCAAATAGCACCACGGGCTGCAATTCCTCGGTGGGCTCGTGCTATGACACGACCGTGTCGCCGCTGACGACGTGGCGCGAAGACCTTTTTCGGATTGACCACAATTTCACAACCAAGGAAAAGGCTTCTTTTCGCTACATTCACGATGATTGGAAGACAGTGGTCACCACCCCCGAGTGGGCCTTCGTGCACAATAGCTTCCCGACCGTGGAAAATAACTTCGTCGGCCCTGGCACCAGCTTGATCGCGCACTTCACCAGCACGATCACCAATACATTCTTGAACGACTTCGCGATGGCTTACACCACCGATCACATCACGATCACGGACATTCCGGGGCCGGGAGTGGGGACTTTGGTGCCACCACCACAGATTACGAATCCTCCGTGTTTTGGGTCCGGGCCACCGCCTTGCGGCATTGGATATATTTTCAACAACGGTTTCGGCGGAAAAATCCCGGGACTCATCATAGGCGGCACCAACGCAGCTTATGGAGGCAAGGGCTTTGCTGTCGATCCGGGATACATGCCCTGGCATCACTCCAATCCCACTTACAGTCCCAGGGACGACGCCACGATTGCCATCGGCACGAAACACACAGTTGATTTTGGCGCGCTGGCTATCATTGCACAGCGGAATGAAGTGAATCCGCCGGTGGGCGCAAACATTGGAGATTTGCAGGGACTGGTTTCGTTTTCCAATCAGGCCACCAAATCAACCACGGGAAATGCCTTTGCCGATTTTGAAACGCCGATTATTCAGACGTTTCAGCAAGACAGCGCGCAGAGCATCTATCACAACAATTATAAAATCCTGGAACCGTATGTGCAGGACGATTGGAAGGTCACCCCCCGGCTTACACTGAACTTGGGCGTGCGATTGAGTATTTTCGGGCGCTATCAGGAAAAAAATCTCGCTTCCTATAATTGGGTTCCCTCGCAGTTCAGTTCCGCTCTCGCTTCGCAGGTAGGTGTGAATCCGGCGAACGGTGCGCTGGTTTTTGCCGGGACCCCGAATAGCGTGCCGCTGGACGTGAACAACGTGGATCCACATCTGACAAACGGCGTGGTGCGTTGCGGTGTAAGCAAGTACGCGAATGGAACCACGGTGCCGGCAAGCTGCTTGACCGCTCCGCTGGTGAATCCTGCGCCGCGCATCGGTTTTGCGTGGGATCCGTTCGGCAACGGCAAGACTTCGATCCGCGCGGGTTACGGTATTTTCTGGGAACACGGAACAGGAAACGAGGCGAACACCGGTTCGCTGGAGGGCAGCCCGGGCAACAAGTCCGCTGGCGGCGTACTGGACATGACCCAGTACTTTCCGTCTGACTGGCCGTGCATCGGGAACGCCGTAGCCATATGTTCGTTTAACGGCCCGGGCTTGTCGTTCCCGCTGAACCTGACCGCTATCCCGACGCACATGAAATGGTCGGATGCGCAGCAGTGGAGCTTGAGCGTGCAGCGCGAGCTGCCCTGGAACATGCTGGGCTCGATCGCTTACGTGGGCAGCCGAGGCTCGCACTTGACGGCCGAGCTGCAAGAGAATCAGTTGATACCGGTGAATGCCTCGCAGAATTCGTTTAAGCCTGGGCAACCATTCACGTTCGATGTCTGCTCGAATTTCGGAATCGGCATCGGGCCCAACGGGCAGCCGATCGCTCCGGGCCAGCCGGGGTACGTTAATCTAGAGGCCGCGTGCCTGGGCTATGCAGGGTTTACTCCCAGCCCCGATGCATTGCGCCAGCCCGGGACGGCCATCGCTCCCGGGCTGGGGCAGATTTTTTCACTGCAAAATGTGGCGAACTCCGAGTACAACGCGATGCAAATCACGCTGCGGCGCACGAAGGGACCGGTCACGTTGGGGGTTTCGTACACCTACAGCCACTCGATTGACGATTCCTCGGACCGCACTTCGACGGTATTCGTCAATGCTTATGATCTGGAGCAGAACCGCGCCAGCTCCGATTTCGACGAGCGCCATTTGTTGAACATTGACTACATTTACGATCTGCCCGTGGGCCACTTTCTCGATTTCTGGCAGAAAGGCTGGCGGGAAATCGCGGCGCAGCCTCCGATCAAGCCGAAGAAATGCGACTGCCCGGTTGAGCCAGTACACGATTTTTCCGAAGTGCACAAGGAAGTGGTCACTGGCTGGCAGCTCTCGGGAATTACCCTGTACGCGTCGGGAACTCCGTACAGCGTCCTGAACGCCGGTAGTTCCAACCTGGTCTCTGTTCCTGATAACGCCGGCGTGGCCGCCGTTACTGGGCCCGGCTCGTATCCGGACATTGTAGCGAACCCGCCGCGAACCTACGAGCCAACTACCAACGGAGTGATCGGGGGCAGTTTCGGCCCACTGCTGGGAAATCCTTCAGAGTTCACTGCGCCGGAAGGGCTGACCTACGGAGACGCGGGCAGAAATTTCCTGAACAATCCCAGCCGACTTAACTTTGACATGTCTCTGCTGAAAAACGTAAAAATCAAGGAAGGCTACACGCTGCAATTCCGTCTGGAATCATTCAATACGTTCAACCACACGCAGTTCCGCGTGTACGACCCCATGAACCCAGGGGACACGGGCAACAACGTTATCAATTGTTATGGCGGCGCGGACAACTCGGCGGGAGATCGTTCCTGCCTGGCGGGCAATTCGTTTCTGCATCCTGTGGACGCGCACCGGCCCAGGACGATTCAGCTCGGTGTGAAATTTATGTTTTAGGAAATGCCCTCGAAGAATTTCAAAAGGGCCCGCTGGTTTGCCATCAAGGGGATTCAGGATTGTTTCGGAGAGGGATTCAGGAGCGGTTTGAACAGACGCAGAGTCTTGGCTAGAACCAAGCCGATCGCGGTGAGGATCAACTTCACATCTTGGGCGAAGCGGATGTTTTCGCAATAGGCGAGGTCGGTCTCGAGTTTTGCGGGCAGGACGGTCGACAGGTAAAATGCTTCCTTGTCGGGCTGGCTGGCAAGTAACTCTTCTTCGTTTACGTGCGCGTTTGTGGCTGGACCGGTCACGCCTGGTTTCGCGAGCAGAATCCTTCGTTGTCTTTCTGTGTATTTCGCGGTGTATTCGGGCACCTCTGGCCGCGGCCCCACCAAGGACATGTGACCAGCGAACACGTTCATCAGCTGAGGGAGTTCATCGACTTTCGATTTTCGCAGCCAATATCCGAGCGGGGTGATTCTAGGATCTCCGGCAGCCGTCAATAACGCGCCCTTGGCGGTGCTGCTACCCCGCATGGAGCGAAACTTGAATATGAGAAATGGCGTGCCGAATTGCCCCGTTCTTTTTTGTCGAAAAAAGGCGGGGCCAGGACTCGTCAGGCGAACCGCTGCGGCGACGGCGACGAGCAGCGGTGACAACACGACTAGCCCCGCGGAAGCGAACGTCAGATCGAGCCAGCGCTTGCCTGTTCGCTGGTAAAAGGTCTGGCCCGCACGGGATTGCGAGACGTCGTCCAGCGGGACGGAGCCGCACTGGCGAAACTCAGGATGCGCCACCAAATCGGATTCCTCTCTCACTTTTTGAATTCGCTCGCGATATCGTGCAGCGCTTCTATTACGCGGTCAGACTCTTCATCGCTCATCGCTGCGAACAGCGGCAGAGATATCGCGCCCTGAAATCGCTCCTCGGCGTTGGGAAACTGGCCATGGCGATAACCAAGCCGCTGATGGAGCGTGTGCAGGTGCAACGGAATGAAATGCACAGAAGTTCCAATTCCCCGCAATTTGAGTTCTTCGATCACGCGATCCCGGTCGATGCGCAGGCGAGCCGAGTTCACCTCGATTACGTAGAGATGCCATGCGTGAGTGAGGCCTTCCGGAACCCCGGGAAGCTTGAATGCTTCGAGTTCTAGCAGGGTTTCGTTATAGCGGGCGGCCAGGGCGTTGCGCCGGGCGCGCATGCGGTCGCACTTCGCCAGCTGGGCGATTCCGATCGCGGCCTGAAGGTCCGTCAGGTTGTACTTGTAACCCATTTCCAGGATGTCATAACGCCACGAGCCTTCGGCAGTGTAACGCTTCCACGCATCTTTGCTGATGCCGTGCAGGCTCAACATTCGAATGCGTTCGGCATATTCCTGATTGGCCGTGGTGATCATTCCGCCTTCGCCAGTGGTCATGGTCTTGGTAGCGTAAAACGAAAAGCAGCTGATGTCCGCCAGGGTACCGACCATTTTGCCGTGATAGAGCGCAGGTAATGCGTGCGCGGCATCATCGATGACTTTCAGGCCGTGACGCTGTGCGATATCCAGAATCGCATCCATATCGCACGCGTGACCCGCATAGTGCACGGGAATGATTGCTTTAGTGCGGCCCGTGATGGCTCGTTCGATCTGCTGCGGATCAAGGTGAAAAGATCCGGGGGCGCAATCAACCAGCACGGGCTGTGCTTTGAAGTAGAGGACTACTTCCGCGGTAGAGGCAAAGGTCATCGTCGGAATGATCACCTCATCCGCTTCGGCAATGCCGATCGCCGCGAGCGCCAGATTCAGCGCTGCGGTGCACGAGCTCAATGCCACGGCATATTCGCTGCCGACGTACTTCGCAAATGCCGCCTCGAACTCACGGACGCGCGGGCCGGTGGTCAGCCAACCGCCGCGCAACACTTCCACGACTGCGTTGATTTCATCCTCTTCGATCAACGCGCGGCTGAAAGGCAGAAAATTGGTCGCAACAACCGTCATCAGACTGACCTCCTGGGGAAATGGTAATTGGCTTCGCGCTAAACTTCTGACGCGTCGGCGCGCACTACCTCACGCGCCGGAATCGGCCGCAACTGTGCCACCCAGTCGCGAATAATAGTAGACCACTGCAGGTGTTTTTCGACGAAACCGCGTCCGTTTCGGCCGTACTCCTGCGCCAATTGCGGATTCTCCACCAGCAGCAGAATCGCACTCGCCAGGGCTTCGGGATCTTCCGGAGCCACCACGATTCCGCCCTTGGATTTTTCCACCAGGCGCGCGGTTTCGCCCTTGCCGACGAAAATCAACGCCTTGGCGGAGGCCAGAATAGGGAAGATCTTCGAAGGCCGGGCTTCATCGTAAAGTGGAATCGGAAGCAACGAGGCTAGTCCGCATTCGGCGATTGAAAAATAGGGCGGAAGCTCTTCGATCGGGACCGGGTCGAGAAAAGTCACATTGTCGAGACGCATGTCCTGGCGCTGCTGCTGCAGCGCGGTTTTTGCGGAACCGTCTCCAACAAAAAGAAAATGAATCTGGGATTCGCTTGCAAGCAGGTTCGCGGCATCGAGCACGTAGTTGAGTCCGTGCGCGGTCCCCAGCGTTCCCGCCCAGAGAATAATCTTCTTGCCCTCCAGGCCGAGCTTGCGTTTCAAGGCTTCGTCGGGGGCTCGCGATTGAAAGTGAGTGGTATCTACGCCGTTTGGAAGAAAGAGAAGTTTGTCGGCCGGCACGTGCTTTTCCTGCAGCAGTCGCTCACGAAGGCCGTCGGTCACGGCATTGACGCGCGCGGCTTTTCGGTAACTCCATTGCTCGAGTTTGAACAGTAAGTCGACGAGGAGCCCCCGCTTCATAAAGCCGCCTTCCAGGATAATGTCCGGCCAAAGGTCGGCGACGTTAAATATGTAAGGCACGCGCCAGAAAAGGCCTGCGACGTAGGCGGGGATACTCAGCAGAATCGGCGGCGACTCGACAAAAATAAAATCAGGCTTGCGGGCGAGCGCCAACGCGAAAAGGGACGTGATCATGAAAGAGGCGTAATTCAACATGCGCGCCAGCCCGCCGCCCATCGCGGCGTAGATCCAGACGCGGTGCACGCGAATGCCGTCGCTTTCCTCGCGGCGATAAAAACATCCGCGGTAGCCGGGAAAAATGCGGCCGCGAGGGTAGTTCGGCAGCGCCGTAACTACTTCCACTTGATGCCCCAGGCGATGAAGTTCGGTTGCCGTCGAGCGCAGGCGTGTTTGTGCGCCACCAATTTCCGGAGGGAAATATTGAGTTAGGATCAGGAATTTCATCTATTCACGAAGCCTGATGCACTTGGGCCCAAAGCTCCAGAGAAACGGCGCGAAAGATTAGGTCGGATGAGAGAGCGGTGGGGGCTTGACGCAGGAATTTCTGGCACTCTTGCGCAACCTTGCGCGGATCTAGAAATCGCTCCATGCGCAGCCTGGGCGCGTCCCACAGCGCGCGCTGGCCATTGCTCAATCCCATGCGCACCCATTCCCGGTCTGGCGTGTCGAAGCCAAGCTTTGTTTTCCGCAGGCGTATTTTTTCCGGAAGCGTTCCGGTCATGGCATTGCGGAGAATCCACTTGCTCCAGCCGTCGCGCAATTTCAGCGACGGGGCGCAGTTCACAGCAAATTCAACCAATTTGTAATCGAGGAACGGCAGGCGGGACTCGATCGAGTGTGCCATGGACATGCGGTCCTCGTGATGCAACAGCGTGGGAATGCTCGAATACGTTAGATCCGTTTTCTGACGCTCGGCGAGGCTGCTTTGCGCGCCCAGGCCCGAGGGAGCTTGCTGAAAAGCGTTGCGAAATTCCGAGGGGCTCACCCGCTCGATCAACGAAAATGGCCCGCGCAGCAAGCCGGGCAGGTACTTGGTTGCGGACCCCACCGATACGTGAAAGCTGGTGCCATTGCGCGCCCACAACATCATTTCTCTGAATATTTTGGGATCCCCTCTGCGCAAAAGCTCCCAGAAATAAAAATAGCGATACTTCTGGTAGCCACAAAGGGTTTCGTCGCCGCCTTGCCCGCCGAGAATTACGGGGACGCCGTGACTTTTGGCGTCCTCCATCACACACCACTGCGGGAACGAACCGGTGCTCAAAATTGGTTCGTCCTGATGATAGATAAGCGAGCGAATCGCTTTCCAGAAAGCCGGGCCTTGCGGATAGCTCTCGTGCCCGATGCCCGCGACGGAGGCAATAGCTGCGGCAACGTACTCGCGTTCGTTGATTGCCTTCTCTTCAAAACTCGCGGAGAACGTTTCGAACTGCGTTTCCGGAGCGACGCGCTTGGCCTGGCACAGAACCGCCGACGAGTCCAGGCCTCCGCTGAGCGAAACACCCACCGGCACGTCACTGCGCAGACGCAGGCGCACGGCATTTTCAAAGCGAGCGCGAAACTCCTCAACCGCATCCTCGACGCTGAGCTCTGGCAGCGGCTCGACACGAAGTTCCCAATAGCGCTCGACCTTTGGGGTCAGCGGCTGGGAAAGATCCAACTTCAAGGAATGGCCGCCGGGCAACTGACGGATGCCTTGGAAGAATGTTTCCTCGGAGAAATCCAGCAGGCCCCATTCCAGGTAATGATGCACGTTTTGCGGATTGGCGACGCGCGGCATCGCGGACGCCGCGAGAATTTGTTTTATCTCTGAAGCAAAATAGAAAGCGTTGCCATAGACAGCATAGTAGAGAGGTTTGACGCCGAAGCGATCTCTAGCGCAAAAGAGCCTCTGCTTCGCGCGATCCCAGAGCGCGAAGCTCCACATTCCGTTGAAACGATTCAGGCATTGGTCGCCCCATTCCTGGTAAGAACGCAGGATCACTTCGGTGTCGGTTCCGGTTCGAAAGCGATGGCCGCATCGTTCGAGTTCCGCGCGTATCTCCTTGTAGTTGTAAATCTCTCCGTTGTAGGTGATCGAATAGGAGCCGTCTGCAATTTCCATCGGTTGGTTTCCAGCCGCGGAAACATCCAGAATTGCCAGGCGTCGGTTTCCCAGGCCGATGACCGGACGCGAAGTCGCAGGCAATCGATTTTCGTTGTGAATGATTTCGAGCGGTGCCTCAGCGCCGGTATTCGCGTACGCGAAACCAAAACCGCTCGGGCCCCGGTAGCTGATCAGATGGGTCATGCCGACGAGCGCCTGCGGATCAAAACTTTCACGCGCTATGATGCCGGCTATCCCGCACATGCCGGTTTACCTAGTACCGAATAGAGATCCACTAGTTTCTGTGCTTCCGTATGCCAGGAATACTTTTTCAGTAAAAGAGCGCGGCCGCGACGGCCCATTTCTTCCGCTTCCTCGGGATGCGTCAAAACATATTCGATCGCCTGGGCAAGCGCGCGGGTGTCTTGGGGATCCACTAGGAGGCCGCAGCCCGATGGTTCAACGATGCTACGCCAGAGCGGAAAGTCGGAGACGATCACCGGAATACCGGCGCCCATGTACTCAAAAAATTTCTGAGGCAGCGAATCCAAGAAGCTTGGTATCGGATACAGAATCATCAAGCCCGCGCGCGCACTTTGCAAGATCCGGAAAGTGCCGGGCAGATCGAGCCTGCCGTGAAAATTCACGCGCTGCCAGCCCCGCTCGCCGTGAAGATCTTCCAGTTGAACGTCTCTGGGCACGGTGTGACCGGCGAGCTCGAGCGTGGCGGGCAGCGTGGCTGGAAGCAGGCCCATCGCCTGCACCATTTCTCGAATACCCCGCTCACCTGTTAAGCCGCCGACGTATGCGACGGCCTGTTTCCGCGCATCCCATGAGCCGAAACCATCTTGAGGAATCAGGTCGTCGGAATAAGGGAAGTTGTGCACAATCACTGTGCGCTTGTTGATTTCCGTGAAGCGGTCAGCAATGAAAGGCGTAACCGCCACCAACGCGGAAAAATGGCCGCAAGCGGCACGTTCGAGCTGTTCCATCAACCAGGCGACTCCCTGCCGGGTCCAGCGCGGAAGGTATTGCTTGCTCAGTATGTCCCTCGGGTAGTCCTCGTGGAGATCGTAGATTACGCTCTTCCCGCGCGCGCGAAGAAGCAAGCCTGCCGGAATAAGCTCGGGGTCGTGAAAATGGTAAATGTCGGCGTTCTGTTTCAGGGCTTCACGATAGGTGCGCCAGACGGTCCGGGTCATTCGCGCGAGCCTGGACTTGTCCGGTCGAATCGATTTGATTTTCACCTGATCTACCACAGCGTCATCGGAGTGCGGACCCATACTGGTGACCTGGAAGCCGGCACGCGCGAGTGAGCGGCATTCCTTATGAAAAATCCGGCCGTCCATCGCGGAATGCACGGTCGTCATATGAACAACCTTGACTGCTGTCATCGAGAACCGCCTGAAGGTCTTCTGAAGTTTCAGTTCGCTGTTCGAAAGCGCGGCACGGGGAGCGCGAGAGGCTTCAATTTCGAGCCGAAACCAGTAGCTCGTTCACAATTTTTGCCGCTGCCGTGCCGTCACCATAAAGAGTTGAGGTGAGCCAATGCTGCGCGTGGTCGGCGGCGACGGCGGCTCGAATGGATTCCACGGTGCTGCTACCGATTCGATTCGCGCCCACGGCCACGGTCTCCGGCCATTCGGTTTTATCGCGCAGCGTGACGCAGGGAACTTCAAGATAAAATGCGTCCTTCTGCACGCCGCCCGAGTCCGTAAGGATTTTGCAGGCGTGCATTTCGGCAGCGAGCATTTCCAGGTAGCCGAGGGGAGCAACCGGCCGCAAACTCCCATTCAAAGAAGCGCGCGACGCTGCCAGCATTTGTTGTGTGCGTGGATGGGCCGGGAACAGCACGGGCAGATCCAGCCCGCTGGCGGCGTCCAAAATTCGCCGAAACTGCTCGATATCCTCGGTATTCTCGGCGCGGTGAATCGTCAAAAGATAATATTGTTTGCTTGTTAGATTGAATCGCTCGAGAGTTCGCTGCGCGCATTCTTCCGCCAACTGCCGATTCTGAAGCAGGGCGTCATACATCACATCGCCAACCATGGCGACGCGACGAGCCTGCGGATCGTGTTCCCGGCCCAGTCCTTCCTTTCTGAGATTTTCGACGGCTCTCGCGCACGGCGCCAGCAGCAGCCGGCTCAAATGGTCCGAAACGATGCGGTTCTGTTCCTCTGGCTCCGTATCGCCGCTGCGGCAGCCCGCTTCCACATGAGCTACAGGCAGCTTCAGACGCGCGGCGAGCAGCGCGCCGGCGAGCGTGGAATTCGTATCTCCGTAAATAATGATCCAATCTGGCCGCTCGGCAGCCAATATTGGCTCGATGCGTTCGAGCATGCGGGCAATCTGCGTGCCGTGCGAACCGGAGCCGACGGCCAGGTTGTAGCGGGGTTCTGGGATTTCCATTTGTGAGAAAAATAGGTCGGCCAACTCGCGGTCGTAATGCTGACCCGTATGAATAATGGTGTGATCGATCGCCACGGCTTGCGGCCGGCTATTGTGAGCCTCGATGGCGCGGCATACCGGAGCCAGTTTCACAAACTGTGGACGCGCGCCAACGATACTGATCCAGCGGACGCCGGAACCATTCTCAGCA
The DNA here is from genome assembly GCA_050012455.1 of Candidatus Acidiferrales bacterium. GTDB lineage: Bacteria > Acidobacteriota > Terriglobia > Acidiferrales > UBA7541 > Palsa-295. The sequence continues at coordinate 38,066 of JBEKHD010000024.1, read as the reverse complement.
GGCATCGAAGCGCCCGTCATAATCCGTTTCCCAATTGTAGCTATCGATTCCGGCGAGTTCACCGAGCAACGTCTGGTAAGCGTGTAGAAAGCCTCGATGGACAATTCTGGTGTTGTGCCAAAGCAAAGTAAAAACCCCCCCAACTGCGCGGCAGCGTGCCACAAGCTCTTGAAGCCTCACGAGAGCCTCAGCTGGCTCCAGCTTTTGATGCGAATAGAAGGTCTCATCCATGGCGAGAAGCGGAATCTCCAATAGTTTGGCTTCGCGACGCTCGGACAAAATCCAGGGTCGAAACGGATAACACGTACCGGCGCGAAATCCAATGCGGTCGGCAAAACCAACCGAGGTATCGTAGGCGAGGCCCAGAGATTCCCACTCGATCCACGTCTGTGGATTCCAACGCAAAAAATCTTGACGGCCGCCAAGCTGGCGCTTGCCAAGCAATTCCTGAAGCGAGGAAACTTCAGCCGCTAACATTTCCCGCGATTGATAGGAGTCGTATCCGGGATGGATTCCAAGTTCGACACCCTGGGCGCGAAAATCTTCAATCATTGACCTAACAGCGCGGCACCGCGGATCATACCCAGTATCGTTCGACCCCGGCGCGCTGGCCTTCCAGTGCACAGCCGGTTTTATTCCACGCTCGATCGAAAGTGCGACGATTTGACGCAGGAGGCGCTGGTAGGTGGTCTCGATTTGCACGACTGGCGCCAGGAGATCACGCAGAGCCCACCCCGGATGGCCCCTGCGCGCAAAATGGCCGATGGCGCCGCGCAGGGTGAATGGCAAACCGATCTCGTCCACATCGTGGCTAATCTTGATGCGCAGTCGCCGTTCCTGAGGCTTCCATCGCGGCAGTAAATGCGAAAGCGCCTGCTCCAGAGCCAGGCCAAGCTCATCGATGACAGGACGGTCAAGAAATCGGTCTCGCCAAGCAATGCTGGAAAGCGCTGAAAAACGGCCGTGCTCGTCCTTGGGAGAGGGCAGCGTTTCCTCGAAGCGCGCCAGAGTGAGCATCGTGGCAGCCAGAATATCCACTGGGCACTCGACGCAATCGTTGGCTGCAATCGAAAAAAGGCGGCCTATTTCCTCTTCGTCCCTCGAGGAAAATGGAATGCAGAAGTCTGGCACTAACGCAGAAAACTTTCCCGGACGCCACATCCAGGAGGCCCGGGATGTTCGAAATATTCCCGCGCGAACCTGCTTCCAGAATTCCGGAGTCGCTTGAGAGAAGCGAATGCGTTTGCGAGTACCGGGCTCGACGAACACGTTCACGAAGCCCGCGGCACCCGTTTCGATGCGCCAGGTACGATAGAAATCGGCTGAGACGCCCGCGCGTCGCGCAAGTTCTTTCAGCGCGTAGGCTACCGCGGCGCGAGGGAATTCGGGGACTTCTTGTGAGCGAACTGTGGCTGAGGATGCGGTTGCCATCGGATGGAGGCGTTATCGAGCCGGAGGTTCGACCACGGCAGACTTGGCTTTACGGATGGTCGCGTCAAAGCGCGGCGCGTTATAAGGATTGAACGCAAAGTAACCCTGATCGCCGGAAGCGTAAATCCAGTTGTAACGGTAGGTACGGAACAGCAGTTGCAAGTATGGCTGCAGATCTTCCACGGTCGGAGCGTCGGAGTCGGGACAAATGCTCCTTCTGCCGGCTTCATCTTGCCAAAGCGTCATGGTTCCGCCAAGCTCCAGGATGCCGCTATATTTTTGCAGGTACGGCGCAAAGCCCGCAGCGCGCTCCTGGACCTGCTGCTGAAAATGCCTGAGCGTCGGCTCGCAATAACCAAGACCGACTTCACCGCCTGAGAGGACCTTCAGCTGGAAATGTTTTTTCTGGATTTCTTCCAGCAGACCCATCGCTACATAAGCCGGCGACATTAAATAAGGCTGTGCATCCGTCTTCCCCTGCTGCGGCGTTCCGAGGCCAGTGAATAGAAACCACAAAGTCGCATCCGGGTATTGAGCAGCGGCAGCGTCGGCCATGCGCGCGCCGAGTTCTCGCAGCAGCTGTTCCGTCTGCTCTGTGGTTTTGCCCATCTGTCGTGCCAATTCCGCAGGATTGTATTCCTTGTAGTTGTTGTAAAACTCCACGTCGCAAACGATCCCTGGGATATGCGAATCTCGCGCGGCGGCCAGGGAATGGGACCAGATCTGAAGAAACGCGCTGCGCGCTCCCATTTTATCTTCCAGATCGGCGCCTTGGATTTGGTGGAAGTATGGGCCCGTCGTGTAGGGGTTTTTCTGTGCATCGTCCACAGCCAAGATGCGGTTCAGATACACCCAGGGCCAAAGGTCCTTCTTGGTGATTTTCTTCCAGCCCGTGATTTGCGAGTCTATTTCCGCTACGGAAGGAGCCGGCTTGGTGCCGTAATTCCAAGCAAACGCTACCGCGAGCGCGTCGTAGGGCGATTGATCGAATTGCACGAGCATTTCGGGTTTCAGTTTTTCGGCGAGGGCTGTGTTCACTAGCATCAAGTAGTGATCGCCCATCGGATTGTTGGCGGGCTGACTGCCCTCATGCACCAACTCCGGCTGCGCACTGCTTGCCGCCGCCAAGCCGCCGGCAAGTGACGACAGATAGGCCGCTACTAGCAAGCCACCGAGGAATGAAAGGATTGCGCGCCAGTCAATGTTTCCCGGTAGATTGCTCCACTTCATGACCATGCGTTTTGCCCTGGTCACTGCGCGCTCAGGATCTCGTCCAAATGCATGCGAATTTTGCTTCGGAGAAGACGCGGCAGATAGCCGCCTTCCACAATGGCCGCAACCCCATCGCTATTCATCTTGAGGCGTTTCTGTTGCTCGAGCGCGTAAAGGCGAGCGATTTCGTCGCGTGCATCGGCCGCCGACCGCACTTGTGTGCACCCGGGAAACGCATAACTCCACAAGACGTGGCGTCCGTAGCCGAGCGCCTCCAGTACCATCCAGGAAAGTCCGTCGTGGCGCACCGGCCGCCAGATTACTGTCGCGCGCTGGAAGAACTCTCGCAGATCGAGAATTCGTCCATGCACTCGCAAATTGGCCGGCGGATTTTCGATCGTGCCTTCCAACAGCCCTACAAGCTCAAATGGGATGTGCGGGAGCTCCTTGGCAACTTCGAGAATTCGATCCAGACCGTACAAGGTCCCACGAGCGATGGCCGGCATGTACACCAGAACGGAAAATCGGGATGGAAGAGGCGAAGGGTGGTCGGGAACGGAAGGCGATGGCAGCGGCACAAGACGGCAAGTGATGCCGAGAGTTGCGACTTCGCGAACCAGCCAGTCAGAAACAGCCCAATGTTCCACGTTTTCCAGAATCCAAGGATCCGCGGCTGCGGGAAGTCCCTTCATCTGTTCGTCCAACACGTCACTCCCGGTCCAGTGCATCACGATTTTTTTCTTGCGCATCAGCTTCGCGGCCAGAAGGAATTTGCCCGCCGTGACGCGGCCGCCGATCTGGTAGGCAAGATCGCATGCGCGCAGTTCTCGCGCGATCTGGCTCAAATTTCGAAGGCCCGCGTCGGGGTAATAGCGAAACCTCCAGCCATCGCCATCCATGAGCTGGGCAAATACCGTTCCTGCATGAACGTCGCCGTGCACCAAAACGCGCCGCTTCGGTAGCCCCGCAGAAGCGCGCTCCATCGGTTTCACGCGCGGATGCACGGCCGACCGGCGCCAATCTCCACAAACTGATTGCGAATCGTTGTGTTCCTGGCTGAACATTTCCGGGGTCCGGATGGTCGACGGTTTCAGGAAGAGCGAAGGAATCAAACCGCGAGCACCACCTTGGCTTTCTCGATGATCTTGTTCCCAAGAAATCGAAAGTTCACGGGATTGCCAATACTGTTATGCCGAAGCACCTTGAAGATGCGGAAGAAACGGTCTGGCTTTCCGCCTGGAGGCGCCTGGAACCTTCCGTTCATCATCAGGGTCTCGCCGCCCCAATCCGTGATCAAGCAGTTCAGCAGTGATTCGGAAGAAGTAATAATGTCCGGTTGCTTTCTCGAAACCTGCGACCATCTGCGGCGAAAGGAGAGCTCGACGTCAACGCCCAGATCGGAAAGGCGCACGACCGCCGGCGTGAACGCATACAGAATGGCGCGATTGTTGTTGGCAGCGCACTTGGTAAACATAGCAGTAGCCGCAGCGCGGAGCCTGGTGATATCCACGGGATCGGAGGTCACGGGCGACGCGGCGAGTGCGCGCTCGTAGTCGAGATCGTAACTGCGAAGCGCGTCGCTGGAATCGTGCGGCGCTCCGACTTCCCATCGATCCTTTGGGTACAGAACGATCGTCGGCACTTGTAGTTCGTTTGCCGCATACTCATACGCGTCGCGGATGCGGTGCATGCGGGAATTCATATGGAAATTCTCAGCGTGACAAAAATACACAAAGCTGGCGAAAGGAATGAACTGCGCCGGAGTAAAAAGCCTAATTTGCCGGGCCATTTCTGCGCGTTTGCGCTGCACCTGTCTTTTGTGGGACTCGAGTTCGTCCGGATTGCCGATCCAATTGGCAAAGGAAAACTGCGAGAGCAGCAGGTCAACCGTCCCGTTTGTTTTTCGGATCGCCTCCAGGTCGCTCGAGCGGTCGAACGCGCAATCGTTCATATTCAACAACGTTTTCCCTTCAGCTTGAATGGACATCCAGGAATCGATCAGGTCCTGCATGCCGGAAAGAAGGGTGACGCCTTCTGCGATCTCCACCTTCTGAAGCTCGGGCAACTCCTGGATCTTGAAACCCAGTGACTTGCAGAAGTTGATCACACGCTTGTCGCGAGTGTGGTGAAACAGAATTGTGATGCTGCGCCGGTACGCTTCCGGAATTTTCCTCAGATTGGGAGGGTTGAAATGATCGGGATGCTCGTGCGAGAACCAAATATGAGTGATGGTGGAAAAGTCTTCATAGAGCGTGCGCGTTGGCGAAAGCAGGCGCCAGCCATTGTCACAGATCGTGCCCTCGAGCCATGGATCGCAAATCAAACGCATCTCCCCGGATTCCAGGATGAACGATGCGTGATTCACCCACTCGATCCACATAGAGCTTGCCCTTCCCTAGTGTGGCTCAATCATTCAACTCGGAGGCGCTCAGGTTGGAAGAACTCGGATGAGTGGCCTGCGTGCTGGCTCTACGCGCGCCCGCACCAGGCGCCTTTATGATCTCCTCCCAACGCTTGCGCAATTCGGAACGGACCTTTTCCGAAGTGTAACTGCGAGCCACAACTTCCATTCCGGGATCGTTGCGTTGCAATCGGCGGGCTTTGTGCAGGGCAAATAACTTTTCAATTTCCGCGCGAGCTGCCGCTGCACTCGTCACATGCGTGCACGCCGCAAAAGGATTGCTATACAGAACATGTCGTCCGTGCGCGAGAGCTTCGAGCACCATGATGGAAATTCCTCCGTCGTGCCGCACCGGTCTCCAAATGACTGTGGCGCGTTCGAGGAAAGGAGTCAGCTGCACGCGGGGGTAAACTTTCAAATTGGGCGGCGCGTTTGGGACGTGACCCTCCTCCACGCCAACCAGGTTAAATTGTATTTGTGGAAGTGTATGCGCGACTTCCAGCATCTGATCCAAACCGTACAGCTTGCCTTTTGTTATCGACGGTAGGTACGTCAGCACCGAAAACTGCTCGGGCAGCGGCTTCGGTAGCGCGACGGGATCGACGAACGACGCCTGAACGTACTCGCAGCGCAAACCGAGCGCGCGCACTTCGTCCGCCAAGGTGGGAGAAACAGCCCAATGAACCTTTGCAGCGATCCATGGCTCAATCCGTTTCGTCGCCAGTTGTTGTTGTGCGAACAGCACGTCACTGCCGCACCAGAGCTGAACAATATTGTTTTTGCCCAGGGAGCGGGCCGCCCACAGGAATTTTCCGAACGTCACCCGGCCGCCCCAGGTGTATGCCAGATCGCACCTGCGCAAGTCGTTCACCAGGGTCGCAAGCCCTACGGGACTGTAGGTGCAGTGACGCACATCCCACTGTTCGTTCCCGAGCAGGCCGGGCAGTTTCTCGCAGAAATAGTACAGCCCGTGAACCACCACTCGATATGGCCTGGAGGAACCCACTGCTGAGGACCGTGACATGTTCCCTCGAAGAGCAGATTTCTATGACGATTGGGCGGCGGCTAACGTGCGGCTCGTCATTCAGGTTGCTGCATGAACGTGATTAACCCGTCGTAAACGCGCACCAGCGCGCGCCGCACTTCGGCGTCGAGGGTCCAGCGCACCTTTTCCAGCGCGTCGGTACTCGCCATCGATGTTCGCTCGGCCCTCGCCAGTTCGCATTTCGCCTGCTCGAGTCCGGAAAGATAAATGGGCAGCAGATCCTCTCGGGTCATACGCGTTTTCTCCCTTACTGGCTTGTTCATCTTGAGGTCGAGTGTTTGCAACCGGGGTCAGCTAATCTTCGCCAGCCGTGGCAGCCATCGCGTCAGGGAAAGTTCCGCGAGGGTTGAGGCTTGCGGGCAGAACCGAAACAAGCGCATCGCCTATCACGGAATAGGCGCTGGCGCACTCCTCGCACGAACCGACGCCATCCGAAAGGTCTACAGACACGCCGCAGCGGCAGACCCAACCAATCTGTCGCGCGGGCACTCCGACGACGAGGGCGTGATCGCGCACATCGTGCGTTACCACGGCACCAGCGCCCACCAAGGCGTACTCACCGATCGTGACGCCGCAAACGATCGTTGAGTTCGCGCCCAGCGAAGCGCCGCGTTTCACCAGCGTTCGCTGATATGCCGATTTTCGGTTCACATGACTACGGGGCGTCATCACATTGGTGAAGACCATAGACGGGCCGCAAAATACGTCATCCTCGAGCTCGACGCCGGTGTACAGCGAAACGTTGTTTTGAATCTTCACGTTGTCGCCAATCCGCACGCCGCTGGCTACGTTGACGTTCTGGCCCAGAACGCATTTGCGCCCAATGCTGGAATTCGCCATGACGTGCGAAAAATGCCAGATCTTGGTTCCTTCTCCGATTTCGCACGGTTCGTCCACCACCGCCGTCGGATCTGAAAAATATCGCCGCTCGATTTTCTTTTCGAACGACACCGGTTGGCCATGATTGCGAATCGACTGGCCGGCGGCGTGGAGCACCTCCAAGACCTGCAAACCATTTCTGCCATCGGTACGAGGTGTTTTTCTGTCGCGTACACATTCCAGAAAGTGAAGACACTCGGTGCGCAGCGGTTCTTCCTTCCCGAGGACGACAACCTCACCTTCGGCCCTTCGCGCGATTGGCACGCGATTAACCCAGTCAATGCGATGAGGATAAAGAACCAGCTTCGTTTCGTTCTGGGTGTCGTCGAACACGGCCATCTTGCGATCCCCTACGATGACCAGCTTTTGTTCCTTGAACGGGTGTAGCCAGCTCACGAAGATGTGCGCGCTCACTCCGCTGGCAAAGCTGAGCACTGTCAGTGTGACGTCGGCGATCGAATGGTTCAGGTAGCTGGCGCCCTGAGCGGACACGCGAGTGGGCTTTTCGTCAAGGAGATGAAGGATCGCAGAAATATCATGCGGAGCAAAGCTCCACAAGATATCTTCTTCCGTGCGAAGTTTTCCAAGGTTCAGCCGGGATGAACTGATGTACTCGACTCTTCCAAGTTCGCCCGTTTGCAACAAGCGCCGCAATTCCACGACGGCGGGATGATAGTGCAGGATGTGCCCGACCATTAGAATCCGCGCGTGTTTTTGCGCAAGTGCCACGAGCTGTTCGCCTTCGTCTGTGCGCAACGCCAGCGGCTTTTCGACAAAAACATCTTTTCCCGCCAGGAGGGCTCGTTTCGCAAGATCGAAGTGCTCAACCGCAGGAGCCGCGATTGCAACGGCTTGGATCTGCGGCATGGCGAGCAAATCATCAAAACGATCGGTGGCCGCTACCGAATACGTCTGCCGCATTTCTTCCCGACGTGCCACGTCCACATCGCAAATCGCTTCCAGGCTGCCCAATTCGTGGAAATTGCGGACTAAATTTCTGCCCCAGTAACCGCAACCTACTACGCCCACACGCGGAATCTGCCCATTCATTATCGGGTCCCCTTGATTTGCCATCTCGTACACGCATCATTCGGCCGCCATGGTTGATGGCGACCGCGCTAGTTCTTTGTCAGATAGAAATCGGTGATTGCCTGCACGACTGATTCCTGTTGCGACTGCGTTAATTCGGGATATACCGGGAGAGCAAGAACTTCGTGGCTCGCCAGTTCCGCCTGCGGAAAATCGCCCGCTTGGTAGCCCCGATAGGAAAAGGCCGGCTGCAAATGAAGCGGCAACGGGTAGTAAATTTCCGTGGGGATGCCTCTTGCTCCCAGAAATTCGCGAAGTTCGTCGCGCTTGCTGCAGCGGATTGAAAATTGGTTGTAAACATGTTCGAAGTTGGCGGACGGAGCATTCGGAACGCGCACACACTCGCCGAGCGCACTTTTCGCGAATAACTCGCGATAGTTCTCGGCTCGCTGCTGTCTGCCGCGCGTCCAATTTTGCAGATGGCGGAGCTTTACGCGCAGAATGGCAGCCTGCAGACTGTCCAATCGGCTGTTGGCGCCCAGAATTTCGTGATGATATTTTTTCTTGCTGCCGTGAACCCTCAGGAGACGCAAGCGATCTGCAAGTTCGGGGTCCTCGGTGGTGATCAAACCACCATCGCCGGCCCCGCCCAGATTCTTGGAAGGAAAGAAACTCAAGCAGCCAAATGTACCGATGGTGGCGGCGAAGCGGTCGTGATAGCGCGCCATGATTGCCTGTGCGGCATCCTCAATAACTGCCAGATTTCTTGATCTTGCCAGATTCATAATCGGATCGAGGTCAGCCGCAAGTCCGAACAGATGAACCGGCATGATCGCTCGCGTTCTCGGCGTAATCGCCGCCTCGATCTTTTCCGGAGCAATGTTGAAAGTCTCGGCGTCGATATCCACAAACACAGGCTTCGCGCCGAGCCGGGCGATGGCGCCGCCCGTTGCAACAAAAGTAAACGGCGAGGTGATGACTTCGTCGTTCTGGCCGATCCCGATCGCCATCATCGCCAGTAGCAACGCATCGGACCCGGATGCGCACGCCACCGCATGCTTCGCGCCAAGCAAAGCGGCGGTCTCCTCCTCGAACAGTCGCACTTCTTTTCCCAGGATGAACTGCTGACTTTCCATCACCTCTGTTATGGCTTGCATCACTTCGTCCCGGATGCCTGCGAACTGGGCCTTTAAGTCCAAAAAATCAAACGCGTGCGGAACCGGAGTTTGAGCGCCCGGACGTGCAGCGGCGTGCGCATCGGATTTCGCGGGAATCGACGTTGCAGAAGAAAGCATTCGAAAGTCTCCGTCAGGGTGATTTTACTGGTCTGCAAGCAAGCGGCTAGATCAGGGGCTGACGCCAGCGGCGCGATATCCCAATCCATAGATCGCGACGCCCTGCGCCGCGGCCATGGCGAGTTCGAACAGCACCTTCCCCGTGCGTTTCGCGCCGCTTTCCGGAATGTAAAGAATGTCATTCGGCGCAAGCAGCATGTCCGCGCTTTTTCCCGATAACATTTGGGAAATATCCACCACCATTTCGTGACGAGCGCTGTCGCTGGTGGATTGTCGAATGATCAAAGCGCGGTTCGTTGCGGCTACTCGCGTGGATCCTTGGGCCATGGCCAGGGCCTGGATCACGGAGATTCCCGCACTTGGATCGGGCATCGGGAAGCCGCCCGGCTTTACCACCGCGCCGACGACGTACACGACCTCCGCCGCCGATACGCTGATTACGTCTCCGTTTTGTACTTCCGCGTTCGCGGAGAGATCCTGGCCTTTGACGAGCCGGTTCATGTCAATAATCTGGACCGACCCAACACTGGTGCCGGTAGCTTCGGCGCTGGCGGGGCCGCGGATGATCGTCACCGTGTTTCCTGCACCCGGCAGCGCGCCGCCTGCTGCGGAAAGTGCATCAAGCACAGTGGTGCGTTTCGCGATGGGGTACACGGCCGGCTTTGCTACCGCGCCCAGAACCGTCACGGTGCGCCCACGATACTCCTCGACGAATACAGTCACCTTGGGGTCGCGCAATTGTTTCGCATCAATCAGCGACTGCCGAATCGTCTGCGACAGTTCGATCGGAGTCAGTCCGTCGGCTTGTACGGGCGAGGAAACTCCCGCAATTTGAATTACGCCAGAATCGGTGACGCGGAACCTGCCGCCGAATTCCGGCGCATCAGCAATAGTCACAGACACCACATCCCCGGGTCCGATCTTGTAGTCCTCGGTTGGAATGACGGACGAAGCCGCAGGCTTCGCAGTTGCTTGTTGGTCCTGCGGGGGCGTCGCCTGAGAGCCGCTTTGTGCCGACGCGCTTCCGCAAAAGGTGAGACTCGAGGCAACAATCCACGTGCATAGGTTCCGAAAGACCGTTGTTCCGGCACTGCTTCTGGTAAAGCTCATAGCACGTAACCTGTTCTACCGAGAGTGAAATTCTCAAACACTGAAAGTAGCGACCGTAGCGCCGCGTGACGGGCCCCTAGGCGTGAGCGCCTTTTGACTTTTCCGATTGCGAAGACACGGTGGTGGACGCAAGAGCCGTCTGCCCGTAGCGATAATAGTGATCTTCGCTATTTCTTTTGCTGTAGCCGTAGTTGTAGTAGTGATAATCGGCGGAACCCAAATCAATGTCGTTCAGCACGACACCGGCGATGGGAGCGCGCACCTCATCCAGAATCTGAACGCAGCGCGTGAGGGAGCGTCGCGTTGTGAGTCCGTAGCGCGCCACCAGAACCACCACATCCGCAAGGGACGACAGCACGCGCGCGTCGGAAAAATGGATCACGGGTGGAGAATCGATCACCACGCAATCGAATTTGTCGCGAAGCGCGATCATCACGGCTTGCATTTGCTCCGAAGCAATCAGATCCGCCGGGTTGGGAGGCAGAGCACCAACGGGAAGGATCGAAAGATTCGGGAAATCCGGGACGCGGACTAACGCATCATCGAGAGGGAGGGTGCCGGCCAGCACGTGGCTCAATCCTGCCTTGGCGCGAAGCTGAATCGCGTCTGCCACCATTGCTTCGCGCATATCGCCGTCAATCAAACACGTCCTCGCGGTGCGCGACAACACGATGGCCAGGTTCATCGCCACGGTTGTCTTTCCTTCTCCTGCCAGCGGTGAAGTAACCAGCACTACCCGGGGCGGCGCGCCTGGTCTGGAAAGCATCAGTCCTGTGCGAAGGTCCCGGATGGCCTCAGCCTCTGCGGTGTAGGTGCCGGTTGCAAGAATCGGCGGCAGAGGTCCTTTGTCGGTCTCGAAACCTCCGAGCTTCAAAGATTGTGGCGGCGTGGTTCCGCGAGGAACCCCGACGATGCGGTTTAGGCGAATGCTTGGAATCATCGCAAGCGACGCGAGACCCACGCATTCCTTGATGTCATCCGGAGTGCGGATTGTGTTGATGAAGCTCTCACGCACGAAGGCCAGGACCAGGCCCAGCAAGCAGCTGAGCATCGCGCCGATGGCAATAATGAGCTTGCGGTTCGGACTGGTCGCTCGGCGAAGCTCCGGCGCCAAATCAACGATGTGAATGTTACTGGAGCCCAGGCCCGCGTAAATTCCGGCTTCTTTCAGGCGCGATTGGAGTGTGTTGTAGAGTTCTGCGCTGGAGGCAGCCTCGTTGCGCAAAACGCGGTACTCAACCAGGTGCGAACTCGCGTCGCCCATTCGCTCCTTAAGCTTGTTTGTGGCGTCGAGGGCCATCTCTTCGCGGGCGCGGGATGCCGCAAAGCTAGTGCGCACGCGATTGATGACGCGGGCGCGTTCCGCTTCGACTTGTGCCGCAAGTTCATTCGATTGGTCTTCCAGTTTCTTGACGTTCGAGTTCTCGTCGCCGTAAATGGCGCGTGCTTGGGCCAGCGCCGCGCGCGAATCAGCATAGTGGGTCATCAAATTCTGATACAGAGCGTCGTCGCGAACTGCTGGAATGGATTCTGACTGGCCCAGATCAATCATGCGGACGTACGCTTCCGCTTCAATGCGGTTTGCTTGCGCATCGCTGTAGGCGCGGTTCACGTCTCCCATCAGTTGCGTCAACGGCGCATCAGGATCTTCCGCTTCCACAAAACCATGCTTCTTCTGATAGTCGGAAACTGCCTGGTTTGCTTCCTGGACTTTTTCTCGCAGGTCGTTCAGTTGCGTTGAAAGCCACTCCGAAGCGCGCATCGTCGTGGTGTAGCGATTGCGATAGTTTTGATCGATGAACTTCGTCACAAGAGTGTTAGTCACCAGTTGTGCGAGTTGAGGATCGTGGTTTGAATAGCTGACCTCAACCAGGCGGCTATTTCGGACCGGGCTCACCGAGAGCTGATTGCGAAAGACACCGAGCGCGATCGATTCGAGTGGCGTGCGGTCGGCCAGATTGAGCTGGTCTTGCAAGTAGGCGCCATCGTTTGCGGAGCGACTCGTGCTTTGCGCCGGCGAATCTTGCGCTCCCCCGTACTTTGCCAGATCCTTCTTGCTTACGAATTCAGGATTGCGGTCGAGATGCAGCGTACGAATTACACTAACTGCCAGAGCATCGCTCTGCAGAATTTGCGCTTGCGTTTCAAGATACTCGCCATTGTCCGGCTGATTCGACTGTTCGATTTCCGGCAGGGTCTTCATGCCGCTACTGAGCGGATCGATTTCCAACTGCGCGACGGGCTGATACGTATCGCGAATCAAAAATGCGCCGGCTGCGATCGCAAGTGTCATCACCGCCGCAAAGACCAGTGTGAATCGCCGGTTCTTGCGAAGTATGCGTGCAGCTTGCTCCCAAGTGAAAAGCACATCGGACGGGCCCGGTTGAACAGGGACAAGCGTGGACCACTGCGCCAGTTTTGTCGGGTCGTCTTGCGGAGCACCAAGGTTGTGATTTGTTTTCATTCTTTGTGTGTCTTCGCGCAGTTGCTAAATGCGGGCGGCCTGCTGCCACCGCCGCTAGGCGATCTGCTGCGCTGCGCTCAAAGAGACTGTCGAGACGGGTCTGACGCCTAAGCGCTCCAGGACCGAAAAGTCCACTTCGACTGCCACTGCCTTCTGCAATAGTTCAACGGAAACGACCACCCGGTAGCGGTTCTTTACCTTGACCAAAATCCCTTCGGCACCCTCTAGCGGTCCAACGCGCACGCGAACCCTGTCGCCACACTTCAGGTACGGATGAGGCGCGATCCGCGAGCGGTCTGTCGTGACCTTGCGCACCATCTCAAGATCGCAATCGGGAATCGATGTGGCTCGGCCCGCATTTCCCACAAGTCCAAATACGCCGGGCGTGCGCAGTATCTCGAGCTTGCGTTCGAGATCGGTGCGCAGAAAAACGTAACAAGGGAAAAGGGGCAGGGTGACCGTCTGCGTGCGATCCTTCCAATGGTGCGCCGCAGAGTAAACAGGGCAGAAAACCTCGAAGCCCTTGTTCGTGAAAGAATCTGCAACCCTTTTCTCATGTTGATGCTTGGTGTAGGCGGCGTACCAATCACCTAATCCTGACTGTGCAGCAGGAACTGCGTCCGTATTGCAGCTTTCCATACAGCTCCGCCCTCTGGCTTACAGGCTAGTTCCCGTAAGTCTGCCAAGAGTTGTTGACTCAGCATCTCTTGGTTCAATGATTTGGGTCTAAATCTGTACGCTGCGTGCTCTAAAGCCTTGCGTCCACAAACTCAGCCCAGCGCTTGCGCCGTTCGCTGCGAAGTCCGCAGCCGTCAAAGGCGCTTTGACTTCTTCCTGAACTGTGAAGGGTCGGGCTGGCGCGACGATCGGCTTGCAAAGAGCAGCTACCGATAAGACGCATGTTGTGGATACGCGTTGCTTGTTAGCGCGAGATGAAAGGACCGTGAAAACTAAGTGTCGCGGAACTCATAGCGTTCACACGGCGTTGTTAATTCTGCGCAAATCGACTTGTCCTTGGAAAATACACACGTCTGACGGGCGAAACACAGCCACGATCAAGCAAATGTTCTCGCCAAACAGCGAACAGATTTTCCACATCCCGAGTCGAATTTCATCAATTTGTCATAATGCGCTAACAGAAAGGCCGTGATTTTGGCCTTACGCTGCAGGACCTCACTCATCGCTAAGGAGCATTCCCACTGTCGGACGCCATCACGCTGATCCCAGCCCGCGATTTCGCGCGCGGTTTGCAGATACCGCGCCGAAGGGTGGCGCAAGTGTGGGCCGCAATCGCGATGATCGCGCTGGTTTGCGCCTCGGTATTAATGCCTCCGATTCGCTTCAGCGATAACTTTCCCTACGTAAGGGCTGAACAGCTACTGCTTGCGACTGTTTTCGTCGGATACGCTTGGTTCGCGCTGGCTGGATACGCGCGCAAAATCCATTGCAACGGAATGTTTGTTATTGGAAGCTTGTACGCGTTCTGCGTGGCGTTGTCCACTTGGTACGGCGCGGACATGCTTCATCATCAGGTGATTTTTCGCGACTTCTACGAAATTCCCAAGGTTCTTTTTCCCGTCCTTTTCTTCACGGTCGCATACGAAGCCGAGCTGCAGGAAGAATCCCTGCGAATGCTGCTGAAGTGTTTCGGTGTGGCTACTTTCCTGGTGTGTGTTTATGCGTGGAGCCAATTCGACGGCTTAGCGTTCACTTACCGGCTGAATGGCTTCTATTCCGGCGGGGAACACATTGACTTACTGCTTACCAATGTTGGCCGCGTGTATTCGACCATGGCCAATCCGAATGTGCTCGGCCAACTCATGAGTTGGTGCCTAGTCGCGTTTACGATGGCCGCTCTGGCGGGCGTGGGCAATCGCATCTGGAATATTGTTTTGGCCTTCGCGTGTTTGGTTACGTTGGCGATGACGGCTTCGCGCTACGGCCTGATTACCGCGTCCTTGGGAATACTGTTAATCTTCGCATTTCCCTCCCGGTCTGGGCGCCAGCGCTCCGCTCAATTGGTACTCCTCCTGCTCCTATTGCCGGTGTTCGCACTGACGTTTAGAGCCGTCGCCACGGTCAATCGCAGCGGCATTCAACGCATCCAGACTTTGCAGGACCCGCTGCATACGGATTCCCTCCAAGGCCGTCTTGATGTGCGGTGGGTTGACGCCGCCAAGGACATCGCGCGCTCGCCTTGGATTGGAAACGGATCGGCCAAGGAATTTTTCGGCGACATCATCACCGACTCGGAATACCTGGATATGCTGAAGCAGTTTGGCATAGTGGGATTTTCGGTGTACCTGGCCTATTACATCTTTCCGCTCTATCTGCTGGGGAAGGGGCTAACGGCCACAAGGCGAGTCAATTCTTCAATCGAAGAACGGTTGCCCGCAACATTGCTGACCCTGCGATTGAGTTTTGTCATGATCATCCTGGCGCTGGCCATGAGCATTGGCGAGTCAACGTTTACGAACTTGCTGCTGCAAGGTTTTCTCTGGATGTGGATGGGGCTCGGTGCGCGCTCCGCACGAACCCTGCGTGACGTGTCTCGGCGAGTTGTTGCCCCTGCTCCGGCCCGCAGGGTCTTGGCGGTATGAGTGTAATGACTTGTGGCAAGAGGCCTGTTAGAGGAGTTGGGCGACTTCGCTAAATATAAACCCATGTCCAACCAATTCAAGAAACTTCTCGCCAGACTCGGCGGACACTTGTCCGACCGGACGATTCACAACCTCAATGCCACGGTGAATTACCTGGAAGCGGGCCGCTGGATTCGTAAAAATGGATTTCGCCCCGAGCGCTTTTTCGACCGCAAGGAACAGTTCTGGGACCTCATTGGGAAAGAAGTAGGTGATCGCAAGGTCCTCTATATGGAATTCGGCGTCTGGCGCGGCAACACCACCCGCTACGTGGCGACGAAACTGCGCCATCCCGACGCCATGCTGCACGGATTCGATAGTTTCCAAGGGCTGCCCGAAAAGTGGAATCTCCAGGCCGACACTGGCTGCTTCTCAACGGGGGGAGAAATTCCACGCATCGACGATGCCCGAGTCGAGTTCCACAAGGGCTGGTTTCAGGAAACGCTTCCGCAGTTCAGGGTTCCTGCTCACGAGCGCGTGGTCGTCAACCTGGACGCGGATTTATATTCTTCGACGATCTATGTTCTGAATCAATTGCGCGAAGTACTTGTGCCTGGCGCCTATCTTTTTTTCGATGAGTTCTCCGACCGGCAACACGAACTGCGCGCGTTCGATGAATTTCTGACGAGCACTGCGATGAAGTTTCGGCTTCTGGCCGCCACCGCTTCATTCGAAAAAGTCCTGTTCCTTCGCGAAGACGACAATCTCGCTCCGGTTTCGGAATGAATTCCGGGAAGAACACCCCGATGCTGTGGGCCGTTGCTACCGCAACGCTGTTGGTCTTGGCGCTCGCTGTTCTCTCAATCGAGATCGCGCCGCCGGTGGCGATTCTTTACAGCGTGGCTACATTCATGCTTTTCGTCCTTCCCGGGATCCTCATCGGGCCCATGTTTTTTGGAAGGAGCTCGGCTTGGCAGCCCGAGCGAATAATCTTCGGCGCGCTATTTGGGATCGCAGCCAGCAGTTACGTAGCGATCGTTGTGGGCATCCTGTACGGATGGGTCCCAAAGGTAATCGTCATTGCGATCTTAGCGGTGTGTTGTGCGTGTGCAGCCGTCGGCCGTGTATTTCGTGACCGCCCGCTCTTGCCAGCTCCTCGAAGGTGGACCGCAACGGATTACACAATTCTGTCGGGAATGTGTCTCGCGCTGGTGCTGTTCGTTGCTTCCCCTTATTTGCACGTCGGCAAACTGACTACCCAGGGCTATGCGTATACCTGGCTTTTCGGGCTCGACTTTCTGTGGCGGTCCGACGCCATTTCCGCAATGACTGTTCATCTGCCGCCCGATCTATTGTGGATGACCGGAAATCCCGTACGAATGTATCTGGTGGGATACGCGATGCCCGCCTTCACCTACGCCGCTGGCGGAAAGCTGTTACCCCTGCATTCGATCTTGCTGTTAGTGACGCTTGGCCAAGCGCTTCTTATGCTTGGGTGTCTTTACGCCTTCCTGCGCACTTTGTTTTCAGACGCTCGCGTGCTGGCCTCCAGCGGGTTTCTGATATTGCTCACTTACAGCTATTACTGGATGTATGCCTTAGTAAAGCGCTTCGTGGCCACGCCCGGTGTAAGAGCTGGCTTGCTGATCGACCCCAGGTTTTGGAACTACGACAGTGTCTCGCATCTTTTTCAGCGGTCTTTCTTGGTTGAACCGCAAGCCGCTCTTGCAACTTCGCTTCTGCTCGTGATGCTTGCGATGCTCGCACTCATTCGCTACCGCTTGCAGAGTATCGCGCTGGGATTATTCTTCGGCCTCTTGCTGGGGATTTCCTTCGGGACCGATGCGATGCAAGGCCTAATTATGGTTGCGTGGTTTGGTCTTCTCTATCTCGCTCGATTCATTCGGGCCAAGGGACAATTGCAAGATGAATACCTTCCGTTTGCTGCGGCGGTGGTGTCGTGTGCCGCGATTTCCGGGAGCTTTTTCTTGCTGGGGATGTACCAGGCTTCCACATCCCACCTGGTAAAGCTTCACTTCAATTCATGGATCGCGGTGTTCGGCGTTGCTTTTTTTCCCGTCGAATTCGGGCCGCTGATTTTTCTGGGAATATGGGGCCTGGTTCGCTGGTGGCGCCGGAATCGCGGCGAATTCGCGTGGCCATTGCTGCTTTTGGCCGCTATCGTCTTGCTGCAAGTCGCATTCGTAAGCGAACCTCCCGTGCCGACCACGCGGATGGCGGACCGGCTCCTGCCGATAGCTCTGCTAGTATTTGCCGCCTACCTCTTTCGCGATCTATGGTCGGCGCGCCTGGGGGGCTCTAACCGCTTCTTGGCGGCCGGCATCGTCCTGGCCGCCTTGCCCACGTTCTTTACGGATATTTATTTCACTTCAAATCTTCAGGACCCCTACACCACGCGCTACGTTCGAACGGAAGATCAGCAAGCCTGCGACTGGATTCGCAAGAACTTGCCGGAGACCGCTGTCATCCAGGGCGAAACCCAGTACTATGTGGGCGCCGACCACGGTGAATACCTTAATCTGATCGCCAGTTTTTCCGGCAGGCCCCAGGTGCTGGGTTGGAATACCGGCGCTGCCGTGCTCGTGGCCGACGGCTGGCAAATCTGCGAGCTACGCATCCCCGATATTCAAGCGATGCTCGACGCCACCGACTCTTCGCAACTGGTCAGGATCCTGCAGAAATACTCGATTGATTACATCTATGTAGGCCCTTTCGAGCAAGAGCGGCACAAGACGCTACTGGGGGTCGTTCAGGGGGCTCAAGATCAATTCCACGAAGTGTACTCGCAGAATCAAGTCCACATTTTCAGGTACCTTGCCGCGAGAGTTGACAGCGCTCACGTCACCGATGTGTCGGCGATGGGCAAGCAGCCCTGATCCTCGAATCATTTCAGAACAAAGACCTGCGTGGCTGAAGCGCTGCTCAAGGGTGGGTGCGAAGCCAAGACCCTGCCGTGCGGGCAACGCCGCTCATTGTGGCCGTCTAACCATGAACCGTAGGCGAGAGGATCGTCTACCTGCGCAGACGCGCGCTAACTTGATGCGGTGGCGGACTTTGCGTATGGTGCGGCAGCGCGCCGAATGTGCTCGCCACCAAACGCGGCCATGATCTCCGCGTCAAATTCGCTCTTGTTTGCCGGCGTGCCGGACTGACGCAGAAAACCGAGATTGCTGAAGCGAATGTTCTTGTAGTTGTCGATCGCGCTGGAATCAAAGGCTGCTTTGATTTCGCGTACGCCGTCCTCCAAGTGATACCGGCAACGAAATCCCAAGCGCTTCTCGATTTTGTCGAAGTTCACGCGATAATTCCGCTTGTCTGCGTTCTCGACCCTTTCGATGCGCGTACCGGGGAACACACGCCGAATGACCTCACCGACGTCCGTGAGGGTGTGGTTCAAGCTGTTATCGCCCACGTTGAATGTCTGACGGCTAACTAGGCGCAACGGAGCGTTTAGAAGCAGGATAATGGCCTCGGACAAATCTTTTACGTGAACAAACGGCCGCCACTGCTCGCCATTATAAATCGTGATCACGCCGTCCTGCCACGCCTTCGCCGAAAGCAGATTCACCACCAAGTCGAAGCGGGGCCGGTTCGAGAGCCCAAAGACAGTCGCGAACCGCAGTAAAACAGGGTGAAAGTCATCGCTGGCGGCCTCCAGCAGCGCCTGCTCGGCCGCTACCTTTAACTGCCCGTATAGCGATACCGGCTCGACCTTCGAGTTTTCGTCCATGACCTCATCGGTCGCGCCATAAACACTGCAACTGGAAGCGAACAAGAACCTTTCGACGCCGTGTCCTTTCGCAACTTCAACGATCATGCGGGTTGCGGCGTAGTTGATTTCGATCGTCGCCTTGTGATCGATTTCGCAGGCGGGATCCCCCACGATCGCGGCAAGATGAACGATGCTGGAAACGCCGCTCACCGCCTTTACAACGTCCTGGATGTTGCGACAGTCGCCGTTCAGGTACTCGACGCGGGGGTTCCGCAAGAGGTCCCGGATAGGATCCAATCCGTAAACGGCATTATCCAGCACACGAACGCTTTTGCCCTCTTCGAGCAAGCGTCTGATCAGCCAGCATCCCACGTAACCTGCTCCACCGATGACTAGCACTGGCCCCTGGCTGGCCGTTTTTGCCCGGTCCTTTTGGTCCGCTCTTTCGTCGCCGAGCAGCAATTCCTTGCCCACACGAACTCCGACCAGGCCGAGTAGCGCGAAAAGCCCGAAAGTTAACGCCACGCTTCGCCCAACCGGGTTCGCCTGCTGTATGAATAGAAAGTTCGCGGTAATAAAGACGGCGAGGGACAACATTAGGACGACTGTGAATTTCTTCAGCTTCGCTTTCGCGGCCAGCGGCCGAACGTAAGTATAAAACCCGTTCATGTAGAAAACGAGCGGGAAGAGAGGCGACAAAATCAAAAACCGCGAGAGATAGTAGCGACGGAAGGCGTCTGCCAGATCATCGGCGCTCGGCCACGCTTGCCCGTGCGTCTGATAGCTAACCGAAATGGCAAACGCTACCAGCATCGCGCAATGAATAATAAGGAAGTCCGTTACGACTCGGGGAGCGATGCCCTGCCACTTGGCGGTCTTCGGTTGATCCGTCATGGAACCTTTGCCCAGAAAGCGGTACATCCAACGAAATTCAGAAGCAATCCGCGCAGGAACACGCGATAAGGTGAAGGCTGCCTTGTTCTATGAAAGAACGAAGATACGGGGAGTTTGTTAGGTTTAGATGACACCGCGATGAAATCTAATAGAATCGATAGATCTCACTGATTGAGGGAAAGTATGGCGCGGGAATTATCGATGACTCGGTTTACGCTCCCGGGCGCCTTTGGCCAGCCTCTTGATTGCCGAGCTCGCGGGAGATCGACCGAAAGGAGGCATCTATAGATCAAAGCTGAAAAAGGAATCCGCGATATCCCACTGCTTCGGATTCAGGAAAGCGTCTTCGCTGGTATAAAACAGGAGCCTTCGGTTTCTTGGAACGCGCAGGAAGCCCAACTCACCCATCGACTTCAAGATTACAGACTGCTGTTGGTCTAGGTAGAGCGACCAACGAACTCCTAATGCCTTTTCACGCTTCGCTTCTTTGATCAAAGCCGCCATAAAGGGAATCGGATCGCTGCTTTCTTCCAGGTGCCACTGGCAAACTCGAAGATATCGTTCGTTAGACCCGTGCTTGGCAATGACGTATTGATGCGCATCGTCCTCGCTTACGATTGTTGTGTACTCCGTGTCCGGGTACCGCCAGGACAAAGAATCCTTATCTTCAAAAAAAGCCGTTCGGTTTGTTTTCGGATGAACACATACGGACGCAACCGAAGCAATTTTGACGCCACGTGATTTGAGCGGAATCATTCGCGCAATGGACTGCGGCACTTGTTGAGCTATGCCAGCCAAAAAGAGTGCGATTCGTTGCTTCGCAGTCAAGTTTGGCGTGCGACGCGCCGCCTGCCAAGGCCGTAAGATCAAGAGGCATTCCGTGAGCCCGAAATCCGCCGGGCGGCAGCCCACGATCTCGTGGAATGGCTGGATTTGCTCGCTGGCGGAGACAATGAGCGGCCCCCAACCCTGTTCGCTGCACTTGCGATACAACAGATCCAGCAGCAAAAGGCCGCATGGCATGAAAGAATTTTCGATCCCGCGCACTTTTTCGCGCCGGAAATCTTCATGCACAAAAAAATATTCCGTTCTTGCGGCGCAGATTTGCTTTCCATGGTAGCGAACGCGCAAGGGTATCAGGCAGAAATGACCGACGATCCTGGACTCATCGGTTTCCAGTACGGCGTGCCACGCCGGTCCATCGGGCGAGTCCCGCACCCAGCGCCGAAATTCAGTGGCGGCGATGGCCGAGTCGGTCAACCGATTAAACTCTCGCAGGATGCTCTCTTCTTCGGCGCCTTGCAGAGGCCCGCGAACGATCCGTAGATTAAGCATCCAGCCGAACGTCCTGCAGCAATCCTGCGTCTTGATAGCGCCGCAAGCTGTGCGCTAGAAATTGATCGGCGCTCACCCAGGATTCCCGGTTGGTTTTCTGGTTCCTGACGTGATCCCAGAAGATCTGGTTGATTTCCTCTGGTACCTGAATCGGCTCGATCGGATTGTGCCAGTCGGCTGCAATTCCTCCCCAACCCCACTTGCGGCTCTCGGCAAGAATTTCCTCGGCAATCCCGTGGGCGTTCTCGCCGGAGAGTCTGGCGGCCGACTCTACGTTGCCATCCATAAGAACCAGAGGAATCTCGAGGAAGGGATAGGGTTTCTGGTTCTTGAAGTCGTAAGGAGGAAATGCAAAACAAGCGCCGTTGCGGAAACCAGCAACTTCGGCGAAGCCTAACGTCGAATCGTAAACGAGTCCGACGTTTTCGATAGTGTCGAAAAAGCTTTGGTGATCTCCGAATCGCAGCCAATGCTGTCGCCCACCTAACGGCTTTGTCCCCACACTGTCTTGCATGGCTGTCAGTTCCTGCAGCAGACTCGATTTCTCGATGATGCTCTGGTACGAACCGTGCAGCCCGATAGAAAAACCGTGTTCTGCGCAGGACTTCAGATCCGGGGCTAGATCGTTCAATTCATAATTCGGGTCGCGCCGGTGATCCCTGTTCGACACCGCGAAGATCGTTGACCGAAAATCGTATTCCCGGCTTGCCTGCAGAAGGGGACCGAGATACTCGCCCACCTTTTTACCCGCAAGAACCCGAAACAGTTGCAGAGCGTTCCAGCTAAAGAATGGCCAGCTGTGGTATGGCCGGCAAGCGATCACGAGATTTTTCAGCAAGCGAGTGAGCGCCGATAATTTCGAAGTGAAGTAGAAATCCACATCGTGCGAGCAAACCACCAGGTGCGCGGCATTCGGCGCAGGAGAAGCCGGCTTCGGCAGTGACTCGCCCCCGCCCGGATTTATGATTTCGTTCCGCAGCCAAGCCATCAAGAGCATGGCATGCGGCTTACGCGGTGATACACGCTGTTGCGCGAAAACAGTATTAGCGTACGGGATGCGGCCGATCGCGTCTCTCTGGGTGATGCGCCGCTCATGACTGCAGGAAAGCCATTCGAAGATTTCCCCCAGCCAATCGGGATTCTTAGTTTCGCGATCCACGCCGAAAAACAAATGAAAGTTCTCTCCGGCATATTCGCGTCCCATCAATTCCAATTCGCTAGGCTGCAGCAGGTTCGCATGGTAACGCGCCGGGACCCACATTCCCTGAAACTCCGCCCAGGCAGGACGCTTCTCGCCGTAGAAAATGCGAACCGCTGTGGATTCGACGTCTTCCGCGACTCGATGTCCGTAAATCGCGGCGAACACGCGAAGCGCGTACAAAATTCGCGGCCGAGTCGCGGCGCACACTTCCTCGCCAAATTGCAATTGCAGCGCAACGGGCACCTTAGCAAGCGGGACGGCTTCGTGCGCTAGTTGTTCAGTCCGTGGTGAAATCAAGAGACGCCTTCGCAGGACGGATGCAGAGCCGTTCGCCGATTCGCGCCGCGCCGTTGCCGGAACGCCTTGGGTCACAATAACTTACAGCGTCGCTGTCGCGCGCGGCCTGACTTCGGTCCGTGTCTTGACAGTTTTATCTCTGATTTGTTAGCGCTGGATGACATCGGCGTGAAACCTGCGGCAAGCAGAAATGGCCGACTCCTCGCACGGGCGTGCCATCTGCCGGCTTTCACACCTCACTCGCTCTCGATTGCGAATTCAGCCCAGGCATGTTGGCTCCGCCAAACAGTGAGAGAAGCACGATGAATCCTCGAGCCGCAAGGCAGAGTCTTGCGACCACTTTGCCCCACGATCATCTAAGATTGTGAATCCAGCCTGAGTACCTTAGAACAGCGACTTGTGTCATCCTGCTTCTTTAAATGGCTGAGCAATCCAACATTCTTTTCGGCTTATAACTGGGATCGAACATGGCGAAACCAATCTTGCTAAGCGTTGACGACGACCCCGATGTGCTGCGCGCCATCGAGCGTGACCTGCGCACGAAATACGGGGCTGAATTCCGCGTCATCGGGAGTGATTCGCCCGAGGCGGCGCTCACGCTACTGAAGCAGCTAAAATTGCGTAATGACAGTGTGGCATTACTGCTTGCCGATCAACGCATGCCGCACATGGACGGCGTGGCCTTTCTGCAGGAAGCAATGCACATCTTCCCTGAAGCCAAGCGGGCGCTGCTCACCGCCTATGCCGATACCAATGCGGCGATCGGCGCCATCAACGCAGCCAGCATCAATTACTTCTTCTTGAAGCCGTGGGACCCGCCGACCGAGCACCTCTACCCGCAATTGGATGATCTGTTTGACGATTGGCGGGCTTCGTACCGGCCGAAATTCGAAGGCATCCGGGTGCTGGGAACTCGCTGGTCGCCCAAGTCATATGAGCTGCGAGATTTTCTGGCGCGGAATCGCGTGCCCTACCAGTGGATTGATGTCGAACTCTCCGCGAGTGATCCGGAGACGAAGCGTCTGCTGGAAGTGCTGGGACCGGAAGCCTCCAGTCTCCCCGTTGTACTTTTTCCGGACGGCTCAAAGCTTTTGGATAGCGTTCCGTCAGAGGTTGCGCAAAAAGTTGGTCTAAAAACTCGAGCGCAAACGAACTTTTATGATTTGGCAATCGTGGGCGGAGGGCCCGCGGGTCTGGCTGCGGCCGTATACGGCGCGTCGGAAGGACTTCACACAGTAATGATCGAACGCGAAGCTCCCGGTGGACAGGCCGGAATGAGTTCGCGCATCGAAAATTATCTGGGATTTCCGATGGGGCTTAGTGGTGGTGATCTCGCGCGTCGCGCCGTGGTGCAAGCGCAGCGGTTTGGCGTGGAAATTCTGGCGCCGCAGGAAGCGCTTGCGGTACGCGTCGAGGGGCCGTATCGCATGATTAAAATGGCCGATGGCAACGAAATCTCGTGCCACGCGCTGATGATTGCCACGGGCGTGCAGTGGCGGCGTCTGGAAGCTCCCGGAATCGACCGGCTGCAAGGCGCGGGCGTGTACTACGGCGGCGGCTCGACGGAAGCGTTGTCTTGTAAGGGCGAAATTGTTTACGTGATCGGCGGCGCGAATTCAGCAGGGCAAGCGGCGATGAACTTCGCCAAGTACGCCGAGCGCGTCGTGATCGTCGTGCGCGGCAAATCTCTTTCGAGCACGATGTCGCAATACCTGATTGACCAAATCAAGGAGCGGCCCAACGTGCAGTTATGGGCGAACGCCAGCGTCTCCGAAGTGCACGGCGCGGTTCATCTGGAAGAAATTTCGTTTCTCTGTTCGGACACGAACCAGATTGAGCGTGTTCCGGCCAGCGCCATGTTCATTTTCATCGGCGCGCAGCCGCGAACGGACTGGCTGGCGGGTCTTGTCGAACGCGACGAGCACGGATTCATCTTGACGGGTCCCGACCTGCTTCGCGACGGTGATCACCCAAAAGGCTGGAGCCTCGACAGAGATCCCTACTTGCTAGAAACAAATGTTCCAGGCCTTTTCGCCGTGGGCGATGTGCGCCACGGGTCGGTGAAAAGAGTGGCTTCGGGCGTCGGCGAAGGCTCGGTTGCCGTGCAATTCATCCATCAATATTTGAGCAAGGTCTAATGGTCGAAAAATCCGAATTGCTAAAGGTGCCGGCGTTTGCAAATTTGCCGGAGGATCAGATCGCCTGGTTCCTCAGCCAGGCGCAGGAAATGAATATTAAAGCCGGCGACATGGTCTTTCGGCAGGACGATCCCGCCGATGCGATGTTTGTATTTCTCGAGGGACAGTTTCAGGTGCGCGGCGAATTGGGCGGCGAAACGGTTGTAATTCCGATCAACCCAGGCGACGTGACCGGCGTGCTGCCTTTTTCGAGAATGAAGCAGTTTACGGTGGGCGGTAAAGCGATCACCGATTGTCGAGTATTGCGATTTCCGGCAGCGCAGTTTCCCGAGCTAGTTCAGAAAATGCCTGAATTGACTCAGCGGCTCGTGGGCATGATGTCGGACCGCATCCGCGAAACAACACGGCGCGAGCAACAGCGCGACCGGCTGGCTTCGTTGGGCAAGCTTTCAGCTGGGCTCGCGCATGAGCTCAACAACCCAGCATCGGCGGCAAAGCGCGCCGCGAGTCAGCTGCGCGATGTTTTGAGAAAAATTCGCGATGCCAGCCACGAGCTGGGCAGCCGCGACCTCACCGCGGCCCAGAAAGCAGAAATCGAGAAGCTGGAAACCGCGTTCGTGCAAAACGACACGGTTCCGCCGGATCCGTTGGCCATGAGCGATCTGGAGGAGCAAATCGATTCGTTGCTGCGCAGTCACGGACAGAACGACTTGTGGCAGATGGCGGCGGACCTCGCGCGCCGAAACGTCAAACCTGAGGCGCTGGAGTCTTTATTCGCTATTTTGGATGCGGACACAGCCCGAGCTGCGCTGGTGCGGATCGCTGCCTCTGTGGAAGTCGCCACTCTGCTGAACGAAATCGAGAGTGGCACGTCGCGCATTTCAGATCTGGTCTGTGCAATCAAAGAATACACATACATGGACCAGACGCCGCTGCAGAATGTAGACATCGTGAAAAGCCTGGAAACCACTCTTACGATTTTGAACCACAAGCTCAAGCACGGAGTTGTGGTGGAGCGCGATTATCAGAAAATACCGCTTCTGGTAAATTCGTTTGGCAGCGAGCTAAATCAGGTCTGGACAAACATTATCGACAACGCGATTGATGCCATGGGTGGCGAGGGGAAACTTCAGGTAAAAACATTTCGCGACGACAATTGTGTCGTCGTCGAGATTACCGACAATGGCCCGGGAATTTCGCCCGAAATAAAGGCCCACATGTTCGATCCATTCTTCACTACCAAGGGAGTGGGGCAAGGGACCGGTCTGGGCCTGGACACGGTGCAGAGAATCGTGAAAAAGCACCAAGGCAATATTCAGGTTAACTCGAAGCCCGGCGAGACTCGCTTCCAAGTGTGGCTCCCGTTGGCAGAAGCCGCGGCTTAACGCCGCTAGTCAATTCCCAGACGATGTTGCATTTCCTCGAGCGTGAATCCCTTGGTCTCCGGATAGAAGAACATCACAATGAAAAATTGCAGGACCATCATGGCGGCAAAAAATACAAAGGGGTAAGCGCCAGAAGCTTTCGCGACGACGGGAAACAGCGCCGAAATGATGGCGTTCATGATCCAGTGCGAAGAACTCCCCAGTCCCTGACCCTTGGAACGCACAGTATTTGGGAATATTTCGCCGACGTAAACCCAGATGACCGCGCCAAGCGGAGCAAAAAAGAAGATGTAGCCCACCAAAATCCAGACTAGCCAGTCTTGATTCCGCTGCGTGAAAAAAATCATAGCCACGCCTGATAGGCAGAGCGCGGTTCCCGCCGAACCGATCAGCAGTAGAGTTTTTCGTCCGAGCTTGTCAATCAGGGTCATAGCCAGCAGCGTAGCGCAAAGATTCATCGCGCCGATCGCGACAGCCTGCAAATCGCCAGACAATTTGCTGAATCCCGCCGCCATAAAAATGGCAGGCAAGTAGTATAGGATCGCATTGATTCCTGCTAGTTGATTGAACGCTCCAGTAGTGATCGCCACAAAAATCGGATAACGAAATTTGCGCTGGAATAGAGGCTCATCGCCCTGCGACCTCTCCAAGTGAATTGAATCGACAATTTCCTTGAGTTCCTCTTCGTAATTCGAAGTGCGCAACAGTGCTAGCACATTGCGCGCTTCTTCCACCCGATGCTGTGTGGCAAGCCACCGAGGACTTTGCGGAATCCCGAAAAGCATTACCAGAAAGAGCAGGGCTGGCGCCGCGGCGACACCCAATTGCCAGCGCCATTCGAGCGCGCCCAGTCCAAGCGTTGCGATGCAATAGTTCGAAAAATACGCCAGCAGAATTCCCAGGACCACATTGATCTGAAACATCCCCACCAGCCGTCCGCGCAAAGTCGCGGGCGCTAACTCTGCGATATACACCGGAGCCAGGACGGAAGAACCGCCGATGCCCAGTCCTCCAATGAAGCGAAAAATTACCAGCGCAGGCCAATTCCAGGCGAAGGCGCAGCCCAGCGACGAAACGATGTATAACACCGCCATCAAGCGCAGGGCATTTCGTCCTCCCAGGCGTTGGCCAAGGAGGCCGGCGCTGAGCGCGCCGGCGACAGTGCCCCACAGAGCAATCGAAACCGTAATTCCCAGCGACCAGTCAGAGAGATCAAAAACTTGCTGAAGCGAGTGAGTGGTGCCGGCTATAACTGCGGTGTCAAACCCAAACAACAGTCCGCCGAGCGCGCCGACGATGCTGGCCTTCAGTAAATAGGAATTCAGTTTCATGCAGCTTCCTGACGGCAAGATTGCGACGGGCGCGGTCGCCGCACGGCAGCGGATGTAAGGCCCGGGCTACGCCCCATTCGCAGCTACCGTGAACGGCAGAATGCACGCGCCGAGGAGTCCTGCCTCGGGTCCTAATTCAGTGAGCGTGACGTATGTTTTCGCCTTGGTTCCACGATCAGCGTCGGACTTTTCCGGGTCCGTCATGCGGAATACGTAACTGCGATAGCGCAATTCCTCGAAAAGCGCAGGTGCGAACAAATTCCACGAGCTAGACAAGCCGCCGCCCACAACGTACAAGGGCAAATTCAGCGTATTGACGAGCGCCGCCAGCCCCCTGCCCAACGCAAGGCCAACTTCGTCGAAAATCTTCTGCGCGTCGGCATCGCCTGCGCCCGCGAGTCCGGCCACATCGCGAGTCGTGAAATCTGCATTACTTTTTTCCAGCGCTGCCAGCGCTGGCGATTTTCCAGCGGCGATTAATTCCTTCGCTCGGCGCCGCACCCCGGTGGCTGACGCCAACGGCTCCAGGCAGCCGCGAGCGCCACATCCGCACGCCGCACCGTCCGGCCAGATATTAATGTGGCCTACCTCGCCGGCCATTCCGTTCAATCCGTCCCAAATTTTCCCCTGGAAGATGATCCCGCCGCCAACGCCCGTGCCCAGCGTCAAGAAACACAAAGAATCAATCCCGAGCGTTTTACCTTTGCCAGCGACACACTCCGCCAGTGCTGCCACGTTCGCGTCATTTTCAACCACGACGGGCGTACCCACGCTCTGCTCCACAGCCGCGCGTAATTCCAATCCGTCGAAGCCTGGAAGATTTGGCAGGTTGCGCAGCCGGCCTTCGGGCAATTCGATCGGTCCTGGCGAGCCGATGGCGATGCCCTTTAGCGCAAGCTTCGGAGAATAACGATCGAGGAGCTTGCGAATTCCTGCGCACATATCCGCGACCACGGCATCTCTGCCGGCCTTCAGCCGCGTGGGCATTTGAATGGTATCCAGAAATCCGGCCGCGGGTGTGTACGCCGCCAGCCGCAAATTCGTGCCTCCAAAATCAATTCCGATTGAGAACGAATCTGCAGTCATATGCGACTAGCTTGCTCCATTTCGTTGCGAATCGCCGGATATCTACGCGCCACGCAGCGTGTGATGCGCGCCAGCGCGATCCAATTGCCTTGCAACGGCAAGCAATGTACACGAATTGCGGAGCGAGGAAACAGGAATTCCGGTCAACATTCCGCGGTCGGCAAACATGCCCTTCGCCGGCGCATTCGGTATCTGGTCACGAATGCGCAGGAATGTCACCGTGCGGCTTATTACTTTTGAACGCAAACGACGCGATGTACAGATAGCACAGGGCCGGCAGGATGAAGGCATGGTGGATTCCGATGTGGTCCGCGAGCACGCCCTGCAGTTCCGGAATGATCGCTCCGCCTACGATGGCGCAGACTAGCAAAGCAGAGCCTTTGCCCGTCAACGGTCCTAGGCCTTCGATAGAGATAGTAAAGATGCTGGGGAACATCGTTGAATTGAAGAAGCCCACCAGCAGGATGCTCCACATCGCCAAATGGCCGAAGCTCAGCATCGAGATGGAAACCAGCAGAAACGCCGTAAGCGCGGAAAGACCCAGCACCGTCCCGGTGCGCACCTTTTGCAGCACGGCCGAGCCGATAAACCGGCCGAGCATCGCGCCTCCCCAGTAGAGAGAAACAAACTTCGCGGCAAGTTGGATCGAGATGTTCCCGATATTTGGCTGGCTCATGTAGTTGACCAGCAAGCTGCCGATCGCCACTTCCGCGCCCACGTAGACGAAAATTCCCACAGCGCCCATTACCAAGCGCGGATATTTCCAGACGGAATCGTGAACCGTTCCGTGTGGCTCAACAGAGGAGATGATCGGCAGTTTGAATTTTGCAATGACCAGGCCAAGCACAAAGAGCGCAATCGCGAGCCCAATATACGGCAGCTTGACCGACGACGCCTGCTGTAGCCGGTAAGCTTGCAGCTGATCGGTGGACATGGCGCGAATCACATCCACGGCGACAGGCGCGCCGCTCAAAATCAGCATGCTGCCAAACCACGGCGCCACGGTCGTACCGAGCGAGTTGAAGGCCTGCGTTAAATTCAGGCGGCTGGATGCCGTTCGCTCCGGGCCCAGAACGGCCACGTAGGGATTCGCAGAAACCTGCAAAAGAGTGATGCCTGCGGCAAGAATTATCAATGCAGCCAGGAATAATGGAAAAGATGGCGCACTTGCTGCCGGCACGAAAAGCAGCGCGCCCACCCCCATCGTAAAGAGCCCGCCAACCATCGCTCTCTTGTACCCAATCCACTCGATCAATTTGCCAGACGGCAACGCGAAGACGAAGTACGCGCCGAAAAAACTGAACTGGATGAGCATCGCTTTCGCGTAGGTTAAATCGAAGATGGACTTCAAGTGCGGGATCAAAATATCGTTGAGACAGGTGAGAAACCCCCACATAAAGAAGAGGGTCGTCACCATCGCCATGGCTGCCTTGTCGGTGGAGACAGGCGCGGTCGCGGCCGCAGGGGAAACGTTCGAATTGGCTATGGGCATTGAATCGGGGTTCTCCCGTGATTCCGTTTGAACGAGTGGCTCACGCTAGTTCGCTTTTTGCAATTCTTCGTCGCACGGTGACATTTGCAAGCGCGCCTTCCCTGTCGATTTACGCACGACGAACTCCGGCTCAATCAATATCTCCGGGACGTACTCCTCGCTGTTCTTGATTTGGTTCAGCACCGACCGTGCGGCGATCTCGCCCATCTTCAGTAGAGGCTGCCGCACCGTCGTCAGCGGCGGATTGCTGTACGGAGCCATCTTGATGTCGTCAAACCCGACAACGGAAATATCGTTGGGGACATGCAGGCCGGCTTCTTGGAAAGCGCTGATGGCGCCGAGGGCGGAATTATCGTTAAACGCGAACAGCGCCGTGAACGGCATTTTCCGGCCGCAGAGGAACGCTTTGGTTGCGGGATACGCCACTTCCGGCGTGGACAAATCGCCCTCCAAATGAATGGTGAGCTCGGGCCGCACCACGATGCCAAGCTCTTGCGCGACGTGCAAAATCGCTTTCCAGCGATCGGTGGAATCCGAACTGTAATGCGGTCCCTTCATGAATGCGATCTCGCGGTGGCCAAGTTCGAACAGATGTTGCAGCGCCAGCTGAGCCGCACGACGATGGTCGAGAACAATATTCGTGACGCCTTCCAGAGGGCGGTGGCCCGCGATAGCGATCGTGGGCAGCGACATGGATTCACCAAGCAAAGTGTCCACGGAAATCAGTCCCTCAACTCCGCGTTGCAGAAGAATATGCGAATAGCTGTCCAGCAATTTCTTATCGTTGTGATGCGCGACCGTGAGAAAGAAAAAGCTGTGCTGCCGCAGGTAGCGTTCAATGCCGCTGATAATCATCGCTGCGTACGCATCGCCCAGATCACGAGAGATCACGCCGATAGTGTAGGTGCGCTGCACGCGCAGCGAGCGCGCTAAATAATTCGGGCGGTAATTCAGTTCGCGCGCGGCTGCGAGCACGCGTTTCTTGGTGCGTTCCGGCACGGAGCGAGCCGCCGCGGAGTTATTTAATACTGCTGAAACAGTACCGGGCGTTAGTCCTACATGCTCGGCCACCGCCTTCAGCGTGACGACGCGAGCCTTGCGGCCGCTCTGATTCTTGCCACGGCTTTCCATGGGGCTGTCTCTTAAAAGATTTTCGGCAGAAAAAATAATCTGAGCTGTTCGCGCGGTCAATAGCCAGGCCCGTCGCGCAGGGAAGAAGGGCACGTCTGCCCTAGCCGCATAATACTGCGAATTAGCGCGCGCGTCATGGCTCATTTGCGCAAATTGACGAAATGTCTTTAGAAAATCGTTATTTTTAGCTTGACAAGAATAGGGTACTTGAAGCTAAATGCTCCGCAGCTGGGTGGTATCGAAAAAATCGATGGGTTGTATCTAAAGAGCTTTTTGTTCAGGGTGGCTCTAGCGGTCGTAGGGGTGTGTCTTGGTGTGCGCAACTCGGTTGGTCATCGTGGGGCGATCCCTGGCGTAATTTCTCGCTTGGGCACGTAGCGGTGTCACCAACTTTGTGGCGTAGGCCGGGTGGGCCTAACGCGCTTCTCTTGGGGGAGGAGATAGATTTATGGATAAGTCTTCGAATCGGTTTCTGCTAGTTCTTGCCGCAGGTATCTGCATTTGTCTCGCCGCCATGCTGCTTGGCTCGCCGCTAGCGGCGCAGTCAACATTCGGCTCCATTTCGGGATCTGTCGCGGACGCTTCAGGCGCCGCCGTCCCTGACGCACAAGTTACTCTGACCAGCACCGCGACGTCTGCGAAGCAGACCTACACCACGGGAGGGGACGGCCTGTACTCCTTCGTCAACCTGAATCCCGGCGATTATCGCCTTGACGTCGAGAAGGCCGGCTTCAAGCATTACAAGCGCGAATCCGTTTTCGTGCAGGTGCAACAGAGCATCCGCATTGACGCCATCATGGAAGTAGGCGCCGTCAATCAGACCGTGGAAGTTACCGCGGAGACGCCGCTACTTACGCCCACCGACACGTCGCTGGGCCAAGTGATTGACGAGCGCGCGACTAACGAGATCCCTCTGAATGGCCGCAACGTTTTCAACCTGATCACGCTTTCTCCAGCGGCCATCGCACAGGGCGGGTCCGGGGGATCGCAAGTTGGCCAGAACCCTTTCAGCTGGGGCAATTATCAAGTGGGCGGTTCGTTCGGCAACGAGAGCGCTGAATACATTGATGGCCAGCCGATAAACATCGGCTATATCAATTTGCCGGTTCTTATTCCCGACCAGGACGCGGTCGCGGAATTCAAGGTGCAGTACAACAACCTGGGGCCGGAGTGGGGCAAGTTTGCCGGCGGCATTGTGAATCTAAGCACCAAGGGCGGCTCGAACCAGTATCACGGCGGAGTGTACGAGTATCTGCGCAATAAGGTTCTGAACGCTTACCCATATAATTTTTCGCCGAACCCAGAAACCAAGCCTCCATATGTACAGAATCAGTTCGGAGGCACGTTTGGCGGCCCTGTGATCAAAGACAAGACATTTTTCTTTTTCGCGTATGACGGATATCGCCAGCGCGCTTCCACGCCCTTTACTACAACAGTCCCCACCGTGGCAGAAAGGGGCGGAGTATTTCCGGCGGTCGCATCTGCGAATGGTCCCGCCATCCTGATCTATGATCCACTCAGCGTTGGCGCAGCTTGCCTTGCCCCCGGGGGTAACACTGCAGCGAACTGCGGCCGGACGCAATTCTTGAACAATACCATTCCCACAATTAGCCCCGCGGCATTGGAAGAGCTGAAATTCATTCCGATGCCGACCAACAGCTTGCAAACCGGAAACTTTACCTCCAACGCGGCATCCGGCGGAAACACGAATCAATACGTCGCGCGTGTCGACCAAAATCTCACTTCCAACCAGCACATTTTTGCTCGCTACAACTTCTTCAACTTGCTGGACCTTCCGACGGATCCGTTCGGAACGGGGCTGTGCGCTGATCGTTGCGCGGAAACTTATCAGACCAACGCCGCCGCCATTAGCTACAGCTACACTATCAAGCCCGATTTGATTCTGAACATCATTGGTAGCGGCAGCCGATTCCATTACCTGCGCTCGCCGACCAATTCGGGTTTCGATTTGACCCAATACGGCTGGCCCACGTCTTACAATACTGATATTCCCTCTGCTTCGCGTTCACCGTTTACGCCCTGCTTCTCTCCTGAGGACCCATCGGTGACGTGCTCACAAGGCCAAAGCTTTATCACCGACCACGACACGCAGTTCGACGTCTCGCCGAGCCTTACGTGGATCAGGGGCAAGCACACGTTCGTGTTTGGCGGCCAGCTGATAGAGACTTACGACAATTACGCCCAGACGAACATCGCCAGCGGAGCTTTCGCTTTCGACGGTAGCTGGACAAGCAACAATGCCGTGTCCGGTGGAACGGGTGGCATTTCCTTCGCAGATTTCCTGCTGGGATACGGCCTGAATCAATCCAGCGTGTTCAACCACAATTACGGCGAAGCGCAGGTTCCTGGTCTGGTGGCGCAAAAAGAGACCTACCGGGGCTTTTACTTCGGAGATACCTGGAGAGTCACGCCAAAGCTGACGATCAACTACGGTGTGCGCTATGATTTGCCGGGAGGCTTCTCAGTGCGTCACGATCTCTCCACGTACTGGGATCCGGCGGCGACGAATCGCACCGTTACTGGTTGTATCAATGGGAACGGACCGTGCCCAGGTGACGTCTTCTTCGTCAAATCCGGCATCGACCCGGGACGAAGTGCAATACCTCTGTACAAGAAGGAATTTATGCCGCGCGTGGGGCTTGCCTATAGCTGGGACCAGAAGACCGTTATCAGGGCCGGCTATGGCATCTTCTTCATACCGAACTGGACATTCTTCGGTCTGAATCCCAGCAACGACGGCATCAACACGGCCTCTACTCTGTGGGTCGCGAGTACAAACGGCGGACTCACCCCCAACAGTACACTGACGGCGACGAACTGCGTCTTTGCTCCCGAGGTGCTCACCTGCCCGACGAATGGGCCTTTCGGTCCGACGATCAATACTCCGCTTAATCGATCGGGCAATGTTTCGGCTTTTGATGCCGGTCAAAACATCACGGAAGCTCCGTACAGCAGCTATCGGCCCGGATATGTACAGCAGTTCAACCTGGACATTCAGAGGCAGCTACCAGGGGGTGTTTTCGTGGATGCTGCATACGCCGGCTCCCGAGGCGTGCATTTGCCGAATCCAACGGCGACCGGAGTCAATCAAATCCCGGATTCATTTATCAGCCAGGCAGAACAGCAATCGTTAGCTGGTCTACCGGTCACGATCGCTCAGCCGATTGCGAATCCGCTTCAGGGGATTACAACTGTAAGCGGGTTAAATCCCACGTCGAACCCCACGATTCTCGCGGGTCAGCTGGACCGTCCCTATCCTGAATACGGCAACGTGAGCCTTGCCGGAGATGGTTGCTGCGGCAGCAACTATAACTCGTTCCAACTGACGGCGACAAAACGGTTTAAGGATGGTGGTACGTTCCTTGCCGCCTACACCAACGCCAAGTTGATGAGCAATGCAGACACCCTGACAACCTGGTTGGAAACCGGGGTCGGCGAACCTCAGGACTGGAACAACCTCAAGGCGGAGCGGTCGCTTTCCTCCCAAGACGTATCGCAGCGCCTGGTGATCAGCTATGTTTATGATCTGCCGTTTGGTCACGGTCAGAGGTATATGTCTGATGCTACCGGCGTGATGGACAAGGTAGTCGGCGGCTGGGGCGTTGACGGAGTCACAACGTTTCAGAAAGGCTTCCCGCTGCCACTGACTTATGGTGCCTCCACTGCTCTTTCAAACGCGGGATTTGGAATCGGCCCTGCCTTGCGCCCGGACGTAATCGCGGGATGCGCCAAGAGCGCACCCCACGTGAAAACTGCCTCGGGAATCCAATGGATCAACCCAAACTGCTTTGCGCCTCCGGGAGGGACTCTCGCGGCGTCAGCGTGGGCCTTTGGCGACGAGTCGCGTGTGGATGCTACACTGCGAGGTGCCGGGATCAATAACTGGGACTTCGCGTTATTTAAGACTACGAACTTCGGCCCGGAGAACAAGCTCGGCTTGCAGTTCCGGACGGAGTTCTTCAACACGTTCAATCGCGTCCAGTTCGGCCCACCGAACACAGCTTGCTGCAATAACACCAATCTGGCTGTACCTGCAGTCAATAACGCGGGCTTTGGTCTTGTGACCAGCACGCTTAACAGCCCGCGCTTGATTCAGTTTGCACTGAAGTTCATGTTCTAGCGCGTGAGTGCAGCGAAGGTGGATGCCTCCCCCCGGCATCCACCTTTCGCTGCGCTGACTTCCAATACACATCCTCAGCGTATCGTTTGTGCGATCGGCTCTGACAATTGGAATCCCCCTCGTTCGACTTCACGGCGAAGCTGGATACCGTGATCACGGCAGTCGAAGCTGCGCCCACGAGCTTTACCCCTGCCATGCGCTCCGGCGTCACTTCTGCTAACCTTGTGACTGCCCCACCGGAGCCCGCGAAAGCCCGCATGAATCGCCGCATATCACGACGCGATTTCCTGGAATCGTTTGCCGCCATGGGCCTAGCATTGCCCATCTCGTCTTCCATGTTTGATGTAAAGCACCCGCGCGGTCTGGATTTCAACCACGTGAATTCGCCCACGCCGCAAAAATACTTGATCGAAACCATGGGCGGCGGCGTGGCGCTCTTCGATTACAACAATGACGGCTTGCTCGACATTTTTCTGGTGAATAGCGGCCAACTCTCGAATCCGATGCACCCGCCCGAAACGTTCGACCGCCACGATCCGCGCAACTGGAATCGTCTCTACCGGCAAAATCCGGATGGCAGCTTTACGGACGTCACCAAAGAAGCCGGACTCGCCAACGCGGGCGACGGCAACTATGGCATGGGCGTCGCAGTCGGCGATTATGACAACGACGGCTTCCCCGACCTCTACATAACGAACTACGGAAAAAATACGCTTTACCACAATAATGGCGACGGTACCTTCACCGACGTGACGGCCAAAGCCGGCGTCGAGGCCGGAGGCTGGAGCTGCTCAGCAGGTTTCTTCGATTTCGATAACGACGGTCATCTCGACCTGTTCGTCACGCGCTACATGCTCTGGGACACGCAACACAGCAAGATTTGCGGCGGCGAGTGGCAGACCTACTGTCCGCCCGCCGAGTTCCCCTCCACGACGAGTATCCTCTACCGCAATCGCGGCGACGGCACATTCGAAGACGTCAGCCAGCAATCCGGGATTGCCGCACTCAAAGGCCGCGCGCTCGGGGTCTCCTTCGCAGACTACGATGACGACGGATTCACCGATATTTTCGTGTCGAACGATGGCATGCGCCAGTTTCTCTTCCACAATAACGGCGATGGCACGTTCACTGAACGCGCTCTGGAAGCAGGCACCGCGCTCACCGCCGATGGCAAGCCTCTTTCCGGCATGGGCACTGTCTTTCAAGACTACGACAACGATGGACGTCCGGACATCTTGGTCACCGTGCTGCCTCGCGAGGTTTACGCGCTTTTTCACAACGACGGCGACGGCTCATTCAGCTATCGCAGTCTGCAAGCCGGCTTGGGCTTGCTGTCCGCGGCAAGCTCGGGCTGGGGCGTGGGTTTGGAGGATTTCGACAACGACGGTTGGAAAGATCTGTTCGTCGCGCAAAGCCACGTGCTCGACAACGTCGAGCAGATTGACCACATGCTCCACTACAAAGAGCCGCCGCTGCTGGCGCTCAATCGCAATGGACGCTTCGAGCGCGCCGATTCCGGCATCACTACTGCGATCGCCGGCCGCGGCGCTGCGTTCGGCGATTTAAATAACGATGGCTGGATGGATGTCGTCGTCACGTCGCTTGGCGGTGAGCCTCTGGTGCTCATGAATCACGCGGGCACCGGCCACTGGCTCTCCATCACGCTTCGCGGAACGCGCAGCAACCGCGACGGCCTAGGCGCGCGCGTGCAGGTCAATCGACAAACGCGATTCGCCACCACCGCCGGCAGTTACGTTTCGGCCAGCGACAAACGCCTGCACTTTGGTCTCGGCGCCGCGGAATTGGCGAAGGTCGAAATTCACTGGCCCTCCGGCGCGCATCAAGTTCTTGACGGCGTCAAAGCTGATCAGTTTCTCGAAGTTCGCGAACCGGAAAAATCATGAGCGGCATCCTACTTTCGGTTTTGCTTGCGCTGCAGGCGTCTGCGCCGTCGCCAGCTCTCCAGCATCTACATGCCGGCGTCGAAGCAGAAAAAAGCGGACAATTGGATGCGGCCGGCGCCGAATTTCAAAAGGCTACCGAGCTCGACCCCAAACTAGCCGCGGCGTTCGTTCATCTCGGCGACGTCTACATCGAAAAACGCGACTACGCGGCCGCGATTGCACCATTGAAGCGGGCCATCGAACTCAGCCCTGGCCTCGAGGACGCTCACCGGCTCTTGGGATACGCGCTGTTGGCGCAAGGCTACGCTGACGAAGCAATTCCGCATCTACAAAAGGCGCATGAGGTGAATGCGCTGGGCATCGCGCTGCTTGAAGCAGGAAAATTGCCCGAGGCCGTCCCGGTTCTGCAAAAAGCCTTGGCGCAAAATCCGAATGATCCTGACCTGTTGTATTAC
Organism: Candidatus Acidiferrales bacterium; assembly: GCA_050012455.1. GTDB lineage: Bacteria > Acidobacteriota > Terriglobia > Acidiferrales > UBA7541 > Palsa-295. The sequence continues at coordinate 98 of JBEKHD010000024.1, read as the reverse complement.
TACGGCAGAGCTGCCGGCCTGCTTTCCAAACAAGTATTCGACGAACTCGAAGCGCGCTTCCCGGAATCCGCGCGCGCACATCAGATGATGGCGCAGGA
>JBEKHD010000023.1:0-73454 GCA_050012455.1 Candidatus Acidiferrales bacterium | reverse complement strand
TGTCGGAGCGACATGCCTGCCGGCTGCTGGGGCAATGGAGAGGGACACAACGCTACGAAGTTCACTATCGAAGCGACGAAGATGCGTTGACGCGCGAGATCGTGGCGCTGGCCAGCGCATACCGGCGCTATGGCTAGCCGCCTAAGCGCGCAGCGCGAGGAATGATCATTTGCCGGAGAGCGGCGCCTCAGCTTATAGCGCTGATTGCGCGCTGGTGTGAGCATTGATAAGCGCTTCCCAGCGCTGGCACATAAACTCGCCGTCCCATCTCCTGTACTTTTTCGGATAGACAAAGCAGTTGTAGGCGAATGCTCCAACAACTAGCGCGGGAAGCAATAGAACGTAAGCCACCGAGCCGAGACCCATCGCGAAGGAAAGCCATGAGAGAAAAGAATCCGACAAGCCAAAGAATCGCTGGCGTGGCCGAAGGAAACTTAGCTGGTGGGCGGACCATCTTTGAAAAGCGACTCTGATTCGTGCCTTTGTAGCGTCCGAAGAATAAGTCACCGAGGAGCAGTCCGCGGAGTTTGCCGCGCGACTCATACACGCCGGCGGCGTGGATCAACGACGCTCATCGCACGTCACTCGAGTTACAGCGCGGGCAGACCATGGTGTAGCCGACACTATTTCCAAGCCCATACTAGCAAGCGTTTTTGGTTGAGAGACAAACTATTGAGGTGGTGAAGGGAATTGGGGCCAGGGGCGAAAGCCCAGAGGGAACGGCGGACCAGCAGTGTTTTCTGAAAACCTCCGAACCACAGTCACCTTCTGCTACGCGTCAAATATCGGCGGCTTCATGATCTTTTCCTTCGAGGCGTTTGAAACGACGCATCACTGACAGCACATCATTAACGATCTTTCCCGGATCCTCTCCTAACCCGACGGAGATCATAATGGCAGCAGTCAAGGATGGCGTGTTTTTTCGGAGTTCTAAAAAGCCTATGTACTTTTCACTGTAGCCGCTTCGCTCAGCCACCTGCTTTTGGCTTAAGCTGAGCCTTCGGCGAAGCTCCCGAATGATGGTGGCGAACGCAGCCCGCACCACCGGGTTCTGGGGATGCGGTTTCTTTGCCGTTTTGGCGTTTTTCTTCGCCATGACCGGCCCAATAATGAAAGCTTGTAGAGCATAGTTCCAGTAAGTATACTATCCATCACGCAGTGAGTATGGGCCGCAGATTGCGTGGGCAGCTCGTCCACGCTATTTGATTTCGTGACGCCGCCTGCGATTGCCGGGGAGGAGACTCTCAACGCGACGAATTAGGTCTGCACCGGTTATGTTCAGAGCCTTTGAGATCTCGATGATGGCGGTTAGCGAGGGGCTGTATTTTCCTCTCTCGAGAAGGCTGATATATTTCGGATGGTATCCACTATCAAAGGCAAGTGTTTCCTGCGTGATTCCGCGCTCCTCGCGCAAGTTCATCAAGACTCGGGCGAAAGCTCGTTTTTCGAGATACCCACGATCGTCAACGCTGGCAAGGCGAGCCATCGAGATCGACATCGTGGCTCAGCTCAATATATGGTTCCACAAACTATACTATCCCATCGAAAGGAGTACTGAGTGGGTGTGTCTCTGGTCTTCAGTGGGATGGCCGTGATGTCGAGGTCATATCCAGCTCGTTTTCCGCCCCCGAGTGCATCCGATGCACAGCCGGCGACTGCTCCGGGCTCCGCCGGTGTGTCGATGTCGCGTGCAGACGTCTGCGACGAGTCGCTCATTGCTCGAGTCGGTGGTGGAGACCACGAAGCTTTAGCCGCTCTCTTTGAGCGCTATGCGCGGCTGACGCGAAGCGTGGCGGTGCGCATCCTGAGAGATGCAGCCGAGGCAGAAGACCTCGTTCAAGACCTGTTTCTCTATATCCAACGGAGATGCGGAATCTTCGACAGCTCTAAGAGCACGGCGCGGTCCTGGATTGTGCAGATGGCTTACCACCGAGCGCTCGATCGGCGGCGGTACCTGAAGTCCCGGGAGTTCTACGCACAACCATTCTTTCCAGCCGATGGCGCGCCAGTGGTCGGAAAGCAGACCACGGAAAGCGATTATTCCGCCGAAGCTGTGTTTGGGCGTAATGGTCTAGACAAAATCGTGAATGCCTTGTCGGCCGATCAGCGCGAGACCGTGCGCTTACATTTTTTTGAGGGCTACACGCTCCTCGAGATCAGCGAGAGACTGGGACAGCCGCTCGGAAACGTGCGGCATCATTACTATCGAGCGCTGGACAGGCTACGGAAAGAGATGTTTGCAAATGATCGGCAGACCGCCGAACGGTGTGCTAAATAGATAGTGAGATTCAGGGATCGGGAAGCGGTTCAAGATGTCACCTCATGACGAATTCCTCGAACTGTGTGCCGTATCGACGTCGGGCGAGCTGAGCGAACAGGAACGGAGAAAGCTCGAAGCGCACCTTGCCGGCTGCGCGGAATGCCGCCAAGCCTTGCAAGAGTTCGAGGCGGCCGTCGATGTGGGCGTCCCGTTGCTCGCTTCGAAGTTGTCCCCCGCATCGTCACCGGATTCCTCCGAACCATTCGCGTCGCACTCGGCGAGGTCCGAACAGCCCAGCTCGCTCGTCGGCGCCGCGGCTTTGCGGCAGCACTCGGACGATGCCGCGGTTGTGCCCGGCGTTGTTGCAAGAGGCTTTGCCTTCGCTCAACGAAACGGACACGGGAACACGAAGGTCAATTGGAACTATGTGTGGCTGCCATTTGCGGCTTCGATTCTGCTGACGGTCGCACTGGGAATCTACTCCTACCGAATGGGTAGAAGCCGGAACGTCGAAGTAACTCGAGAGAGCGCGCCTGCCTCGGACATGCAAATCGAGGCTCTAGAACGGCAGATGAGCGATTCTGGACACGAACGCAACGATTTGCGAATGCAGCTCGCGCAACGCGATCGCCTTATCTCCGATCTGCAGCACCGGATTCAACTGCAGTCGCTGTCTCTTGATGAAATGAAAAGCGCTCAGGCCGATCTTGAAAAATCGGTGCGAAATAACGAAGCCGAGAAGCAACAGAGCGCCCAAGACCGAAGCACCCTGTTAGAAAATCTCGACGCCGAACAGGCGGCGCTCCAAAAAACTCAAACTCAGCTCGACTCGCTCGAACGACAGCGTACACAGGACGAGTCACGCGCCGACAGTTTGACCGCGCAAGTCAACGATCTCCACGCACAGCTTCGCGAGCGAGAGCAGACTCTCAGCAAACAAGAGGATTTACTTGCTCATGATCGGGATGTGCGGGAACTGATGGGGGCCCGGGAACTCCATATCGCCGAGTTGTATAGTGTCGCTCGCGACGGAGTTACGCAAAAGCCCTATGGCCGAGTCTTCTACACCAAGGGAAAGTCCCTGATTTTTTACGCCTACGATCTCGATCAGCAGGCCGGTCCCAGGAATGCGCGTACCTTCCAGGCCTGGGGACAGCGCGGCCCGGACCGGCGGGAGGCCTTGAACCTCGGGATCTTCTACGAGGACAATGCGGCCAAGAAACGCTGGATCGTCAAGTGTGATGACCCCAAAACGCTCGAGCAGATTCACGCGGTTTTCGTCACCGTCGAACCAATAGGTGGAAGCGATAAGCCCAGTGGCACTCCTCTTCTTTTCACCGATCTGCAGATCGAACCAAATCATCCCTAGTTAATTACTTCTTTGGTATCGTCGGGCCGTGTTTCCATGACGGCGCATTGGTACATTTCCGTTTTCTCTTCCGTAGACCGAAGGAACAGGACGCAATTCGTTCGTCGGAGGGAAAGCCCCATGTCGTTGCGCAGGATGGTTTTTTTCGGAATCGTCACGCTCGTTTTAGCCGGCTGCCTGTCCGGGCAGTCGCCGAACGGAACGATCAACGGCCTGGTGCTCGACCCGACCGGCGGTGCCATTGTCGGAGCGGAAATCCGAGTTGCGAACGACGCGACAGGCGTTCAGTACACCGGCAAAACGAACGACGAAGGCATCTACATCGTTACGAACCTTCCGCCCGGCACGTATCGGCTGCAAGTTTCTAAGATCGGATTCAAGACGCTCATCAAACCCGACATCGTTCTGAATGTTCAGGATTCTTTGGCCATTAGCTTCACCCTGCCAATCGGCGCCGTATCGGAAATCGTTACGGTTGCCGGCGGGGCCCCGATGATCAATACAGAGAGCGGGGCGGTGAGCACTGTGATCGACCGCCAGTTCGTCGAGAGCTTGCCACTCAATGGGCGCAGCTTTAACACCCTGCTCCAACTTACGCCCGGCGTTGTCATCGCTCCCGCGATTCCATCTTCTCCAGGTCAGTTCAGCATCGCCGGACAGAGAACAGACGCCAATAACTTTACGATTGACGGCGTGTCCGGCAATTTCGGTGTGGCCGCGGCTACTGTAGTGGGGCAGTCGGGAACGGGAGGAGCACAGGCTTTCAGTGCATTTGGAGGAACCAGCAGCCTGGTCTCGGTGGATGCATTGCAGGAGTTTCGCATCGAAACCTCATCGTTTTCGCCAGAATTTGGGCGGTCTCCGGGCGGACAGGTTATTCTCACGACGCGCTCAGGAACAGACGAGTTCCACGGCGGGATCTTCGACTATTTTCGTAACACGATTATGGACGCAAACGACTGGTTCGCCAACAGCGCGGGAAAGCCGCGTGCGGCGGAACATCACAATGACTTCGGAGGCTTCCTCGGTGGACCCATCCGCCAGAACCGCACATTCTTCTTTCTGTCTTACGAAGGGGCCCGTTTGGACCTTCCGAACACCATGGTCGTGGAAGTACCTTCTGCCTATGCCAGGACCGTTGCTACCCCACAACTTGCTCCGTACTTGAACGCCTACCCTCAGCCTGACGACAAGAATCCCGTCCCCGGCGTTTATACTTCGCCGTTTACTGGAAACTACTCCAACCCAGGCTCGCTCGATGCGGGGAGCGCGCGGATCGACCACACGATCAATGGCCGGTTCACAATTTTCGGCCGCTACAACAACGCTCCGTCTCAAATCCTGGAGCGGCTCGATAGCCTCAGCTCGGTAGCAGCGACGAGCGTCAACACACAAACTCTGACGGCGGGCATCAACATGCTGTTCAGTGACAGCCTATCGAATACTCTTCGTGGAAATTTCTCAATGCAGAGCGCCAAGGAGATTATTTCCCTTGATTCCTTCGGCGGAGCCGTACCGCTCAATCCGAGTCTGCTCATCGGATCCCTCGCGAGTGACTCTTACGGTTTGTTCCTGCCGGGTGACGCGAGCGCTTTGGCGATCGGTCCCTACGCACGCAACAAGAACAAGCAAGTCAATTTTGTCGACGACTTATCGCTGGCAAACGGTCCGCACCAGATGAAGTTTGGCGCAGACTATCGGGCTATTTTTCTCAACTTGGATCCCGGCGGAAACGAGGCCATTTACATTCCTCCGAGTATCCAGTCGTTCGTAACTTCGGGACAGTCGAATCTCCTGGCGGTGACCGATGCTCATTCCTTTCTCCTGGTGCAGTCTTTTTCGCTTTATGCCCAAGACAATTGGCGGATCACTTCGCGCCTAACCATGACGTATGGACTGCGCTGGGAACTTGATCCGGCACCGAGCGCGCGAGGCGCGACAACCTTAGCCTCCTGGAACAACGTCAACATTCCCTCCGAAATCGCGCTAGCGCCCCGCGGCACGCCGTTGTGGGCAACTACTTACGGAAACTTCGCGCCGCGCATCGGAGTCGCTTATCGCTTGACCGCGAAGGGGGACTTGGTCTTGCGCGGCGGAGCTGGCATCTTCTACGACACCGGTGTTGGATCCTCTGGAACGGTCGGAGTCGAATTCCCCAACAACGCTTCTACTTACACACCCAACGTATCCTTGCCCGTGAGTAACTTGCAGCCCTATATACCGAGTCTTTCCAGTCAGCCTCCGTACCCCGACGGCATCTACGCATTTGCCCCCAATCTAAAATTGCCTCGTTCGTACCAGTGGAATCTCGCGCTGGAGAAATCCATCGGAAACAGCCAAGCCGTTTCGGCAACCTACGTGGGCCAGGCCGGACGAGACCTGCTTCGTCAAGAAGCGCTCTACCAGCCCAACGCGAACTTCCTCGGCGAATTTTTGTTGAACGAAAACGACGCGCGCTCAAATTACAATGCCCTGCAGCTGCAGTATCGCAGGCGACTTTCGGCCGGACTGCAGGCCCTCGTAAGCTACAGCTGGTCCCATTCTTTGGACAACGATTCAAACGACGTAGTGGCGGGTCAGTCGAACACCGTGATTTCGGCCGCAAGCGACTACGGGTCCTCGGATTTCGATGTACGGCAAAGTTTGTCAGGCGCGCTCACCTACGCGATTCCCTCCGCGGTGAAAACCGGGCCAGCCGCACTGCTGACTAAAGACTGGTCCGTCGATACCGTGGTTGTCGCTCGGAGCGGATTGCCCTTCAACGGCATCGTGTTCTCGACTTCGCCCGACCCTGGAGGATATGCAACTTCCCGGCCGGATCGCGTACCGGGGCAGCCGATTTGGCTCTACGGATCGCAATGCATCGCAGTCGATGGCCCTCCGTGTGCCGGCGGAAAGGGGCTGAATCCAGCGGCCTTCGCGATTCCTGGAACTGTCCGACAAGGAACCGAAGGACGCAACGACATATCCGGCTTTGGGCTCACGCAGCTGGACCTGTCGATTTCCCGGAGTTTCAGCATTACGGAGCGACTCAAGCTGCAATTTCGCGCTGACGCCTTCAATGTCTTGAATCATCCCAACTTTACGAATCCCATCGGTTATGTCGAGTTCGGTCCGTTCTATCTTCAGTCCCAGCATATGTTGAACCAAAGCCTGGGGGGCTTGAATCCTCTGTTTCAGGAGGGTGGCCCTAGGTCACTCCAGGTGTCACTGCGACTGACTTTCTAGGTTTTGCTCACCATGAAAAACCTGCAACTACAAGTTTGGCTCGCGCTATCTACGATCTTCGCGCTGGCTGGCCTAGGCTCGGTCCGGACGGTCGCTCAGACTGCGCACTCCGATGCGACGACTTCGATCGCCGACGGTGTGCATCTCTGGTATGAGATAAAGGCAGATCCTGCGGAGCCGAGGAATCTGATCCTGTGCGGCACCAAATGGGACGCTTCGACGAACGGCCCCTACGGATTCGTGTATGCCTCTTCCGACTCCGGGTCCAGTTGGCGGGTCGTTCTCGAAGACAGGAACAGCGCCTGGGTTACCGAACACTCCTGCGCGTTCGGTTTGCAACATCGCGCGTACTTTATTTCAGAGGCATCCAAGGTCATCGATGGCGAGCCGCACCATGATCTGGGGGTAACCAGGCTTTTTGTTTCGACGGATGCGGGAAAAAATTGGATCGAAGCAAAGAAAACCGGCTGGGCCGATTATTCGACTTCCGCCGTGAGCCCGGCGACTGCGCGGCTTTATACTTTTTTCAACGCGCCATCCACAGGCGATCCCGGGAGAAATCGTGGCAACAGTGTCGGACTCCTCGTCTTTTCGCCTAATGGGGCCGAGGTACGAGGACCATTCTTTTTCTCGCCAGAGCCCGATTACCAGGGCATCTATCCGCGGGACGCAACTTCTCTGCGAAACGGCGAGGTTGCGGCTCTGTACTACGCAGCGCGAAAAACAGCCGCCAGCATGGAAGTAGAACTAGGCTTGGTACGCGCCGGCCAGTCAGCGGAACCGTCTTTAGAAGGCACGGCGATCGCCAGCGGGAGGTTCGACCAGGACTGTTTGAGCTTCGACCATAATGCTCTCGCGTACGATCGCGAACGCAATCGATTGTTCGTTGCGTACGTAGAGGGTTGCAAGAACAACCGCATGATGCTGACCTCCTCCGACGATGACGGCAGAACTTGGACGAAGGCCGTGGCTGTGGCCGAGCGGGAAGAGGGCACAAGGATCAAGTATCCCTCGCTGGTCGCTTCCTCCGCGGGAAAGCTGGGACTGTTGTGGAGTGAATGGCGCGGCGCGTCGGGCCGGTGGTTCTTCGGCGAGATTCAGGACAGGAAATTCGTGGGACCACCCATCGATCTTTCTCCTAAGGCGGAAACACTTGAGATCAGCAGCGATTCCCTGCGGACGACGATCGAGCAACGACGAGGTGCGGAAAGTGAAGGTGCCAGCGCGTTGTCCGGTCCGGCGATTGCGGTAGGCGTGCGGGGACTTGTAGATGTCCTGTGGCGGGAGAGTGGTCTGCTCGCCGTGGGAGACAGAATTCTCGCCATCTGGCCTTCGATTGGGCCTGAAGGAATGCGCTTGAACTCGAGGGTGCTCGACGCTCCCGGATCCGTTTCGAATCAGACGATCTCCGGCCGTTTGGCTGAGACGCCCTTCCATGATGTTACGGCACACTCGGTAATCACCTACGCGGGCAAGCAGAGTTTCGACCACGCCACGGGGACACTTAGCGTTTGCCTCGCGGTAGCGAACCGAGGAAACGAAGCGATGAGACTGCCGATCAAGCTCGAAGCCAGCGACATCCAATCTCCCGCGGGCCGGGTTTCCACACTGAATGCGATCAAGGGTTTCGCGGGCAGCGGAGCCATATGGGATATCAGTGATTCCGTTACCGGCGACCGTCTCCCTCCCGGCACGACAACAAATCCTTTTTGCCTGCTGTTTCGGATACCTGGTCTTTCCAGCACCGCTTCGCCGCTCGATGAGGGCCTTCTGACTTTAAAGGTTCGAGTAATCGCATCCACCGGAGAATCGCGGTGAAAGAACGCGTCGCAGGCCTTGGGCGGTAAGAGGGCGCCCGGCGCCGGGCGCCCTCTGTGGCTTACTCGTCGGATTGGTAGCAGTCGTTCGAATGCTGCGTGCTATCGGGGATGTTGTCGACGGCACACTGCGGCTTCCCAGTAGACTGCACCGCTGCCAAAGCGTTTTCAACGACGGTGATCTCCGGCTTTGTATAGTTCATCTTTCTCACCTCCTCTCTGTTGTGGCGTTCGAATACACAGCTAGCTAGCTGAACTCTTATGCGCGGGCTCGCCGATCGCCGGCCCTGTCTGGCGCGGCGTTGCGCGCCCGCGACCGGCTCTGGCCGAACTGCTTTTCAGTGTCCCTTGACCGTAGATGGCTCGCAGCCATGATTCGATCTCCAGCATTCGGCTCATGCGTACGATCTGCACTAGCCGGCCGCGGCCAGCCTCGTCCACCTCTGTTGAGAAAGCACTGGCGTTGAGGATCCCGAGAGCTTCGCTCGTTGTCTCCCCACATTCCCTGATCAAACGCGCCCACTGCGTGCAGATAGCCGTGGTCGGGGACCGAACCGCGAAAGCCTTCCTTTTTCTGTTCAGGACCTCATCCGGAACGATCCCGACCAGGGCACGACGCATCAGCGAGCGGCGCTCGCCCGGGCGTACCAGTTGAGCGCGCGGGATCGCGCAAATAAACTCAAGCAGGGTCCGGTCGAGATAGGGAAATCGCTTTTCGTAGAGTGGCTCTGGTGACAAGAAGGAGCAGGCCAGCTGTCTTCGCAAAGCATCGATAGTGAAAAGACATTCCTGGAAACTCGGCAGTGGACCGAAAAGATTAACTCGGGACGGATAGGCGCGAAGGGCGTCCCGCTGACGCTTTACAAAGTCTGGATTGAGCCATTTGGGCGGCCGCAAGTACTTCGGCACGCCAACCATCGAGACCGGGAAAAACCCCCTTGCCGCTTCCAGGAGCAGATGAGTCCAAGGTTTTCTCTGGTTGAGCGCCCAAGCTGTTAGTTGGCGGGCGAGAGTCGTGAATTGCGCCCTCGCGAGTAGGTCCATCAGTTCTGGCACCGCTGTCGGAACGCCGCCCATGAATTCATCGCCCCCGATGCCAGAGAGCACGACACGATTTCCCTGCGAGGCAAGACACGCCTTGAACGCTCGCGTCCGCTCGCTTGATCGTCTGCGCGAGTACGGAGCTGCCGCGAAAGGACCGGGATCACTTGCGAGCTCTGCGGATTCTGGTGTGCCGACTTCGATGTGACAGCCGATGCGCTTGCGTCGTTCTTCCACTTTCCTGAAATAGGGCCGCTCATTCCAGTCCGGTTCGGAATCGTTGTAGTAGGAGACGGTGTCGAGCCGCGGCGTTTCTGCCGCTCCGTCTGCAAGGACCGCATCAGCCATGCAGACGATGGAAGAAGAATCCATCCCTCCGCTCAACTCAGCGAGGACGGGCCGGTCGGAACGCAGCCGCCGCTTGACGGCTTGCGCGAAGACGCTGCGGAAGTGTTGCTCGTAATCGGCGTCCGCGGGGTAACAGATTTGTTTGCGGGAATCAAAATCCCAATATTTCTCGACGCTGCATTCCCCCGGCCGCAGCAGCACGAACGAAGACGGCGGTACGGCATGGATTCCAAGATAGGGCGTGCGATGTGCGGCGGGAAAGAACGAGATCAAGCCGGCAAGGTATTCTTCGTCGAGAGCCAAAGTCTCGTCCGCGAACGACACCAGCGGATCAAGGATTGTCGACCAGGCGACTTGATCTTTGTCGAAGGCGTAAAACAGATGGCGGGTGCCGATGAAGTCTTTCGCCAGCAGGAGAGAGCGTGCGTCAGGATTCCAGATGGCCAGAGCCCAGTCGCCCAAGAGCTCGCCGAGACATTTGGTTCCCCATCGCTCGTACGCCGCCGCGACTATGGCGACGTCTGTCGACCCATCGCCAAGAACGTCCCTTAGACTACCGAGGAGTTCGGGACGATTGTCCAAACGGCCGTCCCAAGCGATCACCATGCCGGACGCGGAAATGTGCGGCTGCACTTCCGCGCGCGATTCCTTGGTGGTGTGAAACGCGCAGTGAGTGATGCTCACTCCAGCGGCAGAGTAGCAGCCGCTTCGGTCGGGTCCATAGGGGCAGAGAAGTTTGCTCACCTTTTCGATATACGCCGGCGCGACTGGCTCGCCAGCGAAGTTCCATCTTCCAAACAGGACGCTCATAGCTGGTTTCCTCGATTCGTTCACTAGCACCTGTCGAGCACCGCATACATTTCCGTCACATACGGCTTGTCGTTCACCACGCGCCTGTCGACTTCGACCCAGGCGTGGGCTTTGAAAGGCCTGTGCTGGGCGCCGATGACGAGTTCGGCGGGCGCCCCGAATTGCTTCAGCAGATACGCGGTGGCCGCCGACCGCTGCAGGCAGAGCACTTCTTTCCAGTACCAGACGCAAGCCATGTCGACCGCCGAGCGGATCTGCTCGATCCCATCCGCAGCGAACGGCCTGGTCTTGATGGGACAAGAGCGAACCTTCCGGCAGAGACCAGCGAAATCATTTCTCGCGAGATAAAGGTCGAATAGCAGCAGCCTTAGGTAGGCTCTCAAAATCAGAAGTTTCATGACAGGACGCTTTGTGATCACACCGAGGGGATGTTTTAAGTTTGTCGGGCCAGGCACACCCAGCTGCCCTGCGAACGCAACGCCAGGCTCGTTTGGAGCTTCGCTTCGGGAATGCAGAGGCGCTAAGCGCGACATGGCTCGCTCCCTTCCACCGTCTCGTTTGCTTCGCGAAACATCCGCCGCGTCAGGCTGCGGAAATATCCGGCGACGCGCGGATGCTTTAGTGGATCAACCGAGTGCCACTGCTGGTCAGCGACAGCAGCAGCGAAAACAGCGACCAGAGGTGAAATGGCCATCGCCTGCGTCACGGTGTCGGAGTGACAGACACCTTGCCACGGGTGCAGGTACGCGGCAGCAATTCGTGCCATGGCCGCGTCGTCGCCGGGAAACCTGCGACGAACCTGCTCCCGCAGATACTCAAATGTCAGGAAGGGATGACTGATGCAGCCCTCGGCCCAATCGAGAAAGCAACACTGGGTGGGGGAAACAACGATGTTTCCCGGATTGAAATCCACATGACCGAGCGTTTCGGGCAGATCAAGCTCGGCCAGCAGCGCGCATGCTTCCTTCAGCCGTTCGCCGACAGAAGCGACAGACGCCGGGGTCAGAGGATCGGGAGGTTGTTTTGTTTGTGCGGCCATCAGCTCGGCCATGCGCGCAAGGAACGGATCCGCCAGTTCGATGAGTTTCCGGAGCCGTAGGTCCTTGCAACCGCTCTCTAGCAGTTCGGGGCACTTTCCTAGGGAGGTAAGCTGCAGTGCGGCAAGCTCGCGAGCCGCTCTCTGCCAAGAAGAAAATTCCCCGCAATCATTGAGCAGCACTCCCTGCACCTCTTGAGCGAGCCATCCGTTCCAGGCGGAGTGAACGCCCAGGATTCTAGGAACATATCCAGGAAACAAACGAGCCAGAGCCAGGGTGACGGGAAGCTCATGGAGATTCGGTTCTCCGGTGGCCTTGAACCAGACTGCCGAAGCATCGTCGGTCGCAAGGCGAATGAGGCTGAAGCAAGGTGAGGCGTTTAGTTGGGCGAATGAGCCCGTCAATCGGACGCCCAGCGGAGTCAGTCGCTCCTGGGCCCAGGCAAAAAGTTCGGATAGCCATCCCGGTTTTGTAAAGGGGGCCTGAGTTGGCTCGCGGCGGTACTCGGCCCATTCTTTGATCGATTTCTCGATCACCGTGCGATCCTCAGCCGGGTCCACCGCCGCGCACGTCGCAACCTCAAGCGGTTTCCACGAGGTTCCGGTAGGAGAGATTTTTTCAAGGTCTGTCGCTTCCATTACGCTCGAGTGCGGAAGTCCAGCAGCGAGGTTTGAAACGAGCAAGCAGTATGCCCGGCATCCCCACTGTGCATAAAGTTCAGTCGTTAATTGCTCGGCAATTCGCCACCCGTGCGGAATCTCGACAGATGGCAGCCGCCAAGCGGTTCCGTGACACCTGAGCAATATTTCCGAAGCGTTCGAGCGCGTAATGATGAGCCGGTAATTGTCGCGCGGGGTGCTGTGAGCCGAATCCATAAGCGTTCTTTCCCTCGCTGTTGTAAGAAGGTCAATCCGATCCAGAAGCCTCGAGCACGTTGTGCTCCTGTAAGTTCTGGATGAAATCGAGAACGTCGTTGCGCACTTGACCGGCATCCACTCCAAACTCGTCGCTGATTTCCCCTGCAATCTGGTTTTGATCAACTCCGCGTTCGAGCATCTTGAAAATTCTTGAACCCATCGGGTTGAGGCCTAAAATCCTGCCGCGATGAACATCGAGGAGCACCGCTCCGTCTTCGCTCGATGTGCTTCGAATGTCACCAGAAACCTTGAACATCGCTTGCCTCCCTGCAGCGGGTCACGCGGCGTGTCCGAGACTGTCGCATCGCTCGGCACGCGATTCCAGAGAAACCAGTTCGCGTTCGCAGATGAAAAATCTCGCGCGCAACCATCTCTTGCGCCGAGAGATAGAAGCGGCTGCTGTGCCGAGAAGGTGAATGCGCTGTTCGCTGGGAGGACCTAGTGCGTCCATCCGGGAAATGGTCTACGGGCTAGGCTAGGCGTCGCAGAATTGCGGTGACCTGCCCCACGACTTCGGCATCGGTCCCGTTCTTGAATCGGCGCGGGGTGAAGGGCCTGTCCGGATAGGGGTGCACGACCACGAATCCTCTTTCCAGAGTGCAACAACCGCAGAGATAGCGGCCCTCCCGGGTGAGAAGAACGTAGAGAGGCTGTTCCCAGAATGTTGTCTTTCGTGATGAGGCGGGCTTTTGGATTCGCCGATTGATGGCCACAAACTCCGCGTTGCGAAGCCAGGGATGGATGGGGTCCGGGTCTCCGCCGACCCAAAACACGTCGGAGACGGAAAAGTTTGGGACACGCGTCAGTTCGCTCAAGGACCTCCGGAGGAAGAGCGGGATTTCCCGCCAGCGCACGAGCAGAAGGTCGAAGAACCCGTTTTGCTTACGGGCGGGTCCCTCTCGACTCGCGCTACTGGTTTTGCGCCCGCTCGGCGGACTCGAGCGAGCCATGAGCTGGTCGGGGATGGGTTCGGCCCCGGTTTCTTCCAGAGCAAGGTTACTGGCGCGAAGAAGCTCGGCGAAGCCGGTGGCATAGACGATGCACAGCGTGATGATTTTCTGAATCTGGCGCGGCGCAGCCGAAAGCGTCTCATAATCCGAGAGCGTGCTTGCGGCGGTGAAGTACCGCGAGTCGCCAAGCTCATGCGCTATCCAGCGCGAAATCTCCGACGCTTCCCGGAACGAGAGGCCCGAGCGGGCTCGCGATCGCCGGAGCAATTGCCTGAAGTTCATTTCTTGATCGTTTCGGGGAAGACGCTCAGCGCTTTGCGCAACGCTGACCGCGCATGGCGGGGCCGAGCCGTCGCGGCGGGTGAGCGCGCGCAGCTCGGCATCGACGACGCCCAGAATTCTCAGGTCCCTTCCGAGGGAGAAACCGCCCTCGGCGAACGGAAGCTGCGGTGAGCGGAACACGACCCTGCCGTTGCCGAGAGAGGACAAGCGGGAGCAGGCGAAGCCCGAGTCATGCTCCACCAGGAAAATTCGCGGATCGGCAGAATTCTTGGCTGGAGATTCGTTCGCTCGCCGGGCATCCACACGGACGATGCTCCCCGGACCGATGTCCGGGAAAGCCAATAAATCCTGCTCGCCGACCTTCGCATAAAGAAAGTGCGTCTCGTTGCGCGGAAGCAAGTTCTTGGCGCGTTCGAGCCCAGCGGGTGACAGTAGCTGTCCTAAGGGAGCGATCGTGGCCCTGCCCGCGGTGCCCGGCCGTTCGACAAACCAAGCGACCCAGGCCCCCATGTCGTACACGGCGGAATCAAGGATTACCGTGCGTCTGCGAGAGACCAGAACCTGAAGCTGGGCAATGACGTCGAGGTCTAGTCCGAAAACGGCGAGCCAGTCGCTTAATCGATAGCGCGTGATGCGGCTGAGCGCAATCAGCTGGTACAAGGTGGGCGTGGAGCAGGCATCGGCGAGGTCGGAGTGGAGATTGTGCGGGAGATAGAACGGGGAGGAGCGGCCGAACATCTCGACCGAGAGTTGCGAGGCGCGATAGAAAGTCAATTCCCGTGTCGCGAGGATCTCCCGCACCTGTTCCGCCCGGCGAGCTGAGGTGTTTTCCATGCGCGGCGATATAGCTAAGATCGAGTCTGCAGAAGCAACAAATCGTGGGACTGGCCGCACTTCCGACCAGTCGAGAGATTTTCTTGATGCGCGGCGACGATGTTCGATATAGCTGATAAGGTAACGTAGCTGGACATTGATTAACTCTAGGAGTAGGATGCCCGCTCATGAACGTGAGGCGAGTGAATGCGCTCGCTGGCAAGCGGCTCAAGGCGTGGCGCGAGAAACTCGGCTTGTCCACACGCGCCGTGCAAGCCATGAGCCGGCAGATCGCCACGCAGCATCAAAATGAGGAATTCTTTCTTTCGCACAACTGGGTGACGGACATCGAGAACGGCCGGTTCCAGCCACGCATGTTCCGCATGTACGCGATCAGCGCGATTTACCGTCGCAACTATACGGAAGTGGCGGCACTTTACGGACTGGAGATGGGAGACCTTCGCCGCGACATGGCTTCGATCCACCTGCCGAAAACGCATCTACTCGAAAGCCTGGGGGACCCGGAAACCGAAGCGGTGTCGCTGCCGGTCGAATTCAAGCCCGATTTCCGGTTCGAGCGAACGAATCTTTTGGCCCGAGCCGTGGAAAAGTGGGAGGCCGTGCCGCTCGGTCTGTTGCAGCATCTCGACCTGCGCACCTCGATGTACGGCTATATTGGGCTTGAGGACTTCACGCTCTATCCAATCATCCGGCCCGGTTCCCTGGTGCAGATCGACTCGGCTCAGAGAAAAATCAGCCCCGCGCCGTGGAAGACCGATTTCGACAGACCGATTTACTTCACTGAGCTGCGCGATGGGTATGTGTGCAGCTGGTGCGAGATCGATCGCGGGAAATTGATGGTGATTCCTCACGCGCATGCACACCAAGATGTCCGCACCTTCGATTATCCAGCCGAGGCGGAAATCGTCGGCCGGGTCACCGGCGTCGCCATGCGCATTGTTGGCGACCGGCCCCCGCAATCAAAAGAACCCTCCCGCTAAAGATAACCGACGTGTAATCTTTGCCGCGAGCTTTGATGAAAACGCAGAAGGCGTCGCCGATGCGAGGTATTCGCGCGTGTGTACCGTTTCGGTGAGGCGCTCGCTGCCGCGCTCTTCGCAATGGCGTCCGCCATCTTGGCAAAGTCCTCTGGATATTCGCGCTCGATAAGCATTTCGATACTGGGCGCCAGTTCGTTCGATGCGTTCGCGGTATCCGCGCCATAGCCGAGCAAGTTGTCCGAATCCAGCACGACCCAGTTTTCCCAAGGCATTTCCTATTACAACGCTTCGACTCGCCTCGCTGATGGCTTCCGCTACGGACCGGGCGCGGAGCTGGGAATCAGTACGAGCAAACTCGGCGCGCGCGGTCCGGTGGGACTCGAGGGTCTGGTGACCTACAAGTACAAACTGATTGGCGACGGCCATACCGTGGCGGAGTATTCCTCGGGCAAGAAAACCTTCCGCCATCGCCCGATCGCGTAAGCCCTCCGTCGGTCGGGAAAAGGTGGCGGGTGACGGCCAGAAATTCGCCCTCGGAGTGCAGTCGCGGTGGTACAACTCGGCCTTTTCAAGGTGATACTACAGCAGAGCTTGCTAAGGATGCAGGTGGAGCTCGCCTAAACGGGAGTGCGTAGCTTTGGTAGCCATGTCCGTACCCCGGGGTTTCTCCTGGGTTCGGAAGTGAGTATCGCTTAGGTTCGTATGAAGCTGTGCTCTGGGAGACGAGCTGGCCGGGAAGAAATCTAGGACCGGTTGGCACATTCCCGCGCGCTCAGCTGTATGTATGTGTTAGTCCCTGCGGTTGCTGTAGATGTAGGAGTGTTGTGCGATTTTGCCCTCTCCGAAGCTGAAACGCATCTTGGAGCGGCGCCTAGGCGAGGAGTGATGTGTTCTACGCGCTCGTGCCCCGCGCCTGCGTTCTTGTCCGAACCGGGTCGTCCGCTAGAGACCGCGAGCGTCGCCGCTTCGGTTTCCGAAGGAGCGCAGGTTGGGATTTAAGCGATCGGAGTGGGTCTGGAAGAACGGCGAGATTGTCCCCTGGGCTTCGGCCACCCTTCATATCTCCTCGCACGCGCTGCACTACGGCAGCGGAGTGTTCGAAGGAATTCGTTGTTACGGGACGCAGGCGGGACCTGCCCTGTTTCGCTTGGACGCGCACCTCGCTCGTTTGTATAACTCCGCAGCCGTTTACCGGATTCCGATTCCCTACACCGCGGAGGAACTCGCCTCGGCCACCTGCGAAGTCATCCGGCAAAACCGCTTGCGCAGCTGCTACGTCCATCCGCTCTGTTTCTACGGAAGCGATTCGCTCGCCGTCGATCCTTTGCGTTGTCCGGTGGAAGTCGGGATTCTGGCCTGGCCCTGGGAGCCGTTGCTCGGCGCCGCCAACATCGAAAAAGGTGTCCGCGTGACGGTCTCGCCCTGGACCAAATTCCATTCGAGCATGCTGCCCGCAACCGCCAAAGCCAGCGGGCAATACTTGAACTCGATGCTTGCGCTGCGCGACGCGGTCCAGCACGGCTTTGATGAAACGATCCTGCCCGAACTGGACGGCAAGCTCGCCGAAGGTTCGGGCGAGAACATTTTTCTGGTGCGCGGCGGAAAGCTGCTGACCAACGACGAGGAGGATTCGATTCTTCCGGGTGTGACGCGGGATTCGGTTATCCGCATCGCCCACGATTTGGATCTCGCGGTGGAAGTGCGCAGTTTGTACCCGGACGATCTGCTCGCGGCCGAGGAAGCCTTCTGCACCGGCACGGCTTCGGAAGTGACGCCCATCCGGGAAGTCGACGGCATCCCGGTCGGAAAGGGTGTGCGCGGCCCGGTCACCCAGCAGATCCAGCGGGTGTTCTACGAAGCGACCTCGGGCCGCAACCCGAAATGCGACTCGTGGCTGAAGCTGGTGGAAGCCAGGCCCTACCAGCCGCCTGACTTCCGCCGCCGCGCCGGCTCGGCGAGCGACGCAAAGGACTAGAGCGATGGAACTGATGCAACTGGAGATGTTCGTCGCGGTGGTGGAAGAAGGCAGCGTGCACGGAGCCGCCGACCGCGTCTTCCGCACTCAGCCCGCCGTGAGCCTTGCCGTGCTGAAACTGGAAAAAGAAATCGGCGGACCGCTCTTCGACCGTTCCAAACTCTATCGTTACACGCTCACGCAGCTGGGTGAATCTCTCTACAGTTATGCTACCCGCATCCTCGCCCTGCGCAACGAAACGCATCTAGCTCTGGAAGACATTCGCAACCTGCGCGCGGGGCGCCTGCGCGTCGGAGCAAACGAAAGCGTAAGCCTCTACCTTCTTCCCCGGCTGACGCAGGAATTTCTGCATCGCTTCGCGAGCATCCAGATCGAGTTCCGCTGCGACAGTTCGGCGCGCCTGCTGGCCGACCTCAAGAACCGCAAGCTCGATCTTTCGCTGCTCTCGTTCCAGCCCGAGGACCGGGAACTGGAATCGCACTTCATCATGCGCGATGAAATGGTTTTGATTGTCCATCCCGATCATTCCTTTGCCGGGCAGGTGTCGGTGGACATCACGAATCTGGGCAAAGAACCGGTGATCGTGATGGATGTATCTTCGGCCTGGCACAAGAGCATGGTGGAGCAGTTCGCGCGACTGAAAGCTCCGCTCAACCTGCGGGTCGAGAACGCGCCGATCGAGACCATCAAAAAGATGGTCGCGATGCGCCTGGGGGTGGGATTTGTGCCGCTGATGTGCGTGCGGGAAGAACGAGCGCGCGGCGAACTTGCCGTACTGGCGCTCGACGGCTTTCATCAGGAGCGCTCGCTGTACATGGTGCGCAGGCGGGCGGTGCAGTCGCATGCGGCGCTGGCCTTTGCCAAGGTAGCCGTCTCGTTCGGGGAAGCGCTGCAGACCGGCAAGCAGACCATCGTGCAAAAGACCGCAGCGCAGGCGCCCGCAGGCCAGCGCGTGAAACAGAAGAAGCTCGTGATCGTGAAGCAGCGCGCGTAGTCGCCCTGGCTCATTCGGCGTCTCTCTCCCTGTGGCTTATCGCCAGATAAGCGCTATTAAGAAAGTCGCAAGACTCCGTTGTGATAGATATGCGCCCGGGGAGAGCCGGGGGATGATCGTGTCGTCCCGTAAACCATTGCGATTCGTGCCGTTTCGTTGCTGCTCGCCGGATGTGCGCTGGTCGAATGGGGGGCCGGAGCCATGGGTCGCTGCGAGAACGGAAATCATCGAGCGATAAGCAATACTTATTATGCTGGATGGAAGGCCTTATGGTATTCGTGAGGGCGATAAAATGAAGAAATTGGCTCATCCCCGGCAGCACGTTTCCTCCCCGAAACGGGCTGGAAGAGCCATTTTCTTGCGTAACCGAAGGCCCGCTTCATCGGCAACAATCCAGATTTTGGCCGTAGTCCTGGTAGTGCTTGGGCGAATTCCTTCGCCCCAGAGCGGATAACGGCCGAGACGAAGTCAGCTTCAACACCCGAGCCGTTATCCCCAAATCAGGGATAACGGCTCTTTTGTTTTTTAGGGCGTCCCTTGGTGCGGGCGCTATCTTTCGGAGGCACCGATGGAACTGATGCAGCTCGAGATGTTCGCGGCGGTGGTGGAGGAAGGCAGTGTGGGAAGAGCAGCCGGGCGCGTGCATCGTACCCAGCCCGCCGTGAGCCTTGCGATTGGAAAGCTCGAGAGCGAATTTGGTGGACCGCTGCTGGATCGCTCCTCCCGCGTCCGGGGCTACCGGCCGACGGCCATGGGCGAAATCGTGTACGAATACGCTTCGCGCATTCTCGGCTTGCGCAACGAACTGAGCGCGCTGGTGAAAGAAGCAGAGAGCTGCACGGGCGAGTTGCGCATCGGGGTGAGCGGCCCCGAAGGCCTCGCACGCACGACGGAGCTGGTTGGAATCTTTAGCGAGCGGCACCCCGAAGTTCGCATCCAAGTTCACGCAGACCTTGCAGACAACGTTCTGCGGGAACTCATCGATCGCAAGCTCGAGCTCGTCTTTCTGTCTTCTGTTCCCGCAGCCGCCCAATCGAATAGCGATCTGGTGGCTTCCCAGCTCGCGGCGGGCCCTCGGAGCATGCGGTTCTGGGCCGTCGAAAGACGCATAGGCCGGTCCCACATCGCGAAATTGTTCGCCGAACTGCTGCGCAGCAAACACGGCGGACAGGCGCCCGCGCACGGGCGTGTGCCGGTTTCAAGGATCGTGCGGCGCGGGAGAATCGCGCCGCGCGCACTGCGCCCCGCGAAATAAGACGGGCAGCAAGCAGAAGATGTCCTGGCTTCTGGCGGCGAGAAGCGATTCAGCTCTCGCTGGTCCAGTCCAGCAGAACCTTGCCCGAGCGCCCGGACTGCATGGCGGCGAAGCCCGCTTCAAACTCCTGGTAGGAAAAACGATGGGTGATGACCGGAGCGATGTCCAAGCCCGATTCCAGCATTACGGTCATCTTGTACCAGGTTTCGTACATCTCGCGGCCGTAGATGCCTTTGATGGTGATCATGCTGAAGATCACCGTGTTCCAGTCGATCGACATTTCCTTGGGCGGGATCCCCAGCATGGCAATCTTCGCGCCGTGGCTCATATTCGCGAGCATTTCCTTAAAGGCCGCTTCGTTTCCGGACATTTCCAGGCCCACGTCGAAGCCTTCCTGCATCCCCAGCCTGTTCTGCGCATCGCGAATGGACGTTTCTCTGGGGTCGATCGCCAAGGTCACACCCATGCGGCGCGCGAGCTGGAGCCGGTAGGCGTTCACGTCGCTGATGACGACATGCCGCGCGCCGGCATGCCGCGCAACTTTTGCGGCCATGATGCCGATCGGTCCCGCTCCGGTAACGAGCACATCTTCGCCCAGCACGGGAAAGGAAAGCGCCGTATGCACGGCATTGCCGAAAGGATCGAAGATGGCCGCGACTTCATGGGGAATCGCCGGATGGTGCCTCCAGATGTTGCCTACGGGCAGCGAGATGAATTCCGCAAAGGCCCCCGCGCGAGTGACGCCGACGCCCTGGGTGTGCGCGCAGAGGTGCCGCCTTCCCGCCAGGCAATTCCGGCAGCGGCCGCAAATGACGTGGCCCTCACCGCTCACCAGCTCCCCGACCCGGAAGTCGCTTGCGTCTGCGCCCACGGCGATGATTTCGCCGACGAACTCATGGCCGATCACCAGGGGCACCGGAATCGTGCGCTCGGCCCATTCATCCCATTCGAAGATGTGCAAGTCGGTTCCGCACAATCCGGTGAGCAGCACCTTGATTAGAACATCGTGGTTGCCGATCTCGGGAACGGGAACTTCCTCAAGCCACAGCCCGCGTTTCTTTTGACTCTTGACCAGCGCTTTCAATTTCGAGTTCCTCCGTTGGGAAAACTTCGCTTGCTTGCAATCTTCGGAACGCAGAAAAGCATCCACTACCCGGCCAGGGAAGAAAAGCGAAATCGATGGAAGAGATCGAACGGCGCTATAAGTATTTTAAAACGATTGGTTTCCTCCTTTGTGGTGTAGTACCTGAAACGGCAATAAACGCGAAGTGTTACATAGGGGAGCGGGCGCGGCCGCGCTCCCGGTCTCAACGGAGAGCTCGCAGGTGAAAACGAGTCTTTTTGAAATCTTCAAGATCGGCATCGGGCCATCGAGCTCGCATACGGTCGGCCCCATGCGCGCGGCCTGGGATTTTGTGCGGAGCCTCGAGACTCACGGGCTACTGCCAGATGTCGCTCGAGTTCAGATCGAACTGTACGGTTCTCTCGCCCTGACCGGCAAGGGCCACGGCACCGATCGCGCCATCCTTCTGGGGTTAAGCGGTGAGGTGCCGGAGGAAGTCGATCCGGAGTTCGTCGAGCCGCACCTGGAAGCAATCCGCGCGAGCCGCAAAGTCGATTTGTTCGGGGCGCAGACGATTCCGTTTGAGGAATCGCGCGATCTGCTGTTCTATCGCGACAAGCTCCTGCCGTCGCACTCAAACGGCCTGCGCTTCCGGGCCTTTGACGACGCGGGCCGCGAGCTCGCAGGACAGGTCTACTATTCGACGGGCGGCGGATTCATCGAGAAGCAAGGAGAGCCGCGCGCACTTTTGTCTTCAGTTCCGGTTCCCTACCCCTTTTCGAGTGCCGGGGAATTACTTGCGATCGGGAACGCGCACGAACTCCCGATCTGGAAGATTTCGCTTGAGAACGAAAAGGCCTGGCACACCGAAGGCGAAATCCGCGCTTACATCGAGCGGATTTGGCAGGTCATGCAGGAGTGCGTGGGCCGCGGGCTTAAGGCCCGGGGCGTGCTTCCCGGAGGCCTGAACGTGCGCCGGCGCGCAAACCAGCTGGCGCAGAGACTCATGGAAGGGCGCAGCTCGGATCCCCTTGCGCCGATGGATTGGGTGAATGTATTTGCCATGGCCGTGAATGAAGAAAATGCGGCAGGCGGACGTGTCGTGACCGCTCCCACGAACGGCGCCGCCGGAATCATTCCGGCGGTCGCGCACTACTACATGCAATTTGTGCGCAAGGCGACGCACGAAGGCTTGTTCCGTTATTTCCTGACCGCCAGCGCCATCGGCATTCTCTATAAGGAAAACGCTTCGATCTCGGGAGCCGAAGTTGGCTGCCAGGGCGAGGTCGGCGTCGCCTGCTCGATGGCCGCAGGCGGCCTGGTTGCCGCCCTGGGCGGCAAGAACCGCCACGTCGAATACGCTGCGGAAATCGGCATGGAGCATAACCTGGGAATGACTTGCGATCCGATCGCTGGTCTGGTGCAGATCCCCTGCATCGAGCGAAACGCGATGGGAGCCGTCAAAGCCATCAACGCCTGCCGCATCGCCATGCACGAAACCGGCGAACACAAGGTTTCACTCGACCAGGTAATCGAAACCATGTACCGCACCGGCCTCGACATGCAGACGCGCTATAAGGAAACGTCTCTTGCGGGTCTCGCGCTGAACGTCATCGAATGCTAAAGCGGCGAGTTTTTTCCGAGGCGTCCGCCGGAAGCCTCGAAGCCGGTTGCCCACGCCACGACTGGACCCGGCCCGAGATCCGCGGTATCTACTCGCTCCCGATCCCTCTGCTCATGTTCCGGGCGCAGGGTGTTCACCGCGAATTTCACTCTCCGGTCGAGGTGCAGCTCTGCCGGCTGCTTTCGATCAAGACGGGCGGATGCCCTGAGGACTGCGCCTACTGCCCGCAGAGCGCCCATTACGAAACCGGCCTCACGCGCGAGGGCCTTCTGACGGTTGGGGAAGCGGTCGACGCCGCCAAGCGCGCGAAGGCCGATGGGGCAACGCGGTTTTGTATGGGAGCTGCCTGGCGCGAGGCGCCCGAGGGCGCCGAGTTCGAGCAAGTGCTCGAGATGGTGCGTGGTGTTCGGACCCTTAAGCTGGAAGTCTGCTGCACGCTCGGAATGCTGACCGCCGAGCAAGCGAGGAAGCTGAAAGCAGCAGGCCTTACCGCCTATAACCATAACCTCGACACGTCCCCGGAATTCTACGGACACGTCATTACCACTCGCTCCTACCAAGAGCGCCTCGCGACCATCGGCCACGTTCGCAGGGCGGGGATTACGGTTTGCTCGGGAGGAATCCTGGGAATGGGCGAGCGGGCGGAGGACCGGATTGGATTGCTCGCCGAGCTTGCGATTCTCGATCCGCATCCGGAAAGCGTTCCCATCAATGCACTGGTGCGGTCCGACGGAACGCCTCTTTTTCACGCCGAGCCGCTTGACCCTTTGGCCATGGTGCGCACCATTGCGACCGCACGGATTCTGATGCCACGGTCGATCGTAAGGCTTGCGGCCGGGCGCGAAGCAATGTCCCGCGAGGCGGTGACACTGTGCCTTCTCGCCGGCGCGAACTCGATCTTCACCGGCGAAAAACTTCTCACCACTCCCAACCCTGCAATGGACGAGGACCGGAAGCTGCTGCGCGATCTGGGCATGAAGGCGGTCTCGCTTGATTGAGACTCTTCGCGAAGTGCTCCCATGGCGCATGGCGAGAGATCTCGACCGCCTTCGTTGCGCCTCGCAGCTTCGAGCCTTCGAACATCCCAAGGGACTCGAACTCAGCTCGAACGATTATTTGGGCTTGGCGAGCGATCCTCGGCTGAAAGGCGCCGTTCTCAAGGCCGTCAGAACCTCGGAAAAAATGGGCTCGACCGGTTCTCGCCTGCTGTCCGGAAACGCGATCGAATGGGAAGCGCTCGAAAGCGAGTTCGCAGCTTTCGCGGGCACTCAGGCCGCGCTCTATTTCAGCTCGGGATACTCCGCAAATGTGGGTCTGTTGAGTTCACTTCTTCGCCCCGGGGATATTGTCTTTTCTGACCGCTTGAACCACGCAAGCCTTATCGACGGAATTCGTTTATCGGGCGCGGAAAAAGTGATCTATCCGCACGCGGACCTGGCCTATGTCGAAGGCGCCTTGCGCAAGCACCGCGCAGCACCGGGCGCAAAAGTCATCGTGACCGAGAGCCTGTTCAGCATGGAAGGTGACTTCGCGCCACTCGAGCGTCTGCTAGCTCTGGCGAAGGATTACGGCGCCGAACTGGTTGTCGACGAAGCGCATGCCACCGGCGTTTGCGGGCCGGAAGGACGAGGGATGGTCGCCTGGCTGGGGATTGAGAAGGATGTGCTGGCATCGGTTCATACCTGCGGCAAGGCCTTGGCGAGTGCAGGCGCCTTTGTGTGCGGCGGAGCTGTGCTGCGCGAATATCTGGTCAACCACGCTCGCACGTTTATCTTCTCGACAGCCATGCCGGATTATATGGCCGGCCAAATTCGAGCAGCCTTAGATCTGGTCCGCGGAGCCGATCCTGAGCGAGCGCACCTGCAAACGATCGCGGCGTCGCTGCGCGAGGGTCTTGCGGCAGCCGGGGTGGGTTGCGGGCCGGGTGAGTCGCAGATTGTTCCGGTCGTCTTTGGAACGAACGAAGCGGCCCTGGCTGTTGCGGCGAAGCTCGAAGCCGATGGCTACGCAGTGAAAGCGATCCGTCCTCCCACGGTTCCGGCGGGCACAGCGCGCATCCGTCTGTCGCTCACGAGCGCAATTTCACTCGACCAGATCGGCCGTGTGCTTCACTCGATTCAGGCGGCCGCAAAACCGTGGCCGCGATCTCTTTCCGCTTCTTCTTCCGCGACGCATGCCTAATCGGTTCTTCGTCACTGGCACGGACACGAGCGTAGGCAAGACTGTTGCTTCCGCCCTGCTGTGTGCCGGTCTGGATGCCATGTACTGGAAGCCGATCCAGACCGGGCGAGGCGAAGGCACCGATCGCAGGACCGTCGCCGCGCTTGCCGAGCTTCCCCGTTCGCGGACGATCCGGGAAGCCTACTGTCTCGCTCCTCCGCTGTCGCCGCACCTGGCTGCCCGAATGTCTCGCCTGCGAATCGAACTTAATAAAATCTCCCTGCCGGAGATTCCGCCCACCGAGAACCTGATCGTCGAAGGAGCTGGAGGAGTTCTGGTCCCGATTAACGAAGAAGATTTGATGGTCGATCTGATGAAAGATTTGAAGCTGCCGGCCCTGCTGGTCGCGCGCACGTCGCTCGGCACCATCAACCACACGTTGCTGTCGCTTGCGGCACTGCGCTCCTATGCTGTGCCAGTGCGCGGAGCGATCCTGGTAGGCAGACCCAATCGCGAGAACCAATCAGCGATCGAACGCTACGGAAACATCGAGGTGCTAGGCACGATTCCGTGGCTGGGCACGATAGACCGGCCGACTCTGATCCGCGTATTTCTAAGACATTTTGTGGGGAGCTTTCTGCGGGGATGAGCGAAGCTTTGCGCATCTGGCATCCGTTCACCCAAGAGGCTCTGGACCCGCCACCTCTTCGCGTGAGGAGCGCCGCAGGCGTCTACCTGTACACCGATGACGGCCGGCGCTTGATCGATGGGATCTCTTCGTGGTGGGTCAACCTTCACGGCCATGGCCATCCGGCCATTGCCGCGGCAATCGCCAGGCAAACCGCGAAGCTCGATCATGTCCTGCTCGCAGGCTGCACTCACGAACCGATCGAAAAGCTATGCCTCCTGCTCGCTGAATTTCTGCCCCAGCCGCTCGCGCGGGTTTTCTTTTCCGATAACGGTTCGACGGCGATCGAAGTCGCACTGAAGATGGCCGTGCAATATTGGCGCAACATCGGGCGTCCGGAAAAACGCGCATTCGTCGCGCTCGAACACGCCTATCACGGCGATACGGTCGGCGCCATGTCGGTCGGCGCGCGTTCCGTTTTCACCGACCCGTTTGCGGATCTTTGTTTTCCGGTTCATCGGGTGCACTCGGCGTATTGTTACCGCTGCCCTGTGGGGAAAACGCGCTCTTCCTGCGACATCGATTGCTCACGGTCGCTCGAGCGCTTGTTAGAGAAAGAACACAACCAAATCGCTGCGCTGATTGTCGAGCCTTTGCTGCAAGGTGCCGGCGGAATGATCGTGCATCCGGTGGAGTTCCTCGAGCGAGTCCGCAGGCTCTGCACCGAATACGATGTGCTCTTGATCGCCGATGAAGTGCTGACAGGATTCGGGCGCACCGGGCGGATGTTTGCCTGCGAACTCGCAGGCGTTGTTCCCGATCTGATGTGCCTGTCGAAAGGAATGACCGGTGGTGTTCTGCCGCTTGGGGCCACCATCGCGACCGAACGCATCCACGAGGCATTCGTGAGCACGGACCGGAGCAAAACTTTTTTTCACGGGCATTCCTACACTGGCAACCCCATCGCCGCTGCCGCCGCCGTGGCCAATCTTGAAATTTTCAAAGACCAACCGGTCTTTGCGCGTATCCGGAACATCGAGGCCGTTCACGCCGAGAGACTGGCTGCAATTCAACATCATGCGGCGGTGGCAGACGTTCGCTCGATCGGTTCGGTCGGAGCGGTTGAGTTGCGCGCGAATGACGCGGGTTATTTGTCGGATCTCAAGCCCAGGCTATATGAGTTTTTCCTCAATGCGGGAGTCCTCTTGCGTCCGCTCGGCAACATTCTCTACGTACTTCCTCCCTATGTGATTTCTTCTGCGGAGCTGCACTTCATTTACGACCGAATCACCGAAGCGCTCGCCCTGGTGGAACCATAAACAAGAAGCAGGCGAGCCGCTCGCGCAGGCGGACATCGGAGCAGGAAGGTTCTTGCGAATCGCAAATCATCGGTCATACAAGGGTCATACAAGGGGGGTCGACAAGACGCAAGACGGAGGGCATCCATGAAACGGAATAGCGCGGGATAGCGAATTCACAGCGCACATCTCTATGAATGCCTCACTTCCCGCGTGCGACCCAGGCAAGGCAGGATCATGTCAGAAAGCGCATCGAGGCGATGGCGAATGCCGCAGGGTTTTCTTGCGCGATCCGGCATGCTGCGTTCAAGACGCAAAGACGCGTGGCGTTCGCCGCAACTTCCCGCATCATCTCTTCAACTCGGGGACCCGGATTGCTGATCTACCCCAGTACAGACAGAATGGGAATCGTGACTTTTGCATTACGCTTCGGGCATCGCGATCGTCGTGCAAGCCCTGATTAAACGCCCGGAATGCTTCGCCTCGGCTGTGTTTGGAATGCAAAGCGCGCGAAAGGGGCCATACGGATTTGGCCTTCTTGCATGTACTGCCCTAGCTGCGGCTTGGCTTCCATTCCATTCTTTTTCGGAACGAATGCCGGTATACCGGCTGTCACTGCTTGATTCAGCTTCTGCCCCGGCCTGAATGCGATTGATTTTCTCAAGCGCGCCTCCCGGAAGGGGAGAGATGTCGATATTCTCTACGGCGCCGGCCGCGGTCCTGCGCGTGGTGAGCAAAGCCGCGGCGCGCTGCAGCCCCCAAGCAAGCAGCGCCTGTGCGGGACATTCCTGACCCGCCAACCAACAAACCAGCGGCAACGAAACGACAACCAGATGCCGCGTTGCCCGCACCAGCAGCTCCCCCACGACAAAAGCATGCTCCGGGTCGCCTCTCATGCCAGCTTCCTTTGCGGCATGCTTGGCGCGCTGGGCCTCTCAAAGTTCCTTTCGAGATGCTTCCGCAGAAACCTTCGCGCGTGAAATGTGCGCGCCTTGACTGCGCTGACCGTCAAACCGAGGCGACGAGCGGTCTCGGCGCTGCTCAGGCCTTGCAGGTCCCTGTGGAGCACAACGAGTCTTAGGCTCTCTCGAAGCCCCGCAACGGCTTGCCGCACCGTTGCGCGGCGCTCGCTTTCGCAAAAGATTTCTTCCGGTGTCGGCCTGCCATCGGCAATCTGCACACCGGCATCATCTTGTGCAGCATTCACGCTGGTTTCATGGAGCGGCTCTCGTGTGCGGCGTTGGCGCAACAGCATCAACGCATCGTTGACGACGATCCGGATGAGCCAGGTCGAGAAAGTGGAGTCTTCGCGGAACTTTTGCAAGTTCACGAGTGCCCGCTGAAACGCGCGCTGCACCGCGTCTTCCGCATCCTGCTGATTGCGAAGGATGCGGAGAGCCGTGCAATACGCTTTGCGATGATGGCGCTTGTAGAGTTCTCCGAAAGCCTCGTCGTGTCCCGACTTGGCTTTCGCGACGAGCGATTGTTCGTCGCATACGCCCTCAGTACTGGCGGCCGGGCGCAGGTTTCTAACTGCGTTTACCCGCGGCTGAATATCGAATACGAATCTAACTCCCCTTTGGCCTCGCGTTGCGGTAGCACTGCTTTGAGTCATAGCGTCCTCCTGCGGAGTTTTTGTTCGCGCATACCGAACTGATGCGTAGGCGCTGTAGGCATAAAAACAGAGGCGTCAAAACGAGACAATTGGACGAACGTATTGACCGACACTAAGGTAGGGATAGGACATACCGGCGCAGAGTGGTGCGCAGGTTATTTCACGGAGCCCCCATACCAAGGTATCGCCAATACCATCGTGCAATTGTTTCGCCTGAGTACCTCGGGTGTAATCGCTGCATCGCAGCCGATTGCATCGGACGCGCGACATTCTAGAAAACGGGCTGGGCCGCACCGCTCGCCCGTCAGGAGGAATACGATGAGCATCATTGATAAGGCGCTGGAAGCGAACGGCAAGTATGCAAAAAATTATGATCCCGCCCTGGGAAAGCGTCCGACTCCCAAAATCGCAGTTGTGACCTGCATGGATCCACGGCTCTCAGACCTGTCTGGAATCCTGGGTCTGCCGCAGGCCGATCTAGACGTTATCCGAACCGGCGGACCCGCTGTGACGGACGATGTTCTGGGAGAGCTTGTCGTTTCCAACCGCGTACTCGGAACCACGGAGATACTGCTTCTGAACCACACGGGCTGCGGGTTCACCACATTCACGGATGAAGAGCTGAACGCAAAGCTGGTCGCCGCGACCGGAGTTGCTTCGCCGGCTCCCATGCGCTTCTTCTCTTATAAGGACCCCGAGGAAAATACCCGGGAGCAGATCAAGAAAGTCCGATCACATCCGTGGATCGCGAAAGAAGTTGCTGTGCGTGGTTTTATTTTCGACGTGGAGACGGGGCTTATTCGGGAAGTCCAGCCGGTTTCGAAGCACGCCGCTGCGTGATACGCGGACCTTCGGAATCAACTCCGAGCGGCGACGCGCTTTGGAGTAACAGATCCCGCGAGGTCCCGGTGCACGGCGCGCCTACCGGGACTCGCTGGGGATGGCCAATTTGGTGCGAGTTTACCTCAAGCTCTTCGTTTCAAGATGGAAACGGGGAGCCCAGACCCTGACGCTACGAAGTAGGAAGTTTTGGCTTGAACAGAGAGACCGCGAATTCCGTATCGTTCATACCTGTGAGGCGCTAGGACGAAAACGACGGGCTTTCAAACGGACATTCGCCCGCTCTTTACAGAGCCAGTCATCCAAGGAATGATGAAGGCTTTCAACCTGGGAAGTTAGGATGACGTCAAAAAGCACGCCACGGCCATCTAGGATCGCATTCGTGGAAGCGGCGGCGCGGTGATGCCGCCCCCACCTCCAAGAGGTGAAGGTCCTTGGCCCCGATCACGGATTGAACTTTTCGCCAAGTGGATGGCGGACGGGTTGCTGCCTTAATCGGCCCCCAAGTGCCCAGGACTGGCATTCAAACTCGCGGCGCCCGAGGAGACAGCCAGCGTGAAGTGAAAACTGGCTCCGCGAGGGTAGTTGTCCGTAGCCCAGAGCCGACCACCGTGCGCCTCAATAATCGTTCGGCTGATACGAAGGCCCATGCCGGTGCCGTGTTCCTTGGTCGTAAAGAAAGCATTGAATATCTGGCCCGCTTGGTCAGGGGGAAGTCCGACGCCGGTATCTTGGACCGACACCAGAAGCTGTTCGTTGCTTTCATTCTGCGTGCCGAGCGTGAGTTGACGCGGGCCGTCGACGGCCTTCATCGCGTCTATGCCGTTGATCATCAGGTTCATTAATACCTGCTGCAGCTGGATGCGGTCCGCCACAATGAGGGGCAGGTCGGCTGCTAGCTTTGTCTGTACCGAAACCGAGTGCTGGGTCGCCTCGTTGTGCAGAAGAATCTCCATCTCTTGAATCACCTCGTTGACATCGAGGCGCTCCTTTGTCACAACGCCCTTTCTGAAAAACATCCTGACTCGGTTAATGATCTCCGCCGCGCGGTTTGCATCACGAATGATCAAGGAAGCCCCAGCCCGAGCGCCTTCCAGATCGGGCGGCTCACGATCGAGCCGCCGTAGGCAGGTAGAAGCATTCGTGATAGCGCCGCTGATGGGCTGGTTGATCTCGTGCGCAAGGGAGGCACAGAGTTCGCCCATCGTAGTCACGCGATTCGCGTGTGCGAGATCTGCCTGCGTTTTACGCAAGGCATCTTCGGCGCGCTTCCGGTCTTCGATATCGATGCCCGTGCCGTACCACTTTACGATCGCTCCATGACCATCACGCAAAGGCACGTTGCGCACCAGCAACCAGCGATAGTCGCGCTGTGCAGTCCAGACGCGCGCTTCAATCTCGACGGGTTCTCCCGCAGCCATTGCCGATCTCCACTGATCGATATATCTGGCACGATCATCTGGATGAACGATCGATTGCCAGCCGGATCCAAGCAATGCCTCGATCGATAGCCCGGTGGATTCCAGCAAACGCTGATTGATGAAGTCTACCGAACCATCCGGCAGACTGCTCCAGACATGAGCGGGAATTGTGTTGATTACCCGGCGGAGCCGGTCCTCGCTGCTTTGTAAGCTCTCATAGAGATTCTGCAATCGTTGAGCCGTATCATTAAAGACGCGTCCCAGTTGGGCAAGCTCGTCTTCTCCCTGGATGGGAACCCTATGTTTGAACTCTCCTCGTGCCAGCATCTTGGAACCTTTGACCAGTTGTTCAAGCGGCCGGGTGATGCTGCGCGTAATGACGAGTCCCAAGGCTCCGGCAATCAACAAGGTGAGAATGACCGTGGCCGGCACAACAATAAAGATCCGCTGCTGCACCTGGCGAATATTGGCCGCGGCTTGGGTATGTTCCATCCTTACCTCGCGGTCGACTCTTTCCACCAGGGCAGAGATCGAAAACTCCAGGGGGCGTAGCTGATTGGCAAGCCGCACTTGCAAGGCGTTCCAATCGTTCGCTTCAGCTAAGTCGATCACCGAGGCGGTCTCCGATTGCAGGTTCGATTGGACGACCGCAAGGGTGGGAAGAATCGTCGGGTCAGAATCGTTATCGGAATGCACAGCCAACAGCGCGCTTTTGGCGCGTCGCATGTCCTCGGCAAAGACCTGATTCATCGATTGAGTCTCTGCCTTCAGGCGTTCGGAATCTCTTGCGTTCGTAAGCGACTCAAGGGTGTCGCGAAACTTCGTCAGGTCCGAGTGAACCCGCAAGACAGCCACCAACTCCTCATCGTATTCATCCAGCCGTTCTGCTTGCGCCTGCACGATGTGGAATTGCCAAAGAACGATTACGTCACCGGCAAACATCAAAACGATGATGAGCGCGAAGCACAAAACCAGACGTGGGCCAATGTTGAGTCGCAGTCGAGTCATCTCAGTGCGAACCTGTTCCGGGTTGAGTGCTGTTATTAGCCATAATCCGAACCAGCTCATTCTCCAGCGCCGCGGCCGCTGCCGGAGCTGTCGACTCTCTTGTTAACACGGAATGGAGTGCGTGGGTATAGGCTTTGGAGACCGCCTCATAGTTCGCTCCCGCAACCGCCGAAGGGCGCGAAATGATGTCACTGCCTCCCGATTCTCCCGGTTTGTACCACCAGGGATAAATTTCCTTCATGATAGGCGGAACTTCAAAGTACTCCACCTTTCGACCGCGCTTTTCAGAATGAGTCGCGTTGAATTCTTCGTGTTTGCGTAACAGGAACTGGACGAACTTGACCGCTTCGGCGCGGTGAGGTGAAAAGCGGGATATCCCCAGAGCATAGCCTCCCAGGGTAGCGACGCGCGCGCTGCTTCCAGCAGGGACGCTGGTCACTCCCCCTTGGTCACGAAATGGCTTATCTTCGGCGAAGATTTCATACACGATGGCGTGGCTGAGCAGAAACGCAGCCTCGCCGGAAACCCAAAATTTATTTTCCGCGTCCGTAGCGGTGTAGGAAACCACGCTGGGGGGAGAGATCCAACCCACCCAATGCGCCGCGCGTTCCCAAGCGCGGATGGCACTTGGATTGTTAACGCTGATCTTTCCGTCGGGCTCGACGATGTGGCCGCCGCCTTCTGCCGCTTGCCATTCCAATCCCTCCATCGTGAGCTGTTCGCTGTCCGTTGCGATCGCTCCGGCAAAGACGAACCCCCAAAAATCTTTCTTCCCGTTTGCGCGCTCCCCCGCCTGAATCCGCGCGGCCATTTGCTCCAGCTCATCCCAGGTTCTGGGCGGCGTTTTGTAGCCGTACCGGGCGAGAAGGTCCGTGCGATAAACCAAAACCTGCACGCCCAGCGGCTGGTTGGGCATTGCCACAACCTTTCCCTTAATCCTGTAGATTTCGATGATTTCCGGATCCTCCGAGGCAATCTCTGCGGCAAAGTAAGGCTGCAGATCAACCAGGTAATCGCCCATAATTCCGGTCCAGATCGTATCAACGCCATAAACGTCAGGGGACTGCGCGCCGCTGCGGAGCAAGCCCATGGCAAGATCGAGTTTTGATCCGGTGTCCTCTGGCGTTGGAAGATCGTTGACGCGAATGCCTGTTTCTTGCGTGAATTCCTGCAAATAAGCGTCTGGAATCATACGATGGTCTCCAGGAACGCCTCTGGCGTCAGAATCGAAGAATGTGATGGTCACGGGCTGCGCGGGCTTACGGCAACCGGAAAAAAGGAACGCGGACAGCAGAATTCCCGCCATGCCCAAATGCCAGAAGCGATCCCGGCGCGGTTTGGCCGAGCGCATCACGCGACTCATCGTCTTGCTTTGGATGGATAACGGAAGCAGTTTTCACCGCCCTTGCAACGTTAGGGATATGCGATAGCGTGAATTGCTCGCGCAGCAGTTGGGTTTCCTCCGCCGCACGGGCGGATGGTAGCAGAAATCGCGAGCGGGGGTCCCAAGCCAGTCGTACGCCCGCACCCGTTCGGCGGGCTCCCCGCTAAAACCAATCGATGGTGGACACACAAACCAACCCCGACAATCCGCTCAAACTCTGGGTGGTTTGGACGTGGCCGACCGCGAATCAGTTACACCTTGGGAGGTGGCTCACCGAGATGGGGGACCATGGATCTCGCAACGAACATCACGCCCGCTACTGTCACGGGACAGCAAGAGAAGCAACTGCTGCGTATTTTCAATAGCAGAACACGCGGAGCATTCTTTGAAGCGGATCAGCGCAGGCACTGCGAGTCGGACTAGCCAGGGACTATCGCGAACTCAGTTGGGCTGAGATGCCCTCAAGCCAGGTGAACTTTCGGGCTCGCAGGCTGGAGTTTGGCCACCATCCTCACCAGGTCGGCGAGGGAATTCGCCTTCATTTTTTGCATCACCTGCCCGCGGTGCGCCTTCACCGTAATTTCGCTGATGCCAAGCTCACCGCCAACTTGTTTATTGAGCAGCCCAGAAACCACCAGCGCCATCACCTGCCGTTCTCGGGTGGTAAGCGAAGCGTAGCGGTCGCGCAGTTCCTGCATCTGCGCGTTCTCAGCCAGGGCCAAACTGCTAAGTTGGATCGCGTTTCGGATGGCTCTCACCAACGCGTCGTTATTGACGGGCTTGGTTAAGAATTCCAGAGCGCCGGCTTTCATGGCCTGCACTGACTGCGGCACATCGCCATGACCGGTGATGAAAATGATCGGCATGTCGCTGTGTTCAACTGCAAGCTGTTGCTGCAACGCAAGGCCGTTCAGGTCTGGAAGTGAAAGGTCAAGGATTAGACAGCTCGGGACAGGTTTTCTCGGGTGGTCCAGGAATTCTTGTGCGGATGCGAACGTCTGCGGCTTCCAGTTCTCATCCCGAACCAACAGCTCCAGCGATTCGCGGACGGACACGTCATCGTCAACAATAAACACGATGGGGACGGCACTCGACATTGCGCTCGACATTGGTAATGCCCCTGCTTCATCGCGAAGTGCGCGCGCCGCAATCATTGTATCCCCCCGGAAGGATTCCACCAACGAACCCTCAGCTCGCTTGCAGTGCCGCCTTGATGGCCGCGAGGAGCGCCGCGTCACTGAATGGTTTGAGCAGAAAACCTACGGCGCCTTGCTCGAACGCTCGAGCACGAATCCTCTCATCTTTTTGACCGGTGATGAATATGACCGGGACCGCTTCTCCGCGACGCTTCAGCTCCTGGTGAAGTTCCGGTCCGCTCATGCCCGGCATAGCGATGTCAAGGATCAAACAGCTCGTCTCGTCGACAGCACCGGATGAGAGAAACTCTTCCGCTGAGGAAAAAGCACGAGCCGCAAAGCCGAACTCCTTAATCAGGCCAGGCAGCGACTCGCGGATGGACTCATCATCATCAACTACGGACAGAAGCGGACGCTTGTTACCGCTCCCGTCCTTAAGGGGCTTCATAACAAAACAATGCGGCATTCAAGGAAGGACGTCCATTGTACCTTGGTATTGCTTCCTGTTGGTCTTGCCGCTGCCCCATCCGTCAGCAAAGCAGCCACGTTGCGCAGCCCCCAGCGACGAATCAACCCGATTGACATGGATCTCAGTGTCCGCCAAACCCGCAATCGTATAAGGGATAGCAATCGAAGACCGATACAAAGGTATTGACGATACCATCGTCCAATTGTTCGTCTCGCCCGCTTCTGTTCTGATGGATTCACTGCAGCCGATTTATTCGGCCTGCGCACCAGGAAGAATAAAGGAGAAGGAATATGAAAATAGTGATGGTGTTAACCTCCCACGATCAACTCGGGAACACCGGTCGCAAAACCGGCTTTTGGCTCGAAGAATTTGCAGCCCCTTACTATGTTTTCAGGGATGCCGGCGTGCAGCTCACCCTCGCATCACCGAAAGGTGGGCAGCCGCCGATCGATCCGAAGAGCGATTCACCAGAAAACCAGACGCCCGCCATGACGCGGTTCAAGCAGGACGCAGCAGCGCAAAAGGCGCTTTCGCAGACGGTGAAGCTTGGCGAGGTGAAATCGGAAGATTACGACACGATCTTCTATGTTGGCGGGCACGGCCCCATGTGGGATCTTGCAGAAAGCCCGGTTTCTATCGCTTTGCTCGAGTCGTTCTACAATTCCGGCAAGGTGATTGCCTTGGTGTGCCACTCGCCCGGCGTCCTTCGCCACGTCACCTACAAGGGCGAGCCACTTGTGAAGGGCAAGCATGTGACCGGTTTTACCAATGGTGAGGAGGCAGAGGTGCAGCTCACCAAAGTTGTCCCGTTTCTGGTCGAGGATGAATTGCTGCGGCTGGGGGCTATCTTTGAGAAACGCGCCGACTGGCAGCCGTTTTCACTCGTCGATGGCCGTCTGGTTACGGGGCAAAATCCCGCGTCCTCGACCAGCGCAGCACAAGCGCTTCTGAAGCTACTCGGGGAAAGAGCCGCTCGCGCTTCTGCTTGAGTTGACGCTTACCTCGGATCGTCGTTGCTATCGATGACAACGGCCAAGACGATTTCGCCGCCTTGGCCGCGGAGGTCCAGCACGACGTGGAGCGGGCAGCCGGAGTGAGCTGTCCTCCAATCTCGAGAAAGCGCTGCCGACAATCAACGGTTTTCGAAACGGTCAAATCGGGGGGAGAATGCCATGTCAGCTGCAAGCGCACTTACCAAGCCCGCACAGATCCGCGTGACCCGGCAGTCGCCCGCCTATTGGCGTGTGACGATCGACAATCCGCCGATCAACGTAATGGGTCCGGAAATGGTCAAGCAGTTTCAGGAAGTGATCAACGCTCTGGAGGACGACGAGCAAGTCAGGGTCGTGGTCTTCGACAGTGCTGTCGACGACTACTTCCTGAATCACTCCGATTTCCTGGCAAAGCTTGAGGACCTGACCTCACTGCCGGCCGGTCCCACAGGCTTGCCGCCTTGGCCGGACTTTCTGGTTCGTCTGCCTCGCTTGCCAGTCGCCTCCATCGCCCTCATCCGTGGCCGTGCGACCGGGAATGGAAGCGAGATCACTCTGGCATGCGACATGAGTTTCGCCAGCCGCGAACGGGCCATCCTCTCGCAATGGGAGGTGGGAGTGGGAATGGTCGCCGGCGGCGGCCCCATGGCCCGGCTGCCTCAACTCATCGGCCGGAACCGCGCTCTCGAGGTGCTCCTGAGCTCGGAAGATATCACGGCAGACCGGGCCGAAGCCTACGGCTACATCAATCGCGCACTGCCTGATGCCGAGCTCGATGCGTTCGTAGAGGCGCTCGCGGCGCGGATCGCCAAGTTCGACAAATGGGCGATCGCCAACACCAAGCGCCTCGTCAACACCAGTCTCCCGCCGGACGTCGAGCTCGGCGCCGGGTGGGATGCGTGCATCGCTTCGCTCGGTCGACCTGCCGCCCAAGAGGGGATCAAAGCGCTGCTGGCGCGCGGCTTCCACAAGCCAGGGGATGTCGAAAATCGGCTCGGATACTACCTGGGCCAAATCGCGCGCTAGGCGGGTGCCCGGCGCGATTCCCGGTTCTGGGACGCTGAGGATCGGAGGCGTTCGAAACCAATCTTGGTGGAGCTGCTTCAAGAGATTGTAGTGATGTCGCACACTTTCTGCAGGAAGGAGGTTTGTATGTCTCAGAAAGCCACCGCCGTGAAGCGCGCTCAGCAAAGCGAAGCCCGGCCTCACGAACTCGGGCAAGAGGTTTTCAAAACCATCTTGTCCGAAGATGTCGATTGGAAACCGTTCCCGGCGTTTCCACCTTCCGTCCGGCTGGCCGTCGTTGTGGGTCAGCCCTCGGCGCCCGGCCCATACACGATCAGGGTCAAAGCGCCCCACGGCGAGAAGCTGATGCCCCACAGGCACCCAGAGGATCGAGTCTATACCGTGATTTCCGGCGTTTTTTATATTGGGCTGGGTGATGAATTCGACGCGAGTAAATTGGAAGCCTATCCGCCGGGCGCCGTGATCATTCTCCCTGGCAACACGCCCCATTTCCACTGGGCGAAGTCCGGCGAATACGTCACGCAAGTAACCGCGACTGGGCCGCTTGGCATGGAGTACCTCAGCGCGAAAGACGATCCGCGAAACAACAACCCGCAGGAGTAGTCTGGCGGCAGGGGGCGCACTCTGCGAAGGCAAAACCAGAGGCAAAATGAAGATGACCGCTTCGTCCTGAAAACCACGGTAGGAAACGGCCGCTACACGCGCGAATTCAAAATCAAAGGCAACTGAGCTGGCGGGACGCCCTTCGACCCCGCCACCGGCGGGCTCTCGGGACTAGCCGGCGCTACGAAATTCAAAGGCGCCCGCCCAAAAAGCAGGCGGCCGCTACAACGGCGACTGCAAGAGCAACGGCGCGAGCTTAGTCGGAGGAGACTCCTACTTTTTTCAGCTGTGATGCCGCTGGCTTGGCGCTGGCTGTGGTTTTGGCGCGCTCGCGGTAATTGTTGCGGGCGTTGCGCCAGTTGACGCTGGGAAGAATCAGTGAGGTGTCAATGCGGTCGCGGTATTTCACGGCGACTTTCAGGAGCGAGTCGAGCATGGCGTCGGAGAGCAGGTGGGGCTGGAGGCCGAGGTCAACCAGCTTGGAGTGCTTGGCGTTGTAGTAGTGATCTTCGGCTTCGACGCGGGGGTCGGGGAGGTGGCTGATCTCGACGGCGAGATTGATTTTTTTGGCAGCGGCCTGAACGATTCCGGCGATATCCATGATGGAAAAACTTTCCGTGAATTGATTGTAGACGCGGCACTCGTGGCGCGCGGCAGGATTCTGGCAGGCGATTTCGATGCAGCGGACGGTGTCGCGAATGTCGAGGAAACCGCGGCGCTGGCCGCCTTTGCCGTACACGGTGAGCGGATGTCCGACGACGGCTTCGACGCAGAAGCGATTGAGTACGGTGCCGAAAACTTCGTCGTAATCGAAGCGATTGATGAGCGCTTCATCGAGCGCGACTTCATCGGTGATGGTTCCATACACCACGCCCTGGTTCAGATCGGTGGCGCGTATGCCCCAGATTTTGCAGGCGAACATGATGTTGTGGCTGTCGTGAACTTTCGATAGGTGATAGAAAGAGCCGGGCTGCTTCGGAAATGGGAGAACGTCCTTGCGGCCGTTGTGTTCGATGGCGATGTAGCCTTCTTCGATATCGATATTCGGAGTGCCGTATTCGCCCATGGTGCCGAGTTTGATGAGGTGGCAATCGGGCTGCAATTCGCGCAGGGCGAAAAGGAGATTCAGCGTGCCGACGACGTTGTTCACCTGTGTGTAGACGGCGTGGCCGCGGTCGATCATGGAGTAGGGAGCGGAGCGCTGTTCGGCGAAGTGGACGACTGCTTCTGGTTCGAAACTTTTGATCACGTTGCTGAGGAATTCGTAGTCGGTGATGTCGCCTACGTAGGATTCGATCGTCAGGCCGGTGAGGCGGTGCCAGGCGCTGAGGCGGTCAGAGAGCGGGCGGATGGGAGTGAGGGTTTGGGCGCCCAGCTCGTGATCCCATTGGCGGCGGACAAAGTTGTCCACGATGGCGACTTCATGGCCCTTCTTGGACAAATAAAGGGCCGTGGCCCAACCGCAATATCCGTCTCCACCTAGCACTGCAATCTTCATACTTCCTCCGCGTGCTCTCGCGCTTTTGCTTGAGTTTGAGCGCTGCTGTTCGATGCTGGACAGGCGCTGTTGGCAGCGACGAATCGCTATGGCCAAACAGCTTCATATCTTACCGTTCTTGATGGCAGATGGCGAGTGGGGCGGGCGGATTTTGGTCCGGCGTGGAAGGGCTGAGGATTCAACCCACACGGCAAAACGAAGCCGGAGGGATCCTTCGCTACGCTCAGGATGACAGCCGTGTGGGGCGGGTCTGAGACCCGCCCCTACTGAGTGCGATAGATCGCGGCGGCGCTAAGGCGGGCACGGCATGCCCTGCCCCTACGACCCTTGATGCGGTGCCGGCGGGGTCGAGGTGGCCAGCGGATGATTGGTTAGCAGGAGTTTGCCGCCGCTTTGGGCGACTACTTCAAGGTTCGTGGCGCCTACTAGATTTTGGAGGCGGGGGAGGCTGGTTTGAGCGCAGACGAGATAGAAGCGCGGCTGAGTCATCCAGAGAGATGCAAATTTCGCGTCGTTGATGAAGACGTCGGCGGCGCCGGGAGCGTTCGAGCCGTATTCGAGATTCAGGACGCGTCCGTTCAACAGAAGCGCGGTGCGATTGGTGTAGAAGAAAATCGATGACGTGGGGTAATAGTGGCGCTCGACGATCAGGGCGCCGTCTGGGGATTGCAGCAGTGCTTCGGCAAGAGGGCGCGAGGAAAGATAGGGGTCGAAGACGACCATGGCGGCGCGAGCGGCATGGAAAAATAGAACCATCATTAGGGCGGAGGCGAGAAAGGCGCGCAGGCCCGTGGAGCGAAGATTTCCGAGCGCGCCAATGAGGAAGGCGATCGATGCTACGAGAAGCGGAACTCTTAGGTAGGCGAAGGATGGGAGCGTGAGGTCCAGCATGTGTCCGAGGGAAAGGCTGTAGGATTTCGGATTGCTCGTCAACGCAGAGGAAATATCGCCGGGAGCGGGCAGGTTGCGCACGTTCCAATAAATGGCGAAGGCCGCGATGGCGGCGCAGGCGGCGATGACTGCGAGGGTACGGGTGCCGCGGCGGACCCAAACATTTTCCGTCGCCATAGCAGAGCCAATGAGCAAGGCGAGCGCGGGGTAGCACGGCATCGAATAATATTCCTGGGTGGTGGAGAACGTGAAGAAGATCAGCACGAAGCCGAGCCAGCAGAGAGCGAGCAGGCGCGCGCGGCCCTCGCGGTCAATCGGCCTGAAGGAAAGTTTGGCGACGGCCGGGATGTAAACGCTCCAGGGAAACAGCCAGATCAGATGGAATAACCAGAAGTAGAGGCGCGGGACGGTGTTGTAATCGCGCGGGTAACGCAGATTGAGAAAACGGAGCAACTGCTCGTTGATGAAAAAGAACCAGAGGAAGCCGTGATAGGAGTTCGGGCCGCTGTGAAGCGTGAAAACGAAATACGGCGGATTGCGCAACATGGCGAGGATGTGCCAGGGAGCGGCAATGAGCAGGATGACAAGCGTGCCGCTGAAGGGATGAAGGCGCTTCCAGACATTCCAGGAAAAAAGCTGGCGCGTGAGAAGGAGATAGACGATCGCGGCGCCTACCGGAAAAACGATCGCGATCAGGCTCTTTAGAAGCAGGCCGGCACCAAGACTTGCGGCGAACAGGAATGCCCAGAGGCGCGGGTGAGGTTCTTCGTCGTCAATGGCGCGGAGGAAGGCCCACATCGCCAGGGCGGTGGTGAACGTCAGCATGACGTCTGGAATCAACACACGAGTGAACAGGAACAGGCCGACACACGTGGCGATGCATAAGCCTGCGTAGAATCCCGCGCGTTTAGCGAACGCCCAGACACCGAAAGCCGCGGTGACCCAGCAAAGAGCGAGCGCGGAAAGCGCCATGGGAATGCGCGCGGACCAATCGTGCACGCCGAAAATTTTGTAGGAAAGCGCGATGGTCCAATAGATCAGCGGAGGCTTTTCGAGATAGGGGACGCCGTCGAGGCGAGCGGTTACCCAATCGCCGGAGACGAGCATGTTGCGCGCGATTTGCGCCTGCACGGAGTCAACGTCGTCCATGAGAGACGGCGGAGAAACGATGCAACCCACATAAATCGCTCCGGCGAAGAGTAAAACGATTAGGTAGAGATACCAGTTCTTTCCGGGGCCGAATAATGGCTGGCCGGAGAAGGTGCTGCTTGAATCCGCCATTCTTTCATCCATAGGAAAAGTATCAGCAAGCCCCACAGGTGATAACCCAGATTGGCGCGCCTGTCCATGTGGGCTTGCAAAAGCGATTGCACGACTTTTGGTTGAAATAGTCCGGGATGCTCGGCCAGTCCGGTGTTCAGCGTGTCCGTCAGCAATTCGCGCAGCGGGCCGCGCAGCCATTCGTGAGCGGGGATATCGAAGCCAACTTTCTTGCGTGTGAGAACCGCTGGGGGGAGCTTATTTTTCATAAGCTCTTTGAGGATAAATTTTTGGCGCGAGCCTTGGATTTTCAGCGACGCCGGCAGCGTGGCGGCGAACTCCACGATGCGATGATCAAGAAATGGCGGGCGGACTTCGACGGAGTGCGCCATACTCATGCGGTCAACTTTGGTGAGGATGTCGCCGGGAAGATAATATTTTTGATCGAACCAGAGGAAGGGCGCGAGCGGATCTGGCGAGGTAAATTTGCCGCGCAATTCTCCGAGGATGCCGTCGAGCGCGCTCGGTAGCTGGGTTTTCAGCAGGGCGCGTTTATCTGTGTCGGAGAACGTGCCGTTCCAGAAGACGTGGGCGCGCTCGGGCGACATGGTGGTGCCTTCAAGGAAGCGTTTTACTTTGTATTCGAAGCTGATCTTGTCATCGGAAACGGGCCAGCGACTGATGGCTTGCAGCGCGAGGCGTAGCGCGGACGATGGCAGGTGTCTGGCGGTGCGCGCAAGTGCGTTGGCGCGATAGGTGAGATAGCCGCCGAATAGTTCGTCGGCGCCTTCGCCGCTGAGCGCGACGGTGGTTCGGCGTTTGCACATTTTGGAGAGGAACCAGACGGGGAGGGCGCCGGCGTCGGCGGTCGGTTCGTCGGAGTAGTAGGCGAATTCGGCGATCGCGCCGGCGAGGTCTTCGTCGGGCGTGAGGTCCAATTCCTCGTGCTCGGTCTGGTAGTGGTTCACGACCTGGCGGATGTAAGAGCTTTCATCGAAACTGCGGCCGCGGAATGAGATGGAGAAAGTTTTCAGGCGCGAAGTGGATACTTGCGCGGCGTAGTGCAGGATCGTGGAGGAATCGACGCCGCCGCTGAGCCAGACGCCCAGAGGCACGTCGGAGAGCAGGTGCTCGCGCGTGGATTTTTGCAGCAGCGAGTCGAGTTCGTCTTTAGCCGCATCCAGAGTCCAGTTGCGCGGATTCTCGAACGGCAGCTTCCAATAGCTTTCCGAGCGGATTTTTCCGTCGCGCCATTCGAGCCAGTTTCCGGGCGCGAGTTTTTCAATCCCGTCCACGAGCGTCCAGGGGCACGGAACGTAGTTAACAGAGAGGTAGCAATCCAGACCGGCGAGGCTCAGGCGGCGCGTGATTTCGGGATGAATGAAAAGCGCTTTCAGTTCCGAGCCGAACAATAGGTCCTGGCCGAGGTGCGCGATGTAAAGCGGCTTGATGCCGAGGCGATCGCGGGCGAGGACCAGGCGGCGAGAAGATTCTGTCCAGAGGGCGATTGCGAACATGCCGCGCAGGCGCGCGAAGCATTGCGTATCCCATTCGAGAAAAGCGTGCAGAACGGTTTCGGTGTCGGAGTGAGACTGGAAACGATGGCCGAGCGATTCCAGTTCGCCGCGTAATTCCAAATGGTTGTAGATTTCGCCGTTGAAGACGATTACGGCATCACCATTTGGCGAAAAGATTGGCTGGTCGCCCCCTTCCAGGTCAATAATTTTCAGGCGCGTCGAGCCGAGCGAGCAGATTTCGGAGCGGAAGACGCCCTGCTGGTCCGGTCCGCGATGAACAAGGGTCGAGGCGGCGCGCCGGATGCGGTCTGCATCGGGCGACCAATTTTTATGGGTGAAACCGGCGATACCGCACAAATTGCAATACCCCTCAGTGTTTCGGTTCTATCAATCGTAGCGACAGTTTAGCGCATCGTCCACATTTATAGATGCTGCGGAGTGGTTGCAGGTTTGGCATGAACTACGACAATTACTTTCTGCCGAGGAAAACGAGCGTGACGCCGATGCAGACCAGCAGAACGCCGAGCCAGCGCCTGCGCGAGACGCGTTCGCCGAGAAATACTTGGCCGCCCAAAGCTCCGGCGGCGTAGCTCAAGGCTGTGACGGGCACAACGAAGCTGACGTTTTCCATGGAGAGCGCGCCAAGCAGGGAGAAGAAAGCCACGGCCATCAGCGCGATACCGAGCCACATCCAGGGAACTTGAATCGCGCGCAGCATTACGCGCAGGAGCGAGCTGGGGCGGAAATCGTGCACTTCGCCGATGGTTTTCATCGCGCGTGTGACGCAGAGTTCGCCGGAAGTGCCGGCACAGACGATCAGGAACAGCAGCACAGTTTCCCAAGCCATTATTTTTGCTCCGTGGTGCGCGGCGAAGTGTGGCCCACGATCAACACACCCAGACAAATCACGCCTACACCGGCCCAACGAACTGGCGAAATCGGTTCATGCAAGAGAAAGTAAGCCCAAAGGGCGACCACCGCATAGGCGAACGAGCCGGCAGGCTGCACGAAACTGTAGTCGGCCCAGGACAAGACGAGCAGATAGGCGACGAAAAACATCAGCTGGAGCAGGATGCCGAGCCAGATGAAAGGAGACGTTAAAACTTGCGTGCCGACGCGGAGCAAGTCAGCCGGCTGGTGCAACGAAATGGCGCCGATGGTCTTCATGCCTTTGCTGAGAGAAACGTTGCCCAGCGGGCCGAACAGGATCATCAGAAA
Organism: Candidatus Acidiferrales bacterium; assembly: GCA_050012455.1. Taxonomy (GTDB): domain Bacteria; phylum Acidobacteriota; class Terriglobia; order Acidiferrales; family UBA7541; genus Palsa-295. Next base: position 29,706 of record JBEKHD010000023.1, on the reverse strand, counting down.
TATCAGGGCGAAGGTTTTCAGGTGCAAGCCGGCGGATGACGTCATGCGATGAGAGGGCGCCCGGCGCACGAGGCGCGGTGGTGCGAAGAGTTCATGGTGAATGGATGCGAAATTATTGTCATTGTATTTAAATTATTTTACTCGATTTCGCGGGGAAACCGAAATGAGGATTGGGTTTAGAAAAGGCAAAAGATTTTACCCAGAGAAGAGGGAGGAAATGCGGAGGTAAATCGGAGACGGCAACGGCTTTTACCGCACCCTTCGATCCCGCGCTGCGGGATCTCACGATGAATCGCGCTGTAGCGCGATTCAGAGAAAGGCGAAAGAGATCCCCAGCTGCGGCAAGCAGGCTTCACCCGCTGTCGCGGGTTCAGGATGACGATGCTTGCCGCATTGTCAGAGACGCTCACGAGGCTCAGCGATAAAGGCAGTGGCTAGTGATGAGTGGCGAGTGGCTAGAAAAGAGGAAGACTCCAGCTGTGGCGCGAATCGCGTAATTCTTATCAATGCAGAACACTTGGCTGCTTGCGAGCGGTGACGGCGGTGAGTTTGCCATCACGCAGATAGTAATTGATGCCGCGCCAGCGGATGGTGTGGCGGGCGAAGCTGGCTAGCCAGATGACGAAGGCCATCGCATCCCAGAGCGGGATTAGCAGCATTTTTTTCCAGACGCGCGGTTGCTTCATTCCCCAGATCCCGATGAGCCACGTCATGACGATTCGCAGGAATAAATAAGTGCCTAGGTATGCGGCGCCTACCGTCAGCGACGGATGAATGGCGATGGCGACGAGCGACCAGGGCAATCCCCACGTGAAGATGAGGCCCAGGTGGCCCCAGGGGCGCATCAGGCGCATGACCGTCATCCAGCGCAGGCGTTTGTAGAGAAATTCGCGCAGCGAATCGAAATCGGCGACGGAGTGCACGACGTACGGGAGCAGTTTTACTTCGTAGCCCTGCTCGGCGACCAGGCGGCCGGCGTAAACATCGTCGGCGGGGCGGTCTTCGATCGTTGGGTAGCCGCCATAGCCTGCAACTGCCTTGCGCGTGGTGACGATCGTTTGGCCGAAGGTAAATTTGATTCCGTCGAGCTGCCAGGCGACCATCACTCCTGCGAAAAAATCGGAGATCATGCCGATGGACTGCAATTTTTCGGTGAGATTTCTTTCTTCGGTGGCGGAGTAAAGGCAGGTGGCGGCTCCCACGTGCGGATCGCGAAAAGGCGAGATAACGGTGCGCAGATAATCGGGCTGGACGCGCACGTCGCTGTCGGTGATTACGAAGAAATCGTGCTCTGCCTCGGCGACCAGGCGAGTGAGTCGCGCCACTTTGTCATTCACTGCATCGCGGCCGGAACCGAAGAGCAGGCGGATGCGGCGCTGAGGAAAATCGCGGACCAGCTTTTCGAGAACCGGAAGCGTGGGGTCGCCTGGATCCACGCAGAAAACGATTTCGTAATCGGGATAGTCCTGGCGGCAGAAGCTGGCGTAATTTTCGTAGGCTTCGGCGTCGAGGCCTTTTACTGGTTTCAGGCAACTGATGGGCGGAGTGAAATCGGTATTCGGAGCGACGTCGCCGCGCGAGGTGTGAAAGTAGCGCACGGTGCTGTAGAGAGAGAGCAGGTAGTAGATGAAGGGGATTGCTGCAAGGGCCAGGAATGCGTACGCGACAAACGTCAAAATCTTTTTGCCTCTCGAAGAGCGCAGGAATTGCTCGGGCGGAAAATCCTAACATGAAACCGGGAAAGTAGGCTCCTACAGCGTATCTCCTTTTGATGGTTGGATCTGCGAGCGTGGAAATATCATCAGTGAAGAGGCTCGGGGCGGTTGGTAACACGGCTGTAATACAATCGCGATAGCATCTCTGGTTGCAGGGACGTGATGAAAAACATTGATGTAGCGGACCCACAACACATCTTCAACCGGCACTACTCGTGGATGCAATTCAACGAACGCGTGCTGGAAGAGGCGCGCGACGAGAAGAATCCGCTGCTCGAGCGGGTGAAATTCCTGGCGATCACCGCGAGCAACCTGGATGAATTCGTGGAGGTGCGGGTCGCTGGAATCCTGCAGCAGGTGGAGCACGGCAATCGCGAGCCCGGTCCGGATGGGCGCGCGCCGGCGGAAGTGCTGAAGGAACTGGCGGGAAAAATTCACAGTTTCGTGAAAGCGCAGTACGACTGCTGGCGTGAAGAACTACTGCCAGCGCTGGCTGCGGAATCAATTCGGGTGGTGAGCCTGAAGAAACTGAGTCCGGCGGCACGCGCACACATTGAAAATTTTTACGTGAAAACAGCGGAGCCGCTGCTGACTCCGGTGACGGTGGACCCGGCGCATCCTTTTCCGCACGTGCTGAACAAGGCGCTATGCCTGGCGTTTCTTCTGAAGCGCAAACGCCGCGGCGGGCAAACTTATTTGGGAGTGGTGACGGTGCCGCGCGCGCTGCCACGATTGGTGCTGCTGCCCGCGAAAGATGGGACCGTCGAGTACGTGTTTCTTTCGGATGTGATTCAGGCGTTCGCGAACCGCTTGTATCACGGCTACGAAGTGCTTTCGGCGGCGGCGTTTCGCGTAACGCGCAACAGCAATCTGTATCTGGAAGAGGAAGAATCGCGCAGCATTATGGATACGGTGGACGCGCAACTGCACCGGCGGCGCAAGGGCGAAGCGGTGCGGCTGGAGATTGAGGCGAGCGCGAGTCAGGAAATTATTGACCGGCTGGTGGCGAATTTTCGTCTGGCGCCGTGGCAGATCTTTCGCGTGGACGGGCCGCCGAACCTGGCGCGGATTTCGTATTTGTACGATCAGGCGCCACGGCCGGATTTGAAATTCCAACCGTTCGTGCCGCGGGAGCTGGCGCTCAAGCCGGGCGCGACTTCCCTCTTCGAGCTGATCCGCAAGCGCGATTTGCTGCTGCATCATCCGTACGATTCCTATTCGGCAGTGGTGCGGTTGATCGAGAGCGCAGCGAAAGATCCGGACGTGCTTTCGATCAAGCAGACGCTGTACCGCACGAGCGAAAATTCGCCGATCGTACGGGCGTTGATCGAAGCGGCGGCCAAGAAGGAAGTGGCGGTGGTGGTGGAGCTGAAGGCGCGGTTTGACGAAGCTTCGAACATCCGCTGGGCACGCAATTTGCAGGAAGCGGGCGTGCAAGTGTTCTACGGAGTGTCGGGGTTGAAGACGCATTGCAAGCTTGCGTTGATTGCGCGGCGGGAAAGCGACGGGCAGATCCGCCGCTACGCGCATCTGGGGACTGGGAATTACAATCCTTCGACGGCGCGTTTCTACACCGATTTGAGCTTGTTGACGAGCGACCCGCATATTACGCACTCGGTGCATCATGTCTTCAATTATTTGACGGCTTATTCCGAGCGGCCGAATTATCACCCGCTGTTCGTGGCGCCGTTAAATCTGGGGAAAAGCTGCCTGAAATTGATCGAGCGCGAGACGGCGCATGCGAAAGCGGGCCGGCCGGCGTTTATTTTCGCGAAAGTGAACGCCCTGTTGGACGAAAGAACGATTCAGGCGCTGTACCGCGCTTCGCAGGCGGGCGTGCAGATTGAATTGGTTGTGCGTGGGGCGTGCGCGCTGCGTCCAGGAGTGCGCGGGATCAGCAGCCGGATTCGGGTGCGCAGCGTGATTGGGCGATTTTTGGAGCACAGCCGGATTTTCGTTTTTGGAAATGGCGGGAAGACCGAACTTTATTTGGGTAGCGCGGATTGGATGCACCGGAACATTTACGAGCGCGTGGAGGTGATGTTCCACGTGCGCGACGCGGAATTGTGCAAGCAAGTGTTTGGCGAGGTGATCGCGCCGTATCTTGCGGATACCGAGAAGACGAGGGTTCTGCTTGCTGACGGACGATGGGTTCGCGCGGGAGAGGCTGGCGCTGCGCTACACGCGGGGAACGGTTTTCGATTTAACGCGCAGGAATTTTTGATTGGCTTGGCGGAAGGGCGAGAGGCGATTGGCGAAGTGCCGCGGGCGCCGAGTTTTGTGAAGTTTGCGAATCCAGATAAAAGCGTTTCCTCTGTCTAGGTTGTAGCGGCGCGGGCTTTTCCCTCCCTTTGCGCGCCGAACTTTCCCGAGTGCTGCAAACTTTCGCCGTATAATCGCAGGCCATGGACGAAGGATTATTTCAGGGCGCGGTGAACTGGCTGCTGGGGCCGGAGCCGATCACCGAAAAACGGCCGGGGCACCTGTGGCCGCGCTGGATTTTCTTGCGCGCCTTGGGGCTGATTTATTTTTCCGCGTTTTATTCGCTGCTGTTCCAGATCAAGGGACTGATCGGGCCCAACGGAATCCTGCCGGCGGCGGATTATCTGCAGGCGGTAAATGCGGCGTTGCACCTGCAGAGCTACTGGACCGTGCCAACTTTGCTGTGGTTCGGAGCGAGCAATGGCGCGTTGATGACTTTGTGCTGGGTGGGGCTGCTTGCATCGCTGCTGGTGACGCTGAATCTGTGGCCGCGCGCCTCGCTGCTGATTTGTTTTCTGTGTTTTGTTTCGTTTGTGAGCGTGGCGCGGGATTTTTCGGGATACCAGTCGGATGGCATGCTGCTGGAGGCGGGATTTATCGCGCTATTTTTCGCGCCGGCGGGCCTGCGGCCGGGATTGGGGGCAGAGAATCCTCCTTCGCGGACGAGCCTCTTCTTGTTGCAGTGGGAATGGTTCCGAATTTATTTCGAATCGGGTGTGGCGAAAATTGGGAGCGGGGACCTGGCGTGGCGGCAATTCACGGCGATGGACGATTACTACCAGAACGGCCCACTGCCGACGTGGATCGGATGGTACGTACAGCATTTGCCGCACTGGTTTCACGCGTCGGCGACGGTTTACACGCTGGTGACGGAACTGCTGATCGTGTGGATGCTGTTCCTGCCCAGGCGATTTCGCATTGTGTGCTTTTTCATCGTGACGCCGTTTGAGATTTCGATTATTGCAACAGCGAATTATACGTTTCTGAATTATCTGGTGTTGCTGCTGGGCGTGTTGCTGCTGGACGACCGCTTTCTGGAATGGGCTTCGCCGCAGTGGTTCCGCGACTGGATCCACGGGAAACGCGCGACGCAAGTGGCCGCCGTTCCCGCAGCGGTGCCGGTGGCACCGGAACGTACGAGCACTGCCGCGGAATGGCGTGAAAGATTTACGCCGTTGCGCAGGGCGTTTGCGGGCTTGTGTCTTGGATTGGTTTTTTATTCCACGACGGCGCTGCTGCTGTGGATGTTTATGCCGGGGCTGCCGCTGCCGGAAGCGCCGGTGCGGGCGCTCGAGCCTTTTCGCATCGCGAATTCCTACGGTCTGTTTGCGGTGATGACGCACGAGCGTTACGAGATCGAATTTCAGGGCTCGGTGGATGGAAAGACGTGGATTGCGTATCCGTTTCGCTACAAGCCGCAGGCGATTGATAAAGCGCCGGGGATTTACGCGCCTTATCAGCCGCGGTTCGAATGGAATCTGTGGTTTGCGTCCTTGGCGCCGTGGCAACAATCGCGCTTTGTGGTCTGGACGGAAGAACGCTTGCTGAAAAACGATCCGGATGTGCTGGCATTATTCGCCAGCAATCCGTTCGCGAACGCGCCGCCGCGAGAGGTGCGCACGATCAAGTATCAGTATTGGTTCACGGACATGCGGACGAAGCGCGAGACGGGAAATTGGTGGAGGCGCGAGGAACTGGAGCAGTTTGCTCCGGCGCTGGAGCGTGAAGCGGACGGCAAGATCGTGGTGCTGGATTTGGCGGAACGCGAGCTTGACCAACCTTGAGATGCTCCGCGGCTGAAAAACCGAGTCGCGCGGGGAAAGCAAGTTTTGCCACGCGCACGCAAATCCGTTAGCCTGTGCGGGACCGTATGACACCTAGCCAACGCCATTCCGACGAGCCAAGAGAAGCGACGATTGCGGACGATGTGACTCCGGAACTGGTACTCGCGCATCTCGCTACGCTTTCGCAGCCCGCGAGCATCCGGCACATCGCACATGGAATGGGATTAAAGCATCGCGGGCGGCGCTATTTGCCGCGCGTGCTGCAAAAACTGAAAAAGCATGGCGAAGTGGAAGAAACTCAGGGCGGAAGATTCCGGCTGGCGGGGACGAAGCATGCGAAGAAGGAAGCGGCTGGTCAGGCGGCTGCGGCAAAACGTGTGAGCGCTGCGAATACCGCGGCAGCGGGTGAGTCATCAGAGCAGGCGACGCCGAGTGCTGGTGCCGTAGCCGACGGTCATGGCGCGGCCGCGCCGTCGAAGATTACGTCGGGGCGTGGACGCGATCCAAATCTTGTGTCCGGGAGAATTGTGGCGCATCGCGATGGGTATGCCTTTCTGGTGCCGGATTCGCCGATGCCGCGAGTGGAAGGAGATTTATTCATCGGGCGCGATGGGCTGGGCGATGCGATGCACGGCGATCGCGTGCTGGCACGCATCGAGCGCAGGCGCGCCGACGGGCGCGCGGAAGGCCGCGTGGTGCAGATTGTGGAGCGCGAGCATCCGACGATCGTGGGATTGTTCCGCTATGGGCCGCACGGAAATGTGGTGCTGCCTTACGACGTGCGCATCCTGCATGAAGTAATCATTCCGCCGGGGGCGGAGCTGACGCCGGAACTGCGGCAAAAAGCTGGCGAGGCTGGGAGCGGCGGCGGGACGGCCGCGAACAGCCGAACGCGATATCCGGAGCTGGATGGCGCGGTGGTGAATGTGGAGCTCACGCGTTTCCCGAAGGGCGGGCTGGCTCCGGCGGGGCGCGTGATTGAAATTCTGGGGCGACCTGGCGAAATCGGCGTCGATGTTGAAATTATTATTCGCAAGCATCATCTGCCGAACATTTTTCCGGATGAGGTGCAGCAGGAAGCGCGCGCGACGCAAGCGCAGGTGGCGGAGCAAGACCTTGCGGGGCGGCGTGATTTGCGGCATTTGCCGATCGTAACGATTGATGGAGAGACGGCGCGCGATTTTGATGATGCGGTGCATGTGGCGGCGCTGCCGAACGGTCATTACGAATTGCAGGTGCATATCGCGGACGTGGCACATTACGTTGCGCGTAGTTCGGGGCTGGATCGAGAGGCGCGCTTACGCGGCACTTCGGTTTATTTTCCCAATCGCGCGGTGCCCATGCTGCCGGAGGAACTTTCCAATGGGATTTGTTCACTGAATCCGAAAGTGGACCGGCTGGTGATGAGCGTGGTGATGGAACTGGACGCCGCGGCGAAATTAGTGCGGGCGGAATTTTTTCAGGGGGTTATCCGTTCGGCGGAGCGGATGACGTACACGAACGTCAACAAAGTGATCGAAGGCGACGCGGAGATGACGGCGCGCTACGCGCCTCTGGTGAGCGAGTTCCAGAGGATGAAGGAACTGGCGTTGTTGCTGAACAAGCGGCGGAGCGCGCGAGGCTCGATTGATTTCGATTTGCCGGAGCCGGTGATCGAGTTTGACCCCGACGGACGCATGCTCAGCATCGTGCGCAGTGAACGGAATATCGCGCACCGGCTGATCGAGGAGTTCATGCTGGCGGCGAACGAAGCGGTGGCTGAATATCTGGAGAAGCGAGGCGTGGCTTCGCTGCATCGCGTGCACGAGAAGCCTGATCCGAAGAAAGTGCTGGAGTTCGAAGAGCTGGCGCACGCCTTTGGATATTCGCTGGGAGTGGAGGATCTGGCGGAGCGGCGCGTGACGGTGCGGCATGGACGCGGGCGTCCGCAAGCGCGCGAGGGGCGCGGCGGCGGGCGCGGACGCATGCGGCCGATGAGCGTGACCATGCCGGCCGCCGAGGAAGTGGACATACGGCCACAGCATTACCAGCGCCTGACGGAGAAAATCGCGGGCAAGCCGGAAGAGCGGATTCTTTCGTACCTGATGCTACGATCGCTGAAGCAGGCGCGTTACGCGGTGGACGTGCTGGGACATTTTGCATTGGCGACGAAGGAATACACGCACTTCACTTCGCCGATCCGGCGCTATCCGGATTTGATCGTGCACCGGGCGCTGAAATGGGCGCTGGAAAATCCGGATGTGGCGCCGTTGCGCACGCACGTGGAGAATGCCCGCACAGGGAAAGAGGAAACAGTGGCGGTGCTGGGGCCGTATCGGCGCGTGGAATTGCAGGATATTGCGGCGGAAAGCTCGGAGGCGGAGCGGCGGGCGGATGCGGCGGAACGCGAGCTGATGGAATGGAAGACGGCGCAGTTCATGGAAAGCCATCTGGGCGAGGAATATTCCGCGCTGATAATTTCCGTGCAGAAGTTTGGCTTTTTTGTGGAGTTGGTGGAAATTTTCGTGGAAGGATTGGTGAGCATCGACCGGCTGGAGGAATTCACCGGGCAACGCTGCGCTTATCATGACCGCGACCATTCGATTGTTTGCGAGCCGTATCGAGGTTCACGCCGGGGCGGCGGAGCGAGACGGATTTTTCGTCTGGGGGATCGGGTGCGTGTGCGCGCCGAGCGGATTGATCCGTTCCGGCATCGAGTAGAGTTTTCGTTGATTGAAGATAGTTCGAGCGATCGTCGCTGAATTTGCGGAGGTGAAACATGGCAGCGAGACAATGTCCGAACTGCGGCGCGGTGATGCCGGCGGGAAAAGTAGCCGCGGATTCCTATGATCTGGTTTGCGCCAGCTGCCAGCATCCGCTGGGGATTTCGGAGCTCAGCCGAAATCTCGCGGTGTTCGTGGGGCTGGCCGCAGGAGCGATCGCCTGGTGGATCGTTACGTTGCGCTTTGCGGGCCAAGCGGGAGCGCTCGGCTGGGTCTGGCCGGTGTTTCTCGCCTATCTCGCGACGAGCGTTGTGGCTGCACTGACGTTAATGCTATCGGCTACTTTGGAATTAAGAGCCAGCGATCCCGCCCCGCACAGCGAAAGTGCCACACCTCAGATACATCATTAATAACAAGGCGTGATTAATTTATTGATTCGTATATACTGCCGCAGTCGGCGCGAACGCCCCTCTTCGTTATCCGGCCGACTGGGGTGGAATGGCACGGTACTCCGCACTGCTGGGCAAGCGCGTGGAAGCGCATTATCGCGCGGGAGATATGCAGCTCTCAACGAATGGGTTCTTAGTGTCCGATACGGGCAAGGCGATTTTCGTGGAGGAGCATTTTTCGTCGGGCGGAAAAGAAAAAACGATGCGCGTGGAAATTCCGTACGCGTACGTGATACGAGTGGCTGAAGCGCGCGACGAGACCGCGCAGCCGCGAAGCGTGCCTAAGCCCACGAAGAAAAAATAGAGTTGCCGCAAGGGTGGTTCCCGCCGTTCTTTATGTCCCGCCACCATGGAACGATGAAAGCGCGTCGTGAGTTCGCATTTGTGTGCGAGCGCGGGTATATTTTTTGTGCTGATACGGGAGGCGTCAAATGAAACCGACGGTTGGATTGATTGGGCTGGGACTGATGGGGAAGCCGATGGGGCGCAACCTGCTGAAGGCGGGATTTCCGCTCGTGGTTTGGAATCGAACGGCGGCGCGGGCGGGCGACTTGGTTAGCGAGGGCGCGAAACTGGGGGCGAATCCGCGCGAGACAGCGGCAGCGGTGGATGTGCTGATCAGCATCGTGAGCGATCCGCCGGCGCTCGAAGAAGTGTTGTGGGGCGCGCAGGGCGCAATGGATGGGTTGCGGAGCGGAAGCACTTATATGGATTCGAGCACGATTTCGCCGGAGCTGGCGCGGCGCGTGGCTGCCGCGTGCGGCGAGCGCGGAGTGGATTTTCTGGACGCGCCGGTGACGGGCGGCGACTGGGGCGCGAAAAAAGGAGAGCTGGTATTCATGATTGGCGGGAACGCGGAGGTGTTGGAGCGCGTGCGGCCGGTGCTAGAAGTGCTGGGGAAGAAATTTTTCCTGTTGGGGCCGAATGGTGCGGGGCAGACGGTGAAGCTGGCGATGAATTTGATTTTGGCGCTGGAGGTGGAGGCGCTGGCCGAAGCGCTGGCGCTCGCTACGTCGGCGGGCGTGGCAGGTGAGAAGCTGGTGGAAGTGATGCAATCCAGCATGGCGCGAGCGGGGGTGCTGGATGTGAAGGCGCCGCTGATGCTGAAGAATGAATACGCGGCGAGTTTTCCCTTGCGGCTGATGCACAAGGATATGCGGCTCGCGTTGGAATTGGCACGACAGCAGGGAGTTACGCTGCCGGCCGCTGCCGCTGCGTACGGGACGTACAGCGCGGTGAAAGATGCGTCGAAGGATGATCCGGATTATTCGGCCGTGGCGCGATTTTGGAGCAAGGCTGCAGGTTAAACTTACGGTTTCGCGCTGGGCGGGAAAAAAGTGAGAGGAAGGTCGCGCGAGGTGCGCAGGCCGGCATTGGCGGCGAGGATTGCTGGGATGGAATTGACGACGACGGCGGCGGTGGCGACGTCGCCATGGGTGCCGCCGGGGATCGTGAGCGTGAGATGAGGTTCCCCTTTTAGCACCACGGTGTCGGCGGGATGGCGGGCGCCGACGTACATTTTCAGCTCCATGAAGATTTTCTCTTTGCCGGCGGAGACGCCGCGCGCGACCTGATGCACGCCGGCGACCTGGCCGGGCGCGACTTCCAGAAATTCCGTTGTAATGATTTCTTCAGTGATTACCGGTTCGATGGTTTCCGAAATATCGTCGAGAGCAAAGCCCAGGCCATCGGCCACCATGGCGATGGATTCCGGAAGGCCGTGATGTTTGATGACGCCGGCGGCGACTTGCGCGCGGAACTCTTCGGGCGTCATACCGGCGCCAATTTTTTTCTGGAGGGGCAGGCGGCGTTTGGACGCGTCCACAACGCGCACGGCGCTGAGCCAGTCGATGCGCTGCGCGGCGGCGCTGAAGGTGAGCGCGAGCTTGTCCATCACGAAGCCGGGATTCACGCCGGTGCCGACGAGCGCGACACCCTCTTCTTTTGCGGCACTGTCTAGTTTTTGGGAGAGCTCGGGATGCTTGCGGAATGGGTAGGCGAGTTCTTCGCAGGTGGAGACGATGCAGCAGCCTGCCGAGATGCACTCTAGAAGTTGATCCATCACGCTGGTGAGATAGGAAGAGGTGGAGTGGATGATTGCGTCCAGCGGCTTTTCGAGGACGGATCTAGCGTCCGGGGAAATCGAGACGCCCCAGGGCGCGTCGGGCGCGCCGACTACTTCTCCCAGGTCGCGGCCAGCTTTGGCGGGATCTTTGTCTATCGCGGCGATGATTTCTAGGGAATCCTTTTGGCGCATCAGGCGGACGATGGAGGAGCCGATGGGACCGAGACCGTATTGGGCAACGCGGATTTTCTTTTTCACGATGGGGTTCCTGGGCGGTACAAGGAGGTAATACGTTAAAGGGTTGACGGACGGACTGCAACCGATTTTGACGTGATATTCGTGAAAAAAGTGGCGCACTGAAGTGCGCCGCTACGAAGGCAACTTCAAAGTCAAAGAGCCGGCGGGACGCCTGCCTACCGGCAGGCAGGCCGGCGCTACGAAAAGCGCGGCTTCAGGGGCTAAAGCCCCGCCCTTCCGTTCGCGGTTCCGGGCCGCGCGATTGCGAGTCGGCGTCTAGTGGGCGGTGGAATATTTGGAATAATCCGGGTAAGCCGGGTGCTTGATCGGCTGGGGCGGATTTTTCGCCAGCTCCTGCATTGCTACTTCGACGGCCTTTTCAAGCTGCGTGTCATGGCCTTGGCGCCAGGCCGCCGGATCCATTTCGATGTCTATGTCTGGGGCGACGCCGTGATTTTCCACTTCCCAGGTTCCTTCGGTCGTGAAAAAAGCGAAGCGGGGAGCGGTGACGAAGCCGTCGTCAATCAGGCTGGGATATCCGCCGATGCCGACGAGGCCGCCCCAAGTGCGTTTGCCGACGAGCTGGCCGAGGCCGACGTGACGGAAGTACCAAGGGAGCGCGTCGCCGCCGGAGCCGGCAAATTCGTTGGTGATCATTACTTTGGGACCGTAAATTCCGCTGAGAGGCGTGGTGTAATCAGCACCTTCGCGCGCGGTCCAGTAATTCCAAATTTTCCGCTGCATGTACTGGATGATGTAATCGGCGGCTTGCCCACCGGCGTTGAAGCGCTCGTCGATCACGGCGCCTTGCTTGCCGAGTTGCGCGAAGTAGTAGCGATTGAAATTGGTGAAGCCGCCTGCGCCGGTGTTCGGAAGATAGACGTAGGCGAGCTTACCGCCGCTGAGTTCGGTTACTTTGCGCAGATTGTCTTCGATCCAGGCTCGGTTGCGCAAACCGGATTCGTCGGGCACGGGGACGACCGTGACTTCGCGCGAGCCGGAGCCGTCGGGATGCGGCCCGACTTTCAGGACTGTTTGCTTGCCAGCGGTTTCTTGAAAATAACTGTAGACGTCTTGGTCGGCGCGAACGTCGCGGCCATCGACGGCGAGGAGATATTCTCCGGCGACGACGTTGACTCCGGGTTGGGTGAGCGGCGCGTGCAGTTGCGGATTCCAATTTTCTCCGTTGTACACGCGGGCGAAACGGTAGCGGCCACTTTCGATCGTGTAATCGGCGCCTAGCAAGCCGACCTGGAGCGGCTGCACTTCGGGGACGTCGCCGCCGCCGACGAACATGTGGCCGACGTTGATTTCGCTGAGCATTTGCTGGAAAAGATAATTCAGATCGTCGCGGGTGGCGATGCGATCGAGATACGGTTCGTATTCCTTCGCGAGAGCCTGCAAATTCACCCCGTGGTGATGCGGGTCGTAGAAGAAATCGCGTTCGATACGCCAGATTTCGTCGTACATCTGTTTCCACTCGGCGCGCGGCTCGACCCAGACTTCCATGGAATCGAGCTTTAGCGCGCCTTCGCCGGGCTTGGGCGCCGCCGCTGTGGCCGCGATGAACCAGGACTCGCCCTGTTGATAGAGAAATTTTTCGCCATTGAAAGAAACCGAGGCGTTCTGGATGCCGGCGATGATTTGTTCGGATTTGCGTTTGCTGAGATCGAATTTCGCGAAGAACAGGCTGGGCGGGCCCTGAGAATCCGGAGCGGGAGGAAATTCGAGAGTGAAAAGTTCCCCTGTCTTGCCGGGAAATAGATCCACGTAATTTTTCGGTGGAATTGGAAGCGCTAAGATGCGCTGGCTGATGTTGTCGAAATCAATGGTGACTTTGACCGGTTCTTTGTCCTTGTCCTTATCCTTATCTTTGTCCTTGTCTTTATCCTTCGCTTTGTCCTTCTCGTCCGATTTCTTGTCGGCGTCCTTTTTGTCTTCATCGGATTTCGACGCATCCTTAGAACTGTCGGCATCTTTCTTATCCTTGTCCGTGGCAGGTTTTTCTTCATCGCTTTCAGGCGCGAGCGGCGACGGAAGATCCTTACGCAGAACGATTACGTAGACGCTGCGCGTGACTTCCTTCCCGTCGGAGGACATGTCCAGCCCGCCGATCGTGGGGCCGACATTGGTGCTGGCTGCGAAATAAAGATATTTCCCATTCTTGTCGAAGACGGCGAATCGCGCGTCGCTCATCCCGTCGGTGATTTGCGTCGCTTTTCCGGTGTCGAGCGAATAAACAAAGACCGCGCGGAAATGGCTGGGCAGCAGCTTGGTGTAGGCGATCCAGCGATTGTCGGGAGACCACGAAGGATTGAGGCCCTGGGCATCGTAATAATCGGTATCCACTTTCACTGGGGTAGGTTTGTCCAGATCCACGTACCAGAGATTGAGCCACTTATCGGTGTAAGCGATATTCTTGCTATCCGGCGACCAGGTCAGACCGTAGAAGTAGGACGGCGGAGTTCCGAGATTGATTTTGCGCACTTCACCCAGGCCGTTCTGGGCGCGCAGGTGCAGCGCGTATTCGCCGGACTCATCGGAAAAATAAGCGATCGATTTTCCGTCCGGAGACCAGGCCGGGCCGCGGTCGGCGACGCCGGGAGAATTCGTGATGTTGCGAATATCGCCCTTTTCCGCGGGAACCGTGAGAATTTCGCCGTGAGCTTCGAAGACGGCGCGAACACCGGTGGGCGAAATCGCGGCGTCATTAATGTGTTTCGCGACTTTTTCGAAATGGGGGCGGACTTCGACGAGGTCGGGATCGATATGGACCCGAATCGCTTGCTCGCGATGAGTCGAGAGATCGAACAGGTGGAGCGAGCCGAATTGTTCGTAGACAATCGCGCCGGGGCCGGCCTCGGCGGATTTAATGGGCAACCCGTTATTTTCGATCACCTGCGATTCCTTCTGGGATTTTGTGTCGTAAGCGAAGAGCGTGTACGCGCCATTGCGATCGGAAAGGAAATAAATCGTGTCGCCGACCCAAAGCGGATTGAGATCGTTCCAATCGTCATGCGGGAGTTTCACAATGCTGGAATCGGCGAGGTTAGCGATCCAGATGCGAGGAGAGGTGCCGCCCCGGTAGTGGCTCCAATTGCCGAACGGCGCAGCGGTGGGGCGATAGGCGAGGAATTTTCCGTCGGGAGAGTAGGCGCCTTCCCAGCCGATGGGAAGAGGAACCTTCGTCGGGAAGCCACCGGCGGCCGGGACGGTGAATAGAGCCAGTGTGCCGTTGGGGAAGCCCTCGCGCGGCGATGCGAACAAAATGTTTTTTCCATCCGGAGTCCATCCGGAGGCAATGTCTGGTCCCGCGTGGAATGTGACGCGGCGCGGGGTGCCGCCGTTGGCGGATATCACGTAGACATTCAGTTTGCCGTCGTACTCGCCGGTGAAAGTGATCCACTGGCCGTCCGGTGAAAAATGCGGGCCGCGCTTGATGCCGGGGCCGGCGGTTAGGCGGATGGCTTCGCCACCTTCGCGGCTGACTTTCCAGAGGTCGTTACCGTACATGAAAGCGATGTCGGTGCGGCTCAGAGTCGGTTGGCGGAGCAGCAATGGCTTGGCGTCTTGAGCTTGAGCGAATGATGCACACGCGAGTGAAATCGAAAGTACGGCGAGGGCGAGCACAGCCTTCTTCATCGAGCAATCTCCTGGAAGTCACCTGGATGCTTTTGGATGATACGTCAGCGCGGGCGAAATCGTTCCAACCGGGATTAGACGCGGGTGAAGGTCGCGGGATATCTGAACGCGAGATCGTTTTTAAGGGTGGAGAGTGAGATTTTACAATTCGGAGACACACGACAGGGGTTGCGAGGGTTGGTCGTGGGTTAAATGTCTGCGATATGCCGTCAGGATAGCGCGACCGGGGATTTAAATTAGAAGCGCGAGCGGCTAGAGCGATAGAACTCGCGCAGCGTGGTGACGTTCGGGCCGTAAGAGCCGACGCGCCCGGCATCCACGGGCAGTCCGAGATATTCGGCTTGCTCGATGCTCAAGCCTGCCTGATCCAGTTCGGCGAGACTATAGCCTTCGGTGGGCACCAGGCGGTTGCGGTGAGACAGGTCCACGGGCCGCGGCGGGCGATGCGCGCTCCAGCGTTTCCGGACAATCAAGAAGAAGTCGTCCCAGTCTCGTCTATTCCACATGTGTTTCTCCCCTGCTGCCCTGGTGGATGGATTGGATGCACGCCGGGCGTTTTGGGTAGCACGAACTTTCGCGCCAACTTGCGATCCAACCGTGGCATGGCCGGAACATCACCAGGCCAGGCCGCTCCAGGGACGGGAGCGGTGCCGATAATAACCCCATAAGTAGTGGAATGTCGCGTGCGAACATTTGCTGTAGCTATAAAGTTATCGGCGGATTGTGCGCGTGCGTGAGGGCCGGGTCATCGGCCGCCGATGCGACAGTGGGTGTTATACTTTCGGGAAGCATTGAAATCGTGAGCGCCGCGTGAAATTTGCATGAGTAATCCAATTATTGTTGTCCACTATCACGAGCTGTGGCTGAAGGGCCGCAACCGGCGATTCTTTCTGCGCAAACTGCATACGGCGCTGCGCATCGCGCTGCAGGGGATTCCCGTGGAGCGGATCGAGCAGCCCGGCGACCGGATGGTGGTGTGGCTGGGCGATGGAGCGTCGCTCGCGGAAGTGGCTGCACGATTGGACCGCGTGATGGGCGTGGCGTTCTACGCGGTGGCGCGAGCGGTGGAACGGAACATGGAGGAATTGTGTCGCGCGGCATGGGAGGAGATGGAGCCGCTGCGTTTTGAATCGTTCGCGGTGCGCGCGAAGCGGAGCGACAAGAGGTTCCCGACGACGAGCCTGGAGACCGAGGTAATCATTGGCCGATATTTGCAGGAGCGACTGCGAGAGCGAAATCGCAGCGCGCGCGTGCGGTTGAATCAGCCCGAAATGACTTGTTACGTGGAAATCACCAAGAGCATGGCGCTGGTTTACGCGCGAAAAATTCCCGGCGCAGGAGGTTTGCCGCCGAACACGGCGGGACGGATGATGTGCCTGCTCTCCGGCGGCTATGATTCCGCAGTAGCGGCTTATCACATGATGAAGCGCGGAGCACATTTGAGCTTCGTGCATTTTTACGGCACGGGCGCAAAGGCTGGGGAGTCGTCGCTGCACGTGGCGAGCGGCCTTGCGCGCAAGCTGGTGCCGTACCAATTTCACGCGAAGCTCTACCGCGTGCCGTTTGAAGCGATTCAGCGGGAAATTGTGCGTTACGCGCCGGAAGATTATCGCGTGCTGCTTTACCGGCGGATGATGTTGCGTATTGCGGAATCGCTGGCGAAGCGCGATCGCAGCCTGGCGCTTTTAACCGGCGACAGCCTGGGCCAGGTGGCTTCGCAGACGCTTCGGAATCTGGTGGCCGTGGATGCGGCTTCGCGCATGGTGGTGTTCCGGCCGCTGATCGGCGCGGACAAGGTGGACATTCTGGCGACGGCGAAAAAGATTGGGACGTACGATGTTTCGTCCGAGCCATTTCACGATTGCTGTCCGGTGTTTTTGCCGAAGAATCCGGCGCTTTATGCGTCCGCGGAAGATTTGGCGGAGGCGGAGGCCAAGCTGGATGTGGGCGCGCTAGTAGCGCAGGGAGTGCGAGGCGCGACGCTGATCCGCTTTGAATACAAGGGCGGAGAGATCACGGAAGTGGAGACCCCGATGCGGCGGGCTTTGGCGCAGGAACGGAAGGCGATTGCGTAGATTAGAAGGTTGGCGTTTGGCTGGCGAAAAGAGCCGGCGGGATGCTTGCCTACCGGCAGGCAGGCCGGCGCTAGGAAAACAGGAACGGGCGCGCAATGATGCGCGCCCGCTGTGACTCGAACAATATTATAGACTTGAATTAGCGATCGCGGCCGCCTCCGCCGCCACCACCGTAACCCCCGCCGCCGCGTCCTCCACGACCGCCGCCACCACCTCCGCCGCCGTGACCGCCGCGCCCACCACCACCGCCCCCGCCGCTATGGCCACCACGTCCGCCGCCGGCGCCTCCGCCTTCACGCTGAGGACGCGCCTCATTCACGACCAGCGCGCGGCCCAGGAAATCCTTGCCGTTAAGCGCTTCGATCGCTTTATCTGCTTCGGCGTCGTTGCCAATCTCGGCGAAACCGAAACCGCGCGGCTGCCCGGTGAAACGATCGCGCAACAGCGTGAGCGAATCAGGCTGGACACCAATTTCTGAAAACAGCGCCGCTATCTGCTCTTCCGTGGCCTTGAACGACAGATTACCGACGTACAATTTCTTCACGGTCGTTCTCCTTTTGCGTCCGGCACGTGCGTGGGCGCAAAACACGAGGCTGAAGAGGCAGGAAATCGGCCGCGCGGCCAGTGACTCCTGACCACACCCGGCTGAGGCGAGCGCTCCAGTTGCTCAGGAGCATCTTGCTGCAATAGGCTGCGGCAGTCAACAACAGCGGGGGGCGCTAGGGCTACGCGGGCTAGGTGCGATAGCTAGCGTTAATGTGAATGTACTCTGCGGTGAAATCGCAGGTCCAGACGCGCGCGCGGCCGTCGCCGGAATGCAGCGAAACGACGATGGGAACGTATTTCGCGAGCATCTTGCGATGCGCGACGCGTTCGTCAAAGGGATTTTCTTGGCCGCGGCGGCAGACTTTTACCCCGGCGAGCGAAATATCGGCGCGCTCGAAATCGAAGGCGACGCCGGAGCGGCCGGCGGCGGCGAGGATGCGGCCCCAGTTGGGATCGGCGCCGGCGATGGCGGTTTTCACGAGCGGTGAATTCGCGATGGTGAGCGCGATTTGCTTTGCGGCGCGATCGCTTGGCGCGCCGCGGACTTCGATTTCAATTACGTGGCGCGCGCCTTCGCCATCGGCGACGATTTGCAAGGCGAGCGATTGGCAGACGAGTTCGAGCGCGGCGCAGAACTTTTTCCAATCGTCATTTGGGTTCGAGATTTTGGGCGCGCCAGATGCGCCGTTGGCGAGCAGCGTGACGGTGTCGTTGGTCGAGGTGTCGCCGTCCACGGTGATGGCATTGAAGGTGCGCTCGACGACGGCGCGCAGCGCGCGCGCGAGCAGCTTGGGAGAAATGGCGGCGTCCGTAGCGAGGAAGCCGAGCATTGTGGCCATGTTGGGATGAATCATCCCGGCGCCTTTGGTGCAGCCGAGGATGCGGACTTGTTTGCCGCCGATGCGGCATTTCGCCGCGGCCCATTTGGGGCGCGTGTCGGTGGTCATGATGGCGCGGGTGAATTCCGCGAAGGATTTGGCGTTGCGATGGCGCGCGCGAACCAGCCGCGGGATTGCGTTCACGATTTTTTGCCAGCGCAGCGGTACGCCGATGACGCCGGTGGAGCAAACCAGTATTTGCGAAGGATGCAGCCGTCCCAGCTCGCGCGCCAGCTTCAATGCGGTGGTCGCCGCAGCGGCAAAGCCTTCCGAGCCAGTGCAGCAATTGGCGTTGCCCGAATTCACGATCACGCCGCGCATGCGGTGCCGCGATTGTCGCAGGTGCACCTGTGAGGCGATTACGGGCGCAGCTTTCACACGATTGGTGGTGAAGACGGCGGCGGCCGACGCAGGCGTCTCGCTGATCAGTATTCCCAAATCGAGTTTCGACTTTTTCAGGCCGCAGTGAGTGGCGGCGAATGTGAATCCTTGCGGGACGTCGGCATTGGATAGTCGTGTGGTCATGAG
Source organism: Candidatus Acidiferrales bacterium (assembly GCA_050012455.1). Classification (GTDB taxonomy): domain Bacteria; phylum Acidobacteriota; class Terriglobia; order Acidiferrales; family UBA7541; genus Palsa-295. The sequence continues at coordinate 10,823 of JBEKHD010000023.1, read as the reverse complement.
TTTGTAGATTAGCAGGCCGGAACCGGGGCGGCGGAAGCGGAGAGAATGGACAACACGGCGCGTTCTGGAATTACCGTGGCGATCACGGCGACGAGTTTGCAGGTGCGCTGCTGGGAGCAAGAGCGGCAATCGCGATCGATCTTCTCAGTGAGCGACTGGCGCGCGGCTGCGGTGAATCCTTGGCGTTCGAAAAATGCGGGCGCGTGCGTTACGGCGAAGACGCGGGCGATTCCGCGGCGGCGAGCTTCGTTTAGGGCGAACTCGATCAGGCGAGCGCCCAGTCCTTGGCCGCGATTCTCGGGGTCCACGGCGATGGAGCGGATTTCAGCGAGATCGGCGCCGTAACTTTCCAGTGAGAGGCAGCTGACGACGCGATGAGCATCTTCCTGGACGATGAAATGGCCGATATTGGCGCGGATTTCTTCGGCTGCACGGGGAAGCAACAAGCCCTGCGCGGCGTAGTGCGCAACGAGAGCGTGAATCGCAGCGACGTCTGAATTTTTCGCGCGACGCGTTCTCATGGATTTTCCTCGAGCTTGACGAGGCGCGCCTTGAAATCCTGCAGAGCGGAGCGGACGGCCGCCGGCGCCGTGCCGCCGCGCGTGGCGCGACGCGCTAGCGCGGATTCGAGCGTGAGCGCGGTAGTGAGGCTCGGACCAAACGCCGGAGAAAATTCTCTCAGGCGCTCGAGCGGCATTTCGCGGATCGATATTCCCTCCCGTTCGGCCGCGCGCAGCACTTTTCCCACGATTTCATGCGCTTCGCGAAAAGGTACGCCGAAGGTGACCAGATAATCGGCGACTTCGGTGGCGACAAGCCCGGGATCCTGCGCTGCCTGGCAAAGACGCTCGGCGCGAAAACGCGTCGCTGCGAGAGTGGCGGCCGCGATCTGAATCATCGCCAGCGCCTGGTCGTGCGCGGCGAAGAGCGGTTCTTTGTCTTCTTGCAGATCGCGTTGATAGCTGGAAGGCAGGCCCTTGCAAGTGGTGAGCAGCGCGACGAGCGAGCCGTAGATGCGGCCAGTCTTGCCGCGGATCAATTCCCAGGCGTCAGGATTCTTTTTCTGCGGCATGAGGCTGCTGCCGGTGGAGAACTCGTCGGGGAGTTCGATGAAAGCGAATTCGGGCGAGGCGAATAGAACAAAATCTTCAGCGAGGCGCGAGAGGTGCATCGCCAGCGTGGAAAGCGCAAAAAGAAATTCAAGTGCGAAATCGCGATCGCTGACGGCATCCAGGCTATTGGCTGTCGTGCGGGAAAAACCCAGATCGCGCGCGAGAGCGTTGCGGTCGAGCGGAAAAGCGCAGCCGGCGAGAGCGCCGGAGCCGAGCGGACAATCGTCGGCGCGCGCAGAGGCAGCAGCGAGGCGTTCGGCATCGCGATGAAACGCTTCGCCGTGTGCGAGCAGCCAGTGCGAAAGCAGAATCGGCTGCGCGTGCTGCATGTGTGTGGTGCCGGGCATAGGGGTCGGCAGATTGCTCTCGGCCTGCGCGGCAATGGCTCGCTCCAGCGTGGCGAGCGCGCGCCGAAGGTCTTGCACGGCTTCGCGCACGTACATACGAAATTCGGTGGCGACCATTTCGTTGCGGCTGCGGCCGGTGTGCAGCTTGGCGCCGAGCGGGCCGAGTTTTTCAATTAACGCGGATTCGACGAAATGATGCACATCTTCGGCGGGCGAGGCGTTGAGCCAGGCGGCATCGGTCTGGGCACGCAACGCGATTTCACCGAGCGCGATCGTGATTTTCTCGCCTTCTTCTTCGCTGAGGATCCCGGCGGCGACGATGGCGCGGGCCCAAGCGCGATCGAGCGCCAGTTCCTGCGGGAGCATGCGGCGATCGAAGCTCCAGGAGCGCTCGAATTCGTAGAAAGTTGCGTCGGGGCCGCGTTCAAAGCGGCCGCCCCACATCTTCTGTTCGCGCGGAGCAGTCATCAGGCGTTGGCCTTCTGCGGAACTTTTTTTGGCTCGGTTAGCGCCGGTTCCTGCGGCACGGTGATAGGCAGCGCAAAAAGATTGATGAAGCCTTCGGCGTCTTTCGGGTTGTAGCCCGTCATGGTGAAGCTCGCGAGATTCGTGCGATAGAGCGAATAGGGTGAGCGGCGCGAAGCGACATTGACGATGCCCTTGCAAAGCGTGAGCGAGACGGAGCCAGTAACGCGTCGCTGCGCGCTCGTGAAAAACGCGTCGAGCGCTTCGCGCAGCGGCGTAAACCACATGCCGTAATAAACCATCTCTGCGTAGCGCAGCGAGAGAAGCTGCTGGTAGTGCGCTGTTTCGCGGTCGAGCGCGAGAGATTCGAGTTCGCGATGCGCGGTGACGAGCAACGTACCGCCAGGAGTTTCGTATGCGCCGCGCGATTTGATGCCCACCAGGCGATTTTCGACGATGTCCATGCGGCCGACGCCGTTGGCCGCGGCGATTTCATTCAGTTGATCGAGTAGCGCGATCGGCGCGAGGTTTTTGTCGTTGACCGAAACGGGAGTGCCGCCTGCGAAGCCGATTTCCACGGTGGTGGGCTGCGCGGGAGCGTTCGCGGGTGACACGATCCACTGCCACATCGCTTCCTCCGGCGCATTCGCGGGATCTTCCAGCACGCCGCCTTCGTGGCTGAGGTGCCAGATATTGCGATCGCGGCTGTAAATATTTTTCTTGGTCTGCTCGACGGGAATATTGTGCGCCTGCGCGTAGGCGATGGCTTCTTCGCGCGAGACGATGTTCCATTCGCGCCAGGGGGCGATGATTTGCAATTCCGGCGCCAGGGCTTTGGCGGCCAGCTCGAAGCGAACTTGATCGTTGCCCTTTCCCGTGCAGCCGTGCGCGACAGCATCGGCGCCCAGCTCTTTGGCGAGTTGCACCTGGCGCTGCGCCAGAAGCGGACGCGCGAAGGATGTGCCGAGAAGATATTTGTGTTCGTACACCGCTCCAGCGCGCAGCGTGGGCCAGATGTAACCGGTGATGAATTCCTCGCGCAGATCTTCCACGTAAGCGGAACTTGCGCCCGTCGCCAGCGCCTTTTTTCGCGCCGCTTCCAGATCTTCCTGCTGGCCGAGGTCGCCAATCATAGCGATCACTTCGCAGCCCGGATAGGTCTCTTTGAGCCAGGGAATAATGATGGAGGTATCCAGACCTCCTGAATATGCGAGCACAATTTTCTTGGGCAATTCGTTCTCCTTGATTGGTGGCCGAAATTAATTGAGCAGCGTCAGCAGAATCGCTTTCTGCACATGCAGGCGATTTTCGGCTTGTTCGAAAACGATGGAGCGTGGCGAATCCATCACGGCTTCGCTGACTTCCGAGCCGCGATGGGCCGGAAGACAGTGCATGAAGATCGCGTCGGGCGCGGCGTGGGCGAAGAGAGCGTCGTTAACTTGGTAGCCGGCAAAGGCGGCGTCGCGCGCGGTGGCTTCCTGTTCCTGGCCCATGCTGGTCCAAGTGTCGGTGTAAATTGCTTGCGCGCCGGCGACTGCTTCGGCGGGCGAGCGCAGGATTTCGATTTTGCCGCGCGTTTCGCGCACCACGCGCTTGGCTTCGGCCACGATGTTCGGATCAGGTTCATAGCCTGTGGGCGTGGCGACGCGAACATGCGCGCCCACTCGTGCGCCGATGCTGAGCAGCGAGTGGCAGGTGTTATTGCCATCGCCAACGTACGCGACTTTCAGGCCGCGCAGATTACCGAAGCGTTCTTCAAGAGTGAAGAAATCGGCGAACGCCTGGCACGGGTGGTAGCGATCGGAAAGCGCGTTGATCACCGGAATTCCGGCGTTCGCGGCCAGTTGGTCCAGCGATTCCTGCTTGAACACGCGCGCGACAATACCCGTGACCCAGCGTTCCAGGCTTTTCGCCACGTCCGGGATGGATTCGCGTTCGCCCAGATGGGTGACAGTGTGATCGAGAAATACCGATGAGCCGCCGAGGCTCGCAATGCCGACTTCGAAAGTCACGCGCGTGCGCAGCGAAGGCTTTTCGAAAATCAGCGCGAAGAAGCGGCCGGCGAGCGCGCCGCGATAACGGTCAGGATGCGCTTTCACGTCCGCGGCGAGATGCAGGAAGCTGCGCACCTGCGCGGGGCTCCATTCCATCCCGGTGAGGAGATCGTTCGAGAGAGTGACGGGTGCGGTTGTAGCGGTCGTGTTCATGTTTACTTTTTACCTCGCGGCAGCCAGAACCATCGGCTGCGCTTTCGATTCTGCGTTTTGGGTCGCTTTCGGTTTTGCTGCGTGCTTCAGGGCCTTTTCGAGCTGGGAGAGAAATTGTGTGACGTCCTTGCGCCGGATGATGAAGGGCGGCAGCAGGCGCAGGATATGTTCATGCGTGCAATTGATAAGCAGGCCGCCGTGCAGGGCTTCGGTGACGATCGGGACTCCGTCTATTGAAAGGTCAATGCCGAGGATCAGCCCTTCGCCGCGGACTTCGCGGATAAAATCGAACTTGGCGGCGAGCTTTTCGATACCTTGGCGCAGTTCGGCGCCGCGTTCGCGAATGTTCGCGAGCAGGTTCGAATCTTCGATGACATTCAGGAATTCCAGCGCGACGGCGCAGACGAGCGGGCCGCCGCCGAATGTCGTGCCGTGCATTCCGGGAACGAAAGCGGATGCGAATTTTTCGTTGGCGATGATGGCGCCGAGCGGCAGACCTCCGGCGAGAGGCTTCGCCACCGCCAAGATGTCCGGACGCGTCGGGAATTTCTGATAGGCGAAGTGGCGTCCGGTACGGCCCAGACCGCATTGAATTTCGTCGGCGATCAGCGCGGCGTCGTGTTGCGTTGTCAGCGCGCGCGCCCTTTTCCAGAACGCTTCGCTGACGGGGAAAATGCCGCCTTCACCCTGAATAGTTTCGAGGACGAGCGCGCAAACGGTGTTGTCGAATTTCGCTTCGAGATCGGCGACGTCGTTGAAGCGCACGAATTCGACGCCGGGAACCAGTGGCGCGAACGGCTCGCGGTATTTCGCCGGATGGGTGATGGAAAGCGCGCCAAAGGTGCGTCCGTGGAAGGAATTTTCCAGCGCCAGGATGCGAGTCTTTGGCGCCGCGTTTGCGGCTTTTGCCTGGGCGTGAGCATACGCACGCGCGAGCTTCAGCGCGCCGTCGATCGCCTCGGTGCCACTATTGCTGAAAAAAACGCGGTCGAGGCCGGACCATTCGACCAGTTTGCGCGCAAGCGGTGCCTGATACGGATTCTGAAAGAGATTCGAAAGATGGATGGCGCGTCCCGCTTCGCGGCGGATCACGCGCACCAGGCGCGGATGAGCGTGGCCGAGCGCATTGACGGCGATTCCACCGAGAAAATCGAGATATTCGCGCCCCTTCGAATCGTAAAGACGGCAGCCGCGACCATGCGTGAACACGACCGGCGGACGGCGGTAAGTGTTCATCAGGTAGCGCGCTTCCGCGCCGCGAATCTGCGCGGGCGAGAGCCGCTTCCCTTTCGCCGGATTCTTCTTGCGCACCATTTTTAGCACCGTGCTCCATGCGCGGCTCTCGCAGCCGTATGAACGATGGGCAGAACGCGCGTGCCCGGGCAACGCGCCCCATGGACGGCAGAAAGCAGCGCGCGCGCCACCGTGCCGCCGACGATGCGCACTTCGGAGACTCCGCCTGAGAGAGCACGCTTGGCGGCTTCGAGTTTCAGGATCATGCCGCCAGACACTTTGTTTTGGCGGATAAGCTGCTCGATTTCGCCACCACGCACGGCGCGCAGAACTTTTTGGCCGTCGAGAACTCCGGCGACGTCGGTGAGAAAGATCAGGCGGTCGGCGCGAATGAATTCCGCGGCGGCTGCGGCCATGTGGTCCGCGTTGATGTTGTAAAGCTCGCCATCGGCGCCGAGGCCGAGGCAAGAAGCGACCGGTACGATGCCGGAGCGCCAGAGGGAGCGAAGGAAATCGACATTCACCTCGGTGAGGTAGCCGACGAAGCCGAGGCTGCCCTCGCGTTCATCGAGCTGCATCGGCTCGGCGAGGAAACAGGCGGCATCGGAAGCGCTGATGCCGACGGCAGGCTGTCCGGCGAGTGAAATCGCGCCCGCGAGACGCTTGTTGAGCAAGCCGCCGAAGACCATCACCGCTGCGTCGCGCGTTTCGCGATCGGTAACGCGCAAGCCACTGACGAAGCGGCTGGTGATGCCCATGCGCGCGAGAGTAGCGGTGAAAATTTTTCCGCCGCCGTGAATCACGAGCAATTCGTGGCCGGCACGCGCAAGTTCGGTGATCTGCCGCGCGATGGTCTGCACGGTTTCTTCACTTTCCAGAAGCGCGCCTGCAATTTTGATTACCAGTCTCATAGTAAACCTGCCGTTTCCGGGTAGCCCCACATCCGGTTCATGTTTTGTACTGCCTGGCCTGCCGCGCCTTTGCCGAGATTGTCGAGGCAAGAGACGACGACAAGGCGTTCGCCCGTGGGGTCGAGCGCGAATCCGATGTCGCAGAAATTGGTGTGGGTTACGTGCTGCAGTTCCGGCAAGCGGCCGTGCGGGAGAACCCGGACCATAGGCCGCCCCGCGAAAAATTGGCGATAGAGCGCTTCGATTTCATCCGCTTTGCGCGCGGGATTGAGCCACATATATAAGGTAGAGAGAATCCCGCGCTCGACGGGAAGCAAATGAGTACTGAAAATAAAGTTTTCCGAAGCCATGCCACTATGTTCGATGATTTCCGGCGTGTGCCGATGCGTGAATAATCCATAGGCGCGAAAATTTTCATTTACTTCCACGAAGTGAGTTTCGCGCTTCGGTTCCTTGCCCGCGCCGCTGACGCCCGATTTGCAATCGCAGACGAGTCCGCGCGCTGTATTAATCCAACCTGCCTCCACCAGAGGCCGTAAACCCAGAATTACCGACGTGGGATAGCAGCCGGGATTCGCGACGAGCCGCGCCGCGGGGAGCGCGTCCGCGTAGAGTTCCGGCAAGCCGTAAACCGCTTCGTTGAGCGTCACCGAATCCGGCGCGGCGAGCTTGTACCAATGCGCGAAAGTTTCTGGAGCGCGGAAACGATATGCGCCGCTAAGGTCCACGATACGCAGAGTGGGATTTGCAGCGAGCAGCGCGGGCACAAGTTCGAGCGACGCTTCGTGAGGCGTCGAAAGAAAGACAACCTGCGCGCCGCTGCTGGCGATCGCTTCCACGGAGAGCGGCTTGCAAACGGCTTCGCCCCAACCGCGCAGCTGCGGGTAGAGTTCGGTAAGGCAACGAACGCCGGCGTGGCCCTCACGGAGATAGAAAATCGGCTTTTCGATTTTTGGGTGCCGAAGAAGGAGGCGGGCCAGCTCAAATCCTGCGTAACCCGTTGCTCCGACGACGGCGACCCTTAACGGGTCTGTCATCGCAGCATTTCCTCCACGCGTTTCTGAATCGCGCCGCGAGCGGTGCGCGACGGCGTGATGATGAGAACTGTGTCGTCACCTGCCAGAGTTCCGGCAACTTCCTTCCAACGTTCAGAGTCCACTGCCGCAGCGAGCGGTTGCGCCCCGCCGGGAGGCGTTTTAAGCACGAGCATGTTCTGCGCGGGACGGATATCGAGCAAAAACTCTTTCAGAGCGCGCGCAAGAGCCGGGACCGGCGGCGCGTCGTCGACTTTAGCGGCAGCTAGGGGCTTGTAGCCATCTACCGTCTTGACGAGGCGCAATTCGCGCAGGTCGCGCGAAAGCGTCGCCTGGGTGACGCGCACGCCCAGGTGGATCAGCTGGCGGCGCAGATCGTCCTGACTGGCGACTGCTTCGCCCGTGAGGAGCTTTAGGATCTGACCTTGACGGAATTTTTTATGAGCGCCCATGTTTGTTCATGCACATTTATGCATAACACTGCATAATCATACAGCAAGCGCCGCGCGTGTCAAGCCTTCATCGAAAATATTTGCACGGAGTTTCTCTCGCGAGTGATTGCATAGCTCGCGAGCGGCAAGAAAGAAAAATATTGCCCTGAAATTTGGCGCGAGAGCGCTACAATTCCTCGCGCTGCGAAGTTTGCGATGAAATTCGGAGGTATACGGATGAAGCGTCTGGGAATTCTGGCTGTTCTGGTATCGAGCATGACGTGGTTTTGCGCAGCACAAACGGCAAAGAGCACGGCGCCCGCTGAAATTGCGATCCACGCGGGAAAAGTGCTGGATGTGCGCACCGGAAACTATCTGAGCGACCAGACGATTTGGATTGAAGGCGATCGGATCAAGGCCATCGGCAAGACCGCCGAAATCTCCGGCCAGTTGCCGGCCGGAACGAAGACGATTGACCTCTCGAATGCAACTGTCCTGCCCGGTCTGATCGATTGCCACACGCACTTGACGATGACGCCGTACGATTCCGGCCCTGCTGGCCTGCACGCGTCCTACCCGCGACAGGCGCTGACCGGCGCGCGCAACGCTCGCGTGACGCTTGAGGCTGGATTCACGACCGTACGCAACGTAGGCGCCAGCGGATATTCCGACATCGCCCTGCGCGACGCGATCAAGGCCGGCGACGTGCCGGGACCTCGAATGCTGGTGTCCGGCCCCGCGCTCGGAATCACCGGCGGCCACGCGGACAACAATTTTCTCGCGCCGCAATATCACTGGTCGGATGACGGCGTCGCCGACGGCGTGGATGGCGTGACGCTGAAAGTGCGCGAGGACATCAAATATGGCGCGGACGTGATCAAGTTCATGGCGACGGGAGGCGTGCTGTCTGAAGGCGATAATCCGGCGCTCGCGCAATACAGCCCCGAAGAAATGAAAGCCATCGTGGACACGGCGCACGGATTGGGGCGCAAAGTGGCCGCGCACGCGCACGGAGCGACGGGCATCAAGTACGCAGTGCTTGCGGGCGTGGATTCCATCGAGCACGGCAGCTACATCAACGATGAGGACATTCAATTGATGAAGCAGCGCGGCACCTACCTGGTACCCACCGTCTACCTGGAAGACTGGCTGACGGAAAATCTGCAGACGTTGGGGTTGACGCCGAGCATGATCGAGAAAGCGAAGATTGTGCTGCCCATCGCGCAAAGAAATATTTCGCACGCGTTCGCGGAAGGTGTGAAGGTGGCTTTTGGCACCGACGCGGCGGTGTATCCGCACGGATTGAATGCGCACGAATTCGGCAAAATGGTTTCGATGGGGCTGTCGCCGCTGCAATCCATTCAGTCGGCGACGGTGAACGCCGCGGATTTGATCGGGTGGTCCGACCGTGTGGGAACGCTCGAGCCCGGAAAGTTTGCGGACATCGTAGCTGTGCAGGGCGACCCGCTGGCGAATGTGCGCGTGCTGGAAAACGTCGCATTCGTAATGAAGGGCGGCGAAGTAATCAAGCAACAGTAGCTGCGACGGGCGAGCCGCGCGCCGCCGCTGTGTTAATATTGTGAGCAGTCAATAGGCCCGTAGCTCAGTTGGCTAGAGCGCCACCTTGACACGGTGGAGGTCTGCGGTTCGAGCCCGCACGGGCCTACCATCAATCCGATTGACCTGCCCCCGTTTGCTACTTCCACTATTTGGCTGCTAGGTGAATTCGCCGTTTTCGAAGCGGGTTCCGTAGCGGGTTCCAACACTGTGGGACTCCCAAGCAGTGCCTCGGCAGCCTGCTGCGTCCGTTCATCTGCCGGATGGGTATATCGACGAGGCATGATGATTGAGGCGTGCCCCGCCGGATCCTGAATCAATGGCATCGGTACTCCGGCATCAGCGAGCCGACTGCAGAATGTATGGCGCAGCCGAGGACATCCGTGACTAGCCACCGTCGAGAAGGGAGGCCACGATATCAAGCGCAGCCATTCTTAAGGATAGTATGCCTATGATTTCCTGAGCTCGCGGCAAGTCTCGGTTAGGACGCGGAGTTTGTTGCGAGTGATATCGAGCGGCACATGTCCGAAACCGCACTCGCTCGTGAGCAGGAGGCGATCGGGAGAAAAACAAGCGAGCGCCGGCGCCAGCCGTTCACGAATGATCTCCGGAGTTTCAATCGGATCGCTGCGCTGGTCAATCACCCCGAGCGCCAAGTCGCCTTTGAAGGGCCACTGTTTCCACAGCTCCATCAAATCGTAGCTGAGCGTGCAGTGCTCCAGCGAGACTTCATCAATCTTGACGGTACGGAAGGCCGGCACGATGTCCGTATATTTTGTGAAATAAATCCGTTTTCGCCTCGGGTTACCGCCGCAGACGTGCAGCCCGAACCTGACTCGGGGCAGAGAATCGATCAGTTCGTTTAGTATTTCCGCGGCCCACAAACTATCTTCGGGCGACTCGGTCCACATCGGTTCATCGAATTGAATGTAGTCGCATCCGGCGGCAATCACCTCGCGCAGTTCCGCCGCCAAAACCTCCGCGTAGGCACGGCACAAAGTTTGCTCGTCTGGATAGAGGTCCGGTCGCTGATTTACGCTAAAGCGCGCAAGCACATGCGGGCCGGTCACAGTTTGCTTGACGCGGCAGCGGGAAGGAGCCGCATCGCGCGCCAGCTTCCAATTGCGCGCCAGCTCGAAGCGCGCATTCTTGATCTCACCGATCACACGCGAGCATTCGATTCCGAATCCAGCAGTGCCGAAGGATTGTCTCACCATCCCTTCGAAGGTGATTCCGTCGAGCCGCTTCTGATAAAAATAATACATATTTTCGCGATAGCCCTCGCCATCAGTGATGATGTCGAGTCCCAGGTCTGCCTGGTCGCGCGCCGCCCATTGAATAAGCTCATCAATTTCCGCGCGGCCAAGCGCAGGCTTCTTCATCGTATCTTCCACGCTGGTATTTCGTGGATAGCTGCCCACGACGGTGCTAAGGAATGGTGGCATTGGTTGTTAGTCAGCGTGCTAGACAGGAGGCAAGCTCGCGGCTGAGCGAGCCTCATTGATGTGCGCTCTCACTCCCTCCTC
>JBEKHD010000022.1:0-97171 GCA_050012455.1 Candidatus Acidiferrales bacterium | reverse complement strand
GTCCCGCCCTTCCGGGTTTCAAGCCGCGCTCGTTCGGGCCTTAAGCCGCGCCTTGCAGGGTTCCCATTCATGCAGCGACGGCTAGTGCGCCGCGATCGGGCCGCCGGGTTTTACTTTCTTCATGAGGAAGACGAAGGGAATCATCACCGCGACGCAGACGCCGAGAATCCAGAAGTTGTCAATGTAGGCGAGCATGGTGGCTTGGCGATCCAAGTTGAAGGCGATAATTCCGTAGGCTTGGCGAGCAGCTTCGGAAGGACTCGAGCCGTGGGTGATGAGCATGTGCGTGGTGTTTGAAAGCGCGGCCTGGAATTGCGGGTTTCCCGGATTCAGGCGGGCGGTGAGATTGGCTTGATGCACTTGCGTGCGCCGGGCGAGCATGGTGGTGACGAAGGAAATTCCGACGCTGCCGCCGATATTGCGCGCGAGGTTGATGAGGCCTGAGGCTGCGTTATTTTTTCCGGGCGGCAGAAATGCGTAAGCCGCTGTATTGATGGGCACAAAAAGAAATGCGAGGCCCATGGCTTGGAATACGCGCGCCGTGGCGACCGTGCGGAAATCGATTGAAGTGTCGAAGTTCGTCATGTGAAACAGAGAAAATGAAACCATGGCGAGGCCAAATAAAAGCAGACGGCGCGCATCCGTATGGCCGAGCAAATAGCCGACGAATGGCATGCACAAAATAATCGCGATTCCCCCGGGCATCAAGGCGAGGCCCGCCCTTTGCGCCGTGTAACCCAATAACTCCTGCGAAAACTGCGGCAAGAGCACTGTGCTGGAAAGCAGCGCAAAGCCCACCATGAACATCAGCATGTTTCCGATGCCGAAGGAACGTATTTTGAACAGATGTAAGTCAATTATGGGGTGTTCGTGGCGCCACTCCCAGATAACGACAGCGATGAGAGAGACCACGCAGATGGCGGTCATGACGATGATGAAGTTTGAACCGAACCAATCGTCGCGCTGGCCCTTATCGAGGACGACTTGCATGGCGCCAAGCCCGAGCGCGAGCAAGCCGAGGCCGATGTAATCCACCGTGAAGCCGGCGCGCTGTCCCTTCTTCATGTATGGAGGATCGCTGATGAGCATGTTGGTAAGCAGCAGCGAGATGATGCCGACGGGAATATTAATGAAGAAAATCCAGCGCCAGTTGAAATTGTCAGTGATCCATCCGCCGAGCGTCGGACCGATGGCGGGCGCCAGCACCACGGCCATGCCGTAAACGGCGAAAGCCATGCCGCGTTTACGCGGTTCGAAGGTGTCGGCAAGAATCGCCTGTTCGCTGGGCTGCAGGCCGCCGCCGCCGAGGCCTTGCAGCACGCGAAAAACAATAAGCATGCTGAGATTGGGAGCAAGGCCGCAGAGAAACGAGCTGATGGTGAAGAGCGCGACGCAGGACATGTAAAAACGCTTGCGGCCAATGAGCTGCGAAAACCATCCGCTCATGGGCAGAATGATGGCGTTCGAAACCAGATAGGAAGTGAGAACCCAGGTGCTTTCGTCCTGGCCGGCGGAGAGGCTGCCGGCGATGTGCGGCAGGGCAACGTTGGCTACGCTGGTGTCGAGAACTTCCATGAACGTCGCCAGCGTGACGGTGAGCGCGATGATCCACGGATTGATGACCGGACGCGGACGCCAGGCGGAGTCAAGCGGAATGGCGGCAGCGCTCAATTTATTTCACTTTGACTTTGGGTTCGACGGACATGCCGAGGCGAAGTTGGTGATCGCTGTTCTGTCCTTTATCTAGGACGATTTTTACCGGGATGCGCTGAACTACTTTCACGTAATTGCCCGTGGCGTTTTCCGGCGGCAATAGACTGGTGCGCGCGCCGCTGGAGCCGGCGATGCTATCCACGTGGCCTTGGTAGCTGCGGCCGTTTGCGTCCACTTTGATTTCAGCAGCCTGGCCGGGGCGCATGTATTTCAATTGTGTTTCTTTGTAGTTCGCAGTGACCCAGACTTCGTCAAGTGGAACGATGGCGAAAAGCTGCTGGCCTGGTTGAACGTTCATGCCCACTTCGGCGTTCTTGCTGACCACGCCATTCACCGGAGCGATGATTTTCGTGTACTGAAGATTGAGTTGGGCCTGCTCGACCGCGGCTTGTTTCTGCTGCACGGTGGCGTCCGCGGAAAGCGCGCGAGCGCGCGTGGAAGCTACCTGGCGCGGACCGGTTTGGGCGTTGCGATAATTCGCATCGGCTTGCGCCAGCCTGCTGCGCGCTTGGGTTACTTGCTGCTCGGCAGCAGTGGCCGAAGCATGAGCTGATGCAACCGCTGCACTGTTTGCTTTAGCGGCGGCAACGGCCGCGTCGTACTGCTGCTGGGAGATTTCCTGCTTGTCTACGAGCTGCTTGTAACGAATCAGATCGTTTTGCGCTTTCACGTCGTTGGCTTGAGCCTGATCAAGTTGGGCTTTGGCAGCGGCGAATTGATCCTGGGCGACAGAGATTCCGGCGCGAGCATTTTCGACGTCCGCTTCCGTGGACGAAATCTGGCTATCGGAATTCACCGAGGTGATGGGGACGTTGATATTCAGAGCTTGCGCGGTGGCTTGGGCATCAGCGAGCTGTGCGTTGGCCTGATCGAGCGCAACCTGATAGTCGCGCGGATCAATTTCTGCGAGGACGGTTCCGGCATCCACGTACTGATTGTCGTCCACGTTCACTTTTATGACGTAGCCGGTGATGCGCGCGCTGAGCGGCATCAGGTGGCCGTCCACTTCCGCATCGTCGGTGGTTTCGTACATGGAAAAATAGCGGTAGGTGAAATATCCGCCGGCCAGCAGGACCAGCGCAGCGATCACCAGAAACATGGGTGCGCGCGGATGCGTGGCGAAGAAGCTTTCGGCGCGAGCGGGCGGCGGTGACGCCGAATGAGTTTCGTCGGGAGCTGGCTTTACCGCCGCAGGCGGATTGGCCGGAATTTCCGTTTGCTGGGGCATGGCTTATTTTCCTTTGAAGTATTCTTTTACGCTTGCTTCCGCGAGGCCCAGGGCGCGCGCCAGAGAAATTTTCGCGTAGTTGTAACTATAGAGACTGAAAATATAACTGTCGTTCGCGCTGGCTACTTGTTCCTGCGCCTGCACTACCTCCACCGTGTCCGCGACGCCGGCTGCAAAGCGGTCGCGCGACTGGTCGAGAGTTTGCTGCGCCAGGTCAATGTTGCTTTTCGCGACTTCCACCTGCTCGGCGGAAGACTGCAAATTCAGGAAGGCGGTGCGCACGTCCGCGTCAATCTGCCCGCGAATATTTTCCATGCGCTGGCGAGCCTGTTCGAGTTGCGCGTTGGCTTGCAATTCATCGCCCTGCACTTTGCCGCCCTGAAAAATAGGGAAGTTCAGAGTGCCGCGCACATCGAAAACTCCGTGGGTGTTGAGCGTGGAGTAAGTGCCGGCAAGACCGTAATCCGCGCTGAAAGATAGCGAGGGATAGTATTCAGCGCGAGCTGCTTTCTTCGAATATTCGGCGGCACGCAGAGTAGCGCTGGCAGCCATAAAATCGGAGCGCGAGGCATAAGCGCGCTGCAGTGCCTCTTCGAGCGACATCCCGGTAAACGGCTCGTACGGCGATTTATCGGTGAGGTCATATTGCTGGCCGGAAGCGAGGCCGATGACGCGCGCCAGAGTGAGTTTCTGGATCGCAAAATCATTTTTGGCCTGGATGAGTTGCTGCTGACGCGTTTTCAATTCGACCTGAGCGCGCAGCCCGTCAATGGCTGGAGAAGTGCCGGCATTTACTTGATCGGACGCCTGATTGTAGAGAGCCTGCGCAGTGTTCACTTGCGCGCCGACGGATTCAATGCGCGAGGCGTCCGCAATGGCTTGCAAATAATTGTAGCCGACAGCAAGGACAACAAGGTCGCGCGCGTCCTTCGCGGTGTATTGCGCGGCTTTCATATTTTGCGTGGCCGCACGCGTGTTATTCAGGGCGTTCAGATCGAGCATCGATTGGGTCAAGTACGCGCGCGAATCGAAATAGCCGAATGGGCCGACGATCGACGGGATGGTGAAACCGGAGCCGGGCGGAGTCTTGAAATTGAACCCGTATTCCGCGAGATCCACCAGCGAACCATCCACGTAGCTGGTGGTGGTGATGTTCGGAAGCAGCGAACTCAGCTTTTTCCAGCGCTCGCCGCGCGCGGAACCGATGTCCTGTTCAGAGAGCAGCAGTCCCAAATTGGTCTTTAGGCCGCGGTTAATTGCGTCTTGGAGAGAAATCTGGAGCACGCCGGGTTCCAATTTACCGGGCACGCTGCCTTGGAATGTGCTTTGCGCCTGCGGAGCGGCGGGGCCGCTGCTGCCTGAACTCGCAGAAGACGACGGCTGCGCGGGCACCGGACCGGCGGTCTGCTGTGCGC
The DNA here is from genome assembly GCA_050012455.1 of Candidatus Acidiferrales bacterium. Lineage (GTDB taxonomy): Bacteria > Acidobacteriota > Terriglobia > Acidiferrales > UBA7541 > Palsa-295. The sequence goes on along the minus strand of JBEKHD010000022.1, from coordinate 92,815 downwards.
GCGTTTGCGCCGCCACCAAGGACAGCAAGATTACAAGAATTAAGAATTGCACCGGTCGAACTATCACGGATTCCTCCTGCCCGGAACGTGCCAGATTGGATGAAGCGGAGCGTTTCCAAGACTCTGCGAAGTTTTCATACGACGTTATAAGTGGCACTAGGTTGGTCACGCCCTGGATCCCCGCGGCCGTTTTCGCGCGGTATGCGCTTCCGGGGGTAACAGGCTGGGGCGGATCAAGTCCCAAACTTCTTCGGAAGTTTTGCGCAGTGTGGATTCAGGCTTGATGGCCCAGCTCATGGTGACGCCCATGAAGATTCGTTGGGTCATGCGCGCCAAGTCCATTGCCGAAATGTCGCGCCTGATTTCGCCGCGTTGCTGCGCCAGCAGGAAAATCTGCGCCAAGATTCGACGGCCGATGTGGACGCGCTTCACCAGCTCTTCGCGGACGGAAGTGCACGAGGCGTGCGCGGCGAAAATCGCGCGCAGCAAGGCCGCGCTTTTATCGGCTTGGCCCACGGCGTCGCCCACCAGTTGCCGAAACACATCAAGTACGGGGCCTTTGGTCGCGCGCGCTTGCTGGAGCGTGCGTTCCACCGCAGCTGTGCGCTGGCCTCCGAATTCGGCCAAGATGTGCTCCTTGGTGGGGAAGTAATTGAAAAAAGTCCCTTTTCCTACATCGGCCGCCTCGGTGATGTCCTCCACGGTGGTTTCCAGGAAGCCGCGTTCGGCGAATAGGGCGAGGGCGGCGCGGTAGAGGCGATCGCGGGTTTCGGTGCGATGGCGTTCGCGGCGTCCGGCGCGCGGGATGACCTTGCTGGATCTGTGGGCCGAAGATAAGGGAGCGCTCTTCACGAGAACCTTCTAATTGACTGTAGGACAAATCCGACCATTAGTCAATATTGGACTTTGGTCACGAAGAAGCTAGGCATCTGCTCGTGGCGGGCTGGCGGATCGCGAGCGGGTGTGGCGCAAAAAGAAAAATGCGCCGGAGGCGTGAGCCCCCGGCGCAGGAAGAATGTCGAAGCGGGGCCGCTTACTTCGACAAATTCTTGGGGCTGTGGGCGCGCAACACTTCCAGTAGAAGCTTCGCATCGGGCGTGGGACGGACGGCGCCGTGCAGTACGATATCGCGCGCCGAGATGTCTTTGCCGTAAATGCGCTTGTTGGCGTCGTTGTCCGGCCGCACGGTAGAACCGGCGAGGGAAATTCCGGCAAAGAGGCCGCGGGCGCGCGAGTAGGTGAGCATCTGAGCGCGCAAGGTTACGTCCGTATCGGCTGCGGCATTTCGGCCAACGGGGCCGGCCGCGACAGAGGCGTCACCACCGAGCTTGACCTTGCTCGCGAGAATGGCGTTGGCGCCGCCGTCGTTCATGACAAGAATAACGAAGTCGGTGGCCTGGCCGCCGATTTGGAATCCGACGCTGGCTCCTTCCAGAGCCATCATGGATGGGGCGCTCCAGGGTCCGTGGAAATTTTCGCCGCTGCGGCAGGTCATCACGCCGCGGCCGTAGCTGGCGCCGACGATGAATGCGGCCTTGAGCACGGTGGGATAAACGATGACGCAGTCCGCTTTGTCAATCAGGCTCTGGGGAATGTCGTCAGGGATGTCCATGATTTCTTTCAGAACTGTGCCGGCGCTGCGAATCCGGTCTTGATCGGTGGTGGTATCGTCCGCGTGCGAAGGCGCGGGGCTAAAAATGGCGGGAAGGCCAATCAATGCAGCAATCAGCAGGGTCGAGAGAGCTTTGCTTTTCATGCGATGTACCCTCCTATGGGTGGGCCACAATCATAATGGACCTAGCGCGCGAATCGCAACCTTATCTGTGGCACATCCGGCGCGAGCGCGAGGGATGTCATATACTTTGGACGCTTTTCGCGTGCGAGAATGACGAAGAGGCCTGCTTTGAAAATTGCATGGCATGATTTGCGGCGCGCGCGCAGCGTGCGGCTTACTGCGGCGGCCGTGTTGGGGATTTCGCTTTTTATTTTGTGCGCCACGCCCGTTGGCGTGATGGCTCAACAAGCCCCGTCGGCTGCGCCCGCGTCCGCAAAGAAAGGATCGGGCGGAGGCCGGGGCACGAAGCCGCGGGCTGACGTCGCGCGATTTCGCGCGCGTGTGGATGCCGCACTGGCTGAAGCGCATGCGCAGAAAGCGCTGTGGGGAATCCTGGTGACGGATCGCGATACCGGCGAAATATTGTACGAGCTTAATGCCGACCGTTTTTTTACTCCTGCGTCGAACGCGAAAATTATCACTACATCGCTGGCACTCGCGACGCTTGGGCCGACGTATCAATTTCGCACGACGCTCGAATCCGCGGGACGGCTCGGAGACGACGGACATTTGCTGGGCGATCTGGCTTTCGTGGGTCGCGGCGATCCGGATCTTTCGAATCGAAAATTCCCTTACGCCGGCAAAGTGGAACACGACGGACCGGCCGAAAAAGTGTTGGCGCAGATGGCCGATGACGCCATCGCAAAAGGCTTGAAAGAAATTGACGGCGATATCGTCGCGGACGACAGCTACTACCCTTACGATCCCTATCCGCCGGGATGGAGTGTGGGCGATCTTTATTTCACTTTTGGCGCGCCGGTGAGCGCCATCACTTTTAACGATAATTCCATTTCCGTGGAAGTTTCGCCCGGCCCGCATGTCGGCGATCCTGCCGGCGTCGCTGTCGAGCCGGCTGCGGCGATTGGCACGTTTGGACACGAACTTACGACGGGAACGGCCGATGCCAAGCCGGAGTTTGGCGTGGTGAGCCAGCCCGGACCGCGGTTTCTTTTGCTGCGCGGGTCGATTCCGTTGGGGCACACGCCGATGAAGCTGGATCTGGCGATGCCGGATCCGGCGGAAACGACGGCGCTGGCACTGAAACAGATTTTCGAATCGCGCGGCGTGCGAGTCACAGGCACGATTCGCGTGCAGCACGCGCCAGCGGCCGAAATTTATCCCGATGCGGACGTGGTGCTGGGCCCGGCGCCGGTGCCGCGCGCTCCGGACACGATTGTTTTCGCGGTGCATATTTCTCCGCCGCTTTCTGAGATCGTGGGCGTTACGAACAAGGTGAGCCAGAATTTGCATGCGGAATTGCTGTTGCGGGCGGTGGCACACGAGAAAAAGGGGTTTGGAGTTACCGATGCGGGGATTTGGGTTGAGCAGGATTTCCTGAAGACGGTGGGCGTCGCGGATGGTGACGTGGTTTTCACGGATGGCTCGGGGCTTTCGCGCGACGATCTGGTGACGCCGCGAGCGATGGTGCAACTGCTGCGTTGGGATGCTTTGCAGCCGTGGGGCGCGGATTTTATTGCGACGTTTCCGATCGCCGGAGTGGATGGGACGCTGGAAACGCGGCTGAAGGACACTGTTGCGGCCAGCCGGATCGAGGCTAAAACAGGGGCTCTTGATCATGTGCGGGCGGTATCGGGGTTCGCCACTACCTTGCGCGGCGAGCGGCTGATTTTTTCTATTTTCGGGAATAATAATCCGCAGCGAGGACATGACGCTACGGTCGCGGCCGATGCGATCGCTGTTGCGATGGTTGAAGTACTTGGTGCCCCTCCGCCTCCACAACACAAGAAGAAGAAATAAGCGCGGATGCGGCAATCGGCTGTCAGGCGCGTTGGTCCGCGCCGGCACGCTGTTTCCCACGGGCAACCGGGCTACAATAAAGTGATCTAACTTCGTCGCGTTGAGGGATCCGTGTCGCGCTCAGCAGCTCAAGTTCTGGAATTCGACCAACTGAAAGAAATTGTCGGCGGCTACACCACTTGTGCGCCGGGGCGCCGCGCGATTGAGGCTTTGGCTCTGCGGCATGATGTCGCGGCGCTTGACGCGGAATTCGTGCTGGTGAACGAGGCGGTCAGTTATTTGCGCGCCGGATCCGAGCTGGGCTTTGGGTCGTTTGCGGATCCTGACGAGTGGCTGGCGCGTCTTGTTGTTCCGGCCGCGGTCCTCTCCGTCGCCGAATTTCTGGATGCGGGTTGGTTATTGGAGATTGCGAGCTCGCTGCGTCAGGTATTTAAGGCTGACGCGGCAAAGTATCCGCAGCTGGCGGCTCGCGCGGCGGCGCTGGGGGATTTTCGGCATCTGGCGACGGCAATTCGGCGCGCGATTTTGCCGAATGGAGAGATCAGCGACGACGCTTCGCCACAGCTGCGGCGAATTCGCTCCGGCATCGCGCAGGGGCGCGCGACGATACGACGTTCGCTGGAAAGTATTTTGCGCGTGCGCGCTGAAACTGGCGGCGCGGCGGGCGGCGAAGATTACGTCACTTTGCGGAACGATCGATTTGTCATTCCGGTGCGTGCTGCGGATCGTCGCGGCGTTCCGGGCGTGGTGCATGGCGCGAGCGCGACCGGGCAGACGGTTTTTGTCGAGCCACTGGAAGCGATTGATCTAAATAACCGGCTGGTGCAGCTTTCCGAAGAAGAGCTCGTGGAAATTGCGCGGATTCTGACTGAGCTCACTGAACGATTGCGCGCCGACCGCAGTCCGCTGGCTGAGGCGGCGGCGCGGATCGCGCATCTGGATTCTGTTTTTGCGCGCGCGCGATTTGCTCGTGAAATTGATTGCGTGATGCCGGTGTTTCAAGCCGGGAATTCGCTGCGTTTGGATTCGGCGCGCAATCCTGTGCTGGAAGCGAAGCTGCGGCCGCTGGGGCGCAAGGCTGTCCCGCTATCGCTGACGCTGGGCGGCGACGAAACGGTGATGGTGATCAGCGGGCCGAACACGGGCGGCAAAACAGTGGCGCTGAAATCGGTGGGTTTGGCGGCGCTTTCGGCGCAATCCGGAATTCCCGTGGCGGCGGAGCGCGCGGAGATGCCGATTTTCGATCACGTGCTGGCGGATATTGGGGATGAACAGTCCATCGCTGCAGATCTTTCGACGTTTTCCGCGCATATCGTGAATTTGAAAGCGATGCTGGACCTGGCCACGGAGCGCTCGCTGATTCTGGTGGACGAGATGGGAACCGGAACGGCGCCGGAAGAGGGCGCGGCATTGGCCGTGGCTCTGCTGGAGGAATTTCGAGCGCGGCATTCGCTGACGATTGCCACGACGCATCATGACCGGCTGAAGTCTTACGCTTCGACGACGCCCGGCATCGTGAACGCGGCGATGGAGTTCGACGAGGAAAATCTGCGGCCGACTTACCGGTTGCTGGTGGGCGTCCCGGGAACTTCCAGCGGGATCGAGATTGCGCGACGGCTTGGCTTGCCACCGCGAGTCGTGGAGCATGCGCGCGCGAGCTTAACGCCGGAATCGCGCGAGGCGCGCGACCTGATTGCTTATCTGCACCGCAGCCGCGACGAAATGGAGCAAATCAAGCGGCAGTCGCGCGAGGAACTGGCGCAACTGGAAGGCGAACGGAGATTGCTGCAGACGGAATGGGTGGAACGGCAGAAAACACGAATTGCGGAGCTGGAGCGAAATTTTCAGGAGACGCAGAAGCGGCTGGAAGCAGAGGTGGCGCGGGTTACGGCTGATATTCACGACCGCACGCTGCGCGCGCAGATCGAAAAGCAGTCGGGCAAACGGCTGGGAAGAATTGGGGCGGACGCACGGGCGGATACGAACGCGGCGGTGGTGGAAACTTTGGCGGGTTCACAGGCGGATTTAGGTGTTGCGGCTCCGGTGGCGGGAAAACCGTTGGCGCCGGAGCTACTTTCGTCTGGACAGCGCGTGGTGGTGAAGAATTTCAAGCTGCCGGTGATTTTTCGACGACAAGATGGGCGCAATGCGGAAATTGAGGCGGGGCCGTTGCGAATGCGCATTCCCCTGAGTGATGTGCTCGCGATCGCGGACGAATTGCAGGCCGTAAAATCGGGCCCGGCTGGAGCAGGGCGATCGGCTGGCGTTACGGTACACGCGCAACCGAGCGACGAGCCGGTCGGCGATGAGATCGATGTGATCGGCTGTACGGTGGAAGAAGCGACGAATCGCGTGGACAAGTTTATTGATGAAGCCGCGCTGGCAGGCAAGCCTTCGGTGCGCATCATTCACGGGCACGGCATGGGTGCTCTACGTCGTGGGATTGCGAAGTTTTTGACCGATCACCCACTGGTTGAAAGGATTCATCACGAAGCAGCCGATCGCGGCGGAGAAGCTATCACCATCGCTGAGTTGAAGGGCTAAGCTAACGAAATCAGTGTGTGTCGAGTAGAATTGAGGTTAGGCTCGCGAGTTGCCGATGCGGTAGCTATGAAAGCCAAACGAGATTCATTCCTCGACGTCGTCGGTAAATGCTCTGGCGGGGACGGACGACTCGCCGAGAACATTGATGAAGCTCTGTACGGAGAGGAAGCGTTTCCTTCCGCAGGCGGACTTGCTCCCGCGATACAAGGCGCCGTGAGTGTCGAGCCAGCTAAGATTTCTGGCCAACACCAACGGAAGGCAGTACGAAAAGAGCGAAAGCTCCGCAGGCTTAAATCGTCGTGAGTTAAAAACTGAAATCCTGGGCGCGGAATGACGCTTGGTTAGAAACGCGTGTTCGAGCGCGCTTCCGAGTGCGGAAATTGACTAGAGTAGCTTGGGTTAGAATCGAATGGCTGAGGCGGGGAGTTTCGCGGATCGGGTGAAGCAGCAGGCGGACATTGTTCGCGTGATTGGCGAATATGTGCGCTTGAAGAAGAGCGGGCAGAATTTCAGCGGGTTGTGTCCTTTTCATCAGGAAAAAACTCCCTCGTTCAGCGTTAGCGCGGTGAAGCAGATGTATTACTGCTTCGGGTGCGGCAAGGGCGGCGACGTTTTTCAATTTGTGATGGAGCTGGAGAAGGCGCCGTTTCCGGAGGCGGTGCGGACCGTCGCGGAAAAATGCGGGATCGCGATTCCCAAGCCGCGCGAACGTTCGCCCGAGGAACGCAAGGAAAATCAGCAGCGTTCCGCGCTGGTGGATATGCACCGCGAAGCGGCGGCTTTCTTTGCGCGGCACCTGCTGCAGACTCCAGAAGGCAAAGTGGCGTACGCGTACCTGGAAGATCGCGGGCTGAATCGCGACGCGGTGACGCGTTTCGGATTGGGCTTCGCGCCCTCGGCGGGCGATGCCTTGGCGCGATTTCTGAAACAAAAGTATCCGGACAACATTCTGGAAGTTTGCGGATTGGTTGGGCGCGATCAGAGTGGACGGTTCTACGATCGCTTTCGCCGGCGCATCATGTTTCCTATTTCTAACGAAGCGGGGAAGGTTATTGCATTCGGCGGGCGCGCGATGGGCGACGACATGCCCAAATACATGAACTCGCCGGAGACGCCGATATATTCGAAGAGCGGGGTGCTGTATCACCTGGATCGTGCGAAAGAAGCACTGCGGCAGAGCGATTTCGCGGTTTTGGTGGAAGGGTATATGGACGCGATTGCCGTGGCGCGCGCGGGCGTGGGAAACGTGGTGGCCAGCTGCGGCACCAGCCTTGCGGAGCCGCAGACGAAACTGCTTGCGCGGTTCACGCGGCGCATCGTGGTGAATTACGATCCGGACACAGCTGGACAAGCTGCGACGGAGCGGTCGCTGGTGCTGCTGCTGGAAAAAGAATTCGACGTGCGCGTGCTCGCGCTGCCGGGCGGAGCCGATCCTGACAAATTCATCAAGGAACAGGGCGTGGTGGCGTACAAGAAATTGCTGACGCAGGCGCCGCCGTATCTGGATTATCTGATCGGGCGGGCGCGATTGATGGACCGGACGACTGCGGCGGGAAAAGTGGCTGCGCTGAATTTTCTGATGCCTTACGTGCAACGGCTGCCGAACCGGCTGTTGCGCTCGGAGTGGGCCACGCGTATCGCTTCGGAATTGCGTGTGGATGAGCCAGTGCTGCGCGCGGCGTTGCGTCGCGCGGCGGACGAGCGGCGCAGCGAAGTGAAACCCAAGGCGGAGTTGCTGACGCCTGCGGTGAAACGCGCCGAGCGCCAGCTGATTCGCATGTTGTTCGAAGCGGCGGAATTTCGCGAGAGACTGGCGCACGAAATCGCTTCGGCTGACTTGCATCGTGGCCTCGAGACGCGGAACATTTTCGAGGCACTGGTGGTTGCCATCGCGTCGGGCCAAAAGCTGGATGCCGCCGCGGTGGCCGCGACTCTCGATGACAAAGACCGCCGCCTGTTCTTCGAGATTCTTTTCGAGACACTCCCGGAAGGCGCGTGGGAGGACGCGGAAAGCTGCCTCGGCTTCCTGCGCCACCGGCCGGTAGCGCAGGAACTGACGGATTTACAGCGGCAGATCGAAGCAAATCCTGCGGCGGAAGAGTTGAAAAGATTAGTGGTTCGCAGAATGGAGCTGCTGCGTTTGCTATCGCGCGAGAGGGAGCCAGAACCGGATAAAATCCTTCCCGAGCAGTAACTTACGGCGCATCGTTGACGTTAGCATGGGTGATATTGTATATTCGTAAGGTTTTGGAGGAAACGGGCGGCACGTTTCGCGCATCATATAGATGTGCAAGGGCGGGCGCGGGCGTGGCGGCACGGGCGCGGAATCGGCGACGGGTTCGAAAGTTCGTTCTAAAAAACCGTTTAAATGCAGCTAATTTGCAGTGCGCCGGGGTGTCTCACCACGGCGGCTTTGCATTTTGCGGACCTGTTTGCGCGCATCGCCTGACCTCTGCGAGGGAGGAAGTGTGACGGTAGCTCTGGAAGAAAAATACGATCAGGTACGGCAACTCATCGCCATGGGCAAGGAACGCGGTTACTTGCTCTACGATGAGGTGAACGATATTTTGCCGCCCGAGGTGCACTCCTCGGAAGAAATCGACGATTTGCTCTCGACGTTTGAGCGCTACGGGATTGATGTGTACGAAGACCTGGCGAGCGCGAAAGTGGCGCTGGCCGCCGCGGATGCTTCGGATTCCCCTGAGCCGGTGAAAGACAGCGAAGCTGTCGCTTCGGAAGATGGCGAGTTGGATCTGACTCCGGGATCGCTGGAAAAGACGAACGATCCCGTGCGGATGTACTTGCGCGAGATGGGCACAGTGCCGTTGCTGACGCGCGAAGGTGAAGTGGCAATTGCCAAGCGCATCGAACGCGGGCAGCTGCTGGTGCTGAAGACGATCACGCGGGCGCCTTTAATTCTGAAGGAACTCTTGCAAGTGGGCGAGGATCTGCGCAATGGTTCGCGATCCATCAAAGAGATCGTTCAATTCGACGACGAAGAACTGACCGAAGAGAAGATCGAAGCCAAGACCAAGCAAACGCTGAAGCAGATTGACAGCGTGGCGAAGCTTTATCTGCTGGCGCTGAAGCAGGCATCAAAGCTCGGCAACATGGCGAAGTCCAAGAAGCGCCCGTACCTGAAGGCGCGCTATGCATTGGCGCGCACGCGCGTTGAGATGTCGAACCGCATGCGCGAGCTGGAGTTCAACCCGCTCGAGAAGAAGCGGTTGATCGAAAAAATCCGGCAGACCGTGGAACGCGTGCATTTCCTCGAGCGCGAGATCGTGAAGCTCGAGCGGCGCGTGGATGCTTCGAAGGCGGACGTGCAAGCGGAAGCGCGCAAGGACTTGCGTTCGCGCAAGCAGGAACTGGCGGAAATCGAACTGGCCAGCGAAGTAAGCCCGACGGAATTGAAGCGTGGACTACAGGTGATTCTTCGCGGCGAAGCGGAGGCGGAACAGGCGAAGAAGGAACTGATTGAAGCGAACCTGCGCTTGGTGGTTTCGATTGCGAAGAAATATACGAACCGCGGGTTGCAGTTCCTCGACTTGATTCAGGAAGGCAACATCGGCTTGATGAAGGCCGTGGATAAATTTGAATGGCGCCGCGGTTACAAGTTTTCGACCTACGCGACGTGGTGGATTCGTCAGGCCATCACGCGCGCGATTGCCGATCAGGCTCGCACCATCCGCATCCCGGTGCACATGATCGAGACGATCAACAAGTTGGTGCGAACGCAGCGCCAATTGGTGCAGGAACTGGGGCGCGAGCCGACTTCGGAAGAAATCGCCAAGCGCATGGATATCCCTGTCGCGAAGGTGCGCAAGATTTTGAAAATCGCGCAGGAGCCGATTTCGCTGGAGACTCCGATCGGCGAGGAAGAGGATTCGCATCTGGGAGATTTCATCGAGGACAAGGCGGTGGTTTCGCCTTCGGACGCGGTGATCAATCTGAGTCTGAAAGAGCAGACCTCTTCGGTGCTGAAGACTTTGACGCCGCGCGAAGAGAAAGTGATCAAGATGCGGTTTGGGTTGGATGACGGCAGCGAGCATACGTTGGAGGAAGTGGGCCAGTCGTTCGCTGTGACGCGCGAACGTATTCGGCAGATTGAGGCGAAGGCGCTGCGGAAGTTGCGGCATCCTTCGCGCTCGCGCAAGCTGCGCGCGTTCCTGGAAGGCTCGGCGAACGATTACTAGTTGATGCAATCGTGGGGCGGGTCTGAGACCCGCCCCTACAGCCGCACATCTACCCTTCGAGAATTTCCTGCAGGCGATTTAGCGCTTCGAACCAGTGCATTTTCATCTTTGCGCACTGTTTTGAATTTGCGAGCTTCATGTGATCTACGGCTACCTGGCTCTTTCCCGTGCCTTTGGGGTAGAAATTCACGCTGAGGCGGCTTTCGCCGCCGTTCCACTTTGCGCGGAGGGATTTGTTTCGCGTGGCGGTGGTGATTTCGATTTCTACGTCGGGCAACCAGCGCTGGCGAAGCTTTTCGTCGGTCCAGGCGTCGTAGGACTTGCTCAGCGGGACGCTTAATGTGCGGCTGCCGGAGGCGGCGAATTCGCCGTCACATTTTTGGAATTTTTCGCGCAGGCCGCGCTCGTGTTCGTAGGGGACAGCGATCATCTGGCACCACCAGGGGCCGACTTTGTGCTCTTTGGCCAAGTAGGCGGAGATATCCTGGTGGCGCATTTTCTTGGCGCCGGCCTTGTCCAGGATTTTGAACCACTCCGGCCACGTTTTTCCGGTTCTTTCCTTCACTGCTTCGTCGCTCATGCGTTTTGATTCGCGTGGTTTTTTCATTCTGGTGACTCCTGTAACTAATTTTGCTGCTGCGCGGTAGACCAATTTATGGCGGAGCCGTATTCGTAGACCAACTGCGCGCCGCGATCGGCGCCGATGGTGAGCAGCACGCCGAGGACTACCAAGCCCAGCAGTAGCACCTTGCGCAGATGCGGCGAGAAATTCTTGCGCATGAAGTATGCGAAGCTGCACAGCACGATCGCCAGGCTGGTGGCGGTGAGCATGAGCGTTTCATGGATTCCTACCGCGCGTTGCGCTTCGCCGGGCGCGACGGAATTTTGCGCTGCGAGGCCGGTCATCACGGTGATGACCGCCGCGAACGTGCCGAGATACAGCAAGCGCGAAGCGGTGCGCTGCAATTCGTCGCTCGCGCGCCAGACCGCGAAAATTTCAAACAGCAGCGCCGCCAGCCAGAGCACGATGGGGAAATGCACGAACAGCGGATGATAGTTCAGCGCCGCTTTTAGCCCGGGGAGCATGGCAGCGTGCCTCCTTGCGTGGGTCGCAGGTGCAGGAAGCGCATTATGTGACAAACGCTCGCCGGGGTAAACCGAAGTATAATGCGCGCGCCTGAAGGCGGGGTTTTGTGGAATCCGAAGGCGCGACGAGAGGAACGATTGTGATGCGGACGATCCGCGTGGGAATTTTCGTGCTCGTCGCGTTGCTGGTGCTGATCATCCTGGTGCTTGTCGCGATCGGCGCCTTCCTGCCGCAGCAGCACGTTTCTACTTGTGCAGCGCGATTCCACCAGCCGCCCGACGCGATTTGGCAGGCGATCACCGAGTACTCGAATTTTCCCACATGGCGGAAGGACGTGACGCGCGTGGAGATGCTGCCGCCGGTGAACGAGAAGCCGTCGTGGCGCGAATATGACAATCATGGGGGATCGATTCCTTACCAAGTGATGGTGATGGTGCCGCCGCGAGCGCTGGTGGTGCGCATCGCGGATCCCAAGCTGCCATTCGGCGGGACGTGGACCTACGAAATCTCGACGATGAAGGACGGCAGTTCGCTGCTGCGCATCACGGAGGCCGGCGAAATTTATAATCCGATTTTTCGTGTCGCAGCGCGCTACGTGCTCGGTTATTCGCGGACGCAGGAGCAATACCTGCAGGAGCTGGGCGCGAAGTTCGGGCAGACCGTGACGATTGAAAAGTGAGTATCACGCGATAGATGGCCATCATGCGAAAAATTACCGTGCCGCGGAAAGATTCAGCGAAGGCTCGCGCGCCAGAGCGCGATTATTCGCATCGACTGCTGATTGACAAGCTGGGAGTGAAGCCGGGGCAGAAAATCGCCGTGTTGGGCGTGGAGAGCGCGGAATTTCTGACGGAGTTGACGGCGCGCGTTTCGGAATATTCCCGCGGGCAGCGCATCGCAGGCGCTGACCTGATTTTCTTTTCGGCGGAGGCGGTTGTGGACCTCGCGCAGTTGAGTTCGCTTGGGCGCTCGATTCATAAAGATGGCGCGATTTGGGTAGTGTATCCCAAGGGCCAAAAGCACATCCGTGAGATTGACGTGATCACCGCGGGAAAAGCCGCCGGGCTTACTGACAATAAGGTGTGCAGCTTCTCCCACACGCATACGGCTTTGCGTTTTTGCATTCCCGTTGCGAAGCGTTGAGTTCTGGTTGCGCGGCGGGAAGCGTTCGGATTATGTGACGACTTCGTGGTATGTGGCGCAGGCCGGAATTTGGCGCTTGGGATTGTCGCGGTCGTAGAAAACAGCGACGGGCATGCCTTCAAAGAGTTTTCGCGTGTAATCGAAGCCACTAGCCCTGCGGGTTTGGCCTTGAAAGTCCTTGAATTCGTATTCGATCGACGATTGGTCCTTATCGCCTCTCCACTCCCCCACAACGGTCGCCAGTGCGACTTCGCCATTCTGCAGCAGATCGCATTCGCGCACCTGCTGGCGCCACATCGCGTAAGGAAGAAGCAGCAGGAGCGCGACGATGCCGGCAATGACCCAGTCTCCCGGTGTAAAGGTGGCGAAGGAAAGCTTGTGCGCCCACTTCGTGTAGAGATGCGCGCCGAACATCGCCGCAAATCCGAGAACCGCCAGCAGCGCCACCGACAAGCTGACCCGTCCGCGCGTGGACATGCGGATTTCGCGCGGGCGCGAAGTCCTGAGTAGAGCCAGTTGTTGCGCGCTCGGTGCGATGACCGCGCTGGATTTCGCAGCGACAGCGGTTGACGGCGCGAAGGAATTACTTGGCAAGGTGGCGGCGCGCGTCATCGCCGCGGACACCAATTCCAGCCTGCTGCGACTTCGCTTCAGGACGATGTAGTTGATGAGAATGGCGAAAGCAGGGAAAACGGCGAAGATCGCGATTTGATACGGATTGCGGAAGTGCCAAAAGCGAATCATGAAAAAAATGAAGAGGCCCATCATGAAGATACCGATGGGCAAGCCGGACAGGCCGGTGCGGACACTGACTAGGGCTGCATCGCGATTCCAGCCGCAACTGGGACAATAGGGCTTATTGCCCGCGATCCGGGTGGCGCCATGGCAGAGAGGACAGGGCGGTGCAACCATACAAAATGGTAGCGTAATTTTTCACCGCGGCAAGCGCGTACGGCTATCATGTTTCCATGGCGACAAGCCTTGAGGTGCGCGGACTGACGGTGGAACTGCCGACGCCGGGTGGATGGGTGCGGCCGGTGAATGATGTTTCGTTCGCGCTGGCGGAAGGTGAGACGCTGGGCATCGTGGGGGAATCGGGATCGGGCAAGACGATGCTTTCGCTGGCGTTGATGGGGCTGGAACCGCACGGGGCGCGGCACACAGGCGAAGCGTGGTTGAAGTTGCGCGGCGCGGGCAATGGCAGTGGCGAGAATGGCGGCACGCGAAACGCACAGCGCCAAAATTTGCTGGCGATTTCGCAGAACGAAATGCGCGCGTTGCGCGGGCGCGAAATCGCGATGATTTTTCAGGAGCCGATGACGGCGCTGAATCCTGTGTTGCGAATTGGCGCGCAGGTGGAAGAAGCAATTCGCGTGCATGAGCCGCGCGCGGGCGAAGCCGAAATACACCGGCGCGCGCTGGAAGCGCTGGAACGCGCGGCTTTGTCCGATCCGGCGCGGCGTGCGCGGCAATATCCGCACCAGCTTTCGGGCGGGCTGCGGCAGCGCGTGATGATCGCGATGGCGCTGGCGGCGGGGCCGGCAGTGCTGATCGCGGACGAACCGACTACCGCGCTTGACGTGACCGTGCAAAAGCAAATTCTGGAGCTGCTGGCCAACTTGCGACGCGAGTTGCAGCTCTCGATGCTTTTCATCACTCACGATCTGGGAGTGGTGGCGCAGGTTGCAGGGCGCGTCGCGGTGATGTATGCGGGACGGATTGTAGAAGAAGGGCCGGTGGCGGAAGTTCTGCGCGCGCCGCGGCACCCTTACACGGAGGGGCTGTTGCGCGCGGCACCGCGACTGACGCGCGAAAAATTGGTGCCGATTCCCGGCACGGTTCCGCAGCTCGATGCGTTGCCGCCGGGCTGCGCTTTTGCGCCGCGTTGTCCACATCGCGTGGCGGAGTGCGATGCTGCGGTTCCGGAATTGCGCGCGGTAAACAAGAATCACGACGCGAGGTGTATTCTCGTTCCATGAACGCTACGAACGATTCGCCGAAAGAGTCGCCGGACGGGCCGCCGAATCACGCTGCCGTGAGCGATCACGAGTTGAAGGCGCTGGTGCGCGAACGGTTCACGAAGACCGCTGAAGTTTTTGGCGATTACGCCGTGGCGGAACGCGTCGCGGACGCCGAACTGCTGGCGCGCATGGTTGCCGCCGGGCCTGCGGACGTGGCCGTGGATCTCGCCTGCGGCCCCGGAACGCTAGCTTTGCGATTCGCGAAGCACGTGCGCTGGATGTGCGCTTATGATTTGACGCAAGCGATTTTGTTACGCGCTCGTCAGAGCGCCGCGCAACACGGCGTGCTAGATAAGCTCGGCTTTGTGATTGGCGACGCGCAGATTTTGCCGTTCGCGGATGGCTCGCTGGACCTCGCGGTGACGAGTTACAGCCTGCACCACATTTCGGATCCGGCACGGGTGATCCGCGAAATGGCGCGAGTGGTGAAGCGCGGCGGGCGCGTGGGACTGATTGACATTGTGGTGCCGGAAGATCCGAAAGTGCGCGCGCTGAATCACCGCATCGAATGGATTCGCGATCATTCGCATTGCCGTTCGTTGACGCTTGCGGAGTTCCGGGCGCTTATGGATGCCGCTGGCCTGCGGATCTCAGCAGCGGAAACCAGGGAGCATCCGCGGCTTTTTGATCACTGGATGCACGTCGCGGGCTGGAAGCCGAGCGATCCGGAATACATCGAAGCGCGCGATTTGATGATTTCATCCATGGCGGACGACGGCTCGAATTTTCATCCGCGGCTTGAGCCCGCGGATGTCTGCCAGCCCGGCGCTTCGCCCGCCCTCTACATGATCAACACCGGAATCCAAATCGCCGCCGAGAAAATTTAGGGATGGCGGGCGAAATTCTTCTTGAGGCGCGCGCGCTTAGCAAGTCGTATTCCGTTTCCACCGGCGCGTTCACGCAATCGGCGCGCCGGGCGCTGGCGGTGGATGGCGTGAGCTTCGCGCTGGAGCGCGGCGAGACGCTGGGGATCGTCGGAGAATCCGGGTGCGGCAAGACGACGTTGGCGCGGATGTTGATGCGGCTGGTGGAACCCGATTCCGGTGAGATTCTTTTCCGTGGCGAGGATTGGCTGTGCGCGCGCGGCGCGAAGCTGCGTTCGCTGCGGCGGCGGATGCAGATGGTGTTTCAGGATCCAATCGCATCGCTGAATCCGCGCATGCGTGTGGGCAGCATTGTGGGCGAGCCGCTGGCGATTCACGAGCCGCAGCTTTCGGGCGAAGAGCGCGCCGCGCGCACGACTGAAATACTGGAAGCCGTGGGAATGGGGCGCGTCGAGGTGACGCGTTATCCGCATGAATTTTCGGGCGGGCAGCGGCAGCGGATTGGAATCGCGCGGGCGTTGATTTTGCGGCCGGAGCTTGTGATCGCTGACGAGCCGGTTTCGGCTTTGGATGTTTCCGTAGGGGCGCAGATTCTGGAATTGCTGGCGCGGCTACAGCGGGAGTTTTCGCTTACTTTGATGTTGATCTCGCATAGTTTACCGGTGGTGGCGCAGCTGGCTTCGCGCGTGGCGGTGATGCAGACGGGGCGGATTGTGGAGATCGGTGATGCGGAGCAGGTGCTGCAGGCGCCGCAACATGCTTACACGCAGGCTTTGCTGGCGGCTGTGCCGGAGATTCCGGAGTGAGTTTCGTGCGATTGTGACGGGCGCCGGTTCATCCGCTAGTTGGTTAGATCATGCCTAGTTCACGCGAGGCGAGCCTCGTTTACGAAAGCGGCGGCCCTTCGATCCGGCGCTGCCGGATCTCAGGATGAATCGCGCCGCCGCGCGATTCACAAGCCGCCGTACTCCATATTGGGCTCGGGGTGCTTGAAAGCTTGGTCGCATCGCCATCTTCTTTCTGTCCCCTTTTCTGTCCGCTTTGCAGCGCTGCTCCTGTTGATGACAATCTTCTGTGGGATGTGTTAAACAGTGGCCAGACTGAAACTTTCGCTTCCGTCAGCCGTAATGAGTTAGAGAGTCGTAGCGACGATCGCTTCGATTGGATCAGGAGGGAACCAGCATGGCCAGCGCAGATACTCCGTCTCCGGCAACCTCCCCCGCAACTACCGCCTCCGAGAGTTCTTTTGGCCGAATCTTCGGCGTGCTGTTCAGTCCGAAGCCGACGTTTGAATCGATCGTGCGGAAACCCTCGTGGGTTTTGCCGCTGATCTTGATCGCCGTGGTTTCAGTCGGAGTCATCTTCACCTTCGGGCAGCGCGTAGGCTGGCGCGACTTCATGATCCGGCAGGACCAGCAGAATTCGCGCACGCAAAAGCAGATGGAATCGATGACGGCAGAGCAGCGCGAGAGAATGATCGATACGCAGACAAAGGTAGCGCCGATTTTCGCGTATGTGGCGGTGGTCATAGGACCGTTCATCGCCGCGGTAGTTGTGGGGGCGGTGCTGATGCTGGCGTTCAACCTCATCTACGGGACAAAAATTGGATTTGTGCCTTCGCTCGCGATCGTTTCGTATGCCTGGGTGCCGGGAATCATCGGCGCGCTGCTGGGGATTCTGATCATTTTCTTGAAGGATCCGTCCACCGTGGATTTGGATCATCTGGTGGCGTCGAATGGCGGAGCATTTCTTGCGGGCGATGCCGCGAAATGGATGGTGACGCTGTTCACCGCATTCGATCTGTTCGCTTTCTGGAACATGATTCTGATGGCGTTTGGGTTCAGCGCCGCCGATCCGAAAAAGATTTCGTTCGGCAAAGCGCTCGGCACGGTGGTGGGCGTGTGGCTGATTTATGTGATCGTGAAGGTGGGGCTGGTCGCCGCTTTCTCCTGATACACTCGTTCGGATGGAGCCACAGCACGAGGGATTCAAGTTCGAAGTGCTTGCGACCGACCCGACGGGCGCGCGCCTGGGACGGCTGACCACCCCGCACGGCGTGATTGATACGCCGGCGTTCATGCCGGTGGGCACGGCCGCTACCGTGAAGGGCCAGACGCAGCAGGACCTGGAAGACCTCGGTGTAAAAATCCTGCTTTCGAATACCTACCATTTGTACCTGCGTCCCGGGCACGAACTGATCCGCCAGATGGGCGGGCTGCACAAATTCATGGCGTGGCCTCGGGCGATTCTCACCGATTCGGGCGGGTTCCAGGTTTTCAGCCTCAGCGAATTACGCAAGGTGACGGACGAAGGCGTGACGTTTCGTTCGCATCTGGATGGCTCCGAACATTTTCTTTCGCCGGAGAAGGCGCTGGAAATCGAAATCGCGCTGGGTGCGGATATTGTGATGGCGCTCGATGAATGCATCGAAGCGCCGGCGACTGAAGAGCGCGCCCGCGACGCTGCAAAGCGCACGCTCGATTGGGCGCGGCGCTCGCGCGATTATTTTGCGCAGCACGGAGACGCCGCGCGGCAGATGCTTTTCGGCATCGTGCAGGGCGGGACTCATGCGACGCTGCGTCGCGAGAGCGCGGACGCGCTCGTTGGGTTGGATTTTCCGGGCTACGCGATTGGCGGTCTGGCCGTTGGAGAGCCGCACGCGAGCACTTGCGAAATGGCTGGCGTTGCCGCGTCGCGTTTGCCCGCGGGCAGGCCGCGCTACCTGATGGGCGTGGGCAAACCCGAGCAAATTCCGGATTACGTAGCACTGGGGGTGGACATGATGGACTGCGTGCTGCCCACGCGCAGCGCGCGGCACGGCTGCCTCTACACTTCGCAGGGCCGGATGCTGATCAAGAACGCACAATATGCGAACGACCCGCGCCCGATTGACGAAACCTGCGAGTGCGCGGTGTGCCGGCGCTACTCGCGCGCTTATTTGAGGCACTTGTCAACGAGCGGTGAATTCCTTGCGACAATTTTGAACACCCACCACAACATCCACTTTTACCTTGACATAATGCGCAAAATTCGCGAGGCTATCCGTTTTGGGAAGCTCGAAAAGTTCCGCTCTGACCTTCAGGCTCGTCTGAAATAAGACAAACCCAAGCAGGTGTTGGGCGCGGTCGCAGGGCGGAGCAGCGTCTTCGGCAAACGAGTTTCCGGCTTGCCGGCCCCCGGCGAGTTTGTCCGTCCTGGCGGATTGGCCCTGCTGAGCCGAAGTGCCGGCGAAGAAGGGAAAGGCATAATGATCGTGACAATTTCTATCGTGGCTTCGGCGAACCTGGCACTTAGCGTGTGGGCGCAAGCGCAGCCGGGCGGCATAGCGCTGTTCCTGCCGCTGATCCTGATCATGGTGATTTTTTATTTTCTGATGATCCTGCCGGCGCAGCGGCGGCAGAAGAAAGTGAACGAAATGCTGGCGGCGCTGAAAAACGGAGATAAAGTCATCACCAACGGTGGAATCTATGGCACGATTGTTGGCCTTGAAGGCGACACAGTGCAGCTGCGGATCGCCGAGCAAGTGAAGATGAAGGTAGCCCGCAACGCGATTGCGGGAATGCAGGCAGAACCACCGAAGGAGAGTTAGGCAGCCGCATGAATCCCCAGCTCAGATGGAAGTTCATTCTCATACTCTTCGTCATTTTGATTTGCTTGTACGGTCTTTTGGGATTGCCGACGTTTCCCACGTCACTGACGCAGGTGAAGGCTAACCTTGCAGATCGCATCAAGCTGGGCCTGGATTTGAAGGGCGGCAGCCACCTGGTGTTGCAGGTGCAGGTGGACGAAGCGATCGGGCAGCGCTGCGATCAGGCCATCGACCAGCTCACCAAACAGGTCCACGAGAAGAACATTATCGTTGGAGATATCCGCCGCGTGGACGACACGCACATTGAGGTGGATAACATCGACCCCAGCACTGCTGGAGCATTTCGCGATCTGATCAGCACGCAATTCACCGACTGGGCTTCTTCTCCCGCCGCTGGCGTAGTGAACGGTTACCTGTTGACGATGCGCCCGACCGTCGTGGCCGATCTGCGTCGCGACACCATGACTCAAGCTCAAGAGACGGTGACGCGGCGTATCAACGCGCTGGGTTTGACGGAGCCGACCATTGCGCCCACGGGCCGCGGTGACAATGAAATCCTCGTGCAGCTTCCCGGCGAAGGCGATCCGAACCGCGCCCGGGCGGTAATTCAGGCGGGTGGACAGCTCACGCTCAACCGCGTGGCCGACGATCAAACGTATCCATCGGAAGTTGCGGCGCTGTCCGCGAAGGGCGGAGTACTGCCTCCGGGAACCGTGATTGTCCCCGGGAAATCCGAAGCGCAAAGCGGTTTTCCCGTGCAGACGGTTTATTACATTCTGGATCGCGCGCCGATCGTCACCGGGCAAGACTTGCGCGGCGCCAGCCCGGCCCCGAATGGAAGCAATCCCGGGCAATTTGAGGTGCGCTTCCAGCTCTCGACTTCGGCAGCGGCGCGCTTTGGGCCATTCACGGAGCAGCAATCGCAGTTGTCGCCCAAGGGGCGCATGGCGATCGTGCTGGATCATCAGGTGTATAGCGCCCCGGTGGTGAATAGCCGCATTGATGATTCCGGCGTGATCGAAGGGAATTTCACCGAGGAGTCCGCGAACGACCTGGCGCTGGTATTGCGCGCCGGAGCGTTGCCCGCTTCCATTAAATATCTGGAAGAGCGCACGGTGGGCCCTTCGCTGGGAGCTGATTCGATCCGCGCGGGCGTGCGAGCTTCCATCGGCAGCTTGATAGTGGTCATGATCTTTTTGGTGATCTATTATCGGCTGAGTGGTGTCAATGCAGTTGTGGCGCTGATTCTGAATTTGATAATCCTGGTCGCTTTTATGGCGATTGCCGGCGCAGTTCTAACGCTGCCTGGAATTGCCGGCGTAGTGCTGACGATCGGCATGGGCGTTGATTCCAACGTGCTGGTATTCGAACGCATACGCGAGGAACTGCGGAACGGCAAGGCGCCGGCAACGGCGGTGGATTCGGGCTTTCACAATGCGTTCAGGACGATCATCGACACGCACGTGACCACCCTGGTTTCGGCGGCGTTCCTGCTGCTATTTGGAACCGGGCCGGTACAAGGCTTCGCGATCACCTTGATCATCGGTTTGCTGGCGAACGTGTTTACTTCGATTTTTGTTTCCCGGGCGATTTTCGACTGGCATTTGTCACGCAAGGATCGCCAGGCCGAGCTTAGTATTTAACCCAGTCTTTAGGATATTTAGCTGTGCGGTGAGCAGGTGCAATTGTTTCAGAAAGGCGCGGGGGCGCGCCAGGTGCTAGCTGATTCCGGCGGTTATGAAGGACTTATAGTGCAGGGACGGGACTTAGAGCCTGCCCGGTGATATCAGCTCGACCAGACCGGCTGCAGGGAACTAACGCGACCGGACCGGTGTCAAACAAAGGTGGATAGGTATCGGAATGGAATTATTCAAGGGCGTTAATGTTGACTGGATGGGGAAGGCGAAGTACTTCGTCGCCTTGTCGTTGATCCTGCTGGTAGTGGGGTGGGCTTCGATTTTGAAAAACGGCGGGATGCGTTACGGCATTGATTTCCGCGGCGGCACGCTGGTGTATGTGCGGTTTGCCGGACCTGCGCCGCTGGATCAGATTCGCAAAGGCCTATCATCGGCCGGGCTGAATGACAGCACAATCCAGACGATCAGTGACAACGTGCTGGGCGGCGGTTCGCAGAACGATGTGGTGATTGGCTTGGAGCAGAAAGGCCAGAGCGACGAAACGTCGCTGGAATCCGGCAGGGAAGCGATCGTGAACGTGCTGCACAAGACGTTCGGCACGGCGGATGCGGCCAGCAAGCCGGATTTCAATTCCGTGACCAAGGAACAGTTGGCCGACGCGCTTACTGTAAAAGATCCGCTCGCGCTGGGAGCGGCGGCCGGTGATCGTTACAATCAGCTGGCGCAGCGTTTGCTCGCCGCGCGGGACGCCGATCATAGCGGCATTGTCACCAGCTTCGACCAGTTGAAAACCGTGGACGGCGTGACGCCGGCGGTGCTCAGCACTTTGAATAACGGATTCGTGCTCGGCAATTTTACAATTCGCGACGTGGAGATCGTGGGCCCCAAGGTCGGCGCCGAGCTTCGACTGCAGGCCATCCGGGCAACTTTGTATGCGCTGGCCGGCATGTTGATATATATTGCCTTCAGGTTTGAGTGGGTTTACGGAGCCGCGGCGGTAATCGCAGTGTTCCACGACGTGCTCATTACCCTGGGTTTCTTCTCGCTCTTCCATTTCGAAATTTCGCTGACGGTGATTGCGGCATTGCTGACGCTGGTGGGCTACTCGATGAACGATACGATCGTGATCTTCGATCGCGTGCGCGAGGACCAGCGCTTGATGCGGCGCGAAGCGTTTCCAGACGTGGTGAATAAGGCTATCAACCAAACTCTTTCACGTACGATATTGACCAGTGGATTAACGTTCCTAACCGTCCTGGTACTTTTCCTCATGGGCGGCCAGGTGCTTCGTGCTTTCTCTTTTGCCATGGTGGTAGGAGTTGTGGTAGGAACATACTCCAGTTTCGGTATTGCCGCACCCATAGTGGTGGTTTGGAACAAGTATCGCGGTCAGGGAACTGCCATTCGCGCCGGATCCGCAGCCGATAAGCGCGTGGTGGCAGCTGCTAGGAGGTAGGTGCCATGTTTGACGATCTAGTTGTATCCAGCGCCAATCCGAAAAGGACGAACAATTCCTGGACGGTGGCTCTTTCGGCCATCATTCAGGCTTGTTTGCTGGGCGTCTTGATTTTGATTCCGCTGATCTATACCGAGGCTTTGCCCAAGACGATGCTCACCACGTTCCTGGTGCCACCGCCTCCTCCTCCCCCGCCGCCAC
This sequence comes from Candidatus Acidiferrales bacterium, assembly GCA_050012455.1. Taxonomy (GTDB): domain Bacteria; phylum Acidobacteriota; class Terriglobia; order Acidiferrales; family UBA7541; genus Palsa-295. The sequence goes on along the minus strand of JBEKHD010000022.1, from coordinate 70,525 downwards.
CTCCCGCCGCGGCGATTCAGAGAATCGTGAAGCCGGTGGTGCGCCTGATCCATAACGGGCAGATGATGGCGCCCACGGTGATCCCGAAGAAAGTACAAATGATTAAAGAGGAGGAAATGCCGCCTGATGTCGGCGCGGTTGGCGTGGTCGGTGGCGTGCCCGGCGGCGTGCCGGGTGGTCAGGCCGGCGGCGTGCTGGGCGGCATCATCGGTGGCTCGGGTGGCGGCATGCCTCCCCCGCCGAAGGCGACTCCTTCGCGTATCCGTGTAGGCGGCAACGTAGCGGCGGCCAAGCTGGTTCGCCAGGTCACTCCGTTGTATCCGCCGATCGCCAAGACGGCGCACATTTCCGGGACGGTGATACTGCATGCGGTGATCGCCAAGGACGGCACGATTCAGGAATTGACTTACATTTCTGGTCCTCCGCTGCTTATGAAGAATGCGATGGACGCCGTGCGTCAGTGGCGCTACAGCCCCACCCTGCTCAACGGTGACCCGGTGGAAGTAGACACAACAATTTCGGTCGTCTTTACTTTGGGCGGTTAAGCAAGGCTTGCTTCAAGCTCTTCGCGGGGCTGGGGCGGAAATAAAATCCGACCGGCAGAATCTTGCTGCCTTGGTCGTTTCACAGGAACGGAGGATCAGATAATGCTTGCGAATTTACTTTTTGCCGGTGTGGTGATGTTTCAGCAGCCGACGGGTGAAGTGGGCTGGGACCTGGTCAGCATGTGGCACAACATGGGTATCCCTGCCAAAACCGTCGTAGCAATTCTATTTATTATGTCCGCCTGGTCAATCGGCATCATGATTGACCGCGCGTTGATGTACAGCGCCGCGCGCAAGCAATCGCGGATTTTCGTGCAGCAGGTGGCGGGCGCGCTGAAGGACAACAAGCTCGACGAAGCGATCTCCATCGCCGAGCGGAACAAGAAGAGCCACATCGCCAAGGTAGTCGCGACCGGCTTGTCTGAATTTCAGGCAGCTTCGGCGCAGGTGGGCGATGAAGAAGTGATCGAAGCGGCGAACCGCGGTCTGGAACGCTCGGTTGCGATCGTGCACGCCGAAATGAAGCGCGGCCTTTCGGGTCTTGCGACCATCGGCTCGACGGCTCCGTTCGTCGGACTGTTCGGCACGGTGATGGGCATCATCAACGCGTTCAAAGGCATTTCGGCATCGAAGGCCACCGGTCTATCGGCGGTTGCCGGCGGTATTGCTGAAGCGTTGGTCACCACCGCGCTGGGCTTGGTCGTCGCGGTTCCGGCCGTGTGGGCGTTCAACTATTTCACAAATAAAGTGGAAGCCTTCGACGTGGAGATGGACAACTCCTCGATGGAGCTGATCAACTACTTCATCACACGCCGCGGCGGGAAGAAGTAAGCCATGGCGTACAAGCCCAAAGCACCGCCGGTGATGGCCGCGCCGAACGTGATCCCGATGGCGGACATCATGCTGGTGCTGCTGATTATTTTCATGGTGGTCACGCCCATGTTGCAGAAGGGCGTCTCCGTGGATATGGCCAAGGTGAACAACGCCCGGGACCTGCAGGACGCGGACAAGGACGACGCCATCATCCTGGCCGTCACGCGTGACGGCAAGATGTATTTGGGCAGCACGCAGGTCTCGCTCGACGACATCACCACCAAGGTCAAGGACCTGATCGCCAACCGCCTGGACAAGACTGTATTCGTGCGCTCCGATTCGCGCGCGAAGTACGGCGATGTCGTCAAGGCTGTCGACGAAGTCCGTGCGGCGGGCGTGGATCATCTGGGCCTGCTCACGGAAAAGATCCGCCCGAAGGGTGGCGCGGCTCCTCCAGCACCTCCGCCCGGCACCTAGGCTTGGGCGCGAGCTGTAGTGCATAGAATATAAGGAGTTTTCCCATGGGAATGGCAGTTGGTGGCAGTAAAGGGTCGATGTCCGAACCGAACATCGTGCCTCTGATTGACGTGCTCTTGGTGCTGATCATCATTTTCATGGTGATCACGCCCACGATTCCCCAGGGGCTCGATGCCCTGGTGCCGCAGCCGACTCCTCCGAACCAGAAGCAGGACGACACGCTGCTGGCGAAGACCATCGTCGTGCAAGTCACCTCCAATGGAAAAGTGATGATCAATCAGGACGACACGACCTGGGACGCTCTGGGTCCACGCCTGGAAGACATCTTCAAACAGCGCGCCGAGAAAGTGGCTTTTGTGAAGGGCGACGACGCCGTGGAATTTGCCCAGGTGGCACGCGCGATTGATATCATGCGCGGCGCGGGAATTGACAACGTCGGCCTGATTACCGCGAAGATCGAAGCAGGGCAGTAGCTCGTCGCCGGCGGTGGCCAGCGCCGAACGTTTCGCAGACTTGCGGGTTCTCATCTATTCGGCGCAGCCTTCATTAAGGAGAGCAAGGGATGCAGCGGAAGCCTCACACAGTTTTTCTTCTCGCCGTGGTAATGGCCGCACTCGCCGCAGGCGCTGGTTGCGACAAATTGCGCGCGCGCGACAAGCTCAACAAGGGAGTGCAAGCGTATAAAGCCGGACAGACCGATCTGGCCATTGAAGATTTCAAGACGTCCAAAGAGCTGGATCCGGGCCTGACTAACGCGCGGATTTATTTGGCCACTGCATATTCCGCTCAGTACATCCCCGGCGCTCCCTCGCCTGAAAATATTCGCAACGGCCAACAGGCGGCGCAGGAGTTCAAAGACATCCTGGCGACCGATCCCAACAATCTTTCCGCGATCGATGGGCTGGGTTCGATTCTTTACAACATGGCCGGTGGTCCTCCCTTCGATCCGAAAATGATGGAGGAATCGAAGAGCTACCACCAGAAGCACATTCAATTAAAGCCGGACGATCCCGAGCCGTATTACTGGGTGGGCGTGATTGATTGGTCGCTGGCTTTCCGCGGCAATCGCGACCTGCGCGAGGAGTACAACAAGACCGCCAGGAAGTCCATTCCGGACACGGACGCCATGCCCCCCGCGCTCGCCACGCAGTTCCAGCAGAAGTACGGTGCGGTGGTGGATGAGGGCATCGCCAGCTTGCAGAAAGCCATTCAGTTGCGTGAGGACTACGACGACGCGATGGCCTATCTGAACCTGCTCTATCGCCAGAAGGCGGACATGGAAACCACCACGGACGCTCACGACGCCGATGTGAAAAATGCGAACGACCTGGTGGACAAGGTGAAAGCAATCAAGCAGAAGAAAATGGAGTCGCCGCAGCCGTCGTCCTAGACGCGGCGTTTTTCGAATCGCAGCATTTCCAACCGGCGGGTTTTCCACCCGCCGGTTTTTGTTTTTTGGCTTGTGAATAATGGGGCAAATGGACTTGCGTGGTAGTAGCTGGGGGAAATCTCAAATGAAAATGATTCGCGGCACGGTGACGACCCTGTTTTGCGTTCTTTTTCTGGCGTTCTTCGTCTCGAATTCTCGCGCGACGCGCATGACACTCTTATCGCATGCGGAAGACGGCGGCGACCCATGGTCCGCCGCGCAAATGGTGCAGCCGGCTGATCTGGCGAAGGAACTTGCTGCGCCGGCCCACCCTGACGAGCCAGCCGTGGTCTGCGTCGGTTTTCGTCCGCTTTATCAGGGCGCGCACATTCCGCACGCAGTGTTTCACGGCGCTGCTTCCACCGAGCAGGGGCTTGCGGAATTGAAGAAGTGGGCGCAAACGATTCCCAAGGCAACGAATGTTGTCTTGTATTGCGGCTGCTGCCCGCTGGCGCATTGCCCGAATCTGCGGCCTGCATTCGTGGCCATGCGCGATTTGGGTTTTTCCAATCTGCGCGTGCTGATTCTTCCGAATGACTTCAACACCGATTGGATCGAAAAGGGCTATCCCGTCGAGAAGGGGAAATAGCCGAGGCGTCGCCGGCGCCGTGTAGTGCCCTTGTCTGTGGGCGAGGGAATGAATCGCGCTCGGGAAATCCATATCCGGAGCGGGTTGTACAGGGGAGCGAACGCCGAAGCAAGCTTCGGGGAAGAAAAGCGGCGGCAAGCCGCCGCACTCCAAAATGGGCTAGGCTGGTGGAATTGAGCAGAGAATGCGCGATCGCGCCGCCGCATCCAGCCTGCTCGGCGATTACGACTTGCTCTGCGGAAACTTTTGCGGCTGCAGCGCCATGCCTAGCAGGCCGGCGATCAGCACGGCGGGATACAGTTGGCCGATCAGTCCTTCGCAAATCGCGAGCGTGCGCGCGATGGGATGCACGGGAACGATGTCGCCATATCCGAGCGTCGTCAGCGTCGTAAAACTGAAGTATACGTAGCGCGCCATGGGGGACACCACTTCTTGAGTCGTTGCCGTGGGATGGATTGAGCCGGGAATGATCATGTCCGCCAGAGCGTATGCGTACGACCACATAAGGCCGATCAGCAGGTACGCCGCAATTGCTCCCAGCACGCGATGCAAGTTGATGATGCCGGGGCTGAATACCTGAACCAAGGTGATCAGGGCAAACGCCAGCAGGCAGGAGAGCAGCAGAACCGCTTCCAGTATGGGATGCGTGAACTTAGGCACGTAAGCGCCGGTCCAGTGCACCGCCAAGCCCGCGACCGTCAACAGAACCACCAGGATCGTCAGCGTGCGGCTGCGCTTGGTGGCTACCGCGCCGGAGAGCAGTAGAATCGAGATCACCAGATCAACGATGAATTTGCCGAGCCACCCCAGGCCGGCCAGCGGGAAGACCACGAAAATTATCAGGATCAGGATCGCCAGGAAAAACGTCAGGCTTTGATCCAGCAAGCGGATGCGCGCGAAGATTCCTCCCGGTTGCGGCGTCGCATCAATTTTAAATTCCGGTAGGTTCAATTTTCCGGCTCCGGGCTGCGGCAGTCACGGTACTTCCGCGGCCGCTGGGTGTCAATGTCGTGGCGTTTGACATCGTTCACTGCTCACACTAGGCTTTCGTCGGGTGCCCGTGGAATCTGTCGCGCGCAGGACGGCGCGGATGCGCTGCAGCAGTGGTTGTTTCGTCCAGGAGAAACATGAGAAAGTTCGTGCGCGTGGCGCTTTGCGTAATCTTTCTTCCGCTGGTGATGATGGTGTCTGCTATGCAATCCAATGCGCAGGACCGCACGCAAGGCCGCTCCATGGTTCTTTCTCGCCGGGGAGTGGTGGCTGCGGAAAACCCATTGGCGGCGCAGGCCGGAGCAACGGTGCTGGCCCACGGTGGCAACGCAATTGACGCGGCAGTCGCAACCAATGCGGTGATGGGCGTAGTTGAGCCAATGATGAATGGAATCGGCGGCGATCTTTTTGCGATTGTGTATGACGCGAAGACCGGAAAGCTTTACGGGTTGAATGCCAGTGGCTGGGCTCCCGCGGGGCTGTCCATCGAATTTCTCAAATCCAAAGGCATTGCGAAAATGCCGCAGGAAGGCATTCAGTCGGTCACGGTTCCGGGCGCCGTGGATGGCTGGTCAAAACTGCTCGCGCGTTTTGGCACGAAGAAATTCTCCGAAGTTCTGGCTCCTGCGATCTACTACGCTCGCGAAGGTTCTCCTGTGCCCGAATGGGATGCCGCGTACTGGGCGGAGGCGGTGGATTTTCTGAAGCAGGACAAGAATGCCGCGGCAACTTACCTCCTCGATGGCCGCTCGCCGCGAGTGGGCGAGATTTTCCGCAATCCCGATCTCGCGCATTCGCTGGAAGCGGTCGCTTCCGGCGGCAGAGATGGCTACTACAAGGGCGCAATCGCGAACACGATCGTGTCGCTATCGACCAAACTCGGCGGCACTATGACGCCAGCGGACCTGGCCGACTATTCCAGCGAATGGGTCGAGCCGATTTCGACCACGTATCACGGGTGGACCGTCTACGAGATTCCGCCGAACGGGCAAGGAATCGCCGCGCTGGAAATGCTGAACATCATGGAGCGATTTTCTCTCGCGCAATTTGGACACAACTCCACCGACGCATTGCACGCCATCATTGAAGCGAAGAAGCTGGCTTACGCCGATATGTACCGCTACGTCGCGGATCCAAAGTTCAGCCAGGTGCCCGTGCAGGGCATGCTCTCCAAGGAATACGCCGCGCAGCGCGCGAAGCTGATTGACATGGCCAAGGCAAATTGCAATGTGTCGCCTGGCGAGCCCGAGCTCGCGACGAGCGGCGACACGACTTACCTGACCGTCACCGACAAAGACGGCAACATGGTGTCCCTGATTCAGAGCAACTATTCTGAGTTCGGGTCGGGCCTGGTGGCGGACGGCACCGGTTTTGCGCTGCAAAATCGCGGAGGGCTTTTCAGTCTTGACCCCAATTCCCCGAATAAGCTCGCCGCTCACAAGCGACCTTTGCATACGATCATTCCGGGGTTCATGAGCAACAGCCAGGAACGGGTTGCGTTCGGAATCATGGGCGGCTTCAATCAGGCGCAAGCCCACGCGCAATTCGTTTCCAACGTCGTGGACTTCGGCATGAATATTCAAGAAGCTTTGGAGGCCGCGCGTTTCAGGAAGGTAACGTTTGCAGGCTGCGATGTGGATCTGGAGGATCGCATCCCACTCGCTGTTCGCGACGGCCTTACCCAGCGCGGCCATCAGATTAAACTTCACGGAGCCTACTCGGCCACCATGGGCGGCGGACAGGCCGTGCAGCGCGATATTTCCACCGGAGTGAACTACGGTGCCTCCGATCCGCGAAAAGATGGCGAGGCCATCCCCGAGCCGTCCCCGCAGAAATAAGCCGCCGCACCCGACGGTAGAGACGATTCCCGACAATTCCCCCGATTCAAAACCCACACGCTAGCTGCCACAGGAATGGCTCGCGGTGGGGCGGCGCTCAGAATATAATGGTATATGGAACCGGCAAGTAAACCTGCCATTACGCAAGCTGCGCGCCGCACGGTGGATCTGCGCTTTGTCGAACTGACGGACAAGGTGCGCCGCAATCGCCCGGGCGACGACCTCGATCTGTTGCGGCGCGCTTACGATTTTGCGGCGGAGCAGCATAAGACACAAACGCGCCTCTCCGGCGAGCCCTTCCTCTCCCACCCTGTAGAAGTGGCGCACATCCTCGCGGACATGAAGCTGGATGTGACGTCGCTCTGCGCGGCGCTGCTGCACGACGTGGTCGAAGACACAAAAATTCCGCTGGAAACAATCTCCGAACATTTTGGGCCCGACGTTGCACGTCTGGTGGAAGGCGCGACCAAGATCAGCCGGCTGGATTTGCTGGCGCCTGAAGCGCGCCAGGCAGAGAACGTCCGCAAGATGCTGCTGGCGATGGTGAACGACGTGCGCGTGGTGGTAATCAAGCTCGCCGACCGCCTGCACAACATGCGCACGCTGGAATATCTGGATTCGGAAAAACAGCAGCGCATCGCGCGCGAGACGCTTGATATTTACGCGCCCGTCGCGAACCGTCTGGGCATGGGCCTGATTCGCGGAGAGCTCGAGGATCTTTCCTTCCGTTACCTGGAGCCCGAAGCGTTTTTCGAGCTCCAGAAAAAACTCGCCACCAAGCAGAAGGTGTTCGATAAATTTCTACTGGAAGTGCAGGATTCCATCCGCGACAAGATGGTGGAGACGGGCATACCCGCCGAAGTACAGGCGCGCGTGAAACGCTTCTACTCGCTGCACCTGAAAAGCCAAAAACAGCAGCGCACGCTCGATCAGGTGTACGACCTGCTAGCGATACGCGTGATTACAGACACGGTGAAAAATTGTTACGCGACGCTCGGCGTGATTCACCAGATCTGGCCGCCGGTGCCGGGCCGCTTCAAAGATTACATCGCCATGCCGCGGCCGAACCTCTACCAATCGCTGCACACCACGGTGATTCACGGCGGCCAAGCGTTTGAAGTGCAAATTCGCACCCAGGACATGCACCGCATCGCCGAGCAAGGCGTCGCCGCACACTGGAAATACAAAGACGGACGCACGGAAACTTCCAGCGCCGATGACCAGCGCATCGTCTGGATGCGCCAGCTGATCGAGTGGGTGCAGGAAATGCAGGAGCCCAGCGAGTTTCTTTCCACCCTGCGCGTGGACCTGTATCCCGAAGAGGTTTACACCTTCACGCCGATGGGCCGGGTGGTAGTGTTGCCGCGCGGCGCCACGCTGATTGATTTCGCCTATGCCGTGCACACCGAAGTGGGCCATCAGTGTACGGGCGCAAAAGTGAACGGCGCGATTGTGCCGCTGCGCCATTCCGTGGCGAATGGAGACGTGATCGAAATCATCACGCAGAAGGGGCACGAGCCTTCGCGCGATTGGCTTTCCTTCGTGCACACCTCGCGCGCGCGCAGCAAAATCCGCCAGTGGATCAATCTGCACGAACGCGAGCAGGCCAAAGACGTCGGCAAGCGCCTGCTGGAGAAGGAAGCGCGCCAGGCGGACATCACGCTGAAGAAAATCACGCCGGAAACCTGGCAGCGCGTCGCTTCCGAATACGGTTGCGGGCGCATTGACGATCTGTACGCAGACCTGGGCTACGGAAAATGGTCGGCGCGGCAGGTGCTCGCGAAAGCCAGCGGACAGCCGCTGACCGATCCCTCCGAAGAGAAGCAGCCGAAGATCGTAGACACCATGAAGCGCATGCTGGGCATGAACGACGGCGCGATTCTGGTGCGCGGCCACGACGATCTGATGGTTTATCGCTCGAAATGCTGCAACCCGATTCCGGGAGACGACGTGATCGGTTACGTCACGCGCGGCCGCGGTATCGCGGTGCACAGCAAAAATTGTCCCAACGTACAGAATTTGCTTTACGACGCCGAGCGGCGCATCGCGGTGGAATGGGCGGGCCAAACGCAAGCGACTTTTCCGGTGCGCCTGCGCATTCTCACCGAGGATCGTCCCGGGATGCTGGCCAGCATCACCACAGTGATCAGCGACAACGGCGCGAATATTCGCACGTTTGAAAGCGGCGGGCAGGATCTGCGCGCGCGCATCGAAGTCGCGCTCGATGTGCAGGACCGCAAGCAGCTGGAACGCATCCTCTCCGGAGTGAAGCGGATTCCCGGCGTGTTTGATATCGAGCGCGTTTACAACGTCTAGCTTGTGCACTGCATGGAGCCGTGCCCGCACGCTTTCCGAACGCTTGATCGCCTAAAACCCGTAATCATTCCGCGTCAGGCCGCTCTGCGCGGCTATTCACTCGGTACAATGAAAGCAATGGGAGCCTTACAGGCAACCTGTTCCGCCCGCGGATTGGGCCGCATTGTGCGCCGCAGAAGTGCGTTCGTGACGGTTCTAGTGTTCGCCGCTCTGTTTTCGCAGATCGCGTGTGAAAGTCTGACTCCTCTGAATACCAAGCCGCTCGACAACGCCGGAATGAATTACAGCACCATCAAGGAATTGAAGGCGCTGCACATTACAGCCGCGGAGGTCGACGAAATCGCCAAGGTGCGCCAGTCCGGCCTAAGTGATTCGGATTGCATAACGCTGCTGCAGATTTTTCATGGCCGCGGCGAATCGTTTACGGCGGGGGACGCGATCGCGTCGTTGCATCAGTCGGGGTTGAGCGAACCCAGCATCTTGGCGCTCGCGGGCATGGACCAGGTGGGCCTGGGCTACGGCGAACTGCAGGCGATGCACCTGGCGGGACTCTCTGACGCTATCGTGCTGGAGGTGGCGCGCCATCACGCCTCGGGAACGCCGGCGCTTTCCGGCGCCTCACTAGGCATGCTGCGGAATCTGCGCATCGATAACGCCACGTTGCTGGAACTGGTGCGGCGCGGGATTCCCGATTCCCAAGCGTCCGAAATCATCGCGCTGCGCCGCCATGGTTCCACCGACGCAGAAATCTTGCGCCGTTTCACCGCCTCTTAGGCGCGGCTGTACAGGCCGCAGAGAAATTGAGGGTGTCATCCCAAACCCGCGATAGCGGGTGAGGGATCTGCTTTTTGCGCGTGCAATACCTAAGGCTGATTCCTATTTTCCCTTTTCGATTTTCTACACTCAAAGCTAGAATCCTTGCATCTTGATTCGCGTCGCGCCGCGTTCGCTTTGTGCATTGCTCCCTGTTGTGGTCCTTTTGCTTTGTGCGACCAGCTGCACCGTGCCGCTGGCTCCCGGTTATCAAATTCTGAAGGAATCGCGCGAAGTGAACTTCAATGCCGGTCCACCGCCGGAATTGCAGGTTCGCACCAGCTACATGCTGCGGAATTCCGGCCTTAGCGATTTAGCGTTCATCGACGTGATTTTTCCGAACGAGAAAATCTACGGACGAACCAAGCTCCGCGTCGAATGGAATGGCCATGAAGTGACGCCCGAAGCGCTGCCCCCGGAATATCAGAAGGAGCATCCGGACACGTTGCGGCTGCCGTGCGATCCGCCGTGGGCGCGCAAGGAAGAACGAGGTCTGCAAATTAACTACAGTTTTGTATCGCCGGCCGAGCAAGGCGCACGCGTTACCCTTGGCGCAGACAATTTTCATCTCGGTTCGCGCGGCTGGATTCCTTTGCCGCAGCCGCCGAACCGAGTCCTGGCTCCCTATCCGGAGCGGCCGCCGAAAACTTTTTACACCGTTCGCGTGCCGAACAATTTTCTGGTACTCGCTGGCGGCACGCCTGCGGGCCGCAAAAAAGCCGAGAACGAGACCGAATATCGCTTCCAGTTGCGCACGAATGACTTGCCCGCCTACATTGTGGCGGGCCGTTACGTCGACTCGTCGCCACGGGAGAAATCAGCGGACAATTCCGCGGTTTCGTTTTGGACGAAGCAACCGCTGCAAGGCGATCCCGCCGCTGCGGCACAGCGCATCGCCGCCGCATGGTCCGCGCTGCAACAAGATTTCGGCTCGCTCGAAAAAAATATCCCCGGGCCCCATATTGTGGAGTCCCCGGAATTGCGCGCACGCTCCAGAGACGAGGATCAAAGCGCGGCGGCGTCTTTTCCGGGTGGCGCGTTGGTGAATTCGAGCGCGCTGGCTCTGGGTTTCCAGAGCGAAGAACTGACGCAGGGCATCAATCAGGCCCTGGCGCACAGCTGGTTCGGTGTGGAGATGTATCCGGCGGAGGATGCCGCGGTGGGCATCGGCGAGGGGCTGCCGAATTACGCCACGATCGTGGTGGACGAAGCGAGCGGCGGCGAGCCCGCGCGACGGCGGCGGATCCAGCAGTTTCTCCATACCTATGAGACCGGAGTTCAGAAGACTGCCGGAATGCCAGCTTCGGAACAATCGATCGTTACCACCATGCTCTACGATCCCTTTCCGCGGCGGCGCATCGCCGCGGCCAAGGCAGCTCTATTTTTCGTAGCTCTTGAAGACACGTATGGCGAAGCTCCGGTGCGCAAAGGCCTGGCGCAAGTGGTTGCGTTACTGCGCGGCAAGGAAGTAGGCTTCAACGACCTGCGCGCGGCGCTGGAGCAGACCACGGGCAAGAATCTGGCCGAGCCGTTTCGCGTGTGGCTTTACAGCACGGGAATGCCGCAGGACTTTCGCAATCGCTACGCAGAGGAAAAGTAGAAAAGTAAAAACAGAAAAGAGAAACTGAAAACCCGGGCGGCCCGTATGCGCGCACGAATGAGCTGGCCCGCAGGGATTTGCTTTTCCATTTTCTCGTTTCCAATTTCCATCTTCAGCCATAAGGAGGGTTTGTGAGGGAAGTGATTTTCACCGAAAAAGGACCGAAAGCGATTGGCCCGTATTCGCAGGCGATCAAAGCCAACGGCTTCATATTCGTTTCCGGCCAGACGGCGTTCGACCCGACCACCGGCAACGCGCTGACCGGAGACGCGGCGCAGCAAACCGAATGCATCATGGAAAATTTGCAGGCCATCGTGCAGGCCGCGGGCTCCTCGCTGGACCGCGCCGTGCGACTGGGCGTGTTCTTGAAGGACATGAACGATTTCGCAGCGGTGAACGAGGTCTACGCGCGCTATTTTCCCAAGGATCCTCCGGCGCGCACGACGGTGGAAGTGGCCCGCCTGCCGCGCGATTTCCGCGTGGAAATTGATCTAATCGCGCTGGCGTAGCGTGGCGCAATGAAGGAAGACACAAGGATCGGCGGGCCGAGCGGAAAATTTCCCGCCACGCGCTGGTCCGCCGTTGTGGCCGCGCGAAGCGACGACCCGCAAGAACGATCGCGGGCGCTCGGTGCGATCTTGGCGGTCTACTGGAAGCCGATTTATAAATACCTGCGCATACGCTGGAATAAATCGAACGAAGATGCCAAGGATGTGACGCAAGAGTTTCTCGCGCAGCTGATCGAAAAGAAATATTTGAGCGATTTCGATCCAGCCAAGGCGCGTTTGCGAACTTTTCTGCGCGTCTGCGTGGACCGTTTCGTCGCCAATCAGAACAAAGCCGCGAGCCGGCTGAAGCGCGGGGCAGGCGTGCCGCATGTGGCGCTGGATTTCGCAGGTGCCGAAGCAGAATTCGCGCGCGCAACATCCCCGCCGGCGCCAAACGCATCGGCTGAAAGCTTCGACGAATATTTCGAGAAGGAATTCGTGCGCAATCTTTTCACGCTGGTGGTGGCGGATCTGCGCTGTTTTTGCGAGACGCGCGGCAAGTCGCGTCATTTTGAATTGTTCGAGCGCTACGATCTCGACGACTCCGGCTTATCACGCCCGAGCTATACGGAGATGGCGCAGGAATTCGGGATCGCCGTAACGGACGTAACCAACCACCTCGCTTTCGCGCGGCGCGAGTTCCGGCGCATCGCACTGGAGAAACTTCGCGAGATGACTTGTTCCGAAGCGGAATTCCGCCGCGAAGCTCGCGTGCTGCTCGGAGTGGAATCCGCATGAACTGGCTTTCGGACGAGGCGGTCGCACGGCTGCGTTCGGTGGGCGCCGAGCCGGATTTCACCGGAACTCGCTATCGCCTGATCGAGCGCATCGCGAGCGGTGGCATGGGCTCGGTGTATTTGGCCGAGGATGCGGCGCTTGACCGGCGCGTCGCTATCAAAATTCTCGACGTCCCGGATTCCAGCGGCGAGCTCGCGGCTCGTTTGCAGCGGGAAGCGCGGATTCTGGCAAAGCTGGAACATCCGGGGATCGTGCCGGTGCACGATGCCGGCACGCTGGCGGACGGCCGCGTTTTCTACGCGATGAAATTTGTGGAGGGCGAGTGCCTGGATCGTTTTTCTGAACATGAGAGCACATTGCCTGGCCGGTTGCGAATCTTCCAGCGGATCTGCGACACGGTCGCGTTTGCACACACGCGTGGCGTGCTGCATCGCGACCTGAAACCTGAAAACATCATGACCGGGCCGTTCGGCGAAGTGCTGGTTATGGATTGGGGCGTGGCGAAGATTTTGTGCGGCAATCGGATTTCCACCCCGGCCGGAACGGCAAATGGCCAACCGCTCAACGATCTTAGAACCCTCACAGTGGTCCCATCCCCCGCGCCGCTGCAGACGGCTCATGGCGCGGTTCTCGGCACGCCGGGCTACATGGCGCCGGAACAGGCGCGCGGTGACGTGGAGCATCTCGACGAGCGCGCCGACATTTATTCGCTGGGTGCGATACTGCAGTTTTTGGTTGTGTCGGGCGCGCGCGGCGAACAAACCACGCCCCGCGGGCTGACAGCGATTGCCCGAAAGGCTATGGACGCCGACCCGGCTGCTCGTTACGCTTCGGCGTCTCAGCTGGGCCAGGATGTCGCGCGCTATCTGGACGGCCTGCCGGTGATGGCTTATCCCGAAAGTCCCTTGCAGAAGATTGGGCGCTGGGCCGCGCGGTATCGCCTGGCGATCGTGCTCGTGCTGACATACCTTGTCGTGCGCGCGCTGCTGATTTTCTGGTTCCGGCGCTAAAGGAATTTCGATTCGCGGTTAATAGAAGAACGAGGGCTGGAGAAGGTGTGCGCCCCGGAGGAATTGGATGAACAAGATCACGTACGGGCTGATTTTAGGCGGCATTCTGGGGATTTTCGACGGGCTCACTTCGTGGTTCACGCCTGCGGTGCGGCCGCAGCTGATGGGGATCGTGCTGGGGTCCACGTTCAAGGGTTTGCTGGCGGGCGTCTTGATCGGGATATTCGCGCGCAAAGTACATTCGCTGGGCCTGGGCGTGCTGTTCGGGCTGGCTGTGGGATTGTTGTTTGCATTCTTCATCGCTTACATGCAGCGGAATTATTACGTCCAGATCATGGTGCCCGGCGGATTGGTGGGGCTGATCGTGGGCTACGCCACACAAAAGTACGGGGATTCCTCGACTGCCTCGACATCGCGAACCTGAGCGGTGAGTTCGCCCTGACACCGGGCGCTCGCGCCAAGTGTGTACCTCTTCGTCCACGCACGTGGCGTGCGGCGCGATTTTTCAGTATCCTAGTCTCGTTCACAAAAACCGTAAAGATTCGGTGGGAAAATCATTCGGTTACGCACTTCGGTCCCCTCCGTGCGATAGAAGCTGGAACCTTGATCAGCGCTCTGCACGCGCAGCCAATACGTATGCCATTTCAGCGCTGTCGCGAAGCTGCGCCCGATTCCATTTTCAGGATTGTTCGGCAATAATTACCGGTGAGCGAATGCCTGAGACCATTTTTGACTTGATCGTGATCGGCAGCGGCCCGGCGGGCCAGAAGGGCGCGATTTGCGCCGCGAAATTGCGCAAGCGCGTGGCCGTCGTTGATCGCACGCTGATGATTGGCGGCGTTTGCGTGCACACCGGCACCATCCCCAGCAAGAGCGTTCGCGAAGCCATCTTTCAATTAACCGGCAACGCCGTAAAGGCTTTTTACGGCGACAACTATCGCGGCAAGAACGACATTTCCGTGCAGGACCTTTCCTTCCGAGTGCGCAGCATAATCGCGCGCGAAACCGAGGTAATTCGCGCACAACTGAAGCGCAACGGCGTGCAGATTTTTCAAGGCACCGCGCAATTCTCGGATCCGCATACCATCGAAGTTCAGGGCGACACCGAAAAACACGTTCTCCACGGCGAACACATTCTGATAGCTTGCGGCACGCGTCCGGCGCGCAATCCGGAGATTCCCTTTGATGATAAACGCATCGTGGATACCGACCGCCTCACGGTGCTGGAAGGGCTGCCGCGCGAACTGATCGTGGTCGGCGCCGGGGTCGTCGGCCTGGAATACGCATCGTTCCTTGCTGCGCTGGGCTCGGAAATCACCTTGATTGATCAGCGTCCTACGCTGCTGGACTTTGTGGACCGCGAAATTATTGAATCGCTTGCCTACCATCTGCGGCAGATGGGCACCACGTTCCGGCTCGGTGAGAAGGTTACGCGCGTCGGCATCGATCCGCTGCGTGATCGCGTTTTTGCGGAGCTTGAAAGCGGCAAGAAAGTACAGGCGGACGCCTTGCTCTATGCCGTGGGCCGCCAGGCGAACGGGGATCAACTGCGCATTGAAGCCGCGGGTCTGGATTCCGGTGAGCGCGGCAAAATTAAAGTGAATGAACACTATCAGACGAATGTGCCGCATATTTATGCGGCCGGCGACGTCATCGGGTTTCCGGCGCTGGCGAGCACTTCCATGGAGCAAGGGCGCCTGGCGAGCTGCCACATGTTTGGCGCGCCCTCCGAGCACATGCCCGAGCTTTTTCCGTACGGCATCTACACGATCCCGGAAATTTCCATGGTGGGGCAGACGGAAGAAACGCTTACAGCCAAGAAAGTTCCCTACGAAGTGGGTATCGCGAAATATAACGAGCTTGCCAAGAGCATGATGCTGGGCGATGAAAGCGGCATGTTGAAGCTGCTATTCGATCGCAATACGCGCAAGCTGCTGGGCGTGCACGTGATCGGTCAGCGCTCCACCGAAATTATTCACATCGGCCAGGCCGTGATGTATTACGGCGGCTCTATCGAATATTTCCGCGATACGGTGTTCAACTACCCAACCCTGGCGGAAGCCTACAAGGTGGCCGCGCTCGACGGGCTCAACAAACTCTAGGCGACGGGTCGTTTTTGTTCAGCCGAACCATCCGCGGCCTTGCAGACTCTCAACCACTCACATAATATTTGAATGGTAGGAGGTGCTCCTTGATCTCGTTCACCGTCAATGGCAAGCCTGTCACCGTGGAGGATCCCCCGTCCACTCCGTTGCTTTGGGTGATCCGCGATTCCCTGAATCTTACTGGCACAAAATACGGCTGTGGCATGGCGTTGTGCGGCGCTTGCACGGTACATATTGACGGGCAAGCGGTGCGCTCCTGTGTTGCGCCGGTTTCGCGCGCGGAAGGAAAAAAAATCACCACCATCGAAGGAATTTCCCCCGACCTCACGCATCCGCTGCAACAGGCATGGATCGAAATTGATGTGCCGCAATGCGGTTACTGCCAGTCCGGGCAAATCATGAGCGCGGCCGTGTTACTCGCCGAAAATTCCAAGCCCACAGATGAAGATATTGATGAAGCGATGTCTGGCAACATCTGCCGCTGCGGCACCTATCCGCGCATCCGGCGCGCCATTCATCGCGCCGCTGAGATTCAAGCGCAGCGAGGTGGCAAGTGAGCGTCGCCACGGAAATCAAACGCCGCGAATTTCTGAAAGCAGGCGCCGCCCTGGGCGGCGGGCTGCTGATCAGCCTTTACGTTCCGGAGTTTGCGCCTGCAGCGCGCTCCGCCGCGAAGCCCGTGGCGCTGAACGCCTTCGTGCGCATCGGCACCGACGAATCCGTCACCGTGATATCCAATCACTCGGAAATGGGTCAAGGAATTTACACATCACTGCCCATGTTGCTGAACGAAGAACTCGAAGCGGATTGGGCGCGCGTTCGCGTGGAGTCCTCTCCCGTGGATGCGGTTTACAACCACACTGTTTTCGGGATCATGATGACCGGCGGCAGCACCACTACAAATTCAGAATACGATCGCTTCCGTAAAATGGGCGCGATGGCGCGCATCATGCTTGTCGCTGCCGCGGCGCAATCCTGGGGTGTGGATGCGCAAACGTGCCGCGCTGAAAAGGGTTTCGTGATCCACACGGCTTCGCGCCGCCGCGCTTCGTACGGCAGCCTGGCTGAGGCGGCTGCTAAAATAGCGGCGCCAACAGATATTCCGCTGAAGGATCCCAAGGATTTCACTTTGGTAGGCAAGCCCGTGCATCGCCTGGATACTCCTTCGAAGACCAATGGCTCAGCGCAGTTCGGACTGGATGTGTACATTCCCGGAATGCTGACGGCGGTGGTCGCGCGCGCGCCGGTATTCGGCGGAAAAGTTGTGAGCTTTAATGCGGACAAGGCTAAAGCTATTCCCGGCGTCGTGAATGTCGTGCAGGTTCCTTCCGGCGTCGCGGTCGTTGCCAAAGGCTTTTGGCCGGCGAAGCTTGGCCGTGAAAAACTGGAAATTAATTGGGATGACGGTCCTGGAGCCGCAATATCCACCGTCGAAATGCGCGCGAACTTTTCCGCGCTGTCGAAAACCCCCGGCTTGGTCGCGCGAAAAGTCGGCGACCCCGCCGGCGCTCTCGCGAGTGCCGCGAAAACCATCACCGCCGAGTACGAAGTGCCTTATCTTGCGCACTGCATGATGGAACCGCTGAACACCGTGGTGGATTTGCACGAAGATCGCTGTGAGATTTGGACCGGCACGCAATTCCAGACAGGCGATCGCGCCGCTGCCGCAAAAGTGGCCGGATTGAAGCCCGAGCAAGTTACGCTGCACACCACGCTGCTGGGCGGCGGATTCGGCCGGCGCGCCAATCCGTCGTGTGATTTCGTCACGGAAGCTACGGAAGTTGCCAAGGCCGCGAAATCTCCCGTGAAGGTTGTATGGACACGCGAAGACGATATTCGCGGCGGATGGTATCGCCCCATGTGGTACGACCATTTTGCCGCGGGCCTGGACGCGAGCGGCAACCCCGTTGCGTGGACTCATACCATCGTGGGCCAATCCATCATGGCGGGCACGATGTTCGAATCCTTCGGCATCAAGGACGGAATCGACTCGGCGTCCGTCGAGGGCGCCGCGGACATTCTCTACGGAATTCCCAACGTGCAAGTGGATTTGCACAGTCCCAAGAACCAAGTTCCCGTGCAGT
Organism: Candidatus Acidiferrales bacterium; assembly: GCA_050012455.1. GTDB lineage: Bacteria > Acidobacteriota > Terriglobia > Acidiferrales > UBA7541 > Palsa-295. The sequence goes on along the minus strand of JBEKHD010000022.1, from coordinate 52,630 downwards.
GGTGGCGCTCGGTAGGCCATTCGCATACTGGATTTTCCGTCGAGGCGTTTCTCGATGAAGTTGCGCACGCCGGCGGCAAGGATCCTTACCAGTTGCGCCGCACGTTGCTTGCGAGTCAGCCGCGCGAGCTGGCCGTCCTGGACCTCGCCGCGCAGAAAGCGAATTGGGGTAGCCCGCTTCCCGCCGGACGCGCGCGCGGAATCGCCACTCACTTCTCGTTCGATAGTTACGTGGCGCAAGTCGCGGAAGTCTCGGTGGAAAAAGATGGCACGGTTCGCGTGCATCGCATGGTGGCGGCGGTGGATTGCGGGCGCACTGTAAATCCCGACACGGTGAAGGCCCAGCTCGAAGGCGGGATCATTTTCGGGCTCACCGCTGCTTTGAAAACCGAGATAACGCTTGATAAAGGCCGCGTGCAGCAGCGCAATTTTCACGATTACCCGATGGTGCGGATGTTTGAATCGCCAGCGATCGACGTGTACATCGTTCCGAGCACCGAGCATCCCACGGGAGTCGGCGAGCCGGGTGTTCCACCCGTGGCTCCCGCTGTGACCAACGCGATTTTTGCCGCGACGGGCAAGCGCGTGCGCCGGTTGCCGATTAAAACAGAAGATTTGCGTTCCGCATGAGCATCCACGGCGAGGTCGCGAACATGGGCAAAATCACGATGAGAAAATGGCCGATCGTACATGCGTTGCTCGTTTCCGGGGTTCTGGCGGCGTGCGTTCCAGCGCTCGCACAGCAACAGAGCACGCTCGCCACTTCGTCGAGTACGGTGCGTGCCGTTCTGACCGCGTCTGCCGCAACAAACGGCGCCGCTAAATCGGATGCGGCAGCCGCGCAAGCCGCTTTCAATCGCGCCTGGACTGTTTTCGTTTCTCCGCGTTGCCAGAACTGCCATCCGTCCGGCGACGCGCCGCTGCAAGGAGACGACAGCCACGTGCACATTCAGGACGTCAAGCGCGGGGCCAGCGGCAAAGGCGTTTACGGGATGAGGTGCAACACCTGCCACCAGGCGGCGAATCTTCCCGGCGACAACATGCCGCCCGGAAATCCGAAATGGTCGCTGCCCCCTGTCCATATGAAGATGGTCATTCAGGGCGAAACCGCCGGCGAGTTTTGCCGCCAACTGAAGGATCCGACCAAGAACGGAGATCGCACTCTCGCGCAGATCATGGAACACGTTTCAACGGACGACCTGGTAGGTTGGGGCTGGAATCCGGGAGATGGACGCACCCTGCCGCCGCTCACCCGTCCGGAATTCGTGGCCGCCATGAAGGCTTGGGTGGATAACGGCGCCGCCTGTCCGCAGTAAGGAACGCCAAGGCTCAGTTTTTCTCTGCGGCCACTGCGCGCGCCTCTGCGCTCTCTGCGTTGAAGGTTTTGCTTTAGCTTCGCTGGCACTTCTCGGCGTCCTCTGCGGTGCGTCTTTTGACGTTTAGCCGGCCCGCCGCATTTTGTCCCAACTGGAGTATGATACCCCTCGCGACGTCCTCGCATCCCCGGCGGGAAGGGGCCTTTCATGAGTCATCGGTTCACGATTGGTGTCGAGGAAGAATTCCAGATCGTAGATCCCACCTCGGGCGAACTGCGTTCGCACGTCAGCGAATTGATGGAAGCTTCCTCGCCTGGCCTCGGCGAACAAGTGAAGCGCGAGATGCATCAGTCCATCATCGAAATCGGCACAAAAATTTGCGCGGATGTGCACGAGCTGGAGGCGGACATGCGCCGCACTCGCGGTGAGCTGGTGCGCGCCGCCGAAAGCCGCGGCCTGCAGGTTGCTGCCGCCGGAACCCATCCTTTTTCCTCCTGGATTGACCAAGTGATTTCTCCGGGCGAGCGTTACCAGAATATCGTCGAGGAAATGGGCCAGTTGGCGCGTTCGCTGCTGATTTTCGGCATGCACGTGCACGTGGCTGTGCCAGATCGCACCACCATGATCGATCTGATGAACATGGCGCGCTACTTCCTGCCGCACTTGCTGGCGCTTTCCACCAGTTCACCTTTCTGGATGGGCCGCGACACCGGCCTGAAATCATTTCGCACCACAGTGTTTCGCAGATTCCCTCGCACCGGCATTCCCGATCATTTGAGTTCCTGGAATCAGTATGAGGATTATGTGGATCTGCTGGTGCGGCTGCATTGCATAGACAATGCCAAAAAAATTTGGTGGGACGTGCGCCCGCATCCGACATTCGGCACGCTGGAATTTCGCATTTTCGACGTAGTGACGCGCGTGGACGAGGCTATCGCCATCGCGGCGCTTACGCAGGCCATCGTCGTGAAGCTGCATCGCCTCTACACACGGAACATGGGTTTCCGCATGTACCACCGCGCGCTGATCGAAGAAAATAAGTGGCGCGCGGCGCGTTGGGGCATCGAAGGCAAGCTGATTGATTTCGGCAAGCAGGCGGAAGTGCCGATGCCGGTGCTGATGGAAGAGCTATTCGAATTTGTTGATGACGTGCTCGACGAACTCGGTAGCCGCGCCGCGCTTGAACCGATTCGCGGAATTTTTCACCACGGCACCAGCGCCGAGCGTCAGTTGCGCGTGCACAAAGAGACCGGCGACCTGCATTCGGTCGTTCGACACATCGTCGCGGAAACCCGTGAAGGCGTGTCGCTGCCGGCCAGCTCTGCAGCCGGCGGGCCCCAGTCGTCTTAGCGCTGGTGTGTTGAATTGGAGTGTGGAATCGCTGTGCATCCATACGAAAGGAATCGTAAACCATGAAAATCGGACTACTCTGCGGCCGCGAATACAGCTTTCCTCCGGCCTTCATTGACAAAGTGAACGAACTGGGCAAGAAAGATGGCATCACCGCTGAGTGTGTGAAGATCGGCGGCACGGTGATGGGCGAGCTGGCGCAATACAAAGTAATCGTGGACCGCATTTCCCACGAGGTGGAGTATTACCGCGCCTACTTGAAGCACGCCGTGCTGCAAGGCACGTACGTCATTAACAATCCTTTCTGGTGGACTGCCGACGATAAATTCTTCAATTACGCCGTAGCTGCAAAATTGGGCCTGGCGATTCCGAAGACGGTGGTGCTGCCGCAAAAATCCTATCCGCCGACCGTGGACATCAATTCCGAATCGCTGCGTAACCTGATCTATCCGATCGATTGGGACGCGCTGCTCGATCACGTCGGCCGGCCCGCGTTTTTGAAGCCTTATTCCGGCGGCGGGTGGAAGCAAGTCTACAAAGTCCACAATCGCGAGGAGCTGATCGCCGCTTACGACGGCACCGGGCCCACCTGCATGACGCTGCAGGAAAATATTGATTTCAGCCACTACGTGCGTTGCTTCACGTTCGGCAAAATGGATATTCTTCCCGTGGCGTACGATCCAAAGGAGCGCCGCTACCTCGTGGACCACAATTATCTCTCGGCCGAAGTGGGCGCGCGCGTGGTGCGGGACGCGCAAACCATCAATCAGGCGCTGGGCTACGAGATGAACACCATCGAATTCGCAGTCCGAGACGGTGTCCCTTACGCGATTGATTTCCTGAATCCCGCGCCGGATTTCGAGCACGACCGCATCACCGAATTTTATTTCACGCACGTGGTGGACCGCATGGCGCGACTGGTGATTGACCGCGCGTTGCGCGGCGATCCCACTTTTCCGTGGCCGCGCTGGGAAGAAATGCTGGGGATTGGCGCGGGGCCTGCGGGCTTCATCGGCACGCCGGCGAAAAAGACCGTCGGAGCGAAGACTGCATGAGCGGTTCGGCTCCTGCTTCCCATTCGCAGTCCAGTGCCGCCGAAACGCCGGCGGAGGTGTGGCACCGGTTGCTTCGGCCTGATGTAGAGCTGGCTCCGGCATTTCTCGCTGAACTGAATGCGCGAATGCGCGCGGAAAAACTCACTTTCGGTGAGCGCATCCACTGCCCGTTCCTGCGCCCGTTTTTTCTTACTGCTGAGGACGAGCAGCGCGTCCGCGTCGTAGCCGAAGCGATTGCCGCTCTGGGCGAACGCGTGGTGAAGCAATCACTCGCCGACCCGCGCCTGCTGGCGCAATCGGCGCTAAGCCCGGAGGAAGAACGGCTCGCGCGCATCAATCCGCGCTACGGCACGTCCAGCACCGCTTCGCGCCTCGATGCTTTCCTGCTGCCCCATTCGCTACAGTTCGCTGAATATAACGCGGAATCTCCCGCTGGTTTGGGTTACGCGGAAACACTTGCGAATGTTTTTCTCACGCTTTCGGTGATGCAGCGATTCGCGGAGCATTACACCGTGCGCAAATTTCCGCTGATGCATTTGATGCTGGCTGCGCTGCTCGAAAGCTATCGCGAATGGGGTGGGGCCGCCGCGCCGCCGGTGATTGCCATCGTGGATTGGCGCGAAGTTCCCACGTGGAGCGAATTCGAAATTATTCAAGCGCACTTTCAGAAGGAAGGCGTCACCACCGTGCTGGTGGATCCGCGTGACTTGGTTTTCGCGGAAGGCCGGCTCACGGCGCATGGCCGGCGCGTTGATTTGGTGTATCGCCGCGTGCTGATCAACGACATCGTCGCGCGCAGCGCCGAATGCGCGGCCTTGGTGAACGCGTACAGTTCCGGCGCGGTGTGCGTGGCCAACGCGTTTACCTGCAAAATCCCGCACAAGAAAGCGTTCTTCGCCGTGCTCACCGACGAGCAAAACTCCGCGCTCTTCAGCGCATCCGAGCGCGAGCTGATCCGCCGCCATATTCCCTGGACGCGCCTGCTCGGCGACACCAAAACCACGCGCGACGGAGAATCTTTCGGCCTGCTCGAGTACGTGCGCCGCCGCCGCGAGAATTTCGTGCTGAAGCCCAATGACGAGTACGGCGGCACAGGCGTGCAGCTCGGCTGGGAAAATGACGAACGCCAGTGGGACGCCGCGCTCGATCGCGCCCTTGCCGATCGCGCCAGTGCCTGGGTGGTGCAGGAACGCATCGCCATCCGCCGCGAAGTTTTCCCCATGCAAACGGAAAACGGAGTGCACATGCGCGATATGCTCGTGGACTTCGCCCCCTACATCTTCCGCGGCAAAATGGCCGGCTGCCTCACGCGCCTAAGCTCCACAGGCCTCGCCAACGTCACATCGGGCGGCGGTCAAGTCCCCAGCTTCGTAGTCGAACCAAAATCGTAGCGCCAGCGCCCCGGAACGCAAGTCCACCGTCCGGCGGACCAGAGTTGCGCGATTTCAGAGCGCACGGACTACGGCTCGATGCCGCGACGTTCTGTGGATTTCCGCGCCACGAGTTCGGGTACGAGAAGAATATTCCTGGGGCGCAGCGCGCGCTTCGATTCAATCTGCTCCAGCAGCAATTCGGCGGAGAGGGCGCCGATTTGGCGGGTCTTCTGATCGATGGTCGTCAACGGAACCGCGAGCGCGTCCGAGTAATGAACATTTCCCGCTCCTACGACCGCAATGTCTTGCGGAACTTTCAACCCGGCCTCCAGAATCGCTTTCATCGCACCAATCGCGACGGGATCGTTGTAGCAGAAGACGCCATCAGGAATCGTTTTGCCAGCCATGAGCAACTGTTTCATCGCTTGATAGCCGGTGTGGTCCTGAAAGCCTGCTTCGACAATGTAATTCGCGGGTGCGCTCAATCTATGTTTCTTCAGAGCGGCGCGGTAACCGTTCAGGCGTTTGGTCGCCAGTCCAATCTCGGGACCGCGAAGATGCGCGATGCGCCGGCAGCCTTGCGCGATCAGATGGGTGGTTGCCAGGTTGCCGATGGCGTCATTGTCCACGCCGACAAAGTTCGCGCGAACGCTATCGATGGGCCGGTCAATCAAGACGAAGGGTAGCTTGCGACTGCGCAATTGCCGGAATAATTCGAGGCGCTCCGGCGACTGCGACGACGCCAAAATCAGGCCGTCCACCCTGCGGGCCATCAGCGAATCCGCCTCGCTTCGCTCCAGTTTTTCGTCTTCTTCGAAGTAGGAAATGATCACGTGATAGCCGCGTGGCCGCACGGTCTCCGCAATAGCCTTGGCGATTTCGGCGAAAAACGGATGCGTAAAATCCGGCAAAAGCAGCCCGATGGTGTAGGTGCGGCGCGTAACCAGGCTGCGCGCTACCCAATTCGGCCGGTAATCCAGCTCCTTGGCGCGCTGCAGAACTCGATTGCGCGTGCGCGCGCTAATTCTGCCCTGGTGTCGCAGGGCCTTGGAGACCGTCACGACCGAAACTTTTAGGTCCTTGGCGATGTCGGAAAGCGTGGTCATGCGGGCCGAGAATACCACAGCCGCGCTTCGCAACAGAGTTCTCGCACTCATTTTCGGTGCGCCAGGTTAAGCGCTAATCCTCAATGAATAAACGTTAACTTCGCGATTGACAAGTCCGCCGCTTTTGGCAAGAATCCTTCCAATTCGACTGCCTGGGGAAATCTGCAATTGCCCGGGCATCTCAAGCGAGCGAGTTTGCGCTGGACGTCAGATGATCGCGTGCGGTGCGAACGGTGAGATCGGGCGAAAACGCTATGAGAACAAGAATCCGGACATCGAAAATCGGCATCACGAGCGCGCGCCCGCCGCAAACGACGGAGCCAATCAGCTATCAAGCCATTATTGGCGGTCTGGTTGCCGAGATGCGGCAGTTGGTTAGCGCTACGCGCGGCCGAAAGTTTTCACCTCCTTTTGAGATGGTGATCATTGGCAACCACGGCGAGGTCGCTTTCCGATGCGGGATCGCCCGCGACGGAAAAGTGCGGCGACTCGGCCACTCCAACAAGTTGCGCTACTCCCACTTCCCGGCGAACGCATTCATTACCGATCGATTCCTGGTCACGCGTACGTTTCGGATTGACCGCGTCTCCCGCAAAGGCACGCAGCGCTAAGCTCTCGCAAAACGCGCCTCGCCACAGTCGCTCAATCCAATAGCAAAACTCGCTCGCCCTATTTACAATATCCGGATGGATTTTGGACCCGCACAACCAGAGCTGCTCCCCGGCGCGCGCAACGCGATCGAAACTTGCCTCGCGATTCAGCCCGGTGAACGCGTCGCGCTGATCGCCGATCTTGCCAGCAAAGCCGTCGCCTCGAGTCTGGCCGCCGCGCTGAAGGAACGCGACGCCATCTGCGAAGGCTTTCTGCTCGAAGATCTGGCGCCCCGGCCGTTGAAACGCGCGCCGCAGGAGGTTCTGGACGCGCTGGGCCGCGCCGATGCCGGGATTTTGTGCATGCAGCCGATGACCGGCGAGCTTGGCGCGCGCAAGGATATCGTGGGTGTGGTCGAGCGCCGCCACATTCGCTACGCGCACATGATCGGCGTGACGCCGGAAATCATGCAGCAGGGCATGCGCGCGGATTACAACATGGTGGATCGCCTGAGCGAAAAACTTCTGCAGCGCATGCATTCCGCGCGTTCACTCACGGTGCGCACCGAGGCCGGGACGTCGCTCGTCGCTACATTTGATTCGGCGCTCGATTGGGTGAAGACGAGCGGCCTGATCAGCCGCCGTTATTGGTCGAATCTTCCTGCCGGAGAAGTCTTTACTACGCCAGCGAAAGTGGATGGCACGTTCGTATGCGACGGCACCGCCGGCGACCATTTTTGTGGAAAATACGGTGACCTGCAGCGCACGCCACTGGTGCTGGAAATTCAGGCGGGCCGCCTGCAGAAGGCCACCTGCGAGCGTAAGGACTTGGAAGAGGAATTCTGGAGGTACTGCCACACGGATGAAAATAGCGACCGCGTCGGCGAGCTCGCTTTCGGCACCAACCTCAGCCTCTCAGATATGATCGGCGTGCTGCTGCAAGATGAAAAATTGCCGGGCGTGCATCTGGCGTTCGGTGATCCTTACGGCAGCCAGACCCACGCCGCGTGGAGTTCGCGCACGCATGTGGACGTGCTGGCCCGCCGCTGTGATGTGTGGATTGACGAAGAACAAGTAATAGAAAAAGGCCGCTACATGCTAGCCCGCCTGGGCCTAGCGTAGCGCGGGATAAGCCTCGAAGGTTTTCTCTGCGCCCTCTGCGTCTCTGCGGTAAACCGTTTCGGCCTCTGTGTCTCTGAGCCTCTGTGGCTCACGAGATTTTCCGGCCCGGGTTACCAGCGCTCGCTCAAAACAATCTCGAAACGTATTCCCACATCTGATGCTTCCAAAACGGCCAATCATGCCCGCCCTGCGGCCCCCAATCGTCGAGCGAATGCCGAATTCCCTTATCCGCCAGGATCTTCGAAAGCCGATACGAAGGCCCGCTGTTCTCCCAGGGCCCGGTGCCGGTCGCTATATGAATATCGCACTGCGCCAGCTGCCCGAAAATCCACGGATCCGAAAGATTCGCCAGATAATCCACGGGATTGTTGAAATAAGTGTTGTCGTCGTACATCCCGCTCATGAATCCGCGAATATCATAAACGCCCGAAAGCGCGAAGCAGCGCCGGATCACGTCGGGATGTTTGAACAAGGTATTCGCCGCATGGTACGCGCCGAAGGAAGCGCCCATTGTGGAAATCGCGATGCCCGACGATTGGCAATTGTCCCAGATGAAAGGGACCACTTCCTCGCGCACGTACGAATCGAATTGAGATTGCACGTAGCTGCGATGGAAGGGATGCGCGCCTTTATTGTAAAAGCCCGCCCAGTTCACCGAATTCACGCTGAAAAATTTCACGCGGCCTGCATCAATCAGCGGCGCGAGGCTTCCGATCAGGCCTTGCCCTTCAAGTTCCCATTCGTCTCCCGCGCTGGTCGGAAAGCCAAGCAGCGGCGGGCCCCAGTGCCCGTACACAACCACGCCCAATTCCATGCCCAGGCGCTGCGAATACCAGCGATGATATTCCCTTTTCATGTTGCTCCTGCGCGCAGGCGGCCGCCGCGAACGCGGGCGGGTGCCTGAAGCGCGCGATATTATACGGCGTTTGCGTGATGGCGGAATGGAAAGAATCCTCCGTCGGGGCGGCGCTTTTTTTCCAATGACTGCCGCCCCGCTTAATTCTATAGTGAGCCGCCATCATGTCCACTACCCAGCCGCTCGCGCCGCCCGCGCCGCAATCCGAATTCAAAGCCGCCGGTGCGGCTTCGCCGGGACGGTTGATTTCTCTCGACATTTTTCGCGGCCTCGCGGTCGCCGGCATGATCCTGGTCGATAATCCCGGCAGCGACGAAAAAGTCTATTGGCCCATCGCCCATGCCGCATGGAACGGCTGGACTCCCGCCGATTTCATTTTCCCATCGTTTCTTTTTCTGGTGGGCGTCTCCATGGTTTTTTCTTTCGCCAAGCGCCGCGAAAAAGGCGATTCGCGCCGCCAAATCCTGCTGCATGTTTTCATACGCAGCTTGCTGCTCATCGCCATCGGTTTTTTTGTCAACGCCTCGCCCTTCATCGGCGTGGATTTTCACGCTTTGCGCTTCGAAGGCGTCACCCAACGCATCGCGCTCTGCTACTTCGCCGCGGCAATCCTGGAACTGTGGTCCGGCCGGCGCGGACAAATCATTGCGGTGGCGGCCTGTCTCTTCGGCTACTGGGCGTTGATGCGATTCGTTCCGGTGCCGGGCCTCGGCGTCCCAGGCCGCGACATCCCCTTCATGGATCCCAACCGCAACCTCGCGGCATGGCTCGACCGCAAGCTCTTCATGGGCCATCTTTTCGATGTCACCCGCGACCCAGAAGGAATCCTCAGCACCATCCCCGCTATCGCCACCACTTTGTTCGGCGTCCTGACGGGGCACTGGCTGCGCTCGCAAAAAGCTCTGGCAATCAAAGCCACCGCAATGTTGCTCGCCGGAATCCTTGGCTTGTTTGCCGGCGAACTGTGGAACATCTGGTTTCCCATCAACAAGAATCTTTGGACCAGTTCATTCGCAGTTTTCAGCGGCGGCTTCGCACTGGTTTTTCTCGCGATCCTTTATTGGCTGCTCGAAATCAAGCGCTGGCGCGGCGCGTGGACCATGCCCATTCTCGTCTTCGGTATGAACGCCATCGCGGGCTTCGTCGCCGATTCATTTGTGTACGGTCCCGGCTACACTTTCACCGCAAAGAACGCGGACGGAGTCACGTTAAGCTGGCACGATGCGGCACAGGCCAGGTTGGTGTCGCTCGGAGCCAGCCCGCCCAACGCATCCTTGCTCTATTCCTTGGGCGCGGTGCTATTTTGCTGGATTCTGCTGTGGTTCCTCTGGCGCAAACGCATTTTTCTGAAGGTCTGAGTCTCAAGCCATCCGCTGTTAATATACTTAGGGGCGCGGTTTACAATCGCGTTGCGTGAAATCGCGCCCACACGGAATTCAAACGGCCCAATCACAGGAGGAACAGCATTTGCCCTTTGCCCCGGAACTAACCGCCGAACTCGCCGCCGCTGGCCCCGGGCAATTGCAGAAACACGGACAGTTCGGCTCGCGCTTTCTGCGCAAGAAGCGCGACGTGATCGTTTATCTCCCCGGGATTTATCAAAAACGGCCGGACCTGCGCTTTCCCGTGCTGTATCTCGAGGACGGCCAGAATCTTTTTGATCCCGCCACCTCTTTCATTCCCGGCATGTATTGGCGCGTCGGTGAAACCGCGGACGCACTGATCGCGCAAGGCGCGATTCAGCCCCTGATTATCGTCGGCATCTACAACACCGGCAAACAGCGCATTAACGAATACACGCCCACGCGGGATCGAAAACTGGGCGGCGGCAAGGCTGATAAATACGGCCGCTTGCTGGTGGAGGAATTAAAACCCTTCATCGAATCGAATTACCGCGTGCTCGGCGGTGCAGCGAACACCGGTTTGGGCGGCTCGTCGCTCGGCGGGCTGCTCACGATCTATCTGGGCCTGAAGTATCCGGAAGTTTTCGGGAAGCTCGCGGTGCTCTCTCCCTCCGTGTGGTGGAACCGCCGCGCCATCCTTGATTTTGCGGCACATGCGCCGCTTGCTGCCCACCCGCGAATTTGGCTCGACGTGGGCACAAAGGAAGATACGCATACGGTCGCGAACGTCACCGCCCTCCGCGATACGCTCCTCAAGCGCGGCTGGGAGGATGGCCGCGACCTGCGCTTCGACGTGATTGAGGGCGCGCAGCACAACGAAGCCGCGTGGGCCGAGCGCGTCGGCCCCTTCCTGCAATTCTTATTTCCCGCTGGAGAGTCCGCAGTATAATCCGCGCTCACGGCGCAGTAGGGCTCGGCAATCGCGCAGGAAGAGTTTGGAGGGCACAAGTGTCGGAAGCGCGCCCGTTGGCGATTCTCTGCATCACCTCCTACGAAAAAGGCCAGGAATTTCTGCGCGCCTGCAAGGACCAAGGCTGCCGCGTGCTGCTACTCACCGTTGAAAAATTCCGCGACGGCGACTGGCCGCGTGAATCCATCGACGAAATGTTCTACATGCCGCCAGACTTGCCCACCTGGGCGATCATCAACACCGTAAGTTACATGGCGCGCTGGCAGCCGATTGACCGCATCGTCGCGCTCGATGAATTCGACATGGAAAATGCCGCCGCATTGCGCGAACACCTGCGCATCCCCGGTATGGGCCTCACCACCGTGCGCCATTTTCGCGACAAGCTGGCCATGCGCGGCCGCGCGAAAGAGGCGGGCATCAACGTCCCGCAATTTATCCACGTCCTCAATCACGCTAGCCTGAATGAATTCATGTCGCGCGTGAATCCGCCGTGGCTGCTGAAGCCGCGCTCGCAAGCTTCCGGCATCGGCATGAAGAAAATCTATGCCGCGGCTGATCTGTGGCCGCTGCTCGATCAACTGGGCGACGCGCAATCGCATTACCTGCTCGAACAATTTCTGCCGGGCGACGTGTTTCACGTGGACAGCATCGTTTCCGAAAGCAAGGTGGTGTTCGCAGAAGCTCACGCCTACGGCTCGCCGCCGCTGGATACTTCTCACGAGGGAGGTGTGTTCACCACGCGCACGCTTTTGCGCACGGCGCCTGAGGTAAAACTGCTGAAGAAGATCAATCGCGATCTGATCGAGGCGCTGCGCCTGGTGCGCGGCGTCACGCACGCTGAATTTCTGCGCGCGCATGCGGATGGCAAGTTCTACTTCATCGAAATCGCCTCGCGCGTCGGCGGTGCTTACATTTCGGATGTTGTGGAAGCCGCCACCGGCGTCAATCTCTGGCGCGAGTGGGCGCGCATCGAGACCAATTCAGGCAATGCGCCCTATGTGCTGCCGAAGCGCCGCCGCGATTATGCGGGCGTGGTGCTTTCGCTGGCGCGCCAGGAAGATCCGGACACCTCCGCCTACAACGATCCCGAAATCGTGCAGCGCATCACAAAAAAATATCACGCAGGATTTATTTTGCGCGCGCCCAAGCCCGAGCGCGTCGCGCAACTGCTCGATTCCTACTCCGCGCGTTTCCGCGACGATTTTCTGGCCACAGCTCCCGTGCCTGACAAACCATCGTCGTAGTTCCGGTTTTTAGAGTGCCGCGGCGGGTTCTCCGCAATCGGCGTGGGACGCCTGCCGCGCGACTACGACGTGGCGACGGCCGCGAGCTTCGACCGGCAGGTAGCCAACAATTGCAGGGTTTCGGTCCGCTCCGGTTCATTCCGGCGAGAACCACATCGCTCGAGATAATGCACAGCGTCGGCATTTCGTTCCAGCCGCGCGAGCAGCACGCCGAGTTTCAGCGCCGCCAAGTCGTTGCTGGCATCCAGGTCCAGCGCGCGGCGAAATCCTCGTTCCGCGCCGCTGGTATCATTGCAAATCAGGCGAACCGTCGCCCAGTCGCACCAGATTTCGCTGGTTTCCCGCTGCCCCAGCGCTTCGGCGAAAAGCGCGGACGCCTCTTCGAATCTTCTTTCGCAGAAACTGCGCACAGCCCTTTGCCGCAGAGTTTCCGGCGGCACAGCAATGCCCGCGCGCATGCAAAGCGCTTCGGCGAGCTGCAGTAAATCCCTGCCGTCGGTGGCGGGCAAGTACATCGCGCGAATCAGGGCATTGTCGCTCATCGTATCGAAGGGAACGCCGCGGCTCAGTACCACCGCCAGAAGCATCGCGAACTCAGGATCGCGCAGGTTCGTGCCGCGTCCGATCAGCTCTGCGGTGATCTCCTCGCGCCACCATTTGTTCGTGCAAGAAAGCGTAACGAGGAAGTCCGCGAATATTTCGAGCTTCTGCTCGCTGGAGAGTTGCGACCGGTAAACCGTGCCGAGCAGATGCGCGGCCAGATCCGCGTAAGGCGTTTTCGTCGCCGACAGCGGATTGGCGTCGGAGTTGAACGCAAGCTGGTAATCCTCCACAGACTTGGATTTGGCCATGCGGTAACTGAAAAGCGGCTCGTGAACCTTTACGAAATCGCCGAGCAACAACAGTTCCTCGATCAACACGACGTCGAAGCCCCATACGCCCAGCCCCAGCGACATTTTTTTGGCGTTTTCCAGGCGCATCACGCCGTACGTGGCGAACCATCCGGCGCGGCTGATCAATTCATGGATGCGCTGCGGAGGCGTCATGCCGAGTGTTTCGATATTCGAATAGGGTTTATTGGCCCAGTCGCAGTGCGGCAATCCGTCCGCATCAATGAAGTTGATTTCCGTGCAGCAGAAAATAGCTTCAGGATGCGCCGCGAGTGTCTCCAGACACTTGCGAATGTAGGAAGGGTGGAACAGATCGTCGTGCGCCGCCCACAGGAAGTACTCGCCCTTCGCTTCGTGCACCACGCGCGCAAAATTCCACGGCATGCCCTGATTCTGCGGCTGGCGGATGTAGCGTATGCGCGAATCGCGCTCCGCGAACTGCCGGCAGATCTCTTCGGTGCGGTCCGGTGAATGATTGTCGGAAATAATCAGTTCAAAATGCGGATAGTCCTGCGCCAGCAGCGATTCCAGCGCCAGCGCGAGATATTGTTCAGCATTGTAAATCGGCATTCCAACGCTGACGAATGGCTGCGTCCCCGCGCGGTTGGTCAGTCCGCTTGGCGTTTCGCGCGCGGGCTTGCGTGGCATAGCCGCCAGGCTGCCAGGAGCTTCGACGCATGAAAAAGCCGACGCGAGGCCGCCGTTGGCGAACATTTGCAGCTCGGCGCGCCGCTGCGCGTTGGCCTGTTCGTACATGTCAGTTTGCCCGTCGCGGATGATCAGGTTGCTCTGGTCACCCTTGCGAAATACATTCGGCGGCGTGCGGAAATCCTGCTTGTGGTAGCAACCATCCCAGGTCACCATGCGGCAGGAATCGCCGCGCTCCTCGAACCATCGCGTGAAGTTCCACGCGCCGCTCTCGAACTTGTAACATTTCTCCCGGCTGTCAATCCGGTGGGGATATTGCCGGAAAATCTTCGGGTTGTAGCCGTAGCACGAAGTGCGAATGTGCGGGTTCAATTCTCCCGGAATAAACGGCAGCGTTTCGTAGGACGCGCTCGCTCCGTAAAGCCCATCGCCGAATTCCGCGCGCGCCTCCGCCAGGCGCCGCAGCCAACCCGGGCGTTGAAAATAAACGCGCGCGTTCGCGATCACCAGAAAATCGCACTCAACCGTTTGCGCGGTTTCCTGCGCCGCGCCGCAATCCCACCCGCCTCCGCGATAAATTGCAAAGTTTGTCGGCGCGCCTTGGAACAATTTGCTCACATGCTCGGTGACCGGCCCGTTGCAGCACACGACCAGCAGCTGATGCTCAATTCCAGGCGGGAACAGCCGGTAGGTATCCGCAAACTTCCTGGCGCTCAGGGCATAAGTGGCCCAATCGTCGATCGGAATCATGTACGCCAGGACGATTTTCATTAGAAAGCCTGCGAAAGCCGCGGCAACCCCGACCTCACCGCTTGGCGACATCCGCCTTGAAGCATTCCGTCGCGCGGTCCACGCTGAATTCCATTCCCACCACGGCGCGCGCGCCCAACTTCGCGTGCGTCGGTTGCTCCGCCTTATGGATCACCACCATCGAATTCAGAAATTCCAGGCTTTCCACCCAGCCTTGCGCGATGAATGCCGGCAAAGCATCTTTCCGAAAAAAGCTGCTCAGCAGCATATTCACGGACAAATCGCCGGACCAATGTTCGTAATTCACCACGTCCGTCAGCAACTTGAACAATTGTTGCGCCGACGAGCCGCGCAGCACTCCGCCGCCCCAGTTCTCCCAATACAGCGCGTGCGAATCTTCCACGATGTACAGACCGCCAGGACTAAGCAACGGAAAATAATTTACGAACGCGGCGACGACCTCGGAAGAAATATGCGACCCGTCGTCAATCAGCAGATCAATAGGCTTGGCCCTAAGCGCGATGCTGCTGAAGATGTCCTGGGTGTTGGCGTTACCCACGATCACCGAAATGCGTGGGTCGTCGTATTTCAGGTTTGCGCAGAGCGGATTGATGTCGCAGCCCATAATGCAGGCGGCGTTGCGAAAATATTGCCCCAATACTTCCAGCGATCCGCCATTCTGTACCCCAATTTCCACGATGTTGATGCGCGCGTCGCGAATGGGCGTGAAGAGGCGCTCGTAGGTGCGCAGGTAACTTTCCCATTTGTCACTGGATTTGCCCCGATGCGCGTGATGCAGTTGCGCGTAAGTGCTGCTCACTCGACTCCTCCTGCTGGCGCACCGCAATCTGCGATTTCCACCAATTCACGGTGTCGCGCAAGCCTTGCTTTAAATCCCGCGAAACGCGCCAGCCGACTTTGCGCCCGAGCATATGCACGTCTGCAACCAGCAAGTGCGGCTCCTCCGGCGTGTCCGGCAACGCCGCGAATACCACGCGCTCGCGCGCATTCATCAGCGCCGCAATTGTCTCGACGATGGTTTTCAGTTTCACCGGCTCGCCGGAAGCGATGTTGATCGCGCCCGTAAATTCGCTGGTACTTACGGCTTGCACGGCAAAAGCTGCGTCCGCCACGTGCAGAAAATCGCGGATGTGCTCGCCGCTGGTGCAGCGCGCGGTTTCTCCGGAGAGCAGCGCCAAAATCACGGACGGCACCAGGCGCTCCTGCTTTTCGCGTGGCCCGTACAAGTGAAAAAAACGCAGCCACGCGAATTGCATCGCTTTTTCGCCGCAATACGCCTGCAAGATCTCGCGCAGGCCGTTCTTGCAGGCTCCGTACAGGGTTCGCGGCCGCAGCGGAGTGCTCTCTTCGGAGAGATATCCATAGTCCCAGTCGTATTCTGCGCACGAGCCCGCCACCACCATTCTCTGGCAGCCAACGTCACTGAGGCTGTGCGCCAGTTGCAGGCTGGCTTCGACGTGCGCCAGATTGTCCGGCGCGCTCCAGTACTTTCCAGGCTGCGTGCACCACGCCAGATGAATCGCCAAGTCCGGCCGGATATCTCGCAACACAAATCCAACATCGGCAAAATTCATGAGATCGAGTTCCACGACCCGCGCGTCGCGCAGCGCCTCGTCCCGCCGCTGGATTCCGCCGCGCGTACGCGTCACAGCAAAGATTTCGTGACCCTTCCCGGTGAAAGCTTCGACCACATGCGAGCCAATGAAACCTGCCGCGCCGGTGACCAGCACGCGCATCTCTAAAGCCAGCCCGCGGCATCCCGTGAAAGCAATGCGAAATTGGCATCCTTTTCCGAAATCACTGTCGGCCACGAAGGCCAGCGAATGTCGAACGCCGGATCATTCCATCGTCGGCCGCGCGCGCATTCCGGATCGTAGAACTCGGACATCTGGTAGAGCACTTCCGCGTCGTCCACCAGCGTCTGAAAACCGTGCGCTACGCCTTCCGGCACATAAATCGCCTTCCGGTTTTCCGCCGTGAGCTCCACCGCGATCCACTCGCCGTTCGTCGGCGAATCGGTGCGCAGATCAACCAGCACATCGTAAATGCTGCCGCGCGTGCAGCGCACCAGTTTGGTTTCCGCGTGCGGCGCCACCTGATAGTGCATCCCGCGCAACGTGCCCTTCCGCAAATTGAAAGAAATGTTGCACTGCGCGACGCGCGGGTTCAGTCCATGGATCTCAAACTCATGCGCGCAAAACGTGCGTGCGAAGAAACCGCGCTCGTCCTCGAGCTGTTGCGGTTGAATCACGTATGCGCCCGAAATTCTGGTTGGTACGAAGGATAGGGCGGCCGCGTCGACGCCAGAGCGTTCCAGCACGTGCGTTTGCGCGCTGCCCAGCGCTCCGGACTTTTCAGGAGCGCGCGCGTAGCTCACGAAAAGGCCTCCAGCGCAGCCGGTGGTGCGAACTGGGCGATGCGCGGCTGCGGAATCGGCAGGATGAAGCGGCCACCACGCTGCTGGTATTGGGCCTGCTGCTCCAGGATTTCCTCGGCGAAATTCCATGTCAGCAGCAGCGCGTACTGCGGCGTCTGCTCCAGCAATTTTTCCGGCGCGTACACTGGCAAATGCATTCCGGGGGTGTACAGACCCTGTTTTGCGGTGCTGCGGTCCACCACGAAATCCAGCGTTTCGCCCCCGATGCCAAAATAGTTCAACAATGTGCTGCCTTTCGCGGAACAGCCATAGGCTGCGATGCGCTCGCCGCGCGATTTCAAATCGCGCAGCATGCTGAGTAGTTCCCCCTTCAGTTGCTGTATGCGGCCGGCAAATGACTGATAGAAGCTCAGTTGGTCCACGCCCCATTGCTTTTCCTCGCGCAGGATCCGACGCACGTTTTCCGATCGCCGCCGCTCGCTCTGCGCGGGGCGCAGGAACACTCGCAGCGACCCGCCGTGAATAGGAAGTTGCTCCACATCCGCGAGCGTCAGTCCGTTGCGCGCGCACAGGTGGTCCAGCGCAGTAAGCGAAAAATAAGAAAGATGTTCGTGGTAAATGGTGTCGAATTCCACGCGGTCAATCATGTCCTTCACGTAAGGGACTTCGATCACCGCGACACCGTCGTCCTGCAGCAATAAATGCATGCCGACGATGAATCCCTTCAAGTCCGCGACATGCGCCAATACATTATTCGCATGAATCACGTCGGCTCGGTCATTCTGGCTGCGCAGCCGTTCGGCCACGGCCAGCCCGAAGAATTCATTTAACGTGGGAATTCCACGCTCGTCTCGCGCCACGGCGGCGATGTTCGTGGCTGGCTCGATGCCCAGCACTGGGACGCCGGCCTGCCGGTAATACTGCAGCATGTAGCCGTCATTGCTCCCGATCTCGATCACCCGGCTCAAGCCGTGCAACTTCCGCTCGCGCGTCATACGCTCTGCGAGGCCGCGCGCGTGGCCCAGCATTGCGTCTGAAAAAGATGAAAAGTACAGATAGTGTGCGAATAGAATTTCCGGAGGCACCGTTTCGGTGATTTGCACGAGACTGCAGGCCGGGCAGAACGCCAGCACCAGCGGAAAACGTGGTTCGGGCCCGGTAAGCTGCGATTCCGTAAGCAGGTTATTGGCTAGCGGCGTTTCACCCAGATCCAGTACCGTGTGCAGCCCTGCGCTTGCGCACGCGCGGCAATGGAATCCGTTACCACTCATCGCGATATCCTGCCCGCGGCTCTGCTTGAACCTGCGCCGCCCGCGAAAGCGAGGTCATCGCGCGGGGATGCGCCAGCCGTTTCATAGTCCGCAATGTCTTGCAGGCAAAGGTCGCGCGTGGAATCGCCCGGGTGCTCATAAAATGCGCGATACCAACGTGCCGTGCGCTCGACCGCTTCGCTGAAAGTCCAGCGAGGCACCCAGCCCAGTTGAGTTCGAGCTCGCTCGCTCGATAAACGCAGCGTCCGCTCTTCAGCAAACTGTAGGCTCGCGCCAGCGCTGCGCCATTCCCCGTTGCCCCATGCACGGCACAGCCCTTCAGCTAACTTTTCAACGGTGGCTTCATCCGCAGCCGAAGGACCAAAATTCCAGCCGCTGCAGAGCGCCGCGTCATCGCTGGAAAGCATCCGAGCGGCGAGAGTCAAATAGCCGGACAGTGGTTCCAGCACGTGCTGCCAGGCGCGTATCGAGCCTGGATTGCGCAGAGCGATCGTCTCGCCGCTCGCCAGCGCGCGCACGGCGTCGGGCACGATGCGGTCCGCGGCCCAGTCGCCGCCGCCAATCACGTTGCCGGCGCGCGCCGATGCCACTTTCACGCCGCGCTTGGCCAAACTGGTTGCCGCGTAACCCGCGGAAAAGAAGGATTTCCGGTACGCGGCAGTCACTATTTCCGCCGCAGCCTTGCTGGCACTGTAGGGGTCGCTGCCGCCCAGCGGATCCGTTTCCATGTGGCTTGGTTGTCCGGCGGAATTGTCGTAACACTTGTCGCTGGTCACGATAATCACAGCGCACGGCCGCTCCAGCGATCGCACAGCGTCCAGGATATTCACCGTGCCCATCACGTTCACTTCGAAAGTCGCGCGCGCATCCATGTAGCTTCGTCGCACCAGCGCTTGCGCCGCGAGATGAACCACCAAATCCGCGCGGCTCGCTTCCAGCGCCGCTCGTAACGCTGCGAAATTACGCACGTCGGCTTCGTAGCTGCGCGCTAAGACCCCGCCGATCTGCGACGACACGAAATTGCTCGGCTCGCTCGGCGGCGCGAGAGAATATCCCGTCACGTCAGCGCCCAGCCGTTCCAGCCACAGCGCCAGCCACGACCCTTTGAATCCCGTGTGCCCGGTGAGAAACACGGAGCGGCCGCAGAAGGCGTCCATAAAATTCAATCGCATTCCCACACCTTCCAAGGCGCGCGTTCTTCCTGCCACAAACTTTCCAGCTGTCGCTTGTCGCGCAACGTGTCCATGCACTGCCAGAATCCTTCGTGCCGAAAAGCGGCCAGTTGTCCAACGGCTGCGAGTTTTTCCAGCACTTCGGATTCGAGGCTGCAATCCGCGGTCAAAAATTCATCGAAAAGTTTAGGCTCGAAGACCAGATAGCCGCCATTGATCCAGCCTTCGCCGGATTGCGGCTTTTCGCTGAACTTGGCCACGCGGTCGCCGTCAAAAACCAGTCCGCCAAATCGAGCCGGCGGACGCACGGCTGTCACCGTCGCAAGCAGACCAGCGCGCTTGTGAAAATCCAGCAGCGCGTGCAAGTCCACATCCGCCACGCCGTCACCGTAAGTAACCATAAAAGTTTGTCCGCGCAGTTTTGGCTCCAGGCGCTTCACTCTGCCACCGGTCAGCGTGTCCCGGCCGGTATCAATCAAGTGCAGCGTCCAATCCTCGATCGCTCCACCGCAACGCTGCAGCTCGCCGCGCGCCGGCCGCAGCGTCATATCGCCGCGCAACCGGGCGCGATCCAGGAAATAGCGTTTGATCTCGTCGCCCTTGTAGCCCAGCGCAATGAAAAATTCCCGGTGTCCGTAGCAAGCGTAGTGCTTCAGGATGTGCCACAGAATTGGCAGGCCGCCGATTTCCACCATCGGTTTGGGCTTCAGCTCAGTCTCTTCCGCAAGACGCGTGCCCAGTCCGCCGGCCAAGATCGCGATCTTCAGGTTGTCGGGCGTGCGCACCGGGAAGTCTCAGTCTTTGCGGAGCTCTCTCCCACGCGCGGACTTTAGGGCTCCGCATGACCGGAAGCGTCCGAATTGGAACGAGCAATTCACAGCCCAAATTCCAGATGAGGGATTACAGTTTTCTTAGGATTGCCACGTCGGTATGGCTCACATTCCTTGCCGGTTGCACGCTTCCGCGTTTCCTGCGCGCGTGGGAGGATCGCGAAGCTTGGAAAGCTGCTAGCTACCGGTCCCAATTTGGAGCGGCCTTGGCTACTCCCACTCGCGCTCGGACTTGACCATCCCGCCTACGCCGCCGCCCATTTCGCGGGAGTACGCCGATCGAATAATTCCCGCCCGTCGCGAAACGCTCGCCGCGCGCTTATTTGACGAACGCCGCAAATCGCGTAAGATATTCCCTGCCAGTAAATTGGGCCTGTAGCTCAGGTGGCTAGAGCGCACCCCTGATAAGGGTGAGGTCGGTAGTTCAAGTCTACCCAGGCCCACCAGCCTTCGCCTGCTTCGCACGCTTCGGTTCGGCGAGCCATGCACCAATTGCGAAACATCGCGCGCGTAAGACCAATAGGAAACGAAGGCTGTCGCGCCGGAGCTTTTGCGGAGGCGGACTGCTCCATGAAGTATGTTTACATCCTGCAGAGCGCGGGGGACGAGGAGCATTTCCACACGGGCATCACTGATGATCTGAAAGCGAGACTCTCGAAGCACAATTCCGGCGAAGTTACCCATACTGCCAAATATCGACCCTGGCGCCTCAAGACCTATATCGCATTTGCCGATGAAGCCCGCGCATTTTCGTTTGAGAAATATCTGAAGTCTGGATCCGGCCGCGCGTTCGCGAAAGCAAGGCTGTAACCGGGTCTAGTCGCTGCCGCCCACAACGAAATTCTCTTCCGCGGTTTCTTTGCAGAGCTAATTCCCGCGGTTCATGCTTCGACGCCCCGGTGTTACGAAGCGCGGGTAAACGAAGTGTCGTCCCCGCCTCGCCGCCTGAAAATTTTGATAAGATGACGGCACGCGCCCGTAGTTCGCCTGGATAGAGGTCGCCGCGGCGACGCTTCGAACCAGAAGCGTCACCTGGGAGCCGCCATGAACGCACCCGTAGCTCAACTGGATAGAGCATCGGTCTTCGGAACCGAGGGTTGGGGGTTCAAATCCCTCCGGGTGCGCCACTTCTTCGAGCGCTGACCCTCTGTCCGCATTAGCGGCAGATGAATCCTGTAGCAATTTCCCGTCGACAATAACGTGCGATGCAGAATAGAAGGCGGCGCTCGCCGCTCGCCGTCAGGAGTGATGTTCGAGACTGCGGCCTAAGTGCGAGGAAACAAACTCACCAAGTGACGAGCGCCGCGCCGCCGTCAAAACGCCACGCAATCTAGCTTCGACGCTCGCGGCCGACGCTCGAATCGATACCGTCTGCATCCAATCACGCAATCCCCCGACGTTCATCGCCACCCACCCGGTAGCGCCCGCCAGAATCAGCAGCATGAATCCAGCGGCCACCGCCATTCCCGCGATCGCCACGGAAACCGGCTCTCCTCGCTCGTCTCCCGTCGCGGCCATCACTCCAACCACAAAAAAGCCGCACGATCCCAGCGCGAGAATCATTGCTCCGCTAAACGACAGCACCGCGACGACTGTCTCACCCGTTGGACGCTTCATGCTCACGCCTCACAATTTGCCCAGCACTGCGAGAATCAATAAAATCACCAACAGCAACCCCAATCCGCCGCTCGGGTAGTAGCCCCAGCCCGCGCTATAGGGCCAAGTGGGCAACGCACCCAAAATCAGCAGGACCAGAATTATCAACAGGATCGTTCGCATCTCGTTCCTCTCTTGGGGCGCATGGCCCGCGCGGCAAAGATTCTCGCTCTCGCAACACGCAAATCTTCACGTCGCGAGCTCCTTAAGCG
Organism: Candidatus Acidiferrales bacterium; assembly: GCA_050012455.1. Lineage (GTDB taxonomy): Bacteria > Acidobacteriota > Terriglobia > Acidiferrales > UBA7541 > Palsa-295. The sequence goes on along the minus strand of JBEKHD010000022.1, from coordinate 30,479 downwards.
GGCGCAGTATTGCCGATTCCACCAGCGGGGGCTATCAGGGGAACACCGTATGCGGTCACAAGCAATGCCGTAGCGCGCTCGCCTACGGCATCAAGAGCATCACGAAAAAATCGAACCTACCGTTCCAGAATATCCTTGTAATAGTTCAGCGCCACTTTCTTGGGCTGGCGGTCCAGAATGAAATCCACGGTCCGCGTGGAGTTTCCCGCAATCCCCACCGCGCCCAGGCGCACCATGCCGTTTCCAAAATCCGCGAATACCGGAACGAACATCGCGAAATGGTCATCCACTTCGCTCTGCCTAATCTCCGCGTGGATTTTTATTTTACCGCCCTCGCCCGGCTTGAATTCATATTTGAAGTTGTAGCGCGGCACCTGCGTGCCGTACACCCACTCGTCGAAAAACCAGTCCAGCCGGCCATTCTGCTGTATGTCCATCTGCTTGGTCATGTGTTTTTCGACGATGGCCTTGAACGATTCGGTCGAAGCCGGCGCGTCGCGGTGGCTGTCCATGAAGTCGTGCATCATATCTATGAAGGCTTGCTCGTGTTTGTCACCGGTTGCGTGATCGTCGTACATCAGTGACCGCAGCATCAGCAACACGTAGGCGCCCTTGGAATAAGTGACGCCCTGATACGCCTGGGGCGAGCGCGGAGAAACCAGCCGCTCTCCCAGCCACAGCGGTCCGGCATCGTTCGGCGAAATGCCAAAATTATTTTTTTCCAAGATGCGCACGCGCTGGCGCTCCCAGAAATCAATGTAGTCCTTCTGCCACTTCGGGCCCACAGCCTGCTGCAAAAATAAGCCCGCGGCAAATTCCGCAAACCCTTCGGAGAGCCACTGATCGTGATACGAAGCCCATCCCACACCGTGCCCGAACCACTGGTGCGCCACCTCGTGCGGCGTCACTTCCTGCACAAATCCTGTGAATTTCGTATCGATCTGCCCGAACAGCATCCACCTCTGCGTCGAATCGATGTACGCGGAAATCGGCAAATACACCAGGCCGGGCCACGATTGCCCGAAGTTGAAATTCGGTTGCTCCGTGATGTTCACGTCGTCGTACGGCGCCTTGCCGAAAAACAGGGTGCACAACTGCATCTGCGCGCGCGTCTGGTCCAGTGCGTACTTGGTCATCGCGGTCGGAGACATCGCGCTTAGGAAGGCGCTGTGCGAATAGGGCTGCAGGCTGCTCGGCAACTCCGACAAATAATATCCGGAGAGGTTGTAGTGCGTGATGTTGTCGGGGTAATCGAGTTTTTTGTACTGGCCGTAGTTGAAGCCCGCCACCGCCACCGGCACGGGCGTCACCCAGTGCGAGACCGTGAATCCCGCTTCCTTGGATTGATCTTCCAGCTTGCCGACGCTGATCAGCACGTTCGAGGGGGGCACCTTGAACGTCAAGTCGTACAGCGCCTTTTCGCCGAAACCGTTCAGGTTCGGATACCAGGAATCGCGCGCGCTGACGTAGTAACTCCCGTTGCCGGCGTTGAACAACACTTTATCGCCAACGTACTCGACGCTGATCGCATGTTCCTGCCCCATCGCCGGAGCTTCATTCAGGATGGCGTAGAACGAGCCGTCGTCCTTTCTGTTCTCCTGGACGAAATGCAGGTCCTGGCCGCCCTGGTCGGTGACGCGCGTTACGCGCAGCGTGGGCAGCAGCCCGAATTTCATCACGCGTTCGCCGGTCACGAGCGGTTCGAACGTGATGGTGGTGCTGCCGAAGAGGTGATCGTTCTTCGCGATTACCGTTTCAATGTTGTAGCGGTGCGTGGCGAATAGCCGCTTGTCCTCCCGCGAATTCGCCATGTGCTCCCTCAGCTCGGCTAGCAGGTGTGAGGAGTACCACACGCCGTCGTCCATTTCCGCGCCATTGCAATTGATCAGCGCCACTTCCTCGGGAGAATCCAGTTGTGGAATGGCGCCCACGCGCAGGCGAATGAAATAGCGGAGGTCCTTGTGTGGAGAGCCGTGCATGTAAGCGTTGAAAAAGATGGGATGCCTCGGGTTGTAAATCGCCGCGAGCACGTCCGCGTCCACGTTATCAATCGTTTCGTTCTGCAGTATTGCCTGCGTAAATCCTTCGGGGATTTCGTGCCGGTGGCGCACCTTCTCCTTCCAACGCGCAAACGCCGCAGCCGCTTCGGGTGGCGTTTCCGTTCTTGCGCCGAGCGCCGTTGTGAACCGCACATACTGGTTGCCTGTGAAACGAAAGACTGCTTCGTTGAATTCTTCTTCAGCGTTCGGCGCGCCGCTGCGGCGCAACATCTCGCGCTTGTTAATGTCGTCAGTGGGCTGCAACGTGAAGTGTCCTTCGCCCACGAAAATTGCGCCGGTTTCCAAGCGGTCTACCAAGGCCAGAAACGTGATGGTTCCGGATTTGAATTGGAAAGTTCCAGCGTCCATCGTCAGTGTGAAATTTTCTACGCGATAGGTCTGGCCCAGGCCGAGGTCGCGTAACTCGCGGTAGAGTGCATCGGAATTCGCAAACGCCGAGTTCTTCTCGCTGACGTTTACGGTGGTCTTCTGCGCCGCGATCGTCAGGCTCAGCGCGAGCTCGGCCGTGCCTTTCAGTTCCACGGCCGTGACCAGCTCGTCGAATCCGTCCTTGGCCGCCTTTACGGAATAATTTCCGGGATTCAGATTGGGCGCGACAAACTTGCCGGATTCATCGGACGTCAGCACGATCGCCTGCGTCAGATTGCCGCCCGTGATTTCGATGCGCGCCCCTGCGACCACCGCTCCCGAGGGATCCTTCACTGTGCCGGAAATCGTGTCGGCCCGCAGCCGGGTGGCCAGCGCCAGACACAGCAGCGCCAAGATCGCCGAATAAAGAAAGTGAAATCGTCCCCCGCGCCAGCCTGCGCCCCTCTGGTATGGATTGAGATTCGCGGCCCGCGTTTCGTCAGGTTGGCTCATCGGCTCCGCCACGAACTCTGCTTGGCGATTCTTCGCACAACTGTTCGGCAGCTTCAGGGTCCGCGCCTTACTCCGTTTCTCGATTTACAGGGAAATCCCAACGGCGCGGAAGCAGTTGTAGCCGAGCGCCAAGCAGGAAGCAATAGCCGCAACGAAATTAATTATGCAATCGGTCTAGACCCCAGGTGGTAATGATCGCCGGCTCTTCGCATTTAACTTTGTAGCGCCCGGGACCGGGCAGCCGTGACGTGGGTTTTGACGTCGCCTTCGTGGCGGCGGACTTCAGCGCGCCACCGATGACGGGGCAATCGCTGATGCAAATTTGCAGACCGCCATGACAAAGGTCTCGCGGCTTTTTCGGCATTCGATTAGGTCAGAATTAGCGTCCTCACCAAATCGTCGGCACGGTTCTCGCACGGCGGATCGCACGGTCGGCGGTAAGTAACGATGGCCCCTCGACCAGAGCGGTAGCCCCAATAATCCGATCGGCGGGATCTTTGGGATAATTCGCGGCAAGCCCCATGGCGCGCACGCAGGCCCTGCCGCTGGTCGGCACAATGACGAACCGTGACTCAACCTCCTGCAGGAACGATTCTAGACTGACGTCGAGTCGAATCCGACCCTTGCTCGCCAGCGTGGCTAATTCGAGCAAGCTGATATCGCAAATCGCCAAGCCGTTCGCATTCTTGCGCGCGTCGTCAATGGCGGCCTTGGCCCGCGCAGAAATCTGCTTCTGGTCAAACGCCAGCAGAGACTACCACGTGAGTATCCACCAGAATCATTTCAGGTCGCCCCACTCTTCCGCGGAAATCGCCGGCGAAACCACGTCTCCTGTGATGGCGCCCTTGCCTGCCATAAAGTTATAGATTTCGTCCGTTTCCGCGTTCACCGGCACGAGCTTAACCACCGGCTTGCTGCGCTTGGTAATCACCACCGTCTCGCGCTTGGCCTGCACCTTGTCCATCACCGCCGAACACTTCGCCTTGAATGATCCTGCTGCCATGGTCTTCATGTCGTCCCCCCAGATACCACCATGGTCATAGGGTGCAATGATCGGGGGCCTGGCGCCTGCGACGTACAGGTCCATGACCGATTTTGACCAGGTGGTACTAGTGTTATGTCCCATAAATAACTGGTCATAGTATTGCTGGGAATATGGGCATCTCCTGTGCACAATGGAGGTGCCTATGGCGATGGGACGACCCAAATCGGCTTTGGTTTTGGATTCGGAGCTGCGCGAACAGTTGGAAAGCTTGGCCAACTCACGTTCTCTTCCGGCCGGCCTCGTGCGTCGAGCCAAGATTATTTTATTGAGCGCGTCTGGGAAAAACGACCGAGAGATTGCTCCGCAACTGGAGACCAGCAGGAACACGGTAGGCCTGTGGCGACGACGGTTCCTGGCACGGGGCGTGTCAGGACTCTACGAGGAGTTACGCCCAGGCCGTCCCCGTCCGATTAGCGACGAGCGAGTTGCTCAACTCGTTCGCAAGACGCTGAAGTCGAAACCCAAAGCCGGAACGCACTGGAGTATCCGTCAGATTGCCGACGAGACCGGAGTGTCGAAATCGACAGTGCACCGCATCTGGCAGGCGTTTGGCTTACAGCCGCATCGACAAAAACATTTCAAGCTTTCGAACGATCCATTTTTTGTAGAAAAAGTACGGGATATTGTAGGGCTGTATTTGAATCCCCCTGAAAATGCTGTGGTTTTGTGCGTGGATGAGAAGAGCGGAATTCAAGCATTGGAACGCACCCAACCGATGTTGCCGCTGGGATTGGGCTATGTCGAAGGAGTGACTCACGATTACCGGCGTCACGGAACCACCACGCTGTTTGCCGCACTGGACACGGCAAACGGCAAAGTGCTCACGAAATGTCGACAGCGCCACAGGCATCAGGAATATCTGAGTTTTCTCCGGGAGATTGAAAAGAACGTTCCGAAGAACTTAGAAGTGCACATCATCGTGGACAATTACGCCACCCACAAACATCTGCGAGTCAGACGTTGGTTCGCCACACGGCCACGGTTCCACGTACACTTCACTCTCGATCACTACGCCACGAATTCCAACCGCCACGCGCAGCCTTTCGTCTGGACCGCCACAGCGGATTCGATCTTGGCTAAAATCGAACGACTATGCGAACGAATTTACGGGACGGCACACTAGTTCTGTACCAATTCTGTACCGCGTCTGTTCGCGCGCACAGCTGCTTTCCACTGCGCTGCATGCTAAGTTCAAACGGAAACCAAAATATGAAATCTCAATCACGATTGCGTCACTCATCTTGCCCACGAGCCTGCCCGCTGCAGACCCTCGCCTCAAACCTTGCTCCCTCACCCACCGGCGCACCTCAATCGCCGCATATTACCCGTTCCAGCCGAAATCAATCGCTAGCGAAACATAATCGAAAGCCATCCCAACCCATTGAAATTATCACCAGCGCCCCAAATCAATCGCTAGTTTTTGTCTCGTTTTTGCGCCTCCGCGCCTCCACCTCACGCCGATTCACGATTCGCACGCCATCAATCCTGGTTCGCGGAATCCCGGCCCGCTGGCGCCGCCGTTCTCCTCGTGTTACTTTTTCGGCGGCACTCGGCGCTTTCGCCTTCGGGAGAATTCAAGGTATGACGGGCTCGAATTTCGGCAAACGCTTCGCGCAACTCGCTGTGTTTCTGATGTTTGTAGCTGCTGGCGTTTCGGCTCAAGCGAACCCGCAAGCTGCTGCTTCGGCGTCGCAACAGCCTCCGGCGGCGCCCGCAACACCGCCAGCGCCGGCCGCTCCCACGCGCGCGAGCATTTTGCGCGGTGCGTACGGTCCGTACCGTGTTAACAACGATCTGCTTTCCTATCACCTCGATATCCGCGTCGATCCAGAGAAGCAGACCATCAGCGGCAAGAATTCCATTCGCTTTAAAATGCTGGCCGACAGCTCGCGCATCCAGCTCGACCTGCATCCCGCGCTTGCAGTGGACAAAATCCTGTTAGGCACGACCCAGCTCACAGACGTGCGCGATTCCGGCGCCGTCTTCGTGGACTTTCCGGAAACGCTGCACGCCGGGCAGGAATACACGATTGATTTTTATTATTCCGGGCATCCACTTCAGACCGCTCGCTTCGGTGGTTTCACGTTTGGCAAAGATCCCGCCGGGCATCCGTGGATTTACACCGCATGCGAGGACATCGGCGCCAGCGTCTGGTGGCCCAACAAAGATCAATGGCGCGATGAAGTCGAGAACATGCAGATCAGCGTCGCGATTCCAAACGGGCTCGTCGACGTTTCCAACGGAAAATTCGTGGGCAAGACCGACCTGGGCGACGGTTACACGCGCTGGGATTGGCTGGTGCACTATCCCATCAACAATTACGACGTTTCGCTGAACATCGGCAACTACGTGCATTTTTCCGATCAGCTCGGCGACCTGCCGCTCGATTTTTACGTTCTGCCCGAAGATCTGGACAAAGCCAAAAAGCAATTCGCGCAGGCCAAAGGAATGATCGAGGCCTACCAACATTATTTCGGCGAGTATCCTTTCCAGAAGGACGGCTACAAGCTCGTCGAAGTGCCTTACTCCGGGATGGAACATCAGAGCGCAGTCACCTACGGCAATCATTTCACCAACGGCTACCTGGGACGCGATTGGACGGGCGTGGGGGTCAGCCCGAAATTTGATTTCATCATCATTCACGAAAGCGGCCACGAGTGGTTCGGCAATAGCGTTTCAGCTGCCGACCGCTCGGACATGTGGATCCACGAGGGCTGGACTACTTATCTGGAAGTTCTCTACGTCGAATACACTTTCGGGCACGAAGACGCGATCAAGTACGTCAATGGTTACAAACCCAAAGTACAGAATCGCGAGCCGATCATTGCCGAACGCGGCATCGCCGCCACCCCGCCGCAGGATATGTATTTCAAGGGCGCGTTATTTCTGAACACGCTGCGCAGCGTGATGAACGATGATGCGCGCTGGTTTGCGCTGATCCACGATTTTTACCAGCATTTCAAATATCAGAACATCATGACCGAGGATGTCGTCGCGTATTTTAACCAGCAGACTGGCATGAATCTCACGCCGCTCTTCGATCAGTACCTGCGCCACACCGCGATTCCTACCCTCGAGCTGAAATTCAATGAAGCGGAGGGCACGGTGGATTATCGCTGGCTAGCGGACGAACCCGATTTCGCCATGCCCATCCGCGTAGGCAAAAAAACCGACTGGCAAATTATTCAGCCGACCACGTACTGGCAGACGATGAAGACTCAACTGAAGAAAAACGAATTCGATGTGGCCACGGACCTGTATTTCGTCAACGTTTCGAAAGAGTAGCCACGCATTTCGTAGCGGCGAGCTTAGTGCCCGAGAAGCTTCTCGACCTTGGTTATTTCCGCATCTGCCTGCTCCATGTATTTCTGCGCGTTTTGCACGTCGCCATGCTGCAGCGCGCGTTGCGCTAGCGCCAGTTCATTGCGTGCGCTCTGCTGCGATGCGGCGACGTCAGCGCCAGGCTGCTGCGGCAATGCCGCGACGCGCGCGTTCACCTTGTTATCACGCGCCTCGAGCTCATCGAACTCCTCGTGCTCCAAAGCCGCCAGTTGTGCGAGGGACGCCACGGTCTTCCGCGTCGATTGTTCTGCTGCGCGATGATCCGGCGGCGCGGCTGTAGTTGCTTCCTGTACCACGCTCGGCTGCGGTTGCGGTGCAGCGGGCTGCTGCACAACCGGCTGCGGCGTGTCCTGTTGCGGTGGAGAGGGATTCCGCACGATCGCTGGCGCGGTAGTGCGCGGCTTCACGCTCGCAACTGTAGTGGGCTTGCTAGGAGCCGCATCTGACACGGGGACAGTTTGCATCGCAGGCATCACCGGCGTCGCGGGCACATCCGCAGCCGGCGTCGTAGCGGCGGGCGCTGGTGCGGTAGCAGTCGTATTGTCCGCAGGCGCACGGGCGGAGTTCTCAGTCGTGCGCGTATCCAACCAACGCTTCGCGCCGAACCCCGCAGCAACCAAGACCACGAGCACGGCCACTGCGCTGAGAGCGATGTGGAGTAGGCGGCGATTCCCGGCGCTCGCTTGCGCGGGTGGGGCTGCCACCACCACGGCTGCCGCCGGAACCTGCGGCGGCGGATATTGCTGCGCTGAGCCGGAAAGCGGAATCGTCGGCGCAAGCGGCCCCGATGAAGGATTGGGCGTGATCGGCGGCGCCGAGGCAGGCTGCGCGGTGACCGGACGAGCCGTAACAGGGCGTGCAGTAACGGGCCGCGCTGTGACCGGCTGCTGCGCCACGGGCCGCGCGGTGACCGAACGGGGCGTGCTGGGCCTCGCGGGGTACGGCGTTTGCTGCGCCGACATGTCGAGCGTTGACTCCGGAATCTCCGGCGCGAACGGAGTCGGTTCACCCAGAACCGGAGCTACGCTGCGCAGCGCACCGCGCATCGCATCGGCAGTCTGGAATCGTTGCGCCGGATTCTTAGCCATCGCCATCAGGATCAATTGATTCAATCCGGGCGGAATATCGGGCTTCAAGTCTATCGGCGGCGTCGGCGGCACCTGCAGATGCGCTTGCATCACTTCGAAGTTGTTGTCGCTCACGTAAGGGCGCTGCCCGGTGATGGTCTCGTACAACGAGACGCCGACGGAGTAAAGGTCTGAGCGTCCATCGAGCGGTTCGCAGCGAACTTGTTCAGGCGACATGTATGCGACCGAACCCAGCGTCGTGCCGGTCATGGTGAGGCCCATATCGTTGCCGGAACGTGCGATGCCGAAGTCCATCAACTTAACGATGCCGTAGGGCGCGAGCATGATGTTGGCGGGCTTGATGTCGCGATGCACGATGCGTTGTGAGTGCGCGCAAGAGAGCGCGGCGAGCACTTGATCGAAGCACGCGAGTGCGTCCGCGTAACGCATGTCACCTTGTTGCAGGCGGGAAGCCAGGGTGGTGCCTTCCACGTACTCCATAATCATCACGAGTTGATTGCCGATCGTAAGAGCAGTGCGCAATTCGGCGATATTGGGATGATGCAGGCTGGCCAGAACTTTTATTTCGCGCAAGAAACGATCCGCCAGTTCCTGCTGCTCGGAAAGATCGGGCAACAAAACTTTCATGGCTTCCACGCGGTCGGAAAGCGTATTGCGAACTTTGTAGACCTTGCCCATTCCTCCGGCTCCGAGAGTGCCGAGGATCAGGTAGTCGCCTTTACGTGCGCCAGTGACGTCGTCGGTCATTTGGCCTCTGCCGATTCAAAAGCGGTTGGTGGAGAAAGCCCGAAAGCTGCCGCCATTCTACGACATTTGTGCCAGAGTGAAAGGGCATGCTGAACGGGTTTATGGCGCGAAGCTGTTTGATGGCATCGGCAGGCGAAAGACCCTGCCTTGCTGGTTGCCCCACAATTTTCCGAGCTTGACAGCGCCGCTCAGCGGGCCTATGTTCTTCCACCATAGCTTCTAATCCGGCCGGAAGCCGCCACCCTGGAGGCGCCTGCCGCGGATATGCGTGATTTGCGGCTCGTGGTCCAACGGCTACCGTGAATCGGCGGGTGAAGCGGAAATCTTTCCTTGGCGTGACGTTTTTTCGGATGCTTTTGCGCAATGTGAATGGGAGGGCCGCTTCGGGGCGATCCGGCGCGGAGGTCATGCGGAACCAGCCTATTGTTCTCTTTGCAGAATTCAATCCTTCCGGACGGTGCTGGCGCAATCCTTTGCAGCGTTTATCGAAAGCGACCGATAGCTTTTAAACTGACCGAAGTCATCGCGGCGGCAGCGGACGCCCGAGTCCGGCAGGCGTCGGGGAATTTTCAGGGATCGCACGTGCTTGGCAGTAGAGTCAGAGACGGAATCTCAGAGCATTTCACGTTAAGAGGAGAGTTAAGATGAATTCGACTCGGCCCATCGTCAGCGTCGTGGCAAAGTGGCTCTTAATACTGAGCCTGATCACTGTCCCCAGCTTGGCTTGGGGGCAGAAGAACAAAGGTGGGGGAGGGTCGGCTCCAAAGGCTGCTCCCGCAGCCCATCCGTCGGCCCCTGCTTCACATCCGAGTGGAGGCGGCGGCGCCAAGGCCGGAGGAGGCGGTGCGACCACTGCCAACAGAGGCACGACTACCGCCAACAAGGGGACGACTACCGCCAATAAGGGCACAACTACTACGGCCAACAAGGGCACGACGACTACAGCGAATAAGGGCACAACGACCACCGCTAATAAGGGAACGACTACCACGGCCAACAAGGGCACCACAACCACCGCGAATAAGGGCTCGACGACCACCGCAAATAAAGGCGCGACTACTACAGCCGGTAAGGGTGCGACGACCACCACTGCCGGCAAGGGAACCAGCACGACGACTGCCGGTAAGGGCGCAACGACAACTGCCGGGAAGGGTGCGACCACGACCGCCGGGAAGGGTACGACCACGGCTGGTGGTAAGGGCACGACGGCGGCAGGTGGCAAGGGTGGCGCGACGAACGCATCCGCCAAGGGAGGCGCAGCTGGCGGCAAGGGTGGCGCTGCGAAAGCGCCTGCTAAGACTGTTACCACCAAGAGTGGTAATACGGCGCGCGTCTCGGGCGGCCGAGTAACCTCCGTTAAGACCGCGCACGGGGCGACGATTACTCATGGCGCGCATGGCTCCACAAGAGTCGAGGGGCGGCGTGCTGGCGGCGGCCGGCTGGTCAACACCGGGCGGCACGGCGGCTACGGCGAGCGTGGCTACCGTGGACGCGACGGACGCCGGTACATGGGGCGAACCTACTACCGTGGCGGTCGCTACTACGCGTACGGATATCGCGGTGGCTACTACCACGGAGGCTACTATTACGGCTACGTGCCGGCTTACTACTACGGTCCGGCATTCTACGGCTGGGCGTACAATCCCTGGGCCGCGCCGGTGGTTTATTCGTGGGGCTGGGGCGGAGCGCCGTGGTTTGGATACTACGGCTACTACTTCAATCCCTACCCAGCTTACGCGACAGCAGCACTCTGGATGACGGACTACGTAATCAGCCAGAACCTGCAGGCCGCGTATGAAGCTCAGGCAGCGGCGAATGCGAATGCCGCGGCGGCGCAAGGCGATGCCAGCGCACAACAAGATGCCAGTAACGGTGGAGGCGGTGTAGCGCTAACGCCGGAGGTAAAGCAGGCCATCGCGGACGAGGTAAAGGCGCAGCTGGCTGCGGAACAAGCCGCCGCGCAAGCACCACAACCCGCGGCGGCGGCAGCTCCGGCTGCGGATACGTCCGCCGATGCAAACCCGCCCGAAGAGGTTCCCGCGGCTCTGGATCCTAACCACCGGACCTTTATCGTCAGCGAGGTGCTGAACGAGACGGGACCCGACGGTCAGGACTGCTCGCTATCTGCCGGAGACGTAGTCACACGCATCGACGACACACCGGACGCGAACAAGAGCGTGAAGGTGTTGGTCAGCGCGAGCCAGAAATCCGACTGCGCGTCGGGCTCGCAGGTCGCTGTGGCGGTAGACGACCTGCAGGAAATGCACAACCACTTCCGCGAGCAGCTCGATTCCGGGCTCAAGACGCTGGCGGACAATCAAGGCAAGAACGGATTGCCGGCAGCTCCCGACACCAAGACTCGGGCGAATCCTGATGGCCAGGTGAAGCCGGATACGTCGGTGAAGGGCGAGCTTGAGGCGCAGCAAGCAGATGCCGACAAGGCCGACGCTGACGTGCAAGGGCAAGCCGGATCCAGCGGTCAGGACTAAGGGCAAAGTAACTCTGTCATCTGCGGTACCGGGCCGTTACACGGTACTGCAGAAAACCAGATCGGAGCGTCAGGCGGGACAACCACTGACGCTCCGGTTCAGCTTGCGTTCGTTAATTAGTAGCGGAGCGAACACCGGATTTCACAATTTCCGAAAAACACCGCGGGGCATGCCACGCCCAAGGAGAAGTTACCAATGAACGCCAGACTTCCGATTCGGATGCAAATTGCCGTCCTGGCGGTAGCGGGAATTTTCCCATGGTTCACGGCGGGAGCGCAGGGTTCGGTGCAGAGCCAACTGGAAGCGAAGTACCAGCTCACCAAGCCGACGGACGACAAGAGCGACATCGTCACCGCGGGTGCCGTGCTGGTCTTGCAGAAGGACAAGCTGCTGATGTATCCCACCTCAACCCAAATACCGCCGGTGAACACCTATAGCGGCGGCAGGCTCTCCGAGGGGGCATACGGTGTGCATCAAAAGCTGCAGGGTTTCGGCAGCATGATCGGGCATCCCCCGCCGCAGACCGTGCAGGGGCGGCAATTTGTTACCGGTGAAAAATTTTGGGTGACGGGTATCGCAGTGCAACCTGACGGTGTTCTCTTCACCTTGTTCAGCGATCCCTATCAGGATGTTCGGTATTACTCGCAGCTCAAATTCATTTTCCCGAAAGGCTCGAACCTCACCGCGGATCAAGTGTTGAGCTTGGTCGCGGAAGTTTTGACGGTTCAACCGGACGACTCCGCGAAGTCGGACGACAGCGGAAACCAACAACAGGCAGCGGCAGGCGGCGACGCGCAGCAGCCCGCAGCAGCCGACGCTCCGGCGGCCGCACCAGCGGCCCCGGCCGCTCCGCCAGCTACGGTGGAGATTGGTCAGACGCCCGACCAAGTGACGGCGATATTGGGCCAGCCGGATAAGATCCTCAACCTGGGTCCCAAGCAGATTTATGTATATAAAGACCTTAAAGTCACATTCGTGAAAGGTAAAGTAACCGACGCGCAGTAGCTACGCGGCTACCGTCGCCGCGGCGCCAGCTGGCTCGTTTGAAGTCGTCGTCGGGACCCGTACGGCGGAGATTGGTCAAACGCAGAACCGAGGGACGATTGTACTGCTGGTCGGAGTAGGGCTTCAATCAGAGTGCCGAGCAGTCTCCTGTGCGCCAGAACCCTAAGTGAACGTTCGCGAACGGCAATGTTACTGTCGCGTAATAACCTAGAGTAATTAATCCAGTCCGCCACTTGCCGTCCCCGTACCCTTTTGCTAAGCTCACGCGTCGAATTTCACAGCGGGCGTGCACTCGCGGTATTTCGCGCGAACGGCTCAGGAGACGGGAATCATGCGCATAGGAATCTTGATCATCGCGGCCTTGATTTTGGCTTCGCCAACCATTGCGCAGACGAGCGCGCCATCGAGCGCTGCGCCGCCGTCTATAAATATTCCGAGCAGTCAGGGAATTGTTGCGAAGCTCGATACGGATTTGGACGCGAGCAAGAATAAGCCAGGAGACCTCGTACAGGCCGAAACCACCCGAGACCTGAAACCGGGACACGACGTATTGCTGAAGAGAGGGTCCATCCTGTCGGGCCATATTACCCAAGTGCAGACTTATAGCAGCAGCTCCGCTTCGATGATCGTCATCGTTTTCGATCAAGTCGCCCCGAAGGGCGGGTCCCCAGCCACGCTCAACGTAAAAATTCAAGCCCTAGCCCCGGCTGCCACCGTGTCTACAGATTCGCTCCAGGACGGGCGAGGAATGGCTGCGACGAATATCAACTCCGCGGTTGCCGGCGAGAATAGGAACCTAGGCAACGGGGGCGAGATCATGGCTACCAGCGTCGGTGTATATGGAATACGAGGAATGAGTTTGGCGTCTTCGACGCAAAACCAGAAGCAGTATTCGGTTGTACAATCCGGCGTTAGCGATGTTAAGTTGAAGAAGGGAACGCAGTTAGTGTTCAGAGCTCCGGAGCAGTAGATCTTGGCTAATTTCCATTAGTAGTTCGACCTCAGGGCAGCTGCACAATCCGCCGATAGCTCATCTACCCTAGCCACTGAGGTGTGCCTCCTGGATATCCCCGTCGCCCCCATTCAATAACCGGCGAACCGTCGATCGATTCGTCACGATGTACGTCCGCTCGTGAGCCGACTAGGCGCACTCAAACGCGACAATGGGCACTCCTATCCTAAAAATGGGATTTAGTACCAATATTCCAAAACACATATACGGCCAGCCCCTACCGAAACTCGTAGTGTCCATACACTATTCTATGTAAAGCACTTAATATTAATTCGCAGATGGCAATTCTCTTGCGTTAGGAGGGCGGGGGCCATTACGAATTCGGCGTTGTTGCTCTATGCCACGGGACCTAGTTTCCGCCCCGACCATTTCTAAAGTTGAACGAAACGAGGAGAGAAAAATGCGATTTAAGCAGCAGCTTTGTATCGTTGCACTGCTCGCGTTGTTGTTACCCTTTCTAGCTGCCGCGCAAAGCGTGGTGACCGGCGGAATAACCGGTTCGGTCACAGACCAAACCGGCGCAGTGATCGTCGGCGCGAAGGTCACGCTGACCAGTGCCAGCACCGGAGAGACGCAGGCTGTCACCTCGTCCTCCAGCGGCGTCTACGGTTTTTCGCTTTTGAAGCCGGGCCGCTACACGCTTTCCGTGACCCAGCAAGGGTTTAAGACTTCGGCGACGGGCGTGGATGTGGTCTTGGGTCAGATTGTCGCGGTGAACGTCAAGCTGGAAACGGGAAGCGTGAGCACGACGGTAGAAGTAACAACGCAGGCCGCGCAGCTGCAGACCGAAGATGCGAACATCACGACGACGTTTGACGCTCGGCAGATGACGGAAACGCCGAATCCGGGCGGCGACGTTACTTACATCGCGAATTCCGCGCCTGGCATCGTGGCCAACAACTCGACGGTTGGGGGCTACGGCAACTTTAGCGCTTTCGGACTGCCGGCCGACGCGAACCTCTTTACCGTCAACGGCAATGACTACAACGATCCGTTCTTGAACTTGAACAACACGGGCGCCAGCAACTTGCTGCTGGGCGGCAACGAGATGCAAGAAGTGGCGATCGTCGCAAACGGCTACACCGGCCAGTACGGCCGGCAGGCGGGCGCTCAGGTTGACTATTCAACGAAGTCCGGCGGCAACGCGTATCACGGCGATGCCGTTTATTACTGGACCGGACGCGAATTGACGGCGAACGATCCGATCAACAAGCTGTTCGGCGGGACACGCCCTTTTGAGAACAACAACCAGTGGGCGGCAGCGCTTGGCGGTCCGATTAAGAAGGACAAGGCCTTCTTCTACGTCAACACCGAAGGCATCCGTTACATTTTCGGCTCCGTGCATGACGTGACCTTGATGACGCCGGCGTTTCAAGATTATGTGCTGGCCAACGTTCCGCAGGACGCCGCGACGCAAGCGTTCTATACAAATGCGTTCTCGCTTTACAACAACGCCCCGGGTATTTCCAAGGCTGTTGTCAACAATACTGGAACGAAGTACATCGCCCCTATCCCCCCTTCCCCAGGCAACCCAGGCAGCCCAGGGGCCCCCAATGCACCGGCCGGCAGTTGTATTGGTTACGCGTACAATCCGCTAACGAATTTGCTCTCCGATCCAATTTCTGGTGCCGTGCTCCCAGCGGCAATTCAACCGACGGCAGCAGACGGCTCCGGAGGCGGCGGTTGCACAGAGAGCTACACGCAGTCTGTTTCGAACGGCAACAAGGAATGGTTGCTGAGCGGACGCGTGGATTACTCATTCAGTGACAACGACAAGATTTTCGGTCGCGTGAAGTTCGACCGCGGCTTACAGCCGACCTACACGGATTCCGTCAACCCGGCTTTCAATGACAGCAGCAATCAGCCGCAAGACGAAGGGCAGTTGAACTATACGCACCTGTTCAGCCCGAATGTAGTCAACAACTTCATCGGGTCGGTGCTGTACTATGCGGCGATCTTCGGCAATCCCGATCCGACGGCGGCCCTGGCCTTGTTTCCAGGTAACCTCGCCTTCGTTGACGGTTCCTCTACGACTGCGCTTGGCACCGGATCAGGAAACCCCGGTGGCTTTGCGGCGGGGTTCGAATATCCTCAAGGCCGCCACGTAACGCAGTGGCAGGTTATTGACGATCTCTCCGTCACCAAGGGAGTTCATTCCTTCAAGATGGGCGTAAACTTCCGTCGAGACGACGTCAGCGATTATGCGGCTGAAACCTTGACTCAATATCCTGCCGTCAGCACCACGCTCTTGGGCTTCGCCAACGACCAGGTTTTCCTGCCGGCGAATACCACGACCGGCTTCCCTGGCGGCGGCAACGTGTTGTACAACTTCACCGCCACCCCGCGTCAGCCGATCGCGTTCTACAGCTTCGGCTTGTACTTCCAGGATGAATGGCGGGTTAATTCGAAGTTGAAACTCACCATGACCCTGCGGGCGGATCGCAATTCTGGCGGCATTTGCCAGCATGCTTGCGCCACCCTGCCGATTTCGCCGTTCAACGACACTCCACATGGCGCGGATGTCCCGTACAACGCGGCGTTCCCGGGTGGTACTTTCCAGACGGGCCTGAAGAACATTCTGCCGGATGTTGAGGCAGTTGTATTCGAACCCCGCTTCGGTTTTGCCTGGAGCCCGATCGGTGACAAGACTGTGATCCGCGGCGGTGTTGGTCTCTTCACCGATCTTTATCCCGGTGAAATTCTGGGAAACTACACCACGAACTTCCCAGTCGTGAATCCTTGGAACGTGGGGGCGGGTACGCTGGCGTTTGACCAGCAGCCGGGTTCGTCAACGGCCTTTCCCACTAGCGGCGTCAACGTCGCCCAAGAGTGCAACAGCGTTTTCGCTTCGAACTTCACGAGTGGTGGGAACCTGAATACCTACGCGACTGCCGCAGCGGGAGTCCCCGGCGGCTGCGTTAACCCGAATACGGGTAATCTGATCGTTCCCAACGTAGCTGATACTGCGGGTAAGGTTTTGAACCCGAAGTACCTGGAATGGAACTTGGAAATTCAGCACGCATTGACTCGCACGACCTCTGTGTCCGTCAATTACGTGGGCAATCACGGTTATGACGAGTTGATGGAGAACCCCTTCCTGAATTCCTTCTGCGACCCGGTGAACTGCATCGGCGCGGGCTTCACCAACTCAGGTCTGCCGACTGCTGCGCCCGATCCGCGTGTCGGCACCGTGACGCAGCTGACGAACGCCGGCCATTCCAATTACAACGGCGTAACTGTCTCGATTATGGAGAACGACTGGCACGGCCTATCAGGGCGCTTTAATTATTCCTACTCCCACTCGCTCGATGCCAATTCGAATGGTGGCATCAACCCGTTTAGCGTCATCAACAGCGTTCTCGATCAGGTCAATCCGTTCAACCCGAACGCCGGATACGCTTCCTCGGATAACGACATCCGTCACAACATCAGCGCGAATTACATTTATGCGCTGCCGTTCAAGACGGAAAACCATCTGACGAATCTGGCCGTTGCTGGTTGGCAGATTTCGGGCAACGTCTTCTTTCACACGGGCTTCCCGTTCAGCATTCTCGATGGGGCTACGTTGGGGGGATTCGAAGCCGCCGACAACCTGCAAGGTGCAACAATCATTGCGCAACCGTCCTCGACGTTCACACAGCGGAATTTCTCGAATAGCAACCCCTGTGCGGTTGGCTTGCTCACCGGCTTTGTTTGCTTCGCGCCGGCGGGAAGCACGGTTACCGCGAATACCCTCGCCCCCTCCACCAATTTTACGGGCGCTTTGGGCCGGAACTCGTTCATCGGACCGGGCTTCTTCGGAATGGATTTCAGCCTCCGCAAGACGTTCGATCTGACCGAGCGCTTCAAGTTTCAAATCGGCTTCAACGCCTATAACGTGCTGAACCACCTGAACTACGGCACGGCATCGGCGAATACCAACGGTGGAATTGGCCCGTTCGGAAACACGGTCTTCACGGCCACCATGCCGACTTCTCCTTACGGAGCGTTCGCAGCGGCGGCTACGGACCAGAGGATTTGCCAGATTCAGGGCAAGTTCATCTTCTAAATAGCTTCTCTAGGAGCTGCAAAAAGGGCGGCCCTTTGGGGCCGCCCTTTCTTATTCTGGCGGGAGTACCTCGCGGCCGGGTTGCGGCGTCGCGGGATCGCGTGCGGGGCGCCTGCTTCACGATGCAGGACCTTGGGTGATTGGGTAGACGGCAAGAGTCAGCGGCGAATCGTCGTAGCCGTCTGAGGTTCAGCCTACTTGGTTGCCGGGCCACCCGCCGCAATAGGATTTGCCTCGCCGACCTTCTGTGCAACCTGGGTGCGGAGTTCCTTAGCCCGCAACCCGGCCGGACTATCAGGATCAAGCTTGATATAAGCGTCCAGATCCTGCAAAAGCGCCGCGTAATTTCTTTCGTTTAGATGCACGTTTGAAAGCAGCCGGTAAACAATCGGGGACGCAGGAGCGAGTGACCGCGCCTGCTCCCCGGCTTTCCCCGCTTCGGCGAAGTTCTTCTGATTGAGCAAAACCCTGCCCAGTTCGTAGTATCCCAGCCAGAAGTTTGGGTTCAATTCGATCCCGTGGCGGATGTCTTTTTCGCCTTCGATCGAGCTTCCCTTATTTACCAGCAGAGCCCCAAGGCCGACCGCGGCCTCACCATACTTGTCGCTGCTTATCTCAATTGATTGGCGAAAGGCCCTTTCTGCTTCGCCAGAGTTGCCGAGGGAGACGTAAGCCATCGCGGTCTGGTAATACGCTTCGTAGTAACCGGGAGCGATGGCAATCGCCCGCTGCAGGTCTTGCAGGCCGCCCTGAGGATTTTTGTCCTGGTAGATCTTTTTCTCGCCAGATGCCAGCAGATCCCGAGCCTTCTGCGGCATCGCCATCTCATGAGTGGAGACGCTCGATGCGGAGGCCGGCGCGGGAGAGTTGCCCGGGAGAGGCTTTAGGAACACCGACATCCCGCGGTCGGAGCCAAAGCTCAGGTCCAGATGGACGTCTTGCGATTGAAAGCCGTTCGCGCTAACCGAGAGGATGTAAGTGTTGCGACTTATACCTCGAAAGAAAAATTCTCCTGAGTCGTTTGCAATCGTTTCCGCCACCCGATTGCCGCCGCTGTCACACAAGCGGATTTCGGCCTGAGAAACCCGTTGATTGTGGGAATCGGAAAAAACCGTGCCGGTCACACTAACGGTGTTGACGCCATCTCCCATCCCGCGCTGTGCCATGGCCTGGTGGGAGAGCAGCACAAAACAGCAAAGACCGAGAGCGAACGGAGCGAGTCGCGTCATAGGACTCTTCACCCTGCTGATTGAGGGGAATCATACCACTTCGATACCGAGCCGGCGGAGGTTTTTGAAGTTACGGCGAAGATTCGGCGGGCGACGCGCGCTGATGGCCAGCGCAAAGCCCGCAATTTCTGGCGTGCTGTGCTATCGCTGGACGAGGTTCTTCAGGGCTGGGGCGAAGGGCGCCTGGGCCACGCCGTGCTCGGTGATGATGGCGCTGAGGTAGCGGTGGGGAGTTACGTCAAAGGCGATGTGGGCGGCGCGGACGTCCGGCGCGGTGCGAATGCCGGCCGCGTGCGTGACTTCCGCCGGGGAGCGCTCTTCGATAGGGATTTGGTCGCCGGTGGGGAGCGAGAGATCGATGGTGGAAATGGGCGCGGCGACGTAGAACGGGACGTTATTTTCTTTAGCCAGGACCGCGATTCCGTAGGTGCCGATCTTGTTGGCAGTGTCGCCGTTGGCGGCGATGCGGTCTGCGCCGACTACTACGGCGCCCACTCCACCAGTCCGTAGGAAATGACCCACCATGTTGTCGGTGATTAGCGTCAGCGGAATGCCTTCCTGGTGGAGTTCCCAAGCCGTCAAGCGCGAGCCTTGAAGGTACGGGCGCGTTTCGGGAACGAGAACTTCGATCTGGCTACCTTCCTCGATCGCTACGCGGATCACGCCCAGCGCAGTGCCGATTCCCGCCGTGGCCAGCGCGCCGGCGTTGCATTGCGTCATCACGCGGCCGGATTTCGGCATGAGCGCGGCGCCGAATTTTCCGATGCTGCGATCGCCGGCGCGGCGCTCTTCGTGAACCAGCAGCGCTTCTTGCACCATTGCCGCGCGAATTCCCTCCAAGCCTCCTGAGCCATTTCGCGATGCGGTTAGCGCGAGTTCGTCGAAGCGGCGTTTCAAGCGGGCGATCGCCCAAAATAAATCCACGGCAGTGGGACGGGTGTGCGCGAGCGTCTCGCAGATGACGGGAAATTCGGCGCGCAAACCTTCGAGCGTTTTCGCTTCGGAATGCTGCACGCCCAGCGCAATCCCCATGGCCGCGGCGACTCCGATGGCCGGGGCGCCGCGAATGATCATCGTCTTAATGGCCCTCGCGACGTCGCGGTAATCCGTGTAGGTGTGATGCACTACTTCTGACGGCAGCTTAAGCTGGTCAAGAATCACTACGCCTGCGGATGTCCACTGTATGGGTTCGACCGTGTGCAACGCTTTCATCTCCGTTACTAGGGCGCGCCGAGTGCTGCGCACAAATTTCTATTGTAGCTGATTTCGCGGGGTTCTTTGCAGGGGGATTCGGCGGCCGCTCGGCCGTTGTCGTGGCTAGGATGCCTAATGCGCGGCCGGAAAATGGCGGAAGCCGTGCGACGCCACCAGAAAGCTCAGAAAGAGGAACGAATTGTAGCTGACGTGGAGCAAGTAGCTGGCGAGGACAGTGCCGGTCCTGGCGCGGGCATAGGTAAACACGATGCCGACAAAAATCAGCAAGCCAACCTGCGGCCAACTGTTGCCCAATTGCGCGGAATGCAACAGGCCGAATATCGTGCCGGTGAAAAAAATACCGATGGGCACGCCGAAGCTGCGCGCGGCAACCGGATAAACGTATCCGCGGAAAATCGTTTCTTCGAACAGAGGAGCGAGGGTGACGCTCATGACGAGAAGCAGGAGTGCGGTGCGGCGATCTTGCAGGAACTGTTCGATGGGCATCTTGGTTTTGGCCGTGAAGAACGACGACGAAGCGGCAACCATCAGCGACAGCAAAAAACCCGAGAGAATCAGTCCGAGATATGCGGCGCGGAGGGGCATCTGATCGGTACGCAGGCTCCGCCAACCGAGAGCGCGCCACGCAGGCAACTTGAAACGCAGGCGCATTTGCGCCGCGAGATAACCGAGTAGAGCGACGGAGACCAGGCAAGTGGCGATGATGGAGAGCAGGCTTTGGTCCACGATGGAGTTTTTGATGTGCACCATGGTGATGCCCGTGGCCATGAAAGCAGTGAGCACCAGCAAGCTCGACAACAGAAGTCCGGCGAAGCCGATTACCACGAGCAGAACCAAATCCCACCATCCCCATGGGACGCGGAGATCGTCCGGAACGCGCCGCAGGGTAGGGCCGAGATAGCCGGGTGTGACGGGTGCCTCGAGACGGGAGTTCGACGGCTCCGGCGCCGGCGTTGGCTCGGCCACGCTCGCGGCGTCTGACTGCGGGAGATTGTTATCGTCGGAGGTCATTCGAGAGCGGTGTCGTTCGTCCTCTTTCAATATACTTCATTCATCGCCAGCTAAAAAATCGCGTGCGCGGAAAGTCTTGTAGCTGACCCTATTCCGCCGGTGGCTTCTTGTTCGCGCCGTTCGCATTGCTTCCGTTGCCGTTCAGAGCGCGAGCGAGAATTTGTCCGGTGTAGGATTTTTTCACGCGTGACACTTGTTCGGGCGAACCTTGCGCGACGATGCGGCCTCCCTCTTCGCCGCCTTCCGGGCCAAGATCAATGATCCAGTCGGCTTGTTTGATGACGTCCAGATTATGCTCGATGATCAGGACAGTGTTCCCAAGTGTGACAAGGCGGTTGAGCACATCGAGAAGTTTTTTGACGTCGTCAAAATGCAAGCCGGTCGTGGGCTCGTCCAGAATGTAGAGCGTGCGGCCGGTCTGGCGCTTGGAAAGTTCGCGCGCGAGTTTGGTGCGCTGCGCTTCGCCGCCGGAAATCGTGGTGGCGGATTGACCGAGCTGCACGTAACCGAGGCCAACGTCCACCAGAGTTTGTAGCTTCACCTGAATCGCCGGGATATTTTCCAGGACCTTGAGAGCTTCTTCGATGGGCAGATCGAGCAGGTCGGAAATGGAAAGGCCTTTGTAACGCACGGCGAGGGTTTCAGCGTTGTAGCGCTTGCCGCGGCAAACTTCGCAGGTGACGTACACATCGGGCAAGAAATTCATTTCGATGCGGCGCTGGCCGTCGCCCTGGCACGCCTCGCAGCGTCCGCCTTTTACATTGAAGCTGAAACGGCCGGGGCGATAGCCGCGTTCGCGCGATTCCGGAAGCATGGCGTAGAGTTCGCGGATGGGTGCGAAAACGCCGGTATAGGTGGCGGGATTGGAGCGCGGCGTACGGCCGATGGGCGCCTGATCAATCTGCACGACTTTATCAATGTGTTCGATGCCGGTGATGGCGCGATGGGCGCCGGGTTTTTCCATCGAGCGATAGAGTTTCGCGGCGAGCGCGCGGTAGAGAATATCGTTGATGAGCGTGGATTTTCCGGAGCCGGAGACGCCGGTGACGACTGTCATCAGGCCTAGCGGAATGGTGACGTCAATATTCTTTAGGTTGTGGCCATGTGCACCCAAAATCGCGATAGATTTTCCATTGGGGCTGCGGCGCGTTTCGGGAACGGCGATTTTCACCTTACCCGAAAGATATTGGCCGGTAAGTGATGCAGGATTGGCCGCGATTTCTCCAGGCGCGCCCGCGGCTACCAGATATCCGCCGGCTTTTCCGGCGCCGGGGCCGAGATCAACCACGTAATTCGCGCGGCGGATAGTTTCTTCATCGTGTTCCACCACGAGAACGGTGTTGCCCAGGTCGCGCAGCGTTTCGAGGGTGTTAAGCAAGCGGCCGTTGTCGCGCGCGTGCAGCCCGATGGAAGGCTCATCGAGCACATAGAGCACGCCGCGCAGGCGCGAACCGATTTGAGTGGCGAGGCGAATGCGCTGGGCTTCGCCGCCGGAAAGTGTCGCGGCGGAACGGTCCAGAGTGAGGTAGCCGAGGCCGACATTGAGTAGAAATTCCAGGCGCTCGGCGATCTCGGTTAGCGGCCGGCCGGCAATCTTGTGCTGGCGCAGTGTGAGCTTGGCGCGGATTTTATCCACCGCAGCTCGTGCCCCGGTGAGCGGCAGCTCGGTGAAATCAGCGATCGAAAGTCCGGCGATTTTCACGGCGAGGCTTTCAGGGCGCAAGCGGCGCTCGCTGCAAGCGGCGCAGGGAGCGGGCGACATGTACTGAGTGAGCCATTCACGGTAATTGTCGGACTTCGATTCTTCGAGATTCGATTCCAGATGCGCCAGAAGCCCCGGGAAGTTGAATTCCTTGGCATTTTTCCCGTCGGCGGGATTGCCGTGCAGAATCAGGTTCTGCGTCTTGCGCGAAAGCTGTTCAAACGGCGTATCTAGATCGAATTTGTAGGCCGCAGCGGCCAGGCGCATCGTGCGCTGCAGGTAAGTGGAACCAGAACCCGGACCCAGACCGCCTTCGAATAGAGGCTTGGTCCAATCCACAATCACTTTGGAAGGATCGAAATCGTATTTCGAGCCCAGGCCGTGGCATTCGGGGCAAGCGCCGTAGGGCGAATTGAAGCTGAACGAACGCGGCTCGAGCTGCGGAACAGAAATGCCGCAATCCGGGCACGCAAGTTTCTCGGAATAGACGTGCTCGTCGCCGCCGACGACGACGATCGTGACGAGGCCTCCCGTGAGCTTCAGTGCAGTTTCAATGGATTGCTCGAGCCGTTGCGCGATGCCGTTTTTCAGCAGCAGGCGATCCACCACGATTTCGATAGTGTGGTTCTTGCGGCGGTCGAGTGGAATGGGCTCGTCGAGATTGACCAGGTCGCCATCCACGCGCGCGCGGACGTAACCTTCCTTGGCGTATTTCTCGAGTTCCTTCTTGTATTCGCCTTTGCGCCCGCGAACCACCGGCGCGAGGACCATGATGCGGTCGTCCGGCTTCAGTGCCAGGACCGACTGCACAATTTGCTCGGTGGACTGGCGCATGATGGGCTTGCCGCAATTGGGGCAGTGCGGTGACCCGATAGCGCTGTAAACGACGCGCAGGTAATCATAAATCTCCGTGATGGTGCCGACTGTCGAGCGTGGCGAGCGCGTGGTGGTTTTCTGTTCTATGGCTATGGAAGGCGAAAGGCCTTCCACGGAATCAACATCAGGGCGCTCCATCTGATCGAGAAACTGCCGCGCGTAGGCGGAGAGAGATTCGACGTAGCGGCGTTGGCCTTCTGCATACAGAGTGTCGAAAGCGAGCGAGGATTTGCCCGATCCGGAAAGCCCTGTGATGACCGTGAGCGTGTTGCGGGGGATTTCCAGATGGATATTTTTCAGATTGTGCTGCCGGGCACCCCGGATAACGATTTTTTTCAGGCCCATGTTGGGATGGAACGCTCCCTACAGGATGCAGCGTCATACACTGAGTAAAATGCGCCCAGTGTAATCTATCAACATAACAAGAGAGCGGCGGTGCGGTCAAGGAGCGGCACGCGCAGGAAAATAAATCGAACTCATTTGCGATGGAGCGTCTAGGGGGGAATTTTTGCCCTGGAGCTTGGATTTTTTACCCGGGGGCGAAAGTCGGAACGCCTGTGTTTGCAATAAGATGAGTTTGGTTAGCGGCGTGCGATATGTATCTGCGTCAGAGGGAAGGAAAGCCGAGGATCCCTTTAGGGGATTGAGGGCTGGGCCGGCTTCCTTCCCTCGGCCTCTCCCGTCACATTCATAAATTTCTTACAGGCCTAAAACGGCGGGGGCGTCTTCATTGCGCTGGAGTGCGTGGAAAGAAAAATTCCATTCCCGTTTACAATCTAGGGACGGCTGGGGCGTGGTCCAATTGGTAGGACACCTCACTGTTAATGAGGACGGTGTTGGTTCGAGTCCAACCGCCCCAGCCATTGAGTTGACCGAATGAAATGACTAGCTTAGACAACAACGATCCCGTAAGGGTCTATCTTCGCGAAGTAAGCAAAGTCCCACCGCTGGAAGAAGGCGAAGAGGCCGAGTTGTTGCAGCACATTCAGAATCACGAAGACCCGGGGGAGCTTGCTACCAAGCGTTTGATTGAAGCGAATCTCTATTTGGTCTCACATATCGCGGAACGACACGCTGCTCATGGTCTTTCCTTGCTGCAGTTAATCCAGCAGGGCAATCTCGGGCTGATGCACGCTGTAAAATCCTTCTCCGCAAATGACATAATATTTGCCTCCTACGCTGCCAGCTGTATCGAGGGCGCCATCACGAAAGCGATCGCCGATTCGCGATCCGAACGCTAGCTTTCCTGGTCAGCGCACGTCTAGCAAGTCTCCCGTCTGGTGGTCGGTGATTTGATAATCAAGGAATGCGTGAACTGCCCGCAATGCTTCCGGGTCCGATGTGGTGATGCGCACTCGGGCGCCGCGCTCGGTTTCTTCAAAGTGATACACGATTTTGTCTGCGCGGGACTTCATGATTTCTGTTCCTGGGGGATTTTCGCCGTGGACGAACGCGGGGATGTCGAAATCTCCTGCGGAAAACATTTTGGCGATGTGTTGCAGGTGTGAGCGGATTTCGTCGCGGCTGGTGGTGTCCGCTGCCCCGTTTGCAGAGACTTCGATTGCGCCGCCGTCTTTGTAGAGCAAGAAATGATGCCTGGTCTTGTCGTGGGAGAAGCCCATCGCTTGATCGCCACGCTGCATCATTTCACAGTGGTGTTCTGTTGATTTGCCCGGCGCGGGGGTTTGGTTTCTAGTTGAGAGTGCGAGAGAAGTGGCGGCGAGAGCGAGAATTGTCAGTGTGATATTCATCATGTCCTCCTTTTTAACTTCACTGCTGGATCCTGTGCGGAAAGGGCCGTCGAACTCTCGGCGTGCCATGCGGTAGGTCTTCCAGAAGGCGGGCTTGGCGCCCTTTGGGGGTCTTGGCCAAGCGCGCTTCCCAACCTCGAAGGATTCGCACGATGTGGCGGCGCAGCGTCTGCAGCTCGCGCATTTGTGCATCGAGTTGGGCTAGTCTTGTGCGCGCCAGAGCGGCGACGCGACGGCAGGGTGCGCCGCCCTTATCGCGCTCCCTAAGAATGTCGCGCAATTCCGTGAGGGAAAATCCAAGCGAGAGGGCGCGCTGAATCAGGATCACACGCTGCAGGGCTGGCGCGGGGTACTCGCGATAGCCGCCGAGGGTGCGGGGCGGGGCAGCGAGCAGGCCGATGCGTTCGTAGTGGCGAAGCGTATCCACGCTGATCTTGGCTTCACGAGCCAGTGTTCCGGAACGCATGTGGTCCTCCGCGTCGTGAATGAGATTATGGACCCCCGAACCGATTCGGGGGTCAAGGCGAATTGTTAGACGCGTGGCGGGGTAAGAGTTGAGGAAGGTTGACGCACACGACTGCGGGAGCGGAGGTAGTTCCGCTCCAAGTCAAAACACAGCCTCGTAAGTTCGGGCTGGCGGCGTGATCAATCTTTGATGACAGGGTAGCCAGCTTCGGTCCAGCCGCGCCAGCCGCCGTCCATGGAGATTACGTTGGTGTAGCCCATTTTTTGCAGGTTGTCGGCTGCTAGCGCGGAGCGGAAGCCGCCTCCGCAGTAGAGGACGATCGTGGCTGATTTATCGGGGATGGCTTTTTCAATGTCGCGTTCGATGATGCCTTTGCCGAGATGAATGGCGTTGGGAATGTGGCCGCGCGCCCATTCGCTTTCTTCGCGGGTGTCTACCAGGATCATTTTCTCGCCGGCGTCGAGTTTTTTCTTAGTGGCTTGGACCTGTTCCTCTTTGATGCGCTTCTTGGCGTCGGCTACCAGGCGCAGAAAACCTTCAGGATGATTGGGGTGGCTCACTTTTTTCACCTCTTCCTTAGCTTGGATTCCAAGACAAAAACATAGCACGATGCTCGTCGCATCGTCACTTCATGTCGCGCCAGTTGGGGCCAACTTTGGTCTCGGCTACGAGCGGCACGCTAAGTTTGTAGATGCCTTCCATTACTTCTTTGGCCAGTCTGGTGAGGCTCGGGATTTCTTTTTCGGGGCCTTCGAAGAGCAGCTCGTCGTGAACCTGCAGAATCATTGTCGACTGAAAACCTTCCGCGGGCAGGCGGCGATCGAGTTCTATCATGGCGAGCTTGATCAGGTCGGCGGCGGCGCCTTGCATAGGCGTGTTCATCGCGGTGCGCTCGGCGAAATTGCGCATGTTCGGCTGTGGCGAATTGATTTCCGGGATCTGGCGAATGCGGCCGAACAGAGTCTTGGTGACTCCGGTCTGGCGCGTCTCCGCGATCTGGCGGTCGAGGAAATCCTTTACGCCTCGGTAGCGCTCGAAATATTTGGCGATGAATTGCGCGGCTTCTTTTTGGTCAATGCCGAGTTGTTGCGCCAAACCGAACGCGGAAAGGCCGTAAATTACGCCGAAATTGATGACCTTGGCGACGCGGCGATGCTCGCGTGTCTGCGCGAAGGGCGCGACGTCAAAAACTTCCTGCGCAGTGCGCGAGTGGATGTCTTCTCCGCGACGAAAAGCTTCGACAAGCACTGGATCGCCGGACAAATGAGCCAAGATGCGCAGTTCGATCTGCGAGTAATCCGCGGAAAGCAGCAGGTATCCAGGCGCGGCGACGAACGCGGCGCGAATCTCGCGGCCGAGCTCGGTGCGAATCGGAATATTCTGCAGATTTGGATTGGAGGAGCTGAGGCGCCCGGTCGCAGTGCCCGTTTGCGAGAAACGTGTGTGCAGGCGGCCGGAAACGGGGTGGATGAGGCGGGGAAGCACGTCGGAATAAGTCGATTTGAGCTTCGCTAGCTCGCGATATTCGATGATTTTCTTGGGCAATTCGTGGACCGCGGCCAGCTCTTCCAGGATGTCGGCGGCGGTGGAACGCGCCTTGGCTCGGCTACGACGCGGCGGCTGCAGTTTCAGCTTGTCGAACAGAATTTCCGCGAGCTGTTGCGGCGAGTTGATATTGAATTCGACTCCGGCATGACCGTAGATGGATTTTTCCAGCTTGCCGATTTCCTCCAGCGTGGTGGCGGAGATGCGGTCCAGCTCGACAGGGTCCACGCGCACGCCGGCCGCCTCCATACGGGCCAGAACGGCGGCAAGTGGCAAGTCAATTTTCTCGTAGAGGTCGAGGAGGCCTTGCGCCTCGACTTCCGCGCGGAGGACGGGCGCGACGCGAAGAAGAAAATCAGCTCGTTCGCCGGGAGCGCCGGAGAGCGTGCGATTCAGATGACGCAAGACGACTTCGGCGAATTCGTGATTCGCAGTGGTGGGTCGCAGCAAATACGAATACAGCATGGTGGCGTGGCGGATCCCTGCGACGGAGTTCGCAGGCGCTGCGGCGGCTAATTTTTTGCCGCGTTTTGGGGCAGCTGCAGCCGCGCCTTCACGAAGATCTTCGCGAGCCGCGAGCAATTGAAATAATTTTGGGTCGTGCACAACTTTCGGATGCTTGGAATCGGTGAGCCAGTCCTGCATGGCGGCGAGGGTTTTGTCGTCGACGTCATTCGCGGCGATACGCGCTTGTCCGAGTTTGGTTGAAACTTCCACGGCCAGGACGCGCGTGCCAAAACCTTCTTCGTCCGGGTCCTGGGCATCGAGGCCGAGCCAGGCAGCCGTTTCGTGCCTCGCGGGAATGGCATCGAGAAACTTTTTGAACGCGGAGGGTAGATCGATGGTTGCGTAGTCCGTTTGTTGGGCGTCGGCGAGTGGCGCGAGTTCGCGCAGCAGAGAGGTAAATCCCAGCTCGGAGTAAAGTTCGCGCAGCGCGGCGGTATCGGGCTCCGCGACCTTCATCGCGTCCAGATCGAGAGCCACGGGCGCGTCGGTTGGAATCGTCGCGAGTTTCTTGCTGAGGACGACGAACTCGCCGCATTTTTCCAGGGCTTCGCGATAGCTAGAGCGTTTGACTTCGCTCGCGCGTTTCAAGGTTTCTTCCGCGCTGCCGAATTGCTGGATCAGCTGCCGGGCCCCCACTTCACCGATGCCGGGCTTGCGGCGTTCGCCGGGAGCAACCTTCTCGTTGGGGTCGCGCGCGCCGGGAATATTGTCAATCGAATCGCCCATCAGAGCCATCACATCCGCGACTTTCGAAGGCGGCACGCCCATCAGTTCTTCCACTTTTTTCTCGTCAATGATCAGGTCTGCCTTGGTGGGATTCAGGACCAGCACATTCTCGGTGACCAGTTGCATCAGGTCCTTGTCGCTGGTGACGATAAAGACGTCGAGATTTTTCTTCGAAGCCAAGCGGGCGAGAGTCCCGATGACGTCGTCCGCTTCATAGCCGGGATACTCCAGGATGGGCAGTCGCATAGCTTCGCAATAGCGGCGCACGAACGGAATTTGCACCGCAAGATCGTCGGGCATGGGCGGTCGCTGCGCCTTGTAAGCGGCGAAAAGTTTGTCGCGAAAAGTGGGCGCGCTCACATCGAAGGCGACTGCGACATAATCCGGGAGCCGGTCCTTATTCGAAAGCAGGCGGCGCATCATCGTGGCAAACAGGTAGGGCACTTTGGTGGGGATGCCGGAAGAAGTTTGCAGCCGGTCCATGGGGGCGAAATAGGCGCGGAAGATGTAGCCCATGGCATCAATCAAGAACAGGCGTTTGCGGTCTGTGGGAGGCATGCTGGCTTTCCGGCGCGTTCTGCGCGGGAAGCAAAGTATAGCAGACGTAGAGAAGAGGGCCACTTAGCAGCGATCGCGCGCCAGTCGCCGTACTTCTGGGATTGTTGGTGATTCGCGCGCTGTTCGCATATATTTGACGGACGTCGAAATGGGGCGGTGGGCGTTTTTCGGGGAGCTTTCATGATCCGCGCACTGGGAATGTGCGTACTTTTGTTTTGTTCGGCTGTTGGCATGGCTGCTCCGCCGCAGGACGACCAGAGCCGTTACGTCGTGAAAACCGGCAGCAAGATTGAATTTCACGCCAGCTCTACGTTTGCGAAGGTGGTCGGGGTGTTTCATTCGTGGGAAGCGAATATGAAAATGCCTGCGGAAAAATTCGCC
Organism: Candidatus Acidiferrales bacterium; assembly: GCA_050012455.1. Classification (GTDB taxonomy): domain Bacteria; phylum Acidobacteriota; class Terriglobia; order Acidiferrales; family UBA7541; genus Palsa-295. The sequence continues at coordinate 815 of JBEKHD010000022.1, read as the reverse complement.
GACGCTTCCCTGGTGCTGGAAATCGAGGCGGGGAGTGTATCCACCGGGAGCGGGTTACGCGACAGAGAGGTGAAAGGAAAGAACTTCTTTGCGGTGCAGGAGCATCCGCAAATTCGATTTGCGTCCAAGAGCATTTCCGCGGATAGCGGCCCTACGAAATTTCACATGGACGGAGAACTGACCATCCGCGGCATCACCCAGCCAGTTGCGGTTTCGATTACGCTGCTGCGGCAGGATGACGGACATGAATGGATTGACGGCAGTTTTTCGTTCAACCGGCGGGATTTTGGGATGACGCATAACCTGCCCTTCGACAAGATCGCCAACACCGTGCTGGTGCAATTCCATTTGGATACCGTGAACGGCACCACGCCGGTGGCGCAGAACTGAAGAACTCGCCGGAAAACTGCGCAGCAGCCTTGAATCGCCCCCATTTCCGAGCTGCTCATCGAGCCCGCGCATAGCAGGGGCGCTCGCAGCGATACCCGCCAACGAGAAACGTTTGCTGCGAGATAACTTGCTTGACTCCCTATCCCTCTGAGGCTTATAGCTATGAAAGCAATTTAGGGGTGGATTCGTGGGGCTGGGGGGCCGTCCGCAGGATTTATCGCGGTCATTCGCATTATTGATAGGACAAGCCTGCCTCGCACGCCGTATAAGCCTGCACAGGAGAAAACCATGAAGCTTTCTAGCCGCTGGGGTGTACTCGTTGCGATCGTCTGCGCGATTTTGTTGATGATGCTGGCGGCCGCGCCAGGTTGGGCGCAGACATTTCGCGGAACCATTCAGGGCACGGTGACGGACAGCAGCGGCGC
>JBEKHD010000021.1:0-72904 GCA_050012455.1 Candidatus Acidiferrales bacterium | reverse complement strand
TGGCAATCTTGTCGAGGTGTGGAGTACGAAGGAAAGCCGGGATGCGAAGGACGACGCCCAGCCATCCTCGCGAGGCATCGATTCGTTCCAGATTGTGCATGCTCACGGACGCTTCTGGATCGCCAGCCTCATCTTTGACGATGAGCGACCAGGGGTGACGCTGCCCGCGAAGTACCTAAAAACGCCTGGGCAATAACGAGAGCGCTTACCAGAGTCCCGCAACCGCGACCGTCTGTTCGGAAGAGACATCGCCAAGCAGGGCGCGCTGATGCTGATTGTCGAAGCTCAACACGAGCATCTCGGGCAGTCGATCGCCTACGCGCGCACCAACGGCGAGGCTCCGCCCTAGTCTAGGTAGCAGCGCCGCGGGGTGATCTGGCCGTCTCCGATGCGATAACGACCCTTCGCATCAACGCTATCGATCGTACGACGAGGAGTGCAAATGAGCGTGTGGAAGGATGTCCAATTCTCGCTTAGGTCCATGCGGAAGTCGCCACGAATCGCTTTGACGGTGCTGGCAACCCTCACTCTCGGAATCGGTGCTAACACAGCGATCTTCAGCGTTGTTAACGCTACTCTGCTTAAACCGTTGCCCTTTCACAATCCAGGAGAACTGGTTGAGCTAAATGCGGACTTGCGAGGGCTTGGAGCGCATAACATCGGCTTCTCTGTTCCCGAAATGGAGGATCTTCGCGATCGCGCCGGTATTTTCACTGCGGTCTCCGTAGTTTGGCCGACCACTGCGAATCTTACCGGCGGAGATCGCCCGGATCGTCTTGATGCCTTGGGGGTGAGTCCGAACTATTTCAGCATTCTGGCAGCGCAGCCACAGGTAGGCCGCTTGATTGATGCGAGAGACACCGCCGACGGATTTGCAGAGGCCGTGGTGATTAGTGACGGCCTCTGGCACAAGGAGTTTGGAGGTGAGCCGTCCGTGATCGGACGCAGTGTGAGGCTCGACAACGACCTCTATACCATCGTCGGCGTTCTTCCTCCGCAGTTCCACCATCCTTCGACCCCGGGCCTGCACCCGGTAGATGTGTGGTTCTCCGCGGGCTATCGTGCGGAGCCCTTCCCGGCGCCGCAGCGCAGCCGGCGCTTTCTCCCCGGAATCATCGCAAGACTGAAACCAGGAATCACTCTGCAGCAAGCGCACGCGCAGTTGGAAGTCTTCAGCGATTCCTTGCGCCGCGACTATGGCAACGACTATCCGGCAACCGCCGGCTGGGCTCTCTCGATCACGCCGTTGACGGAAGTAGTCGCAGGCGGCGCGAGAACTCTGCTGACATCTCTTCTGCTTGCAGTCGGGTTGATTCTTCTGATCGCGTGCGTCAATGTAGCGAATCTTCTCCTGGTCAATGGCGCTGCACGGCAGCGTGAGATAGCTCTTCGGCTCGCTCTTGGCGCGACACGAGGGCGAATCATCCAGCAACTGCTGACCGAATCAGTCTTGCTGAGCCTGATTTCGGCAGCCGCCGGGGTGGCTGCCGCGGCAATCGGCGTACGAGTCTTGGTTGGAGTGTTGCCGTCGCAGCTCCCGCGGCTCAACCCGATTGCCTTGGACGCTCGCGTGCTGGCATTTTCTCTCGCCATTGCGCTGCTGACTACCTTGGTCTTTGGACTCATACCAGCATGGCAGGCTTCACGCATGCATCCGGGCACGGCGGAACTGCGGGAACGGGGCGGCTCCGCATCGCGGAACGCCGCCAGACTCCGCAAATCTTTGATTGGCGCTGAAGTGGGCCTCTCGCTGGTGCTGCTGGTCGCCGCCGGATTATTGCTAGAGACCTTCTGGAACTTAATGGAAGTCAATCCCGGCTTTAATTCGCACCATCTTCTTGCAGGAAGTTTCCGGCTTCCTGTCCCGAACGATCCAAAAGCAGATCACTACGTCGCTATCGAGCAACGTTCGCACTTGGTTCGCGAATCAATTCGCCGCCTGCATGGCGTAGCCGGGGTCGAGAATGCGGCCATGTCCAGCGTTGTCCCACTCAATGGCCGAGTAATTCCGGCCGGATTTCGCGTCGAAGGCGTCTCCGAAAAGGGAGACGCTCCGACTGCAGTGGAAGTATTTGTAACTCCAGAGTTCTTCTCGACCATGGGTACGCCACTGCTGCGCGGACGCATGTTTCAGGAAAGCGATGACGCGATGTCCCAACCAGTTGCTGTGGTCGATGAAGCCGCAGCGCGCCATCTTTGGGGTGGCGTCGATCCGGTGGGGCGTAGAATCCGCTCTTCCCGAGACATTATTTTAAGCCGTTTGAAGCCTGTGCCGGCACCCTGGATGACGGTTGTGGGAGTTGTCGGCAACGCGAAGCTCTCCAGCCTTGATGAAATTGAGGTGCCTCACATCTACGAGAGCATGTACCAGTATTCAAAAAGGGACTTTGGTGTACTTGTTCGAGCCACCGGAGACACGGCGACGTTGACGCGTAATGTGCGGCGTGAAATACAAACGGTCGACCCCGATCTGCCCGTCTCTGACATGACAGCGATGACCGATTTGATCAGCAACGGAGTGGGCGATCGCCGTTTTGCGGCGTGGCTGCTTGGAGCCTTCGCGCTGGTCGCGTTGCTCCTCACTTGTGTGGGTGTCTACGGGATTGCCTCCTATTCCGTGGTGCGCCGTGAGAAGGAGATCGGCATACGCTCGGCTCTCGGAGCCAGCCGCCAGGAGTTGGTGATTATGATCCTACGCGATGGCATGGTTCCGGTTTTGGTGGGAATCGCATCTGGTTGCATCGCAGCGGTATTCTCCGGGCGCATCCTCGCGTCCTTATTGTTCGGCGTCAACTCTAATGACGGACTGGTCCTTACCTGTGCGGGAATCACGCTCATCGTAATCGGAATGCTTGCGAACTACATTCCGGCGCGCGGCGCGGGACGCATCGACCCGATCACTGCGTTGCGCAACGAATGAATGGTTCGTTTCAGATCATTGCGGCGAGGTAAGTGGCCGCCACGGCGATCTCAAGGAGATTGCTTTCGATCACGAGCAACCGGACCACGAACGGTGGCAGGAGAGTCCGCCGATCGCAAACTGGTCACTAAATAAGATTCTGTGATCTTGACCGAGAGGGGAGGCTTCATGGGGGCTTTACTTCAGGATGTTCGCTATGGGTTTCGCATGCTGGTAAGGAAGCCCGGATTCACGATCGTGGCTGTGCTGACGCTGGCTCTGGGCGTGGGAGCCAACACAGCCATTTTCAGCATCGTGAATGCCGTGTTGCTGCGTTCTCTACCCTACCCCGATCCCGATCGTTTGGTACGAATCTTCTTTAACGAGCCCGGCGTAGGATTGCGGGACGTCAGTTTTTCCAAGCCCGAAATGGATGACTTGCAGACGCGAGCGGGTGTATTTGAAGATGTGAGCCCGATCTATGAGGGTAGCGAGAATTTGACCGGCACCAAACAGCCGGAGCGCGTCGAGGGGGTCAATACCAGTTTTAGCTACTTTTCCATGTTGGGTGTGATCCCGCAAATTGGACGGTTGTATGGTCCGCAGGACTTCACGCCTGGTTTCGCTCCAGAGGCCGTGATCAGCGATGGCCTGTGGCGCCGTGCCTATGGCGCCGATCCGAATGTTCTCGGCCGTAGCATCCGGATCGACAATGATCCCCTTACGATTATTGGGGTTCTGCCACGGGGATTTCGCCATCCTGGACCGACGACTTCCGGCGACGCGGAAGTGTTTGGCGCCGGCGGATTCAGCGGAGATCCCTTTCCGCCGCCAATGCGTGGCACCCGGATTTTAGTATCTGGAATCGGGCGACTTAAGCCTGGCCTGACACTGGCGCAAGCTCAGGCGCGGCTCACTGCCATGGCTGCCCAATTACGCCGCGACTTTCCCACCGATTACCCGCCGCAGGCGCAATGGACAATTGAGATTCAACCATTGCAAGAAACTCTGGTGGGCAAGGTCCGGCCCATGCTGCTGGTGTTACTGGGTGCGGTAATCCTGATCGTTTTCATCGTATCGTTGAACATTGCCAATCTCCTCTTGGCGCGCGCTTCGGGGCGACAACAAGAGATGGCGGTGCGGTTAGCGCTGGGGGCGAGCCGCGGCCGCATGGTGCGCCAGATGCTGACCGAGTCCATGCTGCTGTCGCTCATCGGTGGTGCCGCGGGAATCGTAACCGCAGTGGGTACGTTGGGTTTCATCCTGCGCTTTATGCCATCGAGCGTTCCCCGGCTCAGCGAAGTACGAATCGACTGGGTGGTGCTGGCCTTCGCTCTGCTGATTTCCATTGTTACCGGCTTGGTGTTTGGACTTGCTCCTGCGCTTCATTCGGCAAAAGGCGCTCTCTCCTCGGCCATTCGTGAAGGCGGTCGAGGGTCCGGCTATAGCACCAAGACGGGCCGATTGCGGGATATTCTAATCGTCTCTGAACTGGCCTTCGCCGTCGTACTGATGGTGGGAGCCGGCTTGCTGCTGCGTACGCTGCGGGATCTGTTGCAGGAAAATCCTGGCTTTAATCCAACTCAAGTTGTCACGGCAAACATCCAGCTTCCGAATCCCAACGAACCAGAGGCGGATCCGTATCTCAATAATCTTCCTAGAGCCAACTTTGATCGTGAGTTGCTGCGGCGCATGAAGGCAATTCCGGGGGTGGAACTCGCCGCGATCACCTCAGCTCTACCGACCACCAATGTCAACCCCAACGCGGTCGGCGGCTTAGCGACTGAAGGCTTCGCGATCGAAGATAGACCGGTCGAGTCCTCGCAGGGGCTGCACGCCGAGAGAATTCGGATCAGCCCCGATTATTTCAGGGTGTTGCAGACGACGTTGCTACGCGGTCGCTCATTCACCGAGGGCGATGAAGACGGCAAACCGCTGGTGGCCATCATCGATGAAAGCACCGCTCATAAGTATTGGGCAAGCGGCGATCCGCTGGGCCACCGAGTGCGATTCGGACGAGACCCTAGCACGCCGTGGACGACCATCGTGGGTGTTGTTAAGGATATCAAGAGCGACGGTCTCGACATCAACGGCGTTCCCCACATCTATGTTTCGACTTATCAAGATTCCAGCAAGGAACTGAGCGTGGTGTTGCGGACTTCTCTGCCCGCGACCGTGCTGGAACCACAGATTCGGCATGAAATCCAGAGCATTGATCCCAGCTTGCCGGTATTTAATGTTTCTTCGATGAATGCCATCCTCGATCGGTCATTGGCTTCACGCCGTTTTTCTGCCGATCTGGTGGGCGGATTCGCCGGACTGGCGGTGCTTCTGGCCTCCATCGGCATTTATGGCTTGCTGGCCTACACGGTCAGCCAAAGATCGCGCGAGATCGGTATCCGCATGGCCCTCGGCGCGCGACGGGGCGACATTCTGAGAATGTTCTTACGCAAGGGGGTCGCGCTTGCTGGCCTAGGCATCGTTGCCGGATTGGTCTGTTCTGCATTCGCTGCGTCCATGATGGCAAGTTTGCTCTACGGGGTGCGCCCCCATGATCCGGCTGTGTTTCTGATCGTACCTCTACTTTTGTTTGCCATCGCGATTCTAGCCAGCTACCTCCCAGCGCGTCGCGCGACGATGGTGGATCCAATCATTGCCTTACATGAAAGCTAGAACTCTTGACTGCGCCGATACCTACGCCAGCCAATCCTCAGCACAGTTTGGCAATCAACATCGTACGCATGCAGAAAGAGTTGTAGCCAAAGAACTCCGCTGAGTCCAAAAGCGACGGGCATGAGTGCTGAGCGAATAGCCTTGCATGCGAGTTCGCGGTGCAATATTCCGTTCCGGGTCTCAGCGGAATTGGAGTGTGGCTTGGCAGCGACACCTGCGCCACCGGCGTAAAGGTACGAGTGCCTCCAAACAAATTCACTGAGTTGGCAACGCGGCGGCCCGACGGGATATTTTTCCATCGTAAGCTTCTTCGAGATCTACATTGTTGTTCTTTAGTGTGAGGCCGACAGCTCGTTCGAGCGCGGACTTGGATTTGGCGTACACGCCGAGTGCAGTCACTTCGGCAGATTCCGCCTGTGCCAGGTTGCGCTCGTACTGAATCAGATCCAAGGCCGTGTCGACGCCTTCGTCGTAGCGCGCTTGTTCCACATCCAGTGCTCGCCGTTGTAGTTTTCGGGCCTCCACGGCTGCTTCGTATACACACGTATGACCGCGATGCCCGGATAGGTGCGCGATTCGATGTGTTGTATGTCGTCAACGGCGGTCGTCATGGCGCGCTCGCAAATCAGCACGATGCGCTTTTCCATGTCATCGGGCAATAGGCCGATATAAGACCAGATCGCGCTGATGACGGGAATATTGATGGCGGGAAAAATATCCACGGGGGTAGAGAAGATCGAGCCGACGCCCAGGATGACGATCAGGATCGCCATGACCACGAACGTATAGGGTCGCTGCAAAGCGAGACGTACAAGCCACATCATCGGCGAGTGACTCCACGCTGCGTTTACCAAGAATGCGAGAAATCTGTTCCGGTACCTGAATCCGACTAAAAGATGGAGAAGCTTGTCGTATCCGGATAGCTCTCGAAGACTTTTATTTTCGTCAAAATGCATAGGCATATTGGGGTGACAGAGGGGAGACCACAATCGGGGATATGAGGCTGAATGGATAAAATACTGTATGGTGCAACGCGGACGCGCCTACGAGCGCTACCGTGCAAGTGTTCGCTCGGCACTCGGAACGCCCGCAGCGCAAGCGTCCCGGATTGGCCCAGGCAGTTTTCGCGCCGCTCGGATATCGGTGATTTCCTTCATAAGCACTCCGCAATCTCCTTCACGCTAGAACTTGCTTTGCCTGATGCGCGGCGATTTATCGTTTCATTGCGGGCGCGCTCCTGTAAAATTCCATCTTGTAGAGCCCTGGTGCTTCTGCCTTGCGGCCGCCCCTCCCGATGGCCGCCGGATCTGCCGCTTTATTTCGCCTGCCGGAAAAAGCAGGTTGCAGATTTCCGGCGGTAAGTATTGAAAAGATTGGAGAATCAAACCTAGAAGATGGCTAAGCTGGCCCAACCGCCTCCGCCCATATTTTCCGAGCCAGAGGAAACGATTCGCGCTGAGCTTTTCAGCGTCGAGCGCCTGGAGCAGCACGCGGAAAGTCTCGCGGCGGCGCAGCTTGTAGTCACCGCTCCCGAAGAAGGGCGGCCGCTGATTCCGCGCGTGCTGGAGAACGGCCGCGTCCTGCTGGAATATTACCGGGCCACGGCGCGCGCCATCCAACATGAGCAAGCCATCACACCCGCTGCCGAATGGTTCGTAGATAATTTTTATATCGTCGAAGAGCAATTGCGCGAAATTCGCGACGACCTTCCTCCTGGGTTTTACCGCAAATTGCCGAAGCTTGCGTCCGGCCATCTGGAAGGTTTTCCCCGCGTCTTTGGCGTCGCCTGGGCGTTCGTCGCGCACAACGATAGCCGGTTCGATCCCGAAGTATTGCGGCGCTTTGTCAGCGCCTACCAGCGCGTGCAACCTCTGACGATTGGCGAGCTCTGGGCCGTAGCCATCACCCTGCGCATCGTGCTGGTGGAAAACCTGCGGCGCGTTGCCGAGCGCATTGTGCGCAGCCGCAACGCGCGCGTGGAAGCCGATATCCTTGCCGACCGCGTGCTCGGTGCCGCAGGCCAGAGCGCAGTATCACCCGCCGCCGTTCTGCGCCGCTTCGAGAACAAGCCCCTCGAGCGCTCCTTTGCCGTGCAACTGGTGCAGCGCCTGCGCGACCTTGATCCGAAGGTCGGTCCAATCCTGGTATGGCTGGACGAGCGGCTGGCAGCGCAAGGCACCACCGCGGATGAAATCGTCCGCGCCGAGCATCAAGCGCAGGCCGCCATGAGCGTGACGGTGCGCAACATCATCACCAGCATGCGACTCACGTCGGCGTTCGATTGGGAAGCATTTTTCGAGAGCGTCAGCCTGGTGGACGAGGTGCTGCGCAGCGGCAGCGATTTCGGCAGCATGGATTTTGCCACGCGCGATTATTACCGCCATGCCATTGAGGATCTGTCGCGAGGTTCGCCGCACAGCGAAATCGACGTCGCGCAACGCGCCGTACAACGCGCCAAGCGCGCGCGCGCGGAACTTCACAATGACGGTCAGGCGCCGGACGAACGCAAGGCCGATCCCGGCTACTACCTGATCTCCCGCGGCCGCCTCGAATTCGAGCAGGAACTCGGTTTTCAGGTCGCCTGGCGACGCGGTGTGCTGCGCTTGTACGTGCGGGCCGCCGTACCCGGATACTTGGGCACGATCGCGGTAATGACCGCGCTGATATTGGCTCTGCCGCTGGCGCACGCTCGCGAATTGGGTGTAAGCCCGGCTATTTTGGCGCTGTTTGCTTTGCTTGCTTCAGTGCCTGCCTCTGATTTGGCGATAGCGTTAATCAATCGCGTCGTGGCTGATTTGCTGGGCCCGCGCACTCTGCCCCGCCTGGAATTGCGCGAAGGTGTTCCGAAGGAACTGCGCACCATCATCGTGGTTCCTACGCTCCTGATCTCGCAGGACGCGATCAAGGAACAAGTGGAGCGCCTGGAAATTCATTATCTCGCAAATATTGACGGCGATCTGCGTTTTGCCCTGCTCACCGATTGGATGGACGCTGCAACGGAAAGCTTGCCAGGCGACGAAGAACTGCTGGCCGCAGCCGCCAGCGGCATCGCCAATTTGAACAAAGCCCACGGCCCGGCTCCGGGAGGAGGCGCGCGCTTCTTCCTGTTTCACCGCAAGCGCACCTGGAACGAACGCGAACGAAAATGGATGGGATGGGAGCGCAAGCGAGGCAAGCTGCACGAGCTGAATGAGTTGCTGCGCGGCTCGACGCAAACAAACTTCATTCCCATCGGGGATCACGCGCCGGAATCCATACCAATGATCCGCTACGTCATCACGCTCGACGCCGATACGCGCCTGTCGCGTGGCACCGCGGCGCGCCTGGTGGGAACCATGGCGCACCCGTTGAACCGGCCGCAGTTCAGCCCGGAACTGGGGCGCGTGGTGGACGGATATGGCGTGGTGCAGCCGCGCGTGACGCCTTCGCTTCCCACGGATCGCGAAGGCACGCTCTTCCAGCGAATTTTTTCAGGCCCGAGTGGAATCGATCCCTACGCTTCGGCGGTTTCCGATGTTTATCAGGACCTTTTCCACGAGGGCTCGTACACCGGGAAGGGAATTTACGATCTCGATGCGTTTGAAGCAGCGCTGTCCGGCAAGGTCAAAGAGAACACGCTGCTGAGCCACGACTTGTTTGAAGGCATTTTCGCGCGCGCCGCGTTGGCGAGCGATATCGAGCTTTTCGACGAATTTCCTTCTCACTACGAAGTGTCGGCCGCGCGGCAGCATCGCTGGGCTCGCGGAGACTGGCAGCTGTTGCCGTGGATTTTCGGCCGCGGGGGAATGTCGAAAGAGGAACACAGCAAAGTTTCGATTCCCGCGATCAGCCGTTGGAAGATGATGGACAATCTGCGCCGCACGCTTTCCGCGCCCTGCATGCTGCTACTCATGTTCGCGGGATGGCTGGTACCGCAGGTGTCGCCCTGGATGTGGACTCGGTTCGTGCTGGCCACGATTTCGATTCCCGCGCTTATCCCTTTTCTGGTCGGACTGAATTCCCGGCTGAGCGGCATTTCTAAACGCAGTCATTTCCGTGATGTGCTTTCTGATCTTTCGCTGGGCGTATCGCAAATCGGTTTAACCATCACGTTTATCGCGTATCAGGCGTGGCTGATGACCGACGCCATCGTACGCACGCTAGTGCGCTTGTTGTTCACGCGCCGAAATCTGCTGCAGTGGGTCACCGCGGCGCAGGCCAAACACGCCGTGGACCTGAGTCTGTTGGCTACCTATGGACGCATGGTGGCCAGCGTGCTGGTGGCTTTTGCAGCACTGTTGGTCGTCGCGGTCCTGCGGCCCCACGCTTTGTGGGCAACGATTCCTTTTTGCGCGCTGTGGATCGCGGCGCCCGCGGTCGCACGTTGGATCAGCATCCCGCCTCCCATGGAAGACGTCGAGCCTATGTCAGCAGCAGACTCCAAAGCGCTGCGGACAATTGCCCGTCGCACTTGGCGATTTTTCGAGAAATTCGTAACCGCCGAAGATCGTTTCCTTCCGCCCGATAATTTTCAGGAAGATCCCAAGCCCGTGGTTGCCCATCGAACTTCTCCCACCAACATTGGGCTGTATCTGCTTTCGACGCTCGCTGCGCGAGACATGGGTTGGGTGGGGTCGCAGGAAGTGGTAGACCGGCTGGAAGCTACGCTGCATACCATGAGCCAGCTGGAGCTCTACCGCGGCCATTTTTACAATTGGTACGATACGCGCCGGCTGGTTCCGCTCGATCCCAAGTATGTCTCCAGCGTCGACAGCGGAAACCTCGCCGCCAATTTGCTGGTGCTGGGGAACGGCTGCCGGGAGATCATCCAGGAACCCTTCGCCGCGTCGCGTCCGTTCACCGGCATAGCTGACGCGCTGAATCTTCTGCATGAAGCTCTGGAGGAAATCGCGGATACCCAGCGCACGCACATCGTAACGCGCAAGCAACTGGCCAACGCGCTGGATTCGCTGGCTGCCTTGCTCGAACCAGTTCCTGTTGGCGCTCGGGAGTGGGCCGCGCGCTTTCTGGAGATTCAGGAACGTGCCCAGACGGTGGCCGACATCGCGCAAGCGTTGGCTCAGGAACTGGGCGCGCCTGCGGATTCCGAACTGTGTGTGTGGGCCGAGGCGGCACGCGCCAATCTGGAAAGTTATGGGCGCGATGCGCGGATCATGATTCCGTGGTTGCGGCTGGAACCCAGCGAGGTGCAGGCCATGGCCGAGCGCCCGCAGCAACAAGCGCCGGAATGGGTGGCTATTGAGCCTTCGTTTCGCCACCTGCCGGCTTTGGCGGATGTTCCGGATCGTTGTGATTCCGCTGTGCGCGAACTGGCAACTCTGCGCGAACGGCTGGCTGCTGACTCCGCAACGAATGGCGAAATTTTGCGGCGCATCGACGCTCTCACGACGGCTTTCAACGGCGCCGCCCGCGATGCGTCAGCCCTAACGCGCCGCTTGGTCGCGATCGCGCACGCTTCCCAGAGCATGTTCGACGCGATGGACTTCACATTTCTGTTTGATACTTCGCGAAAGCTATTCTCCATTGGCTTCCGCGGCACAGACGGAACGCTGGACGGTAACTGCTACGACCTTCTGGCCTCCGAAGCGCGCCTCGCCAGCTTCATCGCTATTGCCAAAGGGGAAGTGCCGGCATCGCATTGGTTCCGTCTCGGCCGCGCGCTCACTCCGGTGGGCCGGGGCTTGGCGCTGATCTCCTGGTCGGGCTCGATGTTCGAATACCTGATGCCGGACTTGGTGATGCGCTCTCCGGCGAACAGCATGTTGAGCCAGACGTACGAGCAGGTCGTCGCGCGCCAGATCGAATACGGAGAGGAGCGCAACGTTCCCTGGGGAATATCGGAATCAGCCTTCAATGCTCGCGACATGGATTTCACATATCAATACTCCGGATTCGGAGTTCCGGGCCTGGGGCTGAAGCGCGGTCTGAGCGAAGACCTGGTGATCGCGCCCTATGCCACGGCGCTGGCGGCGATGATCGATCCTGCTGCGGCGGTACAGAATTTCGCGCGGCTGGCGCGGGCAGGCGCTGCGGGCAGCTACGGATTTTACGAGGCGCTCGATTACACGAGCAGCCGTTTGCCGGAAGGGAAGGATGTAGCGGTGATCCGCGCCTTCATGGCGCATCACCAAGGCATGTCCATCGTCGCACTCGCCGACACTCTGAATGGCGGCGTGATGCGCGATCGTTTTCATGCCGAACCGATCGTGCGCGCCACCGAACTGCTGTTGCAAGAACGCACGCCGCGCGATGTGCTGGTGGCGCGTCCGCGAGCGGAAGAAGTTTCCGCGGCCTCCAAGGTGCGTGAACTGGTTCCTCCGCTAGTGCGCCGCTTCAGCACGCCGCACGATGCCATTCCGCGCACGCAATTGCTTTCGAACGGTCGCTACTCCGTGATGCTCACCTCCGCTGGTTCGGGCTACAGCCGCTGGCGCGACCTGGCCATCACTCGCTGGCGGGAAGATCTCACGTTGGATAACTGGGGCCAGTACATCTTCTTGCGCGACGAACAATCCGGAAATGTCTGGTCGGCTGGGTATCAGCCGGCAGGTGTCGAGGCCGACGAGTACGAAGCCATTTTCTTCGAGGACCACGCCGAGATCATTCGGCGCGACCGTTCGTTGACCACGAATTTGGAAGTGGTGGTTTCCTCTGAAGACGATGCCGAAGTCCGGCGCATCTCGCTTAGCAACGTTGGCGTGCGCGCGCGCGATATTCAGGTCACGTCCTACGCCGAACTTTCTCTCACGCCGCAAGCGGCGGACGTGGCGCATCCGGCTTTCGCGAAACTGTTCGTCGAGACTGAATTCGTGGCGGACGTCGGCGCGCTAATAGCCACGCGCCGGAAGCGTTCGGATGACGAAACGTCTGTGTGGGTCGCCCACGTGTTGGTCACGGATGCGGAAAACGTCGGGGAGTTGCAATTCGAGACGGATCGCGCGCGATTCGTGGGACGGACGCGCAATCTGCGCGATCCCGTGTCCGTAATGGATGGCCGGCCGCTATCGAACACAGTCGGCTCCGTGCTGGATCCCATCCTGAGCCTGCGCCGCACCGTTCGCGTTCCTCCGGGCGGCACCGTGCATTTGATCTATTCGACAATTGCGGCCGCCACGCGCGAAGAGGTCCTCGATCTCGCCGACAAGTATCGCGACGCGCGAACTTTCGAGCGCACTCACACACTCGCGTGGACGCAGGCGCAGGTGCAGCTGCATCACTTGGGAATCAGCTCCGAAGAGGCACTTCTATTTCAGCGCCTCGCGAACGCCGTGCTGTATGTGGATCCGTCGCTGCGCCCTACCGCCGATGTGCTGGCGCGCAGTTCGCTGGATATTTCCACCCTGTGGTCGCAAGGAATTTCTGGAGATCTGCCGATCATTCTGGCGCGCATTGATGACCCCGATGATGTGGACATCATCCGGCAAATGCTGCGCGCGCACGAATACTGGCGGATGAAGCAACTGTCAGCGGACGTGGTCATCATCAACGAAAAAGCTGCGTCCTATGTGCAGGAATTGCAAGACTCGCTGGAAGCCCTAGTGCGCGGCAGCCAACTGAGGCTTTCGCCGGACTCCGGCGGCGTGAGCGGAAAGATTTTCCTGCTGCGCGGCGATCTCCTCACACCCCAGGCACGCACGCAGCTTCAAGCGGTGGCGCGCGCGGTGCTGCTAAGCCGCCGCGGCACGCTGGCCGAGCAGATCGTGCGCTCGCAATATCCGGAACCGGCGGACCGCGCGCTGGTGCGCACGACCCGCGCAACAAAATCGCCGGAATCTGGTCTGCCGCGGCAAGCGCTGCAATTTTTCAATGGCCTCGGCGGCTTTGCGGACCGCGGCCGTGAATACGTAATCGCCCTGAATGAAGGCCTGCGCACGCCCGAGCCGTGGGTCAATGTAATCGCCAATCCATCGTTCGGATTCATGGTATCCGAGTCTGGCTCGGGTTTTACTTGGTCACTCAATAGCCATGAGAATCAGCTCACGCCTTGGTCCAACGACCACGTCTTCGATACACCGGGAGAAGCCATCTACATCCGCGACGAAGGCAGCGGCGAAGTTTGGACGCCTACCGCTCTGCCCGTGCGTGACGAAGGCGCAAGCTATCAGGCGCGCCATGGACAGGGCTACAGCCGTTTCTTGCACGGCTCGCGCGGCATCGCCCTCGAACTTGTGCAATTCGTGCCGACGGAAGACCCCATCAAAATCTCGCGGCTGACCGTGCGGAATGATTCAGACCGCGTGCGCCGTCTCTCCGTTACTGCCTACGCCGAATGGGTCTTGGGCAGCTCTCGCAGCGCCACCGCGCCCTACATCATCACGGAAGTGGAGCCGCAGTCGAGAGCCATCCTCGCGCGCAGCGCCTGGAGCGGCGAGTTCGGCGGACGCATCGCTTTCGCCGATCTCCGCGGTCAACAGGCCTCCTTTACCGGCGACCGCACCGAATTTTTCGGCCGCAACGGCACAGCCGAACGTCCCGCAGCGCTGGAACGAGGAACTCCGCTCTCCGGCAAAGTAGGTCCGGGCCTGGATCCTTGCGCCGCGCTGCAAACTACGATTGAGCTGCGTCCGGGCGCCCGTGCCGAAGTCGTCTTTTTCCTCGGCCAGACCGAAAACAAAGATCAAGCGCGCGACTTGCTGTTGCGTTACCGCACTGCCGATTTGGACAAAACCCTGGACGAAGTCATCCGCCGCTGGGATGAAATCCTGGACACGGTCAGAGTTACCACTCCCGATCCCACCATGGATGTGCTGTTGAATCGCTGGCTCTTGTACCAAACACTTTCTTGCCGGGTTTGGGCCCGCGCAGGTTTCTATCAGGTCAGCGGAGCCTACGGATTCCGCGATCAACTCCAAGATGTGATGGCTCTGAATATCGCCAAGCGCGGAGTGGCGCGCGAGCAATTGCTGCGCGCGGCCGCGCATCAATTCCCGGAAGGAGATGTACAACACTGGTGGCACCCGCCTTCGGGCCGCGGCATTCGCACGCGCATGTCTGACGATTTGCTGTGGCTTCCCTACGCTGTGGTCCAATTCATCGAAGCAACCGGTGACATGACCGTGCTCGAAGAAACCGTGCCGTTTATCGAAGGCGAGCTGCTGGCGGAAGGGCAGAAAGAATCGTATTTCCAGCCGCGCGTTTCGGAAATTCGCGCGACGCTTTTCGAGCACTGCGCGCGGGCCATAGACCGCAGCCTCGGGGTCGGAAGTCACGGCCT
This sequence comes from Candidatus Acidiferrales bacterium, assembly GCA_050012455.1. Lineage (GTDB taxonomy): Bacteria > Acidobacteriota > Terriglobia > Acidiferrales > UBA7541 > Palsa-295. The sequence continues at coordinate 58,118 of JBEKHD010000021.1, read as the reverse complement.
GCCACTGATGGGCACGGGTGATTGGAACGACGGTATGAATCGCGTGGGACAGGACGGCAAGGGCGAGAGCGTCTGGCTTGGCTGGTTCCTGCACACCGTCCTGTGGGAGTTTGCGAAGCTTGCCGATAGCCGCGGCGCTCACGAGCGCGCTGAGACCTGGCGCCTGCACGTCAGCAGCCTCAAGGCTGCGCTGGAACATGATGGCTGGGACGGCGAGTGGTACCGTCGCGCTTATTTCGACGATGGCGCGCCGCTAGGCTCCGCGCAGAACACCGAATGCCGCATTGACGCTATAGCGCAGTCCTGGGCTGTGCTAAGCGGCGCGGCAGAGCCAGGCCGCGCAGCCAGGGCCATGACGGCAGTGGACCGCCAACTCATCCGCCGCCCCGACGGGCTGATCCTGCTGCTCACACCGCCGTTCGATCATCCCGATCATGACCCCGGCTACATCAAAGGCTATCTACCGGGGATTCGTGAAAACGGTGGACAGTACAGCCACGCCGCAACCTGGACGCTGATGGCCTTTGCCGAGCTGGGCGACGGCGATAAAGCCACAGAGCTTTTCCGCATGATGAACCCCATCAACCGCGCCGATACCCGCGCCAACGTGCAACGCTACAAGGTCGAGCCTTACGTCGTCGCAGGCGACATTTACGCCGAAGCGCCGCACATCGGCCGCGGAGGTTGGACCTGGTACACGGGTTCGGCGGGCTGGCTCTATCGCGCCGGGATCGAATCAATCCTGGGATTCCGTGTGCGTGGAACGTCGCTCTTGATTGACCCCTGCATCCCGCGAAACTGGCCAGGATACAGCATGGAATTCCGCTACCACTCGTCCACCTACAAAATTACCGTGGAGAATCCTTCCGGCGTGGCGCGCGGCGTGGCCCTCACCGAACTTGATGGGAAGCTTCTGGCGGGTTCGGCGACGATTCATCTCATGGACGACGGCGTGGTGCATCAGCTGCGCATCGTACTAGGGTGAGCATAGAACCCTAACCATAGCCTACCCAACGCGACCCCACATTCGTCGAAACAGTCATTAACTTGCTAAAGTCCGCAGTTTCATTCGATTGCTGGTTCGTCTAACATTAATTGTGCCGACCAGGGACAGATTGAGCCCGAGAAAGCTATCGCGACGCGAGATGCTGCGAGATTTGGCGGCGTTTTCCGCCTGTGGCATCCCCATCGCTCGAGGGTTTCCTATTCAGCGCCCGGTGGCTGCCAGTCGGCAGGCCCCACCTGCGCCCTCACAGCTTCCGCCGCCGAGCTACCTCTCACCACGAGACGACTTGTTCCTAGAGGAACTCGAGAAAGCCATTTTTCAGTTTTTCTGGGATCAAACCAATCCCAGCACCGGCATGGTGAAGGACCGCTGCAACGTGCGTTCCTCCGATAGCGGCGTAGTGGGCAGCATCGCGGCCACCGGATTCGGCTTGACCGCGCTCTGCATCGGCGAAAAACGTGGATATATTTCCTTCACGCTTGCGCGGGAACGCGTAATCAATACCTTGCGGTTTCTGTGGAAAAAGCTGCCCACCGAGCGCGGCTTTTTCTATCACTGGGCAAATATCAACACCGGCGAGCGGCTCTGGCAGTCCGAATTCTCCTCGATTGACACCGCCATACTGCTCTGCGGCATCCTCACCTGCCGCCAGCATTTCGAACACTCGGAAATCAGCGAACTCGCGCATGAGATTTTCAATCGTGTGGATTGGAACTGGTTGTCCGAAGACACGCGCATCCTGCCGCACGGCTGGAGCCCGGAAACCGGATTCCTGCAATATCGCTGGGACAGCTACAGCGAAATGATGATGATGTATCTGCTAGGACTGGGTTCGACCTCCCACGCGCTGGCTCCGGCCACCTGGGATGCCTGGAAGCGCACCATCTTCGAATTTGACGGCATCAAGTTCATTGGGTCGTACGCTCCACTGTTCGTCCATCAATATTCGCAGGCGTGGTTTGATTTCCGCGGAAAGCGCGACATGTATGCGGATTATTTTCAAAATTCGATTCTTGCGACGGACGTGCACCGCCGCTTTTGTTTAAGCCTCGCGAACAAATTTCCGGATTACAGCGACGATCTGTGGGGCATCACCGCGTCTGATTCCATTAACGGATATCGCGTGTGGGGAGGCCCGCCCGAAACCGGCCCCATTGATGGCACCATCGTTCCATGCGCAGCAGCTGGTTCACTGCCGTTCATGCCGGGCCCGACGATGCGCGTGCTGCGAAACATTGACAATCGTTACGGCGCCGGCACGTGGAGCCGGTACGGGTTCGTGGACGCGTTTAATCCTCTCACCAATTGGTACGACAGCGACGTGGTTGGCATCGATTCAGGAATCACGATGGTGATGGCGGAAAATGCCCGCACCGCGTTTGTGTGGGATACGTTCATGAAAAATCCGGAAGCGCAAAGAGGTATGGAGCGCGCTGGATTCAAATCCTATCAGCCGCTGGCGCCGCAGGAACTGGTGGGGATGCACCTACGTTCGACATCGTAAGTAATTAGGGAAGGGAAACGGAAGTCGTCTTCCGCGATCACTAATTCGACCCCGGAAAACTCCCGACAGCTATCAAGCCAGGCGAGAGTTACCGATAATTTGCGGCCTGCAGCTCAAACATTCCCGCGTAATGCCCGCCCATTTTGAGCAGTTGGTCATGCTGGCCCTGCTCGGCAATTTCACCGTCCTTAAGCACCAGAATGCGATTGGACATTTTGACGGTCGAGAAGCGGTGCGAGATCAGCAGCGACATCTTGCCTTCCGTCAATTCCGAAAAACGTTGGAACACTTCGTGTTCGGAACGCGCATCGAGCGCCGCTGTAGGCTCGTCGAGAATCAGCAACTGTGCGTCGCGCAAATAAGCGCGGGCGATTGCGATTTTCTGCCATTCGCCGCCGGAGAGATCCACGGCGCCTTCGAAACGCGAGCCCAGCACCTGATCGAAGCCCTTGGGTAAGCGGCGGATGGCCTGTTCCGCGAGGCTTTTGTTGGCGGCCGCGCGAATCTGGAATGGGTTGTTGCGTTCTTCGATCCGGCCCACTGCGATGTTGGCCGAAGCCGTCATCTCATAGCGCATGAAGTCCTGGAAAATCACGCCAATTTCCTGCCACAGGCTTTCCAGGTCGTAATCGCGCAAATCCTTGCCGTCCAGAAGAATCTGTCCTTCGCTCGGATCGTACAAACGCGTCAGCAACTTCACGATGGTGGTCTTGCCCTGGCCGTTTTCGCCGACGATGGCGATGCGCTCCGAAGGCGCCAGCTTAAAGCTCACGTTCTTCAGAATCATTCGCGAGCTGCCGGGATACGCGAACGAGACATTCTTGAATTCAAACCCCCGCTGAATTTTCTTGGGGGCCGGCAACGCGCCAGGCTTGGAGAAAATCTTCGGCTTCACCGCGAAGAACTCCAGCAAGTCGGTCATAAACAGTGCCTGGTTTGCAATTTCCGAAAACGTGGTGAACACCGCCTGGATGTTGGAGCTGGCGCCGCCGATTGCGCCGGCCAGAAAAATCATCGTCGCCAGCGAGATTACGCCGATCACCGTGTGATAAATCACGAATGCATACGTCCCGTAATAACCAGCCACGCCCACCGTCGCCAGCAACGAGCCAATCAACAGCCGGTGCCGCGCCACGCCGATCGTCTGGTCGTGAAGTTCGGTCGCAACCTCGGAATAGCGGCCCACCAGAAACGGGGCAAGGCCGAACAGCTTCAGTTCTTTCGCACCTTCTTTGGTGCCGCCCAGCAGCCGCAAATAGTCGAGTTCGCGCCGCGCGGGGGTTTGCTGGAAGCTCAACGAATATCCCAGGAAGGCGAAATGCGTTTCGCCAAGGAACGCTGGCACCACGCAAGCGACCAAGGCGATCAATAACCACGGGGAGTAAACAAAGATCCCGGCCGCCAAGCTAACGGTCGTGACGGTTTCTTGAATCAGCCGGCCCGAGATCTTGATCATTTGCACGCGATCAGTGCTCTGCACACGCGCGCGTTCCAGCTTGTCATAGAAAACCGGATCTTCGTACGACATCAAATCCAGGTTTGCCGCATGCTTCATCAGCCGCACGCTGATGTGTCGCATGAACCGCTCAGCCAGCGTGGTGTCACAGAAATCAATCACACGCATCAGGATGGCTGCGACGCCCGCCAGTGCGAATTCCAGCGCCACCAGGCCCCAGAAATAGTGTGGTAGGGGAGTCTGCTTGGCGTTCAATGCATAAATCGCGGCAATGATTTTCTGAGTGACGGCCAACATGGAAAGAGGAATCAGCGCAGCCGTCAGACGCGAAAGCAAGTTCGCGACGGCCACCGCAGGCGCGGCGTCCCAAACATATTTCATTACGGGGGGAATGTTCTTCAGCGCGCGCAGGCGCTCTGCCCATCTAGGGCTTGGAATATCCTCGGCGGGATTCGTTTCCTTCACTGCCGGGCTGCCAACTAGAGCTCTTGTACTCACGACTGGGTCTCCGATCTCAAATCCTGCCGTCTCGTGTTGTCATAGTGCTTATCGACGAGACTCGATTATCCGGGAGTGCACGTCTGCTGCCAATACCGGTATCGCTGTAACTTGCTAAAAAGTAAAGACCTACGGATTTGGCCGAAATCTTGCTCTGCGATTTTTTTCGTGGTCACGGAAAGTTCTACTCGAAGTAGTACCCGCCCACGCAAGCGGAGTTTGCGGGCGCTTGAACCGCCGCAAGAATTCGCCGCCCAGGAACAAGACAACTCTCGTTTAAGAATACCTGAAAAACCTGATCTGCGCGATGCCGTCGAAGAGCGTATGGTTGAACAGTGGCTACCTTGGTGAGCGAAGAGGTTCGCGTAGCTGGTGCAACCAGATGGGCGAAGGTCCAGAATTTCGCCCATAAGCTTAAGACCAAGGCCAAGCGCGCGCTCTGGCGCTCCAAGGACGGCTGGCGCCAATTAACCGCTGGCATGGAAACCGCGGACCTTTGGCTGCAATTCAAAGCCGAGGCCCAGGCCAGCTCGAGCCTCTATAAGCGCGACGTGGACTGGCACGCGGTGCACTCGCAGAAGGCCTGGAAGCAGCCATTCAAAATATTCGCCGCGCTCTTCGGCGGCATACTGAAAAAGCTTTCGCCCGCCCGGCGCGTGCTGCTCGTATTCAGCCTGCTTCTGGCACTCCTGTCGCTCATCGGATTCGAGTTTCTGCTCATAACCACCAAGGTGGAATTTCTCGTCGCCTTTGCGGGCCTGCTGATTCTGCTGGTTATGGTCCTGGGCGATCACGTCGCCATGAAACGCGATATCGAAATTGCGCGCGAAATTCAGCGCTGGTTGGTGCCGCGCGTTCCGCCCGAAGTGCCAGGTATCGATATGGCTTTCGCCACGCGTCCTGCCAACACTGTGGCGGGCGATTACTACGACGCGTTTCGCCGCGCGGCCGATGGTCCGCTGCTGATCGCCGTTGCGGACGTTTCCGGCAAGAGCGTGCCGGCGGCGATGCTCATGGCAAACTTTCAGGCCAGCCTGCGCGCGCTTGCCGGTGCGCCCGGTTCGCTGTCGCAATTGGTCACGGACCTGAATCGGCTGGCGTGCGGCAACAATCTCAACGGCCGGCGCTTCACCACCGCCTTTCTGGCGGAGTTGAATCCCAGGACAGGTGAACTCAGCTATCTTTCAGCTGGTCATAATCCTCCCATGCTGGTGCGGCAGGATGGCAGCATCGAGCGGCTGAACTCGGACAGCATGCCGCTCGGAATCGAGCTGACCGAAAAGTTTGTGGCCGGTAAGACGGTCCTCGAGCGCGACGACCTTCTGGTGATTTACACCGACGGAGTCACCGAGGCGCAGAACGAAAGGGCAGAACAGTTTGGAGAAGGGCGCCTGCTGGCGCTGCTGCAACCACGGATAAAAGAAAGAGCCGCAGTCACACTTTCAGGAATAATGAAACGTCTCGATGAGTTTGTGGGGGTTGCGCCGCAGTATGACGACATCACCTGCATGGTCGTAAGCCGAAATTAGCGGATGGCAGTTGCCGTCGTTTGATTCAGCAGCGTTCGATAATCGTCGCGATTCCCTGCCCAACTCCGATGCACATCGTGCAAAGCGCGTAGCGTCCTTTGGTCGCCTGAAGCTGATACATCGCCGTGGTTACCAGCCGCGCGCCGCTGGCGCCTAGCGGATGTCCAATCGCAATCGCTCCGCCGTTTGGATTCACGTGCCGCGCATCGTCGGGCAACCCCAGTTCTCGTGTTACCGCCAGCGCCTGCGCCGCGAAAGCCTCATTCAGTTCGATCACGTCCATCCGCGAAATTTTCAGACCCGTTTTTTCCAGCAGCTTCTTTGTGGCCGGCGCCGGCCCCATGCCCATAACGCGCGGAGCCACTCCAGCCGTGGCGGTCCCCAGCACCCGCGCGCGCGGCGTCAAGCGATGCTTCGCAACGGCCGCCTGAGAAGCCAGCAGCAGCGCACACGCGCCGTCGTTTATGCCCGAAGCATTCCCAGCGGTCACCGTGCCGTTCGGCTTGACGATCGGCTTCAGCTTCGCCAGGCCGTCGAGGGTTGTGTCCGGACGCGGATGCTCGTCCGTGTCAAAAATCTTCGCGTCGCCCTTCTTCTGCGCCACCGGCACAGCGACGATCTCTTGCTTGAAAAATCCGGCTGCATGGGCGCGCGCCCAGCGCTGCTGCGTGCGATAAGCAAAAGCGTCTTGGTCCGCGCGACCCACATGAAATTCCTCAGCGACGTTCTCCGCCGTTTCCGGCATCGAATCCACTCCGCACTTGGCTTTCAGCAGCGGATTGACGAAGCGCCAGCCAAGAGTCGTATCGAAAGTCTCTGCGTTGCGGCTGAACGCACTGTCGGCTTTGCCGGTCACGAACGGAGCGCGCGTCATGCTCTCCACTCCACCGGCAATCATCAGCTCCGTCTCGCCGGATTTAATCGCGCGCGCAGCGACGCCCAGCGCGTCCAGGCTCGAGCCGCACAAGCGATTCACCGTCGCGCCCGGCACTTCCTTCGGGAGTCCTGCCAGCAGCAGCGCCATGCGCGCCACGTTTCGATTGTCTTCGCCGGCCTGGTTCGCGCATCCGTAAATCACATCGTCCAACGCGGCCCAATCCACCCCCAGATTTCGCTCCTGCAGCGCGCGGATCGGAATCGCCGCCAGGTCGTCGGTGCGAATTGATGCCAGCGCGCCGCCGTAGCGTCCGAAAGGTGTGCGCACCGCGTCGCAAATGAAAACTTCGTTCACAAATTTTCTCCGGTGTATTCGATGCACCCGCATCCGATCAGCCGCGGCCCCGAGGCATTCCCGGCACAACGACGCGAGCGCGATTATCGGTTAGCAGCCCGTTTCGCCCGTCTATTATATCCGAGTGGGCCGCACTTTCTGCGGTCCCGCGCGCTTCACAGAAAATAGAACCTTCGTGTAAGCTACGGCCATGAGCGAAAAAATACGCAAGAGCGAAGCCGAATGGCGCGCACAGCTGAACGACAATCAATACTACGTCACGCGCAAGCAGGGAACTGAACCGCCTTTCACCGGTGAGTACGAAAACGAGGAAGGCGAGGGAACCTACGCGTGCGTCTGCTGCGGCCAGCCGCTATTTTCTTCCGACGCGAAATTTCATTCCGGAACGGGCTGGCCCAGCTTTTATCAGCCCGTAGCGGCTGATAACGTGGAATTAAAGCGCGACAGCAGTTACGGCATGGTGCGCACCGAAGCCATCTGCAGCCGCTGCGACGCGCACTTGGGCCACGTGTTCGACGACGGCCCCGATCCCACCGGCCTGCGCTTCTGCATCAATTCCGCATCGCTAAAGCTCGAGGAAAAAAAGAAGGGCGCGAAGTAAGCGATCTGCGTGCCTTTGCGGTGATTTTGCCGCCTCGTCCGCACGCAGTCTAGTGGTTGAAGTAAATCACCTCTGGATGGGCGTTCCCAGGGTTTGAATCGGTCGAAATCCCTAGGAAACTTCCCGGCGAAATGATGTAGAACACCATTCCCGAGGGCAATCCGATCGTCGAGCCAATCTGCATTGTGCCGCGACCATTGCTGCCCACCAGGTAGTTCGGGATCACCACCGTCTGATCCGTGTGCGGAGTTCCGTCGTTGTCCGCTTCGTCCAGGATTCCAGTCATGGTGCCGTTGCCGGTAAGCGAGTCCAATTGTCCGGTGATATTCAGAACCGCCGGATCAATTGTGGTTTCAGCGCTCAGTGTGTACCCACCCAGTATCGAGGTTGTGGAAAAGGGCGCAAAAGATGTTCGCGCGTCGAGCAAGCCGTAGCTGACCGCGGAATCCGAGCCAATCAACACTCCCTGGTTCGGCCCAGTCAAATATGCCGCCGCAAAGCGCGCGCCCAATCCTGTGAACGCGATCCGCCCATTCGTGCTGGGGTCGGCGACGTAATTTCCGCCCGCGGCGTTATTCGATGTGACCGTCCCGCCGTCGTTCTGGTCATAGTTGACGGTTGCAACGCTGATTCCGTCGCTGGTTAAGAGCCCCGCCAGAACCGTGGCATTACTACCGTCCAGGCCGCTGCTGCTCGCCACACTGATACCATTCAACGCCGTGGCATTGAACACCGTCGAAGCCTGCTGCAGGAACAGTTCGCCTCCCAGGCGCGGATGCGTCGCGTCGGTGGGATCAACAGCCATCAGGAAAAGATCGTTCGAGGAAACGAAATAGAAAGTGTATTGCGCGATTACTTGCGCCGACGAAGGAAGCTGATACGTCAGGAACAACAGCCCCTTGTTGTTCGTCGTGCCCACCTGAAAGCTTCCGGTAACCGCTACCGCCGGACTATACGTTCCAGCGTCGTTAGCGTCGAACATTCCCGGCGTCAGCAGCGAGACGCCATCCGCATGTGTGACGCCAACGAACACTTCGGATTTTCCCTGGTTGTCCTGACCGTCCAGCTCGAACACATAATTCCCGCTAAAGGCCGCTGCCGACAACGCGCCTCCGACTACCGGCTTAATGATCCCGGATCCATGTGTCTGCGGCGTGCCGATCGTGTCGTTCTCGATCATGTGGAAATTCCCGCCGGAATCCTCCGCCAGCAGGTAATTCGTGGTGGACATTGCGCCCTTGCTGTTCGTCGTGATCAGCTGCATTGTGCCGCGTCCATCGCTACCTACGCTGTAGGTTCCGCTGAACGAGGAACCGGTAAAAATGCCCAGCGTGCCGCCCGAGCGATTGCTGTCCAGTTGTCCGGTGACGGTACCGGTCCCGGTGGCCGTGAGGTTGCCGGCTATCACCACGTTGCCGCCGGAATCGAATCCGCGGAACAGAAAGCTGTATGCGCCGCTGAAGAGCGAATTGGTAACGGCTGATCCTGGGTTGACCGTGACGCTCAAGGTTTGCGGCGCGGACTTTGTCGAATTGGAATCTTCCACTTGCACGCTGAAATTAGCGGTGGTCGTAAGAATGGGGATGCCGGAGATTATGCCCGTCGCGGAATTCAGCGTCAGGCCAGACGGAAGCTGGCCGTTAGTCATGCTCCACGTATATGGAGGCACCCCGCCGGTGGCCACAAGATTGGCGCTGTAGCCGACGGCAACATCGCCGGAGGGCAACGGCGGCGTCACGGCTTGAAGCGGCGCGACGGTAATGACAGAAATCGTTACGCCGGTCGTTGAAACGAATTTCTGCGGCGGCAAGGCTGAATCGGTGACCGTCGGGAAAAATTTGTAAACGCCAGCCGTCGTGGGCGTGCCGCTGATCAGGCCGGACGAAGGATTCAGTTCAAGCCCGGGAGGCAGCGTTCCCGGCGGCACGCTCCACGTCAATGGCGGAACTCCACCTGAGGACGCAATCGGGGAACTGTAAGCCGTGCCGACAATCCCGTTGGCCATCGCTGTCGAGGTTATGGAAAGCGGGGGCGGTGGATTAATCGTGATCGTGTAGGTGGGCGAGGGCACGGTCAACGGTGGCGTCCCGAAGTCCGTCGCGTTAATCGTAAATGTGGATGTTCCCGAGCTGCTCGGCGTTCCGATCACCGTTCCGACGCTGTTGAGTTTCAATCCTGCAGGCAAAGCGCCAGTCCCCACCGAATACGTAATCGGCGCGACCCCACCGCTGGTAACGATGGTTTGGTTGTACGCAACGCCGTTGGAACCGTTCGGCAGAGATGTGGTTGTGAACGTCACTGGCAGGACAATCGTGATCGTTGCCGTCGAGGTCACGCTCCCATTCGCCTTGGCGATGGCTTCCAGGCTTACGGTTATGCCGGTGGTGAGGCCGGATGGCGCGGTATAAGTGACGCCCGTAGCGGTGATGTTGGTCAAAGTGCCGCAACTCGTGCCCGCGCACCCTGATCCTGTGAGGGGCTGCCAGGTGACTCCCAAGTTCTTCGTGTCATTGCCGAGCGTCGCGACGAAAAGCAGCGACTGCCCCTGGTCCATGCTGGCGGTTTTAGGCGTAATCGCCAGCGTGATCGAACCATTGCCGCCACCGCAACTCGAGATCATCGTGACGCACAGAAACGCAATCAGAGCGCACGCGAGCGATGGCACACTGCTCCAGCGGATGCGTCCTGCGGCGCTCTTCTGCTTTCGCAGCGCCAGGAACTCTTTCATGCGGGCATACACCTTCAATGTCGTCATAGCACCTTGGATTTCTTTTCGGATCCGCCCGGAACGGAGGGAGTTGCTCCCACATCGAACCATTGGCTCATTAAACGAAACTAGTTGAATAACAAAACCACCGCAGCGTGTCAACGCACATCTCCACCCGGCCGTCGGCTCGCTGCCGGCCTCAAAAGGCTGTACCACCTGAGATTTGTTCTGCGATAATGCGCCCCATCGGTCAGCCATAAGGATGCAGACTGGGCGAACCTCGTTGCCCGGCCTCATCCGGTCGAAACGGGCAAAGTTAGCGCCTTCGCTTGCCCGGCCGTATGCGGCCCGAGGGTCGCAGAGTGCTATTGGTACGTAGTGCCGGGGAGCACGGTGATTCATTTTCTGAGAAAGCGCGGCGCGAATCGCGAGAATCGGGGCGGTCCATCCACGTTGGGACGCTTGGAAACCCGAGTAATGGAAATCCTCTGGGCGCGCGGCGAGAGCAACGTGCGCGAAGTTGCCGGACGTTTGGCCCGTCCCTTGGCCTACACCACGGTGATGACCACGCTCGACCGCCTGTTCAAGAAAGGATTGTTACAGCGCCACAAAACCGACCGCGCATTTTTCTATTCACCGCGGTTGTCCCGGCAGGAATGGGAGCGCCAAACCGCCAGCGAATTCGTGGCCGGATTTTTGGCCGGGCCTCCATCGTCCCGCCAGCTCATGATTTCCGGGCTTCTCGACGCCGTCGGGCAGCATGACGCAGCGCTCCTGGAGGAGCTGGAAAAAAAAATCCAATCGAAGCGCAAAGAAATCTCCGAAGGACGACGTTCGTGAATTCCGCTTATTTGTTGCGCCTCGCGCTTCTGTGTTGCGCCTCATTCTTGCTGATCTATTTGGCCACCGCTATGTTTGTCGCGGCACTAGCCCCTGCGGCATTCCGGCTCGCGGCAGGAATGAGGCCGCGAGCCGCCGCACGATTTCTCTACACGATGCGCATGCTGCCGCTGATCATCCCGGTCTTCGTGACCATCATGCTATGCGTTCCGAGTTATCTACGGCTCGAACCACAAGGCACACCAGAGAGAGTTGGACTTGCGTGCATGTTAACTGCGCTGTTAACCGCGGCTTTCTGCTGCGCTTCACTCACGCGAGCAACCGCGGCGATCCTCCGGTCCAATGGATGGACGCGAGGGCTGCCCAAGTCGCACCCCGCACTTGACGCTGCTGGCGCCGCTTGCCCGATTTCACTGGTCGAACTGGAGGCTCCAATCCTGGGGCTAACCGGTCTGCTGCGACCTCAAGTTTTGCTTTCGCGCGGGGTGCTGCGCGCACTTTCAGCCGAACAATTAGACGCCGCGCTGCGTCACGAGCAGGTTCACCACGCTGCGCGCGACAATTTCAAACGCCTGCTTCTGCTGCTGGCTCCGGGGATATGGCCGTTCTCCAGCGCACTGGTCGCGCTCGAACATGAGTGGGCCAGACTCTCGGAATGGGCTGCGGATGACGAGGCGACGAACGGCGACGTTCGGGTGCAACTCGAGCTTGCCGCTGCCCTTGTCTGCGTCGCGCAGCTTGGGGTCGCTCCCCGCCAGCCGCTGTTCTGCACGTCACTTGTCGCCGATGACCGCGATCTCGCCGCGCGCGTCCTTCGCCTTATCGAAGGCAAAGCTACGTCGCCCGCGAAATTGCGCTGGTGCGCGCATGGACTCGCTATCTCAGCCACACTACTGGCGGTTTGCGCCATAGCTGTGGTGATTCTGCGGCCGGCGACACTCTACGTCGTGCATCAGGTCCTCGAGCACCTGTTGCGCTGATTTTCGTGCAGCCAACGCGCGCCCGGCTTGCCAGGCGAGCTGTCCACTCACCGATTGCGTCGACTACGATCTGTAGTAGTAGATCCCTTTCTCCAGTAACGTAACGCCGCTGCCGCCAGATCAGCGAACAATCTGGCGATCAGCAGGAGCGGATCGTGAAACCGTGGCGCGCTGCCGTGCTGGTTTGGTCGGTGTTTATTTTCTGCGCGATTTCTTGGGGACAGGCTTTCCGCGGAAGTATCATCGGCCACGTCGAAGACGCCTCGGGCGGCCGCATTCCTCGCGCAACCATCGTAGTCCGCGCGCACGCGTCCGCCCTCGAGCGCAAGGTGACCAGCGATAACAATGGAGATTTTCGCGTGGATGATCTGCCCCCCGGCGGCTACCACGTCAGCGTAACTGCGCCGGGGTTTGGCGAGGCAGGCTCGGACCTCGAGGTAGTCGTCAGCATGGTGCGGGAGATTACCGCAACGCTGCAACCGGCCGCCATTCAGCAAAGCGTCAAGGTGCAGGCTCAGGCATCCTCGATTAGCACCCAACAGATCGACCTTTCCAGCGCCGTTCATCAAGGCGCGGTTTCAGCCGAAGATTTGCAGACGATTCCGCTCGCGCACCGTAGCTTCGCCAATATTGCTTTCCTTGTCCCCGGCACGGAACCGGTCGAGCCCTCCGATCCCACCAAAGCGCGCATTACCGCGGTTTCCTTCGGCGGCAGTTCGGGGCTGAACGTGGAACTATCTGTCGACGGTGGCGACAATTCCGACGACTACATCGGCGGTTTTCTGCAGAACTACTCGCCGGATGTCGTCCAGGAATTCGTCGTGCGCACTTCGCAGGAGGATGCGGACACCGGCCGCACCACTGGCGGTTCCGTGGTGCTCACCACCAAGCGCGGCACCGACGACTGGCACGGCGACGCCGCGTTCTACGAACGCGCTGCCGCTCTCAACGCTCGGCTGCCGATTGATAATCCTCCACCGGAGCCTAAACAACCGTTCTCACGCCAAAATTACATAGGCACGCTAGGCGGGCCCGTGGTCAAGGGCAAGATCTGGTTTTTTTCTTCGCTCGAGTACGTACACGAAGACGCCAGCATCGCCTACAGTCCCGCTAGCATTTCGGAATTCAACGCCTTGGCGACTCTGGCCAAGGCCGGCCTCGTCCCGGAGGTAAATTCCATCGCCGTGCCCGAAAACGCTCCCGTTCCATTCCACGATTACCTGGTGACAACGCGCTTTGATTGGGCGCAATCCGCCCGCTCGCAATGGTTCTTGCGCGCCGCCGTCGATCGTTACACCACAACAAACGATCTCGTCCAGCAAGCGACGCTGCCTTCCACCGGCGCGACGTCGCGTTCGAATTACATGAACCTGCTTCTCAGCGAGCAATTTATTTTCACACCCACCTGGATGGGCTCCTTCGTCTTCGAAGCCAGCGGCCTGCACCACACCGAAACGCGCAACGGAGATCTCGGATACGCGCTCGCCTTTCCCTTCAGCTCGACGGACAGCACCATTTCCGGTTTCGAAACTTTCGGTGACAATCAATTCGTCACGCCCATCACCGCGTTTCCGGTGCTGCGCAATCAGGAAAAATATCAGTTCCGCTATGACGTCACGCACACCATCGGCAAACACGCCCCACGCTTCGGAATTAATTTCATCCACGAACCAGTGATGAGCGGCGCTCTGGCCGGCAACGCCGAAACTCTCATCCAGTATCCGGAGAATCCCAGTTTCTATGCCGCGAATCCATCCCAGTTCTACAACGATTTGACTTGCACGCAGCCTGTTCCCGCGGGTGTGACCTGCACCGCCACGCCCGCCGCCGATGGCAGCTTCGTGCAGAATGTCCAGCGCCTGGGCCTCTACGCAGAGGATTCCTGGCGCGTCACGCCGCGCCTCACCGTGAATTACGGCCTGCGCTATGACACGACCTTCGGGTTGTTCAACGCCTCCGGTCGCAGCCAGCTGGATAATCCGGCGTACCTAACGCTCAAGGCCTTGGACATTCCGCTCGTCGCGAGCGCGCCGCAGGATTATCGCCACGCCTTCGCGCCGCGCCTCGGCATCGCCTATTCCCCCGGCCAGTCGGCTTCCACAGTCTTCCGCGCTGGCTTCGGTCTCTATTACAACGACCTCGCACAGAACGGCTGGGTCACCGCGTTTCAAGCAGTCAATGAGCCCGCGGGCCCTTGCGTTGTGCCGACCGACCCAGGCTGCCTCCGCCCGGGTTCCGCTGGCGCGGTGATTGACGGCCGGTACAGGACGCCCTACGCCATCCACACCACCGCGGGAGTTGAACATGCATTTAACGCCCAATGGCTCGTCAGCGCCGACTACACGCACGAGCAGGGCAATCACGGTTATCGTCGTTACGATTACACCGCAGGCGTCAATCTGCCGGCCGAGGCTCCCAACATCGCGCTCTTCAAGAGTGACAATCGTTCCAGCTACAACGGACTCTCGATTCATCTGCAAGGCAACGTCTCGCGCCATTTCAATCTCATCGCCAACTACACGCTGTCGAAGGCGCAAACTTGGGGCTGCGTGCTAGGCGAGCTGTTTGACTACGTAAACGGCGTCTGCAATCCGCTCGATCCCTTCGCCCAGGGCGACTACGGGCCGTCCGGTGAAGATGTGCGCGACCGTTTTGTCCTTGCTGGTGTATTCCGCCTGCCCGCCGGATTCGAAGTCTCCCTCCTCGGCCAAGCCGAAACCGCCCGCCCCTTCACCATCACCAATACCCTCGGCACAGACCGCATCACCGTGAACGGCGTCAAAACTTCCCTCGACGAATTCCGCGGCACTCCCTACATACAGTGGGATTTCCGCGTCAGCCGTCCGTTCACGTTTCACGAACGCATTACGGCCACGCCCTTCATCGAATTTTTCAACATTTTCAATCGCAATAATCCCGGCGCGAACTACGTCACCAACGTCGGTGCGTTCCCCGTGCCAGTGAACGACACCTCCAACATCACCGGCATCTGCGCGGACCCGCCCGCCTGCTCGACCTTCACTCCCATCACCAGCCTCAAGCAATTAAGTTTTCCGGCGGGCGCACTGGGCGATTTCTTTGGCCCGGGCACCACCGTAGGCGGCGCGTTCGCCGCGCAAATCGGCGGCCGCGTCACTTTCTAGCGCGCGATTCGGCTTCCGGGATTCTCTTGGCCGATTATTACCACGTATTGTAGACTCAGGTTTTACGAGACTGATCGTCGTCGCTTGCTTCAATGCAATGCTTAGATTCCCTCATCGTCGGCTGGCCGCTCCTGCACTCGCGGTATTCGTGCGCATCTTTCTACCTCCGTTTCTTCTTGCCGTCGGGTTCGCAGGGGTAGCGGCGCGCGCGGACGTCCCCAAGTCGTCCGCCATTTCGGTCGGGCCCGGACTGCAATTTGCGGTCGCCGACTTCGATGGCGACCATCGCCCCGACCTGGTTGGCGTGCAAGCCGGTCAAGGCGACGTTGCCCGCACGAAATACTGGATTCAGCTTCAGCTAAGCGCCGCCGGCCAACAAACGATCTCGCTCGTTGCGCCCTCCGGAGGTCTGCAAATCGCTGCCCGCGATGTGAACGGCGATCAAATTCTCGACCTGGTTCTCACGACGACTTGGCTCCGGCAACCCGTGGCGATTTTCATCAACGACGGTCACGGAACGTTTACCAGCGCAGAGCCCGGCACGTACCCAGAAGCGTTCCGCGAATCGCAGACCAATTGGAATTCCTTCGCCAGTCGAGCGATAGAAGCCGTCGGCGCAACGCCGCCTTCACAAGATCGAGCGTGTATCGCAACCGCGAGTTCGCGCTTCGCTGGTTCGCAAGCGAGCGACATTTCACGGCTGCATCGTGGATTTTTTCCTCGGCCATCACTAATTTCTCAGCGCGGTCGAGCCCCTCCCTCGGCAGCCCCTTGCCTCTAAGAACGCGCTGGCGCTGGATCACCCGTTCATCGCGGTCAACGTTTCGCGACGGTCGCAGTGATTTTTCTCCCTACCAAGCCGCCGAAACGCTGCCACGCAACCCGTTTACCAGGATTCCGCGGCATGTTGCCGGGACGTTCTAACCACGCGCACAGCGCGCCACGTCGTGGAGCCGTACATGACAGCCCATCAACTAGACCCTGGGGGATTCGATGATTCGCGCTTTCGTCAACTACGCACTCAACAACCAATTCATCATCCTCGGCCTCGCTTTCCTGCTGCTCATTTGGGGTGCTATTTCTTTCCACGACCTCCCCGTCGAAGCCTATCCCGACGTCGCAAACAACTACGTCCAGATCATCACGCAGTGGCCGGGCCGCGCCGCGGAAGAGGTCGAACAACAAGTCACCATTCCCATCGAAATTCAAATGAACGGAATTCCGCATCTCGAGCATCTTCGCTCGGTGTCGCTATTCGGGCTTTCCAGCGTGATGCTGATTTTCGACGATCAATCCTCGAATGATTGGAACCGGCAGAAGGCGCTCGAGCGGCTATCGCAGGCCACGCTGCCGCAGAACGTGCAACCGCAAATGGGCACGGACTGGAGCCCCGTCGGGCAGATTTTCTGGTACACGCTAAAGAGCACCAATCCGCGCTACGACCTGATGGAGTTGAAATCGATCGAAGACTGGACGCTCGAAAAGCAATTCAAGTCGGTTCCCAACGTCGTGGACGTCTCCAGCTTCGGAGGAATCACTCGCGAATATCAGGTCCAGGTCGATCCGAACAAATTGGTTTCCTACGGCTTGAGCATCGCTCAGGTGGAACAACAACTCGCCAACAACAACACCAACGCGGGAGGCAGCTTCATCGAAGCCGGCCTGCAGCAGATCAATGTCCGCGCCGTGGGCTTGTTCAGCAGCGTCGGAGACATCGAGCAAACCCCCATCATCGCGAAAAACGGCACGCCGCTCACCGTGAAGGACATCGCCACAGTGGCGCAAGGCTCCAAGATCCGCCTCGGTCAAATCGGAAAAGCCATTCATCGCTCCGACGGCGCCATCGTTGATAACGACGACGTGGTGGAAGGGATCGTGCTGCTGCGTAAGGGAGCCAATTCAGACGACACGCTGGTGGGAATACACGCGAAGGTCAAGGAGCTGAACGACACCATCTTGCCGCCCGGCGTAAAAATAGTTCCGTTTCTCGACCGCAGCGACCTGGTGCGTTACACCACGCACACCGTTCTGCACAATCTCACCGAGGGAATCCTTCTAGTCTCCGTAATCCTCTTTCTCTTCCTCGGGAATTTTCGTGGCTCTTTAATCGTGGCTTTGACGATTCCGTTTTCGCTGCTCTTTGCCTCAATTTGCCTGAGCCTAAACAATATTCCCGCCAATCTGCTTTCGCTGGGCGCTCTGGATTTCGGAATGGTGGTTGATGGTGCGGTGGTCATGGTCGAGAACATCGTCCGCCATTTGACCCACGGCGACAGCAACAATAAGGCGACTCTGGAACGCATTCGCGACGCCGCCTTCGAAGTGCAACGCCCCGTCTTTTACGCGATTGCTATCATCATCACCGCTTACTTGCCCATCTTCACTTTGCAACGCGTCGAAGGCCGCTTGTTCAGGCCCATGGCCTGGACCGTCGCGTTCGCTCTTCTGGGAGCGCTCTTATTCTCCATGCTCATCGCGCCGGTGCTTTGCAGCGTATTTTTCAAACATGGCGTTCACGAATGGCGCAATCCGGTGATGGATTATCTGAAGAACTCCTATCGCAGGGCTGCGCGCTGGGCTATCGAGCACCGGCCGGTCACCGTAGCGGTAGCGGGCTTTGCCGTCTGCCTCGCCGTCTTTCTCGCCTTCGGTGACGTCATCGGCTCTGAATTCCTGCCGCATCTCGACGAAGGAGCCATCTGGGCGCGCGGCACGCTCGCGCCCAGCACCGGGCCGACGGAGGGTGCGCGCATCATGAATCAGGCTCGTATCGTCTTTGCGTCTTTTCCGGAAGTAACCCAGGTAGTCTCGCAGGTCGGCCGGCCCGATGACGGCACAGATACCACCGGCTTCTTCAACACCGAATATTTCGTTGATCTCAAGCCGAAAGAAAAATGGCGTCCCATTTTCGGTCGCGACAAGAACGAGCTCATCGACGCGATGGATCGCGAACTCAGCAAGATTCCCGGTGTCCTCTGGAATTTTTCGCAGCCCATTTCCGACAACATGGAAGAAGCCGTCAGCGGCGTCAAAGGCGAACTGGCCGTAAAGATCTACGGCGACGACCTGCGCCTTCTCGAAAAGAAAGCCGATGAGATCGTCGCGATCATGCGCGGCGTCCGCGGCATCGAGGATCTCGGAGTATTTCGCGTCATCGGCCAACCCAATCTGAATTTCGTTGTGGACCGCAAACAGGCGGCGCG
The DNA here is from genome assembly GCA_050012455.1 of Candidatus Acidiferrales bacterium. Lineage (GTDB taxonomy): Bacteria > Acidobacteriota > Terriglobia > Acidiferrales > UBA7541 > Palsa-295. The sequence continues at coordinate 39,420 of JBEKHD010000021.1, read as the reverse complement.
GTACCAGATCAACGTCGCGGACGTACAAGACGCCATCCAGACCGCTGTCGGCGGCAACGCCGTCAGCCAAGTGCTTAAAGGCGAGCAGCGTTACGACTTGGTGATGCGTTACCAGGCGCCCTACCGCGACACGCAGGAAGCCATCGAAAATATCCGGCTGCTTTCGCCTTCCGGCGCGCGAGTATCCCTGGCTGAACTTACGAAAGTCGAAGTGCTTGATGGCGCCTCGGAAATCTATCGCGAGGAAAATTCACGCTACGTCGCCATCAAATACAGCGTTCGCGGTCGCGATCTGGGCGGAGCCGTGGAAGAAGCCATCCGCAAAGTGAATGCGCAGGTCAAGCTCCCCACCGGTTACACCATTGACTGGGCCGGCGAGTATGAAAGCCAGAAACGGTCGGAGCGCCGCCTGATGCTGGTGCTGCCGCTCACCATCCTGGGGATTTTCGTGATCCTCTACACCATGTTCGGCTCCGTGAAGTGGGCGCTGCTGATTCTCGGCAACGTGGCCATGGCGCCTGTGGGCGGACTTTTGGCGCTTCTGCTTACCGGCACGCACTTCAGTGTTTCGTCGGGCGTGGGATTTTTGGCGTTATTCGGGGTCTCAGTGCAGACCGGCATCATCATGCTGGAGTACATCAATCAGTTGCGCGCGCGAGGTCACACCATCGTAGACGCCGCGATCGAGGGCGCCGTCTTGCGCCTCCGCCCCATTATGATGACGATGCTGGTCGCGACTCTCGGCTTGCTGCCCGCAGCCCTTTCGCGCGGCATCGGCTCTGACTCGCAGCGCCCCTTCGCCATCGTCATCGTCGGCGGCCTGGTCGCCGCCCTGCTGCTGAGCATCTTCTTGCTCCCCACCTTGTACGTGTGGGTTGCGAGCGAGGGCGACAAACTTCCGGATGTTGAGATGGGCTTCGACGAAAGCGCGTAACACGTTGCGTTGGTTTCAGCCGACTGAAGAATTAATCTGAGCCTTTGGCCAGTGCATTCGCTGGCCAAGAGATGAGCATTCTACTTCATGATGCTGTGCTCGCTGCGGCCGCGATATAAGTTCGCGGTGGGATAGTGCGCTTGGATAACGTCAAACACGTATTCAGAAGGGACCATCTGGCCCAAGTCCACGTCTGGGATCGCTCCCGCGATTATTCCGATCAGCATCACGCGGTGTGCGACCGAAGGCACCGGCGGCAGCAAGTACACCGGCGAGCCGCTATTGCCGCCAACAAAATTTCCAGCAAGTAACCACACGTTGCGCGGTAGCGCCTTGTCCGCCTGCGTGCACTTCATATTGATCGGCTCTTCAGGGATGTTTGAAATCCGCCCGAACTTGAACGCGGGATAGTTGCGTTGGGTATCCAGCAGCGCCGGCACCAGCCCAGCCGTAACGATCTGGTCGCCTATCCCCACTTTGTAATTTTCGGTTTCGGCTTTGGTAGCAAAGTCCGCCACGGGGATTAAATGGACGTCGTTCCGCAGCAGCTGTTCCACGTGCGCAGTCGAAATCGGAATTACGGCGACGTCCGCGCGATCGTTGGGGCTCGAATACCAAACGTTTTTTCCCGCGTTCACGAGGCCCAGCGACACATCATCCGTTCCGTCCTCCTTCTGCCCCACCTTGAAATTCTTCACATTCACGCGCGCATAAATCTCCTGCGGATTCGCCCACGAGCACCCTTCCCACTGCGGATCCACGATGTGCCGCGCCGTCACAATCGCGACAAAGCTCCGCTTCGGATCCTCCTTCGACGGAATATCCACCAGGAACCCGGTGCCGACTTCAAAATCCTTCCCCTTCGGATAGTAGAGAAACACGATGCTCTTTTTCACGATTCCCACGCTGAACGGCATCGAGGACCCGCGCACGCGTACAGCGGGAGCGACAAGCACCACGATAAACATCACCACGACGAAAACCGCAAGAATTCGTTTCACGTTGCAGACTCCTGATTGGTCTTGCCCGGGATCATACTGAGAAATAGCCCGACACGCCAGATTGGCAAGCGCGTCAAAGCTGCTCGTATTCACAAGCAGGCCAGAACTCGATCCGTCGCGCAATAGGGAACTGACCAATGACCGCAATCAATATCCCCTTGACAACAAATCGCATTAGAACTATGTACAATGTCGCCTGACCGTTTTTGCAGAATTTTCCGCCAAAGGCGTATTGTCCGCGCGTGACGCGAAACACGGAGGAAGCAATGATACTTTCGCGTAGGTATGTCCGTGCGAGGAGTGTCTTGTTGGGATTCCGACGATCATTCGGCGAACAGGTGAGTCCATACCTCGAACCTGGCAATCTCGCAATCATCGCCTGCTTGGCCTTCACCTACTTCATCGTTGGGAAGGTGGGGCAACGGCCGACTTCGCCGAATCATTCTGTGACCGCGATTTGGCTTCCTGCCGGGATCGCCCTGGCAGCCTTTCTCTTACGGGGGAGGAGGGTTTGGCCGGGCGTATTTATTGGGGCGTTTCTTGTAAGCGTTACAACCACCGGGGCTATCTCTATTTCACTGGGCCTTGCTCTTTGCACTACCTTGGAGGCTCTGATCGCGGCTTATCTCGTCAGCAAATATGCGAACGGCATTAGCGCGTTCTTTAGAACGCGAGATGTCTTGCGTTTTGTGTTCTTCGCGGCCATGTTGGTACCAGCGCTGTGCGCTGCGGTAGGAACCGGGCTCATGTGCGTGACAGGTTCTGCGCGCTTGTCTGATTCTCCGTCCATTTGGTTCGTTTGGTGGGTTGGGGACATGCTGGGCGTACTTTTCCTCGCACCGTTTCTCGTGCTTTTGTTGGGGCACAAGCACCGTTTCTTTGGCTTGGCCGAACCGCTCGAAATTACGGCTCTGATCGCAGGCCTTAGTGTCATGTGCGTGCTGAACTTCGGCCAGCAACCCATGCCATGGCTCCCGGGAAACGGCCTTCTGTTCCTCTGCGCTCCCTTCTTGGTTTGGTCGGCCCTCCGTTTTTGCCCTCTTGAAGCGGCCGGGGCAACTCTGGTCATGGGCGGATTTACGGTCTGGGGTTCTCTGCACGGTCTGGGGCCGTTTGGGAACGCAACTGGCCTGCCACTCTTCGTCGGTGGCTTTATGGCCGTGGGTACGGCAATGACGATGACGATCGCCGCAGCAAGCGCCGAACAGAAGAGCGCGACCAAAGATGTGCTGGGTATGTACAGCGTCCTTAAAGATGTGAAAGAAAGCGAAATTCGCGTCCTGCAAGATACAGTTGAGGCGCTTCGGGGCGAGCTCGCAAGGCACCAACCCCGTCGAGCCAGCGCCTCTTCTCAAGAGGGCGCGCCCTGACCTGTTGTGGTGCGCAAGCCATTGTCGCAGAGGAAGCTCGCGTTCGTCGTCAGCGCCGAAAAATTCGGCGCTTCCGCGACGGTTGACCGCATATACTTCATTAGGAAGGTATAAAAAATGATCATCGCTGAGAGGCTGCGTAGTCTGAGGGAAATGAAGAATCTATCGCAGGGGGACATCGAGCAACGCACCGGATTGCTGCGTTGCTATATCTCGCGCGTTGAGAACGGGCATACCGTACCGTCCGTCGAAACGCTGGAAAAGATGGCGCGCGCTCTGGAAGTTCCTCTCCATCAACTCTTCTATGATGGTGAGGAACCCCCCAAGCTTCCCAGTTTCCTCACGCGTAAGAAGGGCGACGACGTGCCGTGGGGCAGCACCGGCAAGGATGCCCGGATCCTGAGCAACCTACGCAGGCTTCTGAAGCGCATTAGCGAGAGTGACCGGAAGCTTCTAGTGTTCATGGCTCAGAAAATGGTCCAACAGGCTAATCCGCGTCCGAAAACTTAGTGAGTCAAAACCCGACAGCCCGGAATGCCGGAAAGTGAATGCCGGACGCGGCCTTCAAGATGGCCCAGCGCGATTCTTCCTCGTGATTTTCAATTTGCGTCGTTTTTTAGTATAAACATTTGTTTGGAAGCGTCCGGCAGTCTTGCCGGGCATATATAGGCGGGAGGAATGCATTGATAGAAGTTCAGGATTTAACGAAGTCCTACGGCTCGGTCACGGCCGTGGATCACGTTTCTTTCACTGTAAATAAGGGCGAAATTCTGGGTTTTCTGGGACCGAACGGCGCGGGTAAGACCACCACCATGCGCATCCTCACCGGATACATGCCCGCCACCTCCGGGACCGCGAAGATCGCCGGCTTTGACGTATTCGGGGACTCAATGGAAGTGCGCCGCCACATCGGCTACCTGCCCGAAGCTCCGCCCGTCTATCCGGATATGTCCGTTGAAGACTATCTGGACTTCGTCGCGCGCATCAAGAACGTCCCGGCGGAAAACCGCGTCGCGCGCGTCACCGAAGCGATGCGCAAGACCAACCTGGAAGATCGTCGCGCGGACCTGATCAAGCGCCTCTCGCGCGGCTATAAACAGCGCGTCGGCATCGCGCAAGCGTTGGTCCACGATCCCGACGTGATTATTCTCGACGAGCCTACCGTAGGCCTCGATCCCAAGCAAATCATCGAAGTTCGCAACCTGATCAAAGGCCTCGCGGGCGATCACACCATCATTCTTTCCACTCACATTCTGCCCGAAGTCAGCATGACCTGCGACCGCGTGGTGATCATCAATAAAGGCAAGATCGCCGCAGTGGACACGCCGCAAAACCTAACCTCACAGCTCAAGGGCGGCCAAAAAATCCGCGTCGAAGTAGACGCGCCGGAAAAGGCTCTGCGCGACGCGCTCACACAGGTTCCCGGCACCACTCGAGTGGATGCGGAACGTCTCCCAGCCGGCGGCCACCTCGTCGCGATCGTCGAAACTGCGCAGGGCGCCGACATCCGCAGCGCTATCGCCGCCAAAATCGTGCAAAATGGCTGGCCGCTCTTTGAATTGCGCGGCGTCAGCCTGAGCTTGGAAGAAATTTTCCTGGAATTGACCACCGACGACGCCGCGCACGCGCAGGCATCCGCGAATTGACCGCAGTGCGCCACATTCACCAAGGAGTCTGAAAAACGATGCGCAACTTCTACGCCATCTATCGCAAGGAAATGCGGCATTACTTCGTCTCGCCGGTCGCCTACGTTTGCATCGGTTTGTTCCTGCTGATCAGTGCATTCTTCTTCAATTTCTTCCTGTCCGCGGTCATTCAGCAGTCTTTCCAAGCGGAAATGCAAAGCATGCAGTTCGGCGCGCCGCCGCAATTCGACGTACCCGGCGAGGTTATGCGCGCTTTTCTGGGGCTGCTTTCCACGCTGATTCTTTTCATCACGCCGTTCCTCACCATGGGCGTCTTCGCCGAGGAGCGCAAGCGCGGCACCATGGAATTGCTGATGACTTCGCCCATCAGTGAAATTCAAATCGTCCTGGGAAAGTTTTTCGCGTCCTTGTCGCTCTTTGCCGTGATGCTTCTGCCCACCGCGAGTTACCTGGTCTATATGTATCTGCACAGCGATCCGGTCCCGCCGTGGCGCCTACTGCTCGCGGGCTATGCCGGGATTATGCTTCTTGGCGGCTCGCTGCTCGCTTTGGGCACGTTTATATCTTCGCTCACCGAGAATCAGTTGATCGCGGCGGTGCTAACCTTTGTGGCCTTTCTCTTCCTTTGGGTTTTGGATCTTGGCCATACATCGGAAGGCGTATTCGGTTCGGTGCTGCAATATCTTTCCGCCAGCCGTCACTACGATGACTTCGCTCGCGGCATCATAAATACTTCGGCGCTGATCTATTACTTCAGTTTTATGGTTCTCTTCGTTTTCTTAACCGTGCGCTCGATTGATTCGATGCGCTGGCGCCGCGCGTAACGCCGTCATGCGCGGCCCGCAGTTCATGGAGGAACTTGCAGTATGAAATGGGATCGAGAAGAGATTGCTAGTTTCATAGGCACGATCGGCGTGGCGATGCTCGTCGCCAGCGGCGTGCGTTATTCGATTCAGGGGGAACTGCTCACCACCAGCAAAGTGCTGCTGATCGCGGGCGGCGTCTTCGTTCTGGCCGCCGTCGTCCTCGGTTTTCGCGCCATCGTCAGAGCATTTTCCGGCCGCGGCGCTCAGCAGGGAACCAACACCATCATCCTGGGGCTTGCCGTCATCGCCATTTTGGTCGTCATCAATTTCGTCGGCTTCCGCCATCACAAGACTTTCGATCTCACCACCGAAAAGCTCTACACGCTTTCCGACCAGACCCGCAATATCGTCGGCGGTCTGAAACAGGATCTCACCGTCGCGCGCTTTGATAAAACTCCCAACACCGCTTTCGACGACCTGATGGCCGAGTACAAAGCCCTCAGCCCGCACTTCAAGTATCAATTCGTGGACCCGCAGCAGAAACCGGAAGTCGCGCAAGACTTTGGCGCAACTCACATGGGCGACGTCGTCGTTGCCTACGGCATTCGCAAGGATCATTTGGACGCCAGTGCGCACGCCCAGCTCGGCGAAGAAGACGTCACCGGCGCGATCGTGAAACTCACCAGCGAAAAGGTGAAGGAAGTCTGCTTCGTCACTGGGCACGGCGAGAAATCTCTCACCGATGGTTCGCAGGATGGTTACACCCAGGTGGACGCTGGCCTAAAGAAAGAAAATTTCACGACGAAAACCATAAACCTGATCGCGGAGAATGGCGTGCCCGCGGATTGCAGCGTGCTGGTGATTGCCGGGCCGAAGCAAACTTACTATCCGCAAGAAACCGCGATGATCGGCAAATATCTTGATGCCGGTGGTGATGCGCTTATCATGGTCGATCCCGCCACGGATCCGAAACTCGACGACCTGTTCCAATCCTGGAATGTGGATGTGGGGAGCAACGTGGTGGTGGACGCCAGTGGCATGGGGCAGCTCTTCGGGGGCGGTCCGATCATTCCCGTGGTGCAGGATTTTGGTTCCAGCCCAATCACCAAGGGCTTTCAGGGCTCGGTGGCATTCTTTCCGCTCGCGCGCACCGCTTCCATCGCGGATAAAAGCAAGACGATTCCGCAGACGGTGGAGCTCCTGAAAACGTCTGAGCGCAGCTTCACCATTCCCAAGCTCGAGCCGGGCCAGAAGAAAATATCCTTCGACTCGAAAACAGACAAGATCGGCCCGCTTTCGTTAGGCGTCGCCGCGAACCGAAAAGTCGGCGACAAGGACGCCCGCCTGGTGGTCTTCGGCAACTCGCAGTTCGCCGCGAATCCCTGGGTGAGCCAGCAAAGGAACGGCGACCTATTCTTCAACACCATTGACTGGCTGACGCAGGACGAAAGCTTGATCTCCATCCGGCCCAAGAGTCCGACGAACCGCCGGGTCACCCTCTCCGAAGCCCAATCCGCCGCGCTGCACTGGCTGAATCTGGTTTTGCTTCCTGGGCTAGTGATTTTTTCCGGCGTGTACATCTGGTGGAAACGCCGCTAATCCCCGGCAAGAGAATCCATAGGAACTTTCGAACGCCATGATTAAGAAATCCACGCTGATTGTACTAATTGCCGCGATCGTCCTCGGCGCCGCCGCCTATTATTTCGATTGGAAACGCGGCCAAAAAGAGGCGGCGAACTCCCCGGCCGATAGCACGAAGCTCGCTTTCACCTTGCAGGCGGAGGACATCTCCTCGCTGAACATCTCTTACCCGGCTGATCCGAAATCGCAGCCGATCCACTTTGAAAAACAAAATGGCGTGTGGCAAATCACTCAGCCTCTACAGACCGGCGCCGATGACGCGTCAATGCAGGGCATCCTGCAGCAACTTGCGTCCGTGCGCGTCGCGCAGACCGAACCCGGCACGCCGGATCGCCTGAAAGTGTTTGGGCTGGATACGCCAGACGTCGTGCTCGATTTTCAAATGAAGAATGGCACCAAGCACATGCTGCGCCTGGGCAAAAAGGATTTCACCGGCGTCTCCGTTTACGCGATCATAGACGGCGCGAAGGACGTAGCTTTGCTCCCCGAATCGTTGCTGGCCAGCGCGGACAAGCCTGTGCAGGATTTGCGCGATCATTCCGTCCTGCATTTCGTTGGCCCAGACATGACTGCGTTCGATCTCAAAAATCCATCGGGCGAACTTGCGGCGGTCAAGGACCACGACGCGTGGAAGTTTACGAAACCCAGCAGCGCGCCCGGCGACCTATCTGCCATCGATTCGCTTCTTGCCTCCGTTGCCAGCAGCCGGATGACTACGATTGCCAGCGAGACCCCAGATAACCTGGCGCAGTATGGCCTCGCAAGCCCCGGTATTTCATTTACCGTCACGGACGCCAAGGGCAAGACCGCGACTCTACTGGTGGGAAAAAAGGAAGGCGACGAGTATTTTGCGCGCGATACCTCGCGTCCGACCATCTTCCGCATCAATCAGGGCGTGTACAAGAAGCTCGCCGAAAACTTCAGCGATTTGCGCGACAAGAAACTAGCTCACTTCGATCCCGCCACGATTGCCCACGCGGAGATTCACAACGCCAGCGGCACCATCCTGTGCACGCGCAAGAATGAAACAGAATGGACGTTTGACGCGACCGCCGCGAAGGATCAAAAAGAGAAGCAGAACGACCAGCAAAAGGGCAATCAGCCGGAAAAGCCGGTAAATCTCGACAAACTTTTCACTCCATTACAACAAGCTGCAGCCGAAGAAATATTCGACCAGCCCGCACCGACGTTGCTCGCCAAACTAGCCAAGCCCGCCTTCGAGGCGAATCTCACCGACAAGAATGGAAAAGTTCTGAAGGTTGAGATTTCCAGGGAATCCGGCGGGTTCGTTTATGCGCGCACCAACGAAACTGCGGGGATCTATAAGTTGAAACCGCAAATTCTTACCGACCTGAATTTTAAGGCCTCGGATCTAACGAACTAGCCGCGCTCGGTCAAGCTGAGGATCAGCGTGTGTTATTCATCCGCGCAAAGGCCGGCTTAGGCCGTGGCGTGCATCTCTTCGAGCGCATTCTCCGTAGGCCACGTTGCCACGAGCAGCACTTTTCCCGTTACGGGAGAAATATGCACATAAAATACCTGTGAGTCGCTCTTAATCTCATACAGCTCAGGATGTTTCGGATCGGGAATTGCCGGCGCGCCACTTGCCAATAAATGGCACAGCTGCACAACCAATTCCGTTGGGTGGTTCCGCAAGTCTTCTATCCGCACGTCGCATTGCCAGCGCATCGCCTGCTCCTCCCCCAGCCGTTTATTCCTGCCACATCTACTTGTACGTTTGGATGCTCGGGAATGTTGCAGGGCTTCTCATTTTTTCATTTAAATTTCTCCAAATTGGCACTCTTCTGGCCGGGGACTCCAAACCAAGTATAGGAACGTTAACCCCTAACTTGTTACTTGCGCGGCTCTTCCAAACTTGCCATAGTCCCCACAGCGGAGGGACCCACTCATCGTGACTAAGCAGAGGCTCAAGAAGACCAGCCGCATGAAGCGCGACAAGCGGCGTAAGCATCACCATTGGCAAGTGACCGTGTACTACGCCGACGGCGAAAAGTTTGCCCGCGTTTACATTGATCGCGATCGCGCTCAGAAGTTTGCCGACCGACAGAAGAAATCCCCTGTCGTCAAGGCCACGCGAATTTTGGAAGTCGATTAGTTCGCGATTCGGCGGCGCCGGCGCTCGCACCAGGCTTAGCGAACACGCCGCGCCGCCTCTTCGATTCTTGCCGCCCTCTCCGAAACGTAATCTCGATCGTAGCGAAGCGGCCCGACGCCGATCCGCGCACCCTCTTCTGAACCGCGTCCCATTTCTGCTATAGTTGCCGCCCTCTGGACCACTTCGTCCAGATTTTGAAGTGAGGCCGCGCACCAGGGTTGTCGCGCCCACCGTAACTTGCGGAGATTTCGACGGCTATGCCCGATCAAACCTACGTCCCGCACCCCGTGGAGACTTCGCAAGTGAATCTGGACGATTTACAGCCCCTGCTCGAGAGTCTCGCCCGCAACGCCCACGAGATCTGGGCGCAGCAGCGCCTGCGCGATGGCTGGACTTACGGCGCGCATCGCGACGACGTGCGGCGCACGCATCCCTCCCTGGTTCCCTACGAGAACCTTTCGGAATCCGAGAAGGAATATGACCGCATCATGGTCAACGAAACCTTGAAAACCATTCTCGCCCTGGGATATCGCATCGTGAAAAGGTGAGTGATGCCTAAGTGTCAACCGCCAAAACCGAGGCTCACGTTGCGTGTCGGCGTCACCGGCCACCAACCAAAAGACCTCCACCACGCCAACATAGACGTACTGCAAAAGAAAATTCACGAAGTGCTGCAAATCCTGAAGCAGTTCGCGCTGGAACACCCGCGCGTCTCCACGTCTTATCGCGAACGCGACGAACCCATCCTGCGCCTGGTTTCCTCACTGGCCGAAGGCGCGGATCGCTACGCAGCGCAGCAGGCAATTGCACTCGGATACGAATTGCAATGCCCGTTACCCTTCACCCGCGATCAGTACGCTAACGATTTCGCGCCGGACGCCTCCTGCCTCGAGTATAACCGCCTGCTCGACGATACAGAGCACACCACGGCGATCCTCGAGTTGGATGGCTCGCGCGACCGCGCATCGGAATCGTATCTGGCAGCCGGCCGCGTCATTCTCAGCCAATCCGATGTTCTGCTAGCGATTTGGGACGGACAAGATCCGCGCGGCGAAGGCGGCACCGCGCAGATCGTCGCCGAAGCCGGCTTGCGCAATATCTTGACCATCCGCATCGAATCCGCGGCTCCGCATCGCGTTCTCTACCGCATGTCCAGCGACGAGTGGGATTCTTCCGACGAAGCCAAGGACCGGTCGCTTGACCAGTTGCGCATTTTGCTCAACCCCCCTGTGCGCCACGCCAAAAAAGCGAAAGAGGAGGAGCTATCCACCTCTCCGCACGACTATTTCTCCGAAATCCAACCCACCCGCACCTGGGGCTGGTTCTGGATTTGGTTCCGGAATCGGTGGTTGTTTCAGCCCACCAAGCCTCAGCGCAAGGTACTGGACTTTGGGATCGCCGGCGTGGAAGAGTGGATTGCAGTTCTGAAAAATACTCCAGCGTTCTCGGAAAGTGCGATACGCATCATCGATACTGCCCGTCTCTGCGATCATTACGGATGGGCCAACGGCCTCGCCGAATACTACGGCAATCTCTATCGTTCGGCGTTTGCATTCAATTACCTCATGGGTGCTTTTGCGGTGTTTTTCGCGTTTCTGCACTACGCACTGGAAAAATTGGAGGGATTCACTTTCCAAATAACGAGTCCTATTCTCATCTTCGTGGAATTAGGGCTGCTCTTCGCTATTGCGATTATTTATTCCACCGGCAGGAAGCGCCGCTGGCATGAAAAATGGATAGACTATCGTTTGCTCGCGGAGTATCTACGCCAATTATTTTTCCTGATTCCTTTGGGTCCCGGTGAACTCTCCTCGCCGCATCTCCCGAAATACATGTCGGCCGGCGACCCCAAAAGCACTTGGATGTATTGGCACTACTTGGCTCTGCGCCGGGAAATTGGGCTGGTTGGCGGCGAATACAGCCCGGACTATCTGGATGGAGTTCGCTCCTTCCTCGACAGCAGCGCCGGTATTCGCGGTCAGATGGACTATCACGAAAAAAACGAGGAGCGCCTTGAAAAGCTCGATGCCAGGTTCCGTTCTGTCGAAAGCGCGTGTTTTAAAGCGGCGATCGTTTCGGCCGCATTTGCCTGCGTCAGCGCCCCGCTTGTGCTGTTCGCTGCAAAACATCCAGCCCTGCCCTTTCCTCTTGATGAGGTCGTTCGCGTCCTCAAATGGGAGTTTCTTACGATACTCGTAGGCCTGCTTGCGACTGTCTTACCGGCCTTCGGCGCCGCATTCGCAGGCATACGAAGCCAGGCGGAGTTCGAGCGTGTCAAGAAACGCTCCAGAGCTATGCTCCAAACCTTGCGCCACATTTGCAGGGAACTCAGGTCCCGTGAGAATGACGAGGAGGGGCTTTCGTACTCGGCCCTCAACCAGATCGTCGCCGAAGCCGGCCAACTGATGGTCGACGAACTTCTCGATTGGCGAATCGTCTTCAAAGACCGGCCGCTTCCAGAACCCGGATAGCATGGATTGAGCGCCGCGGCACATATTGTCGCAGGGTAGTCTGTCGTCAGTCCTTGAAGTAGGGAATCTGCAGTTCAGGCGCAGGCTGCGCGGGTGATCGCGATCATTAAGGCTGCTGCTCGCTCTTATGTTTGGCGAACTTGCGTCGGATATCCGGCCAGAACTCGTTTAACACAATTCGTACCGCATCATATCCCACTTGCGTTCCCCACACTGACGCCGTGTTGTGGAACGTCTTGTCGGCCTCCGGATGATAGCTATAGGTGGAAATTGCGGCTGCTGCAAGGCTGCCCCCGATTTCACCAGTGTTGAAGGTGTTATGGCCGGAATCCGTTCGCGTGACGAAAAGGCGGCTCAACGCGTAGCCCGTGCGGTGCACAAATCCACCCGTTCCCAATTGATAGTAGCGCGGATCCGTGTGCAACGCCGCGGGCACCACCGCGTTGACCACGAAATTTTCAATCGTGCCGTCCGCGAACGCCGCCCCAAAGCGCTTGCCATATCCTTCGGCCCCTTGGCCGTAACCCGGTTCGCTGTTCTGCGCCTGGCTTATCCCCGCCAGCGCTGCGTACCAGGGATACTGCACGTAATCGAACGATGACCGCGCTGCAACTTTGAATTTTTGCGCCGCAGTCATCGGCGGAACATGCGCCGAGTTCTCGAGCGTCAGAAAGTTCGGCAACGCGAAAAACAGCCGGTCCTTCGATCCTGCGTCAGATTGAGTCGGGCTCGGCGGATCATTTGGATCGGCGGGCTTCTGGCCGCTCGTCGCTTGGCTAGATGACTGTGTGGTGGTGGGAGCTGCGGGCTGTGATTGCTGCGCCGCTGGTTGTTGCCCCGATGGTGGTTGGGCAGCCTGCGGCGGAGGTTCTGCTTGTGGCCGAGCGTAACTGCACGGCGTTAGCAAGAACAGCGCGATCGCCAGTAATGCCGAAAATAGAAATACGGGCCGCCAACCTCTGGTTGTCATTTAAATCGATAATCCCTTCGCTCTGAGCCGCTATCTGAGCACTTCCCCGTGCCCATTCGCCACGCCACGACTTCATCGCTGCAATTCCGTCCATCCCTGCTGGCTGTGATAGAAATTCACTACGAGCCGCCGGTAAGTTCCACAATCCGCTCGTCAGCGTCTGGAACACGTGAAACCGCGCGCCATCTCGAATCGCGCCGCTCTTTTGTGAAATGGGATGTAACTACAAGCATACCAGAATCGGGATTAGGCGCGTCTGGGAGTTGCTCTTCTTCGCAACGCCACGCCGGGAGCCCGCGCCCTGCGGCATGCGTCCAGTGACTCGTTGAGCTCCGCCGGCAGCGTGATAGGTCAGATGTGGGTTGCCGACCGTTCGTTGCTCGCGTCAGCCAAGACGAGTACTGCTCCGCCGAACATCAGCGTATCAAAAAAATAATTCACACAGACGATGTCGGCAGGACTCTGCACCAGCAGCGGCAAATAAACGAAACACACCAGCAGCAAAATCATCAGGCCCAGGTAAGTCGCCGCCAGCCTCGTTTTCTTGTCCGCCAGGAGGCACAGTCCCGCCGCAACCAGCACCGCGCCCGCCAGATACGCCCAGATCACCCGCGCCGGGATCCACTCCGGGATAACTTTTTCCAGCGGAACGCCGGGCGCGAGCGTCGGATGCAGAAAATGCTCAACACCGTAAAACACTGCCGCCATCCCGATGCAAATTCGAGCAACGGTTACCAGCACCGGGACTCCCAAGGCGCGCTTTGCGCTCATCTGCGCTCCCGCAAACGCAAAACCCCCGCTGGCGAAAGCTAGTTCTCGCAACGCCAGCGTCCACGCGATTCGATTGTTCGGCTCTGCCAGCGCGGCGGGCATATCCATCAGCACCACAAACGAAAAGAACATGACTCCCAGAAGCGTGGCCGCTAAACGCGACTGCACCTTCAGCGCTATACTCAGCGCCGCGGCCATCAGCGCAACGCCCACCAAATATACCCAAAACGTGTGCGCTGGTATCCAGCTCGGAACCATGGTCGCGATGTCCGATGTATCGGTGAAATGCTCCGTCCCGAATACCGCCAGCGGAATCGCGAAGCACAAGCGCCCGAAAGGCATTATCTTGTCTAGCCCGTGCGCCTGCGGCAGCTCATCTTTGATAACTCTTACCAAGCCCACGACGAGCACTACCGCCGCCGCGATATAACCCCAGAGCACGATGCTCGCTAGTCCGAGCACCGCGCTTGCGGCCGCGAAATCAACATGCATGTCGCCCAGAGAATCGCCGAACATTCCGTTCACCCCTTTGTGCTTCTGAATCACGACCCGCTGAAAGAGTTGCACGCTGCGCTCGATGCCGCGGACGTTCGCACGCACGCGTCTGCGAAACCTCCGCAACTCGCGTCGTCGCGGCGGTTCGATTCTGTTTCAGCATGGTACTGGTATTCGATCTGCGGACGTTGCGTCACGTTTGATGTAGCAAATCAGGAATAGAAAGCGGCGGCGGGACGAAAAGTACGGGTACTGAAAAGCAGAAGGCCCGCCTTGCAGCGGGCCTTCGAGGGGAGAAAGCTCCACGGCCACTGCGCGGTGGGCGGCAGAACTCTTTCCTCGGTCGCAGTCTAGTACGAGGTATGGAAATCAGTCAAGCGGGAAAGGGTACTTTTTGACTCTTCCCTAGCACATTGAAAACAATGATGTTAGATGCAAAATGGCGGTTTTTCCACCGGGTGGTCACTTCGGCTGATTTCGCTCGATCCCGTAGAAGTCCTCTGAATTGATGGGCTTACTGCCCAGCCCTAACTGCAGCACTTGCATCGTGCTGCTGCGATCAAACACTTTATCGGGCCAGAATCTCTTCACCACAATCCGGAATCCGCCGAACGCGATTCCCGAAATCAGCGCGAAGCAGCAGATGATGCCGGTGCCGATAATCGCTCCGACGATCATCGTAGTGATCGGCGGCTCTTTGAATTGAAAAGTCGGCTCGTTCCAGGTGACCTCTGCACCGGATTGAACCTGATTCAACAATTTATCCGCTTCCGCCTGCGTGCGCGCGCCAAACACAATTACGAGCAGCGTGATCGAGCGTTTGGCGAAAACTGGAGAATTATTGGGAACCGGACTTTCTTCATTCACGTGATAAACGTGCTGCAGCTCATTCAATTTTTTCTGCGCGGTCTGCGGGGTAGGGAAATCCGCGATCAAGAGATTCAGTTCGCGTCCATCCACGTGATATCTTGCGACCTCCGCTTCGGCGCCAGTCGAAAATCCCAGCCAGTCGTTCTGCGACACCGGGAAAAACTGGTTCAGCGTCACCGGTCCCAAGATGTATTTGTCGGAACGATCGATGAAGCCCTTGACCGGCAAGTGCTCCGTGAGCGTCGGCAGCGGCCCTTGCTGCGCCTTAGCAGACACCGCGCCCACCAAAGCGTTCAAACCGTCCGAATCCTTAGTCAGATCGCTGCCGTGAATATCCAGAACCAGATTCCCCAGCAGCACGAGCGCTTCCTCGCGAGTCATAACCGAGTGTTCGTTTGGTCCCGACCGCGCCATATCCGGCCCGCGCAAGTAGGAATACAGCCCATACGCCCCGCTAGGATCCTTCATGCGATAAAGCGTCACCTGTAGCGTATCTTTCCCGAGGGAGTAGGTTCCTTCCTCCCCGGAAGCAAACCCATACTCCTGCCGCGCGGCCGTTTGCTGGTCGGCAGCCATGCTCGTGACGTGGTCACCATTGTGTATGACGGGAGGATTCAGCCCGGCTGTGGTGCTGCCGCTCCATCCGCCGAAGGAATTCGGCAGAATGCCCTGCGCGGACGCAGGCAGGGCAGCTAAAAGCACAATTAGAATGAACAAAGCGATGGCGTGGCGCATAGTGTCCTTCTATTAGACGCCACTATTCTACTTACGGTTCCCGTCGGAAGCTACTGTCGCAGCCCCACCGCCCGCAAGACGGTTGTCGGACACCAGCTTGGACTTATCGTAGGAAAGACTATTGAGGCTATCGAGATACGAGGCGATGCCGCGATACAAGCCATCGGCGACGCGCTGCCGCTGGTCAGTCTTGCGCAGCAGCTTTTCATCGCTGGGGTTGCTGATAAACGAGATCTCCGAAAGCACCGAAGGCATATTCGCGCCAATCAGCACCACAAACGGCGCCTTCTTCACGCCGCGATTTCGCTCATCCTGGCTCACCAGCTGCAAGCGGTGCGTCAGCGAATCCTGTATATCGCTCGCCAGCTCCTTGGATTCTTCCACTTTCTCGTTGCGCGCGATCTTCTTGATGATGTCTTGCAAATCGTGCAGCGAAGACTGCGCCAGCGCGTTTTCGCGCGACGCCACCGCCATCGATTCTTCCGAAGTGGCAAAATTCAAATAATAAGTCTCGATCCCGCGCGCCGCCGCGTCGTGGCTGGAATTAGCGTGCACGGAAATAAATAGGTCCGCCTTCGCTTCGTTGGCGATCGCCGTCCGCTCTTCCAGCGGAATGAATGTGTCGTCCTTGCGCGTGTAAATCACTTCGGCGCCCGGAAGTTTTTCTTCGATCTCGCGCCCCAGCCGCAGCGCCACGTCCAGGCACAGGTCCTTCTCCATCAGCCCGTGCGGGCCAATCGTTCCCGTGTCGTGTCCGCCGTGCCCCGGATCAATCACGATCCGGCTGATCTTCAAGCCCAGCGCGCGCGTCAGCGAACGCTGTCCATCGCGCGTGGGTTTCGATTCGGTCGGCGCCGTAAGCGCAGCCGATTTGGTCGCATCCGCCTTCGATCTCGCAGCCGCCGCGGACGCTGCAGATGCCGGCGCTTTCGCGCTCGATGCAGGTTTGCTGTCCGCGCTCACGGAAACCGTCTCGCCCGCTGCAGCGCGTGGTTTCGAATCAGAATAGTCGCCTTCAGCTTTCGCATTCTTCGCAGTCGCGTTCGGCGCCGGCACAGGCGCAGCAGTGGAAGCAACCTCGTTCGCAGAAGAAGCGACCGGCTTCGCATGAACCTCAATCACCAGCCGGTAAGGATTCGCCAGCAAATATCCGGAATAATCCCGCGCGCCGTTCACATCCAGCACCAGCCGGACCACGCCGTCCTTGTTCTGTCCCAGACGTACAGACTTCAGCAGCCCGTCCTTCACTTCCCAATTTTTCTTGGCAATATCCGGCGTCAGCTTCGCCCGGTGCAGATCGAAATAAACGCGGTCCGGAGCAGCAATTCGCGCGGTATTGAAAGCAATGGTATCGCTCAGAGTCACCACGATCCGCGCCGAATTCTCCGTGTTCCAGGTCTTCACATCCAGCACCCGCGGCGTTCCGTTCTCGCTCTCCTGCTGCTCCACCACCTTGCCTTTCAATTCCGGAAAAGCGTCCGTCGCCGTCGGCGTCGCAGCCGCCGCCTGAACCTTGGCCTGCGCCTGCAGCTTCGCCTGAGCCTGTGCCTGGGCCAGCGCTTGAGCCTGTGCCTGCGCGAGAGCTTGAGCCTTAGCCTTTTCGCGCGTCTCGGCGATATCCTTCAACGCCACGCGCGCGTCACTTGCCAGATCAGATTTCGGAAAGCGTTTGATGTAATCCTTCAGCGTAGCCTCAGCCACATCCGGCTGATGCAATCCATCCTTCTGCACCAATCCAATGGAATACAGCGCCTGCTGGCGATAGCGGCTGCCCGGATACTGCTTTAGCAGAAAATTGTAGGAATCAATCGCGGATTGAAAGTATTTCGGATCAAACAACCGCCCCATTTCTTCATACAACTCAGCTTCGGCGATCAGCGAGGGCGTCACTTCTTCCGCCTGCGCCGAAATCAGATAAACCTTGTGGTAAGCGGAAACAGTCGCGCGGTAATCCACCAGCGAGCGTTCTTTCTGCGGAGTGCCTTCCAGCACCGTGCGCATCCGCACCGCGCGCTCAAACTGCTCGCGCGCATCCATCTTGTGGTCGGGTCGCGCGGACGCAAAAAGGGGAATGGCTAGCGCCAGGGCTAGGAGGAGCCATCGGGCCGGCAATATTCTCGCGGGTACCACTTGCGTCATTCGTTCGTGAAAATTACCCGGCCACTGGCGTCCACTTCTTTTCGCACTGGATTTCTTGGCGGAGTCCAGAGCGTCGAGTCGCGGCCCGAGCCGGGGCGAAAGTATGCGTTCTGCACCTTCTGTACGTAGCGCTGCGTTTCCCAATACGGCGGAACGCCTCTGTTGACATCCACGGCGTGCTCGCCGGCGTTGTAAGCCGCCAGCGTCTTGTCCAAATCGCCGTTATAACGATCCAGCAGAGTCTTCAGGTACGTCGTCCCGCCTTCCACGTTCTGCGCGGGATCGAAAGGATTGCCGACGCCGAAGCGTTGTGCCGTCCCAGGGATCAACTGCATCAACCCCACGGCGCCTTTATTGGACACCGCGTGCGGATTCCACCCGGATTCCGTGCTGATTACGGCTTTCACCAGCGCGGGATCCACCTGATGACGCGCCGCTGCATCGCGAACAATGCGATCGAGGCGTCCATCATTGGCGCCGAGCGTGTCCGCCGCGGACGCGGACGAAAGCGCAGAGCGAGAGCGCGGACCGCTTGCCGTAGGACTGATAGTACTCCCACGACGGCCATTCGGGGAATCCCCATTCACGAAGACGAGCTTGCCGTGCTCGTCCACCTGGGTCGCAATCTGGGCGCGCAGCGGCGTGGACAGCGCGAAGACCGCGCCCGCGACCAGCACTGCAACTGGGATGCAGTTCTTGTTCATGGTTATAGTTTTCGCCAGCGCTTTTTCAGGGCGCCGGCGCACTACCTCACAGCGAGCCTCGGGGAAGGCAGAGCGCTAAACTTTCATTCACGTGCGACCACATGCAACTTGCAAACGAAAGACACACATACGCCGAAGAAGGAGACTTCTCCGTCGTAAGCATCTGGCACAACAGCAATTATAACAATCGGTCGAGTAGGGGGTAAACCTGGTCTAGGGCGTTTTGTATGCCCGATGTGTCTTTTCCGCCAGCCTCTGCCAGATCGGGTCTGCCGCCGCCGGAACCCCCTACCAGCTTGGCAAGTTCCTGGACGATCTTGCCGGCGTGGAGCTTGGGGATCAGATCCTTGGTAACTGCTGTGATTAGAGCAACTTTGCCGTCATCGGCAGAAGCCAAAACCACCACTCCAGAGCCTAGTTTCTGGCGCAAAGCGTCCACCAACTGGCGCAGGGCGTCACGGTCGTATCCGTTCACATGGGCGGCAATCAGGCGAACCCCCTTCACCGTGCGAGCCTGTTCCACCAAATCGCCGGCCAGCGAACCTGCCGCTTTGCGTTTCAGCGCCTGCAGCTGCTTTTCCAGCTGCTTGGTGGCTTCGAACTGGCGTTCGAGCGCGGCGATAATTTCGTCCTCGCCCGCATTCAGCATTCCCGCAACGGTGCGCAGCGTTGCGAGCGAATTCTGATACTCGGCAAGAGCGCGATCACCGGAAATTGCTTCGATGCGACGCACACCCGCAGCGACGGACTGCTCGCCAATGATCTTGAATACGCCAATGTCGCCCGTGCGCAGCACGTGCGTGCCGCCGCAAAGTTCCTTGCTGTAGAAACCGCGTGGCGTGGATGCGTCCGGAATCGTGACCACGCGAACGTTCGCTTCGGGATATTTATCGCCGAAGAAAGCCAGCGCGCCGGACGAGAGCGCGTCGTCAATATTCATGATGTCGGTGCGCATTTCCAGATTTTTGCGAATCTCTTCGTTTACTTGCTGCTCAATTTCGCCGAGTTCGCTGGGATCCACCTGCGCGAAATGCGAAAAATCGAAACGCAAGTGATCGGGCGCGACGAGCGAGCCGGCTTGCTTCACATGGGTTCCCAGGATATTGCGCAGCGCGGCGTTCAGCAGGTGCGTCGCCGTGTGGTTGCGCATGTCGCGCACGCGTCGTTCAGGATCGGCGATGGTCGCCACGTGATCACCGACGCGCAGGTCTTCCTTCGCGATGATCCGGTGCGCGATCAGCCCGGTGACGGGGTAGTACGCCCCGCGCACTTCGGCCACTTCGAGCGCCCCGGAATTATCGAAGAATCCGCCGGTGTCGGCGACTTGCCCGCCTGATTCGGAGTAGATCGAAGTGCGATCGAGCACGACTTCGGCCTCAGTCCCAGGCTTGATTTCATTCACCGCGCCGTCTTTGGTGACAATGGCTTCGACGCGCGCGTCGCGCGTCTTCGTGCCAAAGTAAAATTCCTGTTCGGTCTTGTTCGTTTGCGCGAGCTTCGAGTAGACGGGATTCGCCGCGTCTTTGTGCGCGCCTTTCCATGAGGCGCGAGCACGCGTGCGCTGCTCGTGCATAGCTTGCTCGAAGCCTTTCTCGGGAAATGGAATTCGAGCGTCGCGGTACGCATCCTCGATAAAGTCTCGGGGCAAGCCGTAAGTGTCGTAAAGCGTGAACGCCTCAAATCCGGATTCAAACGGACCCGACACTGGAATTTCTGGCGAGAGCCTTCGAATTTGTTCCAGCTCTTGTGGTGTCCAATGGGCGAGGTGCGCCTCAAGTTTCTTGAGCCCGACTTCGACGGTGCGGGTGAATCGCTTCTCTTCTTCATCGAGTACGCGAGTGGTGCGACTGGCATGTTCTTCGAGATCCGGGTAGGCGTCTTTCATCAGGTGGCGGACGTGGCCCGACATCGTCGAGAGAAACGGCGAAGGCGCGTTCAGCGCGCGCGCATGGCGGAGGGCGCGGCGAATGATCTTGCGTAGCACGTAGCCTCGACCTTCATTCGAGGGAATCACACCGTCCGAAATCAGGAATGTAGCCGCACGAGAATGATCCGCAATGATTCGAAGCGATGCTTGAGACGCGGCGTCCGTGACTTGAACGGCTTCTTTGCCGCAAAGCCACGTGGCTTCCTGCATCAGCGGTTTGAAAAGATCGGTGTCGTAATTCGAGATGACGTGTTCAAGTACGGCGGTGGTGCGCTCGAGACCCATGCCGGTGTCCACGGACGGCTTCGGCAGGGGATTGAGGTTTCCGGTAGCGTCGCGATTGAACTGCATGAAGACCAGGTTCCAGATTTCGACGTACCGGCCGCAATCGCAGGGAAATAGGCAGTCGCTGTGGCCCTGATCGGATGCCGCCACGCCCATGTCGTAGAAAATTTCGCTGCAGGGGCCGCAGGGGCCTGTATCGCCCATGGCCCAGAAATTATCTTTAAGGCCGGGGATTTCGATCACGCGGTCCTTCGGCGCGCCAATATTGACCCACAGCGAGGCGGCTTCATCGTCAGCCGCGAGCATTTTCCCCGAAACTTCCGCGCCGCCGAAAACGGTAAAGTAAAGTTTTTCAAGAGGAATTCCGTACCAATCCGGCGAAGTGATCAGCTCCATCGCAAACGCAATAGCGTCCTTTTTGAAATAATCTCCGAAGGAAAAATTTCCCAGCATTTCGAAAAAGGTGTGATGGCGGTTAGTGAAGCCCACGTTCTCCAGGTCGTTGTGCTTGCCGCCGGCGCGCACGCATTTTTGGCAGGTGGTGGCGCGATTGTAATCGCGCTTTTCCAGGCCCAGGAAGACGTCTTTGAACTGGTTCATCCCGGCATTCGTGAAAAGCAGCGTGGGATCGTTCATCGGAACGAGCGAAGAGCTGCGCACCACGCGGTGGCCGCGCTCTTCGAAAAATTTCAGAAATGTCTTGCGGACTTCGTTGCCGGTCCACTGCTTCTCAGTCAAGGATGCCCTCTGTCGAAACGGTTCATTATCGCAGAGGGTCACAACGCTCGCAACGCCACGCGACGGCGGATAACGCCGCGTGAAGCCGAAAGAGGCCCAATGACAAAAGAACAGCTGTCCTAAATCGTGATCGCAAAAAAGAACAGGTTGAATGCTTCTTCGGCCAGCCTGCACCGATTCTGTTCCCCCACTCAGCCGCTCTCACATCTGTTCGGTGTTCATTTCGAACGGAAACCAAAAAATGAAATCGCACCCACAATCGAGCGATTTACCCGGATCCCGAGCGCCCTTACTACCCAACCACGTCGCTCTCCGCACTGTTCACCGCTCGCGGGCCACGGGTCGCGACTCAGGCGTCGCAAATCACGAGTCTTCGTTCACACGCCACTCATCACTTGTCACTCAACACTGCTGCTTTCTAATCAGCACCGCCGCGATTAGAAATCCATCTAACCCTCTGAAACAACACGCCAAGTGTTTTTCTAATCGGTCGATAAGAGCAGGTTTGGGCGCGCGTTTTGCGCGAGGTTCGCACGCCGCGCATCACCAACCACAAAGCGCCGCTCGCAGATTTCTAATCGCTACTCGTCCAGGATTAGAAATCCGTCCAACCCGCTCACAACAAACGAGAACAATTTTTCTAATCGCTAGTTTTTCTGTCTGTTTATCATATGCTCGGCATCTGGCGACTCAGCAGTCTGGCACGAGCTAAATCATGCGAACTTGGACACAAAGCACAACACTCTCACCCCGGAAACACGGCGCTGCGCACCGTCCTCCGGCGATCGGCCCCGTGCTCGAGCGCGCGACGCAGTTGTTGCTGCGTGGCGATGGCCGAGGCGCACTGCGCGTGCTGCGGCCAGCGCTTCGAAGTCATCCCGATAGTGCGGAACTGCATGCGCGACAGGGCGACGCGCTTTATCTGCAACAGCATCTGGCGGAGGCGCGAGAGGCGTACCAGCGCGCCTTGACGTTGGACGATTCAGTATTCCAGGCGTGGTACGGCTTGGGATGCACGGAATATTCAGTGGGAGCTTACGCGGCTGCGGTGCGGAGCTTCGGCCGCGCGGTGGCACTGGAAGCCGGCGACGGGGACGCTCGGATGTATCTAGCCGGATCGCTATTTCACATGGGGTACGTGGATGAAGCAATTGACGAGTATCAAGCCGTCGCGAGGACGGCCTGGCCTGAGTTGCGCACAAAGGCACTGGGCCGAATCGCGACGATCATTCCAGGAAGCCCTCGCAGGGGAAACGCGGAGATAAAGAAGTGGCGGATGGCATGGGCCCGGCTGGAAGCCTCGCGGGAGCGACACGCCGCGAAAATGGCGACGCGTGCGCGTGCGGCTGGCGAGAAAATTCGCATTGGCTACGTTTCGGCATTTTTTGGCTCACGCAACTGGATGAAGCCGGTGTGGGGCTTCATCAACGAGCACGACCGGTCGTCGTTCGAAGTACATTTATTTTGGGATGTTCAAGATCCCAGCTTGGCGAAAGGTTATCGGCGCGACGAGCGCGACTCGATCCACGAGATCGATAGCCTTACTAACGAAGAGGCGGCGCGCCGCATTCGCAAAGCCGGAATTGCTATCCTCGTGGACCTGAACGGCTACAGCTTTCCGGCGCGGCTGGGAATGTTCATGAGGAAACCGGCCGCGATTCAGTTCGCGGTGTTCGGTATGTACGCTACCACCGGGATTCGAGGCTATGACTACGTGGTTTGCGACATAGCCGCGCTGCCAGTCGCGGAGGAGCGGTTCTGCACCGAACGCGTCTTGCGGGTTTCCAGGAGCTACCTGGCGTTCCGCGTTCAGTACCAGGTTCCGCGGGTCTTGCCGCCGCCCTGCGTGGCGACGGGAGCTGTGACGTTTGGATGTCTTGCACCCCAATACAAAATCACGGATCAAGTACTCGCCACTTGGGCGCAAATTCTGACGCATGCGCCGGGCAGCCGCCTGATTTTGAAAAATACCTGCCTGGAGCAGCCCTCCAATCGTGCGGCGGTCCTGGCCCGCTTCGCGCAATTCGGTGTCTCCGCTGAACAAGTGATTTTGGAGCCGCCTGCGGAACACTTGAAGCTTCTGAAAACTTACGGAAGGATTGATATCGCGCTCGATACGTTTCCCTACAACGGAGGAACGACAACCATGGAGGCGCTCTGGCAGGGTGTGCCAGTCCTGACGTTCAACGGCGATCGCTGGGCAAGTCGGACAAGCCGGACGTTAGTGCTGGCCGCGGGGCTGGAAGAATGGGATCTGCCATCGCGCCAGGATTACGTCGAGCGTGCTATCGCGCTGGCGAATTCGCAGGAAACTCCTGCTAGGCTTGCACAGCTGCGCAGCGGCATGCGCGCGCGGCTGTTGCATTCGCCTGCGTGCGATAGCAGCGGGCTTTGTCGAGAGCTGGAGCAGCACTACCGAAAATGATTCCGACTGAACGGAACGCCCGCAGCCAAATGACGTTTCTGGGCGGCCCGTTCAGCCGGCAGAAATCGGTAGCGATAGAGAGGTGCGCTTAGTCTACTTGGATCCAACCCTTGTGGGTAGCGGAGGTGACCGTCAAACTCTGGACTTTCTTCAGAGGGACTTTCTTCAACTTCTTGCTGCTGGATTTCTTGCTTTTCTTGGGAGCCATGTAATCCTCCGTGCGAATTTTGTTTCCGCCTGATCCTCAATTGTGACGCACACGCAGTTTGGTTTTATGTAAATCGCGCGCCAAAGTCAACCATCGGCGAAAACGACGAGCGATGCGATGTGGAATGTGGGACTTACAGTTGAGATTGCGCAGGCCGTGAAGCCGATGTGCGGCGCGATGATGTTGAATAAGTAAGCGTTTGTTGACGAATTCAACTTCGCGGCGGATGGGACGAAAAGCGGGGGGCGGCTCTTGCAGCCGCCCCTGCACTCTGCGACGGGCTCGCCGCTGGACTAGTTTTCCGGCGCGGCTTGTTTCTTGGCTTTCGCGGCGGCTTCGGCGGCCGCGGTCCACGGCGGCACGATGCCGTTCATGCGCGCATAGGCGATGGATTGGCCGAGATGTTCGTGCGCGTGGGTGACGAGAAGATAGATCACGTCGCCGTAGTTGGCGTCGGGGCCGAGCTTGGGCAGCGGCTTATTGAAATCGGCGTTGCTCATAGCTTCGATTGCGGCGTGCGCGCTGGCAAAGGATTTATTGAGCGCGTCAATGATCTGGGCTTTCTCGGTGGTCGATTTGTCGAAGTCCTTCATGACGAAGCCCGGAGGAACGGGCGTGCCCATATAGTTCGGAATCACATAGTTCGCGCCGGCCACGTGCAGGAAGACTTCGCCGATGGAGCGAACACCTTCGGCGGGGCGCCAGCCGTACTTGTCCGCGGGGATCGCGGTCGCCAAGTCCACAAATTTCTGATGCATGCCGTCGAGGTCGAGCAGGGCCTGCGGCTTCATGTCGTAGCTGGGCGGAGTCGTGTCCTTCGCTTGCGTCGTCGCAGCAGACTGCGCAGAGGGGCCGGACATCGCGAAAGTGCGAGACGCGCTGGCGCCGAGGAGCAGGGCCAGAGCCATTGCAGACAGCAAGAGTTTCTTCATCTGTATTTCTCCTTTAGAAGCGGATGCAGTGAATTTACTCGTGCATCCCGCGGAGCAGGACAGCGTCCGAAATCGGCAAAACCGGCGGCGCGCCGCCCAGAATTGAGACGGTCGAACCGGATTTCGGATCGTGTCCTTTGCGAAGTTCCAGTTTTTTGGAGTCTGCAATGACGAATCGCCTCATGGAACTCCCCGTGGGTTGCTGTGAGGCTTAGACGGAAGACGGCGGGAAAAATCTCACTGCCGCCGTGATTATTTTGCGGTGGTTGTAGGTTTTCGTATAGGGCGGGGAAGGCGAGTTCTTGGAGCCGGAGTTACGGCTCCGAAAGCTCAGAATCGGCGGCATCGGGAAGCTCGGGGAGGTCGCCGTGAGTGACGCCTTTCAGCTCGGCGCGGATGATGTCGGAAGAGAATCCGGCGCCGAGAAGATTACGGTAGAGCGAGGCGATTTTCTTTTGGTCGAGCGGGCCGCGGAGATGCGCGAGGCGGCGCGTGAGGCGCGCGCGGACGAGCGAGGCTTCGTCGGTTTCGGCGAAGACGGAGTCGACGGCGGATTCGACGTAGCGGTCTGGGACGCCGCGTGCGCGCAATTCGCGAGCGATGCGGAATCGTCCTTGGCGGCGCAGCTTGGCGTGTTGCGCAGCGTAGTTCAGGGCGTACTTGGCATCGTCGAGATAGTTCAGTTCGCGCAAGCGCGTGATCACGGCGGGGATTAGGTCTTTATTTTCGGCGCGGCGCTCGAGATGTTTTTTCATTTCGGAGACGGAATGCGGACGGCGCATCAGGGCGCGTTGCGCGGACATGTAGAGCTGAGTTTCGGTGAAGAGCTTGCGTGCCGGTGTTCGCGAGCGCATGGACTGAGGATAGAGCAGGAGTTGGAGGAAGTATAGGAGTCGGACTACGTAGAAGGGTGGTTGGGGAAGTCAAAGGCACCATTGATGAACGCAGATGAACAGTGATAACGGCGAGAGGAAGAAAAGGCGTCTTTCGCAGCTATACGCGGGATCTTGAGAACTCCAAGAGAGATCCTTCGCTGCGCTCAGGATGACTCCTCGCCGGATTTTCAGCGGCGCGAGGAGTTGGTGTTGTCGAATTCGGACATGGCGCGTTCCATATCTTCGCGAGCGGAATCGGCGCTGGAGCGGATGCCTTGGACGCGCAGCCGGAAATCGTCTGGATTGCTCGCGCGCAAAATGGCTTCCTCGAAGGTGATCAGGTTGCGCGAGTAGAGATCGAAGAGCGATTGATCGAACGTTTGCATGCCGTATTGGCTGACGCCGGCGGCGATGGCGTCGCGAATCATGCGCGTCTTATCCGGGTTGATGATGCAATCGCGAATGTAGCCGGTGGAGATCATGACTTCGACGGCCGGGACTCGGCCGGAGCCATCAGCTTTGCGTACCAGGCGCTGGCTGATGACGGCTTTCAACGTGCCAGCGAGTTGCAAACGAATCTGTTTTTGCTCGGGCGGCGGAAAGACGGCGATGATGCGCTGAATGGTTTCCGTTGCGTCCAGGGTGTGCAGGGTGGACAGAACCAGGTGGCCGGTTTCGGCTGCGAGAATGGCGGTAGAAATGGTTTCCAGGTCGCGCATTTCGCCGACCAGGACGACGTCCGGGTCCTGGCGCAATGCGGCGCGCAAGGCAGTGGAGAAGGACGCGGTGTCCACTTCCACTTCGCGCTGATTGATGAATCCTTTTTTGTCGCGGTGCAGATATTCGATCGGGTCTTCAATCGTGATGATGTGCTCGGAGCGCAGCGAATTGATGCGATCAATCATCGCGGCGAGCGTGGTGGATTTGCCGGAACCGGTGGTGCCGGTGGTGAGAATCAAGCCGCGCTGCTCTTCGCAAACGGTGGAGAGAATTCGCGGGAGTTCGAGTTCTTCAATGGTGCGAATTTTGGTCGGGATGACGCGCAGAACCATGCCGACGTTGCCGCGTTGCTGGAAGACGTTGACGCGAAAACGGCCGAGGCCGGCGACGCCATAAGCCATGTCGAGTTCGGCGGTTTCTTTGAACTTTTGCTTCTGGCGATTGGTCATCATGCTGAAGGCCATGGAGAGCATTTCTTCAGGCGTGATGCGCGGGACGTCGCTGAGCGGGTTCAGGATGCCATCGACGCGGAGATAGGGGTGGTTGCCGACTTTCAGGTGCAAGTCGGAAGCGCGGCTTTCGACAGCGCGGCGCAGTAGATCGTCAATATTGATGGCCATTTAAAGTCCTGTGCTCGAAGGAGCGTCTAGTCAAGCTAGCATGGAATGCGGGAGCCGCAAGATGCGCTGGAGCCGCATGGTGCGAAATGGACAACCTGAACTTTGGGACAGGTGGGGGGGAGCGCGTTAGATCGGCGGTTGGTCAGGAAGGAAGATGCGGTCGTAGATTACGCCGGCCAGGACTCCGCCCAATAGCGGGCCGACCCAGTAGACGCCGTGGTTGGTCCAGTGATTGCGCGTGACGAGGGCGGGGCCGAAGGCGCGGGCGGGGTTGACGGCGGCGCCGGTGAAGGGGAGGCCGCAGAGGGCGTCCACGGTGACGGCGAGGCCGATGGCGAAGCCAGCCACTTTGCTGAACGCGCCTTTGGCGTCAACGCTGGAGGCGAAGAAAACAAAAACGAGGAAGAACGTCATCACGCCTTCGAGGAGCATGCCGTGTAGGCGCGTGAAATCGGGCGCGAGCGCTGGGGTGATGGAGCCGAGGGCTTCGGGACGCCAGCTGGAATCCGGGATGATGACGGCGAGCACGTAAGCGGCGGCGATGGCGCCGAGAAGTTGCGCGGCCCAATAGAGGATCGTCTGCGTGGTGCTTAGGCGACGGGTGACCCAGAAGCCGATCGTGACCGCGGGATTCAGATGGCCGCCGGAGATGTGTCCGACGGCGGTGACCATGATACCAACGGCGAGGCCGTACGCCAGGGCGAGGCCGAGATTGGTGATGCTGCCTTGGCCGGAGGAGCGCAGATATTGGTCGGCGCAGAGCGCGCCCGCCGCGAAGAAGACCACGGCGAAGGTTCCGAAGAATTCTGCGATTAATTTTTGAGTGAGGCTGTACAAACGGCGCTCCCAGGAAATGCGCGGCGCGATGCATCTGCTGTGAAGTGCATCGTGCCGCGCGCGATTCTACTGAATTAACAGAGATAGGTCAAAAGTTGGACCAACTGCTGTGCGCTGGGAACGGCTAGTGCTGCGAGCGGCGCGCCAGGTCGCTGAAAATGTAGTTGTGTTCGCTGTTTACGCCCCAGCGTTCGAAGGGGCGCCAATACCATGCGGGGTATAGATTGGAAAGAATCGTGGTGCTGCGCGTCAGGATTGTGTTGTTGCCGTCTTGCTGCAGAGCATAGGTCGCATATTCGAAGCCGAGCCACTGGCGCCCCGGCATGTTTGTGCGATCGATCGCGAGGCGCATGATGTTTGGTGGCTGCCAGTCGATTACTGTCTCCTCAATGGATCCGTGGTTGAAGTAGCAAGTCCGCTTGGCGCCCACACCACTGCCTTGCAGCGCGCAGCGAATAGGAATGGGTAGGCCGAAGTACATCAGCAGAGGTTTTTCCCCCGCGAGGCCATCGAACGACTGAAGCTCGCTCCAAACGTGGCTGGGATTCGCGCAGAGTCGAATGGTCGTCGTGACGATTTCACGGCGGGGATGAGTGAGAGTGGATAGCTCGACTCGGTGGCCGGTGAGAATCAGAACCGGCATGGAAAGCAGGACGAGCGACGTAGTGGTGACATCTTTGCGTTTGAATTTGTCACTGAGCTTCTGGAAAAGGTATCCGAGCGCCACACCGATCATGAGGCCCACGAAAAGCAATGGCAACGCGAGCAAGGCACAGAGAGGAGTTTCCTTACCTGTCGCGATGAGTACAACCAGTGACGCAATGCACGCTAAGAGCGATGCTGCAGTAATCCTGTCTAAGTCGTACGAAACCATTGTGATCGCGAATCCGGCGGCAAACGGCACGAGCAGGAACATGACCAAACCCATCGAATGGGCTCCGGGAATTTCCGCAAGGAGGAATCCGCCCAGTCCGATCGCAATGCCGGTGAGTCCGCCAACCAGGACACCTTTCGCCGACCCCTTCGGTTTATCCAACGCAGTTCTCCCGCGCACTGGAGATGTTATTTAGGCCGCGCTTTCTTGGCGCCATTCTATATCAGGGAATAGGAGGAATGATTACCTTGAGCTTCGAGGGGGACACACAGTGTGTGGGGCCAATTGGCGCGATCCTGGCAGAGCCAAACCATGGCGGACATCGGCGACATCCTCGGCAGGACGTGAAGAATTCAAAAGCTCGCGGGAAACGCAAGGTGAAAGGAATGACGCTTCGCCCCAATCTTATTTAGGCCGTGTCTGAAGCCACGACTTACAACGATCAATGCAGAGCGCGCAAAAGGACGAGTGTGCGCCGACTTAAATCAGCGGACTGCGGCGGCCGGTACGGCCAGCGGAGTTAGCCAGTTGTGGCGGTCGGGCTTTTTGCCTTCGGCCAGGGCGAAGAATTCGTCTTGGATGCGTTTGGTTATGGGGCCGCGGGCGCCGATGCCGATCTTGACGCGATCGATGGAGCGGATCGGGGTGACTTCAACCGCGGTGCCGCAGAAGAAGACTTCATTTGCGATGTAGAGCATTTCGCGGGGAATGATTTGTTCGACGACCGGAATCCCGAGGTCTTTACAGATGGTCATGATCGAATGGCGCGTGATTCCCGGCAGCGCGGAATTTGCTAGCGGCGGAGTGATCACTGTGTCGCCGGAGACGATGAAAATATTTTCGCCGGAGCCTTCGCTGACGTAGCCGTTGGTGTCGAGGGCGATGCCTTCGACGTAGCCATTGGCGCGGGCTTCCATGCGGATGAGCTGGGAATTCATGTAATTGGCAGCGCATTTGGCCATTTGCGGCAGCGTGTTGGGAGCGGGACGATTCCAGGAACTGACGCAGACGTCCACGCCGTTCCGCAAACCCTCTTCACCTAGATATTTTCCCCAGGGATAACAGGCCATGTAGACCTCGACGGGGCAGCCGATGGGATCCACGCCGGCTTCGCCGTAGCCGCGGAGAACTACCGGGCGAATGTAGCAGGCGCCGATTTTGTTTACGCGCAGCAATTCCAGGTTGGCGTTGCAGAGATCTTCGAGGGTGTGCGAAACCTCCATGCGATAGATGTAGGCAGAATTCAGCAGGCGCTGCATGTGTTCTTTGAGGCGGAAAATTCCCGGGCCTTGCTGGGTTTCGTAGCAGCGGATGCCTTCGAAGACGGCGGAGCCATAGCTGACGACGTGGGAAAGGACGTGAATTTTGGCGTCGTCCCAGTTGATGAACTTGCCGTCGTGCCAGATCTTCTCTGTCTTTGGTATGGGCATTGGGTGGCTCCGCATGCAAAAAATATCTAAAAGTGGTTACGTCGGCAGAGTAGAGCAGGGATGGCGCGGTGTCAATCGGTCGCGGGTGCGGTGTGTCGAGGTGGGATGCTCCAATTTGGACGGGCGGGAGGAGATCAAAACCTTGACACAGAGTTCACAGAGAAAAACGGAGGACACACCCTTCGATCCCGCGCTGCGGGATCTCAGGATGAATCGCGCGGTAGCGCGATTCAGAGAAAGGCGCCGGAAAAAGACACCACAGATGAACGCAGATAAATGCACTGATAAAGTCAAAAACGAAAAGAAGAGTAGAGAATGAAAACGGGAAACTACCAACTACAACTCCTGCACTAACACCAGCAACACCACCAGCGTCACGAACAATGCGAACTACTCCTCGCGTAGGGCGACTAGCGGATCTACGCGGGTGGCGCGGTGGGCTGGGATGAAGCAGGCCAGGAGCGCTACGGCGCTTAGCAGCGCGGCGATAGCGATGAATGTTAGGGGGTCTGTTGGTTTCACGGCGAAGAGCAGGGAGCGCAGGAATTGGGTCAGGAGCAGGGCGCCGATAAGACCAGCGGCCAAGCCGAAAGCGACCAGGACCATACCTTCGCCCAGCGCCATGCGGAGAATGTGTTGCCGCTGCGCGCCCAGGGCGATGCGAATTCCGATTTCATGCGTGCGCTGGCTGAAGGTGTAGGCCATCACGCCATAAATTCCGATGGAGGCGAGCAGGAGCGCGATTACCGCGAAGACACCCAGAATCTGGAGCGCGAAACGGCGCTGTGCCATGGATCTGGCCACCACTTCTTCCATCGAACGCACCGCGTAGACCGGCACGTCCGGATCAACAGCCTGGACTTCGCGCCGGATCGCATCGCCGATGACGCCGGGATCTGCCGCCGTGCGAGCGTAGATAACTGAGTTGAAGTTGGGAGACTGAAAATCAGACAGATAGATGTGCGGGACTTCCTGACTCTCGAGTGATTCCGACTTCACGTCGCCGACGATGCCGACGACGTTCAACCAGGGGTTGGTGGACTGTGGCGCACCCAGTTTCAGTCTCTTGCCTAGAGGGTTGTCATTTGACCAGTACTGGCGGACGAAGGCCTGGTCAACGAGCGCAACGGGCAGGGCCTTGTCATCGTCGGAATCAGTGAAACCTCTCCCCGACAAAATAGGTATCGAAAGGACTTGGAAGTGCGCTGGGGTGACAGCGGCAGCTTCTGCCAAGGGCGTGCGCTCCGCGTCGGCTGGGCGGCCTTCAATCATGAAGGGGGTCTGGTTCCGTGTGGCCACGAGCGGCAAGCTGCCACCGCTACCAATGGAGGCTTCTTCGACACCCGGAAGAGCGGAGACGCGCCTGAGCACCTCGCGCATGAACGCGGCGCGTTTTGGAACCGTGAAATAGCGGTTTTGAGCGGGATCGTTCGGGTACGAGAGCCACATCTGTGCGGTGACCACGTGATGCGGATTGAAGCCGGGGCGAACTTGCAGGATCTGCCAGAAGCTGCGCAGGAAGAGGCCAGCGCCAATTAACAGGATGAGCGAAAGAGCGACCTCGGAGGCGACCAGCGCGCTGGAGACACGCATCTGGCGTTTGCTGGAACCCGAGCCGCGGCTCCCTTCTCTGAGGTTGGAGATTTGATTGGGGCTGGCGGCCTGCAGAGCAGGCGCCAGGCCGAAGATCACTCCGGTCAAAATCGAAACCAGAAGCGCGAAGCAAAGAACGGCCGGGCTGATCGTCACTTCGCTGAGGCGCGGAATATCCGCTGGGGCAAAGTTCAGCAGTGCATTTTTCAGCGCGACGACTGTAACCAGCGCGATGCAGCCGGAAACGAATGCGAGGAGCACGCTTTCAGTGAGCAATTGAGAAATCAGGCGGGCACGTCCGGCGCCGAGGGCGAGGCGGATGGCAATTTCGCGATGACGGCCGGAGGCGCGGGCCAGCAGCAGATTTGCCAGGTTCACGCAGGCGATCAGCAACACAAAACCCACCGCCGCAAAGAGAACGAAAAGTTCGGCGCGGACATTCGACGTAAGCTCTTGTTGCACGGAGACGAGGCGCGGAGCCCAGCCCGCGGCGGGGGGATAGTCAGTGGCGTATTCGCGGGCGAGCCCTGCGTCGAACGTTTCCAGACGAGCTTGGGCTGCGGCGATGCTTAAACCCGGTTTGAGCCGTGCCATGGCGCCGGGAAGCATGCGTACTGAACGGAGCGGCGGAGTGGGAAATGGCAAGGCGTTGTAACCGGCTGCGATGTAGGCGTCTTCATCGGTTTCCAGGGTCTTACCCGGGTGGTGAAAACCGGGAGGCATAACGCCGAAGATTTCGTACAGGTCGCCATCGAGGCGAATGCTCTTGCCGATGACTTTGGGATCGCCGCCAAATTGGCGGTGCCAGAATCCGTCGCTTAGAACGACGGCGGTGATGAAACCGGGAACGTCATCTTTCTGCGTGAAGACGCGGCCGAGCGCGGGCTGAACGCCCAGCATGGTGAAGTAATTCGCGCTGGTGGCGAGAACTTCGATGCGTTCGGGGCGTTCGACGTCGGTGAGGTTTGCGGGAATGGTCCAGATGACCGCGATGTCTTGGAAAATGCCGGCGCGATCGCGATAGTCCCAAAATTGCGGGACGGACATGCCGACGTCTTTCGTGTTGGACGAACGGAGATCGTCGAAAACGCGGACCAGCTGTTCGGAATGATTGAAGGGAAGAGGGCGAAGCAAGACGCCGTCAACGATGCTGAACGCGGCGATATTCGCGCCGATGCCTAAAGCCAAAGTGAGAATCGCGACCAACGTGAAGCCGGGAGTCTTGAGCAACATGCGGCAGGCATAGCGGACATCTTGCAGGAATTGGTTCATGCGCTCCTCGATTCAACCTTCCATCAGTCCATCAACCCCAGGCATGCCGGGCACATGCCGGACGAAACCGCCGGAGGCGAAACAGTGCTCGTGAGAGCAAGTCCATCCCCGATTTGACGCGCGACTAATACATTTGTTTTTAAGAAGTTGTGGCGAGCCACACAGCGACTGGTGGACCCGAATGTCCGGTGGTGGGACGAGTGCGTCCTCGATTAGGACAGTGATAGCAGCGAGATGCCGCTGCCGGATTGAAAAGCCTCATCGCAATAGGGCTCAACGGCCGGTAGCTTGCGCGCCGCGCAGAACCATGCAGGTGGACGATGCGCGCGCGACCAAAACGCCAGCGACGTTGGTGATGTCACATTCAGCCATTCCGACGGTGTTGCCGCGTTTGACGACTTTGCCGACGGCGCGCAATTTCTCCTTCCAGACGGGGCGCAGGAAATTGATTTTCAGCTCGAGGGTGGTGAAGGACTCGCCGTCTTCCAGAGTGGCAGCGAAGGCGACTCCCATAGCGGCATCGGCGACATCGCAGAGTACGCCGCCGTGGAGCGTGCCCATGGGGTTGGCGTGTTTTTCGCTGGACTCGAAATCGAAGACGGCTTCACCGCGCTTCACGGCGACGAGCCGGAAGCCGATGAGTTGCGCGATGGGAGGAGCAGGAACTTCACCGCGTATCATACGCTCCAGGTCTTGCAGGCGTTCGGTCACGGGATGTCCCTCCGAGGGCAATTGATTGCGGTGATCTAAATGATTAGAGCCGCGGAGTGCGGTAAGGATGCGGAAGAGTCTCGACGAAGAACGCTAGAAGTGTTCTTCGATGTCCTGGGCGCTATGCCCGCGGCCGGAAAAGCCGGAGATTCGGCCCCAGGCGCTGGTTTTCCAGTCGTCGGTGATCTGGCTAGCCAGAATCCAGGGCGGCAGCTCGACATACAGGTAGCGCGCGAGAGCGTGTAGATACGGTTCGTACATGTCGCGCAGCTCTTTCAGTTTTGTGTGGGAAGCCTCGTCGTTGCGGAGTTGATAGCCTGCGTGTTCGAGACTGGCGTACAAGCGCGCGAACTGCTCGGGAGGCAGGCGGTCAGATGCCTCAGCGACCGGCTTGGCGAAGAAAACCTGCGCCAGATCGGCGACGGTGTGGCGGCACATGGCGAAGGTGAGCCGGGCTTGACGTGAACAAGGGTTATCCGAGGTGGCGATCAGGAGCGCCGTGGAATCGAGAATCGCGGCGAGCGCCGCTAGCCAGGATTCGTTTGTATGCTGCGAACGAAAGTAGCTGACGACGGGATAGGAGATGTGGCTCTCGAGCAGCTCAGCGGACCAGTGCTCCCAATCACGGAAAAGGATCAGCAACGCATCCAGCCCATGCGGTCCGGCATGGCGGAGAAGCAATTCCGTGGCGGTGGGGGGCGAGCCGGCGCGTGCGTCAAGCAGAACGATGCTGACTTCGCGTTTGGAAAACGCCTGATAGATAACCGGCAGATAGCTGATGATGAGTGCGAGAAAACCGAAACCCAGGCCACTTTCGAAAATGGCGAGGACGCGTTCTGCGGGAGTGTGGGGAGTGACGTCGCCGAGACCCAGTGTGAAAAAGGTGGTGCCGCTGAGATAGAAACAGGTTTGTAGCGACGGGCGAGTGGGGTCGTGTGGCGTGTTGCCGTAGTACAAAAACCCAAAGCCGAAGATCAGCAGGGTGGCCCAGAGCGCAAAGAGAATCAGCAACGAGAGAGGGCCGAAGAAGCTGAGGAAAGATTCGCGCGTCTTGGGGGAATGGATCAAGCGGGCGATGGCCCGGGTGGGGATCCACAAAGAAAGGTAGAACGCACGCGTCAGGCGAAAGCGGCGCGTCACGCGGCGCGGCAGAATGATGGTCTCGAAGGCTTCGAGCAGGATAACCGCGATGATGCAGAGGCCGATTACGACCGGAACAATCATGCAGCTTGCTCCAGTACGGAGGTGAGCGTGATTTCGGCTTTGAAGAGGCGCGAGACGGGGCAATTGGCTTTGGCGCTTGCCGCCGCGGATTCGAAAGCTGCTTGCGAGATTCCGGGGATGCGCGCGGCGAGATCCAGGTGGATTTTGGAGATGCTCCAGCCGGCTTCGAGTTTTTCGAGCGAGACGGTGGCGGTGACTTTAATGCTTTCTGGAATGAAGTTCATGGTGCTGAGTTGGGCGGAAAGAGCCATGGCGAAGCAGCCGGCGTGGGCTGCACCGATCAATTCTTCGGGGTTGGTGCCTTTGTCGTTTTCAAAGCGTGTGAGGAAGGAGTAAGGCGCATTAGCCAGCGTGCCGCTGGGAGTGCTGATGCTGCCCTTGCCGTCTTTCAAGGTGCCGTTCCAGACTGCTGTGGCTGTGCGTTGCATGGGAGCCTCCTTTGGACTGCCAGATTTTGGGCGACGGATCTTTCGGGGCCGGGGAGCTGCGTTCGGCCGGAATGCTACGAACTGTTTTACTCTCGCGACGCGCCGAAATCCAGCGTTGGCCCCCTGCATTCGCCCCGGCTGATTGAGCGTCATGACATGCTCGAAGTACCCGGAATTGGATGAAGCACCGACCTGCGAGGATTTAAGTTAAGGCGATCAAAATTTCAGAATCCTCGAGGTTCAGTGCACGTCGGGCGGTGGGGGAGGCGCTTCGCGCGTGCTGAGCGCTCGGAAGTTGTGCTGGATGCGCTCGAGGCGATTGCCGGCGACGTTTTCGTAGATGCCGAAGGCTACGAAGGGGATCAGGGCGGCGAGGGCCCAGAGCTTCGCGCTATTGGGGAATTTCGCTTCGGGTTCCCAGCGGAAGAGCCTGCGGGAGATTTCGAACGCGACCAGCAAGCCGAGAGTGAGTGCCACAAAATCCGTGAGGACTTCGCTCACCGTGGAGGCGTTGGTGGTAGCGGCTTCGAGCCCGTTCGCAAGATAGGTGGCGGGCATAAACAGGGCGGCGCGTTGAATCCAGTGC
This sequence comes from Candidatus Acidiferrales bacterium, assembly GCA_050012455.1. Lineage (GTDB taxonomy): Bacteria > Acidobacteriota > Terriglobia > Acidiferrales > UBA7541 > Palsa-295. The sequence continues at coordinate 3,066 of JBEKHD010000021.1, read as the reverse complement.
GGGAAGATGGCGAGCGGGACGCTGGCGCCTGAGAGGAACAGGAAGCCGGTCCAGATGAGCTGGTTTATGACCTGCGTTTCTTGCATGGTGTTGGTGACGCTGGCGACGATCAGCCCGAACCCCGAGAAAGCGGCCGAACCGATGGTGATGAGCAAGAAGACCGCCCAGAGATTTCCCCAGCCAGGCATATGCAGCACCCATTTGCAGGCGAGAATTTCGATGATCACCGATGGAACTACCAGCAAATAATTTGCCACGATGCTGGAGGCGAGCATGGGTCCTGCGCCCAGGGGCGCCAGGCGAAATCGCCGCAGGATTCCCGCTTCGCGAAACATGACCAGCTGGACGCTCAGCCCCCAGAAACTGCCCATCACCGTGAGCGTAAGGACAGCGCCCAGAATGTAGCCGATCCATCCCGTGGAGCCCTTGCTGAAAACCAGTACGAAGAAAAACAGGAAACCCAACGGCATGATCAGGCTGAAAAACAGAAACGTGCGATTGCGCATGGCGAGGCGCACGCGAATTTTCGTGAGCGTCCAGGTGTTAGTGATGGGATTCGAGGCCATTTTTTGCTTAGTCCCTCAGCCTGCGGCCGGTCAGCTCGATGAAGACGTCTTCGAGCGAGGGCGAGAACATTTCCAGGCTTTGCAATTCGTTATTTTCCGCTTCGAGCTGTTTTACCAGTGCGACGATGGTGCGTGGCGGCAGCGTGGAATGCATCACGTAAGTACCGTCGAAGTCGCGGCAATCGGCGACGCCTTCGAGAGTGCTGAGGACGCCGTTGGTTAGCGGCTTGGCGAGGCGGACTTCAATGCGGGTGGTTCCGGCGGAGGAATGTTTCAGTTCGCGCGGCGTGCCGGTTTTTATGATGCGGCCGTAATCTACGATGGCCACGCGATCGCAGAGGCGTTCGGCCTCTTCGATGTAATGCGTGGTTATGAGGACTGTCTTCTTGTCTTTGCGCAATTCCTCGATGATGTCGTAGATCTCGCGGCGGACTTGCGGGTCGAGGCCGGCGGTGGGCTCATCAAGAAACACGACTTGCGGATTGTTCACGAGCGCCATGGCCAGAGCGAGGCGCTGCTTTTGTCCGCCGGAGAGCTGGCTGTAGAAAGCATTGCGTTTTTCCTCGAGCTGGAAGCGTTTCAGCAGCGATTCCGTGTTGGCGCGATTGGTGTAGAAATTCGCAAACAGATCGAGTGCTTCCTTGACGCGCAGCTTATCGGGCAGGGAAGTGGACTGCAGGACCGCGCCGATTTTCTGCTTGAACTCGGAGCCGGCTTTTTCAGGATCGAGGCCGCAGACACGCGCCGTGCCGCGATCGGGCGTCCGCATACCTTCAAGAATTTCGACGGTGGTGGTTTTCCCGGCGCCATTGGGACCGAGCAGGCCGAAAACCTCACCCTCCTGGACCGAGAAGCTTAGACCTCGCACAGCTTCGACAGCGACGCCGTTGGCATTATAGGTTTTGAACAGGCCTTCAACGGCGATGATGGGTTCCGGCACGAAGAATGTCCTTAGTATTTATGGAGCTATCTTCTATATCACACTCGTGATTTCGGCGCGACTCGGCGGGCAGGCTTGCGTTTTGGTTTGCGAGATTTAGCGCGTGAATTCGCGCGCGACTTGGTGCTCGATTTGGGCGACCAGGCGTAGAGCTTCATGTCAATCCTGGCGCCTTCGATGGGCACACCTTCGGTAGCGAGCAGGCGGCGTTGCAGGCTGGCGTGCGGTTCGGGCATGGTTACTTTCCCGCCAGCGCCGATGACGCGATGCCAAGGAATGCCGCGGCCATTCGGGGTTGCCGCCATTGCGTAGCCGACGGCGCGAGCTCCGCCGCGCAGGCGCAGGGTTTTAGCTAGCTCCCCATAAGTAGTAACCCGGCCGCGCGGAATTCGTTTCACAAGCCGATAGACCGGATCCCAGGACATCGCCCACCTCTGTTGAGAGTTTAACTGAAACCAGGCGACCTCGCTGCGGCGAGCTGAGGCGGTCGAACCAGTCGCCTGAAGTCGGCTTGGTTGAGCGAGAGGCTGCCCGCTTCGTCCCGAAAGGCACGGGACGAAACGGCCGCTATATTAAAATTTTCTATCGCGAGGAATTGTTTCGGTGATGGTTGCTCGTCAGGACGCGGTCTAGCTTGAGGCACGCGAGCGCTAAGACGCTGCAACAAGTAATGACGGATACGATACAGCGCAGGCAAGTCCAACCATTCGTACTATTGCTCCGGTAGTGGACCACCCATACACTACGTAACAGCATCTAAGTTTGTAGTCGTGCAGAGCATTTTAGAACTTGCCCGGCTCGAGAAGGAGGTGTTGTGGCTTTTGTTCGACGCAAAGGCAACACCTACTTTCTGGTGCACAACGTGCGCAAGCAGGGCAAGGTGCAGCAGTTGCATTTAGCGCGGCTGGGGGAACGGCCGCGAATAACGGACGACGTGGTTCGCAAGGTTTCGCGCAACCACCCCTTCCTCGATCTGGATTGGTCTCACCTGCGTGAGCAGGTAAACGGCCGGATCGAGCTGTTTGATATTCGCTCGCCGTATGTGCAGAACCTGATGCATTCGTTGCGAAACCTTAACCTGGACCTGGCCGATCTGTCACCGCCGATGTTGCTTTTGGCGGACCGAGCCAATTCGAGCCGTGAACTGGTCACGCAATTACGGTTGTTGCGGTCAACGCTCGACGTGAAGCTGGATCAATTCGAGCGAACGGAACCGCGCAATCCGGAAAGCGGCAGGAAGTTCCGGTAGGGAGCAAAACCGTGGGCGCGCAGGCACTACAGCTAGACCCAACCCAACGCAGCGTGGAGTCGCGGGATTTTGAGGCAGGGCTGCGGCGGAAGATTGTGGGGCAGGACGAAGCGGTACAGGCGGTGGTTGACTTGTACCAGGTGTTTCGCGCTGGACTGAATTCGCCGGGGCGGCCGGTAGGGAACTTGCTGTTCTTGGGGCCGACGGGAGCGGGCAAGACGCGCGTCGTGGAGGCTACTGCGGAAGTGCTTTTTGGAGATCCGCGCGCGGTGATCAAGGTAGATTGCGCGGAATTTCAGCACTCGCATGAG
>JBEKHD010000020.1:0-158332 GCA_050012455.1 Candidatus Acidiferrales bacterium | reverse complement strand
CACGCGGGACAGCTCGGTACCGGAGATGGCGTGCAGTAGAACGCCGTCCACTTGAATGGGCATCCCGCTCCCTCGCTGGAGGGAGTTTGAACGAGTAATCGTAGTCTGAAGCTGGGATCGAAAAGATGAGTGGGTCGGACTGAAACCGACCGAGCGATTACAAGCGAGCCCTGGTCCTCGACACTGGGCCAAAGGAATCGACGAAATCAAACGCTCTTCGGAGTGAACCGAGAAGTTTGTTCTAACAAAGAATTGACGGAGCCGGCGTTGTTAGAGATGTCCGGTTACGCAACCAATCAAGAGTTAGCAGCAATTGAAGAATTTCGGACAAGCTATTGGGATCGCTCGGCCCGTGCTATCATCCGTTTTCAGAATGAATACCAAGCAAGCAAAAGACTTCCTCGTACAACGTACGACTGAACAAGCGACCATCGAAAAAGTACGCCTCGCTAAGTCCGCATCTGCGCGGTTCGATTGTCACTCATGTTCAAACGGCAGGCACCTATGTTCGACAGCGTACTCCCCTCCGGGACCGAGCCGATCGGTGTGGTTCGTTCTCGGTGGCTATGGGCGGCCAGGCGCTTTGCCCTGATTTGCACGGTCGCCTTGGGCGTAGGGTTTGTAACTGAGGCTGCGGCTGATCAGAATGTGCTGCTAGCCCTAATCTCTTTTGGTCGCTGGGGGTCGCTCAGTCTTGCGTTGCTCTTTCTTTTATTCCGTCCGGGAAAGAATTCACTGGCATTTGCGCTTGGTCTGGGCGCAGCAACGGCTTTCATTGCCATGCTCCCAGTCGTCTCTATGTTGTCGCGGTCGGGGCGCCACCTGGCTTTCTTCATAGGAGTGTTTAGCGGGATTCTCCCACCGTTTGGCGACTTAATGAATGGGCTCCACCCACAAGTTGCAACACTCGGGGCGTTGCTCCTTTGGCTCTTCAGTATCTCTTTGGCAATGCTCGGGCTAAGCAGCATTGTCGCATTCCAGAAGATGGCGCACGAGGCACAGGGGACGGGCAAATCGCGGTTGGCCTTTTGCGGCGGACTGTGTTGCGCACTTGTCGTTTGGCTGATGTTCACCTTGCTCGGCCTTTTTTCCGGGGGCTTCCACATATGAATCTTGCTTGCCCCGCGGCCAGACTGAGGCAAAACCACTTGTGCGGTAACGCGTGCAAGCTTGATCGGCATCGCAACGACTAACTTCCGGCGGCGTTCGCCGTGGCTGGGCGAATCACAGTTTCGGAGAAGCGGTCCATTTCTTCGGCTTGCGGGCTGAACTGCAGGAGCAGCAGGTCCACGCCCGCGTGTTCGAATTGGCCGATGCGGTCGGCGACGTATTGCGGTGTGCCGACCAGGCCCGAGCGCAGGCCGCGGTTGGAGACGGAATACTCCTCGAGCGAGACGCGGCGCTCCAGCTGCGTGTTGGCTAGCCATTGCTGGTAATTCTGGTAACCGGCAGCGTTCTGCTGCACGTCGGTGATGCGCGCCTGCTCCTGCTGGGCTTCTTCATGCGTGTCCCGCACGATGGCGTAGCCGGCAACGCCGAATTTCATGCGCGGCAAATTCTTGCGTTCGCGCCGTTCGGACATATCGCGGATTTTCTCCGCCACGCGCGCCGGCGAATCCCCGTGCATCACAAAAGCGTCGCACTTCTGCGAAATCAATTCCTTCGCGGCTTCCGATTCCCCTCCCGCATAAATCGTGGGCCGCGGCTTCGCCACCGGCTTCGGCTGTAGCACCAGATCCTGCACCGAGTGATATTTGCCGGCGTAGGAAAAATGGTCCTGCCTCCACGCAGCGTCCACGATATCCAGCCATTCGGAAGTGCGCGCGTAGCGATCGTCGTGCTGATCGAATTGCACGCCGAATTTTTTGGCCTCCTCGGCCCACCAGGAGGAAACCACGTTCAGCGAGAGACGCCCGTTGCTGATGCGGTCAATATTCGCGGCCTGCTTGGCAAGCAGCGCCGGCAGATGAAAGGTAGGCCGCACTGCGACCATCAATTCCAAGGATTCGGTAACGGCAGCGAGTGCCGCAGCTGTAGACCAGGCGTCGAGTGAAGGCGCGTCCACACCCTTAATGTCGTTCAGGTTCAATTCAGCGATCAGCGTCAGGTCGAAGCCGATTTTTTCGCTGCGGCGCGCCAGGCGCGACACGTAGTCCCACGTCGGCGGCATCTGCTCGTCGGCCACGTTGCGCAGCCACCCCCCGAACACGGGAAGCCAGTAGCCGTAACGCATCAGCGGGCCTCCTTCACCAAATAATCCACCAGGCGCGCGAAGGGATCGAAGCCCACGATCCGCGGGCCATCGGAAACGAAATTCGAGAGCGCGTTCACGTCGTAGTAGTAGAGCTTCCCGTCGCGGTCATCAATGATGTATTCCAGGCCACCCACTTCGATTTGCGCGGCGCGGAAAATCTTTTCCGTGTCTGCGATTACCTTTTTCGGAGGTGTAAAACCTTCGACGCGCAGGCCGATCTTCGCGCCTTCCACCACGCACGCGGTTTTAATTTCCGCGCCGTCGGTGGTCTTGCAGATGTCCATCGGACACAGGTCGAAAGTTTCGCCCGAAGTGAAAACTTTAATGCCGTATAGATATTTGTAGCCGAGCGTCTCGACGCGCGTGATGTGCCCGCCGCGCGCGGGAATGAATTCCTGCACGATGCCGGTGGAATCGAGGCCCAACTGGATCGCGCCGTTCTCCACCGCGGATGCGAGCTGCTCGGGCGAATCAAATCGCACGATGCCGACGCCGCTCCCCCCGATGTTCGGCTTCACCACGATCGGGTAACGCAAGTGCTTTGCCGCGGCGACTGCTTGCGACGGATGGTTGATGACGACCGAGCGCGGATGCGGCAGGCCCAGCGATTCCAGCAGCGAAAGTTGCAAGGCTTTCGAAGTTTCCACGCGGAAGGCGTGACTCCCGTTCACCACACGTGTGCCCTGCTTTTCCAGGTGCGCCAGGTAGCTCAGCGTATAGAAAATTGCATGCGCGTTGCCGCGCGTCCACGCCGAAGGGCTCATGCGATTGAAAACAAGCCCGAATTGCTGATGACCGTTCGGCGATATGTCGAAATGGTGGTGCGCTGCATCCTGGCGCACGTAAGGGATCGCACGGCGATCTAATTCTGCAAATACCGGGACGAACCACCGCGGGTGTTCGTGGTAGATGGCAATCGGTTTTGTTGGTCTTTCGGAGTTGCGCGATCGCGGTTTGGACTGGGTGCGCGGCGCGGCCGCTTTGCGACGAGCTGTTTTAGCGCGGGGCATGTGAATCCTTGGTGACTGGCTAAAATGGTTCGATGCAACAGACTAGCGCACGTTGCGGGATTTTGCGAGTCGGCCTGAGATTGTTACCAAGAATTTACCCGACCAGGACGCAGAGATCAACTCAGCTCCAACCAGGAACACGACGAGTTGCGCCGGCGATTGCGGTTGGCGGCGCCCCAGTTGTAGATTAGCGCCTGGCGATGACGTCGCAATAGAGATTCCCCGCCGGCTGAAGCGCACGGCGGATTAAAAGCCATGGCCACTTATTTCCTCACCACAGCGCGTCTGGGCTTCCGTCACTGGACGGAGGCCGATCTGCCCATGGCGCGTGCTCTGTGGGGAGATACTCGCGTGACTGCCTTCATTGGCGGCCCGTTTTCGGATGCGGAGGTTGCGAAGCGGTTGCGCGCCGAGATGCGAACGCGCGAAGAATTCGGCGCGCAGTACTGGCCGGTATTTCTTTTGCAAGCGAACGAGCACGCGGGATGCGCGGGCCTGCGGCCCTACGATCCGCCGGCGGGAATTCTGGAATTGGGCGTGCATCTTCGTCCCGAATATTGGGGAATGGGTTTGGCGGAGGAAGCGGGGCGCGCGCTGATTGACCACGCATTTGAAACTCTAGGCGCGAAGGGCCTGTTCGCGGGGCATCACCCAGAAAACGCGGCGTCGCAGCGGCTCTTGAGCAAGCTCGGATTCCGATTCACTCAGGAGCAGCTGTACGCACCGACGGGCCGGATGCATCCCTCATATTTGCTGGAGCGTCCGTAGCGGGACAAGAAAATCGCGCGTCTCGGTTATGCAGGCTTGGCCAGGCGGCTCGCGATGGCTTGATCGAGCAGATTCTTCATGTCGCGCGTGGCTTTCTTCGAAGCTTTTTGTTGCAGCTCGCCTAGTTTGCCCTGCTGCTCGCCCAGCTTTCCTTGTTGTTCACCCAGCTTGCCCTGTTGTTCGCCTAACTCGCCTTGCCTTTCGCCGAGTTCTGCTTGTCTCTCGCCTGCTTTCGATTGCAATTCGCCAATGCGCTCCTGGATTTCGCCGATTTTCGCCTGGATGCGGCCCAGGTCGTCCTGCGTGCCGTCGCTGCCCAGTTTTTTCAGCTCCGCCTGCAATTTCTCGAGCTCCGCGGTCATGTCCGGAATTTTCACACGGACTTTTTCCATCTCCTGGCCCAGCGCTTCTTGCTTCGCGCCGAGTGCTTCCTGCTGTGCGCCCAAAGCTTCCTGCTGCTTACCCAGCTCTTCCTGTTGCCGGCCCAGTTCCCGCGAGGGAGCGAAGAAATCCATAGCCTGCTTGATGGCAGCTGGGTCGCGAATGATGTAGGCCCTGCCGTCGCGGATAAACCAGATGAAATTGCCGGGGAAGTTGCGACGCAGAGAATTCGCAACGGAGGAATCGCCGTCGCTAGTGATGGTAAAACTATTGGACGAGACGCTCACGGCGGAGTTGCCAGACACGATTGTAAATTCCTCGCCGTCGTTTTCGCCGATGACGACCCGGTCCTTGCTAATGGTGGTGGTGTCGGATTGAAGTTCGCGTAGCAAGATCGGACGCACCGTCACGACCGGCGCCACCGAGACCGACGGCACGACAACCGGCCTGACCGACACCACGGGAGCGACAGATACCGCCGGCGCAATGATGGGATGCACTGAGACGACCGGAGCGGCCGAAACCCTTGGGGCGACGATATCCACGGAGATAAGCGGCGCGTTTGGAGCGAGCGACGGCATCAGACCGACGGATGGGATCGGAGCGAGCTCAGGCGCGCCGACGGGAGCTGCGTCCGGCGCAGCCACCGGAGCGGCAGGCTGCTCCGGAGCGGTCGCTGGCGGCGCCGGAGGCGCGGCGGGAGCGGCCGGAGGCTGCGGCGCGGACTGCTGCGTGGCCACGGAATGAATGCTGACGACAGTCGGGCGGAATGCCGCTATGAGGCAAACGACTGGGATTGCGCAGAGCATGTAGGCGATCACGACGGGTTGCTTCAGGCGCATGGCGACACTCCCCTTCCATTCGAGAATTCGATCAACGCGCTTCTCCGCTTGGCCCGCGGTGGCCATGGAAACGCCCTGCCACCACACCCGCCCGGGTGCCGCTTCGAGCGCGGCAAAAAATCCGAGCAAAGTTTCGGCGTAACGTGTGCGGTCAGCGCCAGCCGCGAGTGCGGCATCGTCGCTGGCTTCTTCGGCGAGATCGGCCAGATGCCGCGCGAGCCACCAACCAAGCGGGCTGAACCAAAAAATCGCGCGGTGCAGCAGCGCGAGGCGCTCAGCGAGCGCGTCGCGCCGGACGACGTGCGAGATTTCGTGCGCGAGCACGGCGTCGAGTTCGGCGGGCTCCCACTCGCGCCAACCCGCGGGAAGCAGAATCGCGGGGCGCCGCACTCCGAAAGTTACGGGCACCGATAGCAGCTCGGATTCCGCCAAGCACGGCGGTGTGCGCAGGCCTGCGGCGCGCGCGAAAAATTGCAGGCGCGAGAGAGCGTGCACGTCTTCAGTTGGCTGCGATTCCCTTTCCAGACGCCGGCCCAAGATAACGCCGAGCATCAGTCGAATCAGCATGACGATTGCGACGGCGAAGTAGATTGCAGCGGAGGCCGCGAGCCAAGGAAATGGGCGACGAGGTTGCGCAATGTGCGACGACGTATCCGCGAGCTGTGGCGTACTCTCTGCTCCCGCCGTGTCCGCTGTGTCAGAGGAATTCACGCTGTAGCTAAAAGCCGCAGCCTTTGTCGAATTCGAATGAGCTACCTGATTGACGATGATTGCGCGGGACGGCAGCTCATGGGCCGTCACAATTTCCGCAGCAGGCTGCGCGCGCAGGAATTTCGCGGCGAGCGGCACAAACACCGGAAGCGGCGGCAGCAGCAGCCCGAGCAGCGGCATTGCGAGTGCCACCAGCAGTACGGCACGCCAAATGGCCAGGCGCACCGGCAAGCTGCGCACGCGGAAGGCCGCGAGAACCAGTCCAGCGATGCACGCAATCGCGAGCGACCGCGCCGCTGGCTGCACAACGTGCGCAGCGAAATTCGCGGACGCGTCGAGAACGGGGCTGGCAATCATCACTTCGCCTCCTTCCGCTGGCTGGTCTTGCGCTCGGCAATCTTTTGCGTCAAGCGCTCGAGCTGGCGGCGATCCAGCACCGCGTTATCCACCATCCCGATCACCAGCTGTTCGACGGAGCCGCCGCAGAAACGGTCAATAATATGTTTTACGGCCCGCACCGCCACATTTTGGCGCGGCTCGGCAGCGCGATAGATGTACGTGCGACCGCTGATCTCGTGCGCGACGTAGCCTTTCGCTTCCAGTCGGCGCAGCACGGTTCGAATGGTGGATTCCTTCATCGGTCGCCGCGCGGCCAGGGCTTCGCGGCAGGCTTCGGAGGAAACCGGGCCGTGCGACCACACGTAGTCCATGACCATCTGTTCGACTTCACCAAGGTTGCGGGGACGCGTATTTTGTGTGTTCTTCATTGTAGCGCTACACCTTGTAACATATGGGCCAAGCCGTGTCAACAGGAAAAATGCAGCACAACACAGGCTCGCTCGCCGTGTCGGCGCGGGCAGCTTGTCGCCGGGCGGAAGCGGATGTTAAACTTGTTTGTAACTTTCAGGAGCACCTCCAAGGATACCCGCCGTGGCAGATTCGAAGCATGAAGAGACATTCAAAGTAGTGGACCGCCGCTTGTTTGGCGAAGACGGCGAATTGCGCAAGGACGTAGTCGAGCAGGAGCGCCGCAACGAAGAGGCGGCGGAGAAGAAAGCCGCAGCGCAAGCGGAAGCGAAGGCCAAGGCAGCTGCGGCGTCTTCGGCGGGCAAAGCCATGCCGGCGCCGAGCACGAATCCGCTGGCTGCGAACGCGACCGATGCGCAAGCCGCCGCTGGCGACGGAGCGGCTCTCACAGGCGTGACGCCTGAAGATGCTGCAGCCGAAGCGCAAGACGCTGGCGACATCAATCCCACCTCGCGCAGCTTCCAGATGCTGATCGATTTTCTCACGCGCAACGCAGCGGCAATGCTCGGCGGCATGGCCGATCCGCGCACCGGACAGGCGTTTGTCGATCTGGAAGGCGCGCGCGAAGTGATTGACATGCTCGACGCGCTGCGCGAAAAGACGCGCGGGAACCTGTCCAAGGACGACGACAACCTGCTGATCGAAGTGATCGGCAGCTTGAAGCTCACATTTATGGAAATTTCCAAAGTGGCTGCGGAACAGATGGCCAAGAAGGCCAAGGCGAAGTAACCGGCCGCGGCCGTTTTTGATAGTGATGTCAATTCTCCGGGCGGCGCGGCCGCCAGGTTGCCCCGGAAGGATCGAGAGCGCTCTTTGCAACATCCCACCAGACCATGGCTTCCCTGCAATTAACCGTATTAGGTTCGGGCACCTCCATGGGCGTGCCCACGCTCGGCTGTCACTGCGCGGTCTGCGATTCCACGGACCCGCACGACAAACGCACGCGGCCATCGCTCTTGCTGCAGTACGGCGGCCACAATGTGGTGATCGATACCACGCCGGATTTTCGTTTTCAGGCCATGCGCGAAAAAATTGACCGGCTGGACGCGGTGCTCTACACCCACGCCCATGCCGATCACATCCTCGGACTGGACGACATACGCCCTTACAATCTGAAACAGCACGGCGTGGTGCCGGTCTACGCTTCTGACGGCACGCAGGAAAAGCTGCGGCGGCAATTCGCGTACGTCTTCGACGATGTGCCGACGGAAAGCTCTGTTCCGGCGATCGAAATGCATACCATTACTGGCCCGTTCGATCTGTTCGGGCTGCGGATCACTCCTGTGCCGGCGCAGCACGGGCCGCAGCCGGTGCTGGGCTTTCGTTTTGGCAAGGGGGCTTACCTGACGGATTTCAGCACCGTGCCGGAAAGCTCGAAAGCGCTGCTGCAAGGGCTGGACGATTTCATTTTGGACGCGTTGCGCTACACGCCGCATCCGATGCATTCAAACGTGGAGCAATCGCTCGAATTGGTCCGCGAGCTGAAGCCCCAGCGCGCGTGGTTCACGCATATCTGCCATGACCTCGGACACGTGGAAGCCAATGCAAAGTTGCCCCCAGGCGTCCAGCTGGCGTATGACGGTTTGAAATTCGAGGTGCAGATTTAATGCTCTTGGACGCAACCAAAGAAACGCTAAGGTTTCTCACCGATTTGCCTCCGCGCGACGCCGGACGCGAGGAAATTCGCCTAATCGGTTCTGCGGCCGAATGGCAAGAGCGCTTGGGGGCAAACCGCCCGGGAACGGTTGTGACCATTGGCAATTTCGACGGCGTGCACATCGGGCATCAAGCGATTCTGCGCGATGTGGTCGATCGCGCCGCGACTCCGGCCCTTGATGCGCCCGACGCGCAGAAGCAACTGCTGCCGGCCGTCCTCACGTTTTACCCGCACCCTACGCGCGTCCTGCGACCGCAACAAGCCCCTTCCCTGCTGGAAACTCTGCCGCAGCGCCTGGCGGATTTTGCCGCGATGGGTGTTTCCGCTGCTCTGGTGCTGCAATTCGATACGGACCTCGCGCAAGCCAGCGCGGAAGATTTTGCAAAATGGTATCTCGCAGAGACCATGCGCGCCCGGGCCGTGCTGGTGGGCGCGAGCTTTCGCTTCGGCCACAAGCAACTGGGCGACGTGGAGCTGCTGAAGAAATTGGGCCAGCGTTTGGGATTTGAAGTGGCGATTGTGGCGCCAGTGATTGATGGCGGAGACGTCGTTTCCAGCACAGCAATTCGCGAGGCGGTGCGCGGCGGACGCGTCGAAGATGCGCGGCGCATGCTGGGCCGGCCGTTTGCGCTGGTGGGCGAAATTCGCACCGGCACCGGGCAAGGACGGAAGCTGGTTGTTCCCACTCTCAATCTCGCGACCGAGCAGGAGACGCTGCCCAAGACCGGCGTCTACGTCACCGAAACCGTGCTGACGGGCGGAAATTATCGCTCGGTCACCAATGTCGGAGTACGTCCGACGTTCGATGGCAAGCGCCTGGCGATCGAATCGCATCTGTTCGATTTCGGGGAAGCGCTGACCGCTGGCCAAATGAAGATACGCTTCCTGCAACGGCTGCGCGATGAAGAGAAATTCTCCGGCCCCGAAGCCTTGCGCGAGCAGGTGCTGAAGGATATTTCCCGTGCGAAGGAAGTCTTTGCACAGGCGCAATTTTAGAAAAAAGCTGGCGAGACGCCTGTTCACCGGCAGACGGGCTACCGCTACTTGACACCCTCCCTTTCGGTTGCAGCCCAGAAAGAAGTAAGATCGGGCTGAAATCCATCCACCGGGAAACCACATGGAAAATCGAGAAGTCGCGAAGATTCTGCAGGAGACGGCGCAGCTGCTGGAAATTGACGGCGCGATCATCGGCCGCTACCGCAGTTACGAAAAAGTCGCAGAGCTGCTCTACAGCATCCACGAGCGCATCGAGGACCTCGCCAAGGACGATGCCAAGCTGAAAGCACTTCCCGGCGTGGGTGACGGCATGGCCGCGCACATCCGCGAAATTCTGCAAACCGGCGATTACAGCCTGCGCCAGAAATTATTGAAGAAATATCCGCTGACGCTGCTCGAACTACTGCACCTGCAAGGCATGGGCCCGAAGAAAGTGGCGGTACTGTTCAAAAGGTTCAAAGTGTGCACCGTAGAGGGCGTGGAAAAACTGGCGAGCGAGGGAAAGCTGCGCGACCTGGAAGGCTTCGGCGAAAAAACCGAAGCGAACATCCTGAAAGCTACGGAGCTGGCTAAGCGTTCCTCCGGGAGATTCAAGCTGGACGTCGCGGACGAAGCGGCGCAGAAGCTGGTCGCGTACATCAGCAAGGTAAAAGAAATTGTGGAATCGGTGACGTCCGCTGGTTCTCTGCGCCGCGGAAAAGAAACCATCGGCGACCTCGATTTGCTGGTCACGCTGCGTCCCGGACACGATAAACAGAAGCACGTGGACGAAGTGGCCGCGCACATCCTGAAATATCCCGGCATCGACCAGACGCTCGCGCACGGCGAAAATAAAGTAAGCGTCCTGCTGGGCAATGGACTCCAAGTGGACGTTCGCCTGCTGGAGAAAGATAGCTTCGGCGCGGCGCTGCTCTATTTCACCGGCTCGAAAGAACACAACGTGGTGCTGCGCGGCCGCGCGCGCGATATGGGCTGGACTCTGAACGAGTACGCGCTGACCACGCTGAAGGGTGGAAAATTCGTCGCCGGAAAAACCGAAGAAGAAATCTACAAAAAACTGGGCCTCGACTACATCGAACCGGAACTGCGCGAGAACACCGGCGAAATCGTCGCGGCAGAAAATCACACCTTGCCGAACCTGCTGAAGCTCGCGGACATTCGCGGCGACTTGCAAATGCACACCACCGCTTCCGACGGGCGCAATTCCATCGAAGAAATGGGCGAAGCCGCCAAAAAGATCGGCTACGAATACATCGCGCTCACCGACCATTCCAAGGCCGTGACCGTCGCGAACGGCATGGACGAAAAGCGCACCCTCGAGCAAATCAAGAAAATCCGCGCCGCACAGGAGCGCGTGCCGGGGATTCGCCTGCTCGCCGGGATCGAAGTGGACATCCTGAAAACCGGCAAGCTCGATCTAGACGACGAAGTGCTGGCCCAGTTGGACGTCGTGGTGGCGTCAGTACATTCCTACATGAACCAGGGCCGCGCGGAAATGACCGATCGACTTCTGGCCGCACTCGAAAATCCGTACGTACAGATTCTGGCGCATCCCACAGGGCGCCTGGTGCTCCGCCGCGATCCATTCGATTACGACATGGAAAAAATCCTGGACGCCGCGAAAGCGCACCGCGTCATCCTAGAATGCAACGCCTTCCCCGACCGCCTGGATTTGAAGGACGTTCACCTGCGGATGGCGAAAGAGCGTGGCGTAAAGATCGTCATCTCCACGGACTCCCATTCCTTCGCGCATTTTCCGCTGATGAAGTACGGGGTGATAACGGCGCGGCGCGGCTGGGTGGAAAAGAAGGACGTCGTCAACACTCTGCCGACAGAGCAGTTCCTGGCTTCCCTGCGCGCAAAGCCCGGAGCCGCGAAGACCAACGCAGCCAAGAGGAAATCGGCGTAATCGAAGTACGGAACATTTTTCGCGCGACCGACGTATCTCCTGATGAAGGCGCAAGTGACCGTGGCGGGGAGTGACTCATGAACCGGCTGACCATTTTTCTTGCGGCGATAATGATGACGGGAATCGGGCTCGCGGCTGGCGCAGCGCAGGCGCAGGACGACCAGCACTGGTCGAAGAGCTACCAAATAAATGGCCGTTCAGACCTCCGCGTTATGACCGGCGATGGCGACGTCACGATCACCGGCGCGGACCAGCAGCGCATCGACGCGCGCGTCACGGCCAACGGCTGGAAAATCGGCCCGAACGACGTGCAGATTATCGAGAGTCAATCAGGCAACAGCGTCTCCATCGAAGTGAAAGTGCCACACTGGAATTTTTCGCTCTTCGGCGGAAACCATAAATCCCTGCGCGTCGAAGTGACTGTCCCGCGTGAACTGGATCTCGATGTGCGCACCAGCGACGGCAACGTCACAGCTCAGGGAGTCTCCGGCAAGATCCAATTCGATACCGGCGATGGCAACGTCACCGCCGGAAACATCAAGGGCGATATACGAATTCACACCGGCGACGGCCACATCGAAGGACACAACTTCGACGGCTCCCTCGACGCCAACACTGGCGACGGCAACCTGCGCATTGACGGCCGCTTCGACGCTCTGGCGCTGAAAACCGGCGACGGAAATATCGAAGCGCAAGTGGGCAGCGGCTCGAAAGTAGCGAACGGCTGGAACCTGCATTCCGGCGACGGGCACATCACCGTGCGTCTGCCCGGCGATTTGAACGCGATGCTGGACGCGCACACCGGCGACGGCAGCATCACGATGGATCTCCCGATCATGGTATCCGGCACTCTGGGCCATTCCTCGGTGCGTGGAAAGTTAAATGCCGGTGGACCAACTGTCGCGATCAGCTCGGGCGATGGTTCCATTCACATCGAAAAATTGTAGCGCGGTGTCTGCGAGCGGCGGCGACTCCTACAGACCTTCTGGTACGCGGCAATTGTCCGTAAAATCCGACAGCGTGTCACCCTTAGCCCACATTTTTACCTATTTGTTTGCGTGACGTATGGTGTCTAACCCGCCGCGCATTACAAATAGTACAGATACGTCACGCCCACGATTGGCACGCAGCATGCCTATTTTTTCCTGACGTTCGACACACTCGGAGAAACTGGATGATCGCTTTCTGCATGATGGGGGCTCTCGCGGTACTAGTATTCCTTTCAATTTCCGGCGAGATTGCGAATCTTTTCCGCCGGAAGTAATCTCCTCGCCTGCACGGATCCACGTTTTCGCGTTCCTTTCCCGCTTCAATTTCGTTTCCCGCGTTGAATCACGCTCGCCGATCGGCGCGCTCGTACCGTCGCGTTCGCCTTTCGCGCACCGGGAAATCAATTTGCAAAACTTCCCGCGTTGCCGCATCATAAATTGTTTGTTCGGAGCGTTTCACAAGCCTAGAGGCAAGGCGCGCTCCGGACGACGACACATCTGCCGCGCAAGAAAGAAAATGTACGTTCCTGGAGCGCCGCGAGCACGAGGCGGCGACGGAGCGATGCGGCTGCGGATGGCGCGATGCTTTGCGCGACTCTCGCTTTTGTCATCATCATCAACTACGAAACGGACTGGGGGAAATCGAATGCGCAGGCCTGTGAGTGTGGCTCCGCCAAAGGGGAAACTCGGCGTGCTGACGCCCGGAATGGGCGCGGTGAGCACAACCTTCATGGCGGGGGTGGAATTGGTGCGGCGAGGGCACGCGGTGCCGGTCGGCTCGCTCACTCAGTTGGGAACGATTCGTCTGGGCAAACGCACCGACGGACGCACGCCGCTTATCAAGGACTTCGTGAAGCTCGCGAAGCTCGACGACATCGTCTTTGGCGGTTGGGATGTCTTCAGTGACGACGCATATCAAGCCGCCACGAAAGCCGGCGTGCTGGAAGCGAAGGATCTAGTCAAGGTCGAAAAATTCCTGAAGGGCATCAAGCCGATGAAGGCTGTCTTCGACCAGAATTACGTGAAGAACCTGCACGGCACGCACGTCAAGAAAGGCAAGACTAAATTCGATCTCGCCGAACAACTTCGCGAAGACATCCGGGCGTTCAAAAAGAAGAACAAGCTGGACCGACTGGTGATGGTGTGGTGCGGCTCAACGGAAGTGTTTCTGAAACCCGAGGACGTGCACAAGAGCCTCGCGTCGTTTGAAAAAGGCATGAAGGCAAATCATCCGGCAATTGCGCCTTCGATGCTCTACGCCTACGCGGCCATCAGCGAAGGAGTGCCCTTCGCCAACGGCGCGCCCAATCTCACCGTAGATATTCCCGCTCTCGAGGAATACGCGAAGGCCAAAAACGTGGCGATCGGCGGCAAGGATTTCAAGACCGGCCAGACCCTGTTGAAGACGGTGCTCGCGCCGGCATTCAAAGCCCGCGCGCTCGGCCTGAACGGCTGGTTTTCGACGAACATCCTTGGCAACCGCGACGGCGAAGTCCTCGACGATCCCGGCTCTTTCAAAACCAAAGAAGAATCGAAGCTCGGCGCACTGGAATATATTTTGCAGCCCGCGCTGTATCCGGACCTTTACGGCAAAATTCACCACAAAGTACGCATCAACTACTATCCCCCGCGCGGCGACAACAAAGAGGGCTGGGACAACATTGATATCTTCGGCTGGCTCGGCTATCCGATGCAGATCAAAGTGGATTTCCTCTGCCGCGACTCAATCTTGGCCGCGCCCATCGTGCTGGACCTGGCGCTGTTCTTCGACCTCGCGCAGCGCGCCGGAATGCGCGGTATCCAGGAATGGCTCAGCTTCTATTTCAAGTCGCCAATGTGCGCGAGAGAACTGTACCCCGAGCACGATTTATTCATTCAGTCCATGAAGTTGAAGAACACGCTGCGCTGGATGATGGGCGAGGACTTGATCACGCACTTGGGGTCCGAGTATTACGATTAAGCGGTCTAGCTTTTGATTGTGTAGCGCCGCGGCGTCCCGCTGGCTCTGTTGCCTGTGACGTTGTCTTTGAATTTGTAGCGGCGCACTTTAGTGCGCCGTCGCCGTCGCGGAACCATAGCGGTCTGAAGACCGCCGCTATAAAGGCGTCCCTCTTGATTCCGCGATCGCCTAAGTCCGTGCCACGCGCGTTTGATTTTCTGCCTTCAGTAGAATTTCCAGATCGTCAGGGTGAATGGCGCAGAGCAGCGCGTCTTCGCGATCAATAAATCCCTGGCTCACCAATTTCACCAGCGACTCCTCCAGCGAGAACGAACCCTTCTTTTTGGTAATCGTAATTTCCTGGTGCAGATGTTGCAGGGCGTTGTGCCGGATGTGTTGTCGCGCGCCGTAGCTCATCATCAATAATTCCGCCACAGGCATGCGCCCGCCCGTTTTGCACGGCAGCAGAATTTGCGTGAGCACGGCCGTTAACGCCATGGCGAGTTCCTGGCGAATCGTGTTCTGCCGCTCCACAGGGAACGAATCCGAAATGCGCGAGACCGTGGAAGCCACATCGGTGGTGTGAATCGTCGAAAGCACCAGGTGGCCAGTCTCCGCCGCGGCCACTGCAATCTGCATGGTCTCGATGTCGCGCATTTCGCCCACCACGATAATGTCCGGCGCCTGGCGCAACGCTGCTCGCAACGCCGTGGGAAAATCCGGCGCGTCCGTGCCGATTTCCACCTGCTCGATCACGCTGCGCACGTGCGCGTGCTCGTACTCGATGGGATCTTCGATCGTGACGACGTGCCGTGCGTCGCGCCTATTAATCTCGTGAATCAGCGCCGCCAGCGTGGTGGATTTTCCAGATCCGGCAGGCCCGCCGATCAGCACCAACCCGCGCTGCAAATGCGACAACGCCTCGACACCAGCAGGCAGTCGCAGCTCGCTCAGCTGGGGAACCTTCGAGGGCAACGCGCGTATCGCCGCGGCAGCCTGGCCGCGCTCGCGATGCAGATTGATGCGAAAGCGGCCGAGGCTCGCGGTGCGATAGGAGGAATCCGCGATCTGGCCGGCGCGGTATTGTTGCAGCGCGTGCGGCGTCAAAGCAGGCAGCACGATAGCTTCGATTTCCGAGCCACTCAGCGGCTCCGATTCTATATTGCGCACGCCGCCTTCGTGCAGCATGGACGCCGGCGCTCCGGGCACCAGCAGCAGATCGCTGCCGCCCTTCGCGACGAGCGCAGCGAGCCAGCGATCGAGCGGCGCCGTGTCGGAAGCCTCGTCCAGATCGGCTTCCGGCCGCGCGTTCAGTTCACTTACAATGCGATCCAGGTCGCGCGAAGGGTCCATTGCGAACCTCGTGTGAGTTCTCTGCCCCGCTCGATATTGACGTAACCGCCGTGTCTTAGTCCAGCGCGAACCGAGTCGTTGAACGACCACCGCGCGGCCAATCGCATTCGCGCGCGCCGAGGCGCCCGATCCAAAGTTGCCTTAACGCGATTCCCCCGACGATATACAGCTCCAACCGTATTCAGCGCTGAAGTGCCTGCAGCTACATTCCTACTGCGCGCTTTTTCGAGCGCGGCAGGACTGTGAAGCGTTTATACGTTCAAACGAACGGGAGGAAAAATTCATGAAGAACGCCATGTTGATCGGAACCGGGGCCCTGCTTCTGCTTTTCGGAATTTCCGCTCCAACCTTCGCACAGGAACAACACGATCCGCAGGACCAGCCCGCCAAACCGCCGGACACGAAGCCCACCACTCACGACGAGCATCCACAAGCTGAGCCGCCCAAGACTCCTGACGATCGCACGCGGCCCGATAATGCCGCAAGACAACCGAAGGACACCGAACACCAACAAGACGCGCAACGCGCTGATGACGCAAAGGGCGCGCCGCACGCCGGCAACGGGCGCATACCGGACGACAAGTACCGCCAACACTTCGGCCGCGAACACACGTTCCACATCGGTCATCCGACGATCGTCGAAGGCCAGCCCCGCTTCCAGTATGGCGGCTACTCCTTCATCATCGCGCAGCCGTGGCCCGCGGGCTGGGGCTACGACGACGAGGTGTACGTTGTGGATGTGAATGGCGTGTACTACCTGCTTGACCTCGCGCATCCGGGCGTGCAGCTGGAACTGCAAGTTGTGCTCTAACGCCAGGAACACGCGGGAAAAGTGACCTGGAACGCGCTAACGCGAAACGCCCTGGCTTCTCGCCAGGGCGTTTGCCATTTTGCGAACTCTAATGTCGGCTTCTAAAACTTAAAACTGGTTCCAGAGATACTGGTTGTAAACTTCGTGGTGGTATTGCACTTCGGGAGCCTTCACGAAAGTCCCCAGCAGGCGCGAGCAGCGGTCAGCGGATGCTTGTTTCAAATCCGCGTAACGGCCTTTCACGTCTTCGCCCAGAATTTTCGAGGTCCAGTCCGATTTTCGGAAATGCTCGATGGCCGTATAAATGTTGTCCGGCAAATAGCGCTCGGCCTGCCGAAGATTCTTGATCTTCGCGGTTTCGCCGTCGAGGCCTGATTTGAATATCGAGTACATCACCATGTACGGACTCGCGTCCGGCGCCACCGAGCGCACTTCCACGCGCATGCTCTTCTCATTGCCAATGGGGATGCGGATCATCGAGCCGCGATCCACAGGCGAAGCCTTGATCTGATTGGGCGCTTCGAAGTGCGGGTCCAAGCGGCGATAGGCGTTCACGCTGGAATTCAGCATCAGGCAGATATCATTCGCGTGCGTCAGAATGCGGTCAATGAACGACCAGCCAATCTTGCTAAGCTTTTCTTCGCCCTTGGGATCCCAGAACAAATTCTTGCCGCCCTTGCTGACCGAAACGTTGGTGTGCATGCCGTTCCCATTCACGCCCACCACCGGCTTCGGCAAAAAGCTCGCGGTAAGCCCCATGCGCGTAGCCACCTGGCGACAGATTAATTTATAGAGCTGAATCTGGTCCGCCGCCGCGACCACTTCGCCGTAGCCGTAATTGATTTCAAATTGCGAAGGCGCGACTTCCGGGTGATCTTTTTCATTCTGGAAGCCCATGGAGCGCTGCACTTCCGCGCAGGTGTCAATGAACGTGCGCAGCGGATCGCCCGGCAGTGAGTGGTAATAGCCGCCGGTATTCACGTAATCGAATTTTCCGGTTTCGTTGTAACGCGCCTCGGCGTCCGCGCCATTGAAGAGGAAGCCTTCGATCTCGTTCGCGGCGTTCAGCGTGTAACCCTCGTCCTTGTGCTGCTGCGCGGCAAATGTTTTCAGCACGCCGCGAATGTCCGCGCTGTAGGGCGAACCGTCCTTATCAATCACTTCGCCGAACACCAGCACTTTGCCCGAGCCGAATACGTCCGCCGGGCCCCAGTAGAAAGCGCTCCAGTCCATCCCCAGGCGCAGATCGCTTTCGCGTTGCGCCGTGAATCCGCGGATGGACGAGCCGTCAAACGTCAGGTTGTCCCAGCTCTTCACCAGAAATTTCTTGTCGTAATCCAGCATGTGCAGGCGGCCTTCCAGGTCGCTGAAGAGCACGGTGACGGCCTTGATGCGCTTTTCGTCAGTGAGGTACTTGATGCGCTCTTCCTGGATTTTGTGCGCCGCCACGCGATTCAAGCGCTGCGCCTTGGCCTTCAAGTTAAGTTCCTCCAGCTCTTCGTACGGAATTGCCAGAAAGTTACGCAGATCAGTTGTCATGAGGCTCCTTGCCATGGGATAGATCGCGAATGAATTGCGGAGTCAGCGGCATTTTTGAACAGCGTAGGGTACCGCGCACGCCTGTGAGCGTCAAATCCCAAAGTGTCCACGCAAGGTAAAGAATTTCAAATCGAACCTATAAGCAAAACTTTGCGGTCGGGGATCGGTCGCACGCCCCATTGTAATCGCGCATCACCGCTGGAAGCGCGCGATCAACTCTGCCTGCGCGAGAATGTGGCCCTTGATCGCCTTTTCCACATCCGCGTCCTTGGCCTTCGGTTTCAGGCCCGTCTGATAATCCAACGCGTAAAGCTTGAAAAAATAGTGTTGCGCCGCGCCGCCCCGTTCAGGGCACGGCCCGTTATAGCCAATTTTGCCGGTGACATTCTTGCCTTGGCGCGACCCGTCAGGAAGTTTGGCCTTTGCAGGAACGCCCTCGGGCAAAGTGCGCGTCGCGGCCGGCAAATCGTACAGCAGCCAGTGGACTACCGTTTTCGTTGGCACGTCCGGATCATCCATCACCAACGCAAAACTCTGCGTGCCGGCAGGTGGATCGTTCCACGCGAGGGCCGGCGAAACACCCGCCCCGTCGCAAGTATATTTCGCAGAAAGCGTGCCATCGCCCTCGAAGGATGAGCTGGTCAGTTGGAATTTTGCTTCCGGTCTTTTCTGCGCGGAGGGTTGCGCAACTGCGGCGCGGGCCCGCATTGGCGAGTTGACCGCTAACGATGCCAGCAGCAGAGCGCCAAAAAGCATCAGCGCCAAGCAATAGCAATTCCCGAAACGTTCCCTATGATTTCGAATGGCGCCCTCCCAATTACATTCTCCAACGATGCTACGGGCAGCGGATGGACCCGTCAAGAAGAGGCATGAGCGCGACGCTCTTCGGCGGCGCCATTGCACAAACTTCTAGAAGCCATCTCCAAAATGGTTGGACCGGAAGGACGGGGCTTCAGTTTACCCTTCGATCCCGCCAGCGGCGGGATCGAAGGGCTTCGCCGTAGAGCCTGCGAAAAAAGGGGCTTTAGTCCCTGAAGCCAAGCTTTTCCATTGCGGCTTTCGCACCCGCTAAACCATTGGAAGTCACATAAAAGCATTGCTCTGACTCTATGTACCGTGGTACATTGGTACCATGATTAAAACAAAGAAATATCAACAGCAATTCGTCGTCGAAAGAGTGCAGACCGGCGTGCGCATCGAGAAGCGGCTACTGAAAGTGCTCAAGGCTCTCGCCGAATTTCACGATTTGACCCTCGGCGACCTGCTGGAAGGTATCGTGTTGCACGCATTTGACGGCAAGACGGCCTTCCAAAAGCCCTCGCGCCAGCGCATCAAGGAATTGAAGAAGTTTTACGCCCTCGACCTCGATTTCCGTGCCAGCCATCGTCTGATCGAAGCGCGCTCTGCGGCTCAGACGCCAAAAACGAAGCCGTCGCGTCGCGTCATCCGCTCAAAGCGTAAGCGGCCAGTCAAGAAGACCGGAGGACGCGAATGACAAAGTGGACCACCAAACAGGCGATCACAGCGCTGCGTTATGTCTTGGGTGTGGTCGTGCTATGGGCATCGTCCCAATTGCTCTGGGCGATGATCGCCAAAATGCGAGCGGCGACGGACTCGGCGCGCATTGGGCCGCACGTCTGGATTCTCTTGGTGCTTGCGAGCGTTGAGATTGTGGCGGCCATCCTGTTTCTGGCGCCGGTGGCAAATGTTGCCGGGAGCTATTTGCTGCTCGTGGTTTTCGCGCTCGCCATTTTGTTTCATGTGTTGCAGTGGCAATTCGACTTCGGCGCGCTGCTGGTGTACGCGATGGCAGTGGCCGTTTGGCTAGCGCATCGCAGAGAGGCGCAAACGGGAGTGCGCGATGAACCCTAATTACGATAACGAACTGATCCGGCAATTCGAAGATTGTTCCCTGCCCCTGGAGCGTTTCCGTCACAGCGTACATATCCAAATCGCATTCTTATACCTGAACAGATACTCAGTGCTGGATGTGCTCGCACGATTTCCCGCGGCGCTGACCCGTTACGCCGACGCATACGGCAAGACGGGCCTCTATCACGAGACCATGACTTGGGCCTACATTCTGCTGATTCACGAAAGAATGCGGCGAGCAGGCCGGGCCCAGCCTTGGGATGAATTCAAGGCCGCGAATCCGGACTTGATGAGCTGGACCACTACCATTTTAAAACTGTATTACCGCGACGAAACCCTATCCTCCGACCTCGCCCGTAAAATCTTCTTGTTCCCGGATAAAGCTCCCGCACTTCCCTGCCTCAACAAAGCCATGGAGTAGCAGCAAGGCGCGCCTTTGACGTGGCCTTCGTAGCGGCGCACTTTAGTGCGCCATCGCCGCCCCCGCTGCCACCGATGGCGGTCTAACGACCGCCGCTACAAATTCAAGACCTTCGCCCGTGTGGAATGTTCCGCTCCTACTCCGTGAACCTTAATGTCCGCCCGCCAACGATTGTGCTAAGGTTATTGGTTCGCAATTAACGCCGGAAACGCTCGTTTCGGCGCCAGTGGAAGATGCCAGGGAGAATCAGGAAACCATGAAGACGACTTATAACGGCGTGGCGGTGCCGGCGAGTGGCAAGGCCATCGAGTTCACAGACGGCGTATTTCGTGTGCCGGATCGCCCGGTAATTCCGTTTATCGAAGGCGACGGCACGGGCCGCGACATATGGAAAGCTTCGCGGCGCGTGTTCGATGCCGCAGTGGAAAAAGCCTACGCCGGGAAACGCAAGATCGAATGGCTCGAAGTTTTCGCCGGCGAAAAAGCCTACCGCCAGTTCCAGGAATGGCTGCCGCAGGATACGGTCGACGCAATCCGCGACTTTCGCGTCGCCATCAAAGGACCGCTCACCACTCCCGTAGGCGGTGGCATACGCTCTCTGAACGTCACTCTTCGCCAGGTGCTCGACCTCTACGCCTGCGTGCGTCCGGTGCGTTATTTCACCGGCGTGCCCTCGCCGGTGCGCGAGCCTGAACGCATGAACGTGGTGATCTTCCGCGAAAACACCGAAGACGTATACGCCGGTATCGAATGGAGAGCCGGCACTCAGGAAGTAAAAAAGCTCATCGATTTCCTGAATAACGAAATGCTCAAGGGCACCTCTAAAAAGATCCGCGAAGACTCCGGCGTGGGCATCAAGCCCATGTCTCCCACGGGTACCAAGCGCCTGGTGCGCCGCGCTATCGTGCACGCGCTGGAAAATAAGCGCACTACGGTCACTCTGGTGCACAAGGGAAATATTCAGAAGTTCACCGAAGGCGCGTTCCGCGATTGGGGCTACGAACTGGCTACGCAGGAATTTCGCGCGCAAGTGGTGAGCGAACGCGAGAGCTGGATCCTCGATAATAAGGACAAGAACCCGAACATCACGGTTGAGGAAAACGCCGCGTCCGTCGAGCCCGGCTTGGACCAGGCCAACGATGAATTCAGGAAACAGGTTTACGCCGAAGTGAAGCGCACGCTGGACGCTTTGTACGCCTCGCACGGCAACGGCCAGTGGAAAAAGAAGATCCTGATCAATGACCGCATCGCCGATTCCGTGTTCCAGCAGGTACTCACACGCGCCGATGAATATCAGGTGTTCGCGACGCCGAACCTCAACGGAGACTATCTTTCGGACGCCTGCGCCGCGCAGGTCGGCGGCCTGGGCATGGCCCCAGGCGCGAATATCGGCGACGGCTTCGGAGTCTTCGAAGCCACGCACGGCACCGCGCCGAAATACGCGGACAAGGATGTGATTAACCCGAGTTCGGTGATCCTTTCGGGCGCGATGATGTTCGATTTCATGGATTGGAAGCCGGTGGCGCGCCTGATCGAAGACGGCATCGCGCGCACCATCCAGCAGAAACGCGTGACATACGACCTGGAACGCTTGATGCCCGGCGCAAAGAAACTCAAGACGTCCGAGTACGCCTCAGCGATCATCGAAAATATGCAAGCCGCAGTTGGCGCGGGCGACTGACGCAGCGATTTCAGCTACCAGCAGCGCGAATTCAATCCAATCAGGAGAGTGGAATGCGCAAGAAGGTGACGGTGGTAGGCGGAGGTTTCGTAGGTTCAACCACGGCGCAGCGGATTCATGACGCCGGTCTGGCGGACGTGGTGTTGACCGACATTCTGGACGGCGTCCCGGCCGGAAAAGCGCTGGACATGGCGGAATCCGGGCCGATCATGGGCTCGGACGCGCACGCGGCGGGAATTTCCACGGCCAGCGGCGATTATAGCGGGACGGAAAACAGCGATATCATCGTCATCACCGCCGGCTTCCCGCGTAAGCCCGGCATGAGCCGCGACGATTTGCTGAAAGCGAATTACGACGTGATCAAAGCCGTCGTCGAAGCCGTCGTAAAACTTTCGCCCAAAGCGATCTTGATCGTGGTCACGAATCCCTTGGACGCGATGGCGCAAGCGGCGCTGAAGATCAGCAAATTTCCGAAAGCGCGCGTGATCGGCATGGCTGGCGTGCTGGACTCAGCACGCATGAGCACGTTCGTGGCAGAAGAGCTGAAAGTATCGGTCGAGAACGTGCATTCGTTCGTCCTCGGCGGCCACGGCGACGACATGGTGCCTCTCACTCGCTATTCCACGGTCGCCGGGATTCCCCTCCCCGAACTTATCGCAAAAGATAAGCTCGATGCGATCGTTACGCGCACGCGCAAGGGCGGAGCGGAAATCGTGAATCTGCTGAAGACTGGCTCTGCGTATTACGCCCCGTCCGCGGCGGTTTTTGAAATGGCCGAAGCGATCCTGAAGGACAAGAAGAAAATTCTGCCCTGCGCCGCGTATCTCGAAGGCGAGTACGGCATCAACGGACTTTACGTCGGCGTGCCCGCGAAATTAGGCGCCGACGGCATCGAACAGATCATCGAAATTAAGTTGCTGCCCGACGAGAAGGCCGCGCTTGATAAATCAGCAGCTTCGGTGCGGGAATTGGTAACGGTTCTGGGGATTTAGTCTCCGCCGCCGGGCGGTAGCGACAAAACACTCATCGGGTAAGAAAACTTACGTCGCGCGTTCCCACGTCAAGCAAGCGTCGCGCGCCTGCGAATCGTCCACCGGCGTAAGCGCCAGTCGATTCCCTGAAATTTCATAAGCGCGCGTGAAATCCTTGCCCACGTCGCCCGGCCGCAAGCTTCCTTCCAGGTGATGCGTAATGGTTTTCTTCTCGCGGTTTACTTCGTAGGTGCCGTAGTACGCGTAATAGCCCTTGTAAGCGATCTGCACTTCCTTGGCAGTTGGAAATCCCGGGCCCGACGAAATATCCGGACGCGGGTTGCGCATAATCTGCACCGCCACGTGCCCGTCCGCGTCGTAAATCAAAATGCCCATCGGATTCTCGCCAAAGAGGCGCGATTCCGACGACGAAATCGAGACCAGTTTCCACGTTCCCACGAAGGGATTGGACGTGGCGTGGCCGCTATCGCGCATCGTCATACTTTGCGTTTGCGTCATGGAACGGGGCCTTTCTTCGGCTTCGCCCGCGCACTTTCTGCCGCCGGGTGATCGAGCATTCTACACGCGCTCCAGCCACCCACCGGAAAATTCCCATAGCATTAAAAATAAATATATATCCGGGTTCTTGCCAGAGCAAGTGACCAATCGGAGAAAGCAGCCCGCAGTTTCCAGAGGAGAAAACCGGGTGTCTGCTAAGATTATTACGGGAGTCGTCGATCTAAAATGAAATTATTTGGGCGAAAGAACGGCAAAGGTGCGCCCACAGACCCTGATTCAGGCGGTCGGCGCAAAGGTGACAAACTCGCCGGAGCGGGCACAGGCGGGCAGCAATCGCGTGGTGGCGCGACCCCCGCGCCGGTGGCACACCGCTTCACCAAGGACCTCTCTCGCGCTGAAAGTCTGGCCGCGATGCTGGCGCACAGCCGCGCAGCAAGTGCCGTGGAAGTGGCGGACTTGCTTGCCGGAATGTACATCTACGATTGGGAGCGGCTTTCGAAATATTGGCCGGAGCAGGATGCCATCGAGCAATATTTGCAGCAAATCTGCCGTATCAGCCCGCAGCGCTGGCACTACTGGATCGAATTTTACGACCAGCAACGCCACGGCGACGAAAAACCGCCCAAGTGGCAGTGGCCAAGACCTGCGAAGAATCTCGAAGCAGACGGCAAGCCGCTGGCGCATTCCAGCGAGCTGAACGCGCTGCTCAAGAGCGCGGAGGAA
This sequence comes from Candidatus Acidiferrales bacterium, assembly GCA_050012455.1. Taxonomy (GTDB): domain Bacteria; phylum Acidobacteriota; class Terriglobia; order Acidiferrales; family UBA7541; genus Palsa-295. The sequence continues at coordinate 134,179 of JBEKHD010000020.1, read as the reverse complement.
ATCGCGCCCGCGCACGACCTGCTGGAGGACCGAATCATTCCGATCCTCACCTGCGAATGCGTGCTACTTGCGATCGCCAAGCGCACGGATTCGGAAATTGGCCACAGACTGGTAGCTTCGGGACTGAATGTGGCTGAATTGGAGCGAGCGGCAAGAAATCCCCGCCACGCGCCATTGCACTAGTGGCTGTTGGTGTTGCACGTGTAGCGGCGCACTTCAGTGCGCCATCGATGGTGCGACACCGAATGATGGCGTTCTAACGACCACCGCTACGCCCCCCCACAAAACAATCGCCCCGCTCAAATTATCAATTTGAAATGCGGCCAAAGCTCCGCGAGCGGCGCACTCGGCTTGCGGCACACGTACACGTGCACATTTCGTTCGGCCACCGCAGCATGCGGATCGGTGATCGTCGCAACCAAGTGTGCATCCCCGAAGAGGTCCTTCATCTCATCGGCGCGCTCGCCAAAAAGTATGACGCACGAGCCGCTATACGCGCGCGGCCCCCAGAAATAATAGTTGTTATGCCCGCTGATCGCCGCCGGCAGGCCAAGCGCCGGCCCGAAATGGTCGATCGCACCCGCCTCGCCGTAATTTCCCGCCAAAATCGCGCAGCCGGCCTGTTCGGATTGCGGCAGCGCGTGATAGACCTGCGCGATCTGCGTAGCCATATTTTCCCAGCCGAACATGTCGGCGTAGAGTTGCGGCAGCGCGGCCGTGGCGTCGCGCTCGGTCTTCACCGAATTTGCATACGGCAGCAGGCTCGAATAGCGAAGAAAAGTATCCACCGGCAATATCGGCGTGCCAAAAGGTAGAGTCACCAGCCCTGCGACCACCAGCAGCGCCGGAAACGCCACCGCCATCCAACGGCGCGCCGGTGCGGCAAAAAATGCCTCCAGCGCGACGCCGCCCGCAGCCATCAGCACGGGATAAATCGGCAGCGCGTAATACGACTTGCCGCCCAGCACGATAAAAATCGCGAGCACGAACAAGTACGACCAGCCCAGGAAGCGGAAGCGCTTCCCTTCCGGCGACGCAAAATACCACAGCAGACCGGCGAGCCACAGCGGCAGCGCCAGCGGCTGCAAAAATAAAACCTGCTCGAACAAAAACTGCAGAGGACTGATCGCCTCGTTCTTGAATTGCTGCGCGTTGCGTACCACTTCGATTTGCGGCCAGCCGTTGCGCGCTTCCCATAGAAGATTCGGCAGGAAAATCACCAGCGCCAGCGCCGCGCCCAGCCAAATCCATTTCGACCTAAAAAGCCGCGCGTGCCCCGACAGCAGCAGCCCCACGACGATCGCAAAACCGAATACCAACATGCTGTGTTTATTTTCCAGCCCCAGCCCCGCCACCACGCCGAACAGCAACCACAGCCGCGGGGACGCTCCTTTAACGATGCGAATCGCAATCCACGCGCAAACCAGCCAGAACAGCGGCTCGAACGCGTTCATGGATAGAAAGCTGTCGAATGCGATGTAGGCCGGCGCGAACAAAATAGCGATGGCTGCCAGAAATTGCGCGAACAACCCGCCGCCCAATTCCGCGGCGATGCGGCCTGTGGCATACACCACCGCCGCGCCCGCCAAAATCGGCAGCAGACGTGTGGCAAAGAGCGAAGTTCCTAGCCCATGTCGCCCAATCCACGCGAGGAAAGCGATCAGCGGCGGCTGGTCCACATAGCCCCAGGCAAGATGCTGGCCGCAAGCGATGTAGTAAAGCTCGTCGCGAAAGAATCCGTAATGATTGATGCCGGCGAGTTGAACGAGCAGCTTGCAGGAAGCCAGCGCGAAGAGCATCACCCGCGAGCGCAGCCCCACCCCGGGCTCGATCGCGTATTCGCGAGGAATTGACGCAGCTGACAGCGTGTCCATTGTCAGCTGCGACGACAAGCGCTGCGCGTACCGCCGTGCAATGGGGTAAGCAGCGACATCCTAAGCGATCGTCGCAGAATTGATGCGATCGAGCTTCGGAAAGTTTTTATCGAGATACGGCTTGCCCAGCGCCGTGATCGAACCCTGGTCCGGCGCTTCTCCGTAGCCGCTGTGGATTTTCTTCACCACGTCCATGCCGGAAATCACCTGGCCAAACGGAGCGAAGCCCATCTTGTCGAGTTGCGCGTTGTTCCCCGTATTGATGAAAAGCTGGGTCGTGCGCGTATCTTTTCCGGCAGTGGCGAAGGTGATGTACCCCGGCTTGTTGCTCTGCGTCACCGGATCGTCCTTGAAATTCGATTTGCGCCAAACATTATTCACAGCCGGGTCGGCGCTCAATCCGAACTGCACCACGAATCCCGGAATCACGCGGAAAAAAGCCGCGTCATCGTAGAACCCGTGATTCACCAGATTGTAGAAACGATCCGCGCCCAGCGGCGCCCACGCGCGCGTCACTTGCACGACAAAATCTCCCGCGGTCGTTTTGAACGTCACATCAAATTTCTCCGGCGCAGTGTCTTTCAGATTGCCAGCATCCAGCAAAGAAGGCTTCGTAGTCATCAATCATTCTCCCAGGGAACCGTGCCTAGACGGTTCGTATAAATTCCATCAAAAAATCGAATTGCGTCTTCGTAGCGGCGGTCTTTAGACCGCCGTCGCTCTGCGTCGCTACACTAATCCGCATCACACCAAAGGTCCGCACCGGACCACCGAGGCGAACTGCGATCGCAGCACTTCCGTATCGAAATCACTACTGCGCAGGCGCTGGCTTAGCTGCCGCCGGTGCAGCCTTGTGCGCCGGAGTCGTATGCACAGGCGGCGCAGGGGAAGTCACCGTCGCGGAAATGATGTGGTCGAGCTTCGGAAAGCTCTTGTCTAGATACGCCTTCCCTTGCGAAGTAATCAGCGCCTGGTCCGGCGACTCTCCGTAGCCGCTGTAAATCTTCTGCACCACGTCCATCCCGGTCGTCACTTGCCCAAACGCCGCAAATCCCTGCGCGTCCAGCGACCCGTTCTCTCCCAGATTGATGAACAGCTGCGTAGTGCGCGTGTTCGCCCCTGCAGTCGCAAACGTCAGGTAGGCAGTATGGTTGCTCTGCGTGACGGGATCATCCTTGATCGAAGCCTTGTCCCACACTTTATTGACCGCCGGATTCGCGCTCAATCCAAATTGCACTATGAAGCCGGGCACCACGCGAAAGAAAGCCGCATCCGTGAAAAATCCATGCCGCACCAGATTGTAAAAGCGGTCCGCGCCCAGCGGAGCCCACGCGCGCGTCACTGTGACGACGAAATCACCCGCCGTCGTCTTGAACGTCACTTCATACACATCGGGAGCCTTTGCAGTGAGTGTCGCGGGATGCAGCAAGGCTGGATCGGTATGCGGTCCCGTCGGGTGCGGATGTGCCGCGGTAGCCGGTTTGGCCGCAGGCGTGGCGGATTGATCTTGCGCCGGCGTCGTGGCCGGTACCAAGGCGAACAGCAACGCGATCAAAAACCAGAGAACAAAGCGCTTCACGATTTTCCTCCTGAATATTATGGACGTTATTTTTGTGCTGCGGCTTCCACATCCTGCATCAAACGCAGCGTATTGCCACCCAGAATTTTCCGCACGTCGGCGGGAGAATAACCCTTCGCCAGCAGCGCATCGGTGATGCGTGGAATGTCCGAAACGTCTTCCATGCCATAGGGCATATCCGCGCCATCAAAATCCGAACCCAGTCCCACATGATCCGCGCCAACCAGTTTCACGGCGTGATCGATGTGATTGATGATCTCCGTCCAGTCCACGCGCGGCAGTTTTCCCTGCGCCACCATTTCGCGCGTCACTTTATCCGCTTCGATCAGCTGGCAGGCTTCATTTGCGCCGCAGCGTTTCTTCGATTCCTCTTCGATTTCCTTGCCCAGCTCGGGATGCGCCTTTGATACGTCCTGAAATTGCTGGCTCAGGAAACCGATGTGGTAATTGATCTGAATCACGCCGCCCTTCGCGGCAAGAGCCTTGATCATGTCGTCTGTCATATTGCGAGGGGCGTTGCACAACGCGCGGCAGGAAGAATGCGAAGCGATCACCGGCGCCTTGCTTACGGCTAGCACATCGTAGAAAGTCTTGTCCGCTACGTGCGAAATGTCCACCATCATGCCCAGGCGATTCATTTCGCGCACCACTTGCTTGCCAAAATCAGTCAGGCCATTGTGCGCGGCCTTGTCCGTGGATGCGTCCGCCCAATCGGTGTTGACTGTGTGCGTCAGAGTCATATAACGCACGCCGAGCGCGAAGAACTTGTCGAGATTCGCGAGCGAGTTGTTGATCATGTGCCCGCCCTCGACTCCCATCAGCACCGCAATTTTACCGGCGGCCTTGGCGTGGCGAATTTCTTCGGCGGTAGTGCACAGAACCAGGTCGTTGGGATGCCGCGCCACGGTTTCGCGCACCGCACCAATTTGATCGAGTGCCCGCTGCACCGCCGTAGGACCGGTGACCGTCCCGGGAATCCAGATCGAAAAGAAGATCGCGCTCAGCCCGCCTTCGCGCATGCGCGGAATATCCACGCTGCCGTCGGAATGCCGCACGCCGAAATCGAATTTCGGATCCAGTAGACGCTGTGTCGTATCGTCGTGCGTATCCACGACAATGGATTGAAAATGCAGCTCGCGCGCCTGCGGCGAGATATTTGACTGCGGTTGCGACTCAGTAGTCAGGCCCACCAGCGACAAAATGCCCCCCAAAGCATAACAAATTGCAAACAAACCACTACGACCCATTCATCCCCCAAAAATCACACATTCTCTGGGATTCTAGAACCCGTGGCGTTACATCAGAAAGCTCGCGAGCCCAGCTCACGAGCCTCGGAAGAAACTCTTTACCGCGTGCACCAGCACCTGCCCGTTCACCGCCGCCAAAGACTCCGTCAGCGGAATTCCCTTCGGGCAAACCTTCACGCAATTCTGCGCGTTGTCGCAATCCTCGATCCCGCCCGGCCCCATCAACGCATCCAGCCGCGCGCCCGCGTGCATTTCGCCCGTGGGATGCATATTGAACAGACGCACTTGGCTGACAATCGCCGCGCCCACAAAATGTGAATTTTCGTTTACCTTCGGGCAAATCTCCAGGCAATTGCCGCAAGTGATGCACTGCGAAAGCGCATAACCTACTTCCTGCGTTTCCGGCGACATGCGCGGCCCAGGCCCGATGTCGTAGGTCCCATCAATCGGAATCCAGCACTTGGTGCGCTTCAAATTCTCAAACATCGAACTTCGATCCACCTGCAAATCGCGGATCAGCGGAAATTTGGTCAGCGGCTCCAAGCGGATTGGTTTTTCCAGATCGTCCACCAGCGCGGTGCAAGCCTGGCGCGGCTTGCCGTTCACAATCATCGCGCATGCCCCGCAAACCTCTTCCAGGCAATTCGCCTCGTAGCTCACCGGAGTGGATTCACTGCCATTGCGGGTGAAAGGCCTTTCGGCAATGTCGCGCAGGCAGATGATCACGTTCATGTGCGGCCGGTAGCGCAGCTCGTACTCTTCCCAGCGCACGGCTTCGTCCGGGCGCTGCTGGCGCTTGATCTTCACGATGAAAGTTTTATCGGCCACGATGCCTCACCTCACTTTCTCCGCCCACCACTCCGCTCAACGCCTCGAAGGTCACTTCGCCGCGGTATATTTCCGCTCGCGCAGCGGAATCAGCGATGTATCCACCGCTTCATATTCCAATTTGATTTTCCCCGCGTGCCAGCTCGCCTTGGTGGTCTTCAGCCAATTCTTGTCGTCGCGATCCGGGAACTCCGGCTTGTAATGCGCGCCGCGCGTTTCGTTGCGCGCGATCGCGCCCAGCGTGATCACTTTCGCGAGCACCAGCATGTTCCCCAACTCGCGCACGAAATTCAGCGTTTGATTCGACCACTGCGTGCGGTCCTGCAAATTAATATGCTTGAACCGCTCGCTCAGCTCGTCCAGCTTCACCAAAGTCTTCTGCATCGCGGCGTTGTAGCGGATCACCGTCACGTTTTCTGTCATCACGTCGCCCATCTCGCGCCAGATCGTCAGGGGGTTTTCCGTTCCCGTGTGCTGGTTCAGCAAGGCGTCCGAAATATCCTGCTGGCGCACGCGTTCCCGTTCATACACCGCAGGCGAAGTGTTCTCGCAACCCGATTCCAGGCTGCGCGCGTAACGCACCGCCGCAGTTCCCGCGATTCCTCCGCCGTAGATGCACGAAACCAAAGAATTCGCGCCGAGACGATTGGCTCCGTGATACTGGTATTCGCATTCTCCTGCGGCATACACGCCCGGTAGGTTGGTGGCCTGGTTTTCGTTGTCGATCCACAAGCCGCCCATGGTGTAATGCATCGCCGGAAACACCTTCATGGGTTCCACATGCGGGTCCACGCCCACGAATTTCTCGTAAATTTCCAGGATGCCTTCGAGCTTGCGCTCGAGCACCTCGCGCGGAATGTGCGTCACGTCCAGATAAACTGCCGGATCGCCGGCAAGCCCCAGCTTCATTTCGTACACAACCTTGTGAATCGCGCGCGTGGCGACGTCGCGCGGCACCAGGTTGCCGTACTTCGGATACCACTCTTCGAGAAAATAAAATCGCTCGGTTTCCGGAATCTGTCTCGCGGGCCGCGGGTCCTGCGGCGTCTTGGGCACCCACACCCGCCCGCCTTCGCCGCGCGCCGATTCGCTCATCAGCCGCAATTTGTCTTCGCCCGGAATTGCAGTGGGATGCACCTGAATGAATTCGCCGTTCGCGTAGTAGGCGCCCTGCTGGAATAAAGCCGATTGCGCGGAACCGGTGCACACCACCGAATTCGTCGAGCGCCCAAAAACGGCTCCGATTCCGCCGGTGCAGAAGATCGCGGCGTCGCACGCGAACGTCTTGATCTCCATGGTCTTCAAATCCATGGCGCAAATGCCGCGGCACACACCGGCGTGATCCAGCACGGCTGAAAGAAACGTCCAGCCCTCGAATTTCTTTACTTTGTCTTCGGCTTCGAAGCGGCGCACTTGCTCATCCAGCGCATACAACAATTGCTGCCCGGTAGTCGCCCCCGCAAACGCCGTGCGGTGATACAACGTGCCGCCAAACCGCCGAAAATCTAGCAGTCCCTCGGGCGTACGGTTGAACATCACGCCCATGCGATCCAGTAGGTCAATAATCGCCGGCGCCGCCTCGCACATACCCTTCACCAGCGGCTGATTCGCCAGAAAATCGCCGCCGTAAATCGTGTCGTCAAAATGCTTCCACGTGGAATCGCCTTCGCCCTTCAAATTTTTCGCCGCGTTGATGCCGCCCTGCGCGCACACCGAATGCGAGCGCTTCACCGGCACGATGGAAAACAGGTCAGCCGTTACTCCGGCCTCGGCCACCTTGATCGCGGCCATCAAACCGGCCAGTCCCCCGCCCACGATAATAATCTTCGGCTGCCTCATTGGACGTAGCCCCCCAGGGGAAACGCCCCGTAATGCAGCGCAATCACAATCGCCACGCCGATAAATGTAAACGCCACGGCCACAGCCGCGCCGAACCATCCCGCCGCCCGCTGCGCCGAAACGCTGACCGCAATTCCCCACTTACACGCGAAATTCCACAGCCCATTGCCTAGATGGAACGAAGCGCACGTGATTCCGACGATGTAGAACGCGAGGTACCACGGATTCATCATGTTGCGCTGCACGTCGGCGTAGGAAGTGACGCCGTGTCCCATAAACCGTTCGGTGTACAAATGCCAGCCGATGAAAACGAAAGCGATAATTCCCGTCCAGCGCTGCAGCACGTACAGCCAGTTGGCCATCCAGGGATGCCCGATAGCGTTCGACTTGCCAGTCCACCAGATATAACAACCGTAAAGGCCGTGAAAGAGAATGGGGACGAACAGCACACAGGTTTCGACTATGATTCGCCACGGAATTTGCTGCAATTCACGCGATACGTCGTTGTACTTCCCCACGCTCACCAGCGCGTAGCTGTTCGACCAGAAATGTTCGGCCAGGAATGCTCCAATTGGTATTACGCCACTGAGGGACTGCAGTTTGTCGAGGATGTAACTCGTCTTAGAACTAGAATTTGCCGCTGCAACCGACATGCACACTCCAAGCGCGTTGAATACTAACTCGCAGAAGTTTCAGTATAGTTGCGCGCGCAAAAGTTTGCAAGAAGCTGAACGCGGCGGCAGTAGCTCAATTTTTGGTTACGCAACGCATTCGAAGATCGCGCGCGGCAACTTCCCAGACGCGGGCTCGGAGGCCGATTTCAGTTCATTCCTTTCGATTGATAAATCGAGTACAGTACGGCCGCGATGATGACCACAGTGAAGAACAGCCACACCGCGGGGATCTGTTTCACGAACCAAGCCATTTTAGGTCTCCGAAGATTCTGCACAGCTGCACTATCTCTAGTTTGATCGTCAGGGTGCCGATTCAGTTGACCCGGAATTTCACCGACGGCGCGAAAGATCCAACACCCCCTCTCGGCGCCCCCGGACTACCGCGCAATTGCCCGTCGCTCGCCACAAATTCCGCTCTGGGAGCGGCCCGCAACCGGTTTCGAGATGTGTTATCTTGCGAAAGGGGGCAGCGGCTGACCCAAATTGAACCGCAGCGGGAAACGCTGTGTGCTGCCGACGGAAGGAAGCGCTAATGGATCTACAACTCGCGGGCAGAAAAGTTCTGGTAACAGGTTCCACCGCCGGAATCGGCTTCGCCACAGCAATCGCGTTCGCAGCCGAAGGCGCTTCGGTAATCCTGAACGGCCGAACTCAGGAGCGCGTGGACGCCGCCATCGCCAAAATCCGCAAAGCGCATCCCAAGGCGGATGTGTCAGGCGTCGCGAGCGACGTTTCGAACGCCGCCGGTTGCGCGAAGCTCATCCAATCGCTGCCCAGCACAGATATCCTCGTCAACAACATGGGCATCTTTGAGCCGAAGCCCTTCGAGCAGATTCCCGATGCGGATTGGCTGCGCCTCTTCGAGGCCAACGTGATGAGCGGCGTCCGCCTTTCGCGCCACTATCTTTCGGGCATGCGCCAGAAAAATTGGGGCCGGATCCTGTTCGTCTCCTCCGAATCCGGAGTACAGATTCCCACCGAAATGATTCACTACGGCGTGACCAAGACGGCGCAAGTGGCCGTCGCTCGAGGGATCGCGGAGACTGTCGGGGGAACCGGAATCACCGTGAACAGTGTTCTGGTAGGTCCCACCCGCTCTGAGGGAGTCGAAACTTTCATCGCGCAACTGGGAGCTGGCGGCGACTCCGCCGCCTTCGAAGCCGAGTTCTTCAAATCCGTACGCCCCACTTCCCTGCTCAAAAGATTCGAAACCGTCGAAGAAGTCGCGAACATGATCGTGTACCTGGGGAGCTCGCTGGCCTCGGCAACGACCGGCTCAGCGCTCCGTGTAGACGGTGGTGTGGTGCGCGCTATCCTGTAATCATCAGTCCCGAGCCGTTCGTGGTTGAGTGTCGGTGCGCAACCGCCAGTCTAGCCCAATAATCACCATGGCGCGGTGCGTGTTGCAGCAAAACGTTCGCTTGTTAGTCTGCGGCTACGCGTGCGGCCAATCAGGCGCTGCTCGGTGGCTTAAAAGTGCCGGACCCGGTTTCGCCAGGATGTACAATGTTGTTTCCCTGCCCTGGTTCGCATGAAGCCCACGGGTCCATCCGCGAGCAACACCAAACGGCTGTCGCTGCCGCGCTCGCTTGTTTGTTCGCTACTTTGCGCAGCGCTGATGATAGGAGTTTTTTTTAACGTTCAGCCGGCGCTGCCAGCCTCCCAGCAGAATCTGGCCGAGCCCTTGCACGTGCCGGAGCTCGATGCCGGCTTTCATCTGCTCTACGAACTGAAGCCGGCGGAAGCTCACAAACAGTTTGAGGCCTGGCAACAGTCCCACCCCGAAGACCCTCTGGGGAGTGCCTCGCAAGCGGCAGCGTATCTGTTTGAAGAGTGCTATCGACAGCATGTCCTGACCTCCGACTTCTTCCTGGACAACAAGCGTTTTCTTGGCAAGATCCCTCTCAAACCGGACCCCGACCTGCGCGCAGGATTTTTCGCCGCGGACAAACAAGCTCAGGAGCTAGCACTGTCGCGTTTGAAGTCACACCCGGAAGACCCGAACGCCCTGTTTGCCATGACCCTGAGCCTGGGTATGCAGGCCAACTACGCCAGCCTCATCGACAAGCGCCAGACCGACAGCCTCAAAAAAATCCGCGAAGCCGATGTGTACGCCAAAAAGCTGTTGGTGGTCGCGCCGAGCGCGGACGACGCCTATCTTGGCTTGGGCATGGCAAATTATTTCATCGGGAGTCTGCCGGGAGCCAAGAAATTTTTCCTCAGCTTCGCTGGAATCCACGGCGACAAGACGGCTGGAATCCGGCAGCTTCAAATTGCTGCCGATCACGGTCACTATCTCCGGCCATTCGCAAAGATTTTGCTGGCGTTGGCGGCCCTGCGCGAAAAACAAGTAGATCTGGCGCGCATACAACTTCAGCAACTCGTCGCAGAATTTCCCGAAAACCCACTTTTCGCTAGTGAGCTGGCTAAACTCAATTCCGTTCCGGGCGCAACTCCTTCGCCTCGATAACGGCTTCTTCCCTCGCGGAATGTGCGGCAGTCGCCTGTCCATTCGGTGCGCTACTCACTAGCTACACTTTGGATACAGCCTGCCGATTGGGTCTTAGGAGCCTAAGCGCGCGATGCTAGACTGTCCCGAAAGGGAACAGCACCGACATGTCCAGCGAATCCATTAGCGACCTGAAAAAGTGGGTGGGCGAAGTTGTCCGTCAGAGCTCGGATGGCGAGTTTGTGGGACTAAATCGCGTCGTGGACATGGTTAGCAAGAATTTCGCGGTGCAGCCGCACGAGGTGGCAATCCTGGTCATCACCGAGGACGATCGCTTCCTGCGCTTCGTCGTCCCCGAAAAGCTTCGCCAAGTGGGCCAGATTCCGCTCACCAGCACGAACTCCCTGGCCGCCCGCACCGTGCGCGAAAAGCGCCCCGAAGTAATCAATCATTTCGCGGTGGTCCCGCACTCCTCCGTCTTCGAAGCAGTGCCCATTACTGAAGACGAGCGCGGCGAGGCCATCCAGAAAATCATGAGCGCGCCGATCCTCCAGGAACGCAAGGTCGCCGCCGTAATTCAGATTTCGCGCAAAGGCAAGACCGCCGCCGACGCCGGCCCGGATTTCACACACCCCCAGCTACGCGAGCTGAAACTGGTCGCCGACACGCTGTCGCCTTGCGTCCCGCTCCTCAGCAAGCAGTAATTCCCTCTTCCCAGCGGCTGAAACGGAACCCGCGGGTCTTGAATCCAATTAGACGAACAGGGACCGAAACTTTTCGGGCATTGGCGGGTTACACCCAGCTGAGACAACTCCGGGTGGCCATGTCGCCATCACTTATAAGCAGAGTCGGAGCAGGTTATATAGCCAGGCTAATTTTGCCGGCTCCTTCGGCTCCCGTGGAGTTGCCGAGCTGCTATTGGAGCACCTGAGGAGTAAACGATGAATTCGGACCAATCAATCCGCAACGCCAGCAAACGATGGAACGGCCGGACGTTTGGCCTCCTGGCGCTGGGAATATTTCTGAGCGGCGTGCCCGCGCTGGCGCAACAGGGCCAGCAGAATCCACCGGACCAGTCGAATTCGCCCGCAACCGCGCCGCAGACTCAGCAGGACCAAACGATGCCGCCGCAGCAAGACCAGCAGCCGCAGCAAGATCAATCCGCGCAGCCACAGCAAAACCAACAAGCACAGCGGGATCAGTCGGCGCCACCGCAACAAGATCAATCGGCGCCGCAACAGAATCAGCAGGGCCAGCCGGACCAGCAAGCGGCTCCTCCTCCACCGGATCAAGGCGGGCCTCTCCCGCCGGCTCCCGCACCGCAATATCAGCCACCCGCACCGCCGCCGCAATCAGAGGTGCGTGGACGCCCAGCGAATTTGCCCGACGCGCTAACGATTCCTGCGGGCACAGTGATCCAGGTCCGCACCTCCGACTGGCTCTCGAGCGACCACAACAAAGCAGGTGATGAATTCATCGCCACGCTCGCGCAACCCATTGTCGTGGACGGCTGGGTCGTGATGCGCCGCAATCAAACCATCATCGGCCATGTAACCGACGCGAAAAGGGCCGGCCGCGTGAGTGGCGTTTCGAAGCTGCAACTCGATTTGAGCCAATTGACCCTCGTTGACGGCCAGCTCGTTCCCGTGCAAACCACTCTGCTGAACGCTTCCGCCGGAACTTCCAACGGGCGCGATGCGGCGGCCGTCGGCCTCACCACCGGCACTGGCGCCGCGATTGGCGCAGCAGCCGCAGGCGGTTCGGGCGCGGCGATTGGCGCCGGCGCCGGCTTCGTCGCCAGCATCGCCGGTGTTTTGCTAACGCGCGGCAAGCCGACGATCATTCCTCCCGAGGACGTGCTTACGTTCCGGTTGGAAAATCCCGTGACCATCTCGACCGTACGCAGCAACGTCGCGTTCCGCCCCGTGACTCCGCAGGATTACGCGCAGGCAAGAACCGCGCCACCTCGGCCGCGCCTGGTACGGCCATATCCGCCGCCACCATACGGATATTACGCGTACCCCTATGGACCGTATCCGTATCCGGCCTACTACGGCTACTACGGCCGCTGGGGATGGGGATGGTAGACCTCTAGGCACCGGCCGGCGGCGCTGCCGCCATCCGGCTCTTCCCTCGATGGGGACTCGCTCTGCGGGTCCCCATTTTCATTTTCGTCTCAACGCGCTCCCGAAAAAAGCGGGGCCTTTGTGGCGGCGGTCTTCAGACCGCCATCGATGACAGCCGCACCACCGATGGCGCACGAAAACTCTTCCGCCGCGCCGCCGACACTTTAATCAACCTGTAATAATTCGCCGCGCCGCCATCACGCTTGCAACACCAAGCACGCGCAATCTCGCTGAATTCCATTGACATCGCTCCATGTGCTTGTTAGTTTTCGATGCGCTGGTTTTTTCGAGTCGTTTCTGTGGAGGCACCGCAGTTCGGTACTACTCATGGCGTTCGTCGCGAAGAAAATTTTCCTCACCAAGGGAGTCGGGAAACACCGCGAGCGCCTATCCAGCTTTGAGCTGGCTCTGCGCAACGCGGGAATTGCCGCCTGCAACATCGTTCGCGTCTCCTCGATTTTCCCGCCCTACTGCAAATTAATCTCCCGCAGCGAAGGCCTGAAACACATCAAGCCCGGGCAGGTAGCCTTCACGGTCATCAGCGAAAATCAGACCCGCGAGCCGCATCGCCTGATCGCCGCAGGCGTGGGACTAGCGCTCCCAGCCGATAAATCCATGTTTGGTTACTTATCCGAACACCACTCATTCGGTGAAAGCGAAGAAATTGCCGGGGAATATACCGAAGAACTCGCCGCGGAAATGCTGGCCACGACGCTGAACGTGGAATTCGATCCCGATCTATCCTGGGACGAGAAAAAAGAAGTCTATCGCATCAGCAACAAAATCGTCCGCACCATGAACATCACCCAGTCCGCCGTAGGCGATAAGCGCGGCCTCTGGACCACGGTCCTAGCCGCCGCCATCCTGATCGGCGAAGACGACTAAGCCACTCTCCGCGGGATTTCAATCGCACCACATCTTATATGGAGTGCGGCGGCTTGCCGCCGCTTTTGTCGAAACGTAATGCCTACCCGCCAAACGCCCCAGGCGAGGCTTGCCTCGCCCAAGACCAAGTGGACCAGGTTCCCTAGCTGCAAAGAAACCCTCACCGACGACGCTGTTTGCCCTTCCCAGCCTTCACCCCACCGTGTGTAGAACGCAGCCGCTCCAAAACCGCGCCAACAATCAACGGCAAAGCCACGGTAGCGTCATCCAAGACTTCCGCAAATCGCCCGCCCTCTTCCAACGGCACAAATTTCCCCCACGATACCGCCTCCGTGTAAGTGCTTCCCGAAAGTCCGCCCCAATTCACCGGCTCAGGACAAATCCGCAACCCATAGTTATAACGCTTCAGCGGAATCTTCTCGTACCCGCGCCGCGCCAAAAGTTCCGCATAAACCCCAAATTGCTGCGCCCAATTGCGCGGCACGCCTCCGCCAATCGTAAATATCCCCATCCGTTTCGTCGCCAACATAGTCTCAGCGTATTTCTCGAAATCCAGAAACGGATCAAAACGTAGCGGCGGCTTCCCTTCCATCTTCCGCTGCCGCTGATACAAAGCAAAATCAATCCCCAACTCGGAATCCGTAAACGCCGGCACAAAAACCGGCACATTATGCTCGATGCACGATTTCAAAATCCCGCGCCCCTTCGCATGACGCGCCAGATATTCCCCAATCCGCTGATTTAATTTCCAGCTGCACACCACTTCATCGTCCGGCCAACGCGTCAACACATGGTCCACGACCACTTCCACCGCGTCCAGATTCACTTCAGGCTCCAGCGAATCGTAAACGCGATTGTAGCCGGCCAAAAAAAGTTCGTTGTCATCCATTTTCGGGTCGTAACGAAAATGCGAACGCCCCGTAGCTTCCACCAATCCATGCGCCATCAGCGCGCCTGTGGATACGATCGCCTTCACAATCCCCGATTCCACCAAATCGCAGAAAACCAATCCCATTTTTCCCACAGTCAAAGCGCCAGAAAGCGTCATCACGATAAAACAATCTTTATCGCGCGCCATGGCTTCCAGCACGTCCGCCGCGTCGCCGATCTGCCGCGCGGTATAAGCCGTCTGGCTCATCGCGCGCACCATATCGTCGATCGTGCGAATCTTCGAAAGGTCCAGCGGATAAATCGGAGTGAGGCGGTCCTCCACCGGATCGTGCAGGATACGTCCGGTCGCGCCCTTTTTCTTTGCCATTCAGCGTCCTCACAGGTGTAATGTATGTCTCCCAAGAGGCCTGGGAGCACGAATTCGCGCGTGCGCGCGCATCATTGATAGTACAAATGCGCGCGAGACGAAAGAAAAATTTCTACTGCATCGCAGGAGCCTAGACCGCACATGTCCCGATACACGCCCATGCCGCCGCATAATTTCGGCGGACTTCCTGACGAACTTTCCGCATACGAGACCGCACGCGCAGTAATTTTTCCCGTTCCACTGGAACGCACCGCCACCTACGAACGCGGCACGCGCAACGGTCCGAGCGCGATCCTGGAAGCTAGCCGCCACATGGAACTCTACGACGAGGAGCTGGAACTCGATCCCAGCCGCGAAATCGGCATCGCCACCTGGCCGCCGATTGATACGCAGGACGGCACGTTCGAAGAAGTTCTGCGCGAACTTTTCACCGCGCAACTGGAATTGCTCGACGCCGGAAAATTTCCCGTCGCGCTCGGTGGCGAACACTCCCTCACTCCGCCCCTGGTTTCCGCCACGCTAAAAAAATTCAAAGACCTCTGCGTCCTGCACATCGGCGCACACGCCGAAATGCGCAACCAATATCAGGGAAATCCCGGCAGCCACGTATGCACCATGCGCCGCGTCGTCGAAATGTGTCCCGCCGTGCAAGTGGGCGTTCGCTCCATCTCCGAGGAAGAGTCGAAGGAAATTGGCAAGCTGCCGACGAAGATTTACTGGGCCAAGGATATCGTGCGCGCCCCGGTGAAAGCCTGGATCGCAAAGGTCCTGGAAGATCTCGGCCCGCGCGTTTACCTCACCGTAAATGTCGACGGCTTCGATTCCTCCATCGTCTCGGCCACCGGCGCGCCCGAACCCGGCGGCCTCGATTGGTTTCAGGTCACGTCGCTCATTCGCGCCGTCGCCGACCACAAAAAAATAGTGGCCATGGATGTGGCCGAGCTTTCCCCGCGTCCGCGCGATCACGCTTCGGATTTTCTTGCGGCCAAGCTAATCTATAAGACTCTGGGCTACATTTTCTGCCAGGGATAATTCCAGGAGGCCGCATGGCTAGCTTTGCGATCGCAGCAATAATTCAGCAACTTCCCACCACCGAACACGGCTGGGTGGTTTACGTCGAAACCCACGGAATTTTCTGGTGGATCATCATCGGCCTCATCGCCGGGTGGCTCGCCGGCACCATCGCTCGTGGCCGCGGCTTCGGCTGCATCACGGACGTGATCCTGGGCCTGGTAGGAGCCGTCATCGGCGGCTGGATTTTCACCCGCCTGGGAATCATGACCTTCGGCTTCTGGGGCAGCCTCGCAGCCGCCACGGTCGGCGCGGTCTTGCTTGTAGCAATAGCGCGAATTTTCGCCGGCGGCCGGTCAGACTAGCACCTCACCACCGGCCCCCCTTGGCGACAGTTCGGTACTCGGTCAGTTTCGATTACCTGCCTAATAATCACTTAGCATCCGATCCAACCGGGCCCGTTTTCGTCCGTTTACGCAACCATTCGCAAGCGGGACAATCCTCAGAGTACTCTTCGATCGTGAATGTCTCGCCGCGCTGGACAAGCTCCAACGCGCGGCTATGCACCTCAGCTCGTGTGGCAAACCTTTGCCAGTCCGCTCGCTTCTTTTCGGTCCAGTGGATGTGAAAATGTGGAGAGTCAGGGCCTAAGGTCATTGGTTTTGGCGTATAGCACCATCCTCCTCTCGTTGCTTCCGTCACAAGGGAGAGTATTCTGGTGCACTGCGGGAGAGCGTGACGGCGGTCCCTCCGTCGTGCTCGGACATCACACCAATCGCGCGCAGGGACTCGATACTATGGATAACCTCAATTCCAATCCTTAAATTGCATCGACCGGTTGAGCTGGCACGACTAATCGGAAAGTGGCGTGACAAGCATTTTTTGTTTGCTAGGATGTGGCTGAATGAGACTGGGTACGCTGCAAGCAACCAAGTCAACCATCCGTTTCACTGCCAAGCTGTGTCGGCCTGAGGCGACCGGAAAGATTGGAACGTGGACCGTTCTAACTCTGCCGAAGAGCGCGAGTGCGAAGCTTCCGTTGGGAGGCATGACGATGATTGAGGGAATGATCAATGGCTTGCCTTTCCGAGCCGCGCTCAAACCAGACGGCAAACGTAGTCACCGGCTCACGCTTAACAAAGCCATGCACGATGCTGCGGGCGCAGACACTAACGACACGGTCACGGTGGAGATTACGCGGGCCGGAGTAGAACCGGAGATCAGGGTGCCAAGGGATCTGCGTAAGGCCCTCGCAGCCGCACCGCTGACGCAGGCCGGGTGGGAGGACATCACCCCGATGGCGCGCCGCGACTGGATTTTCTCGATAACCTCAGCCAAGCAACCCGAAACCCGCAGGCGCCGGATCGAGAAGGCGTGCGACATGCTTGCCTCTGGAAAGCGACGATTATGCTGCTTTCCCGGTATAAAGTGGCTGATGAAAGAAAACGCAAAATCTTGCGGCATGTGGCTTCCTTTATTGCCGAACTCGAAGCATCGTAATTCGCCGAGATCAACCCGTTCTGATTAACGCCTTTATCGAAGTCTGGCCCGCTACCTGGCGTTGCTCCGCTTCCATCCCCAACGCCCGGGTGTGATACGATAACCGCGAACAAAGATCGAACCTTTTCGTGCATCGGCTTCATTGCGGGACTGCTTTCGCTTCGTGCAACCCACTTGGTCGAGCGGAACGAACACATCGGACACACAAATTGAGCCAACCATCACTATGGGCCATTCCGCTGGGCGGGCTGGGCGAGTTCGGCATGAACATGCTCGCGCTGCGCACCGGCGACGACATCATCGTCATTGACGCGGGCCTGATGTTCCCCGAGCAGGAATTGCTCGGCGTGGACATCGTCATCCCAGACATCACCTACCTGAAGCAGAACAAGCGCATGGTGCGCGCCATCGTCCTCACGCACGCACACGAGGATCACATCGGCGCGATTCCCTACATTCTCGGCGATTTGAACGTCCCGATCTATGGCACGGAATTCACCCTGGCAATTGTCCGCAAGAAACTCGAAGAACACGCGCTGCTCGATAAAGCCAAGCTCCACGAAGTGAAAGCTGGACAAACCACCGTCCTCGGCCCGTTCTCCATCGAATACCTGCACGTCACGCACAGCACCATTGATTGCGTAGCCCTGGCTGTGCGCACTCCTGTAGGCGTGATCATCCACACCGGCGATTTCAAAATTGATCACACGCCCGTGGACGATAAGCCCTTCGACATGCACGCCTTCGCCCGCTACGGTCAGGAAGGCGTCCTCGCGCTTTTCAGCGACAGCACCAACGTCGAGCGCCCCGGCTTCACACCCTCGGAACGCGCCGTAGTGGTCCGCCTGGAAGAATTAATGCGCGCCGCGCCCGCGAAAGTGCTCGTCTCCTGCTTCGCCAGCTCCGTGCACCGCGTGCAGCAAGTAATTGATATCGCCCGGATGGTCGGACGCAAAATCGGTTTCGTCGGCCGCAGCATGGTCGACAACGTCGAGATCGCGCACGGCCTCGGCAAGCTGCGTGTGCCCGACGGCAGCGTCGTCCGTCCGCAGGATATTCGCAGTTTCGATCCGCAAAAATTGGTGGTGCTCGCCAGCGGCACTCAAGCCGAACCAATGTCCGCGCTCTCGCGCATCGCCGTGGATAATCATCGCCTACTCAGCATCGCCGAGAACGATACCGTTATTCTTTCCTCGCGCATCATCCCCGGCAACGAAAAAGCCATCTTCCGCATGATTGACCATTTCTTCCGTCGCCGCGTGCTGGTCTATTACGAGGGCGGTCGCTCTGCTCCGATCCACGTCTCCGGCCACGCCAGCCAGGAAGAAATGAAAATCCTGTTGCAACTGGTGCGCCCGAAATATTTCGTTCCAATTCACGGCGAATACCGCCAGCTTTTCCGCCACTCTGCGCTCGCCGAACAACTAGGCGCGGTAGGCGGCCAGATTTTCCTGCTGGAAAGCGGCCAGCCGGTGGAATTCACCGCCGATGGCGGCGCGCACCGCCGCGAGCCAGTCACCGCCGGGCGCGTGCTGGTGGATTCCGGCTCGCTCGAAGAAATCGAAGAAGTAGTGATCCGCGATCGCCGCCACTTATCCGAAGACGGCGTAGTCGTTCCCATAATGGTCATCAACAAACACTCCGGACGCATGGAAACCGCCCCAGAAATCGTCACCCGCGGCTTCCTGCCCTCTGAAGACGGCGCGGAAATCATTAATCAAGCCCGCGAAATCATCCTGCGCACCATCGAGCAATCCACCCAGGAAGAAAAAACTGACTGGAGCGTAATCAAGGAAAAAGTTCGCCAGGACCTGAAGCGCTTCCTCAACAAGCAAACCGCCAAGCGCCCCCTGATTCTGCCAGTGATCCTGGAAGTCTAAATTTCACCGTGCGGTTATGCATCGGCGCTCCGGTTTTGACTTTGTAGCGGCCGGTTCAGCTTCATCGAACCGGGCAGCCTTTGTTCTTGACGCAGGTTTTGATGCCGCAGCCGCGCCGCGGCCTGCGCCAGCTTTTGACTCTGCCTTTGATTTTGTAGCGGCCGCCTGCTTTTGCCGTTGAGGCGGGCGTCTTTGCCATTGCAGTTGCCGTTCCTAGCGCCGGCCTGCCTGCCGGTGGGCAGGCGTCCCGCCGGCTCCGTTGCGGTTGCACTTGAATTGGTAACGGCCGGTTCATATTCATTAAACCGGGCAGCTGTTGACTTGCTTTTCGTAGCGGCGCACTTTAGTGCGCCATCGGTGACGCGGCTATTAGCGATGGCCGTCTGAAGACCGCCGCTACAAATCCTTTGGTCGTCTATCCGCTAATTGATCAGCCGCTCGGTGGGAACGAAAATCAATAATTAGGAGCGTACTTCCATATCCCGCTGTGAACATCACCCTCAGAACTTTCAAGCCCGACGATTTCGACATGCTCTACGAAATCGACCAGGCCTGCTACGAACCCGAAGTCGCCTACTCCAAACGCGAACTCCGCGCCTACCTGCGTTTCAGCGGCTCTGACTGCCTCGTCGCTGAAGCCGAACAACAGATCGCCGGCTTCTGCATCAGCGCCCGCCGCGAAGAAAGCGGTTACATCGTCACGATCGACGTCCTGCCGGAATTTCGCCGCGACCGCGTCGGCACAAAGCTCCTAACCGAAATCGAGCGCCGCCTCGCCGCCAACGGCGTGCGCGAAGTAGCGCTCGAAACAGCAACAGACAACGATTCCGCGGTTGCCTTCTGGACCAAGCATGGCTATCGTAAACTCGGCATCAAAAAAGACTACTATCCCGGCGGGCGCGATGCGTTCGCGATGAGCAAGACCCTTCCACTATAGATGGCGCACGAATTTCCGGCGGCGCAAGCCGTCACTAGGGAGAACTGAAAACCAATGCTTCTCTGGCAAGCAATCATTCTGGCAATAGTGCAGGGCCTCACCGAATTTCTCCCCATCAGCAGCTCCGCGCACTTGATCTTGATTCCCGACCTGCTCCATTGGCAAGATCCCGGCCTAGCCTTCGACGTAGCGCTGCATCTAGGCACCCTGATTGCCGTCGTGCTCTATTTCTTCCGTGAGTGGCTTCAGCTCGCCCTATGCGGCCTCGGCTTTCACTACCCCAAGCGCGCCAGCGAACAAATGGTCCTGCAGAATCAGCGCCTCTTCTGGTATCTCGTCGCCGGCACGATTCCCGGTGCCCTGGTAGGCTTTTTCTTCGAACACTGGATTGATGAAAACCTGCGCAACCCCATTCCCATCGCCGGCGCGATGATCCTCATCGCTCTGCTGATGTGGTACGCCGAATATTCCTCCAGGCTCACCCGCCGCCTCGAACAAACATCCCTCGGAGATTCCCTCACGATCGGCACCGCGCAGGCTCTCGCGCTTTTTCCGGGCGTGTCACGCTCCGGCATCACCATTACCACAGGCCTGTTCCGCGGCATGACGCGCGAAGCCGCTGCCCGCTTCTCCTTCCTGCTCTCTACACCGCTAATCGCCGGCGCCGCCGCGGTGGAAGTGCCAAAACTGTTGAAGCAGCACCACGCAGGCGCGCTCGATCTGCCGCATTCCACGCTGATCGCCAGCATCGCGGTCTCCGCCGTCGTCGGCTTCGTCGTCATCGCTTTCTTCCTCCAGTATTTGCAGACACGCACACTGAAAATCTTTATTTACTACCGACTTGCCTTTGGTATAGTCATTTTGTTGCTCGCGTTCCTCCACCTGGGTTTTGCGCGTTAGCGCCGGCGCACTCCGGGTTTTCTACGCGGCGGCCTTCCCCTATTTTTGCCCAGTCGTTGAAGCTCAGCCTGAGGACGCCTCAATGCGGCATCCTTCGGCGCCCTATTGCCGCCACGTCACGCGCTTTGGCCGTATAATCGGCCGTAAGTGAGCGACGCCGCGCCCATGGGAAAAAAGGGGAAATCGTCGTGCGGATCCTTACACCTACTGAAAATAAGCGCCTCAACGAGCTGATCGGCTTCGTCGGCCTCAGCCTCGCGATCCTGCTCGCTCTCAGCTTGCTCTCTTATTCTCCGCGCGACGCTTCGTTCAACGTCTCGGCGCCGCCGCCCGGCGCCGGACCCGCGCGCAACTGGATCGGTCCCGTCGGTGCGCATCTAGCCGACCTGTTCTTCCAATTCTGCGGCTTCGCGGCATTCCTTTTTCCGGTGGCGATGTTCCTGGTAGCGATGAAGTGGTTCCGCAGCCAGCTGCTCGATGCCCCGATTGCGAAAGTGATCGGCTTTACGATGTTGCTCGCTTCTTTTTCGTCAGGTCTGGCATTGCTGCCAATGCCGGAAGTTCGCAACGCGCTGCCCGCCGGAGGCATGCTCGGCACGATCCTCGCCCAATCCCTGCGCGCAGCTTTCAATCCTATCGGCGCAGCACTCGTTGCCGGTGCGACCTTTCTGACAGCGCTATTTCTCACCACCAGCTTCTCTTTCCGCGCCGCGGTCGCCTGGATGAAAAAACCCATGGCGAGCGACGGCTACGTCGGCCAGCTGCTAGCCCGCGTGAAAGACTGGCGCGAAACCCGCGAATCCGATCGCCTGCGCAAACGCGTAGAAGAAATCAAAATCGCCGGACGTCCCCCCGTCCCCCGCCAGCGCGTTTCCACCAAAGAACTCGCCGAAGACGACGAAGAGGAAGACGATCGCGAAGCCGAAGAAGCGCGCAACGACCCCCGCCGCGCTCCCACAGTCATCAAGTTCCACGAAAACGAATCCGTCGCTCTGCCGCCAGCGAAGAAAAAATCCTCCGAGCCAAAAATCGCAACAGGCAAAACCACCTACAAGCTGCCCTCGCCCTCGCTCCTCTCCAATGCCGAGCGCGGCGAAAAAATGGACGAGAACGAACTGAAAGACCGCGCCCGCGCCATCGAATCCAAATGCATGGAATTCGACGTCAGCGGCCACATTACGCAAATCAATCCTGGCCCGGTCGTCACCACTTTCGAATTCAAGCCTGAAGCCGGCATCAAATACAGCCGCATCACCAACCTGAGCGAAGATCTCTGCCTCGCGCTGCAAGCCGAATCCATCCTGATCGAACGCATCCCCGGCAAATCCACGGTCGGCATCGAAGTTCCTAACGTCCATCGCGAAACCATCGCTCTGCGCGACGTAGTTGAGTCGCCGGAATTCAGCCATTCGCCGTCAAAACTCAGCCTCCCCTTCGGCAAAGATCTAATCGGGCGCATCCGCGCCGGTGACCTGACTCAAATGCCGCACTTGCTCATCGCCGGCTCCACAGGCACTGGTAAATCCGTCTTCATCAATTCCCTGCTGATGGGCATGCTCTTCAAAGCCACGCCCGATGAATTAAAACTAGTCCTAATCGATCCCAAGCAAGTGGAGCTAGGCCTGTACGCCGATATTCCGCACCTGCTCGCGCCGGTAGTCACCGATCCAAAAGTAGCAGCCAACGTGATGCGCAACGCCACCCGCGAAATGGAGCGCCGCCTGAAGCTGCTCGCCTCGCGCGGTGTGCGCAATATCGAGCAATACAATCGCTCGTTCGAAAAAGGCCAATCCCTTTCCCTCTTCGACGGCGCCGAAGAAGAAGAGCACAAGCCGCTACCGTACCTGGTAATCGTCGTCGACGAACTCGCCGACCTCATGATGGTCGATACCAACGGCGTAGAAGAATCCATCACGCGCCTAGCCCAAATGGCGCGCGCGGTAGGCATCCACCTGATCCTGGCAACGCAGCGCCCATCCGTCGACGTAATCACCGGCCTGATCAAAGCCAATTTCCCCGCCCGCATTTCCTTTCGCGTGGCCAGCAAAGTAGACTCCCGCACCATTCTCGACGCCAACGGCTCGGAATCCCTGCTCGGCAAGGGCGACATGCTCTACCTGCCGGCGGGCTCTTCCCGCCTGCACCGCATTCACGGCCCCTACGTCCACGAACGCGAAGTAGAAGCCGTCTGCGATTTCTGGCGCGAACAAGCCCAAGCCATCTACAACGAAGAACTTCTGAAGCCGCCGAAGGAAAAAGATGAGAACGGTGCGGTTGGTTCCGGAAGCAGCGGCGGCAGTGGCAGTGGCGCCGACAACGGCGACGACGTAGACGACGACCTCTACCAAGACGCAGTCCGCGTAGTCTGCGAAATGGGCCGCGCCTCCACCTCCACGCTGCAGCGCCGCCTCCGCGTAGGCTACGGCCGCGCCGCAAGATTGATCGACCTCATGGAAAAAGACGGCATAGTTGGCCCAGCCGACGGCTCCAAAGCCCGCGAAGTCCTAAAAGCCCGCAACTGGATGAAAGAATACGACGACTCGGTAAAGTGACGATGCGACGAGCATCGTCGAACATCGTGGCACAGCCATTCATTCTTGGCTGTGCTCTTCGCTTTTCCGGCAATGCGAGCAACATCGTCATCCTGATCCCGCGATAGCGGGAGAAGAATCTCTCTTGCTTTTCTCTAGGCTCTCCGCGCCATTGCGGTAAAGCCGCTATCCTTCTCCGATTTTCCTCCGCCTTTCCTCCGTCCTCTCTGCGTAAATCTTTTGACTTTTGCCGCCTCACTAACCCTCACCAACCACAGATTTCCCCATCCCCAAACCCCGTTTTCGTTTGTCACCCCACCAAATTTTCCGTAGAATCATTTGACGCACCGGTGCCGAGGTAGCTCACCGGTAGAGCGCGGCCCTGAAAAGGCCGGCGTAGCCAGTCCGATTCTGGCCCTCGGCACCATTCACATCTCGATCGCCGCAGCATCGCTACCCTAATCCCGTATCTCAAATCCCCGCGACGCATGTAGAATGCCCGCGCGCGACAAGCCACGACGTCGCGCGACTCAGGGGGGATCAATCGTGAATAAACGCGTGCTGTCCGCCATCATCTTCTGTCTTTGCTGCGCAAGGCCGGCCGCCCCGCAAGCGACCGCGAACCCAACCGCCGCACCGCACATGACCGCCATAAAAGCCGGCCGCCTCCTAGACGTAGACGCCGGCAAAGAACTCCGAAATCAAATAATCCTGATCAGTGACAACCGCATCACCGCAGTAGGCGAAGCCTTAGCAATCCCCGCAGGCGCCACAATAATTGACCTGACAAACATGACCGTCCTCCCCGGCCTAATCGACTGCCACACCCACCTGGCCGACGGCGCCCGCGACCCCAGCGGCGATCCCCTCACCTACCTGAAACGCACCGCAGCCGAAGTAGCGCTCGAATCCGTCCCCAACGCCCGCCTTACCCTCGAATCCGGCTTCACCACCGTCCGCGACGTAGGCGTCTACCGCGCCCTAACCGACGTAGCACTCAGAGACGCGATCGCCCGTGGCGACATCTCCGGCCCACGCATGTACGTAGCCGGTGCCTACGTCACCATCACCGGAGGCGCGGGCGCGCTAACCGGCGCCGCCCCAGACATTCAACTCCCCTGGGACCTCCGCTACGGTCAAGTCGATGGCCCGTGGCAAGTCCGCGCCGCAATCCGCAAGCTCGCCAACAACGGCGTGGACCACATCAAAATCCTCTCTTCCGGCGCAGTTCTCGAACACGGGAGCAATCCCAACTCCCAGGAATTCACGCTGGAAGAACTGCGCGCCGCCGTCGAAGAAGCGAGCGCCTTCGGCCTGCGCGTCGAAGCCCACGCGCACTCGACGCAAGGCATCAAGAACGCCATTCTCGCAGGCGTAGCCTCCGTCGAACATGCCAGCATGATTGACGACGAAGGCATAGCGCTGGCCAAACAGCACGGCACCTATCTCGACATGGATATTTACGACGAGGAGTGCATCGAAGAAGACGCCCGCCACGGGGCAATACCCGCTGACTTCGTCCAACACGACGCAGCGCTAGGCCAAATCCAGCGCGACAATTTCCACAAAGCCGTCGCCGCAGGCGCGAAAATGTCTTTCGGCACCGACGCCGGCGTCTGCCCCTACGGAGAAGCCGCGCGCCAATTCGCGTTCATGGTCCAATACGGCATGACGCCGCTGCAAGCCATCCAAGCCGCCACCAAGAACGCCGCCGATCTGCTGGGCCACAGCGACGTTCTAGGCTCAATCAAACCAGGAAATTTCGCCGATATCATCGCGGTGCAAGCCAACCCGCTTCAAGACGTCCACGCCCTGGAAAACGTCAGCTTTGTAATGAAAGACGGGAAGGTGTACAAACAGAAATAAATCAAACGCGAGGCGCACTCGACGAGCAAATAAACGAGATTGTCATCCCGCAGGCGTCGTTTGCCGGAGGGATCTGCTTTTTCTTGCTCCCGACCGCCGCGCGAACTGCGGAGCTCTCGTCGTGCTACGGCAACGCCGCCAGCACCTTGCTAATTCGTTCGCCAAACGCGGTCCCAAACGTAGCCTGCTTCTTCAAGTCGCCAAGATAAGGGTCCACGAACGGCCCTGTCTTATCCAAAATAAGACGATCGCCCCAGCCGATCAAGCCAAACAGCCGTATCAATTCCTTAGTAGCAGCGCCGATCGGCACAATGTAATTCGGCTGCAAGGAATATTGCACACGCTTCAGCGCCGTGGGCGCAAGGCGCCGCAGCGCTGCGTGCAGTTCGCCCTCGGACTCGAACGGACACTCCACGCCATAGCTCAAAAAATACCCTTTCCGACGAAAATCAGTCAGTGCCGCTTCTTCCTGCGCCGACGTATGCCCGGGCGCGCCCGTGGCCTTCACGAGTTCGTCGAAATACATGCGCGAAGCCAACGACCGCGCCGAGCGGTCCGCAGACGGCTTGTAAAAGAAATCGTCCATGCGCACTGGCGGCGCCGAATCCAGAAATAAAACTTTGATCTGCGTAGGTCGATACCGGCCGGCAAGCTCGCTACGCTCGGCGCGGCTCTGTATGTGCGCTTCGTCCGTGCGCGTGCCGCAGCCTTCACAAACGGGCATGCCATTTCCCCCTAAAACGGTAAGCCAGGTGGAAGAGGATGGCACGGAGACGGAAAACGGGCAATACCATAACCACTGGAGCGGCCTTCGAAGTAACGTTCTTTACAACGCGATTAAGTGCCTGAGGCGGTGGGTCAATTGGCCGTGCGCAAGCGCGCTTGTGCCGGCACACTTAAAATGCTCGAAGCGGGCAGACCATGCGCGCGCACCTCGCGATGCCGCGCGAGAAAATGTTTTTGCGCGCGCCGTCCCCACGAGCGCACAAAATAGTAATTCATTGTTCCGCCGATCCCGGAACTCAACAGCGGAATCAGCCGACCCGACCATTTCTCGGCCACTTCCGCGCCTACGCGCACCGCGATGCGGTCAATAATCCGCGGCACAATCTTTTCCATCGCCTGTTTCTCGAGAAATTCGCGCCCCAAATCCAACCCAGCCGCGCTAGCGGCGGCGACCCAGAGCTCGGTAACCTCTTCCTCGGTCTTGTATTCGAACCCGTAAATCAGGCTGAGCTTCTGCAACATGCGAATGGTGATCGCCGAAAGAATTCCCGCGTCCGGCAAAATCGTCAGCATCCCGCCCAGGCCGAGCCCCGCTCCTTCAAACGCCGCTGCGCGCATCGCAGACTTCACCACCCGCGCCGCGTGATGATTGACCAATTTTTCGTCAACATTGAACATGTCCGACCAGGTATGAATCGGCATCCGGTTCGCCCTGCGGAATTGTTGCAGATATTTGTGCGGGTCCACCTGCACGCCATTGTAAGCGCGCCGAAATCCTGCGCGGATGGACGCCTGGAACACGTTGGAAACCAAGTTGGATTTCGCTCGTCGAGGCATGCCAATTGGATGCGCCGATGCGGCCGGCCGATTGCCGCCAGCTCAACCTCCGCGCTCTCAGCAGAATAGCAGGATTCCAAGCCGCCAGCGTCGAATCATAATTCCCAGTTCCAGCAGGCACTAAACCGCGAAAAACTCCACATCTCAAGAATCCGCTGATGTCGCCCGCAACGCGAACTCGCGCACTCGCGCCAAGTGTCAACACCTAGCCCAAGTTGGAGTGCGGCGGCTTGCCGCCACTTTGGCGACAATTCAGCACTCTTCAAGGTCGAGCCAAGCAAGGCTTGCCTTGCGAGGTGTAGCCGTGGGGTTCCTATCGCACAGCCCTCCTCTATCTTTATCTCCGGTCATCAATCCTGTGTTTTTAGGCCCGCAACAATTTCCCGCCGCTAACAAACGCACTCCCTCGCTCATAGAATCTTAGTAACCTCTCCGCCTCCTTGCTAATCCCAATCCGCTCGCTGACACCGATCCGCCCAGCACGCCGCACCGCCGCGCCGATCCACAAAACACTATCGCCAACCAAATCCAATCCATCCAATCGCCGGTCCACCCCAAACGCTTCAGCTAAACGTCCCGGCCCCCGCGCCAAATCCAGCAATCGCTCGGTCCCGCGATTGCGCTCCATCTGCGCAATGCCCTCGAGCGGCTCAATCGCGCGCAACAGTACGCCCTCGCCGATCCCTTCCCTCTGCCCCGAAACGTTCAACATGAAATGATTGCCGTAACAGAAATACACGTACGCGTGGCCGCGCTCCAAAAACAGCGGCCGATTGCGCGCCGTCACCCCGCGAAAAGTATGCGACGCCGCATCCCCCGTAACGTAAGCCTCTGTCTCGACGATCCTGCCCGCCAGCCGCCCGCGCGGCAAATCGTGCACCAACGTCTTCCCAATCAAAAATCGCGCCAGCCTCACCGTCGACACTGGCAACTCGTCGCGCACCAATCGCCGAATCTCCAATCGCTCCCTCTTCATCGCCGCCTCAGTTTCTATCACACGAATTTTTCCCAGCCTAGAGCATCTGAGTGAGTGCCGCCCACGATTTAATCCATCGTCTTCGCCCACCGCATCCACGCGGAGTCCATTTTGGAGTGCGGCGGCTTGCCGCCGCTTTGCCGGGCGCGAGGCTCGCCTCGCGTGCCTTTCCCGCTGACGTTCCCAGCTTACGGCATGAGTTCCCACGATTTTCGTCAGGGCACGGCTTCAGCCGTGCCGCAACCTCGGCGACATACGAGCGGCTTCAGCCGCTGAGGAGATGACGGTTGGCTTGGCGCGCATACGCCACGCAGCTCACAACATTAAATCCACTCCCCACCCGCGATTGACTTGCCGCCCGCGCCAGCCTAAGATTCCCGCGTTCAGGCCGCATCTCTCTCGGCCCCACCACTCCTGGGAGGAGCACCGTGGAAGATTGGCAGTATGCGCAAGCAGACCGCAGCGAAGAATTAGCACAACATCATCATTTTTCGATGACCAAGCATCAGGACGGCAAAGACATCCTCTTCGCGATCACCGTGAAGGAATATGCGGTAGCTCCCAAAGGCCAGCATCTCCGCTACTTCGCGCAAGCCGATCGGCCCGTAAACCAAGGCACAGCCGGCTTCGTTCCGTCAGGCTGGGGCGATTCGGTCCTGAAAGCGCTAGCCGATTGCATGCGCCTGATTCGCCAATTTCCCTGTGAAGAATAATTCGCGCCGCCTGCCGGCCAGGAGCTAGCTCAAATGTTTCTGCAGAAAAAACAAATCAAGCCCGGCATCTGGGTTCTGGAATTAAGCGGCCGCGTCCAAATGGGCCCCGATTGCAAACGCATTGATCAAGAAGTCGAAGACCACATCAAGAAACAGGAGCATCACATCATCCTGGATATGGCCGGTGTGGATCACATTGACAGCGCGGTGATCGGGCAAATCGTGAAGTCCTTTTCCCGCCTCGCGAAAACCGGCGGCAGCCTGCGCCTCGCCGCCTGCAGCCCCATGGTCCAAGGTGTCTTGACCATGACGCAGGTGCATCGCGTCATCTCTATGTATCCCACCGCTCTCGAAGCGTCCGAAGGTCTTCCACCCGCGAAGTAACCGAACCGCACAAAGCGAGCGCAGCCAAAAGCGCTTCAATTTTGCTTCGCCCGATGCCAAGCTTTTTAGCGAACTTTCTAAACTCACCGCAGCCGGTGCAAAGAAGTTCCGCGCTCACAACACGCGGTAGAACTACGGCCCGTTCCGATCTGGAACATCCCACTGTAAACAAAGCCCTTAAGTGCCTCTCGGAACCCCGCCTCCGAGCCCCGAATATCCGTCCGTAAGTACCCGGTAGTACCGCCGTCCTATTGGCAGACTTTCGCCCGCCCTCTACATTCAATGGAGCGACGCGACGTGCCAATTGCGCTCCGGAGGTTGTACATGGCCACGGCAGTTCATGCTCAGCATTCCGCAGCCTACGCTCCATCAAAGAAAACGGCTGCGCGCGAAACACGCCGGCGCGAACGCTTGAAAATGTCCCTGCCCGTTGAAGTGCGGCCCTTCGATGCGCGCTTCATGGACATCGCCGACGTCGGCGAAGTCGTTGACTTCACGCGCGACGGCCTCTATTTCGCCACCTGCATGCCCCACTATTTCGTGGGCATGCGCTTGCTGGTCACTTTCCCATTCGGCAAGAAAATCGCTGCGCACAAAAAATTTCTCGGTTCCATCGTACGCATGGAAGAACGGCCGGACGGCGCCATGGGCATTGCCGTCAGATTCCTGCTCTAACGAACTTAACCATACCTGCAGCAGGAAGTCGGGGGCTGCCAAAAGGATGAAATGATGCACAACTCTTCGAATCGCAAATTTGCAGGCGCCATCGGCAAGGGCGTAGACGTGCTCGAAACCGAACGCCGCGGCACCGCCCGGCACATGTTCACCGCCGCTGCCGAAGTCGTCGAACTGAAATCCGGCGCGCGCTTTTCCACGCGCACCACGGACCTGGGGCCGGGCGGCTGCTTCGTTGATACCGTCTGCCCGTTCCCCGTCGGCTCCAAGGTTCGCGTGACGTTGCAGAAAGCCAAGACCACCTTCCAGACCCCCGGCACTGTCGTCTATTCGCAGATGGGATTGGGAATGGGAATCTCCTTTGAAGACCAGGACGAAGCCCGCCGCTCGGCGCTCGGCGAATGGCTCGCCGAGATCACCGGTGAGTGCCAGATGGCCGCCCCGGAACTCGTGCGCATGCCCATGCCTCCTGGAAGCCATCGCGGCCCCGAATGGACCGCTCTGGTGCGCTTGATCCACTTGATGATCGGCAAAGGGATCTTGACTGAGGCCGAAGGCACCTCCGTTCTTCACGATCCGGTTCTGTAAACGCCCCGCCAGGCGAGTCGCCCTTCGGTCCGTCGTGAAGGATCGAAGGGCTGGCTCGGAGTGCTCCGCCGCACCCATTTCCCTGTCGCGCTTTCCATCCTTTCAGGGCCGATCCGCTCTCGAAATCCTGTCAAATCTGCGTCCAAGTATCGTAAAATTGTCGTCTTAGACTTGTCCGCAGCCGATGTTCTAAACCCAGCAAAAGCGTGTCGCTATTTCCTATACCGGGAAGAATTTGCATTGCCGTTCCCGTGTTGGGAACGGTACCAGAACGATAACCCCCTTATTTTCAGTCCCGCAGCCCCCGCACCTCGTGGCCTCCGCCGTGCATCAAAATCTGGGGGTATATTATGGGAGAGCGCCGAAAAGCAAGACGCTACGAGGTTTACCTGCCCGTACAGGTCTGTATGTCCAAGCACCGCCCGCTGGAGTTCCACACCGGGCAATTGCGAGACGTATCCCGTACCGGTATTTTCTTCCACTCCGACGTTGCCATTGCCTCGGGCACCGGTCTGGAACTCACATTCTCGCTTCCTGCGGAGCGAGAGCGTGGCACGTCCGTCCTGGTCCGTGCCAGCGCCAAAACTCTGCGCAGCACGCAGCTGCCCGGCGAAGTTACGCCGGTCTTCGGCGTCGCGGTTGCCATTGATCGCATCGACTTCGTTCGCCCGGTAGTTTCCAGCGCGGCATAAATCTTCATCACAGATTCGGGGAGTTCCCATCGGAACTCCCCAGTAGTATCCTCTCCAGTCGTGCTCGACCTCGAATCCAAAATCCTCCGCGCGCTCTGCTCAGATTTTGACTTCGTAGCGGCGCACTTCAGTGCTCCATCCGCAATCAACCAGTCACCTCGCAAGGAGGCTCCAGTCACCCGCGCAACCATCCTCGCGCAACTCCGCGCCCACCGCTGGCAAGATCCCGAACATCGCGTCGTCTTCGAAGCCCTAACGCTCTTGCCAGGACGCGACGCAACAGAACTGCGCGAACAACTCCCCGGCCAAGCCACCCGCATGGGTTTCCCCGACGTAAACTGGGAAAAGTATTTCGCCGTCGCGCAAGATGATCCCGCGATCGAACTTCTCGTAGCAGAATTACTCGCCTGAGCCCAACTGCAAGAAAGAGTAGCGATTAGAAATTGCGTCGCTTGTGACGGGAAGGTGAGGAGTTGGTGCGACAAGGCAAAATACCGACAAAAACTAGCGATTGATTTGGAGAGGGTGGGGTGGTCACGTGGTTTGCTAAAGCGCGGGCCGCGTCGACCATGTATCTCCTCTGTCGTGATGAAATTAGCGCACGACTAATAATAACACAGGCGTTAAGGTGACGCAAGTGCAAACTAAGGGAAGGGGCCTCGCGGGGACGGATCCCTTCGATCCTGTCGCTGGCAGGCCTGCCTCGGCAGGCAGGCTCTCGGGGCACATTCGCTGCGCTCAGTGTAAGCAAGGGGGCGCGAGCAAGTCGAAAACTCGCGGGAACGGCCATCCGCCGGAAAATTATTTTGGGAACTGTGCTTCTTGAGGAGCGGGGCGGCTTTTGCGGAGATGCGAGATTAACGGCGATCTTCGACGATCCGCCTGACGATCCACCGAGCCTTCCAAATCGCGGATCGGATCGGTCTGAGCACGTTATGTAGCCGACGCGATTGTAGAACCCTGAGCCGGGTGAGTAATCCTCGGGGCTCTCTTTGGTATTCGTACAAGAAATCGTCATCGTGCCCGTGAAAAGCCTTCATCATTACAGCCTCTCGCCTGAGCGTAACGCCGCCATGCTGTCAATGCAAGCGATGCGATGGCTTCGCGGGGGCGGATCCCCAAATATACGAAAGCATCTTTCATCCGAAGCGCGCATCGTCCAGTCGTCCTACGAAACATTTCGTTAATCTCTTTGTCAAGCTGGGCAAGCTCTATTCGGAAATAATTCAGAGCTATTACGAAGGGCAGCCCATACTTTGCGCGGCTGGGCTGCGTTCGCTCCTGGAAGGGGTATGCGCCGAAAAGGGTCATCAGCAGGCAATCTTGAAATGAAGATTGAAGGCATGAAATCTCTTTTGCCCGAACGCATCGTCAAAAACCTCCACGAGTTTCGGCTCATGGGTAACAGAGCCGTGCATGAACTCGAAGCTCCCAGGTCGTCTGAATTGGGTCTGGCGCTCGACGTCATCGAAGACATTCTAAATTTCGTTTATGCCCTCGACTACAAAGCAAGTCTGCTTGCAAGAATACGCGCGGCTCAAGGGGTCGACACTCAGGCCGTTCCTGTTTCTTCGGCTACTCCCGCCGAGGGAGTTCCCCCGAAGCCGGCCCAAAATGCCACAAATCAGGGCAAGCATTAAATTGAGGCGGGCGAGTGGCGCAGCTGCGCTGACCCCGCTTTGCGTGCTAGTTAACATCACGGTCGGTGGGCGAAGGCTATTCGGACTTATGCTGCATTTCCTTCAGACTTGCTTTCACCAGTTTCTTCACCAATGTGAGCGGTACTGGTTTACCCGTGGGGAAGCTAACAATGGCTTTCGTTGTGGCGTAGCCTGCTAGCTGCTTCCTGTGTGCTTGAATTACTGCAGGGGGGACATGCAGGCGTATGTGTGCTTTCTTGAAGCTGAACCAGACAAACATCCCGTCGTAATAATCAACTGCTGGATTGGAAAATCCGGGCATGCGGAAATAGTCGGTGCGTTCACTTGCGCCGGGCGCGGCGGCGCGTATGGCCGCTCTGATCTTCGCCAGATCGCCTTGCGCCTCTTTCGGACATCTTGCTATGTATTCATCTACTCCACTTCTTTTGCGTTTTGTCACGGTGGCGTTCTCTCCTTGTCGCGAACTCAAATCGTCATACAAGAAAGCCTGTATTGTGGACAACAACCGCCGGTGCTATTTGTCGAGGGCGGCCTGCGGTGCTGATGACGACCGCGCGCAATTATGAGGAGAATATATGATCAGGCTGAAATATATTGTACTGGTTGCTGTTGTCGGGTTTTGCTTCGCGGCCACCGCTCCCAAAGCAGGGGCGCAGGTGAGCGTCGGAGTGAGCGTTGGACCGGCGCCCGACTGCCCTTACGGTTACTATGACACCCCGCCTTATGGCTGTGCTCCCTACGGCTACTACGGTCCGGAATGGTTTGTGGGTGGCGTATTTATTGGCGCTGGCCCATGGTTTCATGGACCCGAAGGTTTCCACGGTCACGTGAACAACCATTTTCATCCCGACCACGGATACAAAGGCCCCGTACCACACGCAGGAGAGAGACCGACAAGGCCCGTTGATAAGGTTGAACACTTCAAAGGAAATGAAGTGCGCGATGGGCGCGGCCACTTGGGTGGCGGGGAGAAGCGGTAAGAACAGCGGGCGCGCGGATTGCAGGACAAGTGGCTCGCTGGTCGGAGGCCCCGGCGGGTGAGCCACTCGCGGTTTAGAAGCAGTGTCGCTCAGCGCCAACTACGACTGCGACAGCGCCTCGATGAACTTATCGCGCTTCGCGTCGAAAACGACCTTGTGATCATCCATGCAGAAGTAGTAGGTGTGCCCCTCGTAGACTTCCGAAGGCGCCGTCGCGCGATTCACTTGCATCCAGCACACGGCGCAAATATCCCCGGCGGGCTTCACGGCGAAAATAGAGTTGGACTTCGCATCCGCCCAGCCCCGGCCCTGGTATTCCAACTGAAAAGCAGTGCGTTCGATAGCTTCCTCGCCGAAGTATCGCCCGACCACGCGGAGTGCCAGGTCCATGCCAGAGGTCAAACCGCCGGCAGTGGCGAGATTGCCATCCTCGACGAAGCGCGCGCCCCGCTTCACGCGAATGTCGGGATATTGCATCTCCAACTCGGCATAACCGGTGTGGTGGGTGGTGGCCGCTTTGCCGTTGAGAAGTCCGGTAGCCGCGAAGACGAACGCGCCGGTGCAGACCGACATGGTCACGTCACTTTGCTGCGATGCTTTGCGAATCCACTGCAGCAGCGCGTCGGTGGAACCGTCTTGCGCGGGAATCACGATCACTTTGGGCTGCGGCGCGTTCTGAAAATTGTAGTTCGGGACGATCTTCATTCCGCCGCTTACCCTGATTGGGTCGAGTGTTTCTGCAACGGTGTAAAGCTCGAATGAGCTGTCCATCATGTCGCGGCCAGGGATGGAAGCGCTTTGAAAAACTTCCCAAGGGCCGCAAAAGTCAATTACCACTGCGCCATTGGAGATTACAAAAGCCACCGGTATTGCACCGCTGGCCGGCGCTTTCAGCGGGCTCAAGGCGACCGCTGGCTCGGCGGACTTGTGCGCATCGGTTGCCTGGTGCGCGCCGGCGAGTCGGGGCGGGGTGAGCGAGAGCGGAACCGCCGCGGTTAATCCAAATGCGCCCGACGCCTGCAGCAATTGCCTGCGAGTGAGATTCACTTTGTTCATTTTGCTTTCCTCCTGCAGGTTCGCGCGCAAAAGGACGGCAGCGACGCGCCGCACGGGATTTCGCAAGTTACCTGCCATGGCCGTGTTTCGCTAAGTGCTGGAATATCAGGCTGATTGCAACGCGGTGTGCCTATGAGCGCGCTGCGACGGTGCGTTCGTGGGACGAATCCATTCCGCTAGCGGACACTAGGGTAGGCGGAAATTACGTGGGCATGCGTTCGACCCATTTGGCGCGGAAGGCGGGGGCTGCGAAGGGATCGGCGAAGTACTGCGTTTCGCGCGCGACTTTGTCGCCTTTGAACTCCATGATGCTCACGGTGTAGGACGGCTTGCCGTCGTAGGTGAGGATGAATTCGGTGACCCAAAGCTCACCGCTGCCGACGATGCGCCGGATCGAAAAGCGCTTTTTGTTTGGCTGACTGGCGCGCTGGCCCTGTATGTTGGCACGGCCGCGGGTTAGCTCGCCGGACTGCGGGTATTCGAGAACCGCGTCGTCGAGATAGATGCGGTGCTCGGTTTCAAAATCGTTGGCATCAGACGCGGCCCAGTGCTGATCGAGGGCGGCGCGGATTTGCTGGTCTTGCAGGGACGGCTGGGGCTGCGGTGTGGCGCTCATGTTTCGCTCCTTTGCTCTCTTGCTGCGCTGCTTGGTTCGGCTCGCTTGTCTAGATTGCTCGTTCAGCTTCCTTGTTCAGCTCGCCTGGCTTGTGGAATAAAACCTGGAACGCCTGTGTTCACTACTTGATTCAGCCGTTGCCTGGTCTGAATCCGATTGATTTCGTCGAGCGCGTCTGGCGGAAGAGCGGAGATGTCGAAATTCTCTCGCGCGCGGGCCGGATTTTTGGATGTGGTGAGCACCGCCGTGCCGCGCTGCACGGCCCAGGCTAGCGCCACTTGTGCCGGCGTCTTTCCGACGCGCGCGGCGATCGCTGTGATCACTGGATCTTCGAGCGGGCCGGGCTTCATCCCGTGGCCCAAGGGCGCGAAGGCCAAGAGCACAATTCCCTTCTGCTTGCAATATTCGAGCAGCTCGGTTTCCGGCAGATACGGATGCGATTCTACTTGGACTGCGGCTGGTTTGATTCTCGCGGATTCGTAGATGGGCTTTAGTTGATCTAGGCCGACGTCGGAAAGACCGATGGCGCGGCACTTGCCGTGATCGACGAGAGTTTCCAGCGCTTTCCAGGTCTCGGGCAGAGTGACTTCGCGATCGTAGATTACATTGCCGTCTTGATCGCGCGGATCTTGTTCCTCGCCCGGTTGAAATGCGAAGGGAGTGTGAATTAGGTAGAGATCCAGGTACTTGAGCTGGAGTCGTTCGAGGCTCGCTTCGAAAGCTGGTTGGACGCGCTCGGGCCGGTGGTTGGAGTTCCACAGCTTGGTGGTGATGAAAATGTCTTTGCGCGCGATGTTTGTGGCGGCTAGGCCTGCCTGCAGCGCGCTGCCTACTTCGCGCTCGTTGCGGTAGCGTTCCGCGCAATCGAAGTGACGGAATCCGGCCTGGAGTGCGGCTCTGGTGGCGGTTATGGTGACGGCTGGGTCGGGGATTAGAGTGCCGAATCCGAGTGCGGGCATCTCGCCGGCGCCGTCGTGGAGTGGGATTTTTGTCATGCGCAGGTTGTCAGAGGATACGGCCATGGTTGTAACTCCGAGTTATCTTGAGTGCGGCATCGCCGGTCGGATTCATCAATTAGATGCCGCGAGCCGGGCGCCGAATCCAGGTTCGCAGAACGCGGAATATCGGCGCCGATATCGTCGCGCCAGAAATAGAGGACGTCAACTGCAGATTTACTTCGCGGCTGGCGCAAATCCAAAAGCGTGTGACTGAAATTCGAACGATGCAGGCAGATGCTCGGCAAAGTAATCCCAATCGTGGCCGCCGGGGTAGAGGTGGAATTCGTGAGGGATGCCGCGCGCGGTGAGGAGCTGGTCGAATTGCGCGTTTCCCTTGTTGAAGCCGAACTCGTCATCGGTGCCGCAATCGAAATAGATTTGCAGGCCGGCAGGGCGAGGGGCGTCCTTCACGATCGTAAACGGGCTTTCACGTTGCCAGAACGCGGCGTCCACCGGTGAGCCGAATGCTTTGCCGAGCACTTCCGCGACGGCCTCGGCCTGATCGCGCGATACCTTGATGTTCGGCAGCGTTTCGATCAGCGCGGGGCTGTGGGCGCTCACTGCTACGAAGAGATTTGGATATCGGAGCGCGAAACGCAGCGCGCCATAGCCGCCCATCGATACGCCGGTGATGCCGCGGGACTTTCTGTCGGCGCGCACGCGATAGTGGGATTCGATGTACGGTAGAAATTCGCGGATGAAGAAATCTTCGTAGCGGACTTTATTGTCGCGCGAGTTGATGTAGAAGCTGCGGCCGGCGTCGGGCGCGACGATCAGAAATTCGCCGATGCGTTTCGAATCGCGCAGATCCTGAATCATGTTCATGCCGCCAGAATTCAGCAGGAGTTGTTCGTTCCCGCCGAGGCCGTGCAGAAAATAGAGCGCGGGATAATCGCTGGATTTGTTGGAGTCGTAGTCGGAGGGAAGAATCACGCAATACGGCACGGGATGGCCGAGAATTTTGCTCGGCGCCGAACGGCACTCTGCCCTTCCCGGCGCGGCGGCGGCCGGCGTGGCACAAATCGCGGCGTAACCCATCATCATCAGCACAGCGGCGAAACCGGGCGCCAGCCCGCGGGCCCTATTCATACCGCAGCGCCTCGACCGGGTTCAGCCGCGCAGCGCGCGACGCCGGATACATCCCGGCGGCCAGGCTCACGAAAAATGAAACTCCTATCGCCAGCGCCACCATCCACCAGTGGATCGACGATATATCAATGGCTGGCAGCTCCTGCCGTTTCAAGTATGCGTTTGTCCCAATCGTCAGCGCGCGGCCGATCAGCCATCCCATCGCGACGCCCAGGACGCCGCCCAGCAATCCCATCGCGCCTGCTTCCACGAAAAACAAGCGGCGCACATCGCGATCCGCCGCTCCGAGCGCCTTCAAAATTCCGATTTCGCGCCGCCGCTCCAGAATCGCCATCACCAGAGTGTTCACAATTCCCAGCGACGCCACCGTCAGCGCCAGGCTCCCGAAAATCAGCAACAACGAATCGAATACAGTGAAGAACAACATCATGTTCTTTGTCGCGTCCAGAATCGAAAATGTGCCGAAGCCCATTCCTTTGATGGTGTCCTCCACGGTCTGGACTACTTTCGGCGAGCTGACGCGGACCGTCAGAGTTTCATAAGTTGGCTTTCCCGTGTTGCCGCGGAGCATTTCACGCATATCCGTGGGTTGGGCGATGCGCAAATTCTGAGCGATCTGCAGAGGGATCAGCAGTCGTCCGCGACCGAAGCCGCCGAAACCCGTGGCTGGCTCGGTTTCGACCACACCGATGATGCGCAACTTCAATTCGCGCGGCACCAGCGAGAACCCTCCGGACGCTGGGGCGTCGTCGGTGCCTGCATCGGGATGATTCGCATGAGGTTTGGCTACTGCCCGCTCGAGCGGAGCATCTTCCGCCGGCAGCGCTTGCTTCTCGGCATAACGCAGCACCAAATCCTTGCCGATCAACGAATCCGTCTGCTTCGAAAGGTCGCGCGCGAATTCGATTTGCAGGATCGCTTCGTTCGCTTCGGGGCCGGAAAAGAAACTTCCTTTCATCTCATCAAATGCGCCATCACGCCGCGCCGATGCGGGAATCCCCGCCACCGTGGTCATGTAGGGCTTGCCCTCGAACTGCACTTCCGTCGGGAAGCGCACTTCCGGGTATACTTCCACGACATTTTTGATCTGCGCGAGCTGCTGGCGCGCATCCTCATCCAGCTTTCGCGGCGGCTGCGTTGAACTCCTTTCGGCCAACGGACGCGGTGGGCCGCCAAACGCGCGCATGTTGGACTGCGTCGTGACGAACACCGCATCGAACAGACCGGAGCGCGAAAGGCGGTTGCTCGCGAGTTCCTGCAGACCCACTCCCAGCGAGAGCATCGCGACCAGAGATGCCACGCCCACCGCAATTCCGAGCGTTGTGAGCGAATTGCGCAGTACGGCTTCGCGCAGATTGCGCGCCGCCAGTTCTGTGAGGTCACGCAATTTCATCGCTGGCTCCTTCGGGCACTAATTTTCCGTCGCGCATGGTGATAATTCGATGCGCGTAGCGCGCGGCGCGTACTTTGTCGTGCGTCACCATCACGATGGTCATTTGCAGATTGCGATTTATTTCTTGGAGCAGGTGCATGATGGCATCGCCGGTCACGCTATCGAGGTTCCCTGTAGGTTCGTCTGCGAGCAGAATCGTCGGCCGGTTAACAAGGGCGCGCGCCAACGCGGCCCGCTGCTGTTCGCCACCCGAGAGTTCGCTGGGGCGATGCGTCAAGCGCGCCGCAAGGCTGACGCGTTCGACA
Source organism: Candidatus Acidiferrales bacterium (assembly GCA_050012455.1). Classification (GTDB taxonomy): domain Bacteria; phylum Acidobacteriota; class Terriglobia; order Acidiferrales; family UBA7541; genus Palsa-295. Next base: position 95,106 of record JBEKHD010000020.1, on the reverse strand, counting down.
GCCTCACGTACGCGCGCCGGTCGCTCCGCACGATCCACTTCGGCAAGACGGAGAGGCAGCTCGACGTTTTCTTCCAGCGTCATGCGCGGGAGCAGATTGAACGCTTGGAAGACCATGCCCACGGTGTGGCTGCGGTGGTGCGCGAGTTCCTGCGAGTTCATTTCCGCGAGATTCTGGTCGTGCGCGTAGATTGCGCCGGAGGTGGGGCGGTCGAGGCCAGCCAGTAGATTCAGGAGCGTGGATTTGCCGGAGCCAGAACTGCCCAGGAGCGCTACGAACTCGCCCGGCTTCACTGCGATCGAAACATCGTCGACCGCGCGCACCTGCGCCTCGCCCATTGCATACTGGCGCGAGACGCGGTCGGTGCGAACGGCAAAACCATTAGGGGTTCCAGTCATTTGGCCCATACCATTATTACGCATATGCGCGGCCATTCGTTACACACCGAGAAAAGATGCAGGGCAGCGCGAAGGTTCGGTGTGATGACTGCAAAGATCAAAACATTAACACAGAGACTACGGAGAAAAACGGAGGACACAGAGACATCGGTACTTCGACCGCCGAACGGTTTGCAGAAAGAGGGCGCGAGGGCTTCGGTAGTGGCGGGCTTCAGACCCCCATCGGTAATAGTAACGCCACCGATGGCGCACTGAAGTGCGCCGCCACGAAGGCTACGTCAAAACCTACGTCGACTGCTGCCCGGTTCGATGAACCTGAACCGGCTGCTACAAATTCAGGTCCGGATACTTAGATGCAGCCGTAAGCCGCGCGTGGTCGTAAAGCTTCTGCGGAGTTTTGCCGTGAGGATTGGCCCAGCGGCCGGGGATCGCCTCGCCGCACTTCGGGCACTTCCCTTCCTTCAGCCGATTCAATTGCACATCGTGCCAGGAGCGCTTCACCAGCAAAGTCCTGCACGAGGGGCACGACGTATGCGCCCCGTCGCTATGAATATTCCCCTCGTAGACGTAATGCAGGCCGGCTTCGAGCGCGATGCGGCGCGCGGCGTGCAAAGTTTCCGGCGGCGTCTTAGGCTTATCCTGCAGCTTGAAATCAGGATGAAACGCGGTGAAATGCAGCGGAACGTCCGGACCCAGATTCGCGAGGATCCAACCGCACAGTTCGCGGGTTTCTTCGGCGGCGTCGTTCAGTGTGGGAATCATCAGGTTGGTGATTTCGAACCACACGTTCGTTTCATTCTTCAGCCAGAGCAGCGCGTCCAGCACGGGTTGCAGATGTGTGAGCGTAATTTTGCCGTAGAATTTTTCGGTGAAGGCCTTCAGGTCAATGTTGGCAGCGTCAATGTGGTCGTAAATATCGTGGAAGGCGTCGTAGGTGATGTATCCGTTTGAGACCATCACCGTGTTTAGACCTGCTTCTTTCGCGGCCTCACAGATATCAATGACGTACTCACCCCAGATGGTCGGCTCGTTGTAGGTGAAAGCGATTGAATCGCAGTGATTGCGGATCGCTAGGAGCACCACGTCTTCCGGTGGCACGTACGAAGAGCCCACCTGGTCCGCGCGCGATTTCGAAATGTCCCAATTCTGGCAGAAAAAGCAGCCCATGTTGCAGCCGGCCGTGCCCATCGAAAATACGCGTGTGCCGGGAAGGAAGTGGTTCAGGGGTTTTTTCTCAATGGGGTCAACCTGCATCGCGGCGGGGTGCGCGTAGCCTAGGCTGTAAAGTTTTCCGCCCTCGTTCGCGCGGATGTAGCAGAACCCGGCCTGGCCCTCGCCGATATGGCAATGCCGGGGACAGAGATAGCAATGCACCTTGCCGCCTGGCTCGGATTCCCACCAGCGCGCTTCCTGCAAAGTCGCCGATTTTTGCAATATTTTCAGGGACTGCATGGCATTCACCCGCTGCCTCAATTATACGCCCTAATGACGCGACGAGTTTTGCCCCGCCGTTCGCAATGCGCGCGTCGCAATCGGCGTAGGGGCGGGTCTTGGACCCGCCCCCAACAGTTCGCGAACATTGCTTCGGAAATCGTCGTTCCGACCGCAGTTGCCAGTCGGCGACGCCGCGTTATATCGTGGCAACATGGAATTTCGCGCGGTCCCTCACTCGTTGCGAGTCGCCCGCTGAAGATGAAACTTATTCGGCCAATCGCGTGTTCCTTCGCGGCAGCCTGCCTGCTGCTCACGCCGGTCGCGAGCGCGCAATCCGAGGGCAACGCGGGCAGGATGCACGAATACAAGGACGATGTGGCGCTCTCCACCGGACAAATCCGCACGGGCGACGTTTGCGTGAATTTTATTCCGGTGCTGCAGTCGCTGGGGTTCTTTAACGGCCTGGAAAGAATTGACACGGCGCAAGGGTCGGAGTTCCGTAGGAATTCGCAAAGAGTGGACTTCTTTCCTGACTATCTCACCATCGAAATTAACATCCGCATCGAGGAGTGTGACTCGAACATTTACACCCCCGCGAAAACTCCGGATGTCATTCGCGGAATGCAATTTCGGGTGCAGTGGAAACGCGGGCTGTACCTGCGGCCTGCAGCGAATGTGAGTATCGAGCGCAAGCCGCTGCAAATGGAAGAGGGCGACAACCGGATGCTGTATGTGATCAAAGTTCGCGACCACAACGTGCCGCTCAGCGATCACTTGATCCTGTCGGTTATTTCCGCGAGCGGGAAAATCATGTCGCGGATGTCTGCGCGGCTGTAGACGCAAACCGACTTCAAAAGATTTTACACAGAGGGCACTGAGGAACTGCGGAGGAAAATCTGAGAAAGATAGAGGCGCTTATCGCAGAGGCGCAGAGGGCGCACCCTTCGATCCCGCGATGCGGGATCTCAGGATGAATCGCGCTGTAGCGCGACTCAGAAAAAAGCGGCGTAAAGTCGAGATGCCTATCGCCTCTGCTCGCGGCGGCGCTCGGCTACCCAATCCAGAAAGCGCTCCATGCGCGCGCGTTCGCGCCACATCAGGGTGAAGAATTTGCGCGCATCCAGGTCGGCGGCGTCTTTGCCGAAGAAAGTCTCTAGCCTCCACTGCAGGTACGGTGACGCCCACGGGCGCAGGCGGTAGCCGCGCGCGATAATCCAGTAATAGCGAAGAGCATTCAACATGGCGGGGCGGGTGCTAGAATTGCTGCGTGAATAGTGATGCACCTCACAACGCGGAAGACCATTACTACGCGGGCATCGATTTCTTCGGCGAAGGAAAACTCCCGGAAGCGATTGCGGAATACACGCGTGCGCTGGAACTCGATCCTAAATTTAGCGACGCGCTGCATGGCCTGGCGCAAGCCTATCACGCCCAGCAGGATTTTGACCGCACCATTGAAACCGCGCGGCGCATACTTGCGCTTGACCCGGACGACATTCTCGCGTGGACTACCATTTCCCGCGCCTATCAGCGCAAAGGGATGGTTCCCGAGGCGGAAGAAGCTGGAAACAAAGCGCGTATTCTCGGCTGGAAACAGCAATTGAAGGAACAGAAAGCGAGCGGCGGGAAAGTTTAGGCTCCGCTCGCGCGAACGGGAAATTATCTTCACGCCCCGCGATTCGCTGACGTAGCACGTCTCGCGCGTTTCACTGCTTCCGCGACCAGATCTCCGTTGCCCCTCGCTTGGCTACCATCCGGTAAAGTCAGCGCGTCCTCGAACCCGATGCGCGTGCCATATCCGCGCCGCGCTGCCACTTCGATGAAGCCCCATGCGGTGCGATTCAATCCGTGGAGGATGATCGGCAGAGCGATCCCGGCTCGCTTCAGGCGCGCCTCGATGCCTTCGACTACCGCGAGCGCCTCGTCCATTTCCTGTTGCTCTGGTTCCAGCAGCACCCAGCGGCAGCGCGTCGCGAGCTTGCTGTCCAGGAATTTTTCGGTCGCGAGCACGCTGCCCATTCCCGCTTCGACGCCTGTCCCTTTCGACAGCAACAATTCCGCGAGCGCGATTCCGCCTTCTTCGTTGAAGTTCACGGAAGCAAAGTCCGGGAAGGTTTTCCACGCCGTTACTTTTTCATGACGTTCGCGCGCGTCCCGCACCATCCACAGGCCGGTGCTCACGCCGAACGGAATCCCTGGAATGGCCGCGCGTACGGCAGAGACAGCGCGAGCCACGTCGTCGGCATCAACGCTCTCACGGCCGTCGGCGGCACGCACGTGAAAATGCGCCGCGCCGGCGCCCGCTGCAACCGATTCCTTTGCTGCGGCCGCCATTTCCTGCGGCGAACACGGCACGTTAGGATGCTCCGCGCGCGTCCTGCCGCCGTTCAGCGAAACCTCGATCAACATAATGAACTCCCGTGAAGTGCCAAGGCTCCTGATTCGCTCTCGCAGAACGGGAGCGAGTTATCCTGAAATCCGACGATGGAGTGCGTTCAAGCGGAGGGCGGTTCGCGAACCGCCCCTACAGACCCGGGATCGAAGACCTGTCGCATTTTCTTGCGCGAAGCCTGTCTCGCTGACACCAGAACAATACAGAAGGAAAAATGGCCGAGCAACATGCACTCGGCCCCTGCAGCTATTCTTTAAGTTCTAAGGAGGAGTCGGTAAGGGCACGGCATGCCGTGCCCCTACCAAGACCTGATTCATATTCCCGATACGCGGACTACAGCGCGGAGCAGACGGATTTGACTTCGGTGTAATGTTCGAGCACTTCGTGACCCATTTCGCGGCCCCAGCCGGACTGCTTGTAGCCGCCGAACGGAAGCGAGGCGTCGAAGATGTTGTAGCAATTGATCCACACAGTGCCGGCTTTGATCTTGGAAGCCATCTGATGCGCTTTCTTGATATCGCGCGTCCAGACTCCGGCAGCCAGGCCGTAAATCGTATCGTTGGCAGTCGCCACGATTTCGCTCGGATCGCTGAACGGAATCGCGGTGACTACCGGTCCGAAAATTTCTTCCTGCACCACTTTCATTTTCGGGTTGGTGTTGATCAGCACGGTGGGCTTGACGAAGTAGCCAGTGGTACCTTCGCGCGAGCCGCCGGTGACGGCCTTTGCGCCTTCCTTGGCACCGCTATCCAGGTAGCCGCACACGCGATTGAGTTGCTCTTCGGAAACGAGCGGGCCCAGATCGCTGTCCGGATCGAATCCCGGACGTACGCGGATTTTTGAAGCGTTGTCGGCGACGCCTTCGACCACCTTGTCGAAAGCTTTCTTCTCGACATAGAGGCGCGAACCGGCGCAGCAGCACTGACCCTGATTGAAGAAGATGGCGCTGGCGGCCCCGGGAATGGCGGAGTCGAGGTCGGCGTCGTCGAAGATGATGTTCGGCGATTTACCGCCCAGTTCCAGCGAGACTTTCTTCAGGTTGCCAGCTGCCGCTTTCAGAATCAGCTTGCCCACTTCGGTGGAGCCGGTGAAGGCGATCTTGTCCACGTCCGGATGCGCGGCGAGAGCAGCGCCGGCGGTTTCGCCGAAACCCGGAACGATGTTCACGACTCCATCGGGAATGCCGGCTTCCTGAATTAATTCGCCCAGGCGCAGCGCGGTCAGAGGCGTCTGTTCGGCGGGCTTCAATACGATCGTGCAGCCCGACGCAAGCGCGGGACCGAGCTTCCACGCCGCCATCAGCAGCGGGAAATTCCACGGAATGATTTGGCCAACTACGCCGACCGGCTCGCGGACGGTGTAGGCGTGGAACATGCCCTGCTTCCAGCCGGACATCGGAACGGTGTTGCCTTCGATCTTGGTGGCCCAGCCAGCGTAGTAACGGAAATGATCGATCGAGAGCGGCAGATCGGCTACGCGAGCAATCTTCAGCGGCTTTCCGTTATCGAGCGATTCCAGTTGCGCGAATTCTTCCAGGTGCTTTTGCAGCAGGTCGCCCAAGCGCCAGATCATCTGGCCGCGCTCGGAAGGAGAAATCTTCGACCATGGGCCGGTTTCGAATGCCGCACGCGCTGCTTTTACGGCGCGGTCAATGTCTTCCTTATCGCCTTCGGCGACGTGAGACAGCACTTGTCCCGTGGCGGGATTGAAGGTTTCAAAGGTCTTGCCCGATGCGGAATCAACCCACTTGCCGTTGATGAGCATCTTGCGAGTCTTGGTCACGTACCCGGTTACATTTTCATTTGGTTGCACAGCTACCGATGCAGTTGCCATTTCGTGTTCCTCCTTCAGTCTGCGATGATTTTCGGGAAATTCAAAATCCTGGTGTCGCTCAGCCCAACGTGCGCTATCGCTCGGATCCGCGTGGTTCTAACAGCTAAGACAAAAATACCGTTCTCTTTGTACCTGGCTGGAAGCTGCGCGAAGCAATCAAGGTTTTCTGGACCATCCCAGTCACCCTGCGGGGGCTAGCACCGCGTATCATAGTCGCCCGACCCGCCCCGTTGCAATAGGCGAGACAAATGGCCCGCATTATAATTTTGTATCGTACGAGCGGATTGAGGAGACTACTACGCCGCGCTGCGCACCCATACTCGCTGGGTCGCAGGCTTGCCTAAGTGAATGCGCGCGGAATGGCCGGTGACGGACAAGACCATCGTCTCGTCGTACTCGCGCTGGTGGACGCGGACTTTCGTTCCGGGATGTAACCCAAGACCGGTGAGGAATTCCAGAAACTTGGGATCCTTCTCATACACGCGCAAAACCTCGTAGCTCTTCCCCACCGACACATCCGACAAGCGCACCGCGCCGAATTTCCTGCGCAGCTTCGCCATCCCCCCGAGCAAGGGTACTCCGTGCGGGCAGCGGCTGTCACGGCCAAAGCGCTTCAGCAGCAACTCCGCCACTTCTGGTGAGATGCCGTGCTCCAGGCGCTCTGCTTCTTCGTGGGCGCGCGCCCATTCGAGGCCGATCACATCCGTCAGGAGCTTTTCCGCGAGGCGATGCCGCAGCACCAGGTGCCCCGCGATCTCCTGCCCCTTCGAGGAAAGCTCGATGTGGCCATCGCGGCGCACGCGCAGATATCCGCCGCGCGTCATGCGCTTCAGGGCTGCGGTTACGGCTGGAGGAGTGACGCCCAAATCCTCAGCGAGGCGCGCGCTGATGGGCGCCTGCTCTTCCTGCACCAATTCCCAGATCGCTTTCAGGTAATCTTCCTGGGACACGCTTGTAGTTTCGCGCCGCATTGTTCCTTGCTCTCAGGCTCTCCGACTGTTCAGTCCGCGCTGACAGCCCGCGTACGCAAACGCGCGGCCAGCAGCGTCACGCGTGCCTCAATGTCATTGAAGATCGTGCGATGCAGCTCGATATCCTCGCCGAACGGGTCCCTCACCTTCCAGTCTTCCACATCGTGCTCCGGAAAAAGCGCCTTGCCGTGTATGCCGGACATGTTGATCACCACATCCGGTTTCCGCAGCTTGTGGTTGTGCAGCCCCTTCGAAAATTGGCCATCGAAGGGAATCCCGTGCTCGCGTAGCACGGCCTGCGTCGTCGTATCAATGAAACCGAGCGGCGAGACTCCCGCGCTTTCCGGCAGAATGATATCCGCGTACGAGTGGCGCGCGATGGCTTCCGCCATCTGGCTGCGCACGCAATTTCCCACGCAGACGAAGAGTACTCTCACCGGGGTCTTCATCAGGGCGACAGAATCTCATAAATTAAGGAAGGATTGAACCGCCGACGTGGGGTGTTGACCTCGTGAATCGCCCGGGAGCGCGATGCACAAAGGCAAAGTCAACGGCGCCCGGCTAAAGCTGGTCGCTGCAACTGCGAAGGCAACAGAGCCGGCAGGCAGGCCGGCGCTACGAACGGCGCGCGGGACACTCACTGCGAAACAGCAACCTCTTTCCGCGCCATGCGCACAAAATACTCGTGCACGGCGGTGTCGTCGCTCAGCTCGGGATGAAACGTGGCTGCGAGAATCTTGCCCTCGCGCACCAAGACTGGGTGCCCCGCGTCTTCCGCCAAAACGTCAACGCCGGGCCCCACCGATTCGATAATCGGCGCGCGGATGAAGACCATCTCCAGCGGCTGCGCCCGCAATTTGGTTTGCCCCATATGGACATCGCTAGCCAGCTGCCGCCCGTAGCCATTGCGCAGAACCGAGGCATCCAGCAAGCCTAAAGACGCCTGCGCTGGGCCGTGCACTTCTCTAGCCAGAAGAATTGTGCCCGCGCAAGTCCCAAAAAACGCGCCCTCCGCCGCGGCGAATTTTTTCAGGGCATCGAACAGGCCCTCTTCCTGCATAACCTTCAGATGTGTGGTGCTCTCGCCGCCGGGAAGAATCACGCCAGCGAGGCCCGCCAAATCTTGCGGCGTACGCACGAACTTGTACTCGACGCCCAGCCGCTGCAGCACCTTGGCGTGCGCTTCGTAGTCACCTTGTATGGCGACGATTCCGATTTTCAATCCGTCATATTTCATTCCAATGGCCCCAAGAAAATTACTCACCTCAACGTTCCATGTAAAAACGTAGGGGCGGGTCTAAGACCCGCCCCTACAGCCAGCTCAGACTCAAACGCCGTAGGTGCGACACGAACTAGCCCGGGGCGAAAGAGTCTGTATCGCAACCGCGAAATCGGTACTTCGGCGGCTGAAGCCGCACGGCTCTTGCTGGGTTTATGTCGTGGCTAAAGCCAAGACCTACAAGGGCTATTCACGCACCGCTAATCACCAATCAGCAATCACGCGAAACTCCCGCTTACCAACCTCTTGTCTGCAGAAGATCCTTTTCGTCCATCTGGCGGATGTCGAGGCCCTTCATCGCGTCACCCAATTCTTCGGACGCCTCGAGGACTGCCTTCGGGTCCTTGTAATGTGTGGTGGCCTTCACGATCGCGCGAGCGCGGACGGCGGGATCGCTGGACTTGAAAATTCCCGAGCCGACGAACACTGCTTCCGCGCCCAGCTGCATCACCAGCGCCGCATCGGCCGGAGTGGCAATTCCGCCAGCCGAAAAATTCGGGACTGGCAGCTTGCCGTGCTTTGCCACCCAAGCGACCAGCTCGAACGGCGAGCCGAGTTCCTTCGATTCGTGCACCAGTTCTTCTTCGCCGAGCAGGGTGAGCCGCTTCATCTGGCTGACGATGGTGCGCATGTGGCGCACCGCTTCGACGATATTGCCCGAACCCGCTTCGCCTTTGGTGCGGACCATCGCCGCGCCTTCGGCTATGCGACGCAGCGCCTCGCCCAAATTTCGCGCGCCGCAAACGAATGGGACTTTGTAGCCGTGCTTCCAGACGTGATGCTCTTCGTCCGCTGGAGTGAGGACTTCGCTCTCGTCAATGTAATCCACTTCCAGCGCTTCCAGCACCTGCGCTTCGGCGAAATGGCCGATGCGCACTTTGGCCATCACCGGGATTGAGACGGTGTCCATAATTTCGCGAATGATGCGCGGTGCGGCCATGCGCGCCACACCGCCTTCCTTGCGTATATCTGAAGGAACGCGCTCCAGCGCCATGACCGCGCACGCGCCGGCGTCTTCGGCGATCTTGGCCTGCTCGGCGTTGGTCACGTCCATAATCACGCCGCCCTTCAACATTTCCGCCAGGCCCACTTTCACGCGCCACAAATTATTGTTCATCAGTTCCATCGAGTTTCTCCCTCAGTCTTGCTTGCGAATTTCACTTCTGGAGCGGCTTCCCTGCTAATTCCACCGGCATACCGTTGTCCGCGCCTTGTTTCGCGTGGCGTTTCGGGTCAACGATCACGAATCGTCCCTTGCCGCGCGCCAACACCTGACCTGCAACGTTTCGTATCTCGCCAAGCATGAACAAATTTCTGCCGGTCATTTCCACTTCGTGCCCTTCGACAACCAAATCCACATCCACCGGCACCGGCTTCAAATATTCGATGCTCAGGTCCGCCGTTACGGCGTGCACGCCGCGGAAGCGGGTCACTTTGCCCATCACTTCATCCAATACGGTAGCTATAATACCGCCATGGATGAATCCCGACGCGCCTTGATATTCGGCACCGAGGCGAAAATTTCCACGTATGCGCCGCGCTTGATCATCCTGCTCGTAAGTGAGCTGCATGCCGCGCTGGTTCGCGCCGCCGCAGCCAAAACATAGGTTCGCCGGATTGGGTTTCAGGAGCACGTTTTCCCTAGATCAAGGCCACGCGGGAGTGGAATTCACTTCGCGCGCCGCGCTGGCGCTTACGAAATTCTGTCTTCACTACATCGCCTAAAATCTCAATCCCGCGCGCGATTCGCTTTTCGTCCAGGCTCGCGAACCCCAATCGCACGGTATTCGGCTGCGGATTCTGATGATAGAAATACCGGCCCGGCACATACATCACGCCGCGCTCCCGGGCGTGGATGAGCAGCTCGCCGGCATCGAATCCCGCTGGCAGGCTGAGCCACACTGACATCCCTCCTTCCGGGCGTGTCCAACTGCTTTCCTCGGGCATGAATTTTCCGAGAGCTGATTCCATCGCGTCCAGCCGGCTGCGGTATATCTTCTTCATCTTCGCCAAGTGGCGCGCCAGATGGCCTCGCCGGATGAATTCCGCAAGCGTGGCCTGCGCCAGTTGATCCGTATGCAGATCGGTCGCTTGTTTCACGAGGCGCAATCTTTCGATGACGCTCTCCGGCCCAATGCACCATCCTACGCGCAGGCCGGGGAACGCGATCTTCGAGACGCTATCAATTTGAATCACGCTGCCCGTGCGATCGAGTGATCGCAACGAAGGCGTCGCGGCCCCGCGCAAACGCAGGCGTCCATAAATGTAATCTTCAATTACCGGCACTTGATAGCGCGCGGCCATATCCAGCAAGCGGCGACGCTCGCTCATTGGTAATGCTGTGCCCGTAGGGTTGTGAAAATCGGGCGTCGTGAAAACGAATTTCACGCGGTTCTGCATCAGCACCGATTCCAGCGCGTCAATATTCAGGCCCAGACGGCCGCCGGGCGCGTCATCCGTATCGACCGCGACTGCCAGGGTGCGGATGCGCGCGGCGCCGAAAGTCGCGAGTGCGCCCGGATACGCAGGATTCTCGAGCGCTACCGCATCCCCGGGACGCAAGAACGCCTTGCACAACAGATCGATTGCCTGCTGGCACCCGCCCGTGATCAATAATTGTTCGCTGCAAACGTTTAGCCCTTCGTCGCGAAAGAAATCGATCAACGCGGTCTTCAGCGGCTCGTACCCATCCGACGAGCCAATCTGCAGGACCTTGCGGCCGTCGTCGCGCAAAACGGAATTGCAGCAGCTGCGAAATTCCTCCAGCGGAAAATGTTCTTCTGGCGGACGAGCGGCGACGAAGCCGATCGCGTCTTTCGGAACTTCCGGAGTTAGGCGGCTCAGGCCATCCTCACCGCGCTCGTCGGCGAAGAGAGTTTCCCAGCGGACGGAGCCGCCATTGCCATTCGAGCGGGGCGGCGGCGTGAATTGCCGCGCCGGGGCGCCACAAATATACGTGCCGCGCCCCACATGGCCTTGGATCAAGCCCTCGGATTCGAGTTCTGCGTAGGCATTGGCGACGGTGGTGCGATGCACGCCGAGCTGCGTCGCGAGTTCGCGGCTCGCTGGAATGCGGTCGCCGGTGCGCAGCTCGCCGGAATGCACGAGAGCGCGCAGTTGATCGCGCAGTTGCACGTACAGGGGAATGTGACTTTCAGACTGGAGATGTAGCGGAAGCATTGGCTCACTCCTGTAGGCCAATATACAGAGATAATTATAGACGTAAAGAGCCAATATGTCTCTGGCCGAAGTTTCAGGCGGTGCTGAGTGTTTGCGGAAGGGATCGCGTTCACGTCAAATACGCCCGCCTAAAAAAGCAGGCGGCCGCTACAAATTCACAGGCAACAGCATTCAACCATTAACGCCTCGCAACAGATACCGCTGTACCTTGCCCGTCGCCGTGCGCGGCAGCTCCTTCACGAAGCGATATTCCTGCGGACACTTAAAGCCGGGCAAGCGCGTGCGCAGCCAGCCGTAGATTTCACTATCGAGGCCGCCTGCGGTGTTTGTCACGCCTTGGCGGAGGACGATGTACGCTACTGGCCGCACCAGGCCCACCGCGTCCGCATTCCCCACTACGGCGCACTCGGCGATAGCGGCGTGGCCGAGCAAGGCGTTTTCCACTTCTCCGGGTGAGACCCACATGCCTGAGACTTTCATCATGTCGTCCGCGCGACCGCGATAATAAAAATATCCGTCCGCGTCGCGCGAAAATTTGTCGCCGGTATTGACCCAACCGTCGCGCTTGGTGCGCGCGGTCAGCTCAGCAATCCGCCAGTACTCCGCGAAAGCGCTTTCGCCCTTCACCCACAGGTTCCCCGCTTCGTCTGCTGCAGCAGGCTCGCCAGCATCGTTCAGGATCCGTGCTTCGTATCCGGGAACTTCGCGACCGCAGCTGCCGGCGCGTGCTTCGCCCGGGCGCGATGACAGGAATATGTGCAGCATCTCGCTGGAGCCGATGCCATCCAGAATTTCGATACCAAAACGCTTGCGAAACTGGTCGAAGATTTCCGCCGGCAAGGATTCGCCTGCGGAAACCGCCAAGCGGACTGATGAAAAATCAAGTGACAGTCCTTTTTCGGACTCGCGCAGCAACGACGCATAAAAAGTAGGCACGGAAAAAAACACGGTAGGACGGTATTGGGCGATCACGGCTGCGATTTCATGGGGGTGGGGACGTTCGGGATACAAGATTGTCGAGGCACCGAAATGCAGCGCAAAGTACATTCCGTTCCCCAGGCCGTACGCGAAAAATAGCTTCGAAACTGAGAACAGCCGGTCGTCCGCGCGCAATCCCAGTACGCCCTGCGCATAATTCCGCGCCGCAGCGGTCATATCCTGGTGCCGATGGACGACGGCTTTCGGCGTGCCGCCGCTGCCTGATGTGTACAGGAAGAATGCCGGGTCCGTCGTGAGCGAACGATGCGTCGCGATCACGGCGGCAGCATGCGAGGGCAGCCAGTCATCCCATTCCACAATCCGCCGCGCGACGCGGTCCGGCTTCTCAGTTCCCGAAGTGCCTTCAGATACGACCAGAAGATCCAGCTCGGCTTCGCCTGCCGTGCCAGCACAGAACTCACCCAAAATCGGCGCGTGCACGATCGCAACGCGGGCGCCACAATTTTCCAGCCAGTGTTGATAATCCGTGGCGCGCGCCGTGGGATTCACTGGCACGGCAATCGCGCCGATTTTAGCCGCGCCAAAAAACGCAGCGATCAGTTCAGTCGAATCCGGCAAGGCAATGAGTACCCGCTCGCCTGGCTGGCAATTGGCGTCGCGCAAGGCCCGAGCTACACGCCCGACCAGAGTTTCCAATTCCGCGTACGTCCGAGCCGGCCCAGTTCCCAGGATGGCAAGCTTCTCGGGGTGCTCGCGGGCCGGACGCGAGACAAATTCATCGGTGATGTTGTAATAAGCCGCGGGTGAGGGCGCGGTGGAAGGCGCAGTCACAGGCAAGGGAGAGGAATCCTGCATGGCAGGATTCTACTCTAGAAAAAAGCAGCAGCAAGGTGTTACGAGTGCACAGATTGCAGCAGCCAGGACATGGGGTCAAAACAGCGCCGCAACGCAGGCCGATAGATTCGCTGGGGAAAAAGGCAGTGGCAAGTGACTAGTGGTTAGCGGCTAGAAACGGCTTTTAACTGCTTGCCGCTCGGCGATCGCCAGCGTCCCTATTGCGTCGCGGACTTCTCGCCCAGCCTGCGCATGCGCTCCTGGAGCTTCTTCCGCAAAGTCATTGGCGCATTCGGATTGAACGCCACCAGATACCAGAGCGGCTGGGTGCGATCCTTACTCAAACGCGACAAGGTCGCCGCATCGCTGTTCGGATGGCGCGCGATATTCTCGCGGATCGCGGAATACGGATGATGCGACAGGCGGCCTAGCGTTTTCGCCGAAACTTTGGGATGCTCGCTGATCAACCGCAGCAAGTAAAAGTCTTCCTTGGGTGCCTGGCGCGAAAGCCCGTCGAGAGTTTCCGGCTTCACTTCGGCGCTCAGAACTACTCCCACCTTCTCATCCCATCCCGCATTAATGCGGTTCAGTTCTTGCGTCCGCGAGTGAATCAGTTGCTCGATCACGCGACGCTCCTGCTCTAGGCGCGCGGCGGGCAAAGCGCTGCGCTCCACCGAGTCCAGCACGCGCAGCAAATGCTGGCGCTCGCCAAAAACGATCTGCGAAGTGCGCACCGCCTTGCTCTTCCCGGGATTGCGTACCAAGTCTGAACGTCTCATCGTCTGTTCACCCCGCGGATCTCAGGAGCCGCATTCATCCCAAGCAGCAGCCCCGGCACAATTCAAAATTATTGCTATCGTCGTTCGCAACGGGCCGATTGGCGTTCCAGGAAACGAGCTTATGCAGCGTGAAAGATCACCTTCGTTCCCTGCAGTATAGCCTCGTTTGCCGCCCCAGCAAACGCCGCCCCGTTATGAAACAGCCCGTCGAATAAACCGCGCCGTCCCCTGCAACTGCGGCACGCTCAACGCAACGGTCCAGATTATCCCGTAGCCCGCAACAGTTGGTTCTAGAACCATTCCTACCGAGACAAAAGCAACGGCAACGGAGCCGGCGGGACGCCGGCTCTAGCGACGACAACAGCAACCGCAAGAGCACAGGCAAGATTGCCTATGCTACGATGGCGCTCATGCCCGCATTCGACGAGCACAAAGACGAACTGGAACATTACGAAACCATGATGGGCCCGTACCGCGGCCGACTGGCCGTTACGCTTGACCTGTTGACCAACGCCCTAGTGCTGGTGGGCCAGCACGGCGTGTATTGCCACACCAATCGCGACCCGGATGTCCCGGTCATGGATATCCGCATCATCCAGGCAGAAATCGGCAAAGCCAAAGAGCTGATTCAAAGTGTGATGGAAGCGATGCGCGCAGAACGCGACAAGAAGAGTTGATGCAGCGCGGCGCGCGACGGCAAAGTTTCTAGTCCGGCTTGCAGTGGCATTCTGTGAGGGACTTCACAGCTTTAGTTCCCAAGTTTCCGCCACCAAATCATGACCGAAACTGTGATGCGGTTTCTTGCCGACGCAGCGGAATCCCGCCTGGTTATAGATATGCCGCGCCGCCAGCAGTATGCTCTGCGTCCACAGAGTGATTTTCTTGTATCCCACGCGCCGCGCAAAGCGAACGCATTCCTCCACCAATCGCTTGCCGATGCCTAGTCCGCGCGCGGAGGCTTCCACGTGCAACAGACGCAGCTTGGCCACGGACTTTGAGTGTTTCACCAGGAAAACCGCGCCCACCGTTACGCCCTTGCGCTCCGCGATCCAGCAGCGTTCGCGGCGCGCGTCGAATTGTTCGATGAAGTGCGCCGCAATTTTCGCTGCCAGCGCCTCGTACTGTTCGTCCCAGCCGTATTCCTGCGCGTACAACAGGCCTTGGCGGCCGACCACCCAGCCCATATCCCCGGGCTGATGTGGCCGCAAGATGTATGACTCGGTTTCGGCGGCCCGGGGCGCCAGGACGGATTCGATGGAATCCATTGCCGCGACCAACCGCTGCTGGTCTGCTTCCGATACGCCGCGCAGGCGCGCCGTCACATCTTCATTCGAACGCCGGTCGAGCGTAGCGATCGCTTTGCGCCCGCGCGCAGTCAGAGAGAGTAGCGTCTCCCGCCCGTCCGCATCCGAGCGTTCCGCGCGGATCAATCCGTCCTTCTTGAATCCGCGCAAAATGCGGCTCAGGTACCCCGGGTCCAAGCCCAATTCCGCGCCCACTGCCGTAGCGGTAGGCTTCTCGCGGTGGGCGATCTCGTACAGCACGCGCCCTTGCGTCAAAGAGAATGCGCTACCGAGAAACCCTTCCTGCAACACGCCAATCTTCCGCGTGTAAAAACGGTTAAACCGCCGGATCGCGTCGACCCGCGCCATCCCCGTCGCGTTGTGTTTCACGGCTGCACCTGCTCTCACGAGCGCATTACGAGTTCGTGCCATGCGTGCCATTGTCATGCACTTAGTTGCTTTTGTCAACTAATACGCAATCCAACATTGATCGTCTACGCGATCGATCACGTTCGACCATTCGGTCACGACGCCGACGCGCAGCGGGTGAGGCAAGCCTCGTCTTGGGGCGATTATTGCCGGACCTTTGCCGCCGACAAAAAGCGGTGACCCTTCGATCCCGCACTGCTGGATCCCAGGATGAATTACGCTGTGGCGGAATTCACTGCAGTCCCCCCTCCCGGCCAACGGCCAGCTTCATTCTCAACATCCGCCGTAACCTTTGCCCCGTCCGACAGTTCTATACTATGGCAGCAAGAACTCTGGAGCTCTGGTTGAAGGCCTTACAAGAAGAGAAAGAGCGGCGGCTGATCGAGGCGGCTCAGCAGGACCCCAGCCGGTTCGCCGCGCTCTACGAAATTCACTTCGAGCGCGTGTACGCCTACGTCTTGCGACGGGTGGGAGACCGCGCGGCGGTGGAGGATATCACGTCCGAGGTCTTTCACCACGCTTTGGCGAATCTGCCGCGTTTTGAGTGGCGCGGCGCTCCGTTTGGCGCGTGGCTGATGCGTATCGCCGCGAACGCCATCGCCGACCGCTGGCGGCGCGGCTCGCGCGAACAGACCGATGCGCTCGCGAGCGATCCAGCCAGTACCGAGCCGAGTCCGGAAGAGATCGAAATTCGCGCGCAGCTTTTCCGCCTGGTGCAGGAACTTCCCGTCGAGCAGCGGAAGGTCGTGCAGATGCGTTTCGCCGAAGAAAAGAGCATCCGCGAAATCGCGCAAGCCCTCGGACGTACCGAAGGCGCCATAAAGCAACTGCAGTTCCGTGGGATACAAACGCTGCGCGAGGAAGCGGCGAAAGTTTCCGGCAGAAACGCGGCCGCTAGAACATCGCAGAAGAAGAATCGGTCGGGTGCAGCCAATGCCTAAACCAAACCTGAACGAACAACTCGATCGCGCCATCCAGGCGCTTCTCGCGCCGGGTCCGGCTCCGCGCCGCCGCGATGGCGCGACGCCCAAAGCGCCCATCGCCGCGCTTGCGCGCGTCGCCGCCGACCTCCGTGGCCTGCCCCGCGAAGATTTCAAAGCATCACTACGAGCAAAGCTCGAAGGGAGATCACCCATGGCCAGCAAGGCTGTAGCCACACCTCAGACAAGACAGACCGCCACAGCGTACTTGATCGTGAAGGACGCCGCCCGCGCGCTCGAATTCTACAAGCGGGCGTTTGGCGCGGTGGAAACCATGCGCATGAACGGCCCTGGTGACCGTATCGGCCACGCGGAAATTCGCATCGGCAACTCCACTATCATGCTGGCCGATGAATTCCCGGATTACGGCGCAGTCAGCGCGACGACGCTTGGCGGGTCGCCGGTGAAGATTCACCTTCAGGTGGATGATGTGGACGCGTTCGCGGCTCGCGCCGTCGCCGCCGGCGCGAAGGTGCTTCATCCGGTGCAGGATCAATTCTACGGCGAGCGCTCCGGACAATTCACCGATCCGTTCGGCTACACCTGGATGATTTCCACGCAAATCGAACAGCTCACGGCCGAAGAAATCGAGCGCCGCTTCGCGGCTTTGCACCAGCCGTCGCCCGCGCCGTCTGCCACCGTACCAAACGAAGAACCGAAGTGGACTTTGCCGGTGCCCTACATCCGCAAAGGATTCCGCACGCTCACGCCGTATCTGCTG
Source organism: Candidatus Acidiferrales bacterium (assembly GCA_050012455.1). Classification (GTDB taxonomy): domain Bacteria; phylum Acidobacteriota; class Terriglobia; order Acidiferrales; family UBA7541; genus Palsa-295. The sequence goes on along the minus strand of JBEKHD010000020.1, from coordinate 77,654 downwards.
GTGCCGGGCGCGGCGAATCTCATCAACTTCTACAAACAGGCGTTCGGCGCTGAGGAAATCTTCCGCGTCGCGCGTCCCGGCTCGGACCTGATCATGCACGCCGAAGTTCGGCTTGTCGGCTCGATGATCGAGCTCGCGGACGCGACCGCCGAATTCAAGCCCCGCGCCTCGACGAATATTTTGTACGTGCCGGACGTGGATGCCGCGTTCCAGCGCGCCTTGGACGCCGGCGCCACATCGCTTTCCGCGCCGATGGATCAGTCCTACGGCGATCGCCAGGGCACCGTGAAAGACCCCGGCGGCAATTCCTGGCACATCACCACGCACGGCAGCGGGCAGCACATCGTCGCAAACACGCCTTCCATCGTTCCGATGTTTCAGGTTCGCGACGCGGGAAAATATGTGGAATTCCTGGAGCAAGCCTTCGGCGCTCACGAGATATTTGCGGCCAAGGATCCACAAGGCATCGCTCGGCATGTGCGACTGCGCATAGGCGATTCCATTCTAGCGGGCGGTGAATCGCGCGGAGAATCGGAGTCCGCTCCATTCCTGCTGCATATGTACGTACCGAATACGGACGACGTGTACGCGGCAGCTGTCCGCGCCGGCGCGACCACGATTCGCGGCCTGGAGGACGCGCCCTATGGCGACCGCACGGCCACGGTGCAGGATCCCTTCGGCAATCTGTGGTCACTCGCCACGCACATCAAAGACGTGCAGTTTTAGCCGCGATTCATAACGCCAGCGCAGCCTTCACTGGCGAACATGCATGCCATGTGCATACCGAGAGAACGCGAGGCAAGCCTCGCGCCAAGCAAAGCGGCGGCGAGCCGCCGCACTCCATACGGAACACCGCATTTTCTCGATGCGAATATTCGAGCAATTGCGGGCAGGTTAGCGCAGGTAGGGGTTTTCGGCGCGCTCGGCGCCGATGGTGGTGTTCTCGCCGTGTCCGGGGATCACTAGCGTTTCGTCGGGAAGCGCGAGCAGCTTCTCGCGGATCGAGGTCAAGATATCCTTCATCGAGCCGCCCCACAAATCGGTGCGGCCGATGCTGCCTTGAAATAAGGTATCGCCTGAAACCAGCCGCCCGGGTGCAAGCCCGCCTCTGCGAGATGGGGCGACCACTCGCGCGTTTTCGCGCAAGTGCGCGTGCAAATGCGCCTCCGCGGACGCTTTCGCCGATTGCGGCCTCAGGCGATCTACGTACGCTAGTTCAGAGGGCAACCCCTTCTCGACCAGCAGACTGATGCTTCCCGGCGTGTGCCCCGGTGTATGAATCACGCGCGCGGCATAACCGCCCCAGCGTACGCTGTCGCCTTCCTTCACGAAATCCTCGATGCGCATGCTCTCCGGCGTGCGCATCCCCAAAAATTGCGCCTGCATGTCCAGATGCCGGTACAACTCCAGATCGGCCTCATGGATCAGCACCGGAGCTTTCGTCACGGCGTGCAACCGCGCGAGGCCGCCAACATGATCAATGTGCGTATGCGTGCTAACAATCGCCCGCACGCTCAGCTGATGCTCGCGCAAAATCTCCAGGATGCGCTCGACTTCATCGCCCGGGTCCACCACGATCGCCTCATGCGTTTCCGGATCGCCCAGAATCGAGCAATTGCACTGCAGCATCCCCACTGGAATAATTTCGTGAATCAGTTTTTCGCTCACACCGAAAGTATAGCAACTCTCTCAGCCGCGTTGACTTGTCTGTGCGCGGAATCTAATATGTGCACGCAATGACAGAGTCTCAGCCCCTTATCGGGCAAATCATCTCTCAATATCGCGTTATTGAACGGCTTGGTGGCGGCGGCATGGGCGTGGTGTACAAGGCCGAAGACACCAAGCTCGGGCGCATGGTCGCGCTGAAATTTCTGCCGGACGAAGTTTCGCAGGACAAGCTGGCACTGGATCGCTTCCTGCGCGAAGCGCGCGCAGCCGCAGCGCTGAGCCATCCTAACATTTGCACCATCTTTGAAATCGGCGAATACCAGGGCCGCAGTTACATCGCCATGGAATTGCTGAAGGGCGCGACGCTAAAGCATCGCATCACTGGAGGGCCGTTGGCGTTGGACACGCTCCTCGAAGTCGGCATACAGGCCGCCGACGCCCTGGACGCGGCCCATTCCGAAAACATCATCCACCGCGACATCAAGCCCGCCAATATTTTTCTTACCGATCGAGGCCAGACAAAAATTCTCGATTTCGGGCTCGCCAAGATTATGGCGGCCTCAGGCAGCAACGGCCAGACCGCTTCGGGCAGCGCCACCCTCGACAACGCAAACCTCACCAGCCCGGGCATCGCCGTTGGCACCGTGGCGTACATGTCGCCGGAACAGACACTGGGCAAGGATTTGGATTCGCGCACGGATGTTTTTTCGCTGGGCGTGGTGTTGTATGAAATGGCTACCGGGCGGCAGGCTTTTTCGGGCTCTACTTCCGCTGCTGTTTTTGACGCCATCCTGAATCGCGCGCCCGTCGCACCGGTGCGCATCAATCCTGAGGTGCCGCAGGAGCTCGAGCGGATCATTAATAAATCGCTGGAAAAAGACCGCACTATGCGTTATCAGACGGCCGCGGACCTGCGAACTGATCTGAAGCGCCTGCAGCGTGATTCGGGTTCCAGCAAGACGCAGATCAGCACGGCCGATAATTTCAGCTCTACAAATATCGCCACGGCAACGGGCGCACCCGGCTCGTCCGGCGCGAACTCCGCCGCCGCTGTCGCACCACCGCCGCCGGCGCAAAGTTCCGGTTCAACGAAAGCTTCCGCGAGCGGCTCTGGCAGCGCCGCCATCGTCCTCGGCGAAGCAAAAAAGCACAAAGGTATATTGATCGCCGCGGTCGCCGTCATCGCGCTCATCGCAGCCGGTATCGCTTTCTTTGTCTTCAAACCGCGCGGCCACCAAAATACCTTCAACGCGCAAAACATGAGTATTCTGAAGCTCACGGAAACAGGCAAAGCCTCCGGCGTGGCCATTTCTCCCAATGGCCAATACGTGGTTTACGTCCTGCGCAACGGCGAAATGCAGAGCCTGATGGTCCGGCAGGTGGCCACCGGCAGCGACGTGCAAATTCTCGCGCCCGCGATCAGCATCTTTTACGGCCTCACTTTTTCTCCCGACGGCAACTACATCTATTACACCGAAGCGTCCAAAGAAAATCAGCTCTTCAGCTCGCTCTACAAAATGCCCGTGCTGGGCGGCAATCCGCAGCAGATACTGCGCGATATAGACACGTCCATCAGCTTTTCTCCAGACGGCAAGCAGTTCGCCTTCATCAGAGGAATTCCCGACAAGGGCGTCTTCGATCTGCTGGTCGCGAATGCGGACGGCTCGGGAGAAAAGGTCCTCACCTCCAAGAGTGGCAACATATCTACAAATGGGCTGCTAGCTCCTGCGTGGTCCCCGGATGGAAAGGCGATTATCTTCGCCTCTCTGCTTCCTTCCGTAAGCAGCCAGCTCAACGAACTCACCGTCGCCAGCGGAGCGGTGCGCACTCTCTACGCAACGCGCGGCGCTCTGGGCCGCCCGCATTGGCTTCCGGATGGAGACGCGCTATTGGTTCCCATGCGCGACGAGAGCGGGGGCGCGCAAGGCCAACTTTGGAAAGTGGCCTATCCCTCGGGGGAAGCGCAGCGGCTCACCAACGACCTGACTGACTACAGTTTGCCCTGGCTGGACTTGACCGCAGACGGCTTAGCGGTGGTCACGGTCGAGACCAGCGTTTCGCTGGACCTCTGGGCCGCTGCCGCGGGCGATTCCTCGCGCGCCACGCAGCTAACCTCGGGCGGCCCTTCCATATTCGGAGTTTCGATCTTGAGCAAAGATCGCGTTGTATTCGTCAATCGTAATCGCGAGGTCTTCACCGCGAAGTACGACGGTAGCGATCGCGCCCTCGTGGCAGGCAGCGATCGTAATATTCTGTTCGCATATGGTTGCGGCGACGGGAAACACATCGTGTACTCTGTTCCGAGCGGAAACGGATCAGCAATCTGGCGTATGGACGCGGACGGTTCTAACGCAGTGCAGTTGAGCCACGACAAATCCGCGCTTCTGCCGGTATGCTCCCTGGATGGTTCCACGATCACTTTCGACTACGAGGATCAACTGAGCAGTTGGCGCATGGGAATTGACGGCACGAACCCCGTTTCGCTGGGTCTGCAACATCAGACCAGCCCATTCGTGTTCTTGTCGAAGGATAACAAGCTCGTGCTGTACCGACTTGGGCATCCGGAATCGCCGCAAAGGCGCGATGATTTAGTTGCGGCGCCTGTGCAAGGCGGCGCAACTGTTTTTTCGTTTGAGGTTCCGGTTGGGGGCGGGGCACAAGGTTTGCCACAATGGGCGCCGGATGGTCATGGTGTGGACTTCGTCCTGACGCGCGGAGGCGCGACCAATATTTGGCGACAATCCGTTCCCAGCGGCACGCTGAAGCAAATCACTAATTTCCCCAGCGGCATCATTCGGTCGTTCAACTGGTCGCCCGACGGCAAGACGCTGTTCCTCACGCGCGGTTCACAAACCAGCGACATCATTCTGCTGAAGAGCGGGAAGAACTAATCAGCTATGCTGAAGACTAAAGAATCTTCTAGCGTTAATGCATCACAGACCGCTAGGCACAGGGAGAGTGGCGCGCACCAGGCAGCCTTCTCCTGGAACACTTTCGATGCTGAAGGTTCCGCCCAAATCCTCGACGCGTTCACGCATGCCGGAAATCCCCACCGTGAGCTCCGGAGGCGACCCGACGGTAACAGGCTGCAAGCCGCAGCCCTGATCGGCAACCTCCAGCACGACGGTTTCGCGCTCCCGGAATAGCCGAAGCGCGGCCGTACTGCTGCCAGAGTGGCGATGCACGTTGCTGAGCGCTTCCTGGGTTACGCGAAAGAGCGTCAACTCGACCTCCGGTTTCAAGCGGCCCACGTCTGGCGCAACCTGCAAAGATATTCCGATTCCGCTGCGGGTCGAGAAACCGCGTACCAGCCAATCCAGGGCGGATTCCAGTCCCATCACCTCGATCATGGGTGGATGGAGAAGATACGACATGGAGCGAATCTCTCCGCCGGCCGCTTGTATCAATTCCCTGCATTCCGCCAGAGCTCGGCGATGCTCGGGATTCGTATCATCCAGAAAAGTTCGTATTTTGCCCAAGGCCAGGCTGAGGCCGCTCACGTAGGTGCCGATTCCATCTTGCAGTTCTCGCGCAACTTTTCGCCTTTCTTCGTCCTGCGCCTGGAGCAGCCGTCCCGAGAGGTGGCGTAGCGCGCGTTCAAACTTCTTGCGATCGGTGATGTCTTCACCCGAGCTCAGCGTGCCGATCACTTGTCCATCGGCGTCCCGCAAAAGCGAATTATGCCAAGCGATCATCCTTTCCTCGCCGGCGCTGGTCAGCACCGGGTTTTCGATGTACGCCAGATCACCCTGGAGCACGCGGCGGAAGCATGCCCGGACTTCGTGGCGTGTGCGAGCGGGCAAACAGGTATCAAACCAGTCCTGCCCAACCAGCTCGCTTTCGTTCCATCCCAGTGTCGAGCAGCCCTTGCGGTTGATCAGCGTGATCCGCCCGTCGCAGTCGAGCGCGAGTAGTATGACGTCGGCAATGTCCAAATATCGTTGCGCCCGGTCTCGTTCCTGTTTAATGAGTGCGGTGGCGCGCTTACGCTCGGTGATGTCTCGTAGCACGGACGCGACTCTTTCCACGCCCGTCGGTCCGCAGATTGGAAAGTACGATATGAAGAGATCTCTCTCACCGCGCTGCGGATACGTATGCTTCATCTCGAATTTAACGACGCGGTTCTGAAAGCATTCATCTAACTTTGGTTTTACGACAACGTCGAACACTTCGGGGCCCAGGACTTCCCGGGCATGGCGGCCCATCAATTGTTCTCGAACCGCTCCACGATAATCCAAATACGCGCGGTTGGCCATCAAGTATCGATAATCGCGGTCCACCACCACGATCATCTCTTCGAGATTCTCCACTACCGCTTCGAATTCGCGGAATCTGTCTGCGATGGAGGGATGAACCTGCGCATCAGCAATGTCCACTGAACGCGCAGCGTGCGGATCCTTCGCGTGCATTCCGGCTTCCAGGCTTGCTAGAGGTTCTGCGGTCGAACGTGTCCGTTGAATCCAGGTTGGTCGCAAACGCAGCAGGAGATACTTAACTCGGAGTAAGCCTGGATCGAATTCGGCGCAGCCGAAGGACAACGTATTACTTTGATACACTCGCCGGCCGGTAGTGTGTACCTGATTCTCGCCGTCGTCAAGATATCTGCCGCGGTGAAATGGACGATTTCATCGAGCAAGGCGGCACGTGTGTGACTCGCAGTCATGCTGGGTAGCGTCCGGCCGCGTCGCGACATCATCTGATAGTATGAATGAGCATCGCGCGGCACGTGATTTGCGCGCTGCCGAGAGATTATGGACACAGCGCTACTCAACGAGCACAAGCTTGCTGCTGCGACTCTCGCTTCCTTCCACGGCTGCACGCTGCCGGAAGTATTCTCTACTTTGGCTGATGAATATCGCGCCGCGCGCGAAGCTGCGGCGATCTTCGATACCAATTGGCACACCATCGTTGAACTTGCCGGCCCTGATCGCGTGCGCTATCTGAACGCGATCGTTTCGGGCGACGTGAAGAGCCTGGGCGAAGGCCGCGGCGTGCTGGCGTTGCTGCTCACGCCGCAGGGGCACATTTTGGCGGAACTGGAGATTTACGCGCTGCAGGACAAATTGCTGGTGCTTTCGCATGCTTCGGTGCGCGAACGCACGATCGCGACGCTGGATAAGTTCATCATCATGGACGATGTCACCTTGAGCGATGTAACCGAGCGATTCGGAAGCTTCGCGATCGAAGGACCGCGGGCCGGAACGGTGATCGCGGAAGCTTGCGGCTTGGCGCTGGAAGGCTTTTCCGAACACGCCACCGCGGAAGTGGAAATTGATGGTGTCGCGTGCCATCTAATCCGGCATTCGCACTTCGGGTTGCCGGGTGCGGAGATTATCGCGCCGCGCGAGCATCTGGGATTGTTGTGGAAGAATCTGCGCGCGAGCGTTGCTGCGCAGCGCGGCACAGCCATTGGGATGCGCGCTTTGAATTCACTGCGGCTCGAGGCTGGAATTCCCTGGTTCCCGGACGATTTCAACGACACGGTGATTCCGCACGAAGCGGGGCTGGAAGCGACGCACATCAGCTTCACCAAGGGCTGTTACACCGGGCAGGAAATTGTGGAGCGCGTGCGCTCGCGCGGGCAAGTAAATCGGCGCCGCGTGGGGGTGAAGTTCTCGACAGCCGAGCCGCCCGCTCCTTTGACGCGCCTGCGCGCGCGGGACGGCGCGGCAGAACCGAAGGAAGTAGGCATCGTAACCAGCTCCGCGGTGTCACCGGCCGCGAACGCCGCCATCGGTATGGCGTACGTGCGCCGCGAACACAACACACCGGGAACGATCTTCGATTTCGACGGCGGTACTGCGACCGTGGTTGCCGCAAACAATACGTAGCACAACGATTACGACTTCCGCTTGGTTTGCGTCAGGCTTTCACCTATATTCCAATTGTCATGACAGACCCCGATTTGGAGCGCAAGCAGCAACGCCTCGCAGAATGGTACGCCGCAAAGAGTGACGAAGAACTGACGCAGCTCGCTTCCGATGCGAGCACTCTGACGGACGTGGCCAAAGCAACTTTGCGGGCGGTAATATCCCGTCGCGGTCTGGATATTCAGCTCGTCGCGAAGACACCTGCGGACGAAGCGGAGCACTTCGAAGTAATCGCAATCCGCAGCTACCGAGACATTCCCGCTGCGCTGCTCGCCAAATCCATACTCGATTCAGCGGGAATCGAAAACTTTCTTACGGACGTCAACACAGTTCGCATGGATTGGCTGTGGTCCAACGCATTGGGCGGAGTGAGGTTGTTCGTTAAGGATTCCGATGCGAGCGCGGCGGAGGAACTGCTCAATCAATCCTTTCAGGATTCGTTCGAGGTGGAAGGCCAAGAGCGTTTCACGCAACCGCGCTGTCCGGTTTGCCAATCCTTCGACGTCTCCTACAAGGGATTGCACAAACGGATTGCCTACGCCTCAATCATTCTGCACGTTCCAATACCGCTTTCGCGACTCGGTTGGCACTGCGCTTCGTGCGGCCACATGTGGGAGGATCCGGATGATGCCGCGGCGCAACAGCAGGACGAGGACTGAGGAATTTCGCGTTTCAGCCCTTAAGTCTCAACTGTCAACTGTGAACTCGATTTTCAGCTCTTGCTGAAATTCATGGAGCGCATGAAGCTGCCGCGATCGTTGTCGATTTTCTTTTGCAGCTGAAAGATGGCGTAGAGGAGAGCTTCGGGGCGCGGCGGGCAGCCTGGGACGTACACGTCAATCGGGATCACTTGATTGACGCCCTGGACTACCGCGTAATTATTGAAGACGCCGCCGGAGGTGGCGCAGGCGCCCATCGAGATGGCCCACTTGGGTTCGGGCATTTGTTCGTAGAGCTGCTTGATTACTGGCGCCATTTTTACCGAGACGCGGCCGGCGACGATCATCAGATCGGATTGGCGGGGCGAACCGCGGAAAACTTCTGCGCCGAAGCGCGCGATATCGTAACGCGACGACGCCATGGACATCATTTCGATGGCACAGCAGGCGAGGCCGAAGGACATCGGCCAGATGGAGCTGCGGCGCGCCCAGTTCACCACTTTGTCGAGCGACGCGAACAGAATTCCTTCGTCCTTTAGGAAATTCGCGTCCTGTCCGGGAGCTTCGAGCGTGACGCCCTTTGCGAGTTCGACGGCCATGGCCTAGGTGACTCCGTAGCGGCGCAACTGCCGCGCCGACCGTATCCATTTTGCCTGTTCGCGCCGCGCTTTGCAATGCGAGGGATCGGTGCTATGCAGTTTGCGATTTTTGGCATCTCGCGTTTGCCAGCGCGCAAATTTATCAGCGCACCACGATGGTGAGTTGCGCTGTTTTGAGGTTGCCTTTGCCGTCGTCGGCGGTGAAAGTGTAGGTGGTGGTCTTCTTCGGGGCGACCTTCACGCAACGATCGAGCGACGGAAACATGTTCGCCACGCCAGGCGGATCGAGTTTGACGGACTTGGCGTTGGAAACGCCGTAGCACATGTCCACTTCGTCGCCGCGATGAATTGTTCCGGGCATGGCGTAAAAACTGATGATTTTGAAATCGGCGCCGCCGAGAACTTCGAAGGATTTGGCGGCATCGTCACGCTCCTTGGCAGCCTGCGCGGCCTTTTCCTTCGCGACAAGGTCCTGATTTTCCTGCCAGCGCGACCAGAAGGTGAAGGCGGTGTAGGCGAGGATGATTGCGACGATCACGCCGAATCCCATCCACATGTTGCGCAGCGTGTGCGGGGTTTTCTGTTCCGGTTGCTCGAGCATTTTGGTCTTTCCTCCGCCGAGCCTCACGGCCGAATTTCGACTGCTGTGCCTACCGCGACGAGCGGATAAATCTCCTCAATTTCCGCGTCGGTGACTGCGATGCATCCGTCCGTCCAATCGTGTTCGCGGTGCAAGCTCCCGAGCCACGCGTATTTCTTTTCGAGGCCATGAATTTCAATTTCACCACCGGGGTCGACGCCGATTTTCTTCGCGCGCGCCCGATCCGTTGCATTCGGATATGACACGTGCACAGCGAGGTGAAACCGACTCTGCGGTTTATTTTCGTCAATTGTGCACTTCCTTTCCGGCACTTTGTGGTCCCCCACACGCTCTTTCGCTCCCACCGGCACCGTACTCAGAGCGATGCTATAAGTCTTGAGCACGCTTCCGCCGCCCGTCAGCATCATAATGTGTTGGGATTTTTCGATCACAATGAGATCAACCTTTTTCTGCGGCACCACACCTCCGGCTGGCGCGCTGGTTTGCAGCAGCGCAACAGCCAGCAGTAGCGCGCAGCGAATCCACAAGGTCATGCCACCGTCAGGACGATTTTGCCGAAAAGTTCGCGGTTTTCCATGCGTTTGTGGCCCTCGGCGCATTTTTCGAGCGGCAGGACGATGTCAATCACTGGCTTGAGCAGGCCGCGGCGGAGCAGCTCCAGTGCGGAAAATAATTCGGCTTTGCTGCCCATGAAGGAACCGAGAATCGTGAGGTGGCGCGTGAAGAGGTAGGCGATGTTGATGGCGCCGTCGAAGCCGGTGGTGGCGCCGCAGGTGACCAGGCGGCCGCCAACGGCGAGGCTGTGGATGCTGTTGTCCCAAGTGGCTTGGCCGACGTGTTCGAAGACGACTTCGACGCCGTGGCGATTGGTCAGGCGTCTCACTTCGTCGGCGATTTTCTGCGTGGAGTGATTGATGACAGCGTCGGCGCCGAGTTCCCTGGCCTTTTCGAGTTTTGCGTCGGAGCCGGCGGTGGCGATCACACGCGCACCCGCGGCTTTCGCAATCTGGATGGCAGCGCTGCCGACGCCGCTACCTGCTCCGAGAACCAGCACGGTCTCGGCCGGCTGCAATTTCGCGCGGCCGATGAGCATGTGCCAAGCGGTGAGTGAGACGAGCGGAAACGCGGCGGCTTCTTCGAAGGAAAGCTTTTCGGGAATCGGGACGCAGTTCACTGCTGGGGATTTCACGAACTCGGCGCAACCGCCGTCGACGCCCTGGCCGAAAAGCGTGTAGGCGGGGCACATGCTGTCTTGTCCGCAGAGGCAGCTCGCGCATTGGCCGCAGGAAATTCCCGGTTGGAGCAGAATTCGCTCGCCGACTTTCACGTTGGTGACTTTGTCGCCGACGCGGGCGACTTCGCCGGCGACGTCGCTGCCGGGGATGTGCGGCAGGGGGACCGGTAAATTCGGGAGGCCCATGCGCAGCCAGAGATCGAGATGATTCAGGGCGCAGGCGCGGACGCGGACCAGAACTTCGTAGGGACCGATCTGCGGGTCGGGGACATCTTTGTACTGCAGCACTTCGGGGCCGCCTTGCGTGGCGTAGATGATGGCTTTCATTGGATCTCCAGGATTTGGTTGAGGCTCACAATTAACAGCGGTGGCGGAGTTGAGTCAAGTGTCGAGATGGTTTGCGCAGGCGAGAGCGGAAGCATCGCGGCGGGCGAGGTAAGCCTCGCCCGGGGTGTTTTGGTGACGGACATTTTGTTGCGGCGAAAGCGGCGAGAAGCCGCCGCACTCCATATGGGGCTCGGCACGCGATGGAGTGCAGCTAGTTTGTCAAGGGCCTCGCCGGGCGATCAGCGGGCGGCGACGTAGAGATTGGGAAATTGTTGTTGGAGATGTTCGACCTTGGGGAGGTCGAAGGTGGCGATGTAGGGATTGTCGGGATGGTTGGTGGCGTAATTCTGGTGATAGTCTTCGGCGCGATAGAAAGCGTTTAGGGGGGCGATTTGGGTGACGATGGGACTGCTGAAGACTTTGGCTTGATTGAGTTGGTTTACGTAGGCCTGCGCTATGCGTTGTTGATCGGGCGTCGTAAAGAAAATTGCGGAGCGGTATTGCGTGCCGGAGTCTGGACCCTGGCGATTTAGTTCGGTGGGGTCGTGAGCTACGGAGAAGAAAACTTTCAGGAGCTGGCCCAGGGTGATTTGCGACGGGTCGTAGAGGATTTGCACGGATTCGGCGTGGCCGGTTTGGCCGCTGCTGACGTCTTCGTAGTCGGGATTTTTCACCGTGCCGCCAGCGTATCCGGACGTGGCGCCCGTGACGCCTTTTACGTGCTGGAAGACGGCTTGAACGCCCCAGAAACAGCCCCCTGCTACTACTACCGTGGATTGGCCTTTTTGTGGGGCTAGAGCTTCGTTCACGGTTGGATCGGGGAGCGCGGTAGCGGCGCTGGCTGCGTCGTGGCGGAGCGCGGCGTAGACGATCAGCAGCGCGGCACAGAGAACTAAAGTAATTTTTATGGAGCGATTCATTTTTTTGCCTTTGGGCGTTTGCGGCCCGTCTTTCTGTTAGATGCGGTGAAGAACGTCCCGGGTTCGCGCGCATCGTTCTTCAATCTTTCTAGCCGAAGGTGAAGGCGAAGGCCTGCACTCCCGGATCGAGGAATTCAATTTCGAAGGTGCGGTCTTCTACTGCGCCTTTTTGGCGGATCAGTTGGTAGAGACGATGGCCTTGAACCGTGCCGGCGCCGCTCGGGTCCGTGTCGCTACCGTGGTCGTCGCCGGGAGCGGTGCCATCGAGCGTGACTTTGAAGCGGATGGGCTTGCCACTTTTTGTGGAGCCCAGCACTAGATGCAAATCGCGCGCGTGGAAACGGAAGACGATTTTGCCAGGTGCGGTTTCGAGTACCGCGCTTTCGGCGCCGACCTTCCAGCTGCCTCCTAGCGCCCATTGATTTAGCGTGAGCCTGGGCTGTGGAGTGTAGGCCATGCGCGTGTCTTGGGCGAAGAGCTGCGCGGAGGCGAAGTGTTCGGCGCGCTTGTAACCTACATAAGTTTCTGGCGAGCGCGTGTCGGCGAGATCGGGAGCTGCTTCGGCGCCGGTGGCGGGGACGCTGAGCGTGCCATCGGCCAGGGATTTTGCGCCGTTGTCTTTCAGGAGCTCCTGGATTACGCGCTCGGATTGGTCGTATTCGCCTTCGCCGAAATGGTGATAGCGGATCAGGCCTTTGCCATCGATGAAATAGTGCGCGGGCCAGTATTCATTGTGGAAGGCTTGCCAGATTTTGTAGTTGCTGTCTACCGCGACGGGATAGGTGATCTTCAGGTCGCGCACGGCTTGCTCGACGTTCGAGCGTTCTTTTTCGAATGCGAATTCGGGAGTGTGCACTCCGATTACTACTAGCCCCGCGTCTTTATATTTTGCGGCCCAGCCTTCCACGTAGGGTAGCGCGCGGAGACAGTTGATGCAGGAGTAGGTCCAGAAATCAATTACGACTACCTTGCCGCGGAGTTGCTCGCGGGTTAGCGGCGGCGAGTTGAGCCAAGCGATGGCGCCGCTGAGTTCTGGCATGGGGCCTTCAACCGGGAGAGTGGGCTGCGCTTTGGTCGCGCTGACCGGCATGAGCGCGGCTGCCGGCTGTGGCGCGCCGAACGCGTGGATCAAATGTTCTTCGGCGGTGGCGGTGTTGACGAAGGAAATTTTCGCTAGCAGGTTGGTATCCCAACCCAGCGCGATGGCGATCACTCCCAGGATTACGGCTACGCCTAGAGTGCGATGGATCCAGATATCGAAGCGCAGAGAATTTTTCATGGTGGAGAAAACCTTCTTTCCGGCGAAGAGTGCGATGCCGAGCGAAGTGGCGGCGCCTAGCGCGTAGGATAATAGCAAGATTGAAGAACGAGCGCCGGGGCCTTGGATGGCTGCTCCGGTTAAGATGAGACCGAGGATGGGGCCGGCGCACGGGGCCCAGAGCAGGCCGGTGGAAATTCCGAGGACGAAGGATTTGCTGATGCTTTGCTCTTGGGCGGACGGGCCGCTTTGCAGACGGCTGCCAGCGCGGACGAGCGGGCGGGTAACGATTTCGGCCAACTCGGGAAAAAGCAGGGTAAGGCCGAGGATCAGGAAGATCAACATGGCGACGTAGCGTCCGCCTTGGTTCAGGCGCACAACCCAGTGGCCGCCGTATGCGGCGGCGGTCGCGACTACAGAGAATGTTAGCGCCATGCCGAGCAGCAGAGGCAGCCCGGCGCGGCGGAAGGGGCGGTCGGCGTGGGCGAAGACGAACGGCAGCACCGGAAGGATGCAGGGGCTGAGGATCGTGAGAACGCCGCCGACGAAGGCTAATAGATAGATTAACATTGCGCGTGCGATTGAAAATTCCGGGTGCGATATCGCGAGGGACGTCGCCCCCTATCTTTATATACGTTTGCATGGGCCGATTGGATTGCCTGACGGCGGCAATCTCGCCGGCTGACGGGTGAAGCGAAAATGAATTTACCACAGGTGCGCGGCATCGGCTTGGATGCGCAGACGCGTTGCGGGCATTATCACGGGCCGACTGACATCATCGCGATCAAGATGAAGTGCTGCGGGGAATATTGGGCCTGCAAGGATTGTCACATCGAGCTGGCGGGTCATGCGATTGCCGTGTGGCCGGCTCGCGAGTGGGATCAGCTTGCGATTCTTTGTGGCGGGTGCGGGGTGGAAATCACGATCCGGGAGTATATGGCGTGCGAGTCGCGTTGTCCGGAGTGCGGGGCGGGATTTAATCCGGGATGCCGGAAACATTATCAGTTTTATTTTGAGGTTGGCGAGGAGTTACAGGAGCAGGGGCGAAGTTAAATTTGCGCGGGGCTGTTCTTGGGATTGTTTTTTGGACTTGCGGATGTCGTCGCGGGTTAGGGCGGCGAAACGGTTTAGGGCTTGGAAGGCTTCGTAGGTTACTGCGGCGACTACTACTAGGAAGGCGATGATCCAGAACACTTTTCCTCCTGCGGTCGTTGGCTACTTAGGTAGTGATGTGACTGGGGAAAACGTTTCAGGATTATTTGCGGGGGCGGAAGCGGCGCGGGTGCGGATCGTTTTAAAGATTTACCACCGAGGGCACAGAGGAAAAGCGGAGAAAAATCTGGGAAAGATAGAGGCATGAACCGCAGAGGCGCAGAGGACGCACCCTTTGACGCCGCGCTGCGGGATCTCCCGGTGAATCGCGCTGTAGCGCGATTCAGAGAAAGACGAAGAGCACAGCCGGGAGTGGCGGTGCCACGGACTGAGTGACGCGGTGGCGGTTAGCAGCTTGTTGAATAATTCGAATTGTCGAGCTTTTCGTTCTGAAGTTTTGAAGTTTCACTGATTTGTGAAGGAGTGCTTTGGGTTGTTCTATCTGCTCAGCCGATCCGAATCGAAACTTCCTTCATGCTCTGGCCATCAGGTTTCGCAATCGGCTCAAGTTGTAGGCGGCCCCGGTGAAGGTAAACAGCCACCCTACCTTCTCGATTCCTCGCAACTTCACTTTTCTTAGCATCCCCACCATCTTCATCCACCCGAACGATTGCTCCACTCGTTTTCTCTTCCGCTGACTCACCTCATACCCCATATGTCGCGTGGTGCGCTCATCCACCGCACTTCTGCGATTGCTCGTGTTCTGCGCCACGTGCGGGGTGATGTTCATCCCCCGCAGTTCCCTTACGAATTCCCGCGTGTCGTAGGCCTTGTCCCCTCCCATGGTCACTCGCTTTCCTGGCGGCAGGGCTTCGGCCATCAGCAGCGCCGCATCCCTCTCCGCTCTTCCGTTCGCCTCGCTCAGAAACGTCTGCAGCAACAGTCCGTTGCGGTTTTCCATCAATACATGCCCCATAAAACTCAGCTTCGCCTGGTTTCCTCGCGACTTCGTCCACAATCGGGCATCGGGATCGGTGCTGGATTCATGGGTCTGATTCTTTCGCTTTTCCCCTTTGAAGTCGACGTCTCCTCCCGGTCCGGGGGGCTGACCCGTTCCATCCTTGGGCCGGAAACTCTTGTGACTGGCCCAGGCCTCAATCAGCGTCCCATCCACCGTGAAATGTTCATCCGACATAAACGGCCTGGCTCGTTCCAGCACCCGCTGGAAAAACGTCTCGGCGACCTCTTCATTCAGCAACCGCTCCCGATTCTTGCTGTACACCGCGTGATTCCACACCGCCTCATCCATCTCCATTCCTACAAACCAGCGGAACAGCAGGTTGTACTGCAGTTGCTCGATCAGCATGCGTTCGCTGCGTACCGAATAGAAGATCTGCAACAGCAGGGACCGAAACAGCCGCTCGGGCGCAATCGATGGCCTCCCCACCTCCGAGTACAACTGCGCAAACCGCGGCGACATCTCCTTCAGAATCTCATCCACCATCTTGCGGATCGGTCGCAACGGATGATCCGCCGGGACTCGCTTCTCTGGCGAAACGTAGCTGAACATTCCTTCTTGCTGATTATCGTCTCCGCGCATTCGCTCGCCTCCTTGACCTTCTTACTTCAGACGAGTTTTTCCACTTAAAGTTGCAAAGCAAATGGGTTTTTCAACAAACTGCTAATCAGGCACAATCCGCATCGACGTCGATAAGTGGGCGAAACGCGTCGCATGTATGCTATACGGTGATGGGTTCGCGATTGTCTCGGAGAGGTACTGCGATGTTCAAATGGATGGGAACGCGTGTAAGAACGTATGATGCGACCGGACGTTTGCTCGAACGTCTAGGAAGTCTCCTTATCGGTCTCGCCGTGGGTGTGGGAATCGCACGTTATTGGGGGCCTCTGGCCTTCAAATTCAACGCTGTTGCGGCCATGGTTGGCACCGGATTGATTTATTTCGCAGACCGTCGCGCCAAGGCGACCGACGGAACTACTGCTCAACTTTCCCTCAAGTAATTAAGTTGGTCCCAAGTCCCGATGAGCGCATTAACCGGTGAAGTGGATTTTCCTAGTTTCCGGTTATGCGACTAACAGTTTGTTGAAAAAGGCTCCTGAACTCGCCATTACGAGCGCAGCGAGGAATTCCTCATCGCTAAAACCCAACAAAAAGAGAGATTCCGTATCGCGGCGCACCTCGAAATGACGACCCGAACGAGTTTTTCAACAAACTGTTAGTGGATGTCGCGGGATTTTAGGGATACGAGGACCGCGGCTAGTAGCGTGGCTAGCATGGCGCCTAACACGGCTATCGTTTGGGTGAACGAGTACCGGAGATTTTCGGTACCGCCGCCGCTGCTGTTGCTGTTTGTGCTGAGTGGGGCTGGCTGGCGATCGTCGGCGGGGCCGGTCACTGCTTCGGGGACTACTATGGTGGCGGCGTCTACGCCTTTACCACCTGTGGGGCAGGCGTCCCACATTTCTATGCCCGGGGGGTAGCCGCAGTTGTGGGCGCGGGCTTCGGTTACCACGTTGCGCTCGAAGGCCCAGCGCGAGGGGACCAGGGTGCTGATCCAGCGGGCCGGAGCGGGCATTTTGTAGGCAGCGCGGACACCTCCGCCGAGCGCGAGGATTGGCAGCAGCACGATCGGCAATAGCGCGATGGCGCTTTCTGTTGTGCTGCTGCGGGCGGAAATTGCGAGGCCCAGCGCGGCGCCGACCAACGACGAGAGTGTGAGAACCGCCAGCGTTTCAAAGAAGTTCCCTTTCAGACCGCAGAAGGCCGTGACGATTCCCAGCAGCAGCACGCACTGCAAGACGCACAACCCGCAGAGCACCGTAAATTTTGAAAACGCGTAGGACGGGAGTTTCAGATTTACCATGCGCTCGCGCTGATAGATCGTCCATTCGCCAACGATGTCGCGGGCGGCGTTGTTGCAGCCGAACCAGATGGCGGCGACGACCATCAGAAATTCGATTTCGGCGATGCTGCCGCCGAGCTCGCTGAAGGACTTCGCGGCAGCCATCGTCGGGACTACCCCGGGCAAATTCAAGTTTGGCGGTTCTTTCAGCGCGCCGAAAATCAGGACGATCAAGAGCGCGAACAGCGGAGCTTGCAGAGCGAGGATCACGAACTGAGCGCGGTCGCGGAATTTCAGGATCAGATTGCGGCGCACGAGTTGGACCCATTGCTTGGTGCTGAAACGGCGGGTCGTCGAGGGCTGAGATTGCGAGGCGCCCTCGGGGACTTTTCCAGCGCGGTCCACGATAAATTGTTTGTGGTATTCGGATTTGGCGAAGCGGCTGCACCATTCGGGCGTGGCTGCGCTATTCAGCCCGGTGAGTAGCATTTCGGGGCTGAGGTCGTGGCCGTCGGCTGCAACGGTATCGCCGGCGGGGCGCGGACGAAAAAATTGGATGGAATCCGGGTAGGCGGGACCAAAGTAGGCCATGGCGCCGGGACCGCCGGAATCGCGGGAGATCATGATGAGGTCGTCGAACTTGCGGAAGATATTGATGCTGGGTTGGTGGATGGTGGTGATGATCGTCTTGCCGTCGCGGGCTAGCCGCTTGAGCAGTTCGATCACGCCTTCGGCGTCGTAGGACGAGAGGCCGGAGGTAGGCTCGTCGAGAAAAAGGACCGGCGTATCGGTGATTAGCTCCATTGCGATGTTGACGCGTTTGCGCTGGCCGCCGCTGAGGACTTTGCGCTCGGGCGAGCCGATGCGCGAATTCTTCTTGTCACGAATACCGAGTTCTTCGAGCAGGCTGTCAATGCGCTTTTCGATTTCAGCGTCCGAGAGATCGGTGCGCAGCTTGGCGGAAAAATAGAGGGCTTCGCGGACAGTGAGTTCGGGGTGGACGATGTCGTCCTGCGGAACGTAGCCCATTTGCTGGCGGAACAAATCGTAGTAGCGGTAGAGATTGGCGCCGTTGAATAGGACCTTGCCGGAGGCGGGCGGAGTGTAGCCGTTGAGCGCTTTGAGCAGCGTGGTTTTTCCGGAGCCGGCCGGGCCCATCAGCGCGACTAGTTCGCTCGGGTATACGGTGAGTGAAATGGGATCAAGCAGGCGCGTGCCGTCGGGGGCATTCACGGTGATTTGTGCGGCTTCGATGGAGACGTTGCCATGATTTTCGCGCCGTTCCAGGCGGCCGTCGGCGCGCACTTGGAAGCGAAAACTGGCCAGGCTGATTTCCTGACCGGCGGTGACCTGCACTTTGCCTTGAATGCGCTCGCCATTTACGAAGGTGCCGTTGAGAGAGCCGAGGTCTTCCACAAAAATTCCCTGCGGGGTGCGCGTGATTTGCGCGTGGTGCCAGGAAATCAGCGGGCTGCTGAGGGGCTGGTCGCATTGCGGATCGCGGCCGAGCATGATCGAGCCGCCCTGGAAGCCGACGGATTCGCAGACAGCTTCGCCGACGATGGCGCCGCGTTCGGAGAGGAGGCGGGAAACTCTTATTTTGAAGGAGCCGAAATAGACTTCGTCTTCGGGGCGGATGGCGACGCGGCTCGAGATGCGGTTGTGGAGTTGGTTGAGCGCCGTGCCGTTGGTGGAGTGCAAATCTTCGATGGCGTACTGGCCGGCGCTTTCGATGATGCGTGCGTGTTCGCGGGAAACCACGCCGTAATCGAGGATGACGTCGCATTCCTGCGCGCGGCCGATTCGGATTACGCGGGTGCCCGGGGCAGTGTCCACGACGGGATGCTGCGGTGGATGCGCGGATGATGGCGCTGGCCACGGGAATGTGACATTCGGGCCCAGAGTGATGCGTTGATCGGCGGAGACGTCAACAGCTGTATTGGGTATGAGCGGTTGACCGTTGACGTAGGTGCCGTTGGTCGAGCCGAGGTCTTCGAGTTCGAAGTGCCCGTCGGGATATTGGCTTAGGCGGCAGTGACGGGCGGAGACGGTGGGATCGGGCACCACCACTTCGCACGATTCAAGGCTGCCGGCGAGCCAGGTTGCGACGGGCTGGGAGCGACGACTGGGCATCGAGTCTCCGAGGGGCGTCGGCCATGCTACAGAGTTCCGGAGTGGGGCACAAGCGGGGGTGGCGGATGGGAGTTGAGAGCTTGGAGTTCAGAGTCGACGGTTGAGAGTTAAGAGTTAAAAGCAACGGTGAGCGATTGGGAGAGCTTCTTTCGTTGTGACGCTGGGCCGGCGGGGCGGAAGGAAGATTAGAAAAATAGTATGCGGCCGGGACAAAGGGCTTAAACCGGTTTCATTTACGGTCGATAGGATTGGCATGGAGAGCACGACCCGGGTCCCGCTGGAGACGAGGAAGGCGATGATGGCTATCGCCAGTGTGACGTGGGAGGACGAAGACGAAACGGTTCATACGGCGCGGGCACGGATCGAGGATATGTCCGTTTCCGGAGCATGCTTTCGGCTGAAGATTCCGATTCGAGCCGGGACCAAGGTGGGGGTGAGTTGGTGCCGGGACGAATTTACCGGGATGACCAAGTGGTGCCGGGAGGAACACGGGGAATATCTGGTCGGGATGCAGCGAGACAAGGTCGCCACCAAGGTTCTGAGTCGAATCGTGCCCATCGTGCAGATAGCCAGCACGCGCCAGGTTGTTGCGCCCGCCGGACGGCGAGTGGACGCACCAAGAGTGCGGCAGCGGGATGAGCCGGACGTGAGCGAGGTTGATTCTTGCCAAGTGAACGAAAAGAAGCAGGGGCTGCCGCAGGAAACGCGGCAGGAAGTGTCATCAGCAGATCTGCCCAGCGCCCCAGCGCAAGTGCCGGAAATTATTCAGGGTGCTCCGCCGGAGCGCCGCGCGCTGATTCGCAGGAGAACTCTGACCGCTTTACAGAAACCAATGCCGCTGCAGTTGTTGCGCATCACATTTCCACCGGCGGTGATTCAAAAGCCGTTGATTGGCTTCGAAATTGCCGTCGATCACTCGCGGGGTTCAGGCGCGCCGTATCAGAAGCGAACAACAGCGTTCTTTGAAGAGAGGACTGAAATGCCAAACAAGTGGATCAATCTGGGATCGAAGAGTCAGCAGAAAGAGGGTGCTAACGGAAGCGGGACGATCAGCGCCGCGCACGTATCGCCCGGCATGGCCGGCGACGCGACGCTAGCACCCCCGCGGGGAGATCTGCTGCTGCTGGAGGATATTTACCGGACGGCCGGGATCATGGAACCGCGGATGGGCTACAGCATCACGAAAGTAGTGGAGATGCTGCGGAGCGATCACTTGCGCGGGCTGGGCGACGAGGTGAAGCGCGCTTCGGTGCTGATGGCGCTGACGGCTGCGGGAATCCCGCTGGGCGATGTGTTGCAGGACGCGGCGCACCGGCAGGCGGCCGTGGCGGCGTATGAAGTGGAGCAGCGCACCAAGTTTGAGGAATACTGGGCGCGGCGAGCGGAGGAAAATATTGCATTGCAGAGCGAAATGGAGCGGGTGACGCGGCAGTATGTGGAGCGGATGAATCGCAATTTGACGGAAGTGCAGCAGGAGAAAGACGCGTTCCAGAAGTGGCAGACGGCGATGCAGCGCGAGGTGTTGCGGATATCGGAAGCGGTGACGCTGTGCGCGCAGCCGGCGATGTGTGAATCGCCAGCGGAGCGGCCTGCGGCGGGTGGCAGCGAAAGTTTGGTGTCCAAGTCGGCTTGAGGCTAGCACGCGTGTAGACCTGGTCGAAGGTAGCGAGTAAGTCCTCATTTTACGTTCAGACGTTTTCGCCGGGTGGGAAGTCCGGCGCTCGGCGAGTTCTTGTCATCCCTAAAGTTTGGATACCCCGTGTGTTGGTGTGTGCGGTATCTTTGTGGGTAGGTGGCGCGGTTGCGGACTGCGAAAGATTTAGCACAGAGGGTGCAGCGGACGGCGAAGTCAACAGTTGAAAGTTGACAGTTCAGAGTTAGAAGCCAGGACGAACGGCTGAGGGGTTTACCGCAGAGACGCAGCGGACGCAGAGAAAACCGGTGACGTCCAACATTTGACGGGTGCGCAAGCTGGGGCGCGGCAAGCAGCGCCCTACCGCGGCTGACGCGAGAGAGTACGGAAGGACGATGGACATATTTGAAGAAGTGGTGAGGATGCGGCGGGATGGTGAGCGCGGGGCGCTGGCCACGATTGTGCATACGAACGGGTCGATTCCCAGCTACGAGAGTTCGCGGATGCTGGTGCGGGATGACGGATCGATTGTGGGGACGGTGGGCGGAGGGTGCGTCGAGGCGGAGGTGTGGGCGGCGGCTAAGGAAGTGATTGTGGCGGAGCAGCCGCGGAAGATGATTTTTAATTTGAATCAGGATGCGCGGTACGACGCGGGGTTGATTTGCGGCGGGACGCTGGAGATTTTTGTGGAGCCGATTCTGCCGCAGCCGGTGCTTTATATTTTTGGCGGCGGGCATGTTTCGACGGCGGTGGCTCCGCTGGCGCACCAGGCGGGATTCAAGATTGTGATCGTGGAAGACCGCGAGGCTTTTGCGAATGCGGAGCGGTTTCCGATGGCTTCCGAGATTTTTACTTCGTACGAAGACGCGTTCGAAAAAATCCAGCCGAATTCTTCGTCTTATTTGCTGATCGTGACGCGCGGGCATAGCGGGGACATGCGCGTGCTGGCCTGGGCGGTGGGAACCGAGGCGCGCGGGTTCACGCCGCGCTACATCGGGATGATGGGCAGCAAGCGCAAGGTGATTGCGGTGTACAAGGCGCTGGAGAAGGAAGGATTTTCCGTAGCCCAATTTGAGCGCGTGCATGCGCCGGTGGGATTGGATATTGGAGCGCTGACTCCCGAAGAGATTGCGGTGAGCATTGCGGCGGAGCTTATTGCGGTGCGACGTAAGGCAGTAGGGCTGCCGAACAAATCAATTAGGCTTTCCGAAGCTGCGCATCTGCTGGGAGATTGAACCGCCATGCTCGCCGCCGCGATCCTCGCTGCCGGAGAATCCAAGCGGATGGGCCAACCCAAGGCGCTAGTTCCCTTCCAAGGATCTACTTTCGTTGAACATTTGATTGCGGCGACGCGGCATCCGCGTGTCGGGATCACGCGGGTGGTGTTGGGCGCAGGGGCCGACGGCATTCGCGAGAATTTGAAAGTGGATCCGGCGTGGATAGTGGTGAACGCGGATTGGCCTGCGGGGCAGCTTTCTTCGATACATGCGGCGATACGGAGTTTGCCGGTGGGTGGGACGGACGGGATTTTAGTTTGTCCGGTGGATCATCCTTTAATTTCGGCGCATTTGGTGGAGGCGTTGATTGCGGCGTTTGATTCGGGCGGGAAATTGATTGTTTTGCCGAAGCATCACGGGCGGCGGGGACATCCGGTTTTGTTTGGGGCCGGAGTGTATGAGGAATTGCTGGAGGCTCCAGTTTCGGTGGGTGCGCGGCAGGTGGTGTGGAATCATGCGCAGGACGTGACGGAGGTGGAGACGGAGGAGGAGGGAGTGATTTTGAATTTGAATGATCCGGAGACGGTTAGGAAGGCGATCGGGCATTGATGGATTGAGTGGAGTTGACAGTTGACAGTTGAGAGTTAAAAGCAAAAGCGAACATCTACCGCAGAGAAGTAGAGTGCGCAGAGAAAACCGGAACCAACCCCACTACCAAGTACGCCTGAAGGCGGCGGCTACAAATTCAAATGCAGCGTCGGTCCTCGTTTGTGTTAACGCCCGGGCAAGCTGGGGCGCAGCAAGCAGCGCCCCTACCGTCGTCGGATACGAGTTGGCAAGTCGGAAAGACGGGTCAAGCCATTATTTTCAGGAGGGCGGCTAGGGCGTCGGTGCAGAGTTGGGCGGCGTGGAAGGTGGCGGGGGGTAGGTCGCCCAGGCTGCTGGAGATTTGCTGGGGGGTGACGGCGCGAAGTTCGGCTGGGGATTTGCCGATTAGCAGGTCCGTTAGGACTGAGCTGCAGGCGATGGCGGCGACGCAGCCTTGGGTTTTGAAGCGCGCGGCGGCGATGCGGCCGGAGTCGAGGCGAACCGCCAGGCGCAGGACGTCTCCGCAGACGGGATTTGTCACTTCGACCGTTGCGCTAGCATCTAAAAGGTCACCGGCGTTGTGCGGGGCGCGGAAGTGAGCGAGGATGAGGTCGTTGAACACGGAGCATATCTGTAATTCTGCGTACGAAAAAATTTCACCTACGCGCAACAATTCAAAGTGGCGTGCGGGCAGCAATCAGTATAATGCTACGAGTTCGAGAATGAATACTTGATAGAACGAGAGTCAAGTTGCTTTGCTAAGCTTTCGCTTTTTTTCTTTCAATCTTGTTGACACGAGTGGGGTTAGGAAAGTAACGTAGCAGTCCCAGCTAGCGCTTATCCGAACCGGGCGCGGAAAGCGGCCTCTTATCTCGCCTACAGAAATCGTCAGGAGATAGACAGATGCGACGACTTGGATATGTCTTCACCCTCGCTGTGGCCATCGCAATGCTTGCGAGCGCCACTTTCGCGCAAGAGGGGAAGCTTAAGATTAAGGTAACGCCGCCTCAAGCGTACTTATTCGTCGATGGGAATGCGATTAACGACGGTAGCCACACGATTAAATTGGCGGCGGGTAAGCACACCGTGGTGGTGGTGAACTACGGGTACAAGATCTCGTCACAGGACGTCAACATTGAGGCGGGCAAGACGACGGACCTTAATGTGACACTGGAAGCGTACGGTGACAAAGTGTCCGGCCCGTGGGGCCGGGTGTACATCAGTGGAACGGATCCGCGCGCTGCGGTGCTTTCCAACGGCAAGACGCCGGGCTATTTGGTGGGCCATGTGGATGAGTTCGATAACGATTTCTGGATCTGGAAGCAGGAATTGCTGCTGCCTCCGGGGACGCATCACCTGACGATCACGCGGGCGGGCAAGGAATTGTGGTCGGGAGACGTGAAGGTGGAGGCGGGCAAGAAGACTTCGATCAACGTCGGAAAGAACTCGCAGGTGGAGACGGATTGGTCCAAGCGCGACGCGGATTTGACGAAGAAGGCGCCGCTGCCGCGTTTTCATGCGGGTATTGCGAGCGCGACGATCGTGGTTGCTCCCGTGAAGGTATCGGTAACCAATTCCACGGCGAACATCAACTGCGGCCAGAGCACCAACTTGGAATGGACGACGACCGACGCGGTGGACGTGAGCTATGACAACGGCGTCGGCAAAGTGGCAGGTAGCGGATCGCAAGCAGTATCGCCGCACGCGACGACGACTTACACTTTGACGGCTGTTGGACCGGGCGGGACGGTGACGGGCACCGAGACGGTGAACGTCAACACCACCGTAGTGGCGTCGCTCAACGCCGCACCAGCGGAATTGCACTATCGCAAGATCGGCGACAAAGTGATCACGGATGATTCCGGCACGCTGACCTGGACCACTTCGAATGCGGATTCGGCGGAAATCACACCGATCGGCAAAGTGGACTTGAACGGCAGCCAAGCGGTGAAGGCCGACCCAAGCAAGACGGACATCGGAAGCGTGGACGAGCAAAAGAGCTACACGCTGACGGCGACGAACGTTTGCGGCGGCTCTTCGACCCAGACAGCGGCGTTCCATGTGACCGGCTCGATCGAACCGATCCCGGAAGTGGTGCTGCAGAGCGTGTTCTACCCGACGGATTATCCGGACAAGAAGAACCCGCAGGTGGGATTGGTGAAGAGCCAGCAGCTGGAGCTCGCAACCTTGGCCGCGGGATTCAAGAAGTATCTGGAATACGACGGCGACGCGAAACTTTCCGTAGAAGCTTATGCGGACATTCGCGGCTCGAAACCACATAACCAGGATTTGAGCGAACGGCGCGTCGAGCGTATCAAGCAATATCTGGTGGACCAGGGAATTTCGGCGGACAAAATCCAGACGGCGGCATACGGCAAGGAACGCCCGCTGGAGAAGTCCGAAGTGAAGACTCTGGAAAGCACCAATCCGAACCCGGCTCCCAAGGCGCGGGCGCGGAATGCTCAGGGAACCTGGTACGCTTACAACCGGCGCGCGGATATTATTTTGCTGCCGTCGGGGAAGAAGTCGGCGCAGTTCTATCCGAACAATGCGGATGATTCGGGGGTTATCTGGCAGATCCCGAAGCCGGCCTTGAAGAAGGTGGAAGCGGCGCAGTAATTTTTTTCAGGCTGGGGTTGAACGCGCCGGGGAGCGAGGCTCTCCGGCGCGTTTTTGTTTTTGGGGGAGAGATTCACCGCAGAGACGCAGAGGACGCAGAGAAAGCGAGAGAGATCCTTCGACCGCCTTGAAGCAAAGGCGCCGTCCTCAAGATGACGATGCGCGTCGCATCGCAAGAAATGCAGTGGTAGTAGAATCGAGGTGCTATGGCGCGGATGAAGAAACTCGACCGACTGCGAATCGTTTCGCTTGCGCCCAGTGTTACTTCGATTTTGCTTTCGTTGGGAGCGGGGCGCGAGCTGGTGGGGGTTTCACGGTGGTGCAAGGATGTGGCGGAAGTGGGTTCGCGGCCGGCGGCGGGCGATTGCTGGAGGATGGATATGCGGGAGGTGATGCGGCTGCGGCCTTCGCTTCTGATTGGGTCGGTGCCGTTTGCGGTGGAGACGGTGCAGAAGATATTGACGGAGCCCGTGGCGTTTTTGGCGATCAATCCGCGGTCACTGGCAGATATTTACGGTGATATTCGCACGCTCGGGAGATTGGTGGAGCGCGGGCGCGCGGCGGAAATTTTGATACGGAAAATGCAGAGCGGATTTACGGATGTGGCGCGGCGGCGTGGAGCTCGTGCTCGCGTGGGGGTTTATTGCGAGGCTTGGCCTAAGCCGCGCATCAGTTCCCCTCCCTGGGTGGCGGAGTTGGTTGAGATTGCGGGGGGACGGATGGTGATGCCGGCGGGCGAGCGCGTGACGGATGAAGAGGTGGCGCGGGCTGCGCCGGAATTGATTGTGTTGGCTTGGGCGGCCACGGGCGATAGAGCGAAAGTTTCTTCGGCGTTGCAGAATCCTGCGTGGCGCGATGTGCCGGCGGTGCGCAATGGACGGGTCGTGGTCATTCGGGATGAACTCTTGAATACGCCGGGGCCGCCTTTGGTGGACGGAGTGCGGGAGTTGGCGCGGGCGATTCGGGACTCGCTGCGCGATTGATCGTTCGGTGCAGTGCTGCAGCCAAAGAGTTCACGCAGAGGCCACAGAGAAAATGCGGAGAAAAATCTGAGAGAGCAGAGGCGCCTACCGCAGAGGCGCAGAGAAAACCGTTGGAGCGTTGTCGAATGTTGACTGTGGTGGCTGGGTTGATTGCGGCGGACGGGAAGATTTTGGTTTGCCAGCGGCGGCGTGGGGATACGTTTGAATTGATGTGGGAATTTCCGGGCGGGAAAGCGCAGAGCGGCGAGACTGCGGAAAAGGCGCTGGCGCGGGAATTGCGCGAGGAGTTGGGCGTGGAGTGTGTGGTGGGAGCGGAGGTACTTCGCACGCGGCATCGGTATGCGGAAATGAGTGAGGAGATTGAGTTGATTTTCTTTGCGGTTTCCGTCGACGCAGCGAAAGTTCGCAACCTCGTATTTGAGAGTATGGAGTGGCGGGCGGCGGAGGCGTTGAGCGAATTGAATCTCTTGCCCGCGGATCGAGAGTTTGTAGGGAAATTGGTGCGCGGCGAAATCAAGGCACATTTTACGGCGACCTGACCCCCTTGGAAGAACGGAAGAGATATCCTTCTCCCGCTTCCGCGGGATCAGAATAACGGCGCGACGCGGAGCGCGCGGGATACCAGCGATTTTGAAAAGGGATCGATGGAGGTGTGCGCAGGCTGGCGTTGGGGTGTATTCTATCGGTGGGAAAATCGAACAAGGCGCGCCCCGCGAGAGTGACAGACGGTGGCGTCGAGTGCAGCAGCTGACGGGATGAGAGGGCCGAACCAAGACATGAATAACGAGATCAGTTTGCCGTTGCAGGGATTGGACGCTGCGGAAATTCAGGAGTGGCTGGAGTCGCTGGATTCGGTGCTGCGGTCGAGCGGGCCGGAGGTAGCGTCATATATCCTGGAGCGCTTGCGCGCGCACGCGAAGGTGGTCGGGATAGACATTCCATTTACCGCGAACACTCCCTACGTAAACACCATACCGGCTAGCTTGCAGCCCGAAATTCCCGGCGACCAGCATGTGGAGCGGCGAGTCAAGAGCCTGGTGCGCTGGAACGCGATGGCCATGGTGGTGCGCGCAAACCGCGAAGAGCATGGCATTGGCGGGCACATTTCCACGTACGCTTCCGCGGCGACGCTGTATGAGATTGGGTTCAATCATTTCTTCCGGGCGCGTACACC
The DNA here is from genome assembly GCA_050012455.1 of Candidatus Acidiferrales bacterium. Taxonomy (GTDB): domain Bacteria; phylum Acidobacteriota; class Terriglobia; order Acidiferrales; family UBA7541; genus Palsa-295. Next base: position 50,218 of record JBEKHD010000020.1, on the reverse strand, counting down.
GGAGTTTGAAGGCGACACGATTTACTTTCAGGGACACGCGGCGCCGGGTATTTACGCGCGCGCATTTTTGGAGGGACGGCTCTCGGCGGAAAAGCTGGAGAATTTCCGGCGTGAATTGAAGCCGGGCGGAGGGCTTTCCTCCTACCCCCACCCGTGGCTGATGCCGGATTTCTGGGAGTTCCCCACCGTTTCGATGGGATTAAGTCCGCTGATGGCAATTTACCAGGCGCGTTACAACCGCTATTTGGAGAACCGCGGGTTGAAGCCAGTCACCGATGCGAAGGTGTGGTCGTTTTTGGGCGACGGCGAGACGGATGAGCCGGAATCGCTGGGCGCGATCACGCTGGCTTCGCGTGAAAAACTGGACAATTTGATTTTTGTGATCAATTGCAACTTGCAGCGGCTGGATGGGCCGGTGCGCGGGAACGGACAGATTATTCAAGAGCTGGAATCCGCGTTTCGCGGCGCCGGTTGGAATGTGATTAAAGTGCTGTGGGGCGGAGAGTGGGATCCGATTCTGGAGCGCGACACGGAAGGCTTGCTGGTGAAGCGCATGGGCGAGTTGGTGGACGGCGAATATCAAAAACTCGTGGTTTCGTCGGGCGCGTATGTGCGCGAGCACTTCTTTGGATCCGACCCGCGGCTGCTGAAGCTCGTCGAGCCATTTTCGGATGACCAGCTGCGCCGGCTGCAATTGGGCGGGCACGACCCACGCAAGGTGTATGCAGCTTTCAAGGCCGCGACAGAGCACAAGGGATCGCCGACGGTGATTTTGGCGCGCACGATCAAGGGCTACGGGCTGGGAGAGGCGGGCGAAGGCAAAAACATCACGCACCAACAGAAGAAGTTGAACGAAGACGAATTGCGCGAATTTCGCACGCGTTTCGACATTCCGTTGAACGACGCACAGTGCGCTGAATTGCCGTTCTACCGTCCGGCGGAAGACAGCGAAGAGTTGACTTACCTGCGCGCTCGCCGTGAGGAACTCGGCGGTTATGTGCCGCAACGGCACGCGCGGTCGAAGCCGCTGGTTGCGGATTATGAGGAGTTGTTCAAGGAGTTTTTGACTGGAAGCGAGGGGCGCGAAGTTTCGACGACGATGGCGTTCGTCGGGATCCTGCGCAAAATGCTGCGCGACCCGGAGATGGGCAAATTGATTGTGCCGATCGTGCCGGACGAGGCGCGGACGTTTGGCATGGAGTCGCTGTTCCGCACGGTGGGAATTTATTCCAGCGTGGGGCAGCGCTACGAGCCAGTGGATGTGAACACGCTGCTTTACTACAACGAAATGAAGGACGGGCAAATTCTGGAGGAAGGGATTACCGAAGCAGGCTCGATGGCGTCCTTCATCGCGGCAGGCACAGCTTATGCAACGCACGGGATTAACACGATCCCCTTCTTTATCTACTACTCGATGTTCGGATTTCAGCGCATCGCGGATTTTATCTGGGCTGCTGCGGATATGCGCGTGCGCGGCTTCCTGCTGGGCGGGACGGCAGGGCGGACGACTCTTTCGGGTGAAGGCTTGCAGCACCAGGACGGCAACAGCCAGATCCTGGCGCTGCCCGTGCCGAACCTGCGGGCTTACGATCCGGCATACGCTTACGAAGTGTCGGTGATTATCGAGGATGGAATTCGCCGGATGTATAAGGATGGCGAAAGCATCTTCTATTACATCACCGTGATGAACGAGAATTATGCGATGCCGCCGATGCCCGGCGACGTGCGCGAGGGGATTTTGAAGGGCATGTACCGGTTCCGGGCTGCGGAGAATAAGGATTCTCAGCTGCGGGCGCAGCTATTCGGCAGCGGGGCGATTTTGAATGAGGCTTTGCGGGCGCAGGAAATTCTGGCGGAGAAGTATGGAGTGGCAGCGGACGTTTGGAGCGTGACCAGTTACAAGGCGCTCTATACGGATGGGATTGAGACGGATCGCTGGAACCGTTTGCATCCTGGCGAAAAAGCGCGCGTGCCTTATGTAACGGAACTTTTGAAGGATGCGCCGGGCGTGCTGGTGGCGGCGACGGATTATTTAAAGACTTTGCCGAGTATGATCAGCCAGTGGTTGCCGCGGCGGATGGCGTCGCTCGGGACGGATGGGTTTGGACGGAGCGAGGGGCGGGCGGCTCTGCGGGATTTCTTTGAGGTGGATGCGCGGTTTATTACTTTAGCGACTTTGAACGAATTATTTTTGGATGGAAAGATCGAGAAATGCGCGGTGCAGAAGGCGATTGCGGATTTGGGGATTAATCCGGAGAAGGGTAATCCGGTGATTTCGTAGATTCGGTCTCCAGCGTTCGCAAAGGACGCGGCCCCGGCTTGGATGTCTCGAGCCGGGGCTTTTCTTTTGGGATCTTCTTTTAAAGATTTAACACAGAGAAACGGCGGAGGAAAATCAGAGAGAGATCAACTGCTTGAACCGCAGAGGAGCAGAGGGCGCAGAGAAAGGCAAGAGAGATCCTTCGCTGCGCTCAGGATGACAGCGCTACTGGCGAGTCGTTAGACCAAGGAACGGCCGCCGTCAACTGCCAGGATTTGGCCGGTTACGAAGTCGGTCTTGGCGAGGAAGGCTGCGGCGTCGGCTATGTCTTCGCCGGTGCCGCTGCGGTGGAGGGGGACGCGCTGGATGTAATCATCGTCGGGAGGCTCGCCGGGAAATTGGATGGTGCCGGGGGCGATGCTGTTTACGAGGATTTCGGGGCCAAGCGCGCGTGCGAGGCAGCGCGTCAGCATGATGCAGCCGGCCTTCGAGACGCAATAGTGCGTGTAGCCGGGCCACGGAAGCAGGCCGCCAAGTGATGAGAGATTGATGATGCGGCCGCGGCCCTGGCGTTTCATGATGGGGGCGGCGGATTGCGCGCAGAGGAATTGAGATTTCAGGTTTACGTTCATGATGTGGTCCCACTGCTCCTCGGTTAGCTCTTCGAATTTCGCACCGAAGAACATTCCGGCGTTGTTGACGAGGATATCGAGGCGGCCGAATTCGTTTTCCGCAGCGCTAAATAATTTCTGCACGTCGGCGCGATGGGAGACGTCGGCCTGAATGGCCAGGGCGCGGCGGCCTGCGGATTTCAGCTCCTCGACGAGCTGTTCGGCTTCGGATTTCGAGGAGTCGTAACTGATGATGATGTCGGCGCCTTCCGCGGCCAGGCGCAGGGCGATGCTGCGGCCAATGCGTTTTGCGGCGCCGGTGATGAGGGCTACTTGGCCTGCTAGAGATTTCTCTGCCATTCGAGTTCCCTCCTGGTCGAAGCCACATTAGCATTTTCTGAGAACGCAAGGAATGAGGTGTAGGGAAAGCCAAAAGATTTGACACAGCGGATACAGAGAACTGCGGAGAAAAATCTGAGAAAGATAGAGCCGTTGACCGCAGAGACGCAGAGGACGCAGAGGAAACCTGAAGAGGGATCCCTCGCCCGGCTCGAGACAAAGGCGCCGGTTTCAGGATTATGGCGCCCATCGCATCGTCAGAAAACCTCCCGATAGGACGACGAAGGCGGCGCGGCGATTGATGTAGAATCGTTGGATTGTGGCGTGGTTGCTTGTCACTCGTCACCGATCACTTGTCACTGAATTTGGAGGCGTAATGAAAGTTGATTTGCTGGCGATTGCGGCGCATCCGGATGACGCGGAGCTTACCAGCGGGGGTACTTTGTTGAAAATGGCCGCGGCGGGATATCGCACGGGCGTGCTCGATTTGACGCGAGGGGAGACGGGGACGCGCGGGACGCCGGAGACACGTTTGAAGGAGGCGACGCGGGCGGCGAAAATCATGCGACTGGCGGTGCGGCGTAATTTGGGTTTGCCCGACGCGCATCTGGAGATACGCGAGGAATACAAGATGGCGATCGCGGAAGTGATTCGCGAGCTGCAGCCGCGGACCGTGATACTTCCCTACTGGGAGGGGCGGCACCCGGACCATTACACGGCGGCGCAACTGGGTTTTGAAGCGTGCTTTGTGGCGGGGCTGAGAAATTATCCGCTGGGGGGCGAGGCGTACCGGCCGTTCAAGATATTGTACGCGGCGGCGTATGAATATCAGCGTCCGACATTTTGCGTGGACATCACCAAGGAATTCGAACGGAGGAAGAAGGCGATATTGGCGTACGCTTCGCAATTTACGCCGCCGAAGGAAGAGCGGCGGTCGAAAGTGGTATTGCCGCTCGACGAGCTGGAGGCGCGGATGAATTCGATGGCGCAGTATTACGGGCGGCTGGCGGGAGTGAGGTATGCGGAGGGATTTATTGTTAAGGAAGTGATGCAGGTGGACGATGTAGTGAAGATGGCGGTGCGGTCGATGTGAGGTGGATCGGGCTGAGTTTGGCGGCGGATGTCAAAAGATTTACCACAGCGAGCACAGAGGAAAGGCGGAGGCAAATCGGAGAAAGATTACCGCCCTGGATCGCAGAGACGCGGAGGACGCAGAGAACGGCACGCGAGCTTCCCGCCTGCGGCAGGCGGAAGGACGATGTTCGTCGCATCGTCAGAATTCGTCGGATTCCTGAGCGTAGCTGAAACCGGGGAGTTTGTAGGCAGGGCCTTGCCGGTCCACTTTGACTTTCACCGGGCGTTCGCTTTCTGCACCGGCTTTGCGGAGCATGGCGAAGGTGGTCAGGGCTTCGTTGTAAACCTTGGTGACCAAGTAGGAATCGCCGGTATCTTCCTTCTTCCAGACCTGGCCGACTTGGAGTTTGCGCGCGGGCACATGACAAATGTAGACAGAATCGGGAGGGGCGTCAATAAGCGTGCGTCGAGATGATTCCCTGGGGCAACATTCGGGCGAATCTTGACGGCGGGCGCGGGGCGCCGAGACAGCCAAGACAGATTCAACGGTTGCCCGGTTCGGTGAACCTGAACCGGCCGCTACAGGGGCTACATCAAGAGCAAAGGAGCCTGCGGTGAGGATGCCTACCCGCAGGCAGGCCGGCGCTACGAATGGCGTTTTGTGACTTACCTTTTACAAGCTTGAGAAAACTAATTGGGCTCGGGGTACATCCAAGGAATTCAGCGCAGGTGGATGCCCGGAGGGGTGTATAATCTGGGCAGTATCCGCCGGAGGTAGCCATGAGAAACAGTTTGGCGGGGCAGTTGGGCGCGATGATCGTCGCGGCGGCGCTGGTGACTTCGACCAGCGTGGCAAACGTTCCGCTGCAGCAGCAGGGCGGACAACAATCCTCGACACCGCAGAGTGGCTCGCAACAGGGCGCTACAGCGCCGGCGCAACAGTCCTCTACACCTTCAAGCAGTACACCTTCTAGCGGCACGGCTTCTCCCGGCACGACGACACCTGGCACGGATTCCTCCAGCACCGGCGCGTCTGGCGCTCAACAGCAAGGCCCGGTGCAGCAGGCGGACCAGCCGATTGAACAGACCTCCGATCCCAATGTGAAGCCGGGGAGCAGAGCAGACGTCAGCGCGATCGGCAATCGCAGCAGCGTGGGACATGGGCTTAATTTTTATTCGCTAGAACATGAGATTGCGCTAGGCAAGCAGCTGTCCGCGGAAGTGGAGCGGCAGGCGAAGTTCATCAACGATCCTGTGGTGGTTGAGTACGTGAACCGCGTGGGACAGAACCTGGTGCGGAATTCAGACGCGCAGGTCCCGTTCACAATCAAGGTGATCGATTCCGACGTGGTGAATGCGTTTGCCCTGCCGGGCGGATTTTTCTACGTGAACAGCGGATTGATTCTGCACGCGGACGAAGAATCGGAATTGGCGGGCGTGATGGCGCATGAAATCGCGCACGTCTGCGCGCGACACGGCACGAAGCAAGCCACAAAGGGCGAAATCACGCAGTTGGCCATGATCCCGGCGATGATTTTTATTCCCTACACGCTGGCGGGGTACGCGATTTATCAGGGCATGCAGTTCGCGATTCCGATGGCCTTCCTGCAATTCACGCGCACAGACGAGGCGGAAGCCGATTATTTGGGCCTGGAATACATGTACAAGGCCGGCTATGACCCGAACGCGTTTGTGGCTTTCTTCGAGAAGGTAGCTTCGGACGAGAAGAAGCAACCGGGCACGATTCCGAAGATTTTCTCGACGCATCCGCCGACACCGGAGCGCATCAAGGCTTCGCAGAAAGAGATTGCGACGATTTTGCCGCAGCGCGACGACTACATCGTCACGACGTCGGAATTTGACGTGGTGAAACACCGCTTGCAGCTGATCGAACAGAACGTGAAGGTAAACGACAAGAATCCGAACAAGCCAACGTTGCGCAAGAAGACCGCGCAGACCACGGCGCCGCAGCCGGGCGATACTTCGACGACTTCGGATCCGAACTCGGATCCGGACCGGCCGACTTTGCAGCGGAGACCGGATCCGAATCAGCAGCCGTGAAGAGCAGTTGACAGTTCAGAGTCGACAGTTAAAAGTTAAGAGCCTACGCGTCCGGTGATTTTTGCCGGGCGCTTTTTTTTGAGGTTAGCGAGTTTGCACTTCGGCTACGCCCATGCGTTTCAGGCCTTCGGCGTAGTATTTGCGGTAGAGAATGTCCCACTCTTCGCTGCCTTCGAGGATTTCTTTTTTCTGGGAGGCAATTTTGGCGCGAACTTCGGTGTCTACCTGGGCTTCGACTTTCAGCAGCGCCGTAATGATGTTGACGATTTCCTGGCGGATGGTGTCGCGGTCTTCGACGAAGTCCACATCCGGACTGGACACGAGGAAATCAATGATGCGATGGGAGAGGCGTACGGTTTTTTCGCGTGTCAGTCGCATGGAATCGGCCGCTGGTTAGCGGAGAATTAATTTCCTTTCACGGGCCAGCTGACCCTTCACTTTCTTGTACATTTCCTGGTAGGACGCGCCGGAAGTACGCATTTCCTCGGCGTATTTGGCGAGGATTTCGCGGACCTCTTCGTTGAGGCGGTCTTCGATGGTCACTTCCTCGGCCATCACCTGGCGCACCTGCTGCGTGAGGTTTTCCGCATTCTTGGCTTCGATCATTTTGGCGGCTACCAGGCGCTTGACGATTTCCTTGGCCATGTAACCGACATAATCGCGCGACAATAGCATTCGGTTCGACTCCGCAGTATGAGCGAGCAAACCAGTTTACTGGCAGGCTGCGCGGAGTGTCAAGGCAAGTGGCTGCGGTCGCGAAATTTAGTGATTCGTGGCGTGTTAGTGCCGAGGGGTCCAGCGGCGTTGCGCAGAGCCAAAAAGCGCGGCGGAACCGATGATAACGCCGCCAATCAGAGAGATGATGATAACGGTGAGGCCATCGGTGGGGGTGACGTTTTCGGGCTTCACGATGACGCGTTCCCAAATGACCGAAAGCGGGTAGTAGACCGCGACGCAGCCGGCGACCAGCCCAACAACAAACCAGACCACCGGAATACTGTAATTCGCGAAAAGCTTGATTTTTTGCATGTGCGCCCCCTCATGCGACCCGCTGCGTGCGTTCCCCAAGTCTTGATGCAGTGCGCTGATAATGTCACTGGCGCACCCGGAGAGCGATAGCGATTGCCACCGAAAGTGTTCATTCCGGTAACAGCAAATTCGCGTAACGGCTGAGGAAATTCTACGGATTGTACGGACCGCAGGTCTCCGATACCGCGACGCAGCGCCTGGCACCGCGCTCGGTTACGGCGCGTAGGGTGTGCCTACAAATCTCGATGGAGCCGTACGGTCCTGCCGGAAATCGGTGGTTGCGTTAACTACACACACAATCGAGTTCTACTGATTTGGCTGCCGTGATATCTTCCTGCTCGAGTCTACGGTGAAGTCCACAACATGCATTTGCGCAATCGCCATTTTTCTCGCGGCCCTAGCGGCAGGCGCCCACTGCCAAGCGCAGCAGAAGCTCAGTAAGAACGAGCTAGAGCTCGCTCGCGAGATGCTGCAACAGGTCAAGGACGCGATCGAAAAAAACTACTACGATCCCACGTTCCACGGCTTCGACCTGGATGGTCGGTTCAAGGAAGCTGATCAGAAACTCGACGACGCAACTTCATTCGGTATGGGCGTGAACGTGGTCGGGTGGGCTGTAGAGGGCCTCCGCGACACACATACACGGCTCATCCCTCCGATGCGGAACGTCTTCGTCTACAGCGGTTGGCAAATGGAAATGGTCGGGCAGACTTGCATGATCTCCGCCGTGGAACCGAATTCGGATGCATGGAAGCGAGGACTGCGACCGGGAGACGAAGTGCTGAAGGTGGAGGATTACGAGCCGAGTCGCGCGACGATTGCACAAATCCGATATACCTTTGGCGTTCTGGTGCCGCAGACGGAATACCATTTGGTTGTCAGCAATCCAGCTGTAGGCGCCCATTCAGTAACAACTGAGAGCCGGTTAATAACCATTCCCATGACCGCCGTAAGCGGCGGCACGGCCCTGCAGCAATTTATGCGATTGCGCGAAGGCGATTGGATGGTTCACAGGTCGCGAGTGATCGAGGTGAACGATAAGTTGATGATCTGGAAATTGCCGGCATTTCGACTTCCAGAAAGTGAAATCAAACACCAACTCAACTCTGCAAGAAAACATGACACCTTGATTCTCGATTTGCGGGACAACCACGGCGGCAACGAGGACGATCTGCGGTGGATGATTGGCAGTTTCTTCGATCACGATGTCATCGTCGGGGAAATGATGCAGCGCGACAAGCACGAGCCCCTGAGCGCTCCTTCGCTGCGCAAGCAAAGCTTTACGGGAAAATTGTACGTGTTGGTGAACAGCTCGTCCGCGTCTGCGGCGGAAGTTTTTGCCCGCACTGTGCAGCTACAGAAGCGAGGCACCGTGATGGGAGATGAAACCGCCGGAGCCGTGGGACGAGGAAAGTCGATTCTGCTGCATGGCGGGCCGCTGTCCGGCCTGGCGTATGGCCTGGAAGTGACCGTCGCGCGGCTGAAGTTACCTGACGGGACCGATCTGGAGGGCCGGGGCGTAAAACCGGATCTGAAGATAATCCCCAGGTCGCTCGATCTGGCAGCGCACCGCGATCCTGTGCTTTCGGCGGCAGCGCAGTTGGCAGCAGGTGTGCCGCTTTCCCCAGAGGAAGCGGGCAAGATGTTTCCTGTGGAGTGGCCGACTTATTAGCTTTGGCTATTTCATTGGTCCGATGCTGAATAGCTTCGGACCCTGGAGTCGAGACGGACTGCGCATAGCCCCCTCGTTCAAACAGCAGGCGCCTGACGAACGGATCCACCTGAAATTGATCTGCCGGCCAGATTGGCTTCATTCGCTGGGACCGCGGGCATCTGCTATTCTTGTTGCTTCAGGTTATCTGCGACATAGAATTCTAGTGTGAAAATAATTCTTTGAGAGGATGGCATCGTGACACTTTCTATTGCTTCGCCGCGGGGCGTGGAGCGGGCGGCTAATTTTAATGCGGGGCCTGGGGCTCTGCCTTTGGCCGTGCTGCAGCGGATTCGAGAGGAGCTACTCGATTACCGCGGGACTGGGATGTCCGTGATGGAGATGAGCCACCGGTCGGCGGAATTTGAGGAGATTATTGGGCGTGCGGAGCGGAATCTGCGGAAGTTGATGGGGATTCCTGAGGAATATGGTGTGATCTTCGTACAGGGAGGCGGTAGCGCGCAATTTACGATGGCGCCTTTGAACCTTTGTTTGCCGGGGAAGCCGGTGGACGTGTTGCATACGGGAATGTGGACCGGGAAGGCGCTAACAGAATTGAAGCGCGGGACGCCTTACCGGATTGCGGCTTCGACGGAGGCGGTGAAATTCACGCGGCTGCCGCGGAAGGACGAGATTCAGTTGGGCGCGGACGCTTCGTACGTTTACATGTGCACGAACAATACGATCGAGGGGTCTCAGTGGAATTGGCTGCCGGAGACGGGCGAGGTGCCGCTAGTGGCGGATATGTCGTCGGACATTATGTCGCGGCCGGTGGACGTGCGGAAATTTGGATTGATCTTTGCGGGGGCGCAGAAGAATTTGGGGCCTTCTGGAGCTACCGTGGTGATTGTGCGGAAGGATCTCGCCGAGCGCACGGACAAGAATTTGCCCACTGTGCTGCAGTACCGGACGCACATCAAGGAGAAGTCGCTGTATCACACGCCGCCGACGTTTGCGATTTACATTGTGGGTTTGGTGCTGGAATGGATTGAGGCTGAGGGCGGAGTGGCGGCGATCGAGAAGCGCAACGAGGCTAAGGCTAAATTGCTTTACGAAGCGATTGATTCCAGCGGCGGGTATTACGTTGGGCCGATCGAGAAGGACTCGCGGTCGAAGATGAATGTGACGTTTCGGGTGGCTGGGGGGAACGAGGAGGTCGAGAAGAAATTCGCGAAGGAAGCGGCGGCGGCAAAGTTAATCGGGTTGGGTGGGCACCGGTCGGTTGGGGGGATGCGGGCTTCGATTTACAATGCGGTTACGATTGAGACGGTCGGCGTTCTGGTGGATTTCATGCGACAGTTTCAGCAGGCGAATGGGTAAGCGGCGGTCGCCAGAACGTCAAAAGATTTTACACAGAGTTCACACCGGAAAGGCGGAGACAAGTCTGAGAAAGATAGAGGCGAGAACCGCACAGAAGCAGAGTGCGCAGAGAACGGCGCGAGCCGCAGCTTTCGCCGACTTCACCCTCCAAGCTTAACGATCTCCCAAATTAGCACCCCGCTCCGGGCATGACCGAAGAGCCACAGTAGTGTGGCCAGAACGCAACAGTAGCTTGACTTGGGTGTTTAGGCCCGGTATTGTGGGATTTCGATGGCAAATCCACCCAAAATGACCTGTTTTGAACCCGAATGGCCCGCCATCTGGACTCGGAGCCGCCTGGGCACCACCCTGTTGGTACAGGTTCGGGAGCGGTCGGAGCCGCTGGACCGGGATTGTCTGCCGGGAAGAAATCTGGAGGGAGGACGTTGAAGGCGGAGCGAGTCGCGCGGAAAAATCGGCTGTGGCCGTGGATCGGCGGAATCGTCGTCACACTGCTGACGGCGGCCGTGTTCATGGTGGGGTCGCTGGACGTGCCGCTGCGACCGGAGCAAGGCAGCGAGTTCGTGGTGTTTTTTGCCCTGACGACGCTGCTAACGGCGGCGTTGCTGGTGTTCGCGGTGATTTTGGCGCGCAGCCTGGTGCGGCTGTTGATCGAGCGGCGCAGCGGGCAGATGGGCTCGCGCTTCAAGGTAAAGATGGTGCTGGGAGCGATCGGGGTGTCGCTGCTGCCGACCGTGTTCTTCTTCTTTTTCAGTTACGCGATTGTGAACCGCACGCTGACCCTGTGGTTTCCGCGGCCGCTGGAGATTGCCAACGAGCAGAGCCAGCGGCTGCTGGAGGACATGGGGCAAGCCAACTTAGGCCACTTGAACGCGATTGCGGAGAAGGCGGCGGCGACCAGTAAGGAGAACCAATCGCTGCTGGGGTTGGCGTGGTCGGTGGACGCATCGTGGATCGCGCATACGAAGGGACAAGCGGACGACGGCGTCGCGTATGTGAAGCCCGAGGACGCGGCCAGCGACCAAACCGTGCCGGAGATGGAGACGATCACGCCGACTCTGGTGCAGACGCTGCCGAACGGCGCAGAAATCTGGCACACCGAAGATCACTTATACATCGCGGGGAGCGCGCCGCTGGATAACGCGAGATTGTACGTGGCGCGGATTTTGCCGAACGATTTTCTGACGCGTTATTCGGAAATTCAGACGCAAACGACAACGTACGCGATGCAGAAGCAACGGCTGCGCGCCTACAAACGAGACGTGCTGCTGGGGCTGTTTCTGGTGACCGTTGTGCTGGGATTTTCGACGGCGTGGGTGGCACTGTTCTTGTCGAAACAGGTGACTGTGCCGATTCAGGCGCTGGCGGAGGCTACGCGGGAAATTTCACGCGGGAATTTCGATCACCGGATCGATGTGAAAGCTCAGGACGAATTGGGGATGCTGGTGCGTTCGTTCAACCGCATGACCGAGCAGTTGGGTGAAGGGCGGCGGCAGATCAATGAGTTCACCCAGAGCCTCGAGCAAGCGATTGAGGAGCGCGAGCGGCGGCGCAAGTTGATGGAAGCGATTCTGGAAAATATTCCAACGGGCGTGATTTCGCTGAGCTCTTCCGGTGAAGTGTCGAGAGTGAATTCGGCGGTGCCCGCGATTTTGGGAGATTCGGCGCGGGAGGCGCGGACTTTACCGGAACTGGTGGGCGAGGAGGCGGCGCGGGCGGTGTTGCATCTGATGCGGCGGTCGCTTCGCATGGGCGTGGCTTCGCGCGAGATTGAGATTGCTACGGCGGGCCGGCTGGTGCGAGCGGCGGTGACGGTGAGTTCGCTGGGGCCGCGGCTTTCAAATCCTGGGTATGTGATCGTGATCGACGATTTAACGGATTTGCTGCGGGCGCAGAAGGCGGCGGCCTGGCAGGAAGTGGCGCAGCGGATTGCGCATGAGATCAAAAATCCTTTGACGCCGATTCAGCTTTCGGCGCAGAGGTTGCTGCGTTATCTGGAGCGCAGCGGATCGCAGCAGGCCGCGGCGTTGCGGACGGAACTGGAGAAATTGGTGGCGGAGTGTGCGGGGTTGATCGAGCGCGAAGTACATACATTGAAATCGCTGGTGGATGCGTTTTCGCAGTTTGCGCGCTTCCCTTCCGCCCGGTTGGCGCCTGAGGACGTGAATACCATCGTGGCGAGCGCTTTGGATTTGTTTCATGGGCGGTTGGAAGGCGTTACGGTGCGGGCCGAACTCGCGGCTGCTTTGCCGTTGGTTAAGGCGGACCGCGAGTTGCTGCGGCGGGTGCTCGCTAATTTGATTGATAACGCGGCGGAGGCGATGGAGGGGTCTTCGATACGGCGGATGCGCGTAGCTACGCGTGTGGACGGCGACGGGGATGCTGTCGAGATTGAGATTTCCGATAGCGGGCAGGGGATCTCGCCGGAGGACAAGGAACGTTTATTTTTGCCGCATTTTTCCACGAAGGAGCGCGGGACGGGGCTGGGGCTCGCGATCGCTAGCCGGATTATCGCAGAGCATAACGGGACGATTCGCGTGGAGGATAATTTGCCGACGGGGACGCGGTTCTTGATTCGGTTTCCGGCGGTTGAGATTCCGGTTACGCCAGCGTAGGGCAAAGTCAAAAGATTTACCACAGAGGGCACAGAGAAAAGCAGAGAAAAGTCTGAGACAGATAGAGGCGTTTACCGCAGAGGCGCAGAGGACGCAGAGAAGACCTACAGAACATGCCAGCATCTATATTTGTTGTGGATGATGAAAACGGGATACGCGAATCTCTCGGCGCATTGCTGCGCGATGAGGGCTATGACGTAGAGGCTGTCGCGTCGGGAGAGGAGTGCCTGGCGCGGCTGGAGACACGGACGTTTGATTTGGTTCTGCTGGATGTGTGGCTGAAGAAAATGGATGGGCTCGAAACTTTGGAGCGGATGCAGGCGCAGGATGGGGCGCCGATGGTGGTGATGATTTCGGGGCACGCGAATATTGAGACGGCGGTGCGGGCTACGAAATTGGGCGCGTTCGATTTTGTGGAGAAGCCTCTGTCGCTCGAAAAAGTGGTGCTGGTGGTGCGCAACGCGCTGGAATATTTGCGGCTGGAGACGGAAAACCGGCGGCTGCGCGCGGAGCTCGAAGAGAAGCATCAGATATTGGGCGGCAGCATTCCGATGAAGGCGTTGCGGCAGCAGATTGCTTTGACCGCGCCGACGAATGGGCGCGTGCTGATTTACGGCGAGAGCGGGACGGGCAAGGAATTGGTGGCGCGGGCGCTGCATGCGAGCAGTTTGCGCAGCTCGATGCAATTTGTAGAGGTGAACTGCGCGGCGATTCCGGAAGAATTGATCGAATCGGAAATGTTTGGGCATCGCAAGGGCAGTTTTACGGGCGCTAGCGAAGACAAGGTGGGGAAATTTCAGAAGGCGGACGGCGGGACGCTATTTCTGGACGAAGTCGGTGACATGAGCTTGAAGACGCAGTCGAAAGTGCTGCGCGTGTTGGAGGAACGGCGCGTCGAGCCATTGGGCTCGAACCAGCCGGCTACCGTGGACGTGCGCGTGATTGCCGCGACCAACAAGAAGCTGGAAGAAGAAATCGCGCGCAACGCTTTCCGCGAGGACCTTTTTTACCGGTTAAACGTGATTCCCTTCTACGTGCCGGCGCTGCGGGAACGCGTGGCAGATATTCCGGTTCTTGCGGCGCATTTTTTGGCGGCGTTTTGCCAGGAGTATGGGAAGAAGGCGAAGGAATTTAGTCCGACGGCACTCGACGTGCTGCTGAATTATCCGTGGCCGGGCAACGTGCGCGAATTGAAAAATCTGGTGGAACGGCTGGTGATTATTTGCCCATCGCCGCGCATCGAGCCGCATCACTTGCCGCCCGAACTTTTTCGCGGCGCGTCGAAAAGCCCGCAGAAGCCTTATGAAAGTTTGCAGGAGGCGAGGTCAGCGTACGAACGTGAATTCGTGCTGCGCAAGCTGGAGGAAAATCGCTGGAACATGACGAAGGCAGCACAGGCCTTGGGCCTGGAGCGCAGCCATTTATACCGCAAGATGCGCTCGCTTGGTATCGCGCCGACGCGGGTGTAACTCTGCGACGCGACACCACGCAATGTGGCGCGGCGGTAGCCTCAATACAACGGACTCGGAGCTCCGCGGCTCAGTTCCCTTCCTACGCGGCGACGTGATAGACCTTACGAGCCCACGCGGATATGGGCGAACGAATTAAACAGCCCGAAAATATTCAGCAGCCAGAGCACTACCGCGATCACTACGACCGCATTCAGGATTGATTTGATCGTTCCCTGCATAGGGATCAGGTTGACCAGCCACAGCAGCACTCCGACGACGATCAAAACCATTATTATCGTTAACAATGGCATTGGTTGTTGCCCTCCTTTGTTGAGCAGTCGTACCGATTTTTCTCGAGGTGAGAATACGCATGGATGCGGCGGCGGACCATACATGGAATGGAGTAGAGCCACTCAGGGATTTACGTTATGCCACCCGCCGCGAGCCTTTGTCGCTGCAACGGACCTGCTCGCTCTCGCGACGTACGTCGAAAGATTTGACACAGAGGGCAGAGGGGACAGCCGGGGGAGAATCGGAGACGGCCGCGGCTTTTACCGCAGAGGCGCAGAGAAGAGCATATCGGCACCGGCTGAGGAGCCACATCACGACTTGTTAGCTAGCGGTGGCGCGGGCGATGCGGATGATGGCGGCAACGCTGCGGTCCACGTCCTCTCTGGTGGTGGCCCAGGAAGATACGCTGATGCGCATCGCGGTTTTTCCTTGCCACACGGTGCCGCTGCACCAGCAGGTGCCTTCGTCTTGAATGCGGTGGATGACTTGTTGAGTTTTCTGTGCGTCACCGAAGGTTACCAGCACCTGATTGATGACGACTTCGTTTAACACTTCGAAACCCGCAGCACGCAGGCCTTCGGCGAACTGACGAGCGTAGGCGCAGGTTCTTTCGATCAAATCGGCGAGGCCTGAGCGGCCTAAAGACTTCAGCGTGGCCCACAATTCAACTCCGCGGGCGCGGCGCGACGCTTCCGGGGTGTGGTGCATTGGCTCGCGCCTCGTCCCTGGCGCGAGGTACGCAGCGGAAGAGAGGCCCATGCTCGCGCGTAGAGCTTCTCCGTTCCTCACGATTGCGAGGCCACAATCGTAGCTGGCGTTGGGCCATTTGTGCGCGTCGGTGGCCCAGGAATCGGCGTGCTCGTATCCGGCCATCAGGTGCCGATATTTCGGGGACGCGGCGGCCCACAGGCCGAACGCGCCGTCCACGTGGACCCAAGCGCCCTGTGCGTGCGCGGCTTCGCAGATGGGAGCGGCGGGATCGAATGCCCCGGTGTTGACGTTGCCGGCCTGAATACAAACGATCGTGTTGCGAGAAAGTTTCAGCAGTTTGTGCGCGCGCATTCTTCCCTGCGCATCCACTTCCACAAAACGAATGCGACTGCGGCCCAGGCCGAGCAGGTTCAAGGCCTTGAGCGCCGAGGCGTGAATTTCGGCACCGGCTACAACTTCGATCGGCGGCGCACCGAACAGTCCATCCTCGACGACGTTCCAACCTTCGCGCGCGAGCAGCGAGTAGCGCGCGGCCGCGAGCGCAGTGAAATTTGCCATGGTCGCTCCGGTGACCAATCCGCCTGCGCAATCGGGCGGCAGGCCAAGCGCTTCGCAGGTCCAGCGAATTACGATTTCTTCGAGCTCCGCCGCGACGGGAGACATGACGCGCAAAGCGCAATTCTGGCCCCAGACTGCTGTGAGAAAGCTAGCGGCCATTGCGGTGGCGAGACTACCGCCGAGGACATAACCGAAGTAGCGCCCGCCGGTGTTTGTTACCGTGGCTGGTGAGCCGAATTCATCGAGCTGCTCAAGAACTTCCTGGGAGTCGCAGGGCGCTTCCGGAAAAGGCTCGTTGAATTTCTGGAGCCCGGCGAGTGCAACTTCTGTCGGTGAAACCCTGCGATCGGGAGCGGCGCTGGCGTATCGAGCGGCCAACTCGGCAGCGCGCGCTAGGAGTGCGGACGTACCTTGTTGATTCATCGCAGGAGCCTCCGATTCCCTTTCGAGTCTCGCGGAACCGTTTCGTTACTGCGCGTGCCGATCAGTCGCAGGGTGCGCCACACTCGCCGGGAGCTCGCTGAGGAAGAATACAGAAGGCTGTGCGGAGGAAAAGAGCCGCATTGGCTGCCTGCCAATTGATCTCGAATCTGGGAAATGGCATCCGAGCGCTTTGCCCTTGGGTAGCTGTTCGAACAAGACCCAATATTGGATGCTTTAGTGGCTCGCGTTTATGCCCTAGACAATTGCGACAATTGCAATGTCTTTGCGCGATGCCCAAACTGATTTAGGATGATTGCGAACTCAGCACGCGTGCCCGCGACAAGGCCTGGCGTTGCTGCTGCGAATTGCAGAATCGACGCCGAGTGAGCGAAGTTTCTTGAAGGGATCCAAAATTGCGCAATGCAAATGAATCGCGCCGCGACTTCTTGAAGCTGGCCGGAACTGCGGCCTGTGCGGCGGCGTGCCCGAGCGCTTTGCGCGGTTTCGCTGGGCGGGCCGAAGCGTCGCAATCCGCGGGCAGCGCGCCGGATTATGTACTGCGAATTGCCGCAAGCGCCGTGGAGATCGCCCCGAAGCGCATCGTCTCCACAATTACTTACAATGGCCAGTTTCCTGGCCCGCTACTGAAATTCAAGGAAGGACGCCCCGTTAGCGTGGAAGTGCACAACGATACGGACACACCAGAGCAGCTGCACTGGCATGGGCAACTCGTTTCTGCCGACATTGACGGCGCAGCGGAGGAAGGCACTCCCTTCATTCCGGCACATGGAATGCGGCGCATTGATTTCACGCCGCGGCCAGCCGGGCTGCGTTTCTATCACACGCATAATCGCGCGGGAGCGGATTTGTACGCGGGGCAATACACCGGACAGGTTGGAGCCGTCTACATCGAACCGCAGCACGAACCGGGCGGCTACGACCGGGAGGTGTTTCTTGTACTGAAAGAGTTCGAGCCGAGCTTCAGCCAGGGCGGCGACATGGCTCAGGATTTTCTGGCGCCCTCGACGAAGGTTAAAGAGCTTGAATCCGCAGGCGAGTCCGCGATGAAGGCGTCACTCGCGAAAGGCATGCCCCACGGCTACGAGGTGGGCTACCGCTATTTCACCATCAACGGCCGTATGCTCGGACACGGCGAGCCGGTGAGAGTGAATCAAGGCGAGCGCGTTCTGTTTCACGTCTTGAACGGCAGCGCGACCGAGATTCGCAGCTTGGCGCTGCCAGGGCATTCGTTCAAAGTTGTCGCTCTGGACGGAAACGCGGTTCCAGCGCCGGCCGAAGTCCCGGTGCTGTGGCTCGGGACAGCCGAGCGCATTTCGGCGATCGTCGAGATGAATCATCCGGGCGTGTGGATTATGGGTGACCTTGCGGATGACGATCGCGGGCACGGCATGGGAATCGTCGTGGAGTATGCCGGACACAGCGGCAAACCCGTGTGGGCGCCGCCGAAACCGTTCCATTGGAATTATTTGCGTTTTGGGAAGGCTGGCGCGATCGCTCCGCCGCCCGACGAAACGTTCGAGATGCTGATTGCGAAAGACAATGCCGCGGAAGGCGGATTTAACCGCTGGGCGATTAACAGCTTCGCTTATCCCATGAACGAGGGAATCGTTCCAGCGTCATTCCATTTGAAGCAAGGCCGGCGCTACCGTATTCGCACGCGCAATGCCAGCGACGACATTCATCCGATCCACCTTCACCGGCACAGCTTTGAACTCACGCGAATCGCTGGCGCGGCGACCGCAGGAGTGATGAAAGACGTGGTGATGCTCGGCGGCTATCAGGAATTGGATCTGGATTTTACGGCCGACAATCCCGGGCTTACTCTGTTCCACTGCCATCAGCAGCTGCACATGGACTTTGGATTTATGACCCTGTTCGATTACGTGTAAGAACTGGATCGCCATGAATTTCTTCGGGAAATTGCTCCGCACGAATGTGCCATCGGCCGTTCTGGTTGTTCGCTTTCTCGTCGGCGGCGTATTTCTGCTAGAAGGGATGAAGAAGTTTCTTTTCGTCGAGCAGTGGGGCGCGGGCCGGTTTGCGCGTATTGGCATTCCCTCGCCGCAGATTCTGGGGCCGTTCGTCGGAACCGTGGAAATTGTTTGCGGGCTCCTGCTGCTGGCTGGACTGCTGACTCGGATCGCTTCGATTTTCCTGATTGTTGATATCTCTGTGGCAACCGCCTCCACGAAGATCCCCATTTTACTGAAGAGCGGATTTTGGCCGATGGAGGCGGAAGCGCGAACGGACTACTCCATGCTCATGGGTTTAGTGTTTCTGCTGATAGTCGGCGCGGGAACGTGGTCGCTCGACGCGCGGCTTTCCTCCCGAAGCGACCATGGCTGAGCAGCCGGCGGCGGAAGCTTCGCACTCCCTGTCATCTCCACAAAAAGTCTCGCTACGCGAACTCGCCGTGTTCTTTCTGCGGCTGGGCTGCACCGCCTTCGGCGGGCCTGCAGCGCACATCGCGATGATGGAGGATGAGCTAGTTCGCCGGCGCCAATGGCTTTCTCGCCAGAAATTTCTCGACCTGCTCGGCGCCAGCAATCTGATTCCGGGCCCCAGTTCCAGTGAACTGGCCATCCACATCGGCTATTTGCTCGCCGGATGGGCCGGACTGCTGGTTGCCGGGGTGTGTTTCATTCTTCCCGCGGCAATTATGGTGGCCAGCATCGCGTGGGCTTACGTACGCTTTAGCAAGCTTCCAGCGATCTCGGCGATTCTCTACGGGGTGAAACCGGTTGTGATTGCAGTGATTCTGCAGGCGCTGTGGGGGCTGGGACGCACCGCAGTGAGAACAACGTTTTTTGGGATCGTGGGCGTCGTGTGCGTGCTTCTGGCTTTTCTCGGCTTGCATCCTTTGCTTGTGCTGGCGCTGGGCGGCTGCGCCGTATGTCTCATGAGCTTCGGAACAGCGCGCTCGGCACACGGTGCGATTCCATTGGCTACTGCTCCAGTGACGGCTTGGACCGGCGGAGCAGCGGCTTTCAGCCTGGGTTCGCTCTTCCTCGTGTTCTTGAAAATCGGGGCGGTCGTGTTCGGAAGCGGCTACGTTTTGCTGGCGTTCCTGCGAGCGGATCTCGTCGCGCATCGCGGCTGGCTCACAGACTCGCAGCTCGTGGACGCGGTAGCGGTGGGACAGGTGACGCCGGGGCCGGTTTTCACGACGGCTACTTTTATCGGGTACATCCTGGGCGGAATGCGCGGCGCGACTGTCGCGACCGTGGGAATTTTCCTTCCTGCGTTTGTTCTGGTTGCGATCAGCGGGCCTCTGGTGCCTCGGATTCGGCGGTCCAAGATTGCGAGTACGTTTCTGGATGGCGTGAACGTGGCATCGCTCGCTTTGATGGCAGCGGTCAGTTGGCAACTGGGACGAGCGGCGCTGGTGGATGTTGTGACCATAGCTTTGGCAGCGGTGGCCGCTATCGCGCTGCTGCGGTATCGGGTCAATTCCGCTTGGCTGGTACTGTTTGGGGCGATTGTTGGTGTGGCGTGGAATTTATTTCGAGTGCGCTGAGCGCGCGCTGCGACCGAATTTCAGCGGCGGAGTGTAGTCGTTCGACGAATACTAGCCTTCTTCGGCTTTCTGGAATTGGGCTAGCTGCTCTAGCTGGCGGTGCCAGTCGAGTTGGCGGACTAGGGTGGAGTTTTGGCGCCAGTTGGCTTGGACTTTTACGAAGAGCTCGAGGAATATTTTTGAGCCCAGGATGAATTCGAGTTCTTTGCGCGCGGCAGTGCCGATTTTCTTGATGCCTTCCCCGCCCTTGCCGATCAGGATGCCCTTCTGGCCTTCGCGTTCGACGTAGATGGTGGCGCGGATGCGCAGCAGCTTGGGAGTTTCCTCGAAATTATCAATCAGGACGGCGATGGCGTAGGGGACTTCGTCGCGCGTCTGGAGTATGGCTTTTTCGCGCACAACTTCAGCGGCGAGGAAGCGCTCGGGCTGGTCGGTGAATTGTTCGGGCGGAAAATGCGGCGGGGCTTCGGGCAAGCGCGTGAGCCAGGAATTGACGAGATCGAGGCAGCCGGCGCCGGTGAGCGCGGAGATCGGGAAAATCTCGGCGAAGTCGAATTCTTTGTTGTAGCGCTCGATCAGCGGAAGCAGCAGATGTTTGGCGATGCGGTCTACTTTATTGAGCAGCAGGTAGACGGGACCGTGAAATCGCTTAATCCATTCGATGGAGAAGCGGTCGCCAGGGCCGAAGTTCACGGAAGCGTCGGCGATGAGGCAGAGGATGTCGATGCCTTCGAGCGCGTGCTGGAGCTCGTCCATCATCATGCGGCTGAGGACGTTTTTCGGCTGGTGAATGCCCGGCGTATCTATCAGGACGATTTGCGCGTCTTCGCGATTCAGGATGCCCTGGATGCGATTGCGGGTGGTTTGCGGCTTGGGGGAAACGATGGCGACTTTTTGGCCCACGAGAGTATTGACGAGCGTAGATTTGCCCGCGTTGGGGCGACCGACAATCGCAACGAAGCCAGATTTAAATGGCATGGATATAAGAATTGTACGCCTTTGAGGTGCGGTGAGGAAAGCGAGCTGCAAATCCCGGCGTCGCAATCTGGATTATTTTCGCTTAGCAGAGCGATTGATCTCTAGGCGCCTAGTAAACGATCGAATTCTCTCTGGGTAACGCGATAGCATTCGCAGGAGCGCTTCTGCAGGCCCGCATGGTCGAGGATAGTGACGTGCCCGCGGTCGTACTTGATGAGCCCGACTTTTCTTAGAGCGTTGGCCGCAACTGTCACTCCCGCCCTTCGCACGCCGAGCATCATGGCGAGAAATTCTTGCGTGAGCGGAAAATCGTTCGATTGCATGCGATCATGCGTCATCAGGAGCCAGCGGCAACATCGCTGCTCCAGAGAGTGGAAGGTGTTACAGGCGGCCGACTGCGCGACTTGGTCAAAAAATGCATGGGCGTAATGGAGCATAGCGGCTCGTATCGTGGCGCTCCGCTGCATCGCGTCTTGGAATAACTTGGCCTTCATTTTCAGGCCGCTGCCGGCAACCTGCATGTAAACGCTAGTGGGAGATCGATCGTCGCCGAATACGACCGGCAGTCCAACGATCCCCTCGTTGCCGATCGTGCCGACCTCGGCGACGTCACCGTTGGTCATGGTATTAACCAAAGATCCGACGCCGGTCTCGATGAAATAGACGAAAGTGATTGGCTCGTTGGCCTCATAGAGTGGACATTTGTACGGGAGGCTGGTCGGTAGCAGATGCGCACGGAGCAGCTGGTAATCCTCGCGCGACAAAGATGCTAGCAGTCGATTGTGACGGGCAGGGGGAGAGATGGCAGAGTCCGGCACGGACAGAACCTGACTATTGAGCGCGAGACGCTTGCCATCTGAGGCCATGGTTCCCTCCCGTCTGACAGATTATCTCGATTCACGAAAGGAATATGTAACGACGCTCAGCTCGCGTTGTGACGCCGATCACAAAAGCGCGTAACGACCAAGTTAATTCCCGCGGCAAGAAACTAGATTGGAATTGTCGCATCGCGCGAGAAACGAACCAACCGAGAATCCAAGGCACGAAAATTAAACATCAGAAACGATGCAACTGCAACCCCGATCAATCGCTAACCTTCCTCGAGGTGTTGCTCCGTGAAGATGTGAATTTCCCGACTGTGTGCTGGGCCATTACCAACCCATCTGGCGCATGCGCTCGAGGATGAGCGCGCTATAGCGATTCATGTGATCGGGGCGTCTCTTCAAGGGCAGCGGCAGGATTGCTGCGAGTTGGGCCGCTTGCTGGCGGTCGATGCTGCGGGCTGAGGTTCGGTAGTAGTAACGGCAGGCCGACTCCGCGCCGTAAATCCCAGGACCCCACTCGACCACATTGAGGTAGAGCTCCAAAAGGCGCTGCTTGCCGAGAACCAATTCGGCCACGGGGACGAGCGCGAACTCGGCGCCCTTGCGGAGGATGGAGCGGCCAGTTCCGAAGAACAGATTTTTTACCAGTTGCTGCGTGATAGTGGAACCACCGCGAATGCGGCCGCCTTCCAAATCGCCTTCCGCCGCGATTTCCATCGCGTCCCAATCGAATCCGTGATGCTGGTAGAAGCGCGCATCTTCCGCGGCAATGACAGCATGCTGTAAATCGGGTGAGACTTGGCTCAGCGGAACGAATTCGTATCGTTCGTGATACGGCGTGCGCTGGATCCATGATTGCACGCGGCGTTCCATGTGCACCGCGGTGGTCGGCGGGTCGATCCAACGGGCAGCCACAAGGATCAGCGCGGCAAGCGACCAAAGAAGCGCCAGCCCGATCAGAAGCCATTGCACGACAGATCGGAGATTGAGCTTCCGATGCGGGGTCTGCGTCGGCGGAGCCGGCAGCGGCGCCCGAGGTGTGTTTGGAGTTGGCTCCGGAATTTCAGTCACGCTTCAGAATAATCGTTTGGGCCGGATTGACATAGCGCCCAATTCGTCGCGCTACCGAAAGCGCGCCGCAGCGCCCTTCCGCGACTTCTTGACTTCGGCATGCATCGTTGTAGACTCGTGCTCCATCCGTGGTGCGCCACCGGACAAGTGTCTGAGGCGGCCACGTGTTCCAAACAGCACATTGCACCGCACGATCGGTAACCTAGGAGGCTCTATGGCATACCCCGTACGAGCAATTCCGGAAGGATATCACTCGATTAGTCCATCGTTAACCTGTAAAGACTGCGCGCACGCGATTGATTTTTACAAGAACGTGTTCGGCGCGGTTGAAGTGATGCGCATGCCATCCCCCGATGGCAAAATCTCCCACGCGGAAATGAAAATCGGAGATTCGATTATTTTTCTAAACGACGAAATGGGACCAGCCGGGGCCGTCACTCCTGGGGCGCCGAGGATGTCGCTGTTCCTTTACGTCGAGAATGCGGATAAGACTTTCACGCGAGCAGTGGCCGCCGGCGCGCAGATTGATATGGCGCTGGAGGACCAATTCTGGGGTGATCGTTACGGCAAGGTAACAGATCCGTTTGGGCACCAGTGGGGGATCGCAACGCATGTGGAAGACGTAGCTCCGGAGGAAATTGGAAAGCGAGCGGCCGCGTTTTTCGCCAAGGCCGCGGGGCAGAGTTAGTCTTCGGTTGCGTATTCGCACGATCGGAAGTGGTGAATCGGGCTCGCTATTGGCGGGCCCGATTTTTTTGGTGGGCGAGTCCGGGAACTGAAACGGCTCGGCTGCACGGAAGAGGAAGTCAAAAAAATCCAACACAGAGGGCGCAGAGGAAAACCGGAGAGCACAGAGAAAACCTAAGAGCACAGGCAAGATTGTTCCCTATGCTACCGAGCCATTACACGGTGCGGGCGGTGGAGGCGGCGGTGCTGGGGATGGGGCGGGCGCGGACGCGGAGGACTTTGCGTTGGTTGGCTTCGATTACTTCGAAACGGAGTCCGTCGGCTTCGACTATTTCGCCGGTGCGCGGAACATGGCCGGCTACGCTATTGAGGAGGCCGGCAATCGTGGTGGCGGCGGAATGCTGCATGCCGGAGTCGAGTTGCACGCCGAATAGTTCGCTGACTTTTTCCAGCTGCACGCTGCCGCGAATCACCAGGGCTCCGCTGGCTTCACGAACCACGTCTGGCGCTGGCCGGCGGTCTTCCTCGCCGATTTCACCGACAATTTCTTCCACCATATCTTCGATGGTGACGAGACCAGCCATCAGGCCGTATTCGTCAATCACGATAGCCATCTGCTGATTTTTGCGCTGCATTTCCTTCAACAGCTCCGAGCCGAATTTCGTTTCGGGGACGAAGAGCGCCGGGCGAATCAGTTCCCGCACGGTGCGATGCGCGGCTTCGCGGTCGGGGACTTCGAGCATGTCGCGACCCATGACGATGCCGGCGATGTCGTCGAGAGATTTTTCGAACACAGGCAAGCGCGAGAATTTCGTTTCGACGACGAGGTCGCGCAATTCTTCGAGCGACGCGTCGGCGCGGATAGCGATTACATCGGGGCGTGGAGTCATCACGTCGCGCACGCGTTTGTCGCCGAATTCGACCACGGATTCGATCAGGCGGGCTTCGTCCTGTTCGATGATGCCCTCTTCCGTGGCGGCGTCCACGAAAGCTTCAATGGCTTGCTGCTGCTCGGCGGCGGGGGTTTGCTCCTCTTCCGATTCTTCCGAGAGATGCAGCACGGAGATTTGCAGCTCGAGCACGGCTTGCACCGGCCAGATGATGAACATGAACACGCGCACGATGGGAACGAGCGGCAGCACCCAATTCCCCGGAGCGCGCGCGAGCAGCAGCGCCGGGAAAAACTGCATGGCGACAACAACTTCGGCGCCCAAGAAAAAAATCATTTCGACGGCGGCTTCCCAGGTGCCGGGGACGAAGAAGAGGACGCCGCGCGCTGTGATGGCGGCCACAAAAACGAGCCAGAAGCGCGCGAGCAGGCTGAAGCCGAGGGCGGCGCGGCGGCGTTCCATGTGAAAGCGCGGCTCGACGTCCGTTTCGAACGTATCGAGATGTTGATGGATGCGTCCTGAGTGCACGCGGCCGAGCTCGCGGAACGCGCGGTCGAGGTAAGAAAAAACCACCAATCCTATGGTGAGACCGAGCACGCCGGCGGAATAGAGAAAGATCGGCATCGTCAGAGCAATCCTAAATCGCGGCGCAGGCGATTTTCGCGGCGGTCCATTTCGCCTGAGTCGGTCTCGTGATCGTAGCCCAGCAGATGCAGCATGCCGTGCAGAATAAGAATGCGCATTTCGTGATCGAAGGCGCGGCCGAAGCGCAGAGCGTTGCGGCGAGCGACGGCGGGCGCGATGGCGATGTCACCGAGATATTCGGGAACAGCTCCGGATGGTGACGCGGTCGTAGCCGCAGCGACGCGCGAGGCGTGCGCACGGCGCGGCTGACGATGCTTTCGCGTGGTTGCGGGTTCTGCCTGCGAGTCATCTGCTGGGAAGGACAATACATCGGTCGGGCGATTTTTGCCACGGTAGGCGCGATTCCAGCGTCTGATCTGCGCATCGGTGACCAGCGCGACGGTAAGCGAACGCGCTGCGAGGCGCAAGCGCTTGCGCGCGGCGGCGAGAAATTTCTCCAGGCCGGAAATGGAAACACGAACGCGACGCTGTTGATTGAGGATCATGCGCGCGAGGCTAATCCCGCGGATTCTGCAGGCCGGAATGGCCAGCGCGTCCGGCGCCTGAGGCGCGACCATTGTGGTGCGGATGCGTGGCGGCGTGCTCGTCGTAGGCCTTGATGATGCGTTGGACGAGATTGTGGCGGACGACGTCGCGTTCATCGAAATATGTGAACGAGATGCCTTCGATCTTGCCGACGATTTCGATGGCTTCGATCAGGCCGGAGCGGCGTGATTCGGGCAAATCAATTTGGGTCACGTCGCCGGTGATTACCGCCTTGGAATTGAAGCCCAGGCGGGTGAGGAACATTTTCATTTGTTCGCTGGTGGTGTTCTGGGCCTCGTCGAGAATAACGAACGAATCATTCAGCGTGCGGCCGCGCATGAAGGCGAGCGGCGCAACTTCGATGATGCCCTTCTCCAGGAAACTCTCCAGCTTGTCGGCTTCGAGCAGGTCGTGCAGCGCGTCGTACAGCGGGCGCATGTAGGGATCCACTTTTTCCTGCAGCGTGCCGGGAAGAAATCCCAAGCGTTCGCCGGCTTCGACGGCAGGGCGAGCGAGGATGATGCGGTTCACTTGCTTGGACAGAAGCGCGGTGACGGCCATAGCAACGGCGAGATAGGTTTTGCCCGTGCCACCAGGGCCGATCGCAAAAACCATGTCATAGGCTTCGAGGGCTTCCATGTAGCGCTTTTGGTTCGCGCTCTTGGGCGTGATTGTCTTCTTGCCGAAGGAGCGGGTGTTCGAGAGCGCAAATGCGCCGCGCGAAGACGTGGCGGTGTGTTCGCCAGTCGCGCCCGTCGCGATGCGTAGCAGGGATTTCACTTCCTGGCTATCGGGAATGCGTCCGTCGCGGATACGCTGATTGTATTCGCCCAGGATTTGCGCCGCGCGCTCCACCTGCGGTTGGGAGCCTTCGATTTCCAGATCGTGATCGCGCAGATGCGTAGTGACGTGAAGGGCGGACTCGAAGAGTTTAAGGTTTTCGTCGAGGGTTCCGAAGAGTTCGTTGATGCCACCTGCCAGCCGGACCGTTTGTTTCATTCAGTTTCGCGGGAGCGAAGCCTCCTGGATACGACCCCAATTCCTGTAGTTAGCGTAGCGCGGGATGGCAGGAGGGTCAAGGCAGGCGCGCAGGATTCATCAGAGAGTAACATTGGGCTAGGGCCCGAGTGCGCGGACGCAGCGCCAAAGGCGGGGTTGGCCGCGTGGAACCGGCGCGGCGAAGGGTTCGCTTTTGGGCACCTATTTTTTGAATAGGCCCGGTTACGACGCTTCTATCCCTCAAGATTATAGTGGGTGGCTGTTACCGGGGAGAGTTGGATGACGAACGGCAAAGAACCGCCGCCGAGTCTGGCGGGCCAGAGTTACAACAAATTGCGCCGCACCCAACGCGTACACATCCAGATGGCGGTGATCGTCCGCGGCACCAGCAAGGGCAAAGCCTTCGAAGAAGAGACCAAGACCAGCACCGTGAACGCTAATGGCTGCCTGGTTTCGCTGGAAGCCCCAGTAACACGTGGTCAGCAGGTTTCCATCGTCAATTCCAAGACGGTGGAAGAGTTGACGTGCAACGTAGCGTTTATCAGCGAAAACAAGGGAGGCAAATCCGAGGTAGGTTTGGAATTTACCGAACCTTCGCCGCTTTTCTGGCGTATCGGATTTCCTCCAGAGGATTGGAGCGAATCCACGGAACGCAAGCGCGTGCCTTTGCCCGCCAAGCCCAACCCCGCAGGCCCGCAAGAAAAAAAATAACGACGAAATTACTTGGGATGTGCGAACTCGATGGCCACGACAGCTATCGTGCGAATTGCCGCGCGCGCCAGCCTGCGGCTTACGGTTTCGCCGCCGGGAATTGAACTTTGGGAGCTTCCCGGGACGCCTCGGCGGCCTGGAAGTAATCGTTGTTGCGTTTGAAGCCGGCCCATCCGGCGAAGATGTTGTTGGGGAACAGGCCGATGTAAGTGTTGTATTCCTGGATCGAATCATTGTAACGCTTGCGTTCGACGGCGATGCGATTTTCGGTCCCGGCCAGTTCGTCCTGCAGGCGAAGGAAGTTTTCGTTGGACTTCAGTTGGGGATAATTCTCGGAGAGAGCCAGGACTTTCAATTCCAAGGGATAAATTTGATTGCTGGCGGCAATTTTGTCGGCGGGAGTCTGCGCGTTCATGTATTGCGTGCGGGCTTTGGCGATATCGTCGAAGACGGTTTGTTCATGCGCGGCGAAACCCTGGACGGTGGCGACGAGGTTGGGGATCAAGTCGGCGCGGCGCTGCAGTACTACATCCACTTGCGCCCAGTTGGATTTTACTTGTTCGTTGAGGCGAACCATCTCGTTGCGGCGGCCAGCGTACATGCCGCCAACGATGAGCGCGAGGATGAGGATGACGGCGATTACGCCAAGGGCTGCTTTCATGGACTGCCTCCGATCAGGATGTAATGCGGTGCCATCATACTGCAAGAGCGGCGGTTCGCGCTGCTCAGGGCGCGTCGAACCGGCGGTCTACTTCGTTGGTTACTATCTCTACGAATTCCAGGTAGGCGTGCAGGGAAGCTTCGACGTCGATCTCGCGAGGTTTGCGCTTTTTTTCGCGGAGGTCAAGCATGGCGTGGAACGCGGAGGGGTCTGCGCCGGTGAGGGCCGCCACGGCGGCGACGGCTTCGCGTTTGCTGGCGGGCATGGGCTGGCCGAGGGCGAATAGCGCGTGACGAAACAGCGCGCAGAAACTGGAGACGGACTGCGACATGATGCCGAGATGCGCTTTGTAACTTAGGGGCGCGGCTAGGACGGCCTGGCGCAGGCGCAGCCAATCGGCGCGCAGTTCGCGTTCGACTTGCAGGCGATGCAGGCGCAGAGGAACTTCGAAGTTGTCGAAAAAATCCGGGCCGAACAGCAGGCGGTGGTGGCGCGTGATGTCAAGCAGCTCGATAGCGAAGACGTCCGCGGAACGGCGGAGTTCATCGAGCGTGAAGAGGAGAGGCGGAGGATTGCCCTGGCGCACCCACCATTCCGAGGCGTCGTGGAGATGCTCGAGATCTTCGGAGGCCGCGCGCTCGACGATGCAAAGAACGTTGAGATCGGAATGTCCCGCGCGGAATTCGGCGGTGACGGCCGAGCCGTAGAGCACGACGGCTTTCAGGTTGGCTTCGGCTGCGGCTTTCAGACGGCTTACGAGTTCAGTTAGTTTGGCTTCCATCGCACAACCTTTGCTGAATTGACGTTCATGACGGTCAAGGCCGAATGCAAAGGCAAAATCAAAGACGCCCGCCTCAAGAGCAGGCGGCCGCCACAAATTCAAAACCTACTGCCACTTTTGATATAAAACCTGTTACCAACTGCCGCCCGCGCCGCCGCCGCCGAACGAGCCTCCGCCGCCGCCACCAAAACCACCGCCACCGCCGCCGAAACCTCCGCCGCCGAACCCACCGCCGCCCCAGCCGCCGCGACCCATGCTGCTTCCAATCAGCGGTCCGATCCACCACCCGCTGCCGCCGCCTCGGCCACGCCCTCCGCCACCCCGCATTGACTTCAGCACCATGTAAGCGAAAAAGATGCAGAGGCCGAGGAATATGAGTGCGCCCAAGTCGCCGAAGGGGCTGCTCTGATTTCCTCGATCATTCCTTGGTGGCGGCGCGCCGCTCAGCGTGACCCCGCGGTCCTGCGCGATCACGTCCGCGATGCGCCGGGTCATCAGCGCCACCGCCGCGTCGTAGTTCCCTTGCCGGAGATAAGGAACTGCTTCGCGGCCGAAGCCGCCGACTTTGCCGTCAGGCAGGATGCCTTCCAGACCGTACCCGACTTGCGTCCAGTATTTGTGGTCGTTCACTGCCAGAAATATCAGGACGCCACTGGACGTTTGCTTCGGCCCTACGCCCCATTTGCTGGCCACGTCGAAAGAATAATCCTCGACGGTGCGGTCACCAAGCGACGGGACGATTACGACGAAAATTTGCGCTTTGGCTTTGTCGTTCACTTCTGTACAAAGGGCTTCCAGTTGCTGGCGCGCGGCAGGACTCAGGACGCGGGCGTAGTCGTTAACGTAACCCGTGGGCTTGGCCGGAACATCAACGACGTCTCCCTTGGGCTTAACGGGAAGATCAGTTGCCTGAGCGGCTGCCGACAGCGATGCCAGGCAAAGAGCGAGCAGCAGCACCGTGGAGCGCGCAGGATAGCGCAAGCTCCCAGCGCGGTACGAACCTGGATTCGGGGCGCGAGTCATCAGATGCCGCGCGCATGTTAGTTCGACGTTGCGGTGAGTGTCAACGCAAGCAGCGACCGGATCGCGAAGCGAGCGGCGTTACCTATACCGGTAACGCAAGTCGTGACCCGTGTACAGAGCTTTGGTCTTGCAGGATGGGCAGACCATTTCCTGGCCGCCGGGAGGGAATTCGGGGGCGGTGGGGATCAGGTAGTCAACTAGCTTTCGGTCTCTGCCGACCTCCGAGTGCGTGAAGCTTGCGAGACAATTGCGGCAGTCCACCACCCATCGAGGATTGAAGATTCTACTCACGGTGGATATGTAGGCTAGCGCACGGACAGCGCTTGCAAATACGGTAATGCTTGCTTTTTCCGCTGAGACAATCCTTCGTTTGTATGCGTAAGAACTCCGAGAGCGTCCGCGATTGCGAGGGGAAAGGGGCGATGCTAAACTCTGCGGCGCGCGTGTCCGAGTACGCACGGTACTGTCCGGAAATGAACGCCCGACGCTCACTATTTCCCGTTTAATCGTCTAAATTCAAGCGGTTATGCATGGCCGCGGTGTTGCATCGGAAATACATAAAATGAAACAAACACCCTTGTTCGCGCGTTTGAATAAGTTACAGGCCTGTGCAAGCTCACGAAAGAATTTTGGAGAGGACAACACGATGAACGGAAGTCTAAGGCATGTAGCGGTGGCGCTGCTGACGGCTGCTTCGCTGGTTGTGTCACCCGCGTTCGCCCAGGCGCAGCAAGGCCCGGTCCAAAACAACGGCCAGAGCCAGACCCAGTCTCAGCCGGGACAGACCGCGCAAGGCGTGCAGCCGCCGAGTCAGCCCGGTGCGCAGACGGGATCCGCCGCGTCGGAACCGGCACGCGACCTGAAGGCCACCATGGGCCCGGATTATTCCTATGGGCGCGCATGGTTTCCGAATATTTTCGCGCCTTACGCGCCGCAAAATATTCCGGAGCCGATGCTGACGAATTCCACGCGCCTGGATCAGTTGATTCAAGACGGCAAGCTGATGCTGAGCATGGACGATGCGGTGTCGCTGGCGCTGGAAAATAACCTGAATATCAGCGTGGAGCGGTTCGTGCCGTGGATCGCGGAAACGCAATTGCTGAAAGCAAAAGCGGGAGGCATTCCGCAATCCGCCAGCACTCAACAGGTGGTGCTGGGGTCTTCGCCATCGGTGTCCTTCGACCCTGTGTTCAGCGCGGGCTACCAGTGGTATCACTCCAATATTCCAGTGAATAACCCGTTTACTTCGGGAGTGGGCACCGGCACCAACATTCTGGTGGTGAATCAAAATCAGTCAGCCGTTAATTTCGGCTACACGCAGGGATTTCACACCGGCACCAACCTGCAGGTCACTCTGAACACGGCACGCAGCACAACGAACGAGCCGGACGTGTTTTTCAATCCTGCGTTCAACCCGATTTTGACGGCTACGCTCTCGCAGCCGCTGCTGAACGGGTTCGGTATTTTGCCGAATACCCGCTACATTATTGAAGCCAAGAACACGATCAAGGTGACGAATTCGATGTTCGCCCAGCAGGTGATCGCGGTGGTGACACAGACTTCGATCGACTACTGGGAACTGGTGTACGACCGCCAGAACGTGAAAGTGGCGGAAGCAGCGGTGGGCGTCTCACAAAAGCTGTGGCAGGACAACAAGAAACAACTGGAGATCGGTACCATGGCACCGTTGGACGTGCTGACCGCGGAATCGCAACTGGCCACCGACCAGCAAAATCTAATCGTGGCGCAGACCGCGAAGTTACAGCAGGAAACCGTGTTACTGAACGACATCGCCAAAAACCTGCTGGCGAAAGATGTGGCCGGGATCGAGATCGTACCGACTACGCCGATCACGCTGCCAGAAATCGTGGAAAACATGCCGCTTCAGGACGCGGTGCAGGAAGCCTGGCGGAAGCGCCCCGAACTTTATCAAGCCGATCTGAATCTGAAGAATTCGCAGATTGAGGTGAAGGCGACGCGCAATGCCCTGCTGCCTTCACTGAACGCTTACATTCAGTACCAGGCGCAAGGACTGAATGGAATTGGCATCAACACGAACACAGTTGCGGGCTCATACGTCGCCGATACCGCTGCGCCGCTGGTGGATGCGAATGGTAATGTGATTTTGATCGGCGGCAATCCTGCCTATACGGGCATACCGAATACGACGACTACCTTGACCCACGGCGGTGTGAGCAATGCGTTGGCCAACGTTTTTGAAAACCAATACCCGACGTATGCGGCGGGATTGACTTTGACCATGCCGCTGCGGAATCGTTCGGCGCAGGCGGATAGCGCGCGGGCGCAGTTCGACGAACGGCAGCAGCAAGTGCAGTACCGGCAGACCGAGAACACTATCGTTATAAATGTGCGCAACGCGATCATTGCTTTGCAGCAGGATCGTTCGCAGGTGGCGGCAGCAGAAAAGGCGCGCAATCTGGCGCAGCAGACGTTGGACGCCGAGCAGAAGAAATATCAGCTGGGATCGTCCACGTCCTACCAAGTCGTATTACGGTCGCGCGACTTGACGGCCGCGCAGGGCACGGCAATACGCGCGCAGGCGAATCTGGCGGAAGCGCTGGTGAATTTCAATCAGGCGATGGGCCGCACGCTGGAAGTGCAGCACATCACCGTGGCGGATGCGATGCGCGGCACGACGATGCGCGATCCGCTGATTCCCGGGACTCCCGAACCTGGCTCCGTGGTCGGCGCGAAGTAAGTCAAGAGGCATGAGCCGAGCGTCGGCCCGTATCGTTTTGCCGAAACCACTACGGAGTGCGGCGGCTTGCTGCCGCTTTCGCCAGCACCGAATGTCCGGCAAGAAACGACCCTGGCGAGGCTTGCCTCGCCAGCCACACCTTACGCTGAAGATTTCGCTCCGCGGTGGCGCCGCGGCGCGCTGCTTTTGAACCACCCCTTGATCACGACGAAGCAGGCGAGGAAAGCTTCGCCTAGAGCGTTCTCTGGACCCGGTTTTCAGCTCGACGAAAGCGGCGGCAAGCCGCCGCACTCCATATGATCCTCGATGGCACAGCATAGGTTGGCCACTCCCTGCTGGTTGCCTGCTGCATGCACCGCGCGTATTTCTGCTTGTTGCTGCTTCTCTTCCCATGCCCTAAGATGAAGTATTGATGCGCTGGCGTGCATGCGTTTTCTTGCCTGGCGCGTTCTTGAAGGAGCCTTCCCTTATGCCTGAAAAAATAATCGAAAAGGCCGCCAAGACGCCGAAATCGCAGGCGACGGTCACGCTCGATCCCGAGCGCAAGGTTTCCGCCGGGGAGCGCGCGTGGGAGGAAAACACTTTGGCGCCGACGCTCGCGAAATCGCCCGAGCGGGCGCAGGAGTTTACGACAGTCTCGAGTTATCCGATTCGGCGGCTGTACACGGGCGCAGATTTGCCGGACTGGAATCCCGAAAAAGATCTGGGCTATCCGGGTGAGTCTCCTTACACGCGTGGAATTCATTCGACGATGTACCGCGGACGTTTGTGGACCATGCGGCAATTCGCGGGCTTCGGGACGGCGCAGGATACGAACGCGCGTTTTCGTTATTTGCTGGGGCAGGGGCAGACGGGACTTTCAGTGGCGTTTGATTTGCCGACTTTGATGGGTTACGACGCGGACCACGCGCTTTCCGAAGGCGAAGTGGGAAAGTGCGGCGTGGCGATCAGTTCGCTGGCGGACATGGAAGTGCTGTTCGATCAGATTCCGCTGGCGGACGTGACCACTTCGATGACGATCAATTCGCCCGCCGCGGTGATTTGGGCGATGTACCTGGCCGTTGCGGAAAAGCAGGGCGCGGACTGGAAGAAAATTTCAGGCACGCTGCAAAACGACATACTGAAGGAATACATCGCGCAGAAGGAATACATCTATCCGCCGGAACCTTCGATGCGGCTGGTGATTGATACGCTGGAATTCGGCGCGAAAGAAACTCCGAAGTTCAATCCGATTTCGATCAGCGGCTACCACATTCGCGAAGCGGGCTCCACGGCGATTCAGGAATTGGCGTTCACGCTGCGCGACGGGATCGAATACGTGGACTGGGGCGTGCGGCGAGGGATGGACGTAGACGATTTTGCGCCGCGGCTTTCATTCTTTTTCAATGCACACAGTGATTTCTTCGAAGAGATTGCGAAATATCGCGCGGCGCGGCGCATCTGGCACAAGACGATGACGGAGCGGTTTGGAGCGAAGAATCCGCGCTCGTGGGCGCTGCGCTTTCACACGCAGACGGCGGGCTGTTCGCTGACGGCGCAGCAGCCATACAACAACGTGGTGCGCACGGCGTTGCAGGCCCTAGCGGCGGTGATGGGCGGCACGCAATCGCTGCACACGAATTCCTTGGACGAGGCTTGGGCCCTCCCGACCGAATTTGCGGCAACCCTGGCGCTGCGCACGCAACAGATAATCGCGCACGAGAGCGGCGTCACCAATACGGCGGACCCGCTGGGCGGTTCGTTTTTCGTCGAGGCGCTGACGAACGAAGAGGAGCACGGCGCGTGGGATTACATCCACAAGATTGATGCGCTTGGCGGGATGGTGGCGGCGATTGAACGCGCTTACCCACAGCGCGAAATTGCGGAGGCGTCTTACAAGTATCAACTGGCGGTCGATCGCAAGGAAAAGATTATTGTCGGCGTGAACGATTACGTCGCCGAAGAAAAAGGCATCGACGTCTTGCAGATTGACGAAACCGTCGCGACGCGCCAAACCGCGCAGCTGCGGAAACTGCGCGCCGAACGCTCGAACGCAGAGGTCGAGCGGCGGTTAGCAGCATTGCGCAAGGCTGGCGAGGGCAAAGACAATCTCATGCCCTTCATCTATGACGCAGTAAAAGCCTACGCCACGCTCGGCGAAGTCTGCGACGCCATGCGCGCAGTGTTCGGCATCTACGAAGAGGTAGCAATCACGTAGCGCGAATCGCAACGTGTGGTTTCGCTTTTCTCTGCGTCCTCTGCGTCTCTGCGGTGAAAAATGACTGATGCCGAGCGAACCCATGAAATAATCGGCGCTGCGATCGAAGTTCATCGCGTCCCGGGTCCGGGCTCGCTGTAGTCGGCATATGAGGAATGCTTAGCGCACGACCTCAAACATCGCCTAATTTCGTTTGAGCGTCAGAAGGCGCTTCCGCTGGTCTACAGAGATGTGAAGCTCGATTGCGGGTATCGCATCGGTCTTTTGGTCGATCGCCGTGTGGTCGTCGAGCTTAAGGCGGTCGAAAATCTTGCACCCATTCACGACGCTGTCCTGTTGACATATTTGCGGCTGTCGGGGTGCCCGATTGGGCTGCTGATTAATTTTCACACCGTGGTGCTGAAGGATGGGATCCGACGGTTGGCTCATCCGTATCGGGATGAGAGAATCTGAACCGCAGAGACGCAGAGGACGCAGAGAAAGGCAAATGCCAAGACAACAACTGAAACTCGGACGATTCTCGTGGGGAGTTTGTGCCTTCGTCATCGTCCTCGGCATGGCGCTCTTCGCAGGCGGAGCGTCGGCATCGGCTAAAGAGAAGAAGCCTTCCGAGCGGAGCGGGTTCATCACCACCTCGGATGGCGTGAAAATTCATTACATCGAAGCGGGTAAGCTCGCAACCTCGCCTAGCGCGCAAATTGGCAACCCGATGCCGAAAGACGCAGTGATCAAGAAGGGCGAGATCGGACTTTCGGCGGCGCACCAGTTCCCTTCCATATTGTTCGTGCCCGGATGGACGATGCCGGCATGGATTTGGCAGAGCCAGATTGATTATTTCGCGCACGATTATCGCGTCGTGGCGATGGACCCGCGCTCGCAGGGGCAATCTTCGCAGACCAGCGACGGCCTGTATCCCGCAGCGCGCGCGCGCGACATCAAGGCTGTGGTGGATCAGTTGCATCTTGCGCCGGTGGTGATCGTGTCGTGGTCCATGGCGGTGGTGGAGACCATGGCCTACATCGATCAATTCGGCACGAACGATTTCGCGGGACTGATTTTGGTGGACAACGACGCGGGCGGGCGCGCGCCAGCCGACGCGGATCAGGATTTCGGCCTGCTGAAAGGAATCCTCGAGGACCGGAAAAATTCCGCCAACGGGTTCATTCGCCAATTAAATCTGAAAAAACCGCATTCCGAAGACTACATTAATAAGCTCGTGCAAGCCTCGCTGCAGGTGCCCACGAATACCGCGGTCGCGCTGCTAGTGGGCTATTTCGTCGCAGACTATCGCCCGGTGCTGCCGAAGCTTGACAAGCCGGTGGTGGTTTGCGCGGCGAAAACCGGTTACATGGGCACGATCCTGGCGATGCAGAAAAACATCCCGAACTCGAAGCTGGAAATATTCGAAGGCGATGGCCATGCGCTGTTTGTAGACGACCCGGACAAGTTCAACGCGCTGGTGGAAGATTTTCTGCTGAATCTAGCGCGATAGAACCTCGCCGGGCCGTGCTGCTATCGTTTTACTGGGGATTTGAGTATTCTTGCCTAGCTATGCCTGACAAGAAAATCAGGGTGTTGATCGCCAAACCGGGCCTCGATGGGCACGACCGCGGCGCGAAGATCATTGCACGTGCACTGCGCGATGCCGGAATGGAAGTGATTTACACCGGGCTGCGGCAGACGCCGGAGATGATCGCGTCGGCGGCGGCGCAGGAAGACGTGGACGTGATCGGTCTTTCGATTCTTTCCGGCGCGCACAACACGCTTTGTCCGCGGTTGATGGAACTGCTGCGCGGCAAAGGCATGAACGACGTGACTGTGCTGATCGGCGGAATTATTCCCGAAGCGGACATTCCCGCGCTGAAGCAGGGCGGCATCGCCGAAGTTTTTCTCCCCGGCACCACCACGCAAGCCATCGTTGAGTTCATCCGCCATCGCGTTTCCACTGCTCCGCGCGAAGCGTAAGGTCGCGGTGAGCACTCGCCTGACTGCCACTCCGCTGGACAACATTCTCTTGTTGCGTCTCGAAAGTGACGACGGATTCTTTCGCCTGGAGATGCGCGTGATGGACGCGCTCGAGCGCGAAATCGCGCGCCTGCTGGAAACTTCGGATTTTGCCGCAGCGGTCATCACCGGCAGCGAGCAGGCGTTCGCAGCAGGGGCGGAGATTGCGGAAGTGGCGCGACTGACGCCCACTTCGGCGCTGGAATTTTCGCGGCGTGGTCAGGCGGTGCTGGGCGCTATTGCGTCGAGCGCGAAACCGGTGGTTGCCGCGATCCGCGGCTATTGCATCGGCGGAGGTTTGGATTTGGCACTGGTGTGCCGCGCGCGGATCGCTGCTGCTGATGCCGTGTTCGCGCACCCAGGCGTGACACTGGGGATTATCACCGGTTGGGGCGGGACGCAGCGATTGCCGCAATTGATCGGGCACGCGCGGGCGCTGGAAATGTTCGTTGCCGGCGGGCGCATTCGCGCGGACCAAGCGCTGGCGTGGGGACTGGTCAGTCGAGTGTCCGCGGATGGTGAATTGGTAAACGAAGCTATTCGATTGGCGCGCGCTCTTGCACGATAGAGCAGCGGAGCACCGAGGGGCGCGACTGCTACGTTGAATTTCCAATCGCGCTAGGAGCTGACGCGGGCGCAGGCTCGGGCTGGAGCAGCGGAACTGGCTCATCGTCCCCGGTCACATCCACCTCGAGTGTTTCGAAACTCCAGTGATCGGCGCGCTTCTTCCCCGTCACAATGATTTCTCCTTTTCCGTTCGGGCCGGAGATGGGAATGCTGAGGCTGGCGTTTTCTTCCGTTCCGCTGAAACTCACGTTGCCGGAAGCGAGCCAGCCGATATGCAGCGGTTTCCCAAGTTTCGCCGCGACCGCCGGCGATTCCGTAGCGCGCTTGACAGCGAGTTGATAGGCGTACGACGACCGCATCGTTGACTCAACCGACCAAAAAAGCCCGCCGCCGGCTAACGCGAAAGCCAGGACGCCGACGACTATGAGTAGCGGTACAAACCACTTCCAGTTTCGCTCGAACCAAGTCTGCGGGCGCGTCTGCGACGGCAACGCTGCGAACGCAGGTGAAGGAGGAGTTGTCATTAAGTTTGCCGGGCTGGCAGGGGTGTCATACACCAAGAAGCACGGCGCTGCCAACGGTTTGTGGCGTACCGGTGCTGCGCCCACGCCGTAGGGGCGGGGCTGAGACCCCGCCCCTACAGGCAAACCGATTAACCCGCGACTCGCTGCGATTGCGAAGGCGGAAGAACTAGTTTTGTGCGCGTGTAGGCCACGCGAAAGCCATTCCGCTCGATGTTGCGATGCGAGATGCTGCCTGGTCGCGCGAAGCTGACCGCGAGGTCGCACCCCTTCTCGACCGCCCAAGCAAGACGGGCCGCGAGCAAGGCCGCTTGCACGCCGCGGCGTCGGAATGCGGGCAGCGTGCTCGCGCCAAAAAGCCCGCCGACGCCTTGGCCAGCGAACACACCCGCACCGCCCGCCACGATGCCGTCCACGAACGCCAGAAAAAAGCAGCCGTCGCGCCGGCCGTAGAAGCCCTCCATTACGTCGAGCATCGCCTGTGTCACTGGATAGTGTTCGGCGAAGCCCTGTGCAACGGTCTGCGTCCAGAGTTTCGCTTCATGGGGCTCTGAAACGCGAACGGTCACGCCTGGCGGCAAAGCGCCGGGAATGCGCGCCGCTGCAAGGTCGTCCAGGATCAGAACATCCGTAAGTTCCAGCAGGTGATAGTTGCGCGCCGCAAACTTCTCGTACAGGCTCGGTTCCACAAGGGGACAGAGTTCGACGGCCGCCGGAGCCTTCCGCGAGTGAAAAAATTCTCCGAGTGCGTCCACTTGGGCATCGCTCACGGGGCCGTTCAGGCCCACTCCGATGGCCTGCGTAATTGGTGAATCGACTCCGGCGAAAACTGCGATGCCCCCAGCAATTTCTTCGATGGCCACGGAATGTTCCGGGTGAAAGCGCTGGCAGGCCTCGGCGCACGCGCGTCCGGCATATGCTTCGGCCATTTCCAGGCGGCGTGCTAAATCCAAATCAATAAAACGCATTGGTGAATCTCCTGTGCGCGACGGTGCGCGCGGCTAGACGAGCGAGGACCAACTTGAATCGCTTGATTGGCGAAATCGCGAAGCGGAAGTCGCGAAGTTCAGGAATGCGCCGAAACGCCTAAGCTAGCGGGGCGCACCGGAGACAGTCCTATCCTTCGCGTGGGTACCACAGCGCATAGGCGCCTCCAGAGGAGAGATGTGGCGCGCGGCAGAACCGCCAGCCACGCTGATTCTAGCGCACCTGCGGCACGGGTACAATCCGGACTATTTCGTTGAGCCACTTCGCTCGGAAAGGCAGAAAAAACGCTACTTCCGCGGGAAGCGCTCGTTTCGCCAGCTGGAATGTTTCACAAATCAATGACGACATCGCTCGTGGGCCGCGAACAGCACACGAGGACGTTGCCATCAGCGGGCATATCGAGTGGCTGCGGATCGTACACCACCGCGCCGGAAACCAAACCACTCTCACAGTTGTGACAAACACCGGTGCGACACGCCCAACGGACCGGGACATCACACGCCTCGGCCATCTCGAGGATGCTCCCGTACCGCGACGCATCCCAGTGCGCGGAAATGCCGCTGCGCGCAAACGATATCAATGCACCGGTGTTGGCCTCGTTGCTAGGCGGATGCGGCGCTCGCGTCGTTGCGCCGACGACGCCAGGGGTCCTGGACTCGCCGCCGTTGAAGATCTCAATGTGAATACGCTCTGGCGCCACGCCAAAGGCCGTGAGCGTGTCTTTCATGTCCGCCATGAATTGAGTTGGTCCACAAAGGTAGACGTCAGCATCTCGCGGCAGTCCGAGTTCATCGAAAAGCGGTCGCGAGAAGCGACCGGCCGCGTTGAAATCCTCGCCCGTTTTGTCGCTCGAGTCCGGTCTGGTGTAACAGATGTAGCTGCGGCCGTTTGTTAACGCGCGCATGAGGCCGCGCACTTCGTCGGCAAACGGATGATGCTGCCCATCACGCGCGGTGTGTAACCAGATGACCTGCCGCGTGGTGCGTGCCGCGGCGAGTGCGTACAGCATAGCCAAAACAGGTGTCGCGCCGATGCCGGCGCTGAGCAGTACGATCGGTCGCTCTCCCGGCTGCAGAACAAAATCGCCGCGTGGCGAGCTGACGTCGAGGCGGTCGCCCACACGGAGATGCTCTTGCAGGTGCTTTCCAGCCGCTCCATCCGGCTCGATCTTCACGCTAATTCGATAACTCTCGCTTGAAAGCGGGCCCGAGAGCGAGTAACTGCGAAAAAGCGTCGGGCCGCCGGCGGCGGGCTTCAGACGCACGACGACGTATTGACCCGGCAGAGGCATGGGAAGCTGCTGACCGTCAGCACTCTGCATGACAAACGAGAGAACGTCCGCGGACTCGCGATCAATCGAGGTCAGGACGAGCGGCTGAAACCCCAGCGAGGCCGGATGGGCCGCGGCGGCAGGCGCCAGCCCCGCATTTCCGGTTTCCGTCCCGCTTTTCTCACTCTGAAGCAACGCTTCAAACGAGCCACGCCATCCGTGCGAAAGCGCTTCGATCCGCAACGCGCGCTCCAGACGTTCGCGTGGGTGAGGAGGCAAGTAGAGCAGCGCGTTAATCTCGGCGACAGTCATGCGCTCTGCCGCTTCCCCCACCTTCACAATCTCGTCGCCGGCACCGACCTCACCCTCGCGGAGAACGCGGAAATAGAATCCCGGTCGGCCGCTCGATGTGAGCAATGCCGCCATCCGAGGTTCGTTCATCCGAATGCCGACGCGATAGCATGTCACGCGAGGTTGAGTGACCTCGAAAAGCGCGGTGCCGACCTGAAATCGATCGCCGATGCACACGACATCGTCAGGCAGCTCTTCGACTGTGAAGTTCTCGCCAAACTGTCCATAAACGAAATCTTCCCGCTTCAATTGCTCCTGCCAGTAGCGATACGATTCGATCTGATACACGAAGACGGCTCGATGCTCACCTCCGTGTCCGGCCAAGTCGCCTTGACCGTCTCCTTCGAGGTTCAAGCGCCCAACGCGACAGCGCCCCGTCACCGGACTTTTCCAAACGCCGGTGTGCACAGTGCGCTCTTTCCACGCGACGTCGCGCGGAAGGCCGACGTTCACCGATAGCAGCCGAGCCATACGGTCAGGATTCCTCCCACACGAATCTTCCTATCGCCAAAAGCACGCCGCGCTAATCCTTGGCGGCAGCTCGCCGACCGACGTACCCAGGGTTGAAATGCAAACTTCGACGGACTCTGCAGCGACTGCCAGTCCGATAGCCACCGAGGTCGGGTAGTTTACAACGGAATCAGAGGGCTAAGTCCCGATTAGCCGCGTTACCGCACAAGAGGTCTTGCTCCGATTTCACTTTTCTGATGAATGCGGTTATGAGGCCTGTGAAGATGTGACCCACAACACGCCCTGGCCTTTACGTTCGGATTGGTTCCGGTATGCCGGCTTCGAGCAGTTTAGCGAACTGCAGGGGAGGCAACGGTCGGCTGAAATAGAACCCTTGCGCCTCGTCGCATTGGTGAGCCTTGAGGAAATCCAATTCTTCGCGTGTCTCCACGCCCTCGGCGACCAGCCGCAACTTCAAGCTTCGACCCATGGCGACTATGGCAACCACGATGGCCGCCTCCTCAGGAGAAGTGGTGATCTGGTGAACGAATGATTGGTCGATTTTGAGAACGTCGATCGGAAACTTTCGCAGGTAGCTCAAGCTGGAGTAGCCCGTGCCGAAGTCATCCAGGGCCAGCCGCACCCCTCTCGCCCGCAAAGTCCTGAGAATCGTTTGCGTGGACTCGGCATGTTTTATGAGTACGCTCTCGGTAAGCTCCAGCTGCAGAAATCGGGGATCCAGCCGCGTGTGCTTCAGGATCGCGAACACACCTTCCAGGAAACGATCGTCTCTGAATTCCATCGCGGAGATATTCACCGCCATCGCGCGCAGCGGCAGATCCGCCTGCAGCCATGCTTGAGCCTGCTGGCACGCGGCGCCCAGCGCCCACCGCCCGATCGGTAGTATTAACCCGGATTCCTCCGCAACAGGAATGAACTCGGCCGGGCTCACCAGGCCGCGCGTCGGGTGCAGCCAGCGGATTAGTGCCTCCGCGCCGGTGATCTCGCCGCTCCGTAAATCCACCTTGGGCTGATAGTGCAGCGTGAATTCTTCGTGCTCCAAAGCACGTCGCAGGCTCTCCTCGATGGATTGCCGGCCCACCGCACGCACATTCATTGCCGGCTTGAAAAACCGGTAGGTCTGATGCCCATTTTCCTTCGCTTGATACATCGCCGTGTCCGCATTCTTAATCAGCGTCTCCGCGTTCAATCCGTCATCCGGATAGACGCTCACTCCGATGCTCGTGGTCACGTGCAGATCGTGCCCATCGATGAAATGGGCCTCCGCCACCGCCTTCAACATGCGCGCCGC
The DNA here is from genome assembly GCA_050012455.1 of Candidatus Acidiferrales bacterium. Lineage (GTDB taxonomy): Bacteria > Acidobacteriota > Terriglobia > Acidiferrales > UBA7541 > Palsa-295. The sequence goes on along the minus strand of JBEKHD010000020.1, from coordinate 8,053 downwards.
GGTGATCGCGGCGTCTTCGGTCTTCTCTATCTCAGAAAGCAGCACCACGAACTCATCTCCGCCCTGCCGGCTCACCGTATCAGAGCCGCGCACGCACTCACACAGCCGCTTCGCGATGGACTGCAGCAGCTTGTCTCCGGTCGGATGTCCAAGCGAATCGTTGATGTGTTTGAAGCCATCCAGGTCCAGGAACAACACCGCCACTTTCTTGCTATGCCGCGGCGCAAGCACGATCGCCTGGTTGATTCGGTCGTTCAGCAGCATGCGATTCGGCAAGCCCGTCAGAAAATCATGCTGCGCCGAATGCGCCATTTGCAGGGCCATCGCTCGCGCCGCGCTCACGTCCCGAAACACGATCACCGCTCCGGTGGCATGTCCCTTACGATCGTGAATTGGCGATACCGAGTCTTCGATCGGAGTCGCCACACCGTTGCGCTGCACCAGGTGGCTGTTCGACGGCAAACTCATGGTGCGGTTTTCCGCCAGCGCCAGAGCCATCGGATTCGGTATCGCTTCTCCGGTCGCGGCGTCCAGTATTCGTGCGACTTCCGTCATGGGACGCCCGTCCGCATCCGCAGCCGTCCAGCCCGTCATCTTCTCAGCTACCGGATTCAGGAACGTGACATTCCCCGCGATGTCCGTGCAAATCACCGCATCCCCAATTGAGTTTAGCGTTACCTGCGCCCGTTCTTTCTCGACGAACAATGCCTCTTCCATCGCCTGCCGCTCGCTGATGTCGGTGTTCGTGCCGAACCAGCGCACCACCTTGCCCTGCGCATCACGGATCGGCACCGCCCGCGACAAAAATTCACGGTAGCTGCCGTTCTTGCCGCGCAGCGGAAAGGTGTCTTCCCAGGGCTCGCCCTTCCGGAAACTTTCCTTGATTTTACCCATCACCCGCTCCACGTCGTCCGGATGAAGCATTACTTCCCCGCCCCAGCCCGCAGTCTCCTCCAAAGTTTTGCCGGTGTAATCGAAATAGCGATCGTTGTACCAGAAGATGTAGCCGTTCTCATCCGCCATCCACGCCAATTGCGCAATGCTGTTCGCCATGGTGCGGAAGCGCTCCTCGCCTTCACGCAGCGTAATCTCCGCAACCTCACGCGCGCTGTGATCGCGCTGCGCGCCCCATGCGGCGGCGGTGGCGATTAACGCGCCCAGAAAAGTTCCTAGTACCAAAATAGTCTTGGTCTGGCGCAGGCGTCGCGCAGCGTCGGCGTTGCGCAGCGCCAGCAATCGCAGTTCTTCATCCTCCATCTCATGAATCAGCGCCCGATATTCATCCATAATTTGCTGACCAGCTCCTTTTTGCAGCAGTTCCACCGCCGCTTCCATTCCCTTCGCCCACCGCGCCGCAATCAGGCTGTCGTTGAACTCAATGTTTTCGGTGGCCAGTCTGCGTAGCTGTGGAATCCGGCGCTGCTGGTTGGGGTTGTCCGCGGTCAAATCGCCTACGATTTTTTGTTCCTGCGCGGAGTTTGATATGCTCGCGTGATACGTTTCCAGATAGGATTCTTTGCGCGTCAGAGCGAATCCCCGCGCGCTCGATTCCACGGCCTGCATCGCGACCAGCGAACTTTGCAGATGCTCCAGCACCTCGTGGGTATGCCGCACCCATTCTTCGCTCTGATGCGATAGGGCGATGCCGCGCAGCGAAACCGCGCCCACCATGACCAGCGCCAAGATGGCGCACCCGAACGCGAGTTGCGCCTTGCGATTCGAAGGCGGCTTCGTCTTCATTGCACACCTATGGGAACGGGAGTTTCTCTCGCGGACACCGCTCGGAGGGCTGATAGAGGATAGCCCGAGCAGAGCCGGCTACTTGGAAGGGAGCCTAATCGTATATCAGTTCGCCGACTCCCCTCGATGCGTTCCTGGAGCAGTGTCGAATGCACCACGGGCCCAGGCGCTTTTCCGCTTATCTGCGGGCTAGCTGGCTCTTGCCTGCCCGCTGTGAGACGGAACGCTCGCAAGAAGCTATTTCCAAATCCTGCCAGCCGCGGCGGTGCCGGAATTCGAGGATAGGGCCGACATCACTTGCACGGTAAATGCGTCACTCAGGCATTTGGGCGGTAAGCTTAAGCGAGCGGTCTTCGGTATTACGCCGAGCCGGAATGGTATCGCGACGGCCAAGGGGTTGACTGACCGGGCGTGCGCCACTCGTGACTTCAAGCATTTAGTGGAATATCTGGACGCTCCTGTCGTGTTTTGCCCGCCGTTTCCGATTCTATAAGTAAGGGCGTCATGACCAGCATCGCGTTTCGCGAAACAGAACCACGAACCTACAGGAGGATCGGATGGCAACGAAGAAAGCTGGAAAAGCGCCGGCAAAGCGTCTAAGCAAGGGCAAGAAACTGGAATCGACCAAGCCTCTCACAGTGAACATCAATCGTTACGACCCGTATAAGTCCTATTGAGCGCAACCAGGTAACCCAAGTACTCGAACGAGATAGGCAACGAAGCGCTTGAGCAAGAGAGCACGTCGAGTGAAAACCGCTCCAAGCGCATTCCAGCGTCAAGCGGCTGAAAACGGAACGGACTCTGAAGTGCGGGTGGAGTCTTCCGAATTAATTCTCTGGACCCGGGAGTCGACTATGGCGAACAAGGTGCCGAAGGCTAGGAAAGCAGCGAGAAAAGAAAAGAAGCTGAGTCACAAGGTATTGGGGTCAGTTAACACGCTCAAGGCCCCGCCAGCCGGGCCGGTCCCTTTGCCCTACCCAAACTGAAATATTGGGTATGTTGCTCGCTTTCATCGCGGTATTCGCAAGCTTGCCTTAGCATTGGCTAGATCCCTGAGCCAGTCGCCGCGATGACTCACCCCAAGTGGTGCCCTGGAGTTCGGGGTCTTCGCAACAGTCTTGTCTAGGGGCATTCGCGCCGTTCCGCACTAGAAATAACCGGTCTAGCCTAGACGCTCCATGCGCAGCAAGAAAGCGTGCGCCAACTCATTGTTAGTCGCGTTACCGGACATCTCTAACAACGTCGGCTCTGTAAAACTATTTATGAGCGCACTTCTCCGTTCACTTCAAACAGTGTCTTTGTTCGTCGTGTTCTTTGGCCCTGTCGACGACCATGGCTCGCCTGTAATCTTTCGGTCGGTTTCAGTCCGACCCACACATCTCTCCGCTCCCAGCTTCAGACCACGATTACTCGTTCAAACTCCCTCTCGCGAGGGAGCGGGATGCCCATTCATGTGGACGGCGTTCTCGTTCACGCCATGTCCGGTACCGAGCTGTCCCGCGTGCGAACCGAATTTGACCCACTCTGCATATTCCCAACCGTTCCGCCACATCCAGTACAACCGCACTCCCAGTCTGCGGGCCATAGCTACCTTGGCGATGTTCCGTTGCCGGCGCAGCGCCAGATGCAGGTACCGTCGTCTCCAGTCCGCATCACATCGTGCTGCGGCTTGCGCTGCTTCCCCCAGCAAGAAACGCAATAGCGAACTGCCTTGCTTAGTGACAACACTCCATTTCGCGAACTCGGCGCCGAATACTTTCAACGGCTCCGTACACCGAGCCTTTCCCAATCACTTGTCCGTCGATTACAGCGCCTCGGCTTTCAAGTCACGCTAACGCCTACGCAACAAGTAGGTTGAGCAGCTACGACGAAGTATTTTCGAGAGAGCCCATGGTCTTCGACAAACCATAGTCTACTCGGGTCTAAGGAGCCGACGTTGTTATGCAATCATGCGGTCTTGCCATAATTTCGGCGATTAGGTTGGCCTAGCTAAACTTGGGCGCGCCGCGAAAATTATTCCGAGTGAAGCGCTTGTATTACGTCCACGCGGGCGGCGCGTGCCGCTGGGAGCATCGAAGCGATTACCGCCGCGCCTAACAGCACAAACGCGGAAACGATCACGGGCAATACGCCCGGCATTTTCAAGTCGCCGAAATAACTGCCGGCCACGCGCGCCACGATGAGCCCGAACGCCGCCCCCGCAAGCACGCCAACGCCGGCCATGACGACGCCTTCCGTCACAACACGTCTGAGTAGATTTTCCGGCTGCGCCCCAAGCGCCAAACGGATGCCGAACTCGCGCGTGCGCGCGCTTACAGAAAACGCCAACACGCCAGCGACTCCAACCACCGCGATCAACAGCGCGACCCCTGCGAACACGCCAAATACCAGGGAGTTCAAGCGGTCTGGCGCCAGCACTTTTGCACGGATGTCTTCCAGAGTGGCAGCGTGCTCAACGGGTTCATCGGCCGCCAGCTGGCGGATAATTTTCGTTACCGGCGTTACCAGCGCATACGGATTTCCCGTTGTGTGAATGAAGAGGTGGCCGCCGAACATTCGGCCGTCGGCATAGGAGTTGTAAATGGTGGAGGTGGGCACAGGAACAATGTGATCGTCGTCCACATCGGCGACGACGCCAACAATGCGTTGCGGCGAGGTGGCTCGCGCCTTTTCTTCTGCGGTCCCGGGAAGGAATTCAAGCACCGGATCGGTCCAATAGACATGCCGATTGATCGGATCCTGCCCAGGAAACATCTGCTGGGCGAGAGTGGCGCTGATGATCGCGACGGGCTCTCGAGTCTCGTCATCGAGAGAGTTGAAATCTCGGCCGGCAAGAATGGGCACGCCTAGCGCGCTGAAAAAGCCGGGAGAGATGGCACGCCACAGCGCGCGAGGATCGTCTTTGCCATGGACGTGACCATCACCAGAGAATTGCAAACCTGGACCGAAGTTGTCGGCATCACGCCACGGAGCGATCATGCCGACAGCCGTCTCGCTGACGCCGGGCAGCGCATCGATTTGACGTATCGATTCCTTGTAAAAATCGACGACTTGTTGAGGCGTTCTTCCGTTCGACGGCGCCGGAACGTCGATGGCGAGGACGTGACGCGTATCAACACCGGTCTGGACCCTTTGCAGCGCTAAAAGCGTAGTGATCAACATGCATGCGCCCGCAAGCAGCACGAAAGACGCTGCGATCTGCGTGACTGCGAAGATGCGCTGGCGGCGGTTAGTGCTGCTGGTGATGCGGACGCTGCCGCTCGCGAGGTTCATGCCATTCGACGCGTTCGCCGACGGCAGGCGCGGCACAAATGCCAAAATCACCGCCGCGACTACGGCCAGCGTTACTCCCACCCAGAGCAGGCTGGAATCCACCGTCAAATCCAGCGCGCGAATAGAGAATCGCGAGGCATATCGAGCCAAAATTGTGACCAATGGCTGCGCGATAATTACGCCGATTGCTGCGCCCGCGCCGCAAAGCAGAAGGCTTTCAGCTAACAACATGCGGCGCAGCGCCCAGGTGCTAGCGCCCAGCGCGGCACGGACGGCCAACTCGCCCTCGCGGCGAACCGTCCGCGCCAAAATCAGGTTGGCAACGTTCGAGCAAGCAATGATAAATACCAGGCCCGAGGCAGCGAGAAGCACAAGGAGAACAGTACGCGCGCCGGAGGTAATCTGGTCGCGAAGCATCCTGGCATCAATGCGGTAGCCGGCGTTATCAGGATACGCATCGGGATGGTCTTTCTTCATGGACGCGTAGACGGTGCGCAACTCGCTGCGCGCCTGATCGAGAGTGGCGCCGGGCGCCAGCTTACCGAAAAGTTCGGTCATGCGGTGGATGCGGCCGGTGACCATGGTGGCCGAAAGATGATGCGGGCTGATGACCAGGTTGCCGATGATTTCTGTCTCCGCGGGATACGGCACACAGGGTTCAAGGACGCCGATGACCGTCGCCGGAACATCGCCAAGGCTGCTGAGGCGAACGGTTTTGCCGATCACATTCGGATCTCTTTTGTAAACGGTGGACCAAAAGCGATCCGTCAGCACGATGACGCCAGGGGCATCGGCGCCGGCGTCTTGTGGTCCGACGAGGCGGCCGAGAACAGGATGCAGACCCATTACGTCAAAGTAGTTGCCGCTGACGACGCCACCTTGAACTACGCGAGGTTCCCCGAGTCCGACCATCGTAAAACTCATCTGCGAGAAATCGCCGAACTCGCTGAGGGAGCGGACGCTGCCCTCAATATCCTTGATTTCCGGCACCGAAAACGTGGTGTTGTCCTCACCGCCAGTGGGGGCGCTCTGGCGGATGTAAACGAGCCGGTTCTCGTCGCGGTTGACGAGCGGTTTGAGCAGCACTCCCCGCACCAGCGTGAAGATGGCCGCGTTGGCCCCGATGCCCAGCGCCAACGTTAGGATCACGACGGCCGCAAGCCCCTTGCTGCGCAGCAGCGAATGAAAAGCCACTTTCAGATCGCGGAAAAATGACATTTGTCGTCCCCTTTCGTTCTGCATCAGCACCATGCGTTCCAATCAAAAAAGCCCACATTGTCAATCACTTACCAGGCGCCGTGTCGTCAGGATCTGGTCGTTTTCGCGAGCGAATGTCCAAATTCGGACACTGCCTCGGCCATGATAGTGGTCATGCTTTACCTCGTGGCCGCCCTCATCGCGAGGTAGCCTTTTGCCGTCGCAGCTCGCTCTCTCTTACGATTGCTCTGATATCCGCCGCTGGACGTATCTCGATAGTTCCACACCGCAACCTCACTCCGGGGGAGTGGGAAATGAGCTGAATTGCGTGATTCAGATCGCGCGCTTCCAGCACCTGAATTCCGCCCAATTGCTCCTTTGTTTCCGCGTACGGACCGTCTGTCACTGCGACCTTACCGTCCTTCCAAGATACGGTCACCGCCGTGTTCGCGGGCTGAAGAGGTTCTTCGGCAAGCAAATGTCCGTTCTTGCGCAGTTCGTCGTTATAGCTAAAACACTCGTCCAGCAGGGTGTTGCGCTCGCTCTCAGACATGTTTTCGAACTTACCGGGCTCGAGATACCCCAAACAGATGTATTTCATTGGGTCCTCCATCAGAGACCGTGTAACACATCGACTGATACTTCTCCTTGTCGCTATCAAAATCAGACTTTGCGCGCTACCCGTTGGCAAATGCTCGCCGCAGGGCAATCATCCACGATTCCGTGAATCGCTTCGAAACTGCGGCGTCCGGAACGAACACATCAAAGCCGTGATACGCGCCTGGAATTACATGGAGTTCCGTCGGAACCCCGGCATTGATCAGGCGGCGAGCATATTCCACATCTTCATCCACAAACATATCGATAGCGCCGACGCCGATGAATGCGGGAGGAAGTCCGGCGAGATTTTCGACGCGCGCGGGAACCGCGCCTGCCGGAACCGTAGGCGAGCCGGCCGGGACGCCGAGGAAAGAAGTCCAGGCGAACCGATTCGAGCCCGCGTTCCAAACGAACTGTCCCATATACGGCGGAACTTGCCGAGTGCTACCGGTGCGATCGTCGAGCGCCGGATAAATCAGCAGCTGAAACAGGATCGGAATTTCGCGGCGATCGCGCGCGGCAATGGCGAGTTGCGCTGAATGGCCGCCACCGGCGCTTTCTCCGCCTATGGCGATGCGTTTGCGATCCACGCCGATCTCGTCAGAATTCTTGTAGAGCCAGCGCAGCGCGGTGTAATTATCTTCGAGCGCTCCCGGGAAATGAGTTTCCGGCGCGAGGCGATAGTCGACCGAAACGACCACGCATCCGCAGTTCTGTGCCACGCTTTGCAGAAACGGATTGAATTGTCCGGCGACGCCGGAGACAAATCCGCCGCCATGCATGTGCAGAAATGCAGGACGCCCTTTCGTGCCCGGAGCCGGATCGACAATCACCAGGCGCAAGTCCGGCGCGCCCGAGGGACCGGGTATGTGCCGTTCAAATGGCTGCGGCGCCGGCGGAGGCAGCGGAGGCTCCGGCGGCCATTTGCGTACGACGACGAGAGTTTCGCTGGTGAAGCTCTGAGTGGGGAATGGGAATTTCTTGATCGTCTCAAGCAACTCCGGATCGACCATGGCATAGGGGTCCGTCCCCGCCGCCGGTGCAGGCGCCTGCCAGGCGACGGCGGAGCGCAGCAATTCAGGCGCAACGCCGATCCCGATTCCCGCCGTCAAACCGCCGCGAACAAAAGCCCGCCTCGTGAGCTCATTCATCGTTGACTCCCGTTTCTGTCTTGCCAGGGCATGACCGTTTCCTGTGTCTCAAAGAGCCGTAGCTCATCGCTCTATATCAGATAGTCGTTTGG
>JBEKHD010000019.1:0-81667 GCA_050012455.1 Candidatus Acidiferrales bacterium | reverse complement strand
ATTTTACTGTGTGAGACATTCCAATGCCCGTATGATCGCAACTGGTACACAGAATGAAAACTCTTCGTATGTGTTTATTGGTGCTCGCGCTCGTTGGGTTTGTCGTCTCCTTGGTTATTCATCTTTTGACGCTGTTTCACCGCGAACCTGCATCGGAGTATTGGTTCGTGATGCCATTTTTGGGAGCCATGGTGTCGTGGATTTCGGCAGCCTATCTGAGTGGCGCGAAGACAGGTAGGATGGGAATGGTCCTCGCCAGTGAAGTCGTCAAAGGCTGCCCGACGTGGCTGAAATCAGCGGACTATTTCTTCTTCGCGTATTCGGGTCTCGTTTTTCTGTGGGTCGCATCGATAGCCGTGGGAATCCTCCATTGGAGCAAAGTCGAATTGTCCGTTGTGACTGCGTTTCTATTCTTTTCGGCATTTTCTATGATGTTTTACTTGGGTTCCTTTTCAATGTTATTTGGAATGCTGTTTGCCGATACCCGCGACAAGTCCTGATTAGTCGCGTAACCGGAAACTTGAAATCCACTTGGACGGTTAGCGCGTTAACCAGGACTTACGCTCAATCCCGTTGACAACCGCAAAGCAATGACCGCAGAGTGATTGCTGTCATGCCGAATCGCTCCATCGAAATTCATGATTCAGTGCTCGCCGCTATTTCACTCTCTGAGGGTGAAGCGCAACTCCATTTCTCATCGGTTTATATACACCAGAGTGAAGGTGTACCGGGCTTTGATGTCGGCAGTGGCTGGGTTCAGAGGGCGATACTTCGCATACATGATGCAAGGGTGGACGGTACCTTTTCGGAGTTTCCTGTCGATTTGAGTACCGGCCAAATTCGAATGGGGGAAAATAGCCTGGACAATGAAATTCCTGTTCCGCTTCGGTACAAAGGCGCGTTCGAGTTGCGACTACAGGCGATGTGGGAAGGACAAGTAACCGTTGCTTTCAGTGGCAGCGGTGCTGAATTGGAATTACTCGGTGAGCCGGAATACGTAGAAGAATTTCGGCCGTAGCTGAATAAGCAGCGCCAGCGAACTGAGTCCCACCTGTCCGATTAGGGACTCAGCCTTTATGGATAGGCTGCTCGCAGGAACCACAGCATCAGTTGTTCGGTGCTATTATCCGCCTTCTCAACGCGTTAACCGAAACAGTGTCGATTGCCGGAAGGCCAGAAGCCTTCGTGATGGCGGGAGTCGCCGAATGAACGAAGTTAAGGTGGCGCAACGATTTGCGCTTGCCGGGTTCCTGATTTCGACCCTTTTCTTCGTGTTCTGGCTTCTAGACGACGAATTCAATTTCTTCCATCTTCCAACAGCGGACAATCCACCTCCTGGCAACTACACTCAACCCGCTGTGCGCGCATTTCTAGAAAAGTTAAATTTTGTCTTTTGCCCTCCGTATGTGGTCACGTCATTTGCTGGCATGGACTTGGGTTGGACTGCGAATTTAATGTTGTGGGCCATTTCTCTCGTGTTGAATACGGGACTGTATTTCATCGTGGGTTTGATAGTCGCCGCGCTGTTGAACGAATTGGAGTACTACCGGAAGAAGCCGAAGTCGTAAGTCCTGATTTGTTGCGTAACCGGAAATCTGCTTTCGGCCCGATTCCACTTGTCCGGTTTCGGCGTTAATCAAGCAATGGGTAGTGGAACCATTTCTAAAATCGGAGATTCATATTTTCCTGCGAATCTGCGAGACGAAGGTATAGAACGATTGAAGGTCTGACGGTTCGCCCTCAAATAGGATATTTAGGTCACGCTCCGAGATGCAATTCAGAGAGATGACATCCGTTTCGAGATGATTTGGGGCATTCGAGAGAATTGCGCTCAGTTGTCGGCCGCCCGTACAGGTTATGGATTCATCACCGAATTTCAATGTTTTTTCCTCGACGGATTGGACCTCATCCCGCGCAAGCGACTGACGCTGTTGCAAGAGCCAAAACGCCACTCCATCAGGCCCAATGCTACGTTGCCGAAACGGAAAAACAGTTATCACTGCCGCCATGTGCAGTTTCGTGTCTCTGGGTACGTTCGGTGCGGAGTTCATTAGGGTAACAGCTACGAAGTTCTGGTCAGCAATCAGCCAATGCTTTGGAACAGGCACTTCATAATTTCCCATCGTTGTGCTGTATCCATGTTTCCAGTGCAAAATCTTCGCCGTAAGTGGATAGCGATATCGGTAGTAGATGGACCCAAGTGCGAGCAGTAAGGCGAGCTGTAAAGCAATCAATGCCGCCACGCGCGCGAACGCGCATAGCAGGCGTCTCCCCGTTGATACTCGCTCCCAAGCTGTGACGTGAATTAGCGAGCCCATTCATCAGATTCTTGCAGACTAGCGGTTGAGGCGCAACCGCAACGCGGTTCGAGGCTAATGCCTGATTAGTCGGGTGGTCTCAACGGGTCCGTTAGGTCCTGATTAATCGAAGCGCAGAAATCAATAACATCGAGAGTGCCGTCATTTCGCCACCGTAAAAAGCGGGGACCACAATAGCTGTCCTATTCATAAGATTGCGGGTCATGAGTTCAACAAACGCAAAGCTTATAATTGCAACGAACAATGCCCACCAAGCGACGCGATTCAACGGTTCTGAGCGAGCAAACATTATTCCACCGACCAAGGCAACGAATAACCCGATTGTCTGAACCGCTGACGTGCCCTCCGCGTAAGCCCGGAAAGCGTCGAAGCTGTGCGTCAGCTTCAGAAACGGAACGGCAAGCAGGTTGGAAAGAGTTCCTAGCGTCGCCAGCACCACCCCTGCAAGAACGACTCGCTTAGGAACGCTTAAGTCCGCCAGCATCACGGTTTCCCTCGATTCACGCCGTAAATGTAACACGAAGAGTTCGCGCCTGGGCGTTCACAACCGCTCTTCGATTTCATACTTTCGCTCCACTCCCGGCAAAGCTCCGACTGAGACAAGAATTGCAAGTCCGAAGTCTGCAAGGTCCTGTAATTGGAAACGTCGTTTGCGGGTGGCAGTGATGCCCCTGTCCGATGAATCGTGCGGAAAGTACTACAAATTTACTACATGCAGCTTCTTGAGCGTTCCGAATGTTCGGCGCGATTCGTGCAAATAATATAAAATCACGCGGTTACAAAAGTGGGGCCCGTAGCTCAGCTGGTTAGAGCAGCGGACTCATAATCCGTTGGTCCTAGGTTCGAATCCTAGCGGGCCCACCAAATTTTCGATTCCCGTCCCAGACAACTCACAGACATGGTATTGCGTGACCGACTCTTCCGCGTGGCGTTCGCGCGGCGGCTTGGCGTCTGCTGCATTATTTGCTGCGTGCTAACGCGGCGGGCCGGCGGGGTTGTCGGGAACTGTGTACGGCGCGCCGTCGTGCATGAAGAGGCGCGAGGCTTCTTCGCGATTGAAGGGGCGGGCGCCGCGGCGGCCGAAGACTGCGATTTGATTGCCGCTTTCGTCTACGGCGCGATCGCGGTCGATCCCTTTTGATATGGCTAGCGCGGGGCCAGTGGTGCGGTACGTTGCGATTAGTTTGGGCGTGGGGCGCGGGCTGAAGCCGTAGGAGTTAGGCGAGTCTTCGGGCGATAAGATTTGCAGGACGCGGAGGCCGTTGCGGCCATCGGCTAGGAACGCGAAGGCGCTGGCATCTACCATGCCGATCTTGATGTCCTGCACGTCGTTGATCTTTCCCCCACCCATGAACATTTGATCTAGTTTCGGCTGCTCTGGCTTTTCGACGTCTACAATCGCGACTCCATCCTTGCCGTCCGCAACGTAGGCGTAAGTGCGCGCGACGTAGATATTGCGCGCGTCGGCGAGAGGCAGGGCAGCGCTGGGGACGACGCGGGGACGGTCGAGTTGTGAAACGTCGAGAATTTTCAGGCCGTCGCGGTCAACCACGAACGCGTAGTGAAATTGAATCGCGATGCCGCGCGGCTCGTGCAGGTCTGGCGCGCCGATTTCCGCGGTGACGCGCGGTTTCAGCGGATCATTCAAGTCAACGACTACCAGGCCGCGATCGCAGAGCATGTAAGCGTAGGTTCCGGCGATGGTGATGCGGCGCGCGCCGTTGAGAATCCCATCGGGATTGTAAGCCAGGGCGCGCTTCAGAAAATTGTTGCGCGGATCGCCATCGAGCAGCGTGCTCACTCCAGGAGATTTGCTTTTGGGATCGGGATCGCCGACGACGACGAGGCCTTCGTATTTGTCCGCGACATATAAATAGGCGTAGAGCGGATGGATGGCTTGCTCTTCGTTCACTGGATTGCGCGAGCGCGCGGGATCTAGCGCCTGCGTGGACGGGCTGGCGACGGCTGTTGCGTACTTCGTTCTGACGTAAAAGCGCTGGCCGAGTGGAGAAACGGGAGCGGTGATGGTTCGCTCGGAGAAATTCTTATTGTCCACGTTCGCGACGTCGTAGACGCGGAAGCCTCCTTTGCCCAGAGCGGCGTAGAGATATTCGCCGCGCAGCTGCAGATCGAGCACGTTGCCGATGTGGTGGTAGGCCTCCTGCAGTTCGCGGCCGCGCGCCACATGCTGCTGGTAATTCTGCGGGTAGGCGACGCGCTGCAGGTTGCTGCCGATGATGGCGGGCGGCTCATCGTGTTCGGCGACCGCGACAGCATCGAATCCTTTCGCGCCATCGGCGACGTAAATATAGCGGCCCATGAAATTCAGCAAGTTTGTGCCCTGGAGCAGCACTTGCGCCATCCAGGCGTTGTTGTCCTTGCGATCGGAAATGTGGCAATCGTCGCAGGACTTGGTTTCCTTGGCGCGGACCGTGTGCGGGACGAAAGTGCTGAACGCGGTGCCGCTCAGTCCTTCGGCAGAAACGGTCTGCTGCATGTAGTAAATCCAATCGCGATTCTGGTTTTGCGAACTTACCAGGATCGCGCACGACGAGCGCACGGGCGCGATGCGATGGCCGGTGACGGTGCCGTCGATGCCGAGCATGAAGCCGTCGTCGCGCAGGACCTGAAAATTGTAAGCGGTCCAGTTGCGTGTGAGCAGGCCTTCGTTGTGCAGCATGGGCTTGCGCTGATTGGCCGTCATGGAAAGATGGCAGCCAAAGCAGTTCGGCGTCCACGAGGTGTGGCAGGCGTAGCAGGTCATGCGGCTATTGGCGTGGGCGAGTTGCGTGGAATCGGCGGGCACGTCACCCCAGGATTCGCCGTCGGTGCGAATGGTTTTGGCCCAGCGGGATTTTTCGCTGTAATGGGGGTTGCCGGGGGTGATGGTGTCGAGCGTCTGCACGACTTCCCATTCTTTGTCCTGCTCAACCATCGAGCGCTGGTAGAGCTTGCCGCCGCGGAATTCGAAGCGGCGCGTGTTCCAGGGAGTGCGCAGCGCGTCAAAGTGCGTGCCGCCGGCGGGTGATGCGGCGCCAGAAGAGATTAATGTTGCGCGGGCATCAATCGTGCCGTGGCAATCCACGCAGTCGAGTTCGATGGCGGCGCGAGGCTCGGCGTATAGCTTTCCGTTGCCGTGGGAATCCTGTTCAAAATGGCAGTCCACGCAGTGCATGCCTTTTTCGAGGTGAATGTCGGCGAGGTGCACGGCCTTTTTAAACTTATCGGGACCTTTGGGGCTGACGATTTCATTTTCGGCGTCGAGCAGGTTGCCCTGGCGGTCGCGTTTGTAAACCGCGCGAAAAACCCAGCCGTGGCTGTGAAAATCGGCGAATTGAGTTTGGTCGAGCTGCGCGTTGAATTCCGGGCTGCCTAATTTTTCGAGAAATTTCGGATCGGACCACAGGCCGCGAGCGGCGGCGCCTTCCGGATTGCGTTGCGCGACCTGATATTTTTCTTCCTCGGTGGGATTGTGCTGCTGGCGCGGATACATGGCTGCGCCGTCGGCTTCGTTGTCCCACCAGGTGTAGCCGAAATAGGTGGTTTCCATGTTCGTACCGGGATGGACATGGCAAATCATGCATTGGCTGGACGGGATCGCGCGCGTGAAACTGTGGCGAATCGGATGGCCGGATTCATTTTTCGGAATGGTGGGATCGGAGGAAGCGCTCTCGCCGAGATGGCCGAAGCGCGCGTATGGGCCGGAATGCTGCGGGGAGCGATCGTTCGCGTAAACCACGTGACAGGCGGTGCAGCCGCTGCCGCGATAGTCGCCGGGTTCGTCATTCGTGCCGGGCAACGAAAGCAGCGGATCGAGCAGGCGCGTTTTTTGCAGGCCGAGAAAAACGGGATCGGTGCGCAGCAGCGTGCCGAAGCCGCGTTCGCCGAGCTTGTCGTCGGGACGGCCGGATTCTTCTTCGCGATTGGGATTGCCGATTTCGCCTTTTTTTTCGCCGCCGCGTTCGAATACGCGCAGGATGTTGCCGGGCTGGGAAATTTCCCAGCGTTCCAGAGGCGTAAGCTCGGGGACGACGCCTTTCGTGCGCGTTTCTTCGGGTGTGGGCGTGGGGATCGTGAACAGCGCCTGCGGCTGGCCATCAGAGGAATAACTTTCGCCGAAGCGCGCGTTTTTCAGCGGGAACGAGCCGTTGTTGTAGAGCGCCGCGCCCCACAGCATTCCGCCGTGCGTCATCATGCTGGTCTTTACTTTCCGGACTTCGGAGGCGTGGCATCCGTTGCCGCCGCAGGTTTCCGCGGCCACGCGCAAATCACCGGGATCGACGAAGCGGACGTACGCGTAATTTTCGCGCAGCCATTTCGTATAGAGACGCGGGGGATTCCCTGAGGCGCCGGCGAGCGCAGAATCAGTGGGCTGTGGATGCGCGCGATTCTTGAGTTGTTCGTATTCCGCTGCGCCTGGTTTCATGCCGGACGGCAGAATCGCGGTTGCGTCTCCGCCATGGCAATCCGTGCAAGCCAGGCGAACTGTGCCGGTGGGATGCATCGAAGGCTCGTCAGTGGTGGTGTGGCAGGAAACGCAGCCGGTATTTTTACGATCAACGTCGGATTGTAATTGGCCGAGCAGGCTTTGCTGCTGCGCGGCCGAGGGCGACTGAGCGTGAGAGCGGCCCTCGAGCAGGAGTGCGGCGGCGATCACGCTGGTGACAACGATCAGCGCGACGCAGGCGTGCTGCGCCCTGTGCTTTTGCGTTAGAGCACCTTCCGCCGAGTCGCGCGTAAATGACGTTAACAATTTCGCTCGTTCAAAATTGAAACCGTATATCGGTAAAAAGTGAAAATAGCACTCTGCCGGTGTAGATATCCCGCAGACCCTGGCCCGGAATCAAAGTGGCCGCGCCGGCCCCGATGGAACAATTTTCGGTGAGTGGCGGGCGGTAACGCACGCCAAAGCTGGAATCCACTCCAATTGAGTGATGAATCGGCGACTGAAAAAGAATCTGCTCGAGAGTCTCGGTGCGCTCGAAGCGCAAGTAATTCACGTTGGCGAAGCCGCGCAGTTTGGGCGTCAGATCAAAATCGGCTCCGATGTTGGCGAGAAATATTCCGGGATTCACAAAATTGGCCTGGCCTTCGTCTTTATTCGAACGCAGATCGGGGAGCAAGCTATCGCCGGGATTGAGCGCGACACCCGAGCCGGTCAAGCGAATGCTTTCTCGATTCCACAGGCTGAAAATGCCGCCGGCAAATTCGGGAAAATCGTCAATCGAGTCAAACCCGCGCGCGCGGCTGCTAGAGGGATTTGCGGAGCCTGAGGCGTAAAAGACGGAACTTTTGATGCGAAACCAATCTTTGTCGTAGGAAAGCTCGAGCGCGGCCATCTGCGCGTTGATGGTGACAGCCTTTCCGGCAATGGCGTTGAAGCTGTCGTTGCCGAACGCCTGATAGAAAGCGTGGGTCAGATTCAGCGGGCCGATGTGGCCGTCGCCGGTCCAGCCGAGATACGCGGCGTGCACGCTGTGCGGGCGGATCATGCCATTCGAAAAAACTGCGCCGATGGGAGCGGGGCGGACCAGAAAACCGTTGTCGTCGTAATGGATCGAGGCATCGTCTTTGTTGTAATGCACGCTCAACTGCGCGGTGTAGCCCGGGAACAAGAAATCCTGGCGGTAGGCGTTGGCGATGATTACTTGCTGATTGCGCAGCGCCATGAAATTAAGGCCGCTATTCGTGTTTTTCTCCAGAAAATTAAAATACGCGACGTTATATTGCCACCGATTCGAATCCAGATTGCCGAAGAAACGCACGCCGGGTTGCTCTTCCACAAACAGGAAGCCGCGAAAGTCACTGTTGAAAGCTTGAATGCCGGCGCGTACGGAAACGAAATCGTAATTCGGGCCGAGATCGTGCAGCTTCACTTCGGCGAAAGCTTCCTGCAGGCCGAGATGCGAATCGAGGCGCGCGGTGCCTGCGCGCACGTCCACGTTGACGACGCCAAGTTCCTGGACGTCCAGATAATTCAGACTGACAACCGGCGTGATACGGATGCGCCAGTCCACCGGTCGGAACGAAGTGTCACCGTGAAAAAGCTCGAAGGAAAACGCAAAAGTTTGGTCGAGGAAAAGTTGATTGCCTTTGCCGAAAAAATCGCTGCTGCCGGGACGCGCGGAGCTGACGTCGGTCGGTGTGGGCAGGCGGCGGCCGTCGAAAAATGTGTCGCTGGTGGCCGTGAGGTTCAGGAAAGTCTGCTTGCCGATGACGGGGACGTCGCCTTTTACTTTATTGCGATTGAAGGGATCCCATTTGCTGCCCTTCACGTAAGGATGCTCGCCGCCGATGCCGTAGCGGTCCCAATCGGGCATGGCGATGGACCAGCGATCGGGTTCGGGGTGAAAAACCCGGTCGGGAGGGGGCAGAGATTCCGGGGCTGGTTGTTGTCCGGATTGCTGGAGATTACCGTTTTGTAGTGCGTTCGGCGGAACTGTGGGAGAGGGCGCGGGCTGCATCCCGTTTGGCGGATTTGTAGTTCCGGCGGGAAGCTGGGGGAACTGCGGTTGTGTTGGCGCGGTGGAAGGAATCGCTATCAGCGTGATTTCGCGAACGAGATCGTCGCCGGGTTTCAGCTGTACCGTGGGATTGGTGAAATCCTGGAAGCCCGCCGCGACAATTTTTAGCTCGTAGTCGCCGGGAGCAACATCAATGAAGCGGAAGACTCCTTGCGCGCTGCTGACTTTTTCGATTTTTTGATCTGTGGCGACGTTGCGCAGGATCACGCTTGCGCCGATGACCGGCTTGCCGTTCGCATCGCGCACGACACCTTGCAGCGCAGCTTTTTTGGGAGCGGATTGGCCGGGTAGACGCTGCTGTGCAACGGATTGCTGGTCCGAGTTCGCGCTGGCGCGGGAGACAAACGCGGGCGCGACGCAGAGCACACTCAGAAACCAGCACAGACATGTTGATCGTGAAATCAATACGCGGGATGCGTCGCGCATTCCTTCAGGCCCCGGTTGTCCGGCGAGATTCGGGGAGAAACAATTGGAATCGTCTGGCGATCACATTTTTTTCCGGAGCCGGTAAGAGTGTTTGGGCGGCTCCGCAGGCAAAATCTGGTCCCGATTTTTGCATTATTCAATCACGATTGCACAACTGATTTGCAGAATGATTGAGAACGATGTGCGGCTGTGGTACCAATAGTCCAACCTCATGAATCCGGCGGAAAATCGAACGATTCGAGCGCGGTCGCGCAGGCCCGGCGTTCTGCTGGCTTGCCTGGGCCTTGCATATTGCCTGGGGCTGGGCGCGTGCGGCGGCGGTGGAAACGGGAGTGGTGGAAGCGGCGGCAGTAGTGGTGCGTCGACAAACCCGCCGCCCGCGACGGAAATGTTGACGCAGGCGGACGTGCAAATGGTGGTGGAGGCCGCTGCGACTGCGGCGCAATCTGACTCGATGGCCATCGCCGTGGTTGACCGCATGGGCCGCATTCTCGCGGTGTATGTGGGACCGTCGGCGCCCGCCACATCGCCGGGAAATTTCGGCGCGGCAATTCCGACGGCTGATCTGGCGGTGGCGCTGGCGCGCACCGGCGCTTTCTTCAGCAACGATCAGGCTCCGCTTTCCTCGCGCACGGTGCGGTTTATCAGCGGCATACATTTTCCGCCGGGTGTTGAAAACACGTCGAGCGCGGCGCTGTACGGCATCGAAAATACGAATCGCGGCTGCAATCTCGCGACGAGCATTGATGCAATCGTGCCTCCGGCGACGACGATCGCCGGGACGTCTCCGGGATACGGAGTCATCACGGGCAAAGCGGATGTAAATGATAGCGACGCGACCGCGGTGAATCCCGGCGGCGTGCCGATTTTCAAGAATGGGCAGGAAGTCGGCGGGATTGGCGTCGCCGGTCCGGATCCAGACACGGCGGAGTACGTGGCGTATGCGGCGGCCGGCATGATCGCGATGAGTGGGCCGAGTGCCGCGACCGATGGCGTCGGATTCCCTGCTTTTCCCGCGCCAGGGATTGTTTCGATTAACGGCATCACGCTGCCGTTTGTGAATCAGACCATGCCGCCGAGCGGCGTTACGAGTGGAACTTTCAATGCCGCATATTTTACGGTGGGGCCGGTGGCTAGCGCCGGAGTTCCGCCTGAAGGCGCGCTGATCGCGGCGACGGATGGTCCCGTGGGCGGACTGACCGCGGCGCAGGTGACGCAAATTATAAACGCCGCCGTGGCCACGGCCAATTTGACCCGCGCGCAGATTCGCCTGCCCATCGGCGCGCGCGCAAAAATGGCGATCGCGGTTAGCGACCTGGACGGCACGCTGATCGGGCTGTATCGCATGACGGATGGAACTGTTTTCAGCATTGATGTGGCTGCGACGAAAGCGCGCAACGTGATTTACTTCAGCGGAATGAATCGGCAGGCGACGGATTTGAACCAGGTGCCGCTGGGAACGGCGGTGACGAATCGCACGATCGGTTTTGGCGCGCAGCCATTTTTTCCTTCGGGGATTGATGGCACGCCGCCGGGACCGTTCTTCAATTTGTACACTCAGGATACGGGGAATCCGTGCACGCAGGGATTTCAGGTGCCCAGCGCGGCGTGGCCCGCGGCGAATCAGAGCGGAGTGGTATTTTTTCCAGGCTCGGAGCCACTTTATATAAATGGTGTGCTGGTCGGCGGCCTGGGCGTCAGCGGAGACGGCGTGGATCAGGATGATTATGTGACCGCGGGCGGCGCGACGGGATTTGAAGCGCCTGCGGACATTCGCGCGGACCAGATTGTGATTGATGGAGTGAGGTTGCCGTTCTTGAAGTTTCCGCGCAACCCCACGGATTGAAAACAGTGACGAGTAATTCGATTGGAAATTGGAGATAGGAAAGGGGAAAAGACAAAGGCCGCGAGCTGCGGCGGGCGCCGGTATGATCACCTGTGAATGAGGAGCGGGATCCGGGCTAGGCGCCGAAGACGACGCGCGTGCCTGTGGAAGGCATGATCAGCTTCTCGGGCATTTCGCGTTGGATCGCCACTATGGTGCGGAAGCCGGTGCAGTGCATGGGAATCAAGTAGTCCGGGTTGACCTCCTTCATGGCTTCCACGGTCTTGGCGATGAGTTCATCAGGATAGGGAGCCAAGTGCCACCCGCCAACCACGGCGTGGACTTTCTCGATCCCGGTGGACTTTTGGATTTGGCGGACGGAGTTGATGATGCCGGCGTGGCCGCAGGATGAGATCACGACGAGTCCTCGGTCCTTCACGTTGTAGGCAGTGGCGTGCTCGCCCCAAAAGATGTCTTTCACTAACTCGCCCTGCTTGGCTTCCATCTTGACAGTGCCGGGAGGGAAGTGGAAGGTGGCGTCGCAGGCGGAACCGGGCGCGCCGGCTTCGAGGCGAGCTGCAGGAGGAGACATCTCGAAACCGGTGATACGCGCGATGTGACCTGAGGTGAAGGCGTGGCCGGCCACTACGGTGGGCTCCTCCGCGATCACGACCTTCAACCCTCGCGCTTCCAGCTCATCGCGCTTGAGCTCGCCGTAGTCGAGTTTGTTGCCGTCGGGTTGTACCACCCAGCGATGGCAGAACGTATCGCGGCCTCCTGCATAGAGAGTGAGCCCTGGTTTGGCTTGTCCCTGGAGGGCCTGCGCCAAATCGGGCAGGCCACCGTAATGATCCTCGTGCCCGTGGCTGATGATCAGAGCGTCGGCCGTGGCGGGATCGACTTTCAAGCCTTTGAAATTGTTCTCGAGGGCGCGGGGCGTGAGCGCGAAGTCCAGAAGGATCTGTTTCTGCTCTGCGCCTCGGAAGGACTCCAAGTGGAAGGCCAGCCCATGTTCCGACAACAACGAGACCTCTGAGCCGTAGGGATGGGGCAAAGTGTTCCGAGTGATTGTGAGGTTGCCCAATTTCCCACCCTTGGCGAAGATGTCGTAAATGTTGTCCACCAGGTTGGTGCAAACGAGGCGGTCAGTGGTGGGGATTTCCTTCGGGGTATCGAGGAAACTTCCGAAGCGGCCCGTGCCAGCCGCCAGGAAGGTTCCGCTTGCTACGGCTCCCAGCTTCAGGAATTCGCGCCGGTGCATGATTGTCTCCCTTCATCCGACTCGAGATTTTTTTCCTTGCCTTCGAAGACGGTATACATCGTGACCCCTGAGGGCTTAGAAAAGACGTGGTGTGGCAGCGCGATTCAATCAGAATTTCCGCTTTCAACTTTAATTTCTGCGCGAAACCATACATCGGTCGTCCTCTCGCGTCAACTTCGAATCGCCCTGTGTCAAACCAAAATAGAAATGTCCCCTTCCTTACCAAAATAGAAATGTCCCCTTTTTGCTTTTCGATTTGTTGTTTGTCCATCGTTGGCCTGGCCCGCAGCGAAGCCCTGTGCAGCCCGTAGGGCGGAACGTTTAGGGCGAAGCGGAGGGCCAGGCCAACGATGCCCGCTCCGCCACTGCCGCTTTTTTCTGCTGCCCCCGTCGGGCCGCTTCTCGCCAGGGATGATTCGCAGGCGGTGTCCACTTCCGCTTCGCCTGCTGCTCTCTAAAACGATTCCCGTCCGGTTTCACGGCATACTCCTTCGGCCGGGCCGGTGCTGGGATCTCGCGACACGGCAGCGCCCGCCCTCGGTACTCGATGGTGATGCCGCCATATCGCCCTTCACACACCGTCACCTTGCCCTCGGCCGGCGCGCAAGAGCGGCTCTCTAGTTGGAAAAAGCGGTTCTCGTACCTCACCACCCAGTCCTCGCTGATCGTCCGCTCCCTCTCCAGTCGGAAAGTCCGGTCCAGTTCGCTCGCCCGCGGCGCGCGACGGTGATAGTCCTCCGCCTTCGCCGCCTCTCTGGCAAACCTCCCGTTGTGTTCCGGCAGATAGTCCCGCTCCAAATACACATTCGCTTGGGCGTGACTGCTGATCTGCTTCCGTCGCAGCTTCTTCACCAGGCGGTCCTGATGGGTCCCGTGAACCCGTTCCACTCGTCCCTTGGCCTGCGGTGAGCTGGCCGCGATCAGCTCGATCCCCAACTGCGCGCACATGCGCCCAAACTGCGTTATTGGCTCCTCTCCTCGCAGCCACTCTTTCGGCGTCGCTCTCCGCTTGTACAGGTTCTTCCAGTCCACATAGAGCGCCAGCGGCACTCCGTAGCGTTCGATCCAGGCCCGCAGTCCATCCGCCACCGCCCAGATCGTCTCTTGCTCTCCTAGTTGCGCCCACGTCTTGTTCGTCGCATCGTCGACCATGTCGATCAAGCAGCCTTCCGGTCCGCGCCTCTCCAGCCAAGGGTGAAAGCTCCCGTCCATCTGCACCATCTCTCCAAAGTGCTCCTTGCGCTCGCGGCGGTGGCGGTGCTTCCGCCGCTTCCGTTCCCGACTCCATAGTCCTGCTTGCAGCATCCAGAGCCGCAGCGTCTCGGCATTCACCTGCAGGTTGTCTTCGGCGCCCAAGTGCTCGGCCGCCAGCGTCGGCCCGAAACGCTCGCCCACCGCCCCGCCGTACTTCTCCCGCACCAGATCGAGTACCTGCTGCCGAAACTTCGACCCACAGGCGCGGTTGGACACTCGCCCCGCGTTGCGATGCTTCAGGCCCCCGGCGCCTTCCTCGCGATAACGCTTCCATAACCGCTTGGCCTGCCGATAACTCACCCGCATTAAACGAGCCGCGTCGCTCACTCGTACCTGATGGCTGCGTACTCGCGCCAGCACTTCCACTCTCCGCAACTCCTCCTGACTCATCTCTGTCCGCCCCAATCTGACCTCCTTTCGGAAGTCGTATTAAGGGGACATTTCTATTTTGGAGAAAAGGGGACATTACTATCTTGGCGCAACACTTCGAATCGCCCTGGCCGCGGTTGCGTTCGGTGCTTTCAGGTGGACCATTTATGAGATTGGTTCGAGTGACTAGTGATTTGTGAAGAGCGCGCTAACCCTCGCGGAGTTTGTGGCCGGAAAGATTTCCCAGGCCGTCGTAGGCGGCGTACTTGTACATTTCAGAGAGCGTCGGGTAGTTGAAGACGAAGTCAATGAAGGCGTCGAGGGTCATCGCGGATTCCAGCGCCATCATTCCCAGATGAATCAGTTCGGTGGCGCTTTCGCCGATGATTTGTACGCCGAGCAGGCGACGGTCTGACTTTGCGAAAATCAGCTTCAGCAAACCGGTCAAGTCGCCCACGATCTGGCCGCGCGTGTTGTTGGCGTAGCGCGCGCGTCCAACCGCGTATTCAATTCCCTTCTCCTTGCAGGTTTCTTCGGATTCGCCCACGGCGGAAATTTCCGGGATGGTGTAAACGCCCATCGGCAGCATGGAAGCGAGGCGCTGCTTGTACTGGAACCCGAAGGCATGACATACGGCGACGCGGCCTTGCTCCATGGAAGTGGAGGCCAGCGCGGGAAATCCGATCACGTCTCCGGCGGCGTAGACGCGCGGCGAGGCCGTGCGGTAATTTTCATTTACTTCGATGTAGCCGCGCTTATTGAGGGCGACGCCCGCTTTTTCGAGCGCCAGCTTGTCCACGGCGCCGCGGCGCCCCGCCGCAAATAGGGCTGCTTCGGTTTCGAGCCTTTTGCCGGAGTGCAGGGTGATGCGCACTTTTTTTTGTGCGCGTTCGATTTGCGTGGTGCGCTCGCCGAAGAAAAAGCGGACGCCAAGTTCCGTGAGCCGTTCGCGCAGGCAGGCGGAAATTTCCGCGTCGAGAAAAGGCAGCACGCGATCGCGGCCGTCCACCAGCGACACTTCAGCGCCTAGCGCGGTGAAGATGGAAGCGTATTCGCATCCGATCACGCCGCCGCCCACGACTGCGAGGCTGCGCGGAATCGAATCCATTTTCAGAATGGAGTCGGAGTCGAAGATATTTTCGTCGTCGAAGGGAATTTCCGGCGCGCGGTGCGGGACCGAACCGGTGGCGATCAGAATCGCGTCCGCGTGCAGCGGCAGATTTTCACCACTAGCCGTTTTCACCGAGAGCGTGCTGGCGTCTTCGAAGGAAGCGAGGCCACGGATGAGGTCAATGCCATGTGCCGCTAGGTTCTTGGCGAGCTTTTCGCGCTCGGCTTCGACCACCACATCCTTGCGGTGCATGAAATTCTTTACGGTCAAGCCTTCGCGCAGCGAATAATCGACGCCGTACAGGCCACGCTGGCGAATGCCGGAAAAATACAACGCGGATTCACGAAGAATTTTGCTGGGGATAGTACCGGTGTTGACACACGCGCCGCCCAGTATTTCGCTGCATTCAGCGAGAGCGACGCGCTTGCCGAAGTAGGCGGCCTGCGCGGCGCCTTTTTCGCCGGCCGGACCAGAGCCGATCACCACAAGATCATAATTTTCCACGCAAGCCCTCCCGGCGTCCTTCGCGCGACATTTCCAGCATGGCTTTCGCGATTCGCAGGAATATTTTCCGCGCACGCGAGCTACGGAAGCAAAGCGTTTACCTGGCGCAACTTTCCGGCGAAGCGTGCCGGATCGTATGCGGACGTGTCCTGCAAATCCTGGAAGAGCGCGCTGATGGCAGTGCGCAGCTCGGCGGAGCGCGGGAATTTTTCGTTGCGCTCATACGCGACGAACAGCGACTGCACCGCCATGGCAGCCTGGGCGGCAGCATGCTCGCCTTGCGCGGAGATGTTGTCCGCATCGCCCGAAATTTTCTGCAGCAAACGCAGAGTCGATGCCGGATCGTTCGACATCGCACCGGCCTTCGCGGACAAATCGCCCACGAGCCTAGCGCAGTTACCGGCGGAAGCGGCCACGGCTTCGCGGTCGGGATTCAACTGGCTCATCAGCTGACCCAGGCGCGCGAGTTCGGAATCCAGTTTCTCGGCGCCGTCGCCGTCCGCCTGAAAAATGACTTCGTGAAAAATCGTGTAACGCGAAGGATTCCACGGCGGATCGCCGGGACGTCGCCCGGAATACCCGCGCGCTTGCCGCCAGCTGTTTTCCGGCAGCGTGAGGCTGTGATGGCACGCGTAGCACTGCAGTTCGGAATATTCGGGCCAGTATTTGCCGTGCGCGCGCGCTTCGAGACGCAGGAGAGATTGCCGCAGTTGCACAGCCTGGCCCGTCGTAAGTTCGTGCACGTCGTACCAGGGATCGCTGTTTTCGGGCTCGCCCGGCTCGCCGGGTTCTTTCCAGTGACGCGGCATGACGGCCGAGAAAGAATCGAGCTCGAAATAAAGGTCCGGGTGGCCAGCGGCAATCATTTCGTGGTCAACGGATTTTTCCTCGCTTCCCAGGTGGCAACTGAGGCATTTTTCGCTGCGCTTGGTGAGGTCGCGCGTATCGTACATGCCGGCCGCGATGGATTTTTCATGCGTCCAGTCGCGTTCGGTGTGCGGGCCGAGCCAGGCAGCGGCTGGACCGTGGCAGCTTTCGCAGCTTACACCTTCGCTCAGGTCAAAAGTGCGCGCGCGTTGTGTGGCGGGAACATTGAGCGCGTGACACGCCAAACACTTGGGCGCGGATTCCGCTTTGCCGATGCCGAGAATTGCGGCCATGCGCTCGCCGACATTGCCTTGCAGAGACGCATAGGCTTTGGAGTGCTTGTCCTTGACGATCCAGGTGCTGTATTCGTTCTGCAGCACGCGATTATCGGTGCGCGGCGAGACGCTGCCGTGACACGTCGTTGATGCGCAGGAACCTGGGCCGGTGTAGCGAGCTGCCGGAGGTGCTTGGGTCGCGCCGCTTGATTGGCCTGACTTATCATTGAGAGCAAACAGCCGGGTTGCGGTTTCTTGCGAGCGCGCGATGGGGCACAAAGCGAAAGCGGCCGCGAGCAACGCTGCGAAAACAGATGAACAAATCATAAGGCGCGAGCGTTTTGTGGCGAGCTTCATATCCATTTGCAATTTGGCGAGGCAGGATACCGTGCCGCACGGCCGGTGGAATGTGAAAATCCTGCGAATCAGCCAGCTTGTACTCTCGGATACTATCGAAACCAATTGAATTCAGCCGGATTTATTCGGCGCGCTTCGCGCAAGAATAACCGCACGCTGGCCTTCTTCCGAGGCTCGCGCTTATATCCCTATACGCAACACCGCTGCAGACTGATGGTTGTTTTCCTAGTCGCGAATGCATACTCTCCCCGGTGAGGATCTCTCCCCGTGATTTTTAGCGAGCTCAGGGAAATTCAACGCCAGTTCGGCTACCTGCCGGCCGATCAACTGAAAGCTCTCGCTAAAAAAATTGATGTGCCGCTGCATCGCCTGCACGGAGTCGCCAGTTTCTATCCGCATTTCCATTTGACACCACCGCCGAAAGCCGACGTGCGCGTCTGTCAGGATATGTCTTGCCATTTGCGCGGCGCTCGCGTGTTGCGGGCTGGTTTGGAAGAAACTTTCCGGCAATCCGCGGACACTGACGCGAAGATTGGCGGAGTTTCCTGCCTGGGCCGTTGCAATCAAGCGCCCGCGGTCGCAATCAACGAACGGATTTATACCGGCCTCTCGCAGGCGGAAATCACGGCGATG
This sequence comes from Candidatus Acidiferrales bacterium, assembly GCA_050012455.1. Classification (GTDB taxonomy): domain Bacteria; phylum Acidobacteriota; class Terriglobia; order Acidiferrales; family UBA7541; genus Palsa-295. The sequence continues at coordinate 63,943 of JBEKHD010000019.1, read as the reverse complement.
GTGGGCGACGTGCTCGCCGGCGGCGCACTGCCGGAAATTTCGCAGGTACATCGGAGCGTGCGGTGCGCTTCCGATCCTTACGGCGAGGGGGAGCATTACCAGACGATTGAGCGGCTGATTAAATCGCGCGATTGGGCGGCGACGTTTGAAACTTTGAAGGCTTCCGGGCTGCGCGGCTTGGGCGGCGCGGGATTTCCCACCGAATCGAAATGGCAGTTGGTACGCCAGGCGGCGGGGCCAGAGAAATTTATTGTGTGCAATGCGGATGAAAGCGAGCCGGGCACTTTCAAGGATCGTTTCATCCTGACGCATTTGCCGCATCTGGTGATCGAAGGAATGATTCTGGCGGGAGTGCTGACCGGCGCGCAAAAAGGCATTCTGTACATTCGCCACGAGTACGAGGATCAGGAAAAAATACTGCACGAAGAAATCCGGCGTTGCGCGCGGAATGGTTTGCTGGGGGCGAAGATCCTGGGAAGCGAATTCAGCTTTGAGCTGGAAATATTTGTCAGCCCCGGCGGTTACATTTGCGGCGAAGAGACTGCGCTGCTGGAGGCGATCGAAGGCAAGCGCGCGGAGCCGCGGAATAAGCCACCGTTCCCCGTGCAACAAGGGCTGTGGAACAAGCCGACGGCGATCAATAACGTAGAGACGTTCGCGAACGTGCCTGCAATTTTTTTTCGCGGTGTGGATTGGTACAAATCGCAGGGCCTGAATGGCGCGGCGGGTTTGAAATTTATTGGCGTGAGCGGCGACGTGGTGCGTCCCGGCGTTTACGAAGTGCCGATGGGCACGCCAGTATCCGAGCTGATTTTCAAATATGGCGGCGGGATCGCAGGCGGAAAACAACTGAAGGGCTTCGCGCCATCCGGCCCGTCTTCCGGTTATTTACCTGCGTCGATGGCCGACGTGCGCCTGGATTTCAAATCGCTGGCGGATGCCGGCTCGATGCTGGGCTCTGGTGCGCTGGTGGTGTGCGCCGAAGACCGCTGCATGCTGGACATGGCGCTGAATTCGACGCAATTTTTCCGCAATGAATCCTGCGGCAAGTGCGTTCCCTGCCGCGTGGGATCGCAGAAATTGGTGGAGATGTTGACCGGCTGGACCGAGGGAAAAGGTTCGGCGGCGGATGTCGCGCTGATTGACGAACTTTCCGCGGCGCTGCGGCTCACTTCAATCTGCGGGCTGGGGCAGGTGGTGCCCGCGCCAATCGCTTCGGTGCTGAAACATTTTCGCGCGGAAGTGGAGTCGCACATTCTGCAGCGGCGATGCCCCGCGGGCGTCTGCCCGTGCCACGCGCGAGCGAGCGAAAGAATAGCGCAGAGCTTCGCAGCCGCGAAACCGGGGCGCGCATGAGCGCAAGCCCGCTGGTAGAACTAACGATTGACGGAAAGAAGGTTTCCGTTCCCGCCGGGACCACGATTTTCGATGCCGCGCGCATGCACGACATCGAGATTCCCACACTGTGCCATCAACAAAACGAAAAGCCAGTGGGCGTCTGCCGCGTGTGCGTGGTGGACGTGGGCGCGCGCGTCTACAGCGCGTCATGCATTCGTCCTGTGGAACCGGGGATGGTGGTGAAAACCGCCGACGACGGAGTGAAGCGCGCGCGGCACACGCTGATTGAGCTGCTAATGTCCGATCATCCCAGCCCGTGCGCGCGCGAGCGGCAATCGAGCGATTGCGAGCTGGAAGCTCTGGCCAAGCAGGAGCAGATCACGGCACCGCGTTACGCACCGCGCGCCTCAAGGCGCGGCGCGGATAATTCCTCGATGAGCATCGCCGTGGATTTCGACGCGTGCATTTTGTGCGACCGCTGCATCCGCGGCTGTAGCGATATTCGCGAGAATTTCGTCCTGGGACGCATGGGCAAGGGCATCACTGCAGGAATCGCTTTCGATAGCAACGAGCCGATGGGTGAATCTTCCTGCGTTTCCTGCGGCGAGTGCATGGTTTCGTGCCCAACGGGCGCGCTGACAAATAAAATCGTGACGCAGACGGCCATCGCGCGTACGCCGGATTCGCAGCCGGTGGCGCTGGAAGAATTGCAGGAGCTGCCATTCTTCGAAGGCGTTTCTGGAACATTTCTGAGCCTGAACCGCAATGCCGTGGTGCGCAGGCATTTCAAACCCGGCGAAGTGATTTGCCGCGAAGGCGAATACGGATCCACGGCGTTTTACATTCTGGAAGGAAAAGCCAAGGTTTCGATTGCCAGCCCGATGGCGCACGTGAAGACCAAAGGAAAAGTTCGCAACTTTCTGGGGAAACTCTCCAGCAAGCTAACCCAGCGCAAGAACGACGAGCGCGAAGAAGAAACGTCGCAGCACTGGATTCACATTGATGCGCCGATGGACCTGAATTACGACAATCCGGTCGCGACATTGGGCGCCGGCGACCTGTTCGGCGAAATGACCTGCATGAGTTTGTATCCGCGCTCGGCGACGGTTCGCGCGGAAACCGCGTGCACTGCATTGGAAATGCTGCGCAACGTGCTGGACATTATGCAGCGCAACAAGACTTTCCGCGCGCGGCTGGATCAATCGTACCGGCAGCGCGCTCTCGACTCTCATTTGCGCGCGGTTCCGGTATTTGCGGAATTGACGGACGAGTTCATCGGGGGCTTGCGAGAAAGCGTCGAGCTGCTGCGTTTTACTCCGGGGCAGGTGATTTGCCGCCAGGGTGAAGCCGCGGACAGTTTTTATCTGGTGCGCATTGGCTTCGTGAAAGTGTCGCAGACGCACGCGGGCGGAGAAATGGTGCTGGCCTATCTTTCGCGGGGAGAATATTTCGGCGAAACGGCGCTGCTGGAAAATACCCTGCGCAGCGCGACGTGCACGGCGCTAGACCACGTGGAAGTAGTACGCATCAGCGCGCAAGATTTCGCCAGTATGACGCGGCGGTTCCCCGGCGTGCGCCAGAAACTGGAGCAAGTGGGCCAAGAACGCGTGCAAATGAACCGCGAAACGCTGGTGATGATCAATAGCACGCCGCTCGAAAGCTTCCTGAAGCAGGGGCTGATGGAAGCGCAGAGCCTGCTGCTGCTCGACCTGGATTCCTGCACGCGCTGCGACGCTTGCGTGAAAGCTTGCGCCGATGCGCACGACGGAGTGACGCGGCTGGTGCGCGAGGGATTGCGATTCGATCATTATCTGGTGGCAACTTCGTGTCGCCAGTGTTTGGATCCGCTGTGCATGGTCGGGTGTCCGGTGGGTTCGATTCGGCGTCGCAATTCGCTGGAAGTGATTATCGAGGACTGGTGCATCGGCTGCGGATTGTGCGCGGAGAATTGCCCGTACGGCAACATTAATATGCACCCGTTTAATGTTTTCACCGACGTGCCCGGAATGCCGGGGCAGAAAAAGGCCATCGTGAAGCAGAAGGCGACGTCGTGCGATCTTTGCTCGGACTTCGCGGAGCCGAGTTGCGTTTACGCTTGCCCGCACGACGCGGCGCATCGCGTGAATCCGAGGAACTTTTTCGCGAACTTGCTGAAACAGGGCGCGAGCACGACGCCGGAAAGTTAAGAGAATTATTGTGCAGCACGGGAACGCACGACACCTTGCGCATCGACCGCACACACCGGGCTTGGCTGATCGCTTCGCTGATTATTTTGGGCGTCGCGAGCGCCATTTATGTGGTTTACGCTGCGAGTTCGCCAGCGGGTCCGAGCGGCGGCAGCGCCATCGGCTTGACGTTTGGGATCGCCGGGTCGCTGTGCATGATTTTCGCGGGACTGCTGGCGGCGCGAAAGAAAGTGCCCGTGTGGAGACTGGGCCGCGCGCAGACATGGATGCGCGGCCATCTGTGGCTGGGATTGTTGAGCCTGCCGCTGATTTTATTTCACGGCGGATTCAAGTTCGGCGGGCCGCTTACTAGCGTTTTGATGGTGCTGCTGATCGTAGTTGTCGTGAGCGGGTTGTTCGGCGCGGTTTTGCAGCATTATATGCCGCCGCTGATGACTACGCGCATTCCCATGGAAACAATTTTCGAGCAAGTTGATCGCGTGCGGGCGCAATTGCTGGCTGAGGCCGACGAGATGGTGGAAGCGGTGTGCGGCCCGCTGAATCTGCAGAACGTGGCGCGCGCCCCGAGGGCGCGATCAGCCGTGGCGACAGCTACGATCGCTACAACCGATACGCTGCCGTTGTGCAATTTTTATAGCCGCGACATGCGGCCGTTCTTACAGCAGGAACGCGCGCAAGACCGCGCTCTTTCGAACCAGATCAAAGCGGCCGGGAGCTTCCAGGGATTGCGTACGCTGCTGCCGGCTGAACTCCACGACACGGTGAAAAATCTGGAAGACATTTGCGAAGAGGAACGGCAGTTGCGGCGGCAGATTCGCTATCACCACTGGCTGCACGGATGGCTGTTGCTGCACGTTCCGTTGTCGCTCGCGCTGCTGCTGCTGGGATGCGCGCACGCGATCATGGCATTGCGTTACTGAAGCGGCGGGCAGCGGCAGCCCGAGGCACATAGAGGCGAGAACTGGTGGCACGAGCCAAGCTCACTACAAAAAACCTGGCGCAGCGGATTGACCTGGAATATTTCAAACATCCACACCCTTTCCGGCGCTTGCGTTTCATTTTGTCCGTCGCACTGCCGGTGATCGCGCTGCTATGGCTGGGTTGGTACGCGCTGGCTCGCAACGACCGAATTTATAGCGGCGGAAGAATGTCCGCGTCGCATGGGGTGCTCAGCGCGCGATGCAGCGCGTGCCATGTGGCGCAGGTGGGCACGTTCAGCGCCAGGGCCACTGATAAAGGCTGCGATACCTGCCATGACGCGCCGCTGCATCACGCGAATCAACTTTTCACGCCGAGCTGCGCCGCGTGCCATGCAGAACATCGCGGGCATCCGCGCCTCGCGGTAACCGCGGACGTCAGCTGTACGCAGTGCCACGCGAATCTGCATACCACCGGAGCTGCCACGCACTTCACTTCAGACATAACACGCTTCGTCGGCGGCCATCCTGAATTCGCAGCCTTGCGCCCCGGCGGCGTTGATCCGGGGACGATCAAGCTGAATCACGCGATACACCTGAAACACAATCTGCGCGGGCCGGACGGCCCGGTGCAACTCGAATGCGACGATTGCCATCGCACGGCTAAGCCGGAGTCGCGCTGGAGGTTCGGTTCGAACACTCCAGCGGTCGAACCCGTCGCGCAAAACGCAATTCCGCCTTCGATGGATCCGAGCCGCGCGTATATGTCTCCGGTCACTTACGCACAACACTGCGCGGCGTGCCATGGATTGCAGTTCGATGCGCGTTTCCAGGAAGGCGTACCGCACGATACGCCGGATGTGATCCACGCATTTCTGCTGCAAAAGTTTCAACAATATATTCCGGGGCATCTGGCGGAGCTGAGCGTGACGGCTCCGAACCGCAATCTTCCGCACCAGCCGATACCGCCCCCGGTGCGCGTGTTTACCGAGCAGCAGTGGGTGGCGTGGCGTGTGGCGGAATCGGAGGAACTTCTTTACCGGAAGACTTGCGCGCAATGCCATGCGCTACGCTTCGCGGCGAATGCCCCGCTGCCTAGCGTGGCGAAATCGAATATTACGCAACGGTGGTTTCGACATGCTGTGTTCAACCACGACACGCATAAGCTTTTGAAATGCGTGGAATGCCATTCCGGCGCGTTGACAAGCCAGGAAACCGCCGACGTGTTGCTACCGGGGATCGCTACTTGCGAGAAGTGCCATCGCGGCGGGCGGGAAGCTGCGGAATCGCGATGTTTCGAGTGCCACACGTACCACGACTGGAAAGGCGAGAAGAGAGTTAAGGGGACGTTCACGTTGTCGGCGTCGCTGCGCAGCAATTAAGCGGAAATTCCCGCCTGGAACCCAGGTGGCTTTGTTGACATCCTAAATCTTTGGCCGAAGCAAAAGCTGTGTCGCACCTACGGCGCTCGCTATGCTTTTGTGTATTTTCCCAGGCCTTCCGGCCTGGGCTAACGTATTTCGCGCCTACGGCGCTGGGTCGTGGCTCTGCGGATGCTTGGTCGAGGGGCGAGTCTGAGACCCGCCCCCAGGTTTCTCACTCGAGGTTTGCGCGGGCGCTGCCAGTGACAGCTGGCAAGTAGAAATCGACGTGAAAAGCTCGCAGCGTGTCGCGCTTTACTTCGTTTTCATCACGTACACGCCGTCCCATTCGCCTTCGGGGGCGCTTTGCGAGAACTCGATGGCGCGTTCGAGGAAAACCTGGCTGGGGCCGTCGTCTGGAAATTTCAGCAGCACGTCGGTAAACAAGGCGGCTGCCTCACGCCAATTCTGCGAACGGTACTCCGCCATGGCGCGGTCGAATTGGTCGAGCAGCTTTTCGTACTTGGATTTTTCGGCGGCCACATCCATTAGTTCGAAGATGTTCACCGGCAAATTCTTGCCTTTTACGCGAATCTTATCTAGTTCGCGGCAAACGAACTGGCTGGACACCTGGCGATAGGTGGCCTCGCTAATCACGATTTGCACGTGATACGCCTTGGTGATGCCTTCCAGGCGCGAGGCCAGATTTACGTTGTCGCCCATCACGGTCCAGGACAAGCGGCGCGCCGAGCCCATGTTGCCCACGTTCACGAGACCAGTGTTCAAGCCAATCCCTATCGAAATCGGAGGACGTCCTGCGGCCTGCCATTTCGCGTTCAGCCTTGCCAGGCCCGCCTTCATTCGCAGTGCACAGGTGCAACTGCGCGAAGCGTGATCTTCCTGCGGGTAGGGCGAGCCCCAGAAGGCCATTATCGCGTCACCGATATATTTATCGAGCGTGCCGTCGGTGGCAAAAACAAAGTCGGTCATTTGCCCGAAGTATTCGTTGAGGAGGTGCACCAACTCGTCCGGCGTAAGGCCTTCGGAAATGGTGGTGAATCCGCGAATATCGCTGAAGAGCACCGTAAGTTCCTTCACTTCGCCGCCTGGACGAATGTATTTTTCCGGATCTTTTTCGATCAGTTCGATCACGCCGGGAGAAAGGTACTGCGAAAAACTTTTGCGAATATTGCGCTTGGCGCGCTCCTCGCGAATCATGCGCAGGCTGGTGATGGCTGCGTAGTTCGCGGCCAGCGTGCCGGCGGGAATCACAAAGCTGAGCCACTGGCCTTTGTGCACGAAACTGAAATAGACAAACCAGGCGTAGGCCGTGAGGGTCAGCAGCACGGTGATCGTTGAATAAAGAGGAGTCACGCGACTGAACAGGAATCCGAAAACCAGCCCGAACAAAATGATGAATCCCAGGTCCACCATCTCTTCGTCGTAACCGCGCTTCAGGAAACCGCGCCCCTGCTCTTCGCTGTGCAGCAGGTTGTCTATAATGTTGGCGTGAACTTCGACTCCCATGTAAACACCTTCGAAAGGAGTGTTGCGGATATCGCCGATGGCCAGAGCCGTTGCTCCCACCAGCACGATCTTGTCTTTGAAGGCTTCCGGCGGCGTGTTTCCGCTGATTACGTCCCACATCGAATACTGCGCGTAGGTGTGGTACGGGCCCGAGTAGTTCAATAGCGCGCTGCCATTGGACGCGGGCCGCAATGTGTGGCGGCCCAACTGAATCCGTTCGATCCCCTTTGGCGCAATGTAGGCGGCAATTTGCTGGTCCGGGATCTTTTCGTACGCGCGTACGGCCTCTAGATCGAGCGAAGGGAAAAAATCCAGATCCTGGTAGCGGATCAACAGCAAGGCATGGCGCAGCGTGCCATCGGAATCCGGAACGATATTAATGAAGCCGAACGAGGCGGCTGAGTCCGCAAGTTTAGAAATGTTCGCTTCGACACCTTGCCTCACCAATCCGCCGTTGTCTATCCACACCTGGCCCAAGTCCACGGTCTGTCCGCTCTTGAATCCCGCGGGCAACACTTGAGGGAACACGTGCGCCCAGGCGATATTGAAATATTCCTCGGCGAGTTTCGGATCGGGCTGGGAGTCGAGAAAAATGTGGCCCAGAACAACGTTGCCGCTGTTTTTCATGGCGGCGGCCAGCGCGGCGTCCTGATCGCTGGCCAGTTCCAGTTCCTGGATCTGCTTGCGCAGGGCGGGCGACGCTGAAGCGCCAAGCTCGGCCTGTAATTTCTGCAGTGCTTCGCCTCCGGAATTGCTCTCGGGCGTCGGAAACGTGACGTCGAACGCGATCACGCGGGCTCCGCCCGCGTTCAATTTATTGATCAGCGTTGCGTAGTTTTTTCTGGGAAGCGGAAACGAGTCAATTTTCTGCAGCGTTTGTTCGTCGATGCCGACGATGACGATGCGGTCGTCATGCGGGCGTGCCCCGCGCATTTCGAAGCGCAAATCCAGCGAGCTTTGTTCAATGCTTTGCAGGAAAGCGAAACCGGCGCGTGAATCAATCGCGCCGATCCCGGAGAACCGGAAGAGCACGAGGCCGAGCAGAGTGACCAAGACGCCCAGACCCAGATCAACGTGGGCGAGCGCGAATCCTTTTAACCGTTCCCTCCAGCGGGGCCATCGCTGTTCCGGCGAGCTCATAGAAATCGCAACGCGCGATCAAATCGCGAGACCATTATGCCTTAGCTGAAGACGGCCCCGGCTTCAAGAGAGCGACATGTTCGCAACTCAGCCTCACGGAGCTCCAGTTACCGGCGCCCCGGGGTTAGTACCGACCGGCTTGCCGCCCCCGCGGGTTAGACCGACGCCGAGGCCGACCCCCAATCCCACCGCGACAGCCGTGCCAACAATAACCCAACGAAGCGTGTGTCCTTGATGCCCAACTCCGGCATTCGTCGGGATATCCGTATCGGTGAGGCTGGCTTGCAAAGCCGCAGGCGGCGTGTCCGATGCTTGGAAGCCTGAAGGTGGCACCTCGGTGGTAATTTGCACCATTTGGCCGGCGCTGACGGTCACGGAATTCGAAGCGGCGTCGGATTGGCCTGAATTGTTTGCCGCGTGGGCGCCGTTGGTTGGCGTAACGGAAACTTTGCCCTTGTAGCAGATCACTGTGGTCGTATTGTTTTCGAACGCGGCGTAAAAATCCGTGCCGATGACGCCGATCACGGCGTTGGGCGTCTTCACTTCAAATTTTCCGCCAGGTTTCGTGACCTTCACTACCTGGCTGCGCAGCTTGCCGAAATCCACTTCCAGCGAGGTCTGTTGAGAAGCGCTATCGTGCTGCACGATGCGCAGCTCGCTGTCCGAACCCAGGCTGAGAATCGAGCCATCCTTCAGGCCAGCACGCACGCGACCGCTATGTTCCGTCTTCACCAGATCGTTCCAATTCAAATCCTCTTTAACCTTCGCGGGTTGAGAGTTGCGTGTGGCCGCCGGGATCATGGCATTAATCTGGCCCGCCGGCTGGTTGCCCGTCTGGGGCTCCGGCATCGCGGGCAGAGCCGTGAGCAGGGAGCTCAGCACAATCACAGTAATGCGCCTAAACGAATTCATTCGTAACTCCTTGAATAGATTTCTCGGCGTCCAGTGCAACGATTTTGACAGAGGCTCGGGGTGTGTCAACGCGTGGAGCCAGGGGGTGCACCAATGTGGTTAATAGTCCGGCGCGAAAGTTGGTCTTCCACTCGCTAGATGTCCAGCCGACGCACAAGATGCTGACGATCTGGGACCCGATCCTTCGTTCCCAGACCCCATACCAGACGAAGACCCGTAGGTTCCATCGGCCGCTCGGACTAGAACCTTTTCTGTACCCTAGGACAGCTTGTGGGTTCCTCTGCCGCCGCTTAACCTCAGTTTAAGAAAGCACTTATTCCCGTTCTGGAACCACGAACAGTTTGGGAATCGCGCGACATAGCGCTTGAAGGGAGGCGCCATACATGAAGCCTGTTAAGCGAGTACTCCCGGCGCTTCTGCTCTGCTCGATTATCGCCATCCTCATGCTTCACACGGGCTGCGTCGGATACGCCGGCAAACCGGGAGTGGGAACGGCGGTGACGACTATCCCGTCTGTTCCCTCGGGCCTGGCAGCCGCACCTGGGAACTCGCAGGTGGCGCTCAGCTGGACGGTAAGTGCTGGCGCTGCCGGGTATTACGTGAAGCGCTCGACGGCTTCCAGTGGCCCCTTCACGCAGATTTCAGCGCCGTCCACCGCGGACTACACCGACATGGGCCTGACCAATGGAACAAAGTATTATTACGAGGTTTCAGCCTACAACTCCGTAGGACAAAGCGCAGACTCCGCCGATGCAAGTGCGACACCGGGCATGCCTGCACCCCCAGCTCCCTCGGACTTGGGGGCTGTGGCTGGGAACGCGCAGGTGAGTTTAAGCTGGACCGGAAGCTCGGGCGCAACCAGCTATTCCGTGAAGCGCTCCACTAGCAGCGGCGCCGAGACGCAGATCGCGGCACCCACTTCCACCACCTACACCGACACTGGACTTAGCAACGGCACGAAATATTTCTACGAAGTTGCGGCGGGGAATTCCGGCGGCGAGAGCAACAATTCCGCGCAAGTTTCCGCGACGCCCACCGCTCCGGAAACCGCTCCCGCCACACCGACGGGATTGCAAGCCACTGCAGGCAATACGCAAGTGAGTCTGAGCTGGAACGCAAGCGCAGGTGCAGCCAGCTACGACGTGAAGCGTTCGACGACCAGCGGCGGGCCGTACAACACCGCGCTCGGTTCGCCAGCGACGACCAACTTCACAGACACGTCGGTAAGCAACGGCACAAGCTATTACTACGTGGTTTCCGCCGTGAACACCGCCGGTCAAAGCGGCAATTCGGCGCAAGCCAGCGCGACGCCCGCTGCGCCCACCGCGAATGTGACGATTACCATCAATCCGGGGCAGACCCAACCCATCTCTCCGTGGATCTACGGCGTCAATGCCTATTCCGAAGTCACCGGCACTCCGCCGCAGCTCACTTTGGATCGCGCCGGCGCCAGTCGCTGGACAGCCTACAACTGGGAGACCAACGCCTCGAATGGCGGCAGGGATTATTTCTACGAGAACGACGACAACCTCAGCAGCAGCACGGTTCCCGATGAAGCTGTGCGCAGCTACATCGCCCGGGATCAATCACTCGGCTTGGCGACTTTGATGACCGTGCCGCTGCAGGGCTTGGTGGCTGCCGATGAGAACGGGCCCGTGAGCCTGGTGAATGCGCCGGATATGAGCCGCTTCAAGGTGTTGGTCGATCAAAAAAGCACGGTATCCAGCGCGCCCTTCACGATCAATCCACCCACCAGTGGCGCCGACGTATTCGCGGACGAATCCGTGTGGGCGCTGAATCAGAAATTTCCCGGCATGGGCATCTTCGGAAGCAATCCGGCGCTGCCCACGTTCGTGTGCCTGGATAATGAGCCGGAGCTGTGGAACGAGATTCATCCGGAGGTGCAGGGACCGAATCCGATTACGCCGGACGCTTTCATCGCCAAGACCATCACCATGACGCAGGCGCTGAAGAAGCAGTTTCCGGATATGGTGATTTTCGGGCCTGTGCACTATGGATTTTTAGGGATGTGGTACTGGCAAGGAGAAATCAGCCCCACGCCTACCGGCGCGAACTGGTTCACGGACCAATATCTCACCGCGCTCAGCAGCGCGTCGGCCACGTTCGGCAAACCGCTCGTTGACGTGTACGACTTCCATTGGTATCCCGAGGAGTACGACGCGAATGGACTGCGCACGATTGATATGAGCAGCACATCGCTGACCGATGCGCAGGTCCAGTTAATCGTGCAAAGCCCGCGCAACCTCTGGGATCCTACATTCACCGATTACACCAACAGCAGTCCATGGATCTACCAGCGGCTCGGCCACACTGCCATTAATATTCTGGGACGCTTGCAAAGCAAGATTAACGCCGAATTTCCCGGCATGAAGCTGGCCATCACCGAATATCAAAATGGCGGCTATAACCATATCGCGGGAACGATCGCGCAGGCAGATAACCTGGGCGTTTTCGGTGCTCAGGGAGTATTCGCGGCGAATTTCTGGGCTCCTACCGGAACGTATTCTTATACGATGGCGGGTTTTCGGGCCTTCCGCGATTTCGACGGGGTCGGCGCGAATTTCGGCGATACTTCGCTGCAGGCAACTTCTAGCAACGTGCAGAATGTGATGGTATACGCGAGTTCCGACAGCAGCACGCCGGGCAGATATGTGTTCGTAGCTATCAATCGCTCCACCAGTTCGCAAGTAACCGCTATCGACGGCTTAGGACTCTCCGGCACCGCCAAGCTTTATCAGATAACTGCTGCTTCAGCGAAAGGACAAAACCCTGTCCGACCGGTATCCATTGGAACACTGGCGGTGAGCGGCTCGACTTTCACCATCACGCTGCCGGCGCTGAGCGTAACCACCATCGAAGTGAACTAGCGCGCAGCTGCGTAGGACGTAAGCCTCGTCGCGGGCTGCTTACCCCCTCATCTGAAACCACTATTGACGCGCCGTCGCACCGGGAAGAAAATGTGCTGCGCAGGCCGCTCTGACTTCCTTCCGGGATCCTGGCGAGCCCGCCACGTTCGACAAGGACAAATCTGGATGAAAACACGCACCGCAGTTTTCTTGTCCGCAATTCTGGCGTTCCTGACGATGGCTGTGGTGGTTAGCGCAGTTTCCGTCTCATCAGCTGGTGATGCCCCGCCAGTTACCTCGCGCAGCTTTGAATTCACTTATACGGTGACCGTCCCGGCGCTCCCGGCGACGAGCGCGCCACTGCGCGTCTGGATTCCGCTGCCGGACCACGACGCCTATCAGAAAATCTCGGATCTGCGCATCGAAGCGTCGGTGGCTCACACCGTCGAGCAGCACGCGGAGCATGGGAACGAGTTCGCGGTTTTCGTCGTGAACACGCAGCAGGCGACAGCGCCGTTTGATATCGTGCTGAGTTTTCATGCCACGCGCTACGAACACCGCGTGCCACTGGCGACGAATACTTCTTTGGGCGCTACGGCCAGCGGCAAGACAGCCCCAGCCGGTGCTCCGGAATCCCAGCTCATGCTCGCTCACTGGCTGCAGCCAGACCGCCTGGTGCCGACGAACGGCGTAATCGCCCAACTCGCACAGGAGAACACCGCAGGGGCAACGGATACTCTCGATAAAGCGCGCAAGATTTACGAATACGTTGTCTCCACCATGCGCTACGACAAAACCGGCGAAGGCTGGGGCCACGGCGACGCCGTGTGGGCGTGCACCGCGAAGCGCGGCAACTGCACAGATTTTCATTCCTTGTTCATTGGCATGATGCGCGCTTCCGGAATTCCTGCGCGTTTTGAGATCGGTTTCCCGCTACCCGCGGACAAAGCCGCTGGCGATATTCCGGGCTATCACTGCTGGGCGGAATTTTACGTGGAAGGAATCGGCTGGATTCCGGTGGACGCTTCTGAAGCCTGGAAGCACCCCGACAAGCATGAATATTTCTTCGGAGCGCACGATGTGAATCGCATTCAGTTCACCACGGGCCGCGATCTGCGGCTTGACGCGACGCAGAAGGGCGATCCGCTGAACTATTTCATTTATCCCTACGCCGAACTCGACGGCAAGCCGTTCGACAAGCTGCAAAGCCATTTCGCGTTCCGCGACGTGCCCGCCGCGCCGCCGGCGAGCGCTCACGCGCAGGCCATCGGCAACGACTAATCTGCTCGGTTGGCTTCGCGAATCGCGGCGCGCCAGATTTCTTGACATTACAGGGGGCTTGCGATAGTTTCTTTCCAGTCATGAAACTTCGGGCGCACAATCTTCTTCACCATCATCATCATGCCATCCCGTGCCCGCGGTGGTGTGACTAGCTGACCTGAAATTAAGCTGGACTCATCAACCCGCTGGCGCTTAACCCGCCAGCGGGTTTTTTGTTTTTAGGGAGAAAAAAATGGAGCTCGACTTCGAAAAGGAAAACGGCCTGATCCCAGTGATTGTGCAGGACGATTCCAGCGACGAGGTGCTGATGCTGGGATTCATGAATCGCGAAGCGCTGGAACTTACGCGCGCTACAGGATTCGTCACGTTCTACAGCCGCTCGCGCCAGAAATTGTGGACCAAGGGCGAAAGCAGCGGACAAAAACTGCTGCTGCGCGAGCTGCGCGTGGATTGCGACCAGGACGCAGTGCTGGTGCGCGTGAAACTTTCCGGCTCTGCGGTCTGTCACGAAGGCTATCGCAGCTGTTTTTTCCGGCGGCTGGAAAAAGATGGCGAAGCAGCGGTGATCGCCGAACGCGTATTTTCTCCGGCGGAGCTTTATGGCGAGGGGAAGAAATCATGAGCAGCCTGAAGCTGGGCATCCCCAAAGGCAGTCTGCAGGATTCCACGGTGGAACTTTTCGCGCGCGCCGGTTGGCGCATTTCCGTGAATTCCCGCAGCTACTATCCTACGATTGACGATCCCGAAGTCGAATGCATGCTGGTGCGCGCGCAAGAAATGGCGCGCTACGTCGGCAGCGGCGCGCTCGATGCGGGCATCACCGGCAAGGATTGGATCCTCGAGACCAGCGGCGCGGTGGAAGAGATCGCTGAACTGGTGTACGCGAAGACCAGCCTGGGCCGCGTTCGCTGGGTGCTGGCGGTGGCTGAGGATTCTCCGGTGAAAGAGGTGCGCGACCTCGAAGGAAAGGTGATCGCCACCGAAGCCGTGCATCTGACGGAGCAATATTTGCAGCGCCACGGAGTGAGCGCGCGCGTGGAATTTTCCTGGGGCGCGACGGAAGTGAAAGTTCCGCAACTGGCCGACGCCATCGTGGAAGTTACCGAAACCGGGGCTTCCCTGCGTGCCAATCATTTGCGGATCGTGGACACTCTCCTGGAATCCGCGCCGTGGTTTATCGCCCATCGCGCGTCCTGGCGGGACCAATGGAAGCGTGAAAAAATTCAGAACATGGTCTTGCTGCTTGAAGGGGCCATCAAGGCGTATAACCGCGTGGGGTTGATGCTCAACGTGCGCCGCGAAGATCTACCGAACGTGTTGGCAGCGCTGCCCGCTTTGCGGAATCCTACAGTTGCGCAGCTCAGCGATCCGGATTGGGTCGCAATCAACACGATCGTCGAGGAACGCACTGTGCGGCAATTGATTCCGAGACTGAAATCCGCGCGCGCGGAAGGGATTGTTGAGTATCCGCTCAACAAAATTGTGTATTAATGCGCGTGCTCCGGCTTACAAGCGCAATGGAGGAAAAGATCTTGGCGCAGCGGCGCGGCCGTGATCTTGTTGCCGAGCGCGCCGCCGCACGAATTGTGCGTGACGTGCAACGGCGCGGCGATGCGGCGCTGTTTTACTGGACCAAGCGCTTCGACCGGCTCGCGCTGCAACGCAGCAACCTGTGGGTCTCGCGCGATGAATTGAAAAGCGCATCGCGTAGAGTGTCGCTCGCGTTTCTCGAGGCCGTGGATCACGCCGCGTGCAATATTCGCGCCGTGGCGCGCCGCCAGAAACCGCAAGAGTGGACCCTGGAGGTGGAACCGGGTGTGCGCGCGAGCCAGCGAGTACGCCCCATCGAAACTGTGGGCTGCTATCTCCCGGGCGGGAGATTTTCGCTGGTGTCCACGCTCTTGATGACGGCGATCCCCGCGCAGGAAGCTGGCGTGCGCAACATCGTGATTACGAGCCCGCAACCTGGCGACGAACTTCTCGCCGCGGCGGAACGGCTCGGACTGCGTAGAATCGCGCGCGTGGGCGGCGCGCAAGCGATCGCCGCTCTTGCCTATGGAACGCAATTCATTCCGCGCGTGGACAAAATATTTGGACCCGGCAATCGCTACGTCACAGCTGCAAAACGGCTGGTCACCGCCGACTGCGCGATTGATCTGCTCGCGGGACCGACGGAGGCTGTGGTCTTTGCCGCGAGCGGCAATCCCGTCTTCATCGCAGCCGACTTGCTCGCGCAGGCGGAGCACGATCCCGACGCCGTCGCGCTTTTCCTAACCACGTCGCTGAAATTCGGCCGCAGCGTGGTCGTCGAAATCGAGCGGCAGCTCGCGCGGCTTCCGAAATCGAACTTTGCGTGGCGTTCGCTCGCGAAAAACGAGGCCGTGCTTCTGGCGCCGAATCTCGCAGCCGCCGTGCGATTCGTCAATCGCTTCGCGCCCGAGCATCTGAGCCTGCCCGGAGCAGCCAGTCGCCTTGCCGACCGTTTCGATTCGGCGGGAAGTATTTTTTTGGGCGATTGGAGCGCGCAATCTTTCGGCGATTACGCCACCGGCACAAATCACGTGCTGCCCACCGCTGGCGTGGCCCGCGCGCGCGGCGGATTATCTGCTGCCGACTTCGTGAAATGCATCAGCGTGCAGGAAGTCACTCGCGCGGGGCTCGCGCGCCTCGCGCCAGTGGCGAAGCAGTTCGCGAAAGCCGAAGGATTGCTGGCGCACGCGCGCGCCGTGGAGGTGCGCGAATGAAGCCCGTGATTCCAGTACGCAGCGCTGTCGCGCGTATGCGACCCTACCATCCACCCCTCGAAGGCCGCGATGGAAAGCTGCGCCTGGATTTCAACGAAAACACGATCGGTTGCTCGCCGCTGGTGCGCAAAGCGATTCGCAATCTCACTTCCGCCGCGGTCTCGATGTATCCGGAACAGGAAAGCGTGCGCCGTGAGCTGGCTGTATTTTTTGGTGTGCATGCCGGCGAGTTGCTGCTGACCAATGGAACCGACGAAGCGCTGCATCTGATCGTGGATACGTTCGTTGAGCCTGACGACACAGTTCTGCTCGTCGAGCCGACGTTCGCGATGTACCGCTTCTACTCGGAGCTCGCGGGAGCGCGCATCCAGGCGCTGCGCTATGACGACGCAATGCAATTTCCTTTGCACGCGCTGCTGGCTGCATTGCGCAAGAACCCGCGCGTACTTTTCCTCGCCAATCCGAATAATCCCACCGGTGGCGTTCTGCAGCTGGCAGAATTACGGCGCGTTCTGAAAGCCGCGACGAAGGCGCTGATAGTTGTGGACGAAGCTTATTTCGAGTTTTCGGGAATCACAATTCTTCCCTGGATCAGGCGCTACACCAATCTGGTAGTGACGCGCACGTTTTCAAAAGCCGCTGGGCTGGCCGGGCTGCGCCTGGGCTGCATCTTTGCGCACCGTTCCATCGCTGATCATTTCCGAAAAGCGCAATCGCCGTATCCAATGAACGTCGCAGCTCTGTTCGCGGCGCGTGCCACGATCCGCGATCGGCAATTCCTACGCGATACGCTGCGCGAATTTCAGCGCAGCCGCAAAAAACTGGAGCGCGGGCTTGCGAAGCTGGGCATCCAATTCTTCCCCAGCGCGGCAAATTTCGTTCTGCTCTTTCTCGGCGAACGCGCGAAGGAAGTTGTCGCCGCGCTCGCTCGCCAGGGCACGCTGATTCGTGACCGCTCCAGCGATTTCGGCGGCGCCGGCTACGTGCGCATCACTATCGGAACGCTTTCGCAAACGCGCCGCGTGCTGCGGCAATTGAAAGAGATCCTATGAGAAAAGCCGCAGTGCACCGAACGACGAACGAAACCAGCATCAAGCTGAAGCTGAATCTCGATGGCCGCGGGAAGGCGCGCATTGATACTGGCATCCGCTTTTTCGACCACATGCTCGAACAAATCGCGCGGCACGGTGCGCTGGATTTGGATCTGGTGGCGCGCGGCGATCTGGACGTGGACCAACATCACACCGTGGAAGACGTCGGCATCGCACTGGGCGAAGCGGTGAAGGAAGCGCTGGGATCGAAGCGCGGAATCTTGCGCGCGGGCTACTTTCTGATGCCGATGGACGAATCGCTCGCAGCGTGCGCGCTCGATTTTTCCGGGCGCGCGCATTTCGTCTGTAAATGGCGGCCGCTGGCTCGCCGCGTGGGAGATTTTCAAACCGAGTTGCTCGAGGATTTTTTTCAGGCGTTCGCACAGGCGGCTGCGGCCAACGTGCATTTGCGCCACGTGTACGGCCGCTCGTCGCACCATCAGATTGAGGTGATGTTCAAGGCCTTTGCGCGGGCGCTGCGCTTCGCCGTCACGCGAGATCGCCAGCTGCGCCGCATTCTGCCAAGCACAAAGGGACTGCTGTGAAAGTTTCCATCATCGATTACGGCGCAGGAAATTTGCCCTCAGTGGAGCGCGCGCTGCGCAGCCTGGGCGCCGAAACCGAGTGCGTCAGCAGGCCCGAACAAATCACGTCCGGCCGCGTGCTCGTTCTGCCTGGAGTCGGACACTTCTCGGCGTTCATGGTTGGGCTGCGCGAACGCAATTTGACTGCGGCGCTTCAGCAAGCGATTGCTGGCGGCGCGCCAATCCTGGGAATTTGCGTCGGCCTGCAGGCGATGTTTTCATCCAGCGCCGAAGCCCCAGGCGAGCGGGGCCTCGACCTGATCCATGAAAATGTGCAAGCTTTGCCTACAAATGTGAAATCTCCGCACATCGGCTGGAACCAGTTGCGACGGACGCGCGAAAGCGTGCTGCTGCGCGACATTCCAGACGATGCTTATTTTTATTTCGCGCATTCCTTCGCCGCGAGTGCGAACGAACCGCACACCGCCGCCGCGTGCGATCACGGTTTCCCTTTCGTCGCCGTGCTGGAACAAGGGAACTTGATGGCGGTGCAGTTTCACCCCGAAAAATCCGGCGAGGCGGGCTGGCGCGTGCTGCGCAATTTCTTGGAGTGGGCGCAATGACGCTCGCTCGTCGCATCATTCCTTGCCTGGACGTGGACGCGGGCCGCGTGGTGAAGGGCGTGGAATTTGCTGGCCTGCGCGATATGGGTGATCCCGAAGAGCTCGCTGCTCGTTATAACAGCGAAGGCGCGGACGAATTGATCCTGCTGGACATCACCGCGTCTCGCGATGGCCGTGCCACGTTCCTTGAAACGGTTCGCCGCGTCGCGCAGCAGCTGAATATTCCGTTCACAGCTGGAGGCGGAATTCGCCGCCTCGAAGATGGAAACGCCGTGCTGCGCGCCGGCGCCGATAAAGTCACCGTGAACACCGCCGCCGTCGAGCGCCCGGAATTGATTTCGGAGCTAGCCGCGCAGTTCGGCTCGCAAGCCGTGGTGCTTTCGCTGGACGTGAAGAAAACCGCTGCAGGCTGGGAGGTCTTCATACGCGGAGGAGCCGAATCCAGCGGACGCGACGCGGCGGAATGGGCGCGCGACGGCGTGGCACGCGGCGCGGGTGAAATTCTGCTGACATCCATTGACCGCGACGGCACCTGCAGCGGATTTGATTGCGGTCTGACGGCAGCGATCGCGGCCCAGGTTTCGGTTCCGGTGATCGCCTCGGGCGGCGCGAAAACGTTCGACGACTTTCTGGCAGTCTTCGGCGAAGGTCAGGCGGACGCGGCGCTGGCCGCTTCGATTTTTCACACGGCGGAACATTCGATTGGCGCGCTGAAAAAATATCTGGCGGGACGCGGCGTTCCGGTGCGCCTCAGCCGATGAGCCTCCGCCGATGATCATTCCCTGCATTGATCTGCAAGGCGGCAAAGCGGTGCAATTGGTTCGCGGCCGGAAGCTTGCGCTTTCGGTTGACGATGTCCTCGGCCTGCTCGATCGCTTTCGCGATTATCCCATTCTGCATGTGATTGACCTGGACGCCGCGATTGGCACCGGTTCCAATGGCCGCTGGATCAAGATCCTGTCTCGCCGCGCAAAAATGAAGATTCGCGTAGGCGGCGGAATTCGCAGCGTGGCTCGCGCAGCGCAAATCCTTTCCTGGGGCGCGGAAAAAATCATTGTGGGCAGCGCCGCTTTTCGCGACGGCGAGATCGCGCACGATTTTTTGCAGAAATTGCGCGCTCGCGTGAGCCGCAAAAATCTGATTCTCGCGCTGGACACCGAACGCGGCCGAATCGTGGTGCGCGGCTGGCGAGAGCGCCTGAAATTGCGCCCCGCAGACGTGATTCCGCAGCTCGAACCCTATTGCTCGGGATTTCTTTGCACGTTCGTGGACAACGAAGGAACGATGAAAGGTACAGACCTCGCGTGGTTCCGAAAGCTGCGGCGAGTCACCGCAAAACCCATCACAGCGGCCGGCGGCATTCGCAGCCTCAAGGAAGTTCGCGCGCTTGAAAAACTGGGCATGCACGCAGCCGTCGGCATGGCCCTTTATTTGGGCAAGCTCTCCGGTTCGTGACCGGCGCTTTCCTTCAGCGTTACTCCGCTCACGCGCAGCGCCATCATCTGCGCACACAAATTCGAAATGCGCGCGGCCGCTTCCTCGGCGTTCAATCCCCTGCTGTGAATATTGGAAATCAGATTGCGATTCGCATCCGAATGCGTGCGGTCCGGCTGATATGCCATGTACGCCGACAAACTTTCCGCGGTGGCGAGGCCCGGCCGTTCGCCGATCAGGAGCAACACAATCTGCGGGCGCAGTAGCTCGCCGATTTCATTCATGATCCCGACACGGCAATGATGAATGATGAAAAGCCGGCCAACGCTCCAGCCTCGCGCCCGCGCGCCCTCCACGAGCAGCGGAAGCAGCTTCGGCGCCTGGGCGCCAATCGCCGGAACGGATAGGCCGTCGCCGATGGCGATTTGCAGATCGCGTTCCGCAGCGCAACGTCGCACAATTTCCGCACGTGCTGCGTCGCTGAATGCGCGGCCGAGCGAGGGATGCTGCAGATACTCGTCTTTCGACGCAGCGCGTGTGCGCACTTCGAAGAGCTTCCATCGTTCCACAAACTCCGCGCCGAACGCGGCTTTCACGTCGAGTTCCGCGCGCACCGCGTCACGCGCAGTGGCATGGTCTTCGCGCAGTTGCAGCTGCGTTTCCGTGCGATAGGCCGGGCCGGCGCGCCCGACCAGAATCCGCGCCGGCGTGCACGCGCGAATCTTTCGCACAAGCTCGGGCCAGTCGGAATTCGCAGCGAGTTTATCGGCAGCGAGTTTGCCGGAATCGTCAGCCATTCAAGCTATTCCTTGCAGCGACGATTCCAGCCCTTGCAGCAATTGTCGCCGCGCCGGCGCATCAAGCCGCACTGGCTCGCCGTCGCGATAAATTCCGGCGTCTTCGAGCCACGCCAGAAATTCCGGAGCTGGTCGCAAACCGAGAAGCTTTCGTACGCCGATGGCGTCGTGGTAGCTGGTGGATTGATAGTTGAGCATCACGTCGTCGCTGCACGGAACACCCATGAAGTAATTGCATCCCGCCGCGCCGAGCAACAGCAGCAAATTGTCCGCGGAATTCTGATCGGCCTCCGCATGATTCGTGTAGCAAACATCGCAGCCCATCGGCAGCCCCAACAGCTTGCCCATGAAATGGTCTTCCAGGCCGGCGCGAATAATTTGCCGCTCGTCGTAAAGATATTCCGGGCCGATGAATCCCACGACGCTGTTGACTAGAAACGGGTCGAATACACGTGCCACTCCATACGCGCGAGCTTCTAAAGTGAGCTGGTCCACCCCGCAATGCGCTTCGGCCGAAAGCGCGCTGCCCTGCCCGGTCTCAAAATACATCACGTTCGTCCCTTTCCAGGGGACATCCGTGCGCTGCGCGTGATGTTCGAGCACCTGCTCGCGGCCTTCGCGCAGCATCGCGAGCGTGATGCCAAAACTTTTGTTGGCCGCTTCCGTGCCGCTAATCGATTGAAACAGCAGATCCGCCGGGGCGCCTTGGCCGAGCGCGGCGAGTTGCGTTGAGATGTGCGCGAGGCAACAGGTTTGCGTCGGGGCTTTGCATGCCGACACGAGGCGATCGAGCGCGTGCAGAATCGCGCCGACCGTTTCCACCGAATCCGCAGCGGGATTCACGCCGATCACCGCGTCGCCGCATCCATATAGTAAGCCTTCAAACGCGGCGAGTAAGATGCCGCCAATATCGTCCACCGGGTGATTGGGCTGCACTCGGATTCCCAGCACGCCGCGTTCGCCCATGGTGTTGCGGCAACGCGTGATGTTGCGAATCCGGGCCGCGGCCAGCACCAGGTCTTTGTTGCTCATAATTTTCGCCACCGCGGCGGCGATTTCGGGAATGATGGCGCGCTGAAATGTCCAAAGTTCACTTTCGCTGGTGGCGTCGTCGAGAAGCCGCTCGCGAAATTCGCCGACGGTCATACTTTTCAGGGATTTGAAGGTAGCTTGATCGTAGGATTCCAGAATCAGACGGCTGACGTCGTCCTGATCCGGATCAATCAGCGGATTCCGTACAATCTCATCGAGCGATAAATCCGCGAGCTGGCGTTTCGCAGCGACCCGCTCGCGCTCGGATCCAGCGGCGATTCCGGCCAATTGGTCGCCAGACTTCACTTCATTCGCCTTGGCGAAAAGCTCACGGAGATCGGAAAACGCGAAGCGTTCGGGCATAGAGGCACATCAAAACAATGATGGTGCGAGTTTCACCTGAAAATTAACATCAATCCGCGGGCAAAGGAAGGCGATCCGGCCTAGCCATCGCGCGCGCAAATGCACGAATGTCGTAGGCTTGTCACGCTGTTGCGAACCGGGCTATAAATGAATTTCACGCAGAAGCGGCGGTAAACCGCGGACCTACAGGAAACCGGATGGTCTCGAACAAGATAATCTTCTGGGAAGTTGATGCGCAGGAAGACTTCATGAAGCCGGGCGGAAAACTCTACGTGCCAGGCGCGGAAAAGCTGCTGCCGAATATTCGGCGGCTCACTGATGCTGCGCGCCAAGGCCGCGTCTTTCTGGTTTCGCACGGCTGCATCCACACACCAGACGACCCGGAATTCGGGCAGTTCCCGCCGCATTGTATCCGCGACACATGGGGCGCGAAACTTGTGCCCGAGGCGCTGGCCGAAAAATTCGTCGTCGTCCCGAACGAAGCCGCCGCGAAGCTGCCGGCCGATCTCTCGCAATTCCAGCAGATCGTGCTGGAAAAGCAGACGCTGGATATTTTCGAGAGCCGCCACGCGGAAGCGCTGCTGGGACGGCTGCCGCGCGACGCCGAATTTATTGTTTTTGGAGTGGTAACGGAATATTGCGTGCGCTTCGCGGCGAAGGGCTTGCTGGAACGCGGCCGGCGCGTGGCCGTGGTTAGCGATGCAATCGAAACGCTGAACAAAGCTGAAGCGAGCCGCACGATGGCGGAGCTAACAGCGCTGGGTGCAGAAACAATCACGGCGGACGAAGCGCTCCGCCGGCTCGAAACCGCCGCAGAAACCAAACCGCGCGGACTGCCCAGCTCGTAAAAGCGAATGCGCGCGCATTCGCCGCGCGACGAACCAGAGCCGCCGCAGCGCCGCCCTTCCGAGCCAGTTTTTTGCAGAATTTACGACAGGGCGTTTTTCAGCCGCTTGGTGGTTTTCTGCAGGCGCTTCTTCAGTCCGTCCACTTCCTTGGAAAGCGCCTCGAGTTCTTTCTTTGCCAGCACACCGGCTTTGGCAACTTTGTGCGCGGTGCGATCAGCCTTGCCGATTGCGCCGCCGATGCTTTCGGCAACTTTCGTGAGCCTGCTCTTCGCCATTTTTTCCTCCGATTGAAAGCGTGGTAATCGTATACGCCGCCCAAGTCATCGTCAATACAGGATCACCGCAGTGATGCGATTGGTAACGTCAACCGCACCTCGCGAAATTTGCCAGCGCCTAGCATCGCACTGCGCGCGGCACGGCATTTTCAGATATTGGCGAGATCTTGGGCCTATTTTCAATTCGGCAAGCGAAAAACGAAGGTGACGTCTTCCTGCATCTCCACCGCTTTTCCGTTCAACAAGGTGGGGCGGTAGCGCCACTCGCGCACCGCAAGCATCGCGGCCTGCGCCAAAGTTTCGGGTCCGCTGATAGTCCGGAAACTCTGAACTTCGCCGTTCGCCGCAACCAGTACGTGCAATTTCACGGTGCCTTCCAAACGCGCCTGGCGCGCATCGGGCGGATAAACAGGCTCAACCAAATTGATGAGTTCGCCGATCTGCAGATTGCGCGCGTGCTGCACGGACTGCGCCTCGTCAGCAGGGATGGGAACTATGCCGGTTGCGCGAATCGCGACCGAACCAGAAGCGCTGATCGGCGTTTCCGGCAAACTCAGCATCAGCGGCGCGCCCGGCTTGGCAGCGGCTGCCGCGTCGTTCGACGGCGCGCTCTGCGCTGGTTTCTGATTCGGCGGATTTGTAGCAGGCGGCGCAGCCACCGCAGAGCCATTCCGCGCTGTGGCCACGTTCACTTGTGTCTGCTGCGCGGCGCTCGCGTCGCCATGATTCGCAGCGGCCGCGGCTGGAATTGTCCAATGGTGATTCTCCAAATCCACAATCTCGATTTGCAGCGCCTTGGATGGCGCGGTCAGAGCGGTCGCGGCGAGGGCATTCGCCGGAGAATTTCCCGCTGGATTTCCCGACGATGGCGCAGGCGCGCTCTTGGGTTGCACTACATCGTCCACCTCGCCCATCACGCCGTTCAATGCCCCTCGGCGCACAGCCATCCCGGCGATGAATGAAATCGTCGCGAGCAACAATACCAGCACCGCAAGAAACCATCCGCTTTGCAGCTGCACGCGAAAACTCTTCCAACCATCATCCGCAGCAGCAGGTTCGGCGGAGACGCGCGGTTGCGGGAATAACGACGAGGAGGCATCGCCGGTGGAATAGCGCGCTGGGGCGGGCGGCGCGACGGCCACAGCAAAAGCCGGCGCTCCGTGCCCGCCGCTGATCGGAGTGTACGGCGAACTCGGGATTTGCGGTTTCTTCTCGAAAGGCAGAACCGGCGGCGCCATCGTTCGCGCGCGGTCTTCTTCCTTGCCAGTCGGGGCTGCCGGAACAACGGGTGCTTTCGTCGCACGAGACGGCGCCTGCATCGCGGCGGCAGCGCCTTCGGTCGATTCTTCGGCCGCTTCCTTATGTTCGACCGCAGCCTCGTGCGCGGATTCATCTGCAGATTCTTCGGCGAACTCGACCACCTCGTCGTCGCCTTCAAACGGCTCCTCGGTTTCACGGAATCCTGCTACGACTTCACTCGCGAACTCCTCGGCCTCGGCAACCCGCTCTCCCCGATCCGAGAAATCCTCTGCGCTTACGACTGTTTCAGGGCGAGACTGCGCAGATCGCACAACGGGCGCCTCCACCTCCTGTTCGCTTTCCTCGGGAGCAGCGCCCGGCGAATCCTCGCGCGCCATCCACGAACGAATCCGCTGCAGTGCATCCTCCGACAGGTCCACGAATCGCAAGCCCGCCTCTTTTCGCGATTCGCCCACCCACACGATTTCGCCGCTCACCTCCAGCCGTTTGCGCGAACGCGGAATCTCAATCCGCATCGCCAGCGGGCTCTCGCCGGGATCCAGCGCCTCGGCAGCCTGCACCGCAACGCCGCCTTCACTGATATTAAGCACGATCCCGCCGTTGGATTCGCCCAGGTGCACATACGCAAGCGAACGGATGCGCTGGCGCGGATGCGCTCGCCGGTCGCTCGCCGGAATGGAAACGGGATTCGAGTCCGAATTCTGTTCTGGTTCGTCAGTCATGCATCGCGCTTGTTGCGACAGCTCTGCCCGCAACAACCCTCAGTTCGCGTTCCTAATTCAGCCCCGCCGCGCTGGTGGGCGCCTGCAATTCCTGCCACCCGCCGGGAAGCTCAATCTGGAAATGCGTGGTTGTATCGAACATTACAAATCCGCTCAGGTTCGCCACTTCGTCGGCCACCAGCTGCTGGAATTTCACTTGGTTCACGGGACCGATCTGTGTTGCGGGCAGGCCGCTGGGCCAATTGAAAGGCCGCGTAACTTGCAGCGCGATGCGAGTGCGATTCCGCGCCGGCAGGAACACTGAATTGTTCAATTCGATCGGCTCTTGCGAGCTCAAGCTTCCGTTGGATTTCAGCCGGGTCATCACCACCGTGCCGGCACCTTTGGTGAAGTGGTAATCGGCATCGGTGTTGTTATCGAGGTCGTAGAAAAACTCGAGCGTCGCATGCGTTGCGTCCGCTTCCTGCACTTGCGCTCCCGCAAACGTGCTCTGAATCGCGCTGGAATTCCACGGCGAAGGCTGCGGCCGTTGCGCCGCATGCTCTTGCCGAGGAAATCTTGGCAGGCCGAACAGAATCACGATTACCAGGATCGCCACAAGCAGCGCGAAAATCAGCAGGTTTCTCATCGCCCTCTTCGCGTCGAATTTACCACATCGCGCAGACTTCGGCGCAAAAGCGTGTCAAAAATGCAAGGTGCGCAAGCGTACGCTGCGTCCGACGCCTGGGGTCACTCCGAGAGGTATTTCACAAAAACAACTTCGTTTTGCTTTTCGTTGTAGACCAGCTCATCCACATTGGCCTGCGTCATCAGCAGGCCGAATCCGCCGGGCCGCAGTCCTTTGCTTTGGCGAACCTGGTCGTGCGCGGTAGGCTCATCCGGTGCGTGCGAAATCGCCGCGTGGTCGAGGCCGGCAAACTTGAATCCCTGGCCTGGATCCGCGATGCGATATAACAACATGCGCCGCGCGCGCAGATACGAAATGCGCACTTTACGATTGGGGTCGAGCTTGCCGCCCCATTCCACTGCGTTCAGCAGCAGTTCGTGAAACGCCTGCCCCACCGAGCGGCGCACGTCCTCGGAAAGGCCGCTCTTCAGATGCGCCATGAAGGCTTCAATCCGCTCCGCTTCGTCCAGCGAGCACGGAACGGAAAGCTCCACCCAATTGGGACTCGCGGAAATCACTTCAATCGTCCCCTGCCCGGGTTTCTTCGAAAGCGTTTCCTTCACGAGAACCAGCAACGCATGCGGATCAATCGGCTTGGCAACGTAGGTGTACGCCTCTTCGCGAATCGCGCTGAGCAACGTCTGCGGCGTGTCGTCGGAAGTCATCACGATAATTTTGGGCCGCTTTTTCGCTTTGCGGAATTTTGCAAGTACTTCCAGGCCGTTCATTTTCGGCATCCAGATGTCGAGCAAGACCAGGTCGAACTTCCCCGTCTTCAATTTTTTCAGGGTTTCCGCGCCGTCAACTGCAGCCACCACGGTGTACTTCTGGGCGCGAAGCGTTTCGGTCAGCAGCAGGCGGGTAGTGCGGTCATCATCAGCGACTAGAATGCGCGTCATCGTTTCCTCCCCGGTGCATGATGCGAGCGGCCCGTCCGCCGCAGAGGTCTTTTTTGCGCGCCGATGGCGTGCAGCGCTGGCAGCAACAGCGCGATCTCGTCTTCCAGCGTTGCGTACAGCTCCCAGGCGCCGTCGAGTTTACCCTGTCGCGCGATTTTTTCCATCTCTCGAATGGTGTCCAGCGCCGCCGTGGGACCGAAGTTCCCCACCGAGCCTTTCAGCGCGTGCGCTCCATCCGCCAGCAGGTTGGCGTCGTTCGCCGCCAGCGCGCTGCGAATCCGCGCCATCATTCGCGGGCAATCGTCGCGAAACGTTTTCACGATGCTGCGCAGCAGCTTTCGATTCCCGCTGAACCATTCCAGCAGCGCCTTCGTATCCAACGCGCGCTTGCTCCCGTCCCTTGCATCCGCGCTCCCCTGGTGTTCGTCGCCGCCCGTCTCGCTTTGCGCTACTTGTTGCGAAATTCCTTCCACCGTCTGCAGGAACGATTTGGGATCGATCGGTTTCGCAAGGTATCCATCCATTCCCGCTGCGATGCAGCGTTCGCGGTCGCCCTGCATGGCGTGCGCGGTCATCGCCACGATCGGCAAATGACCGCCCGAGGATTTTTCCTTTTCGCGGATTAATTGCGTGGCTTCGAGGCCGCCCATTTCCGGCATCTGCACATCCATCAACACGAGATCGAACTTGTGCCGCTCGATCGCCGTCAGCGCCTGCCGCCCATTTTCCGCGACGATCACGGAATGTCCGCGCCGCTCGAGCATCTGCACGGCCACTTCTTGATTCACTGGATTGTCCTCAGCCAACAGCACGCGCAATGGCTCTCGGGCGGCACGCGCACGCGCACGCGCTGCGGATGGCCGTACCTTCTGCTGCCCCGGCACATGCAAGACGCTGATGATCGCGTCCCACAATTCCGATTGCTTCACGGGTTTGCTCAGCGCCGCCGCTACCCCCACGGCTTTGGCGCGCGCTACGTCCTCGCTGCGCCCCGCCGACGTGAGCAGGATTACTTTCGCTCCATGCAATTGCGGATCCTGCTTCACGCGAGCCGCCACTTCGAATCCGTCCATGTCCGGCATGTGCCCGTCGAGCAGCACCAGCCGAAATGGCGTCCCATTCTTATGCGCGCGCCGCAGCACTTCCATCGCGGCGGGCCCGTTCGGCGCGGCCACGGGCTTCATGCGCCAATTCGCGATCATCTCCTCCAGGATTTTCCGGTTTGTCGAATTGTCGTCCACCACCAACACCGGCAAGTCGCGCAGCTTCACTGGCTCGGATTCGGGCGATCTTTTCGCGGAGGCCGTGGGACGCCCGAAGTGAGCCGTGAAGTGAAACGTGCTGCCCCGGCCCTCTTCGCTTTCCACCCACATCACTCCGTTCATCAATTCGCAAAGTTGCGCGGAAATGGCCAGGCCCAGCCCGGTGCCGCCATACTTGCGCGTGGTGGACGAATCAGCCTGCGCAAAGGCCTCGAAAATATGCTGCTGCTTTTCGATGGGAATTCCGATCCCCGTGTCGCTCACCGAAAAATGCAGCAGAACGTCCGGCTCTCCGTGCGCTTCTGTGTTCACCCGCACCACCACTTCCCCATGCTCGGTAAACTTGATCGCGTTTCCCACCAGGTTCACCACGATCCGCCGCAGCCGGTCCGGATCGCCGATCAAGGCGTCCGGCACGTCCGGCGCAAAATGCGAGGCCAGCTCGATTTCCTTCTCCTGCGCGCGCGCCGCCAGCGATTTCAGCGTCTCCTCGATCGTTTCGCGCAGCGCAAACTCCACGTGCTCCAGTTTTTCTTTGCCCGCTTCGGCTTTCGAAAAATCCAGAATGTCGTTGATCAAATTCAGCAGCGACGCCGCCGAGCTTTTCACCGTGCCCAGAAATTCGCGCTGCTCGACGGACATTTTCGTCTCCAGCGCGAGCTCCGTCATGCCGATGATGGCGTTCATGGGCGTGCGAATTTCGTGGCTCATGTTCGCCAGAAACTCGCTCTTCGCGCGCGTCGCTTCTTCGGCTTTCTGCTTCGCCGCTTCCAGCTCTTTCACCAGCTGCGCCAGACGCCGCGCATCCGCTTGCTGAGCGTTGCGCGCTGCTTCCAGAAAGTCGGCGTACATCTTCAGCTCCATCTCCGCCCGCCGCCTCTCGATGAACTGCCCGATCTGGCTGCCGATAGAATCGAACATTTCCATCAGGTCGGGTTCAAGCTTGCGCGATTGCTGCGTGAAAAATTCGATCACACCCGCCACGTGCTCGCCCAACCGTATCGGGAAGGCGAACGCGGACTGCAGCCCATCCATGATCGCAAAGGGCGCCCGCGGAAAATTTTCTCCACTCCGCACCTCGGGAATCCATGCTGGCTGGCGCGATTCCCACACCCGTCCGGGAAGGCCCACTCCGCTCTCGAAAGTGTGTTCTCGCGTGGCTTTCACGAACGCCGGAAAATCGCGGCCCGGAACGTGCCACAGATCCATGCAACGCAATACGTGCTGCATCTCGTCCACCCGCCACAGCACTCCCAGATCCCAGCTCAACCCTTCGCAGATGGACATCAACAGGAACGGCACCGCCGCATCAAGAGATTCAGCTTCGGCCAGCACGCGCGTGACGGCATAGCCGGTGGAGAGTCTGCGTTCAGCTTCCTTGCGCTGAGTAATGTCCCGCGCGACTGCAAAGATCAATTTCTGCTCAGGGATGGGCGTCGCGTTCCAGAGCAGCCAGCGGTAGGTCCCGTCGGCGCAGCGATAACGGTTTTCGAAAGAGAGCGTTTGTTCGCCCTCGTCAAGCTTTTCCGCTTCGGTTGCCGTTCGCTCGCGATCGTCCGGATGGACGAATTCATCGTATGGTCTGGAGATCAGCTCCGAGGTGGAGATGCCCAGAGTCTTTTCCCAGGCCGGATTGATGCGCTTGAAATATCCGTCGAAGCCCGCGATGCACAGCATGTCCAGAGAAACCATAAAAAGCTGGTCGAGCTCTTCTTCCGTCATGCGGCGCTCGCGGATGGCCCGCGACAGGTCAGCCACGCTGCGGCGCAACTCCATCTGCGTCACCACCAGGCGGCTGAGCGCCTTCAATGCATCCCTCTGCTCCGGCGATAAATTCCGCGGGACGCGGTCAATCACGCACAGCGTCCCCAGCGCGTAGCCTTCCTGTGAAATCAATGGCGCGCCCGCGTAAAAACGAACGTTGGGATCGTCTGTAACCAGAGGGTTCGTGCGAAATCGCTCATCTTCCAGCGCGTCCGGCACCACCATCACGTCTGGCTGCAGGATCGCGTGCGCACAGAACGCTACGTCGCGCGAAGTTTCCGTTTGCTCGATGCCGATTCTTGATTTGAACCACTGCCGGTGGGAGTCCACCAGACTGACCAGGGCAATCGGCGTGCCGCAGATCATCGCTGCGAGGCGCGAGAGATCGTCGAATTCCTGCTCCGGAAATGTATCCAGAATGGCGTAACGCCGCAGCGCTTCCAGTCGTTCCGATTCGTTCTCAGGTGGCGGCGCTTTCATGGCAGGCGGGAACGAACCCGACTGCGCGCCATCTTATGGCCGCGCTCAGTTCAAGTCAACGCCGGCGCGGGACTATGTGGCCGCAAAATGAGAATGTCCGGTTTGTGCAAAGTAGAAATGTCCGCTTTCATGGTTGGCCGAGGGCCCCATGGAAACGGAGCGAATCGCTTTGAGCCAACGAGAACGGGACCGATTAAAGGTGTTGCACCAGGTGCAACAGAAGCAGTTGACGCAGGTAGCAGCGGCCGAGCGGTTGAAAGTAAGCGACCGCCACGTGCGGCGCATGCTGCTGCGCCTGCGCGAGCGCGGAGATCGCTCCCTCGTGCACGGACTACGAGGCCGGCCATCGAACCGTAAGCTGGCGGCCCGCTTCGAGCAGAAGATCCTGGCGCGCCTGCGCCAGCGTTATGCGGATTTCGGCCCTACCTTGGCCGCTGAACACCTGGCCCAGGAAGGGTTTCTGGTGAGTCGGGAGACGCTACGGAAGTGGATGACCCAGGCAGCCTTGTGGCGGCCGCGCTCCCAGCGCGTGAAAACGATCCACGTCTGGCGGGAGCGCCGCGCCTGCTTCGGGGAGTTGGTGATGCAGGACAGCTCGCCGTTCCGCTGGCTGGAGGAGCGCGCTCCGGCCTGCCAGCTCATCGCGCTGATCGACGATGCCACCAGTCGGATCTGGGGACGGTTCACCGAGCATGACACCACGGAAGAGAACTTGCGAACCCTGCAGGGATGGTTACGGCGCTATGGACGTCCCTTGGCCCACTACACCGATAAAGCCAGCATTTTTCGCAAGGCCGGCCCGCAGCCGCTTGCCGAACAACTGCGGGGAGATGCGCTGCGCACGCAGTTCGGGCGAGCCTTGCAGGAACTGGGCATCGAATGGATTGCGGCCCACAGTCCGCAAGCCAAAGGGCGTATCGAGAGATTGTTTGAAACTTTGCAGGATCGTCTGGTGAAGGAGATGCGGCTGGCGGGAATCGACAGCATCGCGGCGGCGAATCACTTCTTGGAGATGCGCTTTATTCCCGATTGGGAGCGGCGTTTTACCGTGGCACCGCGCAATGCAGGCAATGCCCATCGGCGCCTGGGGCCAGAACAGCACCTGGAAGAAATCTTGAGTGTGCGCGTGGCCCGCAAAGTAGCTCCGGACCACACGGTAAGCTGGGACGGGAATCGCTGGGGGGTAGTGCGGGAAGAAGTTTGCGCAGGGCTTCGTGGAGCAGCGGTAGAAATCGAACGGCGGTTGGACGGAAGCCACTGGTTACGCTACCGCGGGCGCTATCTACACCTGCGCCCCTGCCCAGAACCGGCGCGCGCGACCGCAAGTCCTTCCGGCCTACGGCCTCCAGGACTTGCGGAAAGAACCGAGACACCTAAAAACAAAATCACACCCAAATACCATGTGCCTGCAGATCACCCTTGGAGAAGACCATGGAAGCGGACATTTCTATCTTGCGAAAAACCGGACATTTCTACTTTGCGTTGACACGCCGGCGCGGGACTACTTTGCGTTGACACGCCAGCGCGGGACTGGGAAGGCCGCGTCCGCAACGCGCTTTTATAATTGACGGTCCGAAAGATAGCAGGGCGACGCCAGCGTGGAGATGTGCTCATTACCCTGCACTTGCAACGCCCATTCCAGCAAACGTCCGCGCTGATTATGCAGAAAATATTCGAACCACTCGCTTTCGACAAGCTGGGGAATCACCACCACAATCCGCCGCTGCGGATTTTCCTTCGATAATTTCAACACATACTGCACTACCGGCACGATTACAAAGCGATACGGCGACGGAAGCAGCGCCAGCGTGGGCACCGGCTGGCCCGCTGCCTGAAATGGCGCCTCGATGTAACGCGGCCACACGTCGCGCAGCATTTCGCCGCTGTCAGAGGATTCCACGTGCACCGCAATAATTTCCGAGGAGATTCGGGATGCGAACTCCAGCGCCTGCTTGGTGACGCTGCTCCAGCGGTCCATCGGGACCACGGTGATCGGCGGCGACTTGAGATTGGCCGGCTCAGCGGGCGAGCAGGTCCAGGTGGCCAGCGTGACGGCGTGATAGTGCCTGCGCACTACGCGAAAGAAGAAAATCAAAAAAGGAATAAAAATCACGGTGATCCACGCGCCGCTGGTAAATTTCGCGACCAGCACCACCAGCACGGTAATCCCAGTGACCGTCGCTCCCAGACCATTGATAAAAACGTTTCGCACCCAATGTGCGCCGCGCTTTTTGGTCCAATGCCTCACCATCCCCGCTTGCGAAAGCGTGAACGCCAGAAACGCGCCCACTGCGTAGAGCGGAATCAGCCGGTCGGTCACTCCGCCAAAAACAATCAGCAAGAAACCAGTCGCCACCGCGAGCACGGTAATCCCGTAGGTGTACACCAACCGGCGCCCGCGGTAGGCAAACACGTGCGGCAAATAGTTGTTCTGCGCGATGGCACGGCACAGCCGCGGAAAATCCGCAAACGCCGTATTGGCCGAAAGCGAAAGCACCAGCAGGATCGAGGCAATTGTCACGTAATAGAAGGCGCCCTTGCCGAACACCGCCAGCAGCAGCATCGCCAGGATGCTCTGATAACCGGGCTGGCCGGGATCGGTGGCGGCGATACCGTAGCTCTTCACTAGATAGGAAATTCCTGCGAGCAAAACGGCCAGAATAAAAATGATTACGGTCAAAGTGCGCTGCGCGTTCTTCTGGCCTGGTTCGCGAAAAGCTTTCACGCCGTTGCTCACCGCCTCAACGCCGGTCAGCGCCGTGCAGCCGCTCGCAAACACTTTCAGCAGCAGCCAGAAACTCACGATCTCGGTCGCAGGCGACGGCACCGGCAATGGCGACACTGGCGCCGGATGTCCGCCGCTCAGCACCACTCGAATCACTCCGCCGGCAATCAGGATCAGCAGCGTGCCCACAAAAAGGTAAGTCGGAATCATGAAGGCGGCTCCGGTGTCATGCACGCCGCGCAAATTCAAAACCATGATCAGCACAAGTATTCCCACGCAGAGCAACACCGTATGCGGCTGCAACGACGGCACCGCGGAGACCAGCGCGCCAACCCCAGCGGAGATTCCCACCGCCGCGGTCAGAATGTAGTCGGTGAGCAGCGCCGCTGCCGCGAGCAGACTGGCGTTGGCGCCCAAATTAAATCGCGCCACCGTGTACGACCCGCCGCCCGATGGATACGCCGCGATTGTCTGCAGGTAGGAAACATAAACAATGATCAGCAGCGTGATGATCGCCAAACTGACCGGCAAGATGTAGCGCACGCCCAGAAGACCCAGCGGAATCAGCAGGCTCAAAGCCGCTTCCGGCCCGTATGCCGCCGAACTCAATCCATCCAAACCGAAAATGGAAACGCCCGCCGCCGGCCCAATCTGCTCCGCGCGTTCTTCCGAAGTTCTCAGCGGTTTGCCAACAATCAAATCAATGATGTTCATTTGTAGCCAACCCCGGGAGATTTAAGAGGCTTCCATTTGCAACAACCCGGCCGTTAAAGTCAACCACTGCGTGGCTGTACTGGCAGCGCGCCGCCGGCCTTGCTAGACTCGCAGGCGTTTCTGGTTCGCTTGGCACGTAAAGGAGGCGCGCTGATGCATGGCAGGTTTGCTACGGCAGTCTTGATTCTTCTCATTCTGATTGTGGCGTTGCGCACCACGCGCGCACATCGTAAACCTCGCAGCGCCGCGCCATATCCCTGGTATCAACACGCCGTTTTCTACGAAATCTATCCGCGCAGCTTCATGGATAGTAATGGGGACGGCATCGGCGATCTGAACGGCATCGCATCCAAGCTCGATTACCTGAAGGCCCTCGGTGTAGATGCGATCTGGATCGCGCCGTGCTTCCCATCGCCGCAAGTGGATTTCGGTTACGACGTCTCCGATTACGAAAATATCGACCCGATGTATGGCACGCTCGCCGATTTCGACCGCCTGCAAAAGTTAGGTGAAGAGCGCGGCATCAAGATTATTCTCGATTTCGTCGTGAACCACACGTCCGATCAGCATCCCTGGTTCATCGATTCGCGTTCCTCGCGCACCGCGCCGAAACGCGATTGGTACATCTGGCGCGACGGCAAGGGTGATGGCCCGCCCAACAATTGGATCTCGAATTTCGGCGGCTCGGCGTGGCAGTGGGACAGCACGACCAAGCAGTATTACTACCATTATTTCTACGTGCAGCAACCAGACCTGAACTGGCGCAATCCCGCGGTCGTTGACGCCATGTATGGCACGACGGAGTGGTGGTACAAACGCGGCGTCGCCGGCTTCCGGCTCGACGCGGTGGATTCGCTGTACGAAGATCCCACGCTACGAGACAATCCCGTGCTGCCCGGCACGAACGAATTCGGCGATCCCAAGGTTGAGAACAAATACACCCAGGCGTTGCCCGAAGTGCACACCGCGCTGCAAGGCCTGCGCACCGTCGCCAATAAGTACAATGCGGTATTGATCGGCGAGACCTGGACGGACAACGTCGCGCAGTTGAAACCTTATTACGGCGCCGCGAACGACGAGTTGCAGATGCCCATGGATCTGCTGCTCACAAAATTGAACTTTTCCGCGCCGGTTTTCCGCGAGCACATTGACGCCGTCGAAGCAACGGGCGAGTGGCCCGTCTTTGTCATCGGCAATCACGACATCGTACGTTCCTGGAACCGTTACGGCGACGGCCAGCACAACGATCAAATCGCCAAAGACATGGCCGCGATGTTTCTGACGCTGCGCGGCACGCCGATCATGTATTACGGCGAAGAAATCGGCATGGAGAACAACGATCCTACGCGTCGCGAAGACGTGAAGGATCCCATCGGCCGCCTGGGCTGGCCGAAAGAAAAAGGCCGTGACGGCGAGCGCACACCCATGCAATGGAGCAGCGAACCGAATGCCGGATTTAGCACCGGCACGCCATGGAATGCGATTCCGGAGACCTACAAGACCTACAACGTGGCGGACGAGCTAAAGGACCCGAACTCGATTCTGAACTGGTACAAGCAGCTGCTCGCGCTGCGCCGCTCTAACCCGGCGCTACTCAATGGCGACTACATCGAATTGAATGAAAAGGATCCGGACGTGTTGGCGTATCTGAGGAAGACCGCAACCGACGCGGTGATCGTCGTCATCAACATGTCCGCTGCACGGCAAAGAGTGAACTTCAAGCTTTCGAAGCAGCGCCTGAGCGTAAAGTCGGCGACAACGTTGCTCACTACGCAGCCGTCGCTCCAAAATAATTCGTCCGTCGCGCAGCTCTCACTCGAGCCGTTCGCCGTGTACATCGCATCGCTCAAGAAATAGACTGCTCTTGCAGGCGGATCGACCGGGGGCTGACACCGACCGATCGCCATGCTCGGTGTACAATCCTCACGTCGTGCATTTCCAGAACAAAAAGCCTAGCCGCTCCTCCCGCATCCATAATTTCTTGAGAATATCTCTACCACTGGTCGTGCTTCTGTCCCTCGCCTCTTCTTGGGCCGCATCCCCACAGGAAAATCAAATCACGCCGGAACCGCCAGCAGCAGCGCAAGCATTAGTCGCGACACCCACGTTTTATCGCGATGTCCTGCCCATCCTGCAGCAGCATTGCCAAAGCTGCCACCGCGCCGGCGAAATCGGCCCGATGCAACTGATGTCCTACGCGCAAACGCGCCCCTTCGCGCGCGCCATTGCCGATTCCGCCGCCAAACGAGAAATGCCGCCCTGGTTCGCCGATCCCGCCATCGGCCATTTCTCGAATGATCCGTCACTCACACAACAGGAAATAGACACGCTGGTTTCCTGGGCGAACGCGCAAGCCCCCGCGGGCGATCCGCACTCGGCGCCTCCGCCGCGGCAGTGGCCGGAAGGTTGGACGATTCCGCAGCCCGACGCAGTCGTGCGCATGCCCAAACCCGTCTCGCTTCCCGCACACGGCGATATCGACTACACGTACGAAATCGTTCCCACCCACTTTACGCAAGACAAATGGATCCAGATGTCCGAAATTCAGCCGTCCAGCCGCGCGAATGTGCATCACGCGGTCGTCTACGTCCGCCCGCCCAATTCCAATTGGCTGCGCCACGCGCCTGTCGGCGTTCCCTTCACCGGCGCGGACATGACGGACCAGCAAGATCGCGAGGACACGCGCTTCACGCAAGCCGACATCCTGCTCGTGTACGCGCCGGGAAGTTCACCGGACAATTGGCCCGAGGGCATGGCGAAATTCGTTCCCGCCGGCTCCGACCTCGTATTTCAAATGCACTACATGGCGCACGGGCACGCCACCACGGACCAATCCAGCATCGGCATCATCTTCGCCGATCATCCGCCGAAGCAGCGCGTGCTGACGTTGCAACTGACCAATGACCGCTTCGTGATCCCTCCGGGCGTGGACGACTACCGCGTGGAAGTGCACGGCTCGCTGCCGAACGAAGCAGTCCTGCTCAGCTTTTTCCCCCACATGCACCTGCGAGGAAAACGTTTCGAATACAATATTTTGCGCGGTGGCAAAACCGCCGAACCGTTGCTGCGCGTAAACTATAATTTCTACTGGCAACTGAGCTATCGGCTCGCCGAACCGCTCAAGCTGCCCGCCGGCACCGTGCTGCAAGCCGTCGCCTGGTACGACAACTCCAAAAATAATCCGCACAATCCCGATCCGGCCGCCGCCGTTCGCTGGGGAGATCAGACCTACGATGAAATGATGGTCGGCTTCTTCGATGTTGCCGTGCGCGCCGATCTGGACAAGCCCCACTACTTCAACCGCGCGAGCAATCCAACCCAGCCGCAGCGCTGACGCAGCCAACACATCGTGCCCCCCACCGCGCCCGCTGCTGCAATCGCGGCGGAAATTTCGGTGGTGAGTCAGTTTCCGAGAACGCCGTTGATCACGACTCGGCGCGGAATCGTTGCTTTGTTCTGCCATGAATACCCACCGCGAAGGAGAGCACTCCTTCAAAACGGTTGTCACTTCCGCGAAGTCTGTTCTAGTCGCGTTGGTGCAACTCTCCGCTGGATTTCCAATAGCCGTTCAGCAGCCCCCACTCGTAGCGATTCTGTTTCCAGCCCATATCCTGCGTCTCTTCCCACCACTTATGTTCTGATACAGCAGTCATGGCGGGCCCGGAGTAGTCCTGGTTCAGCCAATACGGCTTAAGCAGGCGACCACGGCTATTTAACGAATTGATTCCGGCGGTATGGTGGCACATGAAGCATGACTCAAGGATCGGAGGGTACTTATCAAGCGGCACGGATTTCTTTGGGGCGTCCTCGTCCGGCCCAGGAAAGTTGAAAATAAAAAATTCCTTTTCGTCTTTTCCCGTCGCTTTCAGTCCACCCGCCCGGCCGGCGAACAACAACGGCCGGCTCAGCGTGATCTGGAAGAAGTCCTGGCCGCTCCTCGCTATTAAGCCGGCAACACCAGATTCTGTGCGCTCATCCATCGCGGCTGGCGCAATGCTGCGATACACCCGCAACTGCACGCTCTCTGTGATGGGCGTGCCTTGAAGGTTTCCATGATTGTCGAACAGCATCATCTGGCGAAGCAGCGCAACCTGTGTACCGGCCGGGAACTGCGGCAAATGCGGATTCTCCATGGTTTGATCGTATGCTGAGTCGCCTCCGTCAGTGCGCGCAATCCAAGGCTCTGGAAAGTCCCAAAGAGTCCGAAGATAATCGTAAGTCGCTTTGCGCCCTCCCGGAAGCCGCACGAAAACCAAAAAACTGGACCGCGAAAAAGTAGAAACATGTCCAACAGCCACCGGCTCGGTCGAGGGTCCCTGCCCGGAAATCGCTACCCAGGGTCCAAGCGGATCGAGCAAGTCAGGAGGCAGAAACGCCCGGTCGCGGTGCGCGGGATCGTATTGCTTGGCAAACTGTGCCGAAGCCACGGCCTGCCCATAATTTTCGGGCAGCGCGCGAATTTCCTCCGGAGTCAAGGCCAGCCGGCGCAGCACTTCCGCAAGCCGGGTCTGCAACTCGATTTTTTCTTTTCCGTAAGCCGGCTCGCCGGGCCGCTCCGGCTCTCTCGCGACCGTCCAATCGAACACGGCCCACAAATCGCGCTGCAAGATCGCCCGTTTCACGGGATCGCGAATCAGCCGTTCGCCGTGAGTTTGCAAGAACTCGTCGAGAACCCGCAAGACGCGTTCGTGGGAAGGTTTTGACAAGAGGTACTGGGTGCTGTCCCAAAGCGGGGGATCGAGCGCGTCCTGAACCAGCTCGGTGCCCGGGACATCCTCACGAATGAAGAGCACGGAGTGGAGCCGATTCCAGAGATGGCTGGGATTTGGATCGTAGATGGCGGCGGCATTTGCGGCGCCCGAGAGCTGTGAACCCCAACACGAGTCTTCCGCGAGCCCCACGGGAAGAATGACGAGTAGAAGCGCTCCGATAAATAGCCGCACTTCCGCCTCCCGTTGCAGCGCTAATACGGCATTGAACAACAAAACCTAGCGGTTGAAAAGTGTTCGCTGTATCCAGAATGGCTCTATGTGAATCGCAGTCGCGTTATCGGAAACGGGCCCACCTCCGAAATTTCTTCGACGTTGACATCCCGCTAGGTACGGCGGAATATTGCTGTTGGAACCGCCCGGTAGCCCAGCGACGTCAACGAAACCTAACTTCCCCATCGCGCATCTCATTACACAGGAGGGCTCAAGTCATGAAGCCCAAGACGAGCCTCACGAGCATGAACGCCTTCAAAAGTTCAACAACCGTTTCTTATCTGTTTTCGCTCTCCGCCCGGCAAATTCTCGCCTGCGCGCTGGCATTTTCTCTCTTGCTTCCCGTGTTGCCGCAAACGGTGTCCGCCGCTCAGGACGATGCGCAAGCGCAGGCGCAAACCTCGCAAGCGCCGCCTTACACGCAACAGACGCCTGAACAGCTGCAGCAACTCGTAGCGCCCATCGCGCTCTATCCGGATTCGCTGGTGGCGCAAGTTCTCGCCGCGTCCACTTTTCCCGCGGAGATCGTCGAGGCAGATCGCTGGGTGCAAGCACACCCTGACCTAAAGGGCGACGCACTCGCGCAGGCCGTGGACCAGCAAACCTGGGACCCCAGCGTGAAGGCCCTGTGCGCGTTTCCGACCGTGCTGGGAAACATGGACAAAAATATTTCCTGGACCTCCTCACTAGGCGACGCCTATTACAACCAGGAACAGCAAGTAATGGACGCGATTCAGGTGATGCGCCAGAAAGCGCAGGCGGCAGGCAATTTGAAGGACACGCCGCAGCAAACCGTCCAGACGCAAGGCTCAGACATCGTAATTCAGCCTGCTCAGCCGGACGTAGTGTACGTCCCTGCCTATGATCCATGGCTGGTTTACGGGTATCCGGTAGTCGCCTGGCCCGGCTGGTATCCCTATCCCGGAATTTGGTGGGGCGGCCCGTCTCTTTATTGGGGAGGAATCGGCTTCGGCATAGGTTTCTGGGGCGGATACGGGTGGGGTTGGGGCCACTGGGGCCTAGGATGGGGCGGGCGCACCGTAGTCTTTAACAACAATCGCTACTACTCGCGCAGCAACACGTTCTACAACCGCAACAATTACTACCGCGGTGGCGGCGAGCGCGGGGTCGCGAACAACGTGCAGCGCGGCGGTGGGCGTGATATCGGCGGCGGAAACCGCGGCGTTTACAATAATCCCGGCGGAAGGGACACGCCTTTCCACGGAAATACTCAGGCCGCGCGAGGATTCGATCAGTCCCGCGGCCAGAGCGGCACCCGCTCCAGCGGCTTCAGCGGCTATGACCATGGCGGCGAGGCCCGCAGTTATTCCTCGCGCGGCAGCGCCAGCTTCGGCGGCGGTGGCGGCGGATTCCACGGCGGTGGTGGCGGTCACGGCGGCGGCCATCGCTAATCGAATTCCTAAAATGCTCATACCGCTAAAACATTCGTAGCAGTTGGCCAGGGAAAAAAGCGGGCCATTAGTGCGACTTATAGAAACGGAGAACAGACCAATGCGGCAAAAGAACCTGAATTTTGCAGCTCAGCAGTGGGGCATTCTTCCAAAATTCGCAGTGGCTGGTATTTTCTTGTTGGCGTGCTGGCCCGCCATTTCCCAGGGCCAGCAGCAGGGCCAAAAAACTTTCGCATCTGCCGAAGAGGCCAGCAGTGCGTTGGCCGCCGCAGCACAGGCGAATGACGAGACGGCTATGCTCGCCATCTTCGGCTCGGACGGCAAACAGGTCGTTTCGTCCGGAGACGACGTCCAGGACCGCGAGATGCACACCAACTTCGCGAAAAAGTATCAGGAAATGCATCGCTTGGTGAACGAACCCGACGGCACCACCACGCTATACATCGGCGCGGAGAATTGGCCTGCTCCGATTCCGCTCGTGCAT
This sequence comes from Candidatus Acidiferrales bacterium, assembly GCA_050012455.1. Classification (GTDB taxonomy): domain Bacteria; phylum Acidobacteriota; class Terriglobia; order Acidiferrales; family UBA7541; genus Palsa-295. The sequence continues at coordinate 23,312 of JBEKHD010000019.1, read as the reverse complement.
AAGGGCAACGTGTGGTATTTCGACACCGATGCTGGAACCAAAGAAATTCTCTACCGTCGCGTCGGCCGCAACGAAATCACCACCATCAAGGTATGCCAGGAACTGGTGGCGGCGCAGAAGGACTACTATTCGCAGAATCACGACGTCTACGCGCAGAAATTCTTTAGCACCGAAGGGCAGCGCGATGGCCTCTACTGGAAGGCGGATGCGGGCGCGCCGCAGAGCCCCATTGGACCGCTGATCGCCACCGCCGTCGCCGAAGGTTATGAGCAAATCCCGCAAGGCGGACCTACGCCGTTCCACGGCTACTACTTCCACATCCTTTACGCTCAGGGACACCACGCTCCCGGGGGCTCGAAAAACTACCTCGTGCGCGGCAAAATGACCGGCGGCTTCGCATTCGTGGCTTATCCCGCGGAATACCGTTCGTCCGGCGTGATGACTTTCATCGTCGGCAGCAACGGTGTCGTATACGAGAAGGATCTGGGCAAGAACACCGAATCCATCGTCAAAGCCATGAAGAAATTCGACCCCGATTCCAGCTGGCACAAAGCCGAGACCGAGCAGGAACAATCCGCCAGCACACAAAAGTAATCGTGTCCCGGCATCACCCGCAGCAGCGCATTACGGGATATCGGTCGCGCGTTCCACTATCCTGTGGAACTACGGTCGGGCCGCGGGAATTTCCGCGCGCATGATCTTGGCTTTCGCTTCCAGAATTCCTGCATCGGTCGGACGATTTACTTTGCGCAGCTCACGGGCCAGCGATTCCAGATTATCAATCGCGCGCAGCTGTTGCGCGGAGCGCCCGCTGACGCTGCTCGTCATCTCCGGCGTTTCAAGCACCCAGGCGGCGAAAGAATTGGCACCCGCATAATCGGCGTGCTGGCGCATGCTTTGCGCCCGCGCCGCGACGTCCTGCGCTTCAGCACTGCGCCCCTTCAGGCGCAAAATCGTTGCATAGTCTGCCAGTGAATCCGCCACGCGGTCATACTCCGCTCCGAATCCCTGCTGCAATACCCAGCCTTCCTGCCACACGAACGCCCACTTCATTGCGGTTACGTCATCGTCTTTCATCTGCGCGACCTCCTGCTGTGCACGGAGTTCCTTGATCTGGTTATCTACCGCGAGCGCCTCTGGTTCGCGGTGCAATTTGCGCAGCAGCTCTGCATATCTTTGGCGTGCGGCGATGCTTGCGTCCTTCTGCGGGGTCTGGTCCCAGAACTCGATGCTGCGCAGATAATACGGTTCCGTCTCCGTGAATTTGCCTTGCGCCTGCCACAGTTTGATCATCTCGTCGAGCGTCATCACGATTCGCACGCTCTTCGGTCCGTCGTCTTTCTCCTGGACGGCCAATAGGCGTGTGTAGGTCTGCTCCGCCTGCGGATATTTCTTCTCATCGCTGTACAGCAGTGCAAGCCGATGCAGCGGCTCCATGATTTCCGGGTCCAGCGGACCCTTCGCATCCTGAATCACCTGCACCGCGCGCAAAGCGGAAGCTTCCGCCGCCGCATCTTCTCCCTGCATGTGCTGCAAACTGCTCAGAGTCTCGTAGATACCGGAAACTTGAAAATCCCGGTCCGATCGCTCCTGCACTTGCGCGCTGACCACGATGCGCTTGTAGGTTTCCTCCGCCGCGGCATACTGTTTCGCGCCGCTCTGCGCCGCTGCCAACAAACACATCTCCAGAAACACGTGCGGATTATCGGGCCCCAAAATCACTTCCTTGATTGCCACCTCGCGCGCAAAAAGAGGCACGGCCTCGGCGTTTCGCCCGGACATCGAATACACCCTCGCAAAATTTCCCAGCACCGTGGCCAGATGAGGATCTTTCGGCCCGTTCGCTTTTTCCAGAATGGCAATTGCGCGTTTGTAGTACTCCTCCATCTCGCCGTACTTCGCGTAGTTGAACTGCATCTGATACAAACTGGCGAGCCCAGCAAGCGTTTCAGCAAGGTCCGGATCGTCCGGCGGCAGCGCTTTTTCTTGAATCCGGAGCGCGCGCTGCGCGAAGGACTCCGCTTCGGCCAGTTTTCCTCCTTGGCGGTAAACCGACCCGAGCGTATTTAGAGCATTAGCAACCCTGCGTGGATCAGGCGGGGTTGCGGCCTCCAGTATCTTCAGCGCGCGCTGCGCCAATGGTTCGGCCCCGGCAAAATCATCCTGCGCGCTGCGAATGGCCGCCAGATTTTGCAGGCTGAAAGCGACGTGATAATCGTTCGGCCCCCAGACTTCCTCCGCAGTCTGCAAGCATTGTTCTGCGATGGGCAGCGCCTCCGCGTATTTCTCCCGCATGTAGAGGTTCTTCACCCGGGTGTTAAGCGTTTCCCAGTGCGCTTCCTGTGCAAACACAGGCATCGCCACGCAGAACGCCAGCAGGCACAACAGGACTAATCGCGGCACTCGCACCGAATCGCGGGGTCTCTTCGTCGTGCGCCGCGAAACGCCGGCAGCAGCAACTTGTGAAGTAGTCTGCGACTGGATGAAGGAAAAGAAAGGCATGAGCTATCGCGAAACCAGAGGCTTGGCCTTGCTCGCGACGAGGTTCCAGATAAATGCGCCCAGCGCCAAAATCAGAAACGCGCCGACCCCGCTGAAATCCTGCATCGAAAGCACCGCGGGAGTAGGACTGGCGGTAGTCGCGACCCATCCCAAATACACGCGAACCGTTTCCAGCACGGCGAAAAGGGTGCACACAAAATGAATTCGCGTGGGCGATTGTTGGAATACGCGCTCAACCTTGAGCTCCATCACCGCATAGATGAGCGCAAACAGCGCGAACGGCGCAGCCACGAACAGCCACAGCGCCGTAATCTGCACCTGCTTGATTTGTCCGCCTTGCATTACGGGCAAGCGCGACTTCAGTACTCCTGCCATCAGGAGAATCGTTTCCAGCACCACGAAAAACGCCGCGGCGATTCCGAAGAGCCGCGCCGGCGAGCTCGGCCATCCGAATATCTCAGCAGGTTTATCCGCAGCGGCCAGTGGTGTCATCGCGCGCTTCCTTCCCGGACATAACTCCAGACCACATTCCCCAGGAACACGGCGTGCCCAAAAATGTAAATCACCAGTAGTACGTTTTCCGTAAACGCCGGGTTCGAAGGCGCCGCGGGTCCGCTCGCGTAATAAATTCCCCACAAACCACTTAGCACAAGGAGAAAGCACCCGAGCGACTGGACGTACCCTAGCGTCACGTTGAGGTCGTGTTTCGTGAGTCCCTGCACCAGCTGGTATTCCGCGAAGAAAAGTGCGAAGGCCACCAGGGAGAAGAAAAAGAAAATCGCCAAATCGTGCAGCCATGGCAGCCGCGCGTAACCCGGCCGCATCCGACTGGCCTGCGCGATGATCGCCGCACCCCAGCCGACCAGGCAGAAATTAATCAGAATGCGCAGCACCGCTTTGGGAGCGGGCATTGGAAGCGACATGTCGGGCTGACCCCTCATCCGACCTTATCTTCCAAAATTACCATCTGCGCCGTTGCGCAATCGCGCAGATCGTGCGAACGATGCCGAATCGCTAACGTTGCAACGTGGACACACGCGTTTCGCCGAAAAAACTGACGAAAAGCTCTCTCATGAATGGCTACACCGGAAGGGCGGGACTTCAGCCCCTGAAGCCGAGCCCTTCGATCTGGGCAGCCCGGTCGCGAGCTCTGCTTATCCCCGTCACCGTTCAGCGCGCTCTGGCCGCGCGCGCCTCTCCCAGCCACTCATCAATCCGCCCCAGCGCCTTCTGCAGATGTTCCGGATCGCCACCGAAACCAAATCGCACGAACCCTTCCATTCCCACCTGCTCGCCTGCCACCAGCAACACGCTCTTCTTCACGCGAAGTTCTTCGGCCATCGGCGCTGAATTTCGGCCGCCGCGCAGTCCCGCCCACGCAATCGCGCCCGCCTTGGGCGCCACATGCGAGAAAATCTCCGTATGCGCATCCAGCCATGCCCGCAGAGGCGGATAATTGCGCCGCACAAATTCTCGGGTGCGATTCAAGATCCAAGCGCGCCGCGTCGGCTCGAGGGCGACCGAAGCCAAGCGGTCCGTGAGCATCGTAGGCCCGATGCTGGTGTAGTCGTGATAACTCCACAATTTTTCGATCACTTTCGGCGCGCCGACCACCCATCCTGTGCGCAGTCCCGGCAAACTGAACGCTTTCGAAAGCCCCGCGGTGCACAACATGCGTTCGTACCCGCCCCACATTGTCGCCGTCATTTCGCCATCGAATTCGGCGCCGCGATACACTTCGTCCGAAATAATCCACGCGCCCACTTTCTCTGCAGCCGCCACCACCGCCGCGCGCATGTCGTCGCGCAGTACCGCTCCCGTGGGATTGCTTGGATTGCAAATCGCGATCAATTTCGTCTTTGATGTCACGAGCCGCGGCAGATCGTCCACATTGATGCCCCAATCCAGCGCCTCGCGCAGCCACAGCGGCTTCACCGTCGCGCCCATCGCCCGTGCCACTCCCGCGATCTGCATGTAATTCGGCATCATGAACACCACTTCGTCGCCTGGCTCAATCAGCGACCATGTGGAAACGTAATTTGCTTCCGACCCGCCGCACGTCACCAGCACATTTGCCGCGTTCGCCCCGGGATACAGCTCCGCGATTCGCGAACGTAGTTCCTCGCTGCCATTCGTTTGCGGATACAGTTGCTGCACGTCCAATATTTTGCGCAGCTGTTCGGGATCCGGCACCAGTTCCGTAGTGCTCAGCGGATGGACGCCGCTCTCGGAAATATTCAGCTCGACTTTGTTCTCCCACACCGATTGCCAGCGTTCCAGCTCAAACGGCTCGATCTGCATTTGTTTCACCTCGGCCTAGCCGCGAAATCGCGCGGCAAGTTACGCGCCAGAAATGTAAGCGAAGTCACACGCATTACCCAAGCGAATTCCATAACACCGCCGTTGCCATCGCCAACTTGAAAACCTACAATCGCCTGTCACCCTAAGCCGGAGGCAGTCCGCAAATTAAAACGATGACCCGCCGAAAAATGTTCGCAGCGCTGTTCCTGGCATCCTCGGTGTTCAGCCTATTCCCCGGCCTGGCTCTCGCGCAATCCGCCGCGACAGCTCCTGACTCCCCCGACGCCACCTGGCGCTTCGCCGTTTCCGGCGATTCGCGCAATTGCGGCGACGTGGTCATGCCCGGCATAGCCGCGGGCGTGAAACAAAGCGGCGTGGCGTTCTACTGGCACCTCGGCGACTTCCGCAAGAACTCCGACTTCGATGAGGATATCCAGCATCAGCCCGAGCACCTCGCAAAGCCCCTGAGCATCAGCGGCTATCAACAAACCGTCTGGGATGATTTCCTCCAGAATCAGCTCGCGTCCTTCGGCACGCTGCCTGTTTTCCTCGGCATTGGAAATCACGAAACCGTTTGGCCGCACACTCGCGAAATGTACTTGATTCAATTCGCCGACTGGCTCGAAACGCCGGTCCTTCAGAAACAGCGCCTCAGCGACGACCCACACGCCCACAAGCTCACCACCTATTACCACTGGATTCAAAACGGAGTGGATTTCATCACTCTCGATAACGCCGTCAACAACGAATTCGACGCGGACCAGCTCAAGTGGTTCGAAAAAGTGCTCGCGCGCGATGCCGCCAATCCGCAGATTCACACCATCGTTGCCGGTATGCACGAGGCCCTGCCCGACTCCATCGCCGCGAATCATGCCATGGACGACTCGCCCGCGGGCATTGCCAGCGGCCGCCGCGTGTATGCCGACCTGCTGAAAGCGCAGAACGAGGCGCACAAACTCGTCTATGTCATCGCCAGCCACCAGCATTTCTATATGGCGGGAATTTTCAATACGGCATATTGGCGCGAACATGGCGGCGTGCTCCCCGGATGGATTATCGGCACCGCGGGGGCAGTTCGTTATGCCCTGCCGCCGGAAAAAGCGGATGCCACGGCCTCCGCCACGAATGTCTACGGGTTTCTGCTCGGCACAGTGCAGCCCCGCGGCGAAATCAGTCTCGCCTTTCAACAGCTGAACGAGTCCGACGTCCCGCCCTCAGTCGTCGAAACCTACAAACCCGAATTCGTTCACTGGTGCTTTGCAGAAAATTCTGCCGCTCATTAGCGCATACTAGAATTCAGGAGCGACTCCCATGACCACCGCGCCCGGACCTGCCAACGTTACTCCCGAACGCATCTTCGAAACGCTGAACGCCTACCAAAAAACCGCCGCGCTGAAAACCGCGATCGAGCTGGACGTTTTCTCGGCCATCGCAGCCGGAGCCACGACGCACGCCTCCATCGCCAAGCGCTGCGAAGCCAGCGAACGCGGCATCCGCATTCTCTGCGACTTCCTGGTCATCAACGGATTCCTCATCAAGATCGGACAGGAATACGCCCTAGCCGATGATTCCGCCGTGTTTCTCAATCGCCGCTCGCCGGCCTACATCGGCGCTGCCGCCAAGTTTCTGGCGCTACCGGAAATGATGAACCTTTATCAGGATCTCACCGCCATTGTGCGCGCCGGCACTTCGCTAAGAGGCGAGGCATCCACCGCGGAGCCGGACAGTTCCAAGTGGGTGGAGTTCGCGCGTTCGATGAGCGGCCTGCAACGCATCACCGCCGCAGCCCTTGCCGAAACACTCGATGCCAGCGCCGGTGAAAAATGGAAAGTGCTCGACGTTGCCGCAGGCCACGGCATGTACGGCGTCACCATCGCCAAACAAAATCCCAATGCGGAAATTTTCGCGCTGGATTGGCCGGAAGTTTTAAAAGTCGCTCACGAAAATGCGAAAGCGGCAGGCGTGGCCGCGCGCCATCACCATATACCGGGCAGCGCATTCGAAGTAGATTTCGGGAAGGATTACGACATCGTGCTGCTGACCGGGTTCCTGCACCATTTCGATCCGCAAACGATTGATACAATCTTGCGCAAAGCTTACGCCGCGCTAAAGCCGAACGGCCGCGTGGTTACAGTGGAATTCGTGCCCAACGAAGACCGGGTCTCGCCGCCCGCCCCAGCCGCCTTCAGCATGATTATGCTGGGCACCACGCGCGCCGGAGACGCTTACCCCTATTCCGAATATGATCAGATGTTCCGCGAGGCAGGCTTCACTCTCAACGAACTGCGCCACGGCCCAGGCCCGCAAAGCTTCATCATTTCAAAAAAATAATCGCGCGCCAGCTAGCTTTTTTCCGCCCCGCCGAACGCCAGGGTCAACAGCGTGTGCTGCTCCATCTCATGTGCCTTGTGCGAACCCGTCGCCGGACTCGCGCTCGCCGAACGCTTGATCGAAAGCACTCCGCGTCCGCGCGCCAACCGTTCCAGGCGCGGCAGCAAAAACGCCAGCGCACCCATATTCGCCGGCTCTTCCTGCACCCACACAAATTCCCTGGCCTTCGTGTGGCGATCCATTTCCGCCGCCAGCTCGGCTTCGGGGAACGGATACAGCTGCTCCAGGAAAATAATCGCCGTGGAAGTGTCCTTGCGCCGCTTCCGCTCCGCGATCAATTCGTGCCCGATTTTTCCTGTGCACAGCAGCACGCGCTCCGCCGAACCGTCGCCGCGGTCCGGAATCACCGTCAGAAACCGCGCCGTTCCCAATTCTGCCAGGCTGGAAGACGCCGCCGGGTTCCGTAGCATGCTCTTCGGAGTAAACACCACCAGCGGCTTGCGCCACGCGCGCAATGCCTGCCGCCGCAACAAATGAAAATACTGCGCCGCCGTGGTGGGCTGGCAAATCTGTATGTTGTCCCGCGCTGCCAATTGCAGAAATCGCTCGATACGCGCGCTGGAATGTTCCGGGCCCTGCCCCTCATAACCGTGCGGCAGCAGCAGCACGACGCCCGAAAGCAAATTCCACTTGTCTTCGCCCGCAGAAATAAACTGGTCAATGATGATCTGCGCGCCGTTCGCGAAATCCCCGAACTGCGCTTCCCACAACACCAGCGCCTCCGGAAAATCGCGGCTGAAGCCGTATTCGAATCCCAGCACGGATGCTTCCGAAAGCGTCGAATTGATCGCCTCGAACCACGCTTCGCCTTGGCCCAGATGCTGCAGAGGCAAGTATTCTTCTTCCGTTTCAATATCAATCAGTGAGGCGTGCCGCTGGTTGAATGTGCCGCGCTGGCTGTCCTGTCCGCTCAGCCGCACCGGCACGCGCTGTTTCAGCAGCGAACCAAACGCCAGCGCTTCCGCCATTCCGTAATCCAGCGGACGCTTCCCCTGCGCCATTTCCAGCCGCTGCTCCAGCAGCTTTTTCACTTTCGGGTGAATGTGAAACCCTTCGGGATAACGCGTCAACACCTCACCGATCGCCGCCAGCTCTTCGCGCCCGACCCCGGTATCAACTTCCAGCGCGGCGTTGTAGCGCCCGCCGCAATAAGCATCCCAGTAAGGCGGGAGTTTACGTAGCGGCGGAGTCTTTTCCAACTCCAGCGCGTACTTCTGCGCCGCATCCAATTCGGTGCGCACGCGCTGCACGATCGGCGCCGCATCCACGCCGATTTTTTCGGAATAGATTTCCCATAGCGGCGGGTGCGCATCAATCTTCCGGTAACGCAGCGGCTGCGTAATCGTCGGATCGTCCACTTCGCTGTGGCCGTGGCGCCGGTACCCGATCAAATCCACCAGCACCGGAGTTCCAAACGCGTAGCGATAATCCGCCGCCAGCCGACCGACGCGCGCTACCGCGTCGGGATCTTCCCCATTCACATGAAAAATCGGAATCGGCAGCCGCTTGGCCAAATCAGAAGAAAATCGCGAAGATTGCGAATCGCGCGGAATCGTCGTGAACCCGATCAGATTATTCACGATGATGTGCACGGACCCGCCCACCGTGAATCCCTCGACGCCCGCCATGTTCAGCGTCTCAGCCCAAACTCCCTGCCCCGCAAACGCCGCGTCTCCGTGCATGATTACCGGCACAATTTGCCGCAAGCCCGCGTCGCCGCGTCGCATCTGCTTCGCGCGCGTGCGCCCGATCGCCACCGGATCCACCGCTTCCAGGTGGCTGGGATTCGACGTCAGGTGAATCCCCACTTTTTTCCCGCCCGCCGTCGCAAATTCGCCGGTCGCACCCATGTGATACTTCACATCGCCGCCGCCCAGCACGCTGCGCGGGTCCACATCCTCAAATCGCGCAAAAACTTCCGCCGCTCCGCGCCCCACCACGTGCACCATCACGTTCAAACGCCCGCGATGGCTCATGGCCAGCACTGCCTGCACCGCGCCCTGCTCCGATGACGCATCCAGAATTGCGTCGAGCAATGGCAGCAGCGCCGCTTCGCCTTCCAAGGAATAACGCTTCGTTCCCAGATAGCGCGTCTGCAGCACCTGTTCGAAAATCTCCGCGCGCACCAGCCACTCCAGAATTCGCGGGCGATCCACTTCCGGCGCTTCTGCTTCCATGCGCGCCTGAATCCATTCCCGTTTATCGCGTTCGGGAATGTGCATGAATTCCGCGCCGATCGTTCCGCAATAAACTCGCCGCGCGGCTTCTGCTTCCGCGCCGCTCACTTCCAGCTCCGGCATGGCCACAGGAGCCATATCGCCCAACGGATCCAGATTCGCCTGAAGATATCCCCAGCGGCGGAACGCGTCCCAAACGCGCTCCTGCGCTTCCTGCGTCGCCGCGGAGTCCACTATCGTTTGCTGACGGCTCATGAATCTCCCCAAATCTTGATGGCTACTTCGTACTTCCTATTCTAACGACACCATTATAACAAGGCCCGCGAAGGCGCGAGAAAACCTTCGCCGGATTTTCTACCACGCGCCCAATAACCGCCGCACCAGCACCAGCTGTCCCAAATGATTCGAATTGTGATCAACAAGCAGCAAGACCTGGCGCAAAATGGTCTGACCCGTGCCGTGCGGAATCTTGGCGAAAAGATCCGTGCGCGGATTGCTCACCAGTTTCGTCATCTCCTGCAGATCGTGAAAGAACTCACCAACGCTCTTCTCCCACTCTGCGTCATCCTTCGGCGCGAGGCTCTTCGGCCAATATCCCGACGGCCAATCCGGGGACACATGTTTCGGATTCACGGTGAACTCCAAAATGTCCCGCTGCGCCAGCCGCACGTGCTCCAGCAAATCCCAAACCGAATGCGGCGATCCCGCCGGCCGCACTCCTCGATGCGCCGGGTCCAAGCCCGCCAGCGCCTGCTTCCAATCCGCATGGGCCTCGTGCCAGTCCAGAACTTTCGCCAATTGCTCGCGCAAAGCCTTATCGTTCACGGCGTCGCCTGTTTTCACGGCGACCTTCTTCGCGGCCGCCTTCTTTACAGACTTGCTCTTCGTCGCCGACTTGCTGTTCGTCGCCTTGCTCTTCCGCTTCGCCATGTATTCCTCCCCGTATATATGTAAAGTTCAATGCCTGCTTATATGGAGTGCGGGAGCTTGTGAATCGCGCTGCAGCGCGATTCATCCTGAGATTCCGCAATGCGGGATCGAAGGGCCTCCGCCTCTCAAAGTCCTGCGTCACCGCTAACAGGTTGTATCTCCACCCCGCCAGCGCTATTATCCCGCAGCATTTTTCCGAGAGGAGCATTCCATGACCGCCCCGACCCATTCCCGCCGCGACTTCTCGCGCATTTTCGCGCAGTCCGTAGCCGCAGCCCTAGCCACGCCGAGCCTGCCGAAGCTAGATTTATTGGATGCGCCGCGATCCAAACCGATGCCGCCAGGCCCAATCCGCCTGAATTTCAACGAAAACCCCTACGGCCCGGCGCCCAAAGCTCGCGCCGCTCTCGCCGATTGCGCGGCAATCTCCAACCGCTACCCCGACGAAGCTTACCGCGAAGTGACCGCCGCGCTCGCGCAAAAATACAGCTTCAAGCTCGAAAATATTATCCTCGGCTGCGGTTCCACGGAAATTCTGCGCGCCGCCGACGACGCCTTCCTCGATTCCACCCGCAACGTCGTCGCCGCCGCGCCCACTTTCGAAGCGGTACTCGATTACGCTCGCGTACTGCATTCCAACGCCGTGCTGATCCCGCTGACTTCCGACCATCGCCACGACCTCCCGAAAATGGCGGCAGCCTGCACGTCCAAGACGGGCGTCGTCTACGTCTGCAATCCCAACAATCCCACCGGCACGATCGTCACCCGCGATGAACTCTCCACGTTCGTGCAAGCCGTGCCGCCCACCACACTGATCGTGGTAGATGAAGCGTACTACGATTTCACCGACGACCCGCGCTACTCGAGCGCAGTGGAATTCATCCCAGCGCATCCCAACGTCATAGTCGCCCGCACGTTTTCAAAAATTTACGGCATGGCCGGAATGCGCCTGGGCTACGGCATCGGCGCGAAAGAACCTAGCGCCCGCCTCCGCGAACAGCTACTCCAGGACAATGGCAACGCCGCCGTGCTGCAAGCCGCGCTCGCCAGCCTCGCGGACCACGATCACGTCGCCTCGTGCCGAGCGCAACTCAACGCCACCCGCCAATGGCTCTGCGCCGAGCTAACGAAGGACTCTCGCCCGTTCATCCCTTCGCAAGCCAATTTTGTAATGCTGGATATGGGCAGCGACGTGAAACCCATCGTCGAGCAGTTCCGCGTGCGCAACGTCATCGTCGGTCGCCGCTTCGCCGCCATGCCCACTTTCCTGCGCGTCACCATCGGCACGCAACCGGAAACGGAAGCCTTCCTGGCCGCACTCCGCGAAATCGCTCCGGTTGGTTCTAAACGCGCCGCCGCGTGACAAGCAGCGATCGACGTAACGCGGCCCACCTGCAGCAGATCCGATTCGACCGTAGGGGCACGGCATGCCGTGCCCGCTGCGGAAGTGTCGTGGTATATCACAGCCCTATAAAATAAAAAGGCTCTCCCCGGCGTTTTCGCGCCAAGAAGAGCCTTTGAAGATGGTTTTCCCTTTTTTCCGGACTCGTCCCCGTCCCGCTCTCCGGTGGTGCAATCCTACCGGAACTCGAACTGCCGGGAACTTCGCTCGGTCTTTCTCAAGCCATCACCAAGACGCGCTTCTTACGGCGCCGCGATACTCTGTGGCCCGACTGATCGCCGCTGCTGGAAGCATTCGCGGCAATAGACCGGGCGTCCTTGTGTCGGCTTGAAAGGAACGGTTGTTTCTTTTCCGCATTGAGAGCACACCGTTTTGGTTTCGACACGTTGTACGCTGCCGGAACCAGCCGTGGTGCCCGCCGAGCGATTGGCTTTGCACGCCTTGCACCGCTTGGGCTCGTTCTTAAAGCCTTTGTCGGCGAAAAACATCTGCTCGCCGGCGGTGAAGACGAACTCAGCCGAACATTCAGCGCACTTCAAAACCCTGTCATGGTATTCCATACGCTGCTCCAAAGCCGTGCTGGAACAGGAGTAGCAGCGGAACAGTTCTTGCCGGATGAATGCGGGAGCGTGCCCGGAAAATTCACGCTTCCCTCACCCCCACCGGCCGAACCGTTTGAATGGACCCCGGTTAATGGTCGCCTAGTCTTGCTCACGCCGTTGCTTTTTTCGGAGACGCTTACGCGAGAGGGCCTCTTTGGCACGGCGCCTTTCACCAGGTTTCATGTAGTAGCTGTGCTTTTTAATCTCTTTGATGATGTCTTCCGACTGCACCTTTCTCTTGAAGCGTCGGAGTGCATTCTCCAGAGATTCACCCTCTTGAATGACAACTTCTGCCACGCGTATTCACCCCCGTTCCCCGTTGAATTGTTGAGTTGCACTGTGTGGGTTACCACCAGTGTAGCCGGTTCACACCCGAACCGGCAATTGCCAAGTTCTTCTATCGCCCGCCCACCCGTAAGTCAAGGGGTAAATTGGTAAAGCGCCAAAAATCGCCCTCTGTAACTCTCTAGTTATCATCAATGCTCATATACACTTTGCACCGAGTCCGTGATCAACATAGGAATTTGCGCGGGTCGCTCTTTCGCGCGCCCTTTCAGCCCGCTCGCACTTGCTGTTAGAATGTTCCCCGCCAGCCCGGGACGTTCGGGAGGAGCGTTTCCATGCCTCTAATGCGCAACGCACTTGCGGTCCTGCTGGCCGGCGGCCAGGGCGAACGGCTTTGGCCCCTTACTCGCGATCGAGCGAAACCCGCCGTCCCCTTCGGCGGCATCTATCGCATCATCGACGTCACGCTTTCCAATTGCCTGAATAGCGACCTGCGCCGCGTCTTCGTCCTCACCCAGTACAAAGCCCTCAGCCTCAATCGCCACGTGCGCCGCGGCTGGTCTCTGCTCATGGGTCACGGCGATTTCATCGAAGTTCTTACTCCGCAGATGCGCGTCTCGCAGCACTGGTATCAGGGCACCGCCGACGCCGTGTACCAGAACATTTATTCCATCGGCTCCGAGCAATCCAACTTCGTCTTCATTCTTTCCGGCGACCACATCTACAAAATGAATTATCAGAAGATGCTCGAGCAGCACGTCGAAGCCGGCGCCGACGTCACCGTCGCCACCTTCGAGGTCTTGCCCGAGGAAGCCGCCGGCAGTTTTGGCGTGCTCGAAACCGACAAGGACTGGCGCATCGTCGGCTTCGAGGAAAAGCCCAGTGAACCCAAGCGCTCGCGCATCCATCCCGACAAAGTGAACGCCTCCATGGGCGTCTATCTTTTCAATACGCAGCTGCTGGTGCCCATTCTCATCGCCGACGCCGAAGATCCTACTTCCAAGCACGATTTCGGCAAGGACATCATCCCGCGCATCATCGAAAAGCACCGCGTCTTCGCCTACAATTTTCGCGACGAAAATAAAAAAGAAGAAGCCTACTGGCGCGATGTCGGCACCGTCGAGGCCTACCATGAAGCCAACATGGACCTGGTTTCAGTTTCGCCGGTTTTCAACCTCTACGATAAAAGCTGGCCGCTGCACACCTGGCAGCAGCAGTACCCGCCCGCCAAGTTCGTTTTCGCCGATCCCTCACGCATGGGCGTCGCGCTCGACTCCATCGTCGGCTCAGGCTCCATCGTCTCTGGAGGACGCGTCACCAAATCCGTTCTCGGCCTCGACGTGCGCGTTAACAGCTACAGCGAAGTGGATCAATGCATCATTTTCAACCATGTGATCGTCGGCCGCAGTTGCCGCATTCGCCGCGCCATCATTGACCGCCACGTAAGCTTGCCCGAAGGCACGGTGATCGGCTACGACTCAGAAGCCGACCGCGCACGCTACTCCGTAACGGAGCACGGCGTAGTAGTGGTGGTTCGCCCCGAATCCATGATCGAAGAACCCGAATAGCGTTGCCACACTGAACGCAGCGGCCGTCATCCTGATTGTAGCGAAGCCTGCCGCAGGCAGGCTTCGCTTATCGATTTCCCCTGCCCGGTGTTAGGTCACGTCGCCCATCTTTTCGCGGCGTCCCTTTCCGCGCCTCAGATTGCCGACAACCCCGCCTTGTACCCCCCACCCCAAACCGTTTACGATGTTCGTCACACAAATCAACGACCAAATTCACAGGAGCTACATGTCCACAAAAATCACCAAAGTCCACGGCCGCGAAATTATCGATTCCCGCGGCAATCCTACCGTCGAAGCCGACGTCCAGCTCGAAGGCGGCGCCGTCGGCCGCGCCGCCGTTCCTTCCGGCGCGTCTACCGGTGAACTGGAAGCCAACGAACTCCGCGACGGCGATAAATCGCGCTACCTCGGCAAAGGCGTGCTCAAAGCCGTCGGCCACGTGAATGCGGAAATTGCAAAAGCCGTCACCGGACTGGATGCTGCTGAACAACACGCGCTCGATCGCAAAATGATTGACGCCGACGGCACCCCCAACAAATCGAATTTCGGCGCGAACGCCATCCTCGCCGTCTCCATGGCAGCCGCGCGCGCTGCCGCCGCGCAACTCGCCCTTCCGCTCTATCAATATCTAGCGCGCTATTCGTCAGATAAATCTGCGAACACGCTCCCCGTCCCCATGATGAATATCGTCAACGGAGGAGCTCACGCCGATAATTCCGTGGACGTGCAAGAATTCATGGTGATGCCCGTAGGCGCGCCGAATTTCCGTGAAGCGCTGCGCTGGGGCGTCGAGGTCTTCCATCACTTGAAGTCCGTGTTGAAAAAGAACGGCTACTCCACCGCCGTCGGCGATGAAGGCGGCTTTGCGCCTAGCCTGAAATCCAATGAAGAAGCTTTGGAACGGGTGCTCGAAGCCATCACCGCCGCAGGGTACAAGCCCGGCGAGCAAATCGCCATCGCCATTGACCCCGCCGCCAGCGAGTTCTACGATCGCGCCGCAAAAAAATATATCTTCAAGAAGTCCGACAAATCCGCGCGCACTCCCGCGGAAATGGTCAAGTTCTGGGAAGCCTGGGCCGCCAAATACCCGATCGTCTCCATCGAAGATGGCCTCTCGGAAAACGATTGGGACGGCTGGAAAATCATCACGCGCGACCTCGGCAAAAACATCCAACTGGTAGGCGACGATATTTTCGTCACCAACCCGAAAATTTTCGCGCGCGGGATTTCGGAGGGCATCGGTAACGCCATCCTAATCAAGCTCAATCAGATCGGTACCGTAAGCGAGACCGTCGAAGCCGTCGAGATGGCGCGCAAAGCCAATTATGCCGCCATCGTCTCCCATCGCAGCGGCGAAACCGAAGACACCTTCCTCGCCGATTTTGTCGTCGCCATGGGCACCGGCCAAATCAAAACCGGCTCAGCCTCCCGCACCGACCGCATAGCCAAGTACAACCAGCTCCTCCGCATCGAGGAAGCGCTGGGCAACGCAGCCCACTTCCCCGGCCGCAAGGCGCTGCGGCCGTAACGGAACGCAACATGACCCGACAAAATAAACGCCCAAAACCCATCGTCCTCACCGTCCTCGACGGCTGGGGTTATCGCGCCGAAACCAAAGGCAACGCCATCGCACTCGCGCGCAAGCCCAATTACGATCGCCTGCTGCGCGAATTCCCCAATACCCTCATCCATACCTCCGGCCCCGCCGTCGGCCTGCCCGAAGGACAAATGGGCAATAGCGAAGTCGGTCACTTGAATATGGGCGCAGGCCGCATCGTGCACATGGACATCACGCGCATCGATCAGCTCATCGCCAGCGGCGAATTCCAGCGCCAGCCGCTGCTGCGCGAAGCCATGGAGCGCGGCCGCGCGCATCAGCTGCATCTGCTCGGCCTGCTCAGCGACGGCGGCGTGCACTCCCACATCGAACATCTCTACGCCCTGCTGCGCATGGCCCGCGAAAATAAGGTCACGCGGGTTTTCGTCCACTGCTTCATGGACGGCCGCGACACCCCGCCCAACAGCGGCATCGATTTCATCCAGGCCCTGGAAAAGACAATGCGCGAGTACGGCGTCGGCCAGATCGCCACGGTAATCGGCCGCTACTACG
This sequence comes from Candidatus Acidiferrales bacterium, assembly GCA_050012455.1. Taxonomy (GTDB): domain Bacteria; phylum Acidobacteriota; class Terriglobia; order Acidiferrales; family UBA7541; genus Palsa-295. The sequence goes on along the minus strand of JBEKHD010000019.1, from coordinate 7,044 downwards.
CCATGGACCGCGACAATCGCTGGGAGCGCATCGAAAAATCCTATCGCGCCATGAGTCACGGCGAAGCCGACACAAAATTCACCGACCCCATCGCCGCCATCCGCGCCAGCTACGAAAAAGGCGTCACCGACGAATTCGTCGTCCCCACCGTCATCACCACCGAGCCCGCAACCGGAAAACCCGCAGTCCCGCGCGGGGTAATCCGCGATGACGACGCGGTGGTGTTCTTCAATTTCCGCGCCGACCGTGCCCGCGAAACCACGCGCGCGCTCGTTGAACCGGGTTTCAAGGAATTCACCGATCCCGCGCGCCCGAAGAATCTTTTCTTCGTGGCTACCACGCAATATGACAAGGCTTGGCCCTGGCTGCGCTACCTGATCGCGCCCGAAAAGCTGGAACATATCCTGGCCAATGTATTTGCCGAGCAGGACTACAAGAACCTGCGCGTAGCCGAAACCGAAAAATACGCGCACGTCACCTATTTCTTCAATGGCGGAGTGGAAAAACCGTTCCCAGGGGAAGAACGCATCGTCGTGCCGTCGCAGAAAGTGCCGACCTACGATCTAAAGCCCGCAATGTCCGCCGCAGGCGTCGCCGACACCGTCATCCACGCCATCGAAAAAGGAAATTTCGACGCCATCATCATGAATTTCGCGAACGCGGATATGGTCGGCCATTCCGGCAAGCTCGAAGCCACTATCAAAGCCGTCGAAACCGTGGACGAATGCCTCGGCAGAATTTTTCAATCTCTCAAACCGCGCGGCGGCGCCTGGATCATCACTGCCGACCACGGCAACGCCGAAACCATGATTGACCCCATTACCGGCGGCCCGCACACCTACCACACCACCAATCCCGTTCCCTTCATACTGCTCACGGAAAATGGCCGCACCCAATTAACCCCAGGCGGCTCGCTCCGCGACATCGCACCCACGCTGCTAGGCGTCCTCGAAGTCCCCGAGCCCCCAGAAATGTCCGGCCGTGATCTCCGTATCCCACAAAAATAATCCGCGCAAAATCCGTACAGCTCAGTTCCCCGTCGTCGGCTTCGGCGACGTGTACCATTCCCGCGCATTCACCGTAATCTTCTTCTTGTGCCCCTTCTTGTCCAACGTCATAAATGGGTTGCCGTCGTTATCCAATATTTCCACCTTCAGCTTGTGCACCTTACCGTCCGGCGGCGTCGAAGGCGTAAACCCAATCGTGTACTGATTGCGCAGAAAAACCGCAACGGAATTGAAGATGTCGTTCATCTCTCCTTCAAACCGCGGAAACCAAGCCCACCCGCCGGTCATCTCCGCAAAAGTCTTCAACTGGTTCTCCGCTTGCAAATAATTCACGCTGGCGAATTCCGGTCCAGTCATGCTGCGTTCGTGAATTCCCATCGCATCCAGCGCCGCGCCCATGCCGATGCAGAAAATCGTCACGTCCGTTTCCTTCAGCGGCTTGAAAGTCTGATCCAACGTATGTTTGCTGAAAGTGTCGTAGCCGGAGGCGATTATTAGAATAGATCGCTTCCCCTTCACATCGCGCAACTGGTCCAAAGTTTCCAGCGTTGCATCGAATAAATTCGCCTCGCTGAAATCCGGAAAATAAAGTTGCGCCACTTCCTGCGCCACCGCCCGCTTATCCTGGGTGAAGTCCGACACCATGTTCGTCTTCAAATCAAAAGTCTTGAACGCCACCCAATCCTTCTGGTTCAAGTGATCCAGAAAGTTATAAGCCCACATCTTTCCACGGTATCCGAAATAACTTCCCATGCGCCGGCTGAATTCCATCAACACCACAATCGTGATCGGCGCTTCGCTCGCTCCGAAGTTGCTGATCTGCTGCGGCTGGCCATCATCCAACACGCGAAAATTCTGTTTCTGCAATCCGGTGATGATGTTCCCCTCGAAATCGGTCACTACCGCGTCAATATTCACCACGTTCGATTGCACCGCGATGGCCACCTGCGGCGCTTGTGACTGCGGTTTCCCCGCATTCGACGGCTGCTGCTGTCCTGTGGGCTGCTTGGGAGCCGCGCCCGGCTGTTGCGCTGGCGCAGGCGTCACCGGCCCTTCCTGTTGCCGCGCGCGCGCGTAACCCGTCAACGTCCCCGCCGGCACACCCAGCGCCACAATTAAAACTCCCAGCAGCACCGCTCGCATCCATGTCTTCAATTTCGTGCTCCCCTCGTTTTACAACGCGTACTGCCACGTCCGTTTGGACACCGTTTCGACACTAAGATGCGTCCACGCGCCTCTCGGGATGGACCGCCATTTCCGCCCGTTCAACCGAGATTGCTGTTCAGAAAACGGTCCGCGTCTCGTCGCCAGGGCCGCGTCCGCCAGCATGATAGTATGAATTGGTCATCTGCTCTGCGAATGAATTTCACTTTCTGGGGGGAAATCCAGGATGGCGCGCGCGCGCATTCCGCTTCCGATTCTTGTCTTAATAGCATTACTTTTTACTGTCACAGCTGGTCAAGCCCAGTCCGTTCCCACATCGCCGCAATACCCGACCGCGGCTAGTCCGTCGCTTTCCCAGATTCAAATTGACGCACTCGGCTGGCTGCAAGGCCTGCTGCGCATAGACACCACCAACCCACCAGGTAACGAGCTCGTAGCCGCCAAATATATCGCTACAATCCTAACCAAAGAGGGCATCCCCTCTGAAATTTTTGAAAGCACGCCCGGCCGCGGATTCATCGTCGCCCGCCTCTCGTCCAGCGCCATGGCGGATCCTTCGCGCGCCCTGCTCCTGATGGCGCACCTGGATGTCGTCGGCGTGGATAAATCGAAATGGACCGAAGATCCTTTCGCCGCAACCATAAAAGACGGCTACCTCTACGGCCGCGGCGCCATCGACGACAAAGGAATGCTCGCCGCGAATCTCGCCGTCTTCATCCAACTGAAGCGCTCCGGCGCGCGCCTGAATCGCGACGTAATCTTTCTCGCCGAAGGCGACGAAGAAGCCTACGGTACAACCGGCATGCTCTTCGCCGTGGACAAGCACTGGGACAAAATCGCCGCGGGCTTCGCCATCAACGAAGGCGGCGGCGTTTTCCTGAAAGACGGCAAGCCGCAATACATCGGCGTGCAAGTCAGCGAAAAAGTTCCCGCGAACGTGGACGTCATCGCTAAGGGCACTTCCGGACACGCCTCCATGCCACGCAAGGACAATCCCGTCGTCCATCTCTCCGCGGCCATCGAAAAAATCGGCAACTACGAAGCTCCCGTGCAATTCAACTCCGTCACCCGCGCGTATTTCCAGGCGCTCGCCCCGCTCCAGGACGAAGAAACCTCCAAATGGATGCGTGAGCTTGACACCGCGGACCGCGGTGAACATGCTGCCCGCGTGATTTCCAATCAGAGTCCCGCGTGGAATGCGATGCTGCACGATACGGCCACGCCCACCGTGCTGCGCGCCGGGATTCGCGCCAACGTGATTCCTTCGGAGGCGCGAGGCACGATCAACGTCCGTCTGCTCCCCGGCAATCAGCTCGCCCCGCTGCTCGCAAAACTCCAGCAACTGATAAACGATTCCGCAATCCAGCTCGAGCCGCAGCTGCCCCTGTCCGAAACGGCCCCGTCCTCATCACTCACATCCGATTTTTACAACACGATCACGAGCGTCACCGCCAAAAACTACCCCGGCGCGCCTGTCGTTCCGCTCATGTCCACATATTTCACCGATTCCACTCCGCTGCGCCTGCGCAACGTGCAGGCCTACGGCCTGATTCCCTTTCCGCTCAACGACGATGACATGTCCCGTTTTCACGCCGACAACGAACGCATCCCCCTCGATTCTTTTCACAAGGGCATTGAATTTCTCTTCGCAATCGTCAATGATTTCTCCGTGACCAAATAATCATGATAAATCCCCGTAGAGCAAAAATAGTCTGTACCCTCGGCCCCGCCACGTCGACGTACCACATGATCGAGAAGCTGGTGCATGCCGGAATGGACGTCGCCCGCTTGAATTTTTCTCACGGCACGCATGACGATCGCACCCGCATGGTCGCGGCCGTGCGCCGTGCTTCCGCCCTGCATGAGAAGCCCATCGGCATTCTCGCCGACTTGCAGGGGCCAAAAATCCGCACCGGCAAACTCGTGGGCGGCAAACCCGTGCGCCTGCGCTTCGGCCAGCGCTTCACCATCACGACGCGGAAAATTCTCGGGACCGAAGAGGGCGTCAGCACCACTTTCCGCGCGCTGCCCGAAGCCGTGCAGAAGGGCGACCGCATTCTGCTCAACGACGGTGAAGTCGCGCTGCGTGTCGTTTCAGTGCATGGGCAGGACGTAATCACTCAAGTTGAAAACGGCGGAGACATCGGCGAACACAAAGGCATCAATCTCCCAGGCGTCAAACTTAAAATTCCCTCGATGACTCCGAAAGACCGCAAGGATCTGGTTTCGGCCATGGCCATCGGCGCCGATTATTTGGCCATCAGCTTCGTGCGCACCGCCGCGGACGTGCGCGCCGCCAAGCAAGCCATCGCCCGCACTGGAAAAGACACGCCGGTGATCTCCAAGCTCGAAAAACCGGAGGCCATAGACAATCTCGACGAAATTCTCGCTGTCTCCGATGGAGTGATGGTTGCGCGCGGCGATCTTGGTGTCGAAATGAACCCCGAAAAAGTTCCGGTGGTGCAAAAGCAGATCATCCTGAAAGCCCGCAACGCGCTGATTCCGGTGATCACCGCCACCCAAATGCTCGATTCCATGCAAAAAAATCCGCGCCCAACACGCGCCGAAGCATCGGACGTCGCCAACGCCATCTTCGACGGCAGCGACGCGCTGATGCTTTCGGGCGAAAGCGCCGCGGGCCTCTATCCGCTGGAATCCGTCATGATGATGGACCGCATCATCCGCGAAGCCGAAGCCAGCGTCACGCAACTGCCGCGTCCCGCGCGCTCCGGCAATCTGCAAATCAATGAAGTCATCGCCGAATCCATCTGCCACGCCGCGGAAGAACTGCGCCTGAAAGTAGTGGCAGTGTTCACCGAAAGGGGTTCGTCCGCCCTGCTCGTTTCCAAGTATCGCCCGCGCGCCCCGATCGTGGCCTTCTCGCCACTGCAGCAAACACGCCGCCGCCTCTCGCTTTTTTGGGGCGTTCTCCCGCGCAGCATGGGCAGCGTCCACGATGTTGACAAGCTAGCCGCCACTGCGGAAAAACGCCTGCTCGAAGAAAAATTAGTAAAACGCGGCGACCTCATCGGCGTGGTAGCTGGCACTCCCATCGGCACCACAGGCTCGACAAATCTGATGCGCCTACTCCGCATCGGCGGCTAGCCGTTGCGGTGTTAGTAGCGCCAGCGTCCCGCCGGCTTTGTCGGCGTTGCCGTTGAAGTCGTTTTTGAATTTGTAGCGGCCGCCTGCTGTTGCTTTTCAGGCGGGTGTTTTTGATTTGGCTTTTCTCTGCGCCCTCTGCGTCTCTGCGGTGAACGCTTCCATCCTTCTCAGATTTTTCTCCGGCTTTCCTCCGAACTCTCTCTGTGCAAAATCGTTTGAACTTCCCCAAACACACCACCACACTCAATCAAAGTGTCTCTATGATTTTCCCGCGCCCGAACGGACGCGGTCACAGCGAAAATTCTAATTCACCCAGTTATCCGGATTCGAAGGCGGTTTATCCCGATGATCCCGCACATACACTTCAAACTTCCTCTTCAAACGCCGCCGCTTCCAATCCGAAAAATAATTCCGCACGCTATAGCCATAAGACCCGCGCCGTAAATAAATGTATCCCACCAACATTCCGCCCAAGTGACACACATGGCTCACATTGTCGCCCGAGACTCCAATCGTGCTAAAAAATTCAATCGCGCCCATCACGATCACAAAGACGCGCATGGATACCGTCACCGGCAGCGGAAACACCCAAACCTGCCGGTGCGGCATAATTACCGCCACAGCCAGCAACACTCCATAAATCGCCCCGGAAGCTCCAATTGTGGGCACGAGCGCGGTCCCGCGGCCGTGCGGGTCCAGCAGCAGTTTCACAATGATGTCCACAACGCCCGCGCCAACTCCGCAAACGAAGAAGTACGTATAGAACTTGCGGCTGCCCCAAGCCCGCTCCAAATCCGCGCCGAACATCGCCAGGTATAAAAGATTGAACAGAATGTGCAGGATCCCACCGTGTAGGAAAATATAGGTGAACGGCTGCCAAATTCGGAATCCGAACACCGCAGCGTAGGGAACCAATCCCAGACCAAACGTCCAGAATCGCACGCCGGCCTCGTGGAAAAGCAAAGCCGACAATCGTCTTAATCGCCGGCGGGAAGTAACTCCCGATGTCGAACATGTATCCGCCGCCGCGCGATATAGATCTCACAGCTCACAAGTCTAAAGGCTGGCAGCGCCGGAGTCAAAGCCGCTGCGGGGTTCTCTACCTTGCGCGAAAAGACCACACAGTAACCGAATCCGAGCCCCCGTTTACCGGAACATCGGTTCGTCGCAGTCGCGTTGAATTGTTAGCTCGGTTTCGGCGATGCCGCAAAACAGCCGCGAGAATACTTTGATGATCCGCGCGTGCGTTGGCGGTGGCGGTTGGCGATGGGGATTGCGATGGGATTTAGTTACGTGGGAATTTCGTTCTTGTTGCCGGGACGATTTCAACGACGGCGGGGGTTTCGATTTTGTTAAATATTCGGCGGGATTATTTACTGATGAGCTGGGATACTTCATAAGATCGGGGGATATTGAAGTCGGAAGCTAATTCTCCTGTGATATTGCGTTCCTATCCTCCCTGTTTACAGTGAGTTGCGCAGAAAATAATAATCATTAAATACGTCTTCATATTCTTGCGCGCTATTTCACGACCTTGCGATTTCGGATGGCGCGCGCAGATATCGGCGTAATTGGTGAAATTCGTTTTGTGCGGGCGGCACGAGGCGCGAAATCTCATTGTCCGGTAAATGCGTTAATCAGATGGGATGAGAAGGCCGGTCTCCAGCGGGATGCGATACGCTCCCAATGAACGACGCGCTCTAGGCGCGAAAAGGAGACCGGCGATGAAGAAGATTAGCACTGTGCAGGTATTGGGGAACGAAATTTC
>JBEKHD010000018.1:0-117060 GCA_050012455.1 Candidatus Acidiferrales bacterium | reverse complement strand
GCGAGAAGCCAGAAAACGGCCCGAGGTTCTGCGACTGATGAGCCATCCGGGTGTGGGCCCGCTTACGGCACTGGCTTACGTACTGATTATCGGAACTCCGGCGCGTTTTCAACGGGGCAAGCGATTGGCTGACGTATGCGACCAGTACCGCCGCGAAAAGGATGTGGAACCGCTCGCTGCGGATTTTCTTGCGCCGTTCAATGCGGGCAAGATTCGCCCCGAAAGCTGGATTACAGTTTCGGAGTTTGCGGAGAAACACTGGCTGCCTTGGGCGGAACTGAATTGCAAACCATCCACCGTGGCGGGATACAAGACACTTTGGAATACCTACCTCGCGCCTTTCGTGCCGAGCAAAGCGCTGCGCGAATTTCGGACGGTGGACGCCGCAAACCTATTCGCCGAGATTCACCGGGCGAAGAAAATCGGACGCACGACGCTCCAACACTGCAAGAGCCGCCTCAACGGGATTTTCACTCTCGCCCGCAACCTGGGTGCGCTCGATTCGGCCAACCCGGTCATCGGCGCGATGATTCCGAAAAAAGCCGCCGCGCCCGCCGAAACCTATGCCGCGACGCCCGACGAAGTTTTGACCATTCTCGAGCTTTTGCGGAAGGATGGGGAAGTGAAGGCACGCGCCGCCGTTGCTCTCATGTTCTTTGCGGGCCTGCGTCCGGGCGGAGCACGCGGAGCCTGCTGGCAGGATTTCGACGGTAAGCGCTTGTGTATTCGTCAATCTGTTTGGCACAAATTCACAACGGCACCGAAAACCGAAAACGCAGCGAGCCCTGTGCCGGTTATTCCAATGCTGGCCGAAATTCTTACCGAGTTGCGGCGAGCGGATGGTAACCCGGCAGACGGCCCGATCTTGCGCGGTCCATCGAAAAAACCGCTGTTGCTCGATAATCTTTCCAAACGCATCGTGATTCCCGCGCTCCGCCGCTGCGCGACGTGCGGGGAGCAGGAATCCGGCCACAAAACCGAGCATGACTTCAAGCTAGACGAATCGCTCCCGACCTGGCACGGCTGGTATTCGCTTAGACGTGGAGTTGCTACGACGCTGGCAGGATTGACACGCGACGGTATGGCGTCGAAAGGTTTGCTGCGCCACACAAACCTTGCGACGACGACGCGTCACTACGTCAAGGATGTGCCGGAAAACACGCAAAGCGCCATGATTTTGCTGGAAACATTGTGCAACCGAAGTGCAACCGACTCCGATACAAGACCTAACTAAGTCACTGAAAAATATGGCGGGGACGACGGGACTCGAACCCGCGACCTCTGCCGTGACAGGGCAGCGTTCTAACCAACTGAACTACGTCCCCCGCGTGTAACCTTAAAACGTTTGCCGCGATCCGCCGGTGGCCGGTCACGGAGTTGAACCGCGGACCTTCCCGACGTTCCTAAATTCCTAAGAACTATAGCATAGCCTCCGTTGATTGGTAAGCGCGACGGGACTGAAACACTCTGCACCGCGTCGCGATTTGCATTCGTTATCCTCGTGTGTCGCGCCGTTGCAAGTTTCGATTCATCTCACGCGCGTCCATGCGGCTCGAATCGCGCACGCAGCCACGCGGTCGTCTCCCTAATAACTGCGCGGGCAGAATGTTCAACGGAAAATCACCAGTTATTAATGACCCGGCCTCGTGGTCGCGCCGATAGTCGGGCGACCCTTTCCGATAGTGTTGGTTCGTAAGAACGAAATCCCAAATCTCAAGAATTCTCAATTGTCTTCAGGAGCTTGTTATGACAGCACGTCTCCGGATTTCTCTGGTTTGCTTCGCATTTTCCGCGCTGGCTCTTTCTGCGGGCCGCCTCTGTGCACAGAATCAGGGCGGTGTTGCAGTCAAAGACTCCGTCGCCGCGAAAGCTCCGCAGGTGAAAAGCGAACCGGATTACGGAAAGCTGCCCCTCAGTTTCGAAGTCAACGAAGGGCAGGCCGACTCTGGCGTGCGCTTTGTTTCGCGCGGCGGAGGATATTCGCTATTCCTGACGGGCGATCAAGCCCTGTTCGCCTTGCGCAAAGGCCGCCCCGATAAAATCGTTCCAGGAAAGGCGGTAACCGCCGCTCCCGATTCTGCCGCAAACCTCGGCGTGCCATCCGCAACGTCGGCGCCCGATGCTCCGCTCGCCCAAATGTTGCGGATGAAGCTGGTTGGCGCCAGCGCCGCGCCGCGCGTCAGCGGCATCGACGAATTTCCCGGCAAATCTAACTATTTCGTCGGAGACGATCAATCGCAGTGGCATACCAATGTGCGAACCTACGGCCGCGTGAGATACGAGAGCATCTATCCCGGTGTCGATTTAGTCTTCTACGGCAACCAAGGCCAGCTCGAGAACGACTTCGTAGTCTCCCCAGGTGCGGACCCGTCCGCGATTCGTTTGGCATTTCGCGGATCCAAGAAGCCCAGAATCGATAAACGCGGCGACCTCGTCCTCGCTTTGGATGGAGGAGAAGTGCGGCTCAAGAAACCCACGATCTATCAGCGAGCCGGCGACAACAAGCAGCCGATCCAAGGTCGCTACGTGCTCATCGCAGACGCGGTGGGTTTTCAGGTCGCGGCCTACGATCGCACCAAACCCTTGGTAATCGATCCGATCCTCGAGTACGCCACATATCTCGGCGGCAAGGGCAACGATTACGGCCAGGCCATTGCCGTAGATTCTTCCGGCAACGCTTACGTCGCGGGCTTCACCTTTGGGGTCGCGGGCAATCCCTACACCGACACGTTTCCGTTGCTGAATCCCATTCAATCCGCGCTCTTCAAAGAGTGCGCCTTCATCAGCGAAATTAACGCCGCAGGCACGGCTTTGGTTTACTCCACCTTTCTCTGCGATGTGCAGGGTTCGAATTTCACGCCGGCAAGTTACGCCCGCGCAATCGCGGTGGATGCAGCGGGCAACGCCTACGTGGCAGGCGACACGTATACAGACGGGACTCCCCACTTTCCGACCGTCAACGCCTTGCAGTCGACCGCGCCTCCAGGCTCCAATGCATTCGTCGCGAAGATAGCGGCCGGCGGCAGTGCGCTTCTGTATTCGACCTATCTCGGTGGCGGAAACGAATACGGATACGGAATTGCCATTGATTCGCAGGGGGATGCCTACGTAACAGGGAAGTCCGGCTCGACCAGCTTTCCGACGTTCAACGCGCTGCAGCCCAAACTCGGTGGCGCGGGCCCGAACGCATTCGTCGCGAAAATCAACCAGGCTGGCTCTGCCTTCATCTATTCCACATATCTGGGCGGCAGCGTCACCGTGGCGAATCCAGCCGGCGCCGTCGGCGACCAGGCCAACGCCATCGCCGTAGACGCAGCGGGAAATGCATACATCACCGGAATCACAGCATCCTCCGACTTCCCCACCAAGAACGCGGTGCAAAGCACCATCGGCGGTGATTACGACGCATTCGTTACCGAAATCAACCCGACAGGCTCGGCCCTGGTTTACTCCACCTACTTGGGTGGGACCAGTGGCGACGTGGGAAACGGAATCGCCGTGGATTCGGTCGGGGAAGCCTACATTGCGGGCACAACCAGTTCACAAACCCTGCCCGGGACGGTGAAGCCGCCCGGATATTTTGAGGGTCGCACCGCGTTCATCGCGGAAATGGCTACGGGCGGAACATCAGAGTATTCTGACTACCTAATCCAATCCTTCGGACGCAACTACGGCGCCGTTGTACTCAACGACGTCGCGAACGGGATCGCGATAGACCCGTCGCGGAATATCTACATTACCGGATTTTCCACCAATCAACAGATACCGCCTTACTCGCCGCAAAATTCGTACTCCGGCAACGCTTTCGTCGCCCAGTTGGCCAACACCCTCAGCTCCACGCTTCCGTACACCTTGACTTATCCCGGGGCCGACGTCGGCAGCGGCGTTGCCGCCGATGCGAAGGGCAACGTGTACGTCACAGGCTCGCTCGCCGAAAACAGTCTCGGTGTCACTTCAGGTGCTCTACAAACCTCTAACGCTGGCGGGCAAGACGCGTTTGTAGCAAAAATCAATAACAGCGCGAGATCCATTTTCGTATCGCCGGTCAGTGCCTCCTTCGGTACGGTCGTTCCCTACAGTTCGAGCGCGCCCCAGGTCTTCACGGTCACAAACCTTGGCACCGTCCCCGCATCGCTTTACATCAGCATCAGCGGGGGGTTCGTACAGACCAACAATTGCCCACTACAATTGACGGCCGGAGCCAGCTGTCAGATCACAGTCACATTCTCGCCTACCACCCCGGGCCCAGATTCCGAACAGCTCAGCGTCAATAGCTTCAATACCATCCTCTCGGGCGTCGGTGCCCCGCTGGCACCAGTCTCGCTCACCGGAGCAGTCGCGGCACAATTGCCGGTCTTCAGTGAGGCATGGGTATTCACCGTTTCGAATGCAGGACCGGGTGGCGCGTTCGTAAGTTCATTTATTCCGATCTCGATTACACCCATCGGCGCTAGCACTGACCCCACTTCTCCCAGCTACTGCAGCGCGTCCCTCGGAAATCAAACTGAAAGTCTCCCAACCTTGCCAGCATCGGGTTCAGGTTCCGTCGTTTTTACCGCAACCTTCGTGGGCTGCGCAAGCAAGCCCGCATTCCAGCTCACCTATCAGATTAGCGTGGACGGAGGACAGACCGGAGTCACCGGCACAACCACGGTAACCCTTCAGTAGCCTAGAGACCGGAAGCAGGGCAGAGAGGAACCTTTCGAGCCAGCGCGCAGGCGGCGACTGGAAACACCTGTAGGCCGCGACGTGTAAATGTTTCGAAAGGCCTGGCTCGGGAAGTCGCGACGTCGAAAAGCTGGTGGGCGGTCACGGATTTGAACCGCGGACCTTCCCGGTGTAAGCGGGACGCTCTAACCGCTGAGCTAACCGCCCGACTACTCTTTGTCACGAACGCACCGCAACCCAGACATCTTACTGTGCTTCAGCTTCCACTGCAACAGAGTCCAAACCTTGCGACTGAGTCCAACTGGGTCACATCTCTCATATCTTGTGTCGCTCGGCCATCACCCGAGGGTCGTCGTTGCTTTCCTCGGGCGCGTTCCGATGTTCGCTCCGGCGTGATCCGACCATCGCTCCAAATTGCTTGGCGTCAGTTTGCTGAGGAAAACTCTTCTCGGCGCAAAATTAGGATCCTGGGGACTGAAGGAACTGCCAGGCGAAGATAAAAGTGGCCGATGCCAGCCAGACCGAGCATCAGGCTTGGGTTTTCACCGGCTGGAGTGCCGCAGGGCCATCCATCGTCAGCGCGACCGAAAGTTTCGATTCCTTTAGCGGCAACATCCAGCGCGGCTTTACATGATTGTGAAGCGGATGGTCCCAACACCGCAGAACCATAGCGAAGGACCTCGGCGTTTCCGGCAAGTCCGTGGCAAAGTGAATAATCTGCGTTGGGAGAATTCAGCCAAGATTCCACCCTGCGGCGCGTTGTTTCCAAGGCCGCACGCGCCTCGGCCTCATAGGCGTTGTCCTTAAGAATTTCGTAACCGCGCAGTCGCGATAAGGCGATCCCGGGAGCGCCGTGGCACCAAGCGGTGGCGAACGGAAGCGCCTTGCGACTTGGCCGTGGCTGGCCAGGTTCTTCACGCAAATCGGGCCAGTTCTGCCGCTGGGGATCATACCAACGGCGCTCGTAGGCGAAAGCCGCCGCGACCGCATCGCGATACTTCGCATCGCCGGTGGCCTGGAACAGTTCGAGAAGCGCGTAGCCGATGCCAGCCGCTCCATGGGCAAAGCCCGTCAAGTCTCGGCTGGTTGGCATTGCCGAGCACGGCCACGAGTAGCCCGTCTTAGATTTGTTCGCTTTGCTCAGCAGTTTTCGCGCGAGCCGCAGAGACAAATCGAGAAGAGCTGGTGCGTCGAGCATCTCGCGCAGCATCAGCAAGCCGACGATGAAGCCCGCCTTGCCAAACATGAAGTCGAACTCCCAGTTTTCCAGTTTTTCGCGCCGACAGCGTTGAACGATTCGCAGCGCGGCGCGCAGCAGATCGTCGTCCTGCAGGATTTTTCCCAGGCGCGCGGCAACTAATGCGATTCCGATCCACCCAGAAAAAAGGCCGGGGCGAGCGGGAGCAGGCAAAATATCAAGATGCGAGAGGGCCTGCGCAATCGCGCCGCGCGCCGTGCGGCGCACGTCCGTATCTCCGGTCTGCGCAGATAGCTCACCAAGAAACAGGGCGACGCCGCTGGTGCCGGAATACAACTCAGGTCCCAGAGCACTCAATGTGGCATTCCCCTGAGGAGTCAGGCTACGCTCGAGAGGCTGGAAACCAACCCAATTGCATTGATTTCGGTGCCAAATTGCTTGTCGAGTGATGCGAGAAGCGATACGCGCCGCCACGTCCAAGTAGTCGCTCGTCGAGTAAGACGCAGGCTTCATTTCACTAGAATCCGGGCGGCTTAATCGCGCGCCATTGACTCGAAATTTATAAATGTCAGCGGAACCGGGATTCAGATACGGTGTCTCAAGGCTGATTTCATTCTTCGCGAAGTGCGCCTCGACGATTCTCAGCCGATCGGATAACGATTCGCGGCCTTGCCGCCACGCGCGAAACATGCCTTCTGCAAGCAGGCGGCAGCGATGCGTTCCAAAGCTATCGTGTTTCGTGCCGGGATCTTCGGCAAAGCCGAGACCGGGGCCGAGGCGCTTGGTGAAAGCGGGAACGCGTTCATTCAGCCTGCCACTTATCTTCGGGTAGATTCGTTCGACAATCTCCGCAACAGGCGCGTAATCGCTATTCGCCACGTAGAGCACCGCGGCGTCACAACGGCTGAATGCTCCGCGGTCGTTGACCACCTTTAACCTGAATGGAAGGCGAGCACCGTTGAGTTCGCTCGTCAGCTCCTGCATGAGCGGAACAGCGGCTTCAGGGCGGAGGTTCCAGTAGAACCGCACGACATCGGCGTTGTGGAAATCGGGCAATTCAACGTTGCTGACGGCCATATAGAAGCCGGGTGAGATTCCAAGCAGTTCCTTGGGAAAGCGCAGGCTCACACGGGCGGCCGGATCGGGCAAGTCGCCATTCGCGGTGTGGCAATCGGCCTTTTGTACGCGAAGTGCTAGGTCGTTTCTTCGAGCAATGAGTTCATTGTTGGGGAGCGATGTGACCTGCCATCCTTCCGCTAAATAGCCGGCGCCGCGGTTGGCACTGGAAAGCTCATCAATGAATTCGCCGACGTTTTGGTGAGTGAAGGCATTGGCTTCTCTCACCGAAGGGGTTGCGGTTCCCTGGCAATAGAAATCCGAGTAAAGCTGGCCTTGCAGTGTTAATAACAGCCAACTCTGAATCGCTTTTGCGCTGAGAGCGCGCTCAAACTGCGCTGTGAGTCGCGGGGATGGCTTTCCAAACCACGAATATTTGCTGGGCGAAAGGAAGACTGTGGCCTGAATCGCGCCTTGGATTTGTTCGCGGCAGTTAGTCATGGCTGGACGCGATCCCAAACAGCTCGACGGCGGCTTCCTCCGGGTGCGCCAGAATATTCATCCCCAGTTGGACGAGAGAAAGAATATAGGTGTTAACCGAAGAAAGAGCCGCACTCACCTCAAGGGCCATGACGAAAAAACGCAGCGCCGAAAATTTGACGGCGCGAAGCAGAAACTGCTCGGATTTCGAATTCTCCAATACCATGCAACGCGCGTATTGGCTCCAGAACGAGCGGACTGAGGGCTGAATCTTGTCCAATGGACAATCCGCAAGTTGAATAAACCTATCCAATGGACTGGCGGTCATCAGCGGAAACGAAAAAAGCCAAAAACTGAGATATTCGGAGAATAGGGAGCCGACATCCCAAGCGGTGTCGCCTGCGCCCGCGAATTCGAAATCTACAATCTTTACTGGCCGCTTGTCGCGCGAGAGTGGCACGGGGATTAAGAAGTTCTCGGCCCTGATGTCACCGTGAATGAAGCCTGAAGGCTGCCATTCGTGGCGGAGTTCCTCGAGTTGGTCAGTCAAACCTTTCTGTTTTTGAATGATTTCGACGAGCTGCAGCCCCGCGCGGCTGACGTTGCGATACGAAGCCAGCGTGGGCTGATGAAGAGAAAGGACAGACGCCCGCGGCGTGATAGCTTTTTCCTTCAAGGTCGGGTCCGCGCGGTGCAGCGCCGCCAGGGCGTCGGCGGCCTTTTGGGCGGAGTGGGAGGAAACACGGCCGAGGCGCTGCTGTTGGTCGCGGAGAGTTTCGGCATCTTGGATCAATTCCAGGATCAAAACGTGCTGCTCGGAATCGTACGCGCAGAACCTGGGCAAGTAGGCGGCGATTCCATTTTTTTGGTTGCTGGAGAAGAGCTGTTGATAAATGGCGGCTTCGCGGGACAGCGTCTCAATGCGGTCGGCACCAACAGCCTGCTTCAGCAGGTGGCAGCCGTCCGCACTGACGATCCTGTAGTTGCGATTGCGGCGGGAATTGTCGAGGACAGCGACGTTTCCGTCGACAACGCAACGCGACGACATGAGACCGCGGGACAGAAGGTAAGGAACTACGTCGTGCTGGCTTAGCATGGTCGTAGCACAAGGCCGCCAAATTTCTGGTTACTGGTCCCGACGAGAGTCAGGTTCAGGGGCATCGTTCGGTTGCACGCAAGGAAAGCAAGACCAGAACCAAGAGGAAACTGCGACGAAACTCCGCACGCGCTCGCCCGCGACGGCGGATTCGAGCAGCCCATCGATTTTCGCCTCATCGGCTGCCCGAACCTCGGCATCGACTATTGGGCCACGCAGACATTTCCGCTCCATGAAGTATAACTGCTTCTGAGTGATGCACGGCGTCACCATGCTCATCAACAGCGGGCGCACGCCTTCCAGGCGCTTGACGCTGGGGATGCGCTTCGCGCGGTTCTGCTCGATTTGCTTGCCTTGCTGGACCGCTTCGTTGCCGTGATTAGTTTCTCCTTGATTCGATTGACATCTACATCGCTTCCGTGGGGATACACACGTGGGTCATCAACAGCGGACGAACTTGGTTCAGCCGCGTAACGCTGGGGATGCGCTTCGTGCGACTCTTGCTCGGCCTGCGTGCCTTGCTTGCCTTGCTGGATTGCTTCGTTGCCATGATTCGTTCCTCCCGTGAATTTTTTCTACCTGGCCTGGGACTCGTTGCTGTCATCCCCTGGCTGCGCGCACCGATAGCAATACCAAAACCAAGACGAAACGGCGACGAAGCTGCGCACGCGCTCGCCTGCAAACGCGGAGTCAGGCAGCCCATCCATCCTCTGCTCAGTAGCTGCCCGATTTTCAGTATCGATGATTGCGCCGCGGAGATATTTCCGCTGCGCGCGCCGAAGTGCCATCTGCCGATCACGAGCCGTCATCTTCCCGCGTGTTTTTTGCGCGTGCCGCATTGTTGCTCGCCGACGGCGGGAGATGGGGTTGTTCGCTTCTAATGGACGGCGTCTGTCGTTAGGCATTCGGGACGCATACTCATTAAGAGAGGGCGCACGGAATCCAGTTTCTTGACGCTGGGAATGCGCTTGGAGCGGTTCTTGGTCGCCTTCGCTGGTTTGCTGCCTTGCTTCGTTGCCATAACTCACCTCCATTGATTTGGATTCAGATTCTGCCCTCGTGTCAGGTTAGCCGCAGCCTGCAGATGTCAGGTGCCGCGCGAAGTCGTTCAGTCTTGTCGAACCTATTCGGCTGCACCAGTGCCGATGCTATTCTCGACGAGAGCGTGAGAAGCGACTCTCCCCCAAGGCCCGCCGGTAACTGGCCGAGGGTTTATCAGCAAGCATGCTGAGAACGGACTCGCTGAGCGGCTTCACGCTGCCGCTCCGTCGCACTGCATCTAGTTCTCCGTAATTGATTTATGCAGAGTGCGCACTGGTGCCAGGCGCTTGACGCTGGGGATGCGCTTGGAGCCGCCGTTGATCGCCTTCGCTGGTTTGCTGCCTGTCTTCGTTGCCATAAGTTGCCTCCTTGAATTCGATTTGGTTTTTTGCTTTCGCCGTGGGCATTCTGCGATCTCGTTGCCGAGATGCCCGTTACATGCGTCGGGCAGGCATATCCCGTCCGCCCAACGTGGCGCCCACTAAACGCGCCCTGCTAGAGCCGCTCGAGCCTTCGAGATGCTTGCCGCAGGTGAGCTCAACACACGTCAATGCGACTTAACTGATAGTCGCATTCGTCATTGACACTGTCAGGTACGGCACTTTTGAAAGCGGTTTCTGCACTCCCAACTTCTTTGCGGCTCGCAAGCCCTTCGTGTTCTTATTCTGCTTCTTGGCTTTCATCTTTTCCTCCCAAAGTACGAACATGCTGAATTCCTCGGTCCCCTCGTCGCCAGTTTATCTGCCGTCTGCAGCTGACCTCTTCAAGATTGGACAGCGCCTTGGCGCCGCTGAAATCGCACTGCAGCTAGTTCTCTGTACCTCCTTTCCGCAGAGCGCGGACAGGTGCCAAGCGCTTGACGCTGGGAATGCGCTTGGAGCGATTCTCGGTTGCCTTCGCTGGTTTGCTGACTTGCTTCGTTGCCATAACTCACCTCCATTGATTTGGATTAAGATTCCGAACTGGTCTCGGGTTCACCGCAGCCCGTTCGTGCCGGGTGCCGCAGGAGACCGCGCAAGCTTATCCAACCTACTGGGCTCCCTCGGAGGCCATGCAATTCTCGGCGGCAGCGGTCGGACGGGACTCTCTCCGAAGGCCCCTCGTTAGTTGGGAGAGGGTCTATCGGAATATTTGGTGATAACGATCTCGCTGAGAGGCTTCACGCTGCCCATCTTCTTTCCCTGCTGCAGTTTCTTGGTGGTTTTCTTCGCTGTCATCGTCGTCTCCTTTCGTTTACTGAGCACTGCTGTGCTCCCGATCGCACAGCCTCTCTATCTAGGTAATCGGAAACGGCGAGCAAAAGACGACAGGGGGTAGGAATATTTTGCTATCGAAGTCCGGCCGTAATGAGTCGGGATGAAGGTTGTTTGTTCGCCACGCTGGGCGGCGCCGCCGAATCGCCGGCAATCGCCGGACTACCGCGACGCGAGATCTGACGCAGCGACTGGCGAATCAGGAAATCTCCATTCGGAAGTTTGCCCTTCCAATGGCCGAATAGCTCCGCCCGCTGTTTTTCAAGTTGTGCTGCGTCGTTAATGCGCCCGACGCGGCGAAGGAGAATGGCAAGGCCGGTCCAAGCCCGAGCGACGCAGGTCGCATCGCGAAGATCGTTCTCTATATCAGGTTTCCAGGCCATGAGTTTCGCTAAGAGCTCCTGATACGCTCCAATGGCTTTGACGATTTGACCCGTCTCCGCGTAATCGTCCGCTTGAGCCCGTAAGGCATCGTCAGGCTCGCTCATCGGCTCGACTTTATCCGCCGGGTAGAGGTGGAGGTCGCGCAGAGTCACGAACGCATCTTTGATGCGTCCTCGCGCATCCTCACCGCGCCCGATCCAGCGGGCGGCGTACGATGAGGCGGCGAGCAAATCTGCCTCAGCCAGCTGGGAGCTGGCATTCGGTTTTATTTCCCTCAGGCGGGCCAGTGCGTGGTCGTAGACCGCGAGAGCCTTGCGGGGATCTTGGTGCCGCAAAATATTGGCAAACTGGACGCTCGTACCATACAAAGCAAGCCGGCTCATGTAATCGCTGGAATCCTTGCTGGCCAAGTCCTCGCCAATTTCCATTCCTCGCTGGACCGGCGCCAGTGCCTCATAGTATCGCCCAAGGCTTGGCTCTGCATCCGCTTTCCCTAGGATCAAGCCTTCGGTCAATAGGGCGCTCGCCAAATTGACGCGCAATGCCGGTTGACCGGACGCGGCCTGGACTTGTTGAAGTTCAACTGCCCTTTTCGCGTCATTGAGAGCTCCGGCGAGGTCACCAGTTTGCCAGCGAGCGATCACTAATGTTCCGATTGCACTCCCTTCCATTCGGCGGGCGGCTGGAACGGGCTGCACAATTTCCAGAGCCCTGTTGGCGGCGTGCATGGCTTTGTCGAAATGCCGGGTGTCGGCATACGCTCTGGCGACGTTCTGCTCGAAATATCCCATACTGTAAACCTCGTGCGGCGTAAACTCGCCACCAAGGCGCATAAAGCGTTCTACCAAATCGCCGGTTTTCTCCGCCAACGAAAATATTTCTTCGACGCGCTCCTGATAGCTCGCCAACTCCATCCGATCGTGCGCGATCGTGGTTGCAATAAATAACCCTCGATGGTTCACCGGGTCTTGTTCGAGGACCGCGTCTACAAAGCGCTCTGCGTTATCGAGGCTGAGTTTTGCTTCTGCGAACTGCCCCAAGTTGGGCGAAGTGGGGTCACCTTGAGCATGAGCCACGCGCACGTAGGCATAGGCAATCTCTAGTTCCAGCTCTTTGTCCCCGTGAACGTCACTGCCCAGCGAAGTCAGATATTGCAAGGAATCGGAGACCATTTGCATTCTGACTTTCGTCGAGCCCGGCAGACCTCTGATGTCATTGTCGAGTTCTATAAATTTATTTGCCAGTTGACGCACCTGGGCAAATCGTCGGTCGGCCACTTTGCGCTCGCGATTAGCGATATAGAGCCCGGTGGAAAGGCTGCCGATCACAAGCACAGCGGCGGCAGTCGTGAGGGCGACGAGCGTGCGGTTGCGGCGGACGAACTTGGCGGCGCGGTAGCGAATCGTGTCGGGTCGTGCGCTAATCGGCTCCTGGCGGAGAAATCGCCGTAGATCGTCCGCAAAAGCCTCGGCCGAGACGTAGCGCTCTGCTGGATTCTTCTTGAGCGCCTTGCCAACGATGGTGTCCAGATCGCCCCGAACACTACGCCGCAGTTTTTCCGGCGACGCGCCCCGTTTCATCGCCGTGGCTTCGGCTTGCGGACCCACCGCATCCGATAGCCGCAGCGGTTCGGTTTCCGTGATGGCCTTCACCAGCTCCGCCGGCGAGTGTAGACCGGGGCCGGCCGGATGTTGTCCCGATAGGAGCAAATAGAGCAGCACGCCCAGCGAATAAACGTCGGTCGCTGTCGTAATCGCGCCGCCACTCACTTGTTCTGGAGCGGCAAATTGCGGAGTTAGCCCTCCTCCGCCTTCCAGCGTGAGCTGCGTCGCTGCCGCGGGACTTGCGTCGTCTGCAAGCAGCTTGGCGATGCCGAAGTCCAGAAGCTTTACTTCGCCGCCGTCAGCGACCAGCACGTTCGAGGGCTTGATGTCACGGTGAACGATTAAATTCGCGTGCGCGTGAGCGACTGCCCCGAGAACGTCGAGAAACAGTCTAATCCGTTCATCGACATCGAGCTTGCGCTCATCGCAATACTCGTCGATCTGTTTTCCTTTCACATGCTCGAGAACGAGATATGGTTCTCCTTTCGGAGTGACGCCGGCGTCAATCAGATCCGCGATGTGAGGGTGCGCGAGCTGGCCGAGAATCCTGCCCTCGCGCTTAAATCTTTCAGCAGCCGCGCGTGAAGCCAGGGCAAAACGCAGAAACTTCAACGCCACCTGGCGTTCGAAGCGGCCATCCGCACGTTCGGCCAGCCACACGTTACCCATCCCGCCTTCGCCGATGCGATAAATCAGCTTGTAGGCGCCGAGGGTCTCTCCGGTTAAGGATGGTTCAGTCACCGGCCGCGCCGGCTCATTTTCCAGAAAATGCTCCTCAGCGAGGACGCGATGCTCTTCCAAAAGCCGCTCGAGGAGATCGGCCAATTCCGGGTGTTGCACCCGGAACGCTGCCAGCCAGCTTGCGCGTTCCCCCTCAGACAGCGATAGCGCTTCGTCCAGGTGCGAGCTGATTGCTTGCCATCGCTCAGGGTTCAAAGCGGACACGCTCGGTCAAGCCTCCAGGTCTGCTCGAATGGTGCGATGAAGATAGATGCGTGCTTTTTCCCATTGGCGTTGCACGGTTCGTTCGGAGACATTTCTCATGGCCGCGATTTCCTGGAACGAAAAGCCGCAGAAGAACTTCAAGTCCACCACTTCCGCCAGCGCTGGCTCCGCTTTCGCGAGTTCGTCAAGCGCTTCGCCGATCCGAGCGAGCTTTTCGCCATCCACCGCATTTTCAACGTCGGTTCCCAGCGTCGTAATCTCGAATTGGCCACCCCGCTTCTGAGCCTGGCGGCTGCGGGCGTGATCGATAATCAGGCCCCGCATGACGCGTGCGGCATAACCCATGAATCGGTTGTGATCGGGGAAGGAGGTTCCGTCTTGTCCGGCGATCTCGATATATGCCTTGTGCAGGAGAGTGGTAGCGCTGAGGGTCATCTGCGCGCCGTGTCGCGCCAGTTCGTGCTTCGCAAGTCGGTGCAACTCTGCGTAAAGCGCCCCGAACAATGCGTCGGCAGCCGGTCTGCCGCCGCGTTCGGCCGCTTCCATAAGAGCGAGTAGGCTGGGCGCGCTTCCCACAGCAGTCCTCCCAACAGTCGATTTCCAGGGGACCCGTTCGCGAAAAGAGTGGTGGATTATACAGGCAATTTCGATCCACAACAGACAAATCGTGGGTTCGGAGGCTCACCGGAGTCCACAAGGCGCGATGAAAAACGGGAGCGGCGAAGTGTCTACTGAGAATGCTTTCGTCCTCATCGAGTACCGCACACCGACGGTTGGCTATCGCTGGTGGGGATTGGACGGAGCGGGCGAGCGGGAGAGGATGGCGCGGAGCGAGGCCGCAAGTATGCGAAGTTGTAATCCGCTACTGCGCTTTCTACAGTAAAACGTTCGTCGTGTCGCAGCCCCGGCAAATTTACCGCTATCCGATGCTAAACCCCAAACTGCCGGAGATGATGATCCAGATGCTTGTACTCCAATATCGCCCACTCATCTGGCGACAACCCCCCGAAGAAGCTGTGCGGATGCTTGGTGCATCCCGCTGGGCCGGCCGCGGCAAACCGATCGATCAATGCCAACAACCGATCCCGTTCCGTTCTCAGATCTCGCTCATCCCGCACCACCAGATCCCTCATCGTCGGTGAGTTTCGCCGCATCGGTTCGTCGTTCCTGAGCGCCAACGATTTCACAATCCACCCGAGGAGGTGCCCCACGAACTCCCGCGGCGGAGTCTTCTCCCCTAGCGCCAACTCCAAACCAGCCGAGCAGTGCGCCGCCACTTGCGCCGCGTTCATCGTGCCCCACAACCGCTGGCTGTCTGGCCTCAGCAGTGCAATCCGATCCTTCACTTCTTGCACCCTTGTCGCTTCAAAGAGATTTTTCACGTATGCCCCGTACCTACGGTCAGCTAGGAGTCCAGAACGCCATGTTGTCCAAGTATAAATCAAGCACGCCAGCGCAAGCGCGCCCGCAACTCTTGGTAATCGCTCTAATCGGACAAATGAATTTCCCTCTCGCAACGGAAAGGTTTCGGAGTTCCAATCAGCCAGCAGGCGCTTCGGGGGGTGCGGTTCAGCCTGCTGAGATGCTAGAGTAGTTCGAACCTATATTCCACAAACCGAGGGAGAATCCATGTACGCCGTAAAATTTGAATACCAACACCGCACGAATGGTCCGCAAGGCCGCACGATAGACGTGGATAGCGGCTCGATGGCGGCCGCCATCGGCAAGGCAGCAAGAGAATTCCTAAAAGGTCTCGATCGGAAAGAGCGTTTCGACGCGAACAAGCACGGTTTGACCATCCATTGCGCGCGCATCGAGGAAGAAGTCACTACCCAAGCGGTATAAAAATTGGGTCAAATGTGAGTGAAGGCTGAGTCCAAGAGGGAAGTGTTTTGGGAGGGAATAGCTAGTCAACGCCCGTCGAGCCGCGCAATCGAAAAGACTTTCGGCACCCGGCGCCCGGCCCTCGCAGCCCATGCGGCAGCTTTTTTTCGCGCCGCGATCGCGCCGAATTTCACCCAAGAAACCGGTCGGATCCGCGCGCGCTATTTCCGCGTAATAATGCGCAGGTTTCCGGCTCGAACGCTGCCACGCCGCCTGCTCTAAGTCGTTCACAGTAATACACCTGTACCTTAGTACAGGAGCAAAAATCCGCCTGTCCTTTGGTACAGGTTTCTCCGCAGCGTATCGGATGTTAGCTGATTCACCACGACCTCCGCACCCGGTGACTTTTTTCGGCACCCTCCCATGCTACGCTGGCTAATCGGGTGGGTTCTAGTACCACTCCCGGATACTCATGTCTTCACGACTCGGCGAAATACTTGTCAAAGACAGTCTGATCACTGCGGATCAGCTCCGGCAGGCGCTCGAACACCAGAAAAAAACTGGTGGGCGACTCGGCACCTGTCTGGTCAAGCTCGGTCTCGTCAGTGATGACGATATTACCGCCGTGCTGTCGCGCCAATACGGCGTGCCTTCCATCAACTTGAAATTCTATGAAGTAGATCCGGCGGTCATTAAACTGGTGCCGCAGGAAACCGCCATCCGCTATCAGATCGTCCCGCTGTCGCGCGTCGGGTCCACGCTCACCATAGCGATGACCGACCCGACAAACGTCTTCGCGATGGACGACATCAAGTTCATGACGGGCTTCAACGTCGAGCCTGTCGTCGCATCCGAAACCGCGATCAGCGAAGCCATCCACAAATTCTACGGCGATGTCGAGAGCGTCGAACAGCTCGACAAAGTAATGAAGGACCTCGCGGGCGACGAAGCCTCGCTGGAACTTTCGGCGGAAGAAGCGGAGATGGACCTCGCGACCCTGGAAAAGGCCGCCGAGGAAGCTCCCATCATCAAGCTCGTCAACTTGATTCTCACCGACGCCGTCAAGCGTGGCGCGAGCGACATTCATGTGGAGCCTTACGAAAAAGAATACCGCGTGCGTTTCCGTGTGGACGGCATTCTGCAAAACGTGATGGCGCCGCCCATGAAATTGAAAGACGCGATCACCAGCCGCGTCAAGATCATGGCCAAGCTGGACATCAGCGAAAAGCGGCTGCCGCAAGACGGCCGCATCATGATCAAGTATCTGAAGGACGGCAAGAAAAAAGAACTCGACTTCCGCGTTTCCACGGTTCCAACGCTCTTCGGCGAAAAAATCGTTATGCGTTTGCTCGACAAGGAAAACCTGCGCTTGGACATGACCAAGCTGGGTTTCGAGCAGGAATCCTTGACCAAATTCGAGCGCCAGATTCTGAAGCCCTACGGCATGGTGCTGGTCACCGGTCCTACCGGTTCCGGCAAAACCAACACTCTGTATTCCTCCGTCGCGCGCCTGAATACTTCGGAAACCAACATTATGACCGCCGAAGACCCGGTCGAATTCCAGCTGCCCGGCATCAACCAGGTGCAGATGAAGGAGCAGATTGGCCTGAACTTCGCCTCCGCTCTGCGCGCCTTCTTGCGGCAGGACCCCAACATTATTCTGGTAGGCGAAATCCGCGACTTTGAAACCGCCGAAATCGCCGTAAAAGCGGCACTCACAGGCCACCTAGTGCTTTCTACGCTACACACCAATGACGCTCCTTCCACCATCAGCCGATTGATGAATATGGGAATTGAGCCGTTCCTGGTCGCCACCTCCGTGAACCTGATCTGCGCGCAACGCCTGGTGCGCCGCATCTGCTCGGGCTGCAAGGAACCTCTGCAGATCCTGCCGCAGGCGCTGATTGACGCCGGTTATACCAAGGAAGAGGCGGACAAGACCGTCATCCAGCACGGCCGCGGCTGCGGCACCTGCAACAACACGGGCTACAAAGGCCGCGTCGGTCTCTACGAAGTCATGGAAATCAACGACGATTTGCGCGAGTTGATCCTGGTTGGCGCGTCGGCTCTCGAAATCAAGAAGAAGGCTTTGGAAACGGGAATGATCACCCTGCGCCGCAGTGGCCTCATCAAATGCGCGCTCGGCCAGACCACTCTCGAAGAAGTCGTGCGCGAAACAGTTCTCTAAGCGGAGGAATTATGGCTGGCATCACATTAAGCGAACTCTTGAAGAAGATGATCGAAATGTCCGGCAGCGACTTGCATCTTTCCACCAACAGCGCGCCGCGCATTCGTGTGCACGGCAAATTGCGTCCGCTGGATATGCCTCCGCTCACCGCGGCAGATACCAAGGCGCTCGCCTACAGCGTGCTCACCGACGTGCAGAAGCACCGCCTGGAGGAAAACCTCGAGCTGGACTTCTCCTTCGGCTTGAAGAGCCTGGCGCGTTTCCGCGGCAACATCTTCCACCAGCGCGGAGCAGTCGCCGCCGTCTTCCGTACCATTCCATGGGAAATCAAGACCTTTGACGCCTTGGGCCTGCCCAACGTGGTTCGCGGCCTCTGCGACAAGCCGCGCGGCCTGGTGCTCGTTACCGGCCCGACCGGCTCCGGTAAATCCACCACGCTCGCCGCTATGCTCGACAAAATCAACAACGAGCATGAAGAGCACATGATCACCATCGAAGATCCCATCGAGTTCCTGCACAACCACAAGAAGTGCCTGGTCAATCAGCGCGAAGTGCACTCCGACACGCACTCGTTCTCGAATTCGCTGCGCGCCGCATTGCGCGAAGATCCAGACGTGGTGCTCATCGGCGAAATGCGCGACCTGGAAACCATCGAATCCGCGCTGCGCATCGCCGAAACCGGCCACTTGACCTTCGCCACCTTGCACACCAATTCGGCCGTTTCCACCATCAACCGTATCGTGGACGTTTTCCCGGCCCACCAGCAGCCGCAAGTGCGCGCGCAACTCTCCATGGTGCTGGAAGGCATTCTTTGCCAATCGCTGCTTCCCAAGATTGATGGCCGCGGCCGCGCCATGGTGATGGAAATCCTCATCCCCACCGCCGCCATTCGCAACCTGATCCGCGAAGACAAGATTCACCAGATCTATTCGGCCATGCAGACCGGCACGGGCGCTTCCGGCATGCAAACTTTTAACCAGAGCCTGGCGAACGCCTATTACCAGAAACTGATCACCATGGAAGTGGCTCTCGCGCGCTCTTCGAATCCAGATGAATTGCAGGACCTGATCAACCGTGGAGTAACCTCGCCGCAGCCTGGTGCCGGCAAGGTTCCTGTGCGCCGCTGAGCGAGCCTGTAATCGAGATAGTTTGAGAGGAGGTACTTAGTCATGCCGGTATTTACATATCGCGGAACCAATAAGACGGGCGCTACCGTCCAGGGGGAACGCACGGCGGGCACCAAGGCCGAACTGAAGGCCACCCTGCAGCGGGAGCAGATCAACGTCAACAAGCTCTCGGAGAAGGGCAAGGAATTCAATATTCCTTCCTTCGGCGGCGGCGTGGACTCCAAGGAGCTGGCCATTTTCACCCGCCAGTTCTCGGTGATGATTGATGCCGGTTTGCCGCTGGTGCAATGCCTGGAGATTCTCGCTGGACAGCAGGAGAACATCACCTTCCAGAAGATTCTCAACGGTGTGCGCGCGTCGGTCGAAGGCGGCGCCACTCTGTCCGCCTCCATGAAGCAATATGAGAAGGTCTTCGACCCTCTGTACTACAACATGGTGGAAGCCGGCGAGACGGGCGGTATTCTGGACACCATTCTCCAGCGCCTTTCCAGCTACATCGAAAAGAACGTCAAGCTGAAGCGCGCCGTGCAGTCCGCGATGATCTACCCGATGGCTGTCTTGGGCATTGCCGGCGGCGTCATCATCCTGCTGCTGTGGAAGGTCGTTCCGATTTTCACTCAGCTGTTCAACGGCTTGGGTGTGGATCTGCCGCTTCCCACGCGCATCGTGATCATGCTCAGCAACTTCGTCGGCAGCATCTACGGCTTGATCATCGCAGCGTTCTTCGTCGGAACCGTGTTCGCCTTGAAATCCTGGTACGGCACGCCGCAAGGCCGTATGGCGATTGACGCCACCATCTTGAAGATTCCTCTGATCGGTCCGCTGATGAGGAAGATCGCCGTCGCGCGCTTCACCCGCACTCTCGGCACCTTGATCTCCAGCGGCGTGCCCATCCTCGAAGGCTTGGACATTACGGCTCGCACCTCAGGGAACGCGGTCGTTGAACGCGCCATCACCCAGACCCGCAAAGCCGTCGAGGCCGGCCGTTCGCTCGTTGACCCGTTGAAGGACACTGGCGTATTTCCCGGCATGGTTACCCAGATGATCGGCGTCGGCGAACAAACCGGTGCGATGGACGCGATGCTGCAGAAAATCGCGGACTTCTACGAAGACGAAGTGGACGCAGCCGTGAAAGACCTGCTGACCGCCATGGAGCCCATCATGATTGTGGTTTTGGGCGTGGTCGTCGGCGGCATCGTTATTTCCATGTACCTGCCGTTGTTCTCGTTGATCGGCAAACTGGCAGGCCACTAGAACCCGCGCGGCGCTCGCCGCATGCGCATCCAGGCGCCTCGTTCACGGGGCGCCTGCGTGTACCTGTAAATGATGCGCTGGGCAGCTTTCGCGGCGCGGCCGGAATTGGGGACACAGCGCAGTTCGCGCTCGTAGCGCGGTGATAAATCTGAAATGAAGTCCACACCTAATGTGAGTGAATGGTTATCGTGGCTGGGGCGGGTCCGCTTCCTGGCCATTACCTTCCTGGTGGGCATCGTCATTGCCGCGCGGCATCTTACGCCCACGCCCGTGCCGGTTCGCTCCTTCATACAACTGATCGCGCTCTGGTACACCCTCGCCATCTTCTACGTGATTCTTCGCCGCTGGATGCCGCAGGCCCGCTGGCACGCTCCGCTGCAGATCACCTGCGATCTATTGATGGTCACCGGCGTCGTCTACGCCACCGGCATACAGGATAGTTACTTCGTCTCGCTTTACCTGCTTGCCATCCTGATGGCCAGTGTTCTGTTTTCGCGCCGCGGCGTTTTTGTCGTGGCTGGTTTTGCCTTCGTGCTTCTCGGTGGCGCGCTGGAGCTCGCCTCCTACGGCGTCATCCCGCGCACAGCCACCTCCATGCCCACGCTGCGAGTGCTGGATTCCTGGCTGGCCAGCAATCTGTTCGCATTTTTCGCGGTCGCTTACCTCGGCAGCCTGCTCGCTCAAACCCTTCGCAAAAAGGGCGTCGAACTGGAAGCCAAGAGCGAAGAACTGAAAGATCTGCAAACCTTCAATCAGGACATCATCGAATCCATGCGCGGCGGCCTGCTCACCACGGACATCGAGGGCCGCGTACTGGTGATGAATCGTGCCGGCGCTGAAATCACTGGCTCTGGCCTGGGCTTGCACCGCGGCGAAAAAATCGCGGACCTCTTTCCCGGCTTCTGGCCCGTCGAGCGTGACGAGCAGGGCAACCCCCTCGCCGCGCGCAAGGAAATTGAATACAAGACCGCTGACGGAGCCACGCGCTTTCTCGGCCTTTCGATTTCGCCGCTGCGCACCGCGCAAAATCAGAATATGGGCTTCGTCTATAACTTTCAGGACCTCACCGAGCTCAAGCGCTTGGAGAGGGAAGTGGTCACCACCGAACGCATGGCCGCGCTCGGCCGTCTTTCCGCCGCCATCGCCCACGAAATTCGCCAGCCATTGACTGCCATGACCGGCGCGCTGAAAGAACTCGCTCGCCTCGCGCCCCTCGATGAAGACGACAAAAAACTTGTCCACATCGTCAGCCGCGAATCGCAGCGCCTGAATCAGATCATCACCGACTTCCTGGATTATTCCCGCGTGAAGAGCTATCACTTCGCCGATATTGACATCGTTCCGCTATTCGAAGAAACCCTGCTGCTCCTCGAACACGACGCCGCCACGGTGGGCAAGTTGCGCATCGTGCGCCAGTTCAAAGTCCGCAGCCTGCGCGCGCGCGCCGATCGCGACGCCTTAAAACAAGTTTTCTGGAATCTCTGCAACAACGCCTTGCGCGCCATGCCCGCCGGCGGTGTGCTCACTGTCAGCATTGAAGCCGACGAAACCTGGGCCCGCATCCTCATTGGCGACACGGGCATCGGTATTGACCCGGCGCAGGCGACGCGCATCTTCGAACCCTTTCAATCCGGCTTCACCGGGGGCACCGGCTTGGGTTTGGCCATCGTGTATCAAATCTTACAGGCGCACCGCGGACGCATACGCGTGGAGTCGCAGGAAGGCCCCGGAGCGCAGTTCATCGTGGAGATTCCGCGCGCCGTGCGCGCGCGCGCCGCTGCGCCCAAGTTGCAGGAAGTCCACGAACAAGACGAGCACGTTCACGTCGCAGGGAAGGGGTAACGCGCCATGGCCCACCTGCTCGTTGTTGATGACGAACCCTCCATCTGCGAACTGCTGGAAATCAGTTTCCGCAAGGAAGGCCACAAAGTCGAAGTTGTCTCCAACGGTCAAGCAGCCAAGCGCCGCCTAGCCGCGCAAATTTTCGACATCGTCATCTCCGATATCGCCATGCCGGATATGAATGGCGTCGAGCTTCTGCAGTATTCGAAGGAAGTCTCGCCCAACACGATTTTCATTCTGATTACCGGCGTCCCCACCGTGGACACGGCCATCGACGCGGTGAATTTCGGCGCCGACCGCTATGTCGTCAAGGGCGACCGACTGCT
Organism: Candidatus Acidiferrales bacterium; assembly: GCA_050012455.1. GTDB lineage: Bacteria > Acidobacteriota > Terriglobia > Acidiferrales > UBA7541 > Palsa-295. The sequence continues at coordinate 94,774 of JBEKHD010000018.1, read as the reverse complement.
CGATGAGCTTCGCCCGGCCGTGAAACGCATCGCGGAAAATCAGGCGCTGCGCAAGGAAGCCGGAGAACTGCGCCGTCAGCTCCGCCGCTTCACGGGCTTCGATCACATCATCGGCGCCAGTCCGAAAATGCGCGATCTTTTCGACTTGATCGAAACCATCGCGCCGCAGTCCAGCCGCGTCCTGATCACCGGAGAAAGCGGCACAGGTAAGGAACTCGTGGCGCGCGCCATCCACGAAAATAGCGCGCGCTCCAAAGCTCCCTTCATCACCATTAATTGCGGCGCGTTTCCGGAAACCTTGCTCGAATCCGAACTCTTCGGCTACCTCCGCGGCTCCTTCACCGGCGCCAACGAAAATCGCCGCGGTCTGTTTCAGGCTGCCGATGGCGGCACGCTTTTCATGGACGAAATCGGCAACATGAGCTTGACCATGCAGGTGAAGCTTTACCGCGTACTGCAAGAGGGAAAAGTCCGCCCCCTCGGCAGCACCGAAGAGAGCGACGTGGACGTCCGCGTCATCGCCGCCACCAACAAAGACTTCGCCAAGGAAATCGCCGAGGGCCGCTTCCGCGAGGATCTTTACTACCGGCTCAGCGTAATTCCAATCCACTTGCCGGCTCTGCGCGAGCGCCGTGAAGATATCCCGCTGCTCGCGCGCTCTTTCCTGGATCGCTATTCCAAATCCATGGGCAAGAAAATTGACGCCATTGACCCAGAAGCCATGCGCCGTCTGGAAGTTTACGACTGGCCCGGCAACGTGCGCGAACTGGAGAACACCATCGAGCGCGCCGTCGCTCTCGAAGCTTCGTCGCGCATTTCCGCCGAAGCTCTGCCAACGCGCATCCGGGAGCATTATCAGGACGCCGTCGCGCACCATGATGGAAACGGAAACGGAAACGGCAGCGGCGGCGGCTCCATCCTGCCCCCCGAAGGCCTCGATCTCGAAGTCTACATTCAGAAGCTCGAACGCTCCTTCTTGCTCGCCGCCATGGAGCGTTCCGGCGGAGTACGCACGCGTGCTGCTGATACACTAAAGATGTCGTACCGTTCCTTCCGCCACTACGCCAAAAAATACGGAATCTAGCCGTCTGCATCGCTCCCGCTTTCCTGCATTCTTGCCATTGCGCGCTGCGATTGCTGCGACGCTCGGCTCCGAATCGCAATGCGCTCTTGCCGCTCGCGTCCGGTGCGACCCGTTCCAATACGGAACACATCTCCCTGCGCTAACCTCTCTCGCCGGAATCAGTCCATCACGGTGAGCACAATACGTCGAGGTTGCTCGCAACTTCTGCTGTTTGCGAGCGCTGCAGGTGTATGAGGAAATTATAATGTGCTGTATCAGCTTCAAACCATTGCAACTGCATCAGCGCAAGCCCGCACGACCAGCAATCTCCGCGACTGGTCTCGGTCGTGCACTAGCACCCGTGTACGCCGCCAGAGAGTTCCACAGATTTTAGGTTCACGAGTTTCAAGGAGAAACAATGAGAAACAAACAGAAGGGCTTTTCGTTAATCGAGTTGCTCATCGTCGTGGCGATTATTTTGATCATTGCGGCCATCGCGATTCCGAACTTGCTGCGCGCCCGCATCGCGGCCAACGAAGCTTCGGCCGTCGGTTCGGTCCGCTCCATCGTCACGGCGGAAGTGTCCTACTCCTCCACGTGGGGCGTAGGTTTCGCAACAGCCATCACTAATCTTGGTGGTGCGCTACCTTGCACCGCAGCGGCAGCCACGGCTTGCATTCTTGACCCGATCATCACCGTTACCGGCATCAAGAGCGGCTACAAGCTGAAAGCCACTGGTGCGGGCGGTGCGGGAACTGCAGTCAGCCCGAACACTTCGTTCGAAGCTTCAGCCGTTCCGGTTACCGTGGGCACGACCGGTCAGCGCACGTTCTGCTCGGATGAATCGGGCGTAGTCCGCTTCGATCCGACGGGCGGCGCGGATCCTGGAACAGACGTGCTGTGCGAAGCTTTGACGGCACTGCAGTAGTCTTCACTTCGGCTCTGCCGGGAAGGAGGGAAACCTCCTTCCCGCTTTTTTTAACCAGCAATCGCTTTACACAGAGATTCGCACGGGATTCAAAGGGCCACGCGTCACCGGCTCTGCGGTAAGTAAGGCTCAGGCTCTTAATCGGGAAGCACAATCGCTCGGCCCAGCTCGCAGCTGGATAGCTCGCTTCCAGAGGGAAAATGTTGCGATCATGTTCACCGGGAAAACAGATTCGAAGAAGCAACTCGGCGCCGCCGCTCAACACGGTTTCTCTCTGATCGAACTACTGGTCGTCGTCGCCATCATCCTGATCATCGCGGCCATCGCGATTCCCAGCCTGCTGAGTTCGCGCATCGCCGCCAATGAAGCAGCCGCCGCCGTCACCGTGCGCACCATTACCACCGCGGCCATGACCTACAGCTCCACCTACGGCAACGGCTTTCCTCCGAACCTGGCTACACTAGGCGGTCCGCCGGCTGGGCCTGCCACCTGCAACCAGGCGGTATTGCTCGACGAAATGCTCACCACCGCGCCGAACACCAAGAGCGGATTCACGTTCGCCTTCACTCCAGTTGGAGCCGCCGATCCCTCGCCGGTGGGCTGCGCGATGCCGGGCGAAGAGGCGTATCTCGTCACCGCAACCCCGGTCAGCGAGAACTTAACGGGTATCCGCAGTTTTTGCAGCGACGAACCTGGAACGATTCATTACGACACGACCGGTACCACCGCCGCTACCCAGTCCGCCTGCGAAACATTGCCCGCGCTTCAATAGTCACGGCAAACCCAGCACGCCGCGCTCCGCTTCATCCCAACGCAGCTGCACTCTCGTTCCACTCTATGCTTCCCGGGGGCCATCCAACGCTTTCGCTCTCGCTGCGCCGCCCTCGCCCCTCTCGACTCTTCCCGTCGTTGCCACCTGACAAAAAAAGTCACCTTTTGAGACAGCTCTCCATTGCGCTATAGTCAGGCTGGGCATCACCCATGAGCAACGCGGCGTATCTCCCTCTGCATCATAGTGATGCGCCATTGTGTTCCAAAAGTAAACTGGTGCGCCGATTTGGAACGCCCCGTGCATCTTTCGCTGGCGTACCCCGCCAGGGTGTATGACACAGATTCCGGAGCTTCAGCTCCCAGGAGATACAATGAAGAAGAATCAGAAGGGTTTCTCGTTGCCCGCATCGCGGCCAACGAAGCTTCGGCCGTCGGTTCGGTCCGTTCCATCGTTACCGCTGAAGTTTCCTACTCCTCCACGTGGGGACAGGGCTTTGCGGCGACCATCACCAACCTTGGTGGTGCGGAACTGCAGCTAGCCCGTACACCTCGTTTGAAGCCGCGGCCGTTCCGGTCACGGTGGGCACGACTGGTCAGCGCACGTTCTGCTCGGATGAATCGGGCGTAGTCCGCTTCGATCCAACGGGTGGCGCGGATCCTGGAACAGACGTGCTGTGCGAAGCTTTGACGGCACTGCAGTAGTCTTCGCTTCGGCTCTGCCGGGAAGGAGGCAAAACCTCCTTCCCGTTATTTTGCGCGCGCGTGCCTTCGCCCGCCCTCGCTTGGACCCTTGAAAACGCCGGCTCCTCCGGCGCAACGCCGCATCTTCTCCCTCTTCACTTCTGTTAGAATTTAAATCGTGCGCTCGTTCGCAATTCTTCTGGCGGCCCTATTCACCATCTCAATGCCGGCACCCACCGCCCGGTCCGTGTTGCGTGCCATCGAAGCCCGCTATCATCGCGCGCAAACTCTCAAGGCCGCATTCTACGAGCGGTACAGCGACAACGGCGATGGCGGTTCGGCCGAGTCCGGCATCGTCTACTTCTCCCAACCCGGGCGCATGCGCTGGGAGTACGAATCACCGGAGCCGAAACTTTTCATCGTGGACGGTAGCAACGTTTGGTTCTACGTCCCCGCCGACCGCACTGTCAGCCGCGCCAAAGTAAAAGAAAGCTCCGACTGGCGCACGCCGCTCGCCCTGCTAACCGGCAAGTCCGATCTCGCGAAGCTCTGCCGCACTATCGAAATCTTGGACCCAGCAAAATCCGAAAATTCCGAAGACCGGCCGAGCAGCGCGGCGAACACCGTTCTCAGCTGCGCGCCCAAGCGCGAATCCGCCGACGCCGACCAGGAAATCCGCCAAGTCCTGCTCGAGTCCGACCCCGCGGCCCATCTCGTGCGCCTCATCATCCGCCAACCAGGAAACCTCGAAACCGAATTTCGCTTCGCCAACTGGGAAGAAAATCTCCCCGTCGCCGAAACCAAATTTCACTTTGCCGCGCCGCCCGGCGTCACCGTAGTAGACGAATCGGCGCTAGCGAATCAGATCCACTGAACCCATTCGCGCCCGGTCTTTCGTTCCCATCGGTTTGTTGCTTTGCTCGCGTCCACGATCCGCGCCTAGCGCCGAACATCTCTACAAGTGTTCAAGGAGCCCAACCCGTTTTGGAGTGCGGCGGCTTGGCGCCGCTTTCGCCGAGCCTCAAGCTGCGGCGACAAAACGGTCTAGGCGAGGCTTACCTCGCCCGCTCCCGCCATCACTTCCAAGCGTGATTCAGGGCAAGCGCGCTACGTGCCGTGCTCGCCTCTGTTACTCCAGTATTAAATCTAAACACCTTTTCTCGTCTCCCCGTATACCCATGAAGGGGTGTGCTAAACTTTGCAAGAGACGTCCCACCCCCCGGGCCGTCTATACACACGTGGGCCAATACGTATGTAAAGTCGGAGATACTTCCGGCCGGATCTTCCAACAATTGGAGACGGCCCAGTCCGAGGGCGAAGCGCGCCAGCGCCTCGCCGATCAGGGCTTCCACGTTTTTTCTGTCCGCATGCATTTCGATTTTCTCTCGCAGCTTAGCGGCACGCACCGCGCGAAAAAAATCGTCGTCAACGATTTCGTGATCTTCAACCAGCAATTCAATACGCTGGTGAAGGCCGGTCTGCCGATCCTGAAGGCTCTTGATCTGCTGGCAGAACGCGCAGCAGCGCCGCGTCTAAGGCCCGTTCTGCAAGATGTCCGCCAGCGAGTACGCGAAGGCGCGCTGCTCTCTGAAGCCTTGGCCGCGCAAGGTTCGTTCCCCCCGGTGTACGTCACAGCCATCACCGCAGGCGAACGCAGCGGCAACCTTACTGGCGTCCTCGAACAATACATTTCGTATCTGCGCGTCAGCGCCGGCTTCAAGAAAGCGCTCACTACCGCACTGATTTATCCCGCCATTCTGGTGCTCGCCGTTATCGTCATCATGACCTATCTGGTCACCTTCGCCATGCCGCAATTCTCGAAGTTATATCAAGACCTCGGCATTCAGCTCCCCGCCATCACTCAATTCATGCTCGACCTCGCCGTCCCGCTGCGCGATTATTTTGTCGTCGTTCTCGCATCGGTAGTCGGCCTGGTGGGCGCAATTTTTATTTGGACGCGGTCCGACCAAGGTGCTCTAGCCATTGATCGCCTGAAACCGAAAATCCCGATCTTCGGTGATATCTGGCTGAAGTCGCAAATCGCCCAATTCGTGCGCACCCTCTCCACTTTGCTGGCAGGCGGCACGCCCCTCGTAGCCGGCCTGGAAACTTCCGCGCAAGCCATCGGCAGCCGCCTCATCGCCACATCAGTTCAAGGCGCCGCCGGCAGAGTCCGTGAAGGCAAGACGCTCCACGAGAGCCTCGCCGAAACGCGCCTCATCCCCGATCTCGCCCTGGAAATGATCGAAGTCGGCGAAGCTTCCGGCGCGCTCGCCGCCATGCTCACCAGCGTCGCCGAATTCTACGAAGAAGAAGTCAGCACGCGCCTGCAACGCACCTTGATCTGGGTTTCGCCGGCCATTTTGGTGCTCATGGCCGTTGTGGTAGGCTTTATTTTGATATCCCTTTATCTGCCGCTGTTTTCCCTCCAAGTGGGCTCGGGGGGCTAAAATCCGATGGCCACTACCACCAACAATCCGGTTGTTCCGGGCGGGACCGACGACGCCGCCGAGCGCGAACAGGCGCGCCGCCTGGCCGAGCGCTATCGCTGCCCGTTTGTAGATCTGCTCGAACAGCGCATTGATCCCGACCTTTTCCGCAGTATTCCCGCGGAATTGATGTTTCGCTACAAGTTCGTCCCGCTCGAGGCGCGTGAGACCACCCTGATGGTCGCTATGGCTGACCCCAGCCAGCTGCAGCTCACCGACGAACTGTCGCTCCTGCTTGGCAAACGCCTGCAAATTAAAGTGGCCACCACCCGGCAGATTGACGATCTCCTCAAACGCACCGAACAATCCCAGCGCGTTCTCGATCAGGCGACCGAAGGATTCACCCTTCAAGTCGTCGGCGATGAAGAAGACAGCGACGAGAATATTTCGATGGACAAGCTTACGCGCGATTCCGGCGTCAGCCCGGTCGTCCGCCTTGTTGACACCGTCATCTTCACCGCCCTCGAACGCCGCGCCAGTGACATCCACATCGAAACCCGCAACACCGAAGTCGTCGTCAAGTACCGCATTGACGGCGTGCTGCAATACGCCATGCAACCGCTCGCCAAGGAATGGCACGCCACGATTCTTTCGCGCATTAAAGTCATGAGCGAGCTCGATATCGCCGAACGCCGCGTCCCGCAAGACGGCCGCTTCCGCGTGCGTTACAAAGGGCGCTTCGTGGATTTTCGCGTCTCCATCATGCCCTCGGTCCACGGCGAAGACGCCGTGCTCCGCGTCCTCGACAAAGAAACGCTCAGCGAAAAATTCCGCAACTTGACCCTCGATGTCGTCGGCTTCGATGGCCCGGACAAAACCCGCTTCCGCCGCTACATTCAAGAGCCCTACGGCATGGTCCTCGTCACCGGTCCCACTGGTTCCGGCAAGACCACCACGCTGTATGCCGCCATCAACGAGATCAAGAACGACGAAGACAAGATCATCACCATCGAAGACCCGGTTGAATATCAGGTCCGCGGCATCACCCAGATTCCCGTAAACGAAAAGAAGGGCCTCACCTTTGCCCGCGGCCTTCGTTCCATCCTGCGTCACGACCCGGACAAAATCATGGTCGGTGAAATCCGCGACCAGGAAACCGCTCAAATCGCCATCAACTCCGCGCTCACCGGCCACCTGGTCTTCACCACCGTGCACGCCAATAACTGCACGGACGTTATCGGCCGCTTCATCAATATGGGCGTCGAACCCTACAATTTCGTTTCCGCGCTGAACTGCATCCTCGCGCAACGCCTGGTCCGGGTGATTTGCGAAAATTGCAAAAAACAAGTCCAGTACGCACCGGAAATTTTGAAGGAATCCGGCCTCGACCCCGCCGAATGGTCCAAAGTTCCGTTCTACGAAGGCGCAGGCTGCCTGGAATGTTCCGGCAGCGGCTATCGTGGACGTTCGGCGATCACCGAGCTGCTTGACCTCTCCGACCACATTCGCGAGATGATCATCAATCGCCGCCCCACTTCCGAAATCAAGCGCGTCGCCAAAGAAGAGGGCATGTCCTTCCTGCGCGATTCCGGCCTGGCCAAAGTCCGCGGCGGCACCACCACGCTCCGCGAAATTAATAAGGTGACGTTCCTTGACTAGCTCCACGACCTTAGCTAGCCAATTCTTCGAGCTTGCTCCGGTGAAGCGTCTGGAGCGCTGGCTGAACGCCATGCCGCATCCCGCGCTCGTCGTGGAAATCGCCTCCACACACGTCGCCGCCGCGCACTGGTCCGCTGCAGGCCGCCATCTGGAATCGCATGCGATTGAGCCGCTGCCGCAGGGGGCCGTGATGCCCTCGCCGGTGGATACCAACGTGACACAGCCCGACGCCGTCCGTTCGGTGCTGCGCAAAGTTCTGAGTCGTGTCTCCGGCCATGGGTCGCCACTCGCGCTCCTGATCCCCGATCCCGTAGTGCGCGTTTTTATTTTGCCGTTCGATACTTTGCCGCGCCGCGCCGATGAAGCTCTCTCGCTTCTGCGCTGGCGCCTGAAGAAAAGCGTTCCGTTCGATGTGGACGAAACCGCGGTTTCCTGGATGCGTCAGACCGGCCGCTCAGGGGCGCTGGAAGTCGTCACTGCGGTCGGGCGCCAAAGGATCATTAAGGAATACGAGGAGCTTTTGCAGCCCTTGGGCGCGACCGCAGGCGTGGTACTCAGCTCCACGCTCGGTGCGTTGCCTCTGCTGGGTGATGAAGGTTCCACGCTGCTCGTGCGCATCTCCGGCAGAACTCTCACCACAGTTATCGTCAGCGCCGGAAATCTCTGCGTCTATCGCTCCACGGAAATGTCCGGCGAAGCCGCGACGCTCGATCCTCAGGCTATGCTCGATGAAATCTTTCCCGCGGTCGCTTATTTCCAGGACACCTGGGGCGGCGCTCCCGACCGCGCTCTCATCGCCGGCTTCGGCGCGCGCGAAGAAGTATTTCGCCGCGCGCTTTCCGCCGAACTGAAATGCCCCATCGCCACATTGTCGCAATCCGATAAGGCCCATGAACTCGATTCCAGCGCGAAGGATTTGATCCATCAGGATCTCGATGCGCTGGTTGGCTGGATGCTCAACGGAGGTTCCTGAGCGGCTCAGTGCCGCGCGGAAACATGAAACTTCGGCTCAATCTCTCCACCACTCCGCTCGATAACAAGCGGCCGTTCCTCGCCGCCACGGGTGCTCTGGCCGCCATCGGCCTGCTCACTTTTCTCTTGCTCGGCCACGCCGCATACAGTTCCTGGCGCTCCAGCCGTGATCTGCGCGCGGAAATTTCGCATTGGCAGACCGAGATCCACGTCAACCACGACAAGCAGGCAGAGCTCGAAGCCTATTTTCAGACCACCCAGGCCAAACAAGTCCTCGACCGCGCTGCCTTTCTGAATTCGCTCATCGGCCAGCGCAGCTTCCCCTGGACCAAAGTGTTCATGGATCTCGAGCAGCTCCTTCCTCCAGGCGTGCGCGTCGTGAATATTTCCCCCAAGTTGCAAAGCGGCCGGGCGCAGGTCGAGCTCACCATCGGCGCCGAATCCGATGAGTCCAAAATAAAATTCTTGCAGAATCTGGAACGCTCCAAGGTTTTCTCGGACATTCAAGTGAAGGACGACCGGCATTCCGAGCAGGCTGGAACCGGCGACAAAATCACGGTGGACTTGACCGCCTGGTATTCGACGCTCTGACCATGAACATGACCTGGACCGTTTGGAAAAAAGTGATCGTCGTGGCCCTCGCGCTGCTCTTCGTCGCGGACTTGGCGCTGGTGTACCAGCTCTGGCAATCCTCACGCGAAGGCGCGGAAGCTTTGTCCGCCCAGCGCGACCGCCTCAAGCGGCAGGCCGGCCTGTTGAAGGGCGATGTCGCCCGCGGCACATCGATTCGCCAGGATCTTTCCGGAGCAGGGAAGGAATACGATAATTTCTACCGCAACGCATTTCTTCCCGCGGAAAACGGTTACTCCACTATCGAAGACGATCTTGGCTCCATCGCCGCCAAAGCCAACCTGCGCAGCTCTGGCATCAGCTTCAAGCAGAAGGAGCTAAAAGATCGCGACGTCACCCAAATTGACATCTCCGACACCGTCGAAGGCGATTATCCCGCCATCATTCAATTCATCAACGGGCTCGAGCACTCCAAGAATTTCTATCTACTGAGCAATTTGCGCCTGGCCTCCACAAGCGGTCCCGGCGGTAGCATCCGCTTGCAGCTCGATTTGCAGACGTATTTCCGGACCTGAGCGATGTCCAAACGAAACCAAATCTACGTCCTCATCGGTCTGCTGCTTATCGCGGCATACGCCTTTTATTCCGAGCGCAGCGAAGCTCCCGGTGTGGGCGGAGTCCTCGCCTCCGACACATCGTTTCATCCGCTCAACGTTGACGAGCCGCACCTTCGCCTCGATCTCCTCGACAAAATCAAGAAGCTTGACTACTCTGGTTCGCACCGCAATATTTTCATTTTTGGCCCTCCTCCGCCGCCACCGAAAACCGCGCAACAAATTGCGGAGGAAAGCTACCGGAAGCAGGGCCCAAACAGGCCGCCGCCTCCTCCGCCCGTCACCGTTCCAGGCCAGCTGTTCGGTTCTGCCTACATGTCCAAAAGCGGCAAGCGCGTGGCATTTTTTCTGCAGGGCGATGATGTCCTGGTTGTCGAAGAGGGCTCGGTGTTCATGGACCGCTACCGCCTCGACAAAATCAACAACGATTCCGCCGACGTCGAGGAAACTTCCTCTGGCCGCCACGCTACCGTTCAGATGATCCAGCCCGCCAACGGTGATTCGGGCGGCGGTCCAACGAACCAATGAAAGCTCAGCACACTCGTGGGCCGCGCGGCCGGAACCAGGAATCCGGTTACGCATTTTTATTTGCGCTAGGCCTGATCTTGCTGATGATCGCCGGCAGCCTCGTCGCGATGCAGACGGGCGCGACAATCCGCCGCCGTCAGATGGAACAGGAAACCATTTGGCGCGGCAATCAATATGCCCGCGCCATTCGCCTCTACTACCACAAGACCGGCCACTATCCGCAGACGTTTGACGATCTGCAAAAAGGCATGCCGGATCTCCATTTCCTGCGCCAGCCCTACAAAAACCCCACCAATCGCGCCGACGGTTCCTGGCGCTTCATTTACGTCAATTCCGCCGGACAAATTATCGGCAGCACTCGCTACGCTAATCTGCAGCAAATGGCGTTGATGGACGCCAATGGCGGCCAGCTCCCTACGCTCCAAGGCCAGCCCGGTCAGCTCGGCCAATCCGTCGCCAGCCTTTCCGATTCCAGTTCCGGCGCGCAGGCCAACACGCCTGCAGCGATCGCGGCCCTTGGCAATCCCAACGGCATACCCAACACCCCGAGCACGACAAGCTCGTCTGGCACTTCGGGAACCGACACGCCAGGAAATCCCCCGCCCGACTCACAGAATCCTCAGGCACCGCCTGGACAAACTCCCCCAGGTCCGGGAGGGCCACAAAATCCCCCCACGAATTCGCTCGGCCTGAATAATTTGGGCAACGGTCAAAACATAGCTGGTCTCGCGCCGGGTGGCCTCGCTGTAGACCCCGCAACCCTCGCCGCCATGGCGCTGCTGAAACCTACAGGTCCGGTGGACGGCCCGGTTCTAGGCGGCTTTCTCACTGGAGTGGGCTGCACGCAGGACACTCGCTCGCTGAAGTTCTACCACGGCGGGAAAAAATATATTGATTGGGAATTTATCTGGAACCCGCTCGAAGACGCTGCCGCGGCTATGCAACAACAATTGGGCGGTGTTGGCGGCGCCGCCGGCGCCGGACTCGGTATGCCCATCGCCAACCCCTTCGGTGGCGGCCCAACTGCCAACCCCAACGGCAACAACAACCCCGGCCAGCAAAATCCCAACCCCTCGCCCGCTCCTACCAATCCGTTCCAGCAGCAGCCCCCGCAACAGCAATCTCCCCAGCAATAACCGCGGAGGCCAAGTTCTCGATCGGCGGCGTGGCACAGCCACACTCTTGGCTGTGCGCGTTTGACTTTGCTCTGCCGCGTTTCGATCCTGCGCGCTCGCCCCAAGCATCCACACCTAGCCCATTTTGGAGTCCGGCGGCTTGTGAATCGCGCCGCAGCGCGATTCATCTTGAGATCCCGCGGCGCGCGATCGAAGGGCCGCCGCTTTGCCTGGCGCGAGTCTTGCCTCGCGTGCCCTGGGTGTGAACTCTACGCCTCAGAAGTACGCGCGAGAGGGATCTGCTTTTCGAGGAATTACTAATTCTTCGTGGAAATGTTCATGTGCGCCGTAATCAGCCGCACATACTTCTGCGTCTCCGGAAACGGCGGCACCCCGCCATAACGCTCCACCATTTCCGGCCCCGCGTTATACGCCGCCAGCGCCAATCGCAAATCCCCGCGATAGCGCGCCAGCAGATCCTTCAAGTAATGCGTCCCCGCGTCAATGTTCTGTGCCGGATCGAAAATATTCGCCACCGAATAAAGCGCCGCCGTCGTCGGCAAAAGCTGCATCAACCCCTGCGCCTGCCTCCGCGAAACCGCCAGCGGATTAAAATTCGATTCCACCGCGATCACCTGCTTAATCAAACTTTCGTCCACCCCATGTTTCTGCGCCGCCGCATGAATCAAATTCCCAAACGGCCCCGGCGTATCCATCGGCATCACAGGTACCGGCGCAAAATGTTCCTCCGGCTCCACAGCCACCAAATCATCCGCCGCCACGGAGACCGTGCCGCCATCCACCGCCAAACGCACCCGCTCCCCATCGCGCTCGTAACCAGTAATATGCAGACGCGCCCCTGACCGCAGCACCGCGTAATCCGCCCGCGCAATGCCCGGAGCGACAAGCGCAGCTGCCGCCAGCGCCGTCAGGAATCCGATCGCCTCAACTGTCAACTGTCAACTGCGAACTCTCAACTGCTCCATCAATTCTCATTCAAAGCATAATCCCAAATCGCCGCCGCCACTCCATCCTCATCATTCGATAAGGTAATCGGCCAACCGCATTCCTTCAACTCCGCGATACAATTTCCCATCAGCACAGGACTCCCCGCAAACTCCAGCATCTGCCGGTCGTTCCAATTATCGCCGATAGCCAGCACATTCTCGCGCGCAAACCCGCGTTGCCGGGTCCATTCCGCCAGCGCCTTGCCCTTCGTCACGTCCCGCCGCAGCACATCCAAAATCGAAAAATCGCGATCCTCATACTCCGTCAATGCCAAAGTAAAATCCCGCGACCGAGAGAGCGCCTCCAAACTCTTCATTGCCGCTCGCATCGGCGAGCAATTTCCCGCGTACATCACCTGAATCGGATCCTCGCCGCCGCTCAAACAATCGCTCAAAGGCGCGACCTCCGCTATATACTCGCGGTTGCGCCGGAAATACCCTCCGCGAAACGGGTCGTCCCAATCCACCCGCTCCATGATCACCTGTCGCGCCCCGGGACGGTCAAAAATCACCGCCGCGCTCCCGCGAAATTCTGGCGTAGCAGCCAGCACCTGTCGCGCCGTCTCCGCCGGCAGCAAATAACGCAGATGTGTTGTCCCATTTCGGGATTTCGCCAGCGCGCCGTTATTCACGATCAAATGCAAATCGCAGGGCAGGGCATTGGCAATCGGCAGAGCAAAATCAAATCGCCGCCCGGTCACTAGCACAATCTCAATCCCGCGCGACGCCGCTTCCGCAATCGTCTCCGAATTCCTCTCGGATATCTCGGATTTGCTGTTCAGCAAAGTTCCGTCTATATCCATGGCAATCAGTTTGATGGGCACGCCTTGATTCTACCGTGTCCCGGCCTTTTCCGCCTCAGTCTCTATGCTATGCTTACGCCGCACCGAAAGGGAACTGACCTGACGGACAGGCTCTATTACCACGATTCCTTCCTGCGTGAATTCGACGCCGCCGTCATCTCCTGCACGCCCGAAGGCCCGCGCTGGAAAGTTATCCTTAATAAGACGGCTTTCTACCCCACCTCCGGCGGCCAACCGCACGACCTAGGCACGTTAGGTGATGTGCAAGTAGTCGAAGTTGTTGACGCGCCAAACATCGCCGCGGGGCCGGAAGCCTCCAATCCGGGCGACCCCCACCACGTAGTTCACTACACGACGGCCGAAGTTGCCGCCGGTCCCATCCACGGCCGAATTGACTGGTCCCGCCGCCTTGATCACATGCAGCAACACACCGCGCAACATCTACTATCCGCCGCCTTCATCGAACTATTCGGCTTCCAAACCGTCTCCTTCCATCTCGGCAAGGAGATTTCAACGATCGATCTCGCCGCGCCCAGTGTAGTCTTGCGCCAAATCGAAGCGGCCGAGCGCCGCACCAACGAAATCGTCTTCGAAAATCGCCCAGTCGTAATCCGCTTTGGCACAGCCCAACAACTGGCCGAATCCGGCATCCGCAAAAAAGTTGACCGCGAAGGCATCCTCCGCGCCATCGAAATCGAGGGCTTTGACCGTCAACCCTGTGGCGGCACGCATCTTGCCCGCACCGGCCAAGCCGGCCTAACCCTCCTCCGCAAACTGGAAAGAAGTCGCGAGCATTGGCGCATCGAATTCGTAGCAGGCTACCGCGCCCTGGCCGCCGCCCGCAGCGATTTTGCAACGCTAACCCAAGCCGCCTCGTTGTTAAGTTGCGCGCTAGCCGACGTCCCCGCCGGCATCACAAAAATTATCGAAGACCGCCGCACAAGTAACACTGCCATCAAACACCTCGAAGAGCGCCTTGCCAATCTCGAAGCCCAATCGCTGTTACAGCAGCACCCAGAAACATCCAGCGGTCCGCGGCTGATCCTAGCCATGCCGCCCGATGCCACTCCCGCGTACCTGGCGCTATTAGCCGCCAAGCTGGTCGCCGAAAAAAATGTAATCGCTCTGCTCGTCAGCCGCGAATCCGGCCACGTAGCCGCCGCAAGATCCGCGGAACTGACGCAAGACCTCGGCGCCACCCTTCGCGAAAGTCTGAGAGAGTTCAACGGCAAAGGCGGCGGCGCCAAACATTTCGCCCAAGGCGCCCTCCCAGATCCCACCCAAGCCGACGCTTTCATAACCCGCGCCAAATCCCTACTCACAAGTTCTTAGCCCAGTACACGTGCCACAATGATCGCGCCCTGAGCAAGCCTAGCCCAATATGGAGTGCGTCGGCCTGCCGCCGCCTTCCTAGAAGCCCATGTTCGGCACGCCAACGCCCTAGGCGAGGCTTGCCTCGCCCGCCTCGTCGTGACCCTTCGCTGCGCCCTCCACCTCAAATCTCTTCACTCCTGTCCATCAGAGTTCATCTGTGTTCATCAGTGGGGCCTTTGCTGTTGCCATTCTCTGCGTCCTCTGCGCCTCTGCGGTAAATCCCCACCCCTGCTATAATCTCACCTGCTAAAATTCAACTATTCTCGACACGATATCTCCCAGGAGTCCCAAGTGAAAAAATCCCTACTCGCATTCGGCTTCACGGTAATCCTCAGCGCCACCGCAGCCTCAGCCCAAACCTCCACCTGGCAACTCGACCCCGCCCACTCCAACGCCCAATTCTCCGTCCGCCACCTAGGCATTTCGAACGTCCAAGGCGAATTCACAAAAGTTTCCGGCACCGTGCAACTCGACGACCAGGACATATCCAAATCCACAGTCGCCGCCAGCATCGACGTAGCCTCCCTAGACACCCGCGTGCAGCGCCGCGACGACGACCTCAAAAGCGATCACTTCTTCGACGTAGCCAAATACCCAACCATCACTTTCCAATCCACGAAAATCGTCAGCACCGGCGACGGCACCGCCAAAATGACCGGCAACCTCACCATCCACGGCGTCAGCAAAGAAGTCACCTTCGACGTGACCGGCCCCACCAAGCCCATCCAGGTAATGAACGGCACGCGCCGCGGCGCCTCCGCCACCACGAAAATTAATCGCCAGGATTTTGGCATCGTCTACATGTCCAACACCCTCCCCAGCGGCGATGAAATGATCGGCAACACAGTCACCATCACCCTCGACATCGAAATGGTAAAAAAATGACGATGCGACGAGCATCGTCATCCTGAGTCAGGCGCCTTTGCCTGAAGCCGGGCGAAGGATCTCTCCCGTGTCCCTCTGCCTGTCCGCGGTTCAACCGCAGTTTCTCGGTGCCCTCTGCATCGAATCCGTTGCCTTTGATGCCTCCGCTCCAAATCCATCTCACGTCCAACCAACGCCCACCCCCAACCATCCAAATCACTTTTGCCGTTGCAACAGAAAACTGCGTTCCTCTGGCGCACAGGCACCGGATTATGTGATTCTTACCCGGTCTCCGCATTCTTAACGGCAGCTGTTATCTACCGCATTGCGCTTATAATTCTGAGGGTATTAATGAAACGCGCGGACTCCGTCAAATCGCTAGTCGCACTCCTCGCAGCGGCATCACTATTCCTAATCAGCTGTGGCGGCGACTCTAAGAAAGACGCCGCGGCCGAAGCTCCTCCTTCCGCGCAAGTCGAACACGAAGGCGACGCGAACATCGTCCAGGTTGACAACGCCGCGCAATTCCCGTTGGCCACCGCGGCGGAATACAAAGCCGCGTCACAACTCACGGTTACGGGCGTCGTTAATCCAGACATCGCCCGCACCGTGCCGGTGATCTCCATCGCCTCCGGACGTGTCGTCGAAATTCGCGCCCGCCTCGGCGACACCGTAAAAAAAGGCCAGCTCCTGCTGCGCGTGCAAAGCGCGGACATCGCCGCTGCCTACTCCGACTACCGCAAAGCCGTCGCCGATGAAACTCTAGCGAACACCCAATTCGATCGCGCCAAAGGCCTCTACGATCACGGCGCCATTTCCCTGAATGATTTTCAAGTAGCCGAAGACACCGAGAACAAAGCCAAAGTTGACGTCGAAACCACCGCCGAGCACCTGCGCGTTCTGGGAGCGCCGCTCGATCATCCTTCGGGCATCGTGGATATCGTCGCTCCCATCTCAGGCGTCATCACCGATCAGCAAGTCACCAACGCCGCCGGCGTGCAAGGTCTTTCGTCCACCAACCCGTTCACGATTTCAGATCTCTCCGACGTTTGGATCGTATGCGACGTTTACGAAAATGATTTGTCGGACGTCCGCCCGGGCGACACCGCCGACGTCCGCCTGAACGCCTATCCCGATCAAGTCGTCACCGGTACGATCAGCAATATCGGCGCGGTTCTCGACCCCAGCATTCGTACCGCAAAAGTCCGCATCCAGGTCCACAATCCCGGCAACATGCGCCCCGGCATGTTTGTCACTGC
This sequence comes from Candidatus Acidiferrales bacterium, assembly GCA_050012455.1. Lineage (GTDB taxonomy): Bacteria > Acidobacteriota > Terriglobia > Acidiferrales > UBA7541 > Palsa-295. The sequence goes on along the minus strand of JBEKHD010000018.1, from coordinate 78,137 downwards.
CACCTTCCGCGGCCAGAAGAAGGAATCGCACGCGTCCGTGCCAGCTTCGGCCATTCTCCACCTGCACGATCGCGATTGGGTGTACATGCCGGCGGGCGGCAACAAATTCAAGCGCATCGCCATTGTTGGCGGGGGCATGCTGCCCAACAACATGCAGGAAGTGACCTCGGGGCTGAAGCCCGGCGACCAGGTCGTCTCCAACGCGCTGGTTCTGCAGAACACGGTGGAACAATAAATGCCGCGGGCTCTTTCCAATCGAACGGCGACGCCCTAGATGGAACCTCTGATTGATTTCGCGCTCAATAACCGCATCCTGATTTCTTTTTCCTTCGCCGGCCACACACAATTCCGCTAGAATCGCCGCGGCGTCGAATCGCGTCAGGCGTTAATCAATGAGGCCCGCGCACCATGAAACGCGAACAAATCCGCGCCCGCATCGAAGAGATCGGCATCATTCCCGCCGTCCGCCTCTCTTCCGCCGAAGACGCTCTCTTCGCCGCCGAAGCTGTCTCCCGTGGCGGCATTCCCATCGTCGAAATTGAAATGACGGTCCCTGGCGCCGTGGCTGTGATCGCGCACCTCGTAAAACGCGCGCCGCAGATGATCGTCGGTGCCGGCGATGTCTTCGATTCCGACGTAGCTCGCCAGTGCGTTGACGCCGGCGCGCTATTCCTCACCGGTCCCGGCCTCGATCTCAAAATTGTGGAATTCGCTCTCGGCGCCGACGTCGTCGCCATCCCCGGCGCGCTCACGCCCACCGAAGTCACCCGCGCCTGGAAATCTGGCGCCGATCTCGTGAAAGTTTTTCCCTGCTCCCAAGTCGGTGGCGACACCTACATCCGCGCCCTCAAAGCCCCTTTTCCTAATCTCCCCCTTGTCGCTTCCGGCGGCGTAAATCAACACACCGCCGCAAATTTTATCCTGGCCGGCGCCGCAGCTCTCGGCATCGGTGCCGAATTAATCCCCAATGACGCCATCCGCCTTCGCCAATCTGAACGCATCTTCACCCTCGCCCACCGCTTCGGCAAATTCGTAAGCAGCGCCCGCGCCCAGCTCCACCCGTCCCCCGAACCCGCAAAATAATCCCGCACAGATAAAAATGCCATTGATACGCGACGCAAATTGAGGGCATTACTGCAATCCAAAATGGCGGCGGGTCGTTGCCGTTGGGTTTGTAGCGGCCGCCTTCAGGCGGGCGCCTTTGGGTTGGCGCCGCCCGCAAATCCAATCTTTCGCCTGCCAACTTTGGGTCAACGCCTAGCCCAGCGGGAGTGCGGCGGCTTGGCGCCGCTTTTGCCGGGGCCAAATGTCCGGCGACAAAACGCTCTAGGCGAGGCTTGCCTCGCCCGCCGTGGGATCGCACCTACAAGGTTCGCGTCGCATTACCGTCATCTGCGCGTCGTTCTTAGCGTTCATCAGTGGCCGGTTTGAGTCCCATCCGAGGCGCCATGCATCACGCCCCAGGAGCGCAAACTCTAATGCTGGTTATGTCGCCAAGCAAAATACTCCTTCTTCTGGTCATCATTCCGCTTCGCAAAATCCACGTGGTCTCGATGCGTTTCGTGTTCCCACCGGTTGTAATTAACCACCTCGCCATGATTCCACACATGATAATCGTTCTACCCAGCATCGTAGCACCGCACCTGGCCCTCGCACCCACTGACCACAAACACCGCGCCACCCACAGCGGCGGCCAGCACTACCACCGCAAAATGCCGCAATAAAAAGCGCATCAGCAGTTCCTCCTGCCGCAAGTATTCCCGCAATCTCCCCGCAAAAGTAAGCCGGACAATCTCTGATTCCACGCCCGGAAATGCCGTACGCGTCAACCTTGTTTTCATGGGCCCTATCTGCCCGCCGGAAACTTCTTTGCTCCCGATGTTTGGTGCTCCTCTCCGCCTTTGCTAGAATGCTTCCTGCAGTCGGCGTGTAGCTCAGTTGGGAGAACGGCCCGCTCCGGCGGACAGGCCAGGTAGTTAGTTTCAGATTCACTCGATGGGCGTGTAGCTCAGTTGGGAGAGCGCCTCGTTCGCAACGAGGAGGTCAGGGGTTCGAGCCCCCTCACGTCCACCAAATTCCCTGGCGGTTGTAAGGCGCGTCTTCAGGCCGACGGCTTTGATCTTGTTTTTTCCGCACCTTGTCCTGCAATCACTCAATTGTTTGAATTGCGCAACGATTTTAAAATAGCTGCAACAAAGCAGCAACGATTCGCGGTAGAACAAATCCCGCAATAGTTATGACCTGTGGATTTCCCCTCCAGCCCAACACAGGCACGAGGGGGGAGTCCGTGCACGAGATCGAATTATGCGCGATTTGCGACAGGCCAAACTGCGGTGCGACCGTCATCGTTTCCAAGGTCGGTCCCGACAAGAAGCGTTTTGACTCCGAGACGGCTTGCATCGAGATGACCTGTCCTGCTTGCCACCAAACCTTTGAGCTGTCGGTCACGGACATGGAACGCGTAGACGTCACCGACGAACAGCGATGCATGGGGTTTTTTGGTGGCCGCAAGGCCGCGCGCGCTGGGTCCGCAACCGCGAGCACCCGTTAGCCTCACGATTTTCGCTCTTGACGCCTGGTCCGTATTTCCACGCCACCGAACTGCCCCCTTGTCTGACTTTGTGAATCCCTCTGCTGCGTGCAGCGCGATTCATCTTGAGTTCCTTGCTGCGGCGGGCAGGCCCGCTGCCCGGAGCCGAAGGGTTGCGCCCAGTCCTCAATCGCGCGACAGCGGACCGTTGCCGTTGTAACCTCAAAAAGCGCGACAAAAACTGGGAGCCGAGTTACGTCGTCATTGTTTATTTTCAATCGTTTGAAGCTGGTTCCCAAGCAGGAAACTCGCCACAAGATTCTTCGAATCTCCATGTGGCTGTGGCATTCGGTCGAGCACCCCGTGGTTGCTTGCCGCGAATACGACGCGCATGTTTAATCTTTCCCAGTGATTGGGGACGACGAGTGCCGACCCGCAAAGCAACGCGCAGCATCCGAACCGAGAACCAGGAGTGCGGCCGGCAGCACGGCTCGTCGGATACGCTGTGATGTGGGTTTCGATCTGCTGGGCGAATACGGGCCGGACATTGCGCGAAATTTCAAACTGCCTTTTGGCGAGCAAAAACAGCCAGCGATTGCTGCGCCGCGTCCTGATGCTCACTGAGCAGGGAAACTGTCAAGTTGTGGGATGCGAGTCTTGGGCTCTGCCGCTGGAAGGGCGCGCGCGGAAATATCGGCTTGCGGATAGGCTTCTTGTCGAGCTGTTAGCTGGACGCCACCGCTTGCGTCATTTGTGCGTCGGGTTCGCGCGCCGGTTCGCTGTGGGCCGCCATCGCGCCGGCTGCCTGCGCATTCTGGTTCGAACTCGGGGCTACTTTTCCGAAAAATGCCATCCGCGCTTTTTCGAAGGAATCTTCCGTCATTGCAGTGGGCTGGCTCATCTGGGTTTATTAATCTCCTCGTCGTTCGTTCTGCGATCAACCTACTGCCGAGCTATCCTACCGATTCTAATCAGGGGCCGCGGAGGCCTGGCAAGGCGGTCCCTGGTCTAAATTGCTTCCCGTTCGGTGCAACGCGCTTCCATCATGCGCAGCAGCAAGGAGCGGACGGAAATGTCATCAATGGCGTCAGGGAAGGAAGCTCTTTATTTGTCAGTGACTTACGGGCCGTGGATTTTCTGCTTTTCTTCGTCGCCATCGCGGCTCTCCTGGCACATGCCCTACGCAGGAGAATAGTGCAATTCAACGACCGATCGTTTCATCCCCGGCAAACGGCCCTCAAACACACATCCGGCTTGACTTAGCCAATGGTCGCGCAACCCGAACCGGCATAAGTCGCTCACCGGCGCTGAATGATTCAACACGCGTTGAATTTTTCACTGTGCAAGATGGCGGGAACGGCGCCGCGCGGACGTGGAGTCACTTGGGTTCGGCTATTGCTTGACAACATCCACGTAATACAAGTCGGTGGCAACCTCGAATTCATCCTTCTTTAACGGCGTGTTCATCAACCGCCATTCCGTCGTCGCCTCGATGACCTGCCAGCTATTTCTTCGTCCCACGCGTACCGGCATCGCGAAGCCCGGCTCGTCCACCTTCCAGCGGTAGGCAACCGTTCCGGCGGGCACGTCGAACTTCAGTTCGAGCGTGGGAATAGCAGTGCGGCGAAGGTACTGATTGAAGATCGGCGTCAGGTCCATGCCCGCCTGCTGATTGAAATAAGCAACCACATCCTCGGTCATGATGTTCTTGTACTTGAAGTGCTGGTAGAAATCGTGGAGAAGCTTCCACCAGCGGTCATCGTCGTTCACGATGCTACGCAGCGTGTTGATGAACAGCACGCCTTTGAAATATTGATCCACCGGCGGCGTGGCATTGACGCCGCGCTCGGCGACGATCGGCAGGTCGTTTTTTACTTTCGGCTTGTAGCCGTTCACATATTTGATGCCGTCGGCCTTGCCCCACCAGTACTCGACGTACAGGCTTTCCAGGTACGTGGCCCAGGCTTCGTGGATCCACATGTCGGAGTGGTCGGCCGCGGTGATCGCGTTCCCGAACCACTCATGCGCGCTTTCGTGCACGATGATGAAATCAAATTTTGGGCTGATGCCAACGCCTGTCCAATCGCGTCCCAAATAGCCGTTCTCAAAGTGATTCCCGTAGGTGACGGCGCTCTGGTGCTCCATCCCCGTCATCGGTGCCTCAATCAACTTGTAGCCGTCTTTCTTGAACGGATATTCGCCCAGGTAGTGTTGGTACGCCTCGAGCATTCCTTTCACCTGCGCGAATTGATTTTTCGCTTTGTCGATATTCTCGGGCAGTACGTAGAAATCGAGCGGAAGATCGCCTAGCCGGTCGGAAAAGTGCGCGTAGTTGCCGATATTCAGCGAAACATCATAGTTGTTGATCGGGTAGTGCACATGCCAGTCCCAACGAGTGAACCCATCGCCCAGATCGGTCTTGCCCTGGAACTTCCCGTTCGAAACATCCACCAGTGAATTGGGGATAGCCACGCTGATGTCCATATTCTCGGCTTCGTCCCGCCACTGGTCCTTGCTCGGCCACCAGGTGCTTGAGCCGACGCCCTCGCACACGGTATTAATCCAGTCGTGCCCCGACGCGTCTTTGTTGAAGCCAATCCCGCCGCCCAAGCTCTTCTTGTCGCCGCGATCCCAGCCCAATTCCAGCGGCGTTCCCGAGTAGTAGAAAACGATTGTGTAAATATGACCCTTCTCGATTGTCCGCGGAAAATCGATGAACACCGCGCTAAACTCGCGGTCGTACTTTAGCGAATCCGTCCCAAGGAGAATTTTGTCAACGTTGAGGCTTGGGTGCAGATCAATTTGAATGCGGGTGTCGTCTTTCAGCATCCGAAAGCGAATCGTATTTTTGCCGCTGATGAACTTCTTCTCCGGGTCAACGCGGACATCGAGATGGTAGTAGAGCAAATCGTTGTTCGCCCGGTACGGCCCGTAACCTCCGAGGAGAATATCCGCCCGCGTTGGCGATGGCGTCGGCGTCGCAGCCGTCTTGGTTGTCGCCGTCTGTGGTTGCGCCGAGGCCGATGCTTGGGCAGGATGCGAGTAAGCGGAAGGCATTACAGCTGTCAGGGAGGCAAGCATGCAAAACGTGCGGAGCGCAAAACGAGGGCCCAGCAAATCGCAAAGCTTCATCGCCCACAGCTTCATCGGGCCAGCCAGATACGATTATTCATGCTCGCTCGCGCCGCTCACCGTAACTAATCGATCCTCCCCCGGCTCAGTCTCAATAACAATGTCCTTATACTCCACTTCAGAAACACCCGTGTGGATCTGCAGACCGATCGGCCCCTTTTTCAGGCGCGCCGGGTCCGGATCCGTATACCGCGTCAACTCCACTCCGTTCACCGCCACTCGTACGATTCCAATCGTTCGTCGCGCAAGTATCTCGGTCTCGTGCCAGAGGTGTGGATCGAAGCCCGGCTGCGCGAATTTCTCGTATGCGGGATCGTCGCTCATGCCCGGATGATAATCCCAGAAGTGACCCGTAGGAGGAATCACCAGAATGCATTCCCCGTATCCCCAATCCGCCTCGCGCTCGCCCCAGAAGCACACACCTAAGTGATTGCTAGCGCTCAGCAGCCTCGATTTCAGGATTAACCGAAAGTCCGAATACTCCCCCTGGCTCAAAATCAGCTGACTTCCTGTTTTCGAAACACCGTGTATCGCTCCGTCCTTCACCGACCAGATTGCCGGATCTCCGTTCCACCCTTTCAGCGTCGCGCCGTCAAAGAGCGTCGCCCCCACCGCGCTCTGCACGATGTTCGCGGTGCTCCGCGTCCCAGTTTCGCTGCCGATCGCTGGCGAAAGCCCATGCGCCGCGGCGAAGCCGCACACTATCAAAGCTCCCACAATTAAATTGCGCATCCCATTCGCTCCCGGCACAAAAACCACGCGACGCGGTGGTATCATCGCCGTTCGCGATGCGTCAATCAATATCAAGCGAAGAAGGGAAGTATCAAGCCGCGCGCACCGCTCGCCTCGGCCTCGAAAGTCACTCTGCGGACGCCTGACATTCTCCGCGCGCCGCCAGAAGGCAAAACGCCCATGTCAGACTTCAGCCAGCTCGTCGCATCCTCTCTCGCCGGATACTACGAAGAAGTTCGCGGACGCGTGCACCAATGGGTTGATCCGCTCTCGACCGACCAGCTTTGGCTCAAGCCGTATCCCTACGGCAATAGCATCGGCCACTTGCTCCTGCATCTCACCGGCAATCTGAATTACTACATCGCCGCGCAAATCGCTGGCACCGGCTACCTGCGCGATCGCGACCGCGAATTCAACGATCCGCGCCAGCTTCCCAAAGAGCAAGTCCTCGCCGACTTCGACCGCGCCATCGCCATGGCCGCCGCCACCGTGCGCCAGCAATCCGCCGAAGACTTCACCAGGCCATACTCCGCCGAGAGAGAACCGGAAGCCCGCGACCGCTTCACCGCCTTCTTCCGCACGGCCGCTCATGCCTACCACCACGTAGGCCAAATAATTTACCTCTCGAAGGAAGTAACGAGGACGGCCCGGTAGCGCCGGCCTGCTAACGCCTCACCGACTCGTTGCAACGTCAATCCAAAAACCATTCAACTTCTAAGCCAACTACCCCAGTGATATCATTCGCTCTCGCCACGCATCAAACATAGCAATGCGCCTCACGCAACCACGACGCCACAGAAGGCCTGATCGACTCAGCTGCGATTTCCCCGCCGAAAGCGCGCACAAACGATGACGCAACCTCCCCGCATCCCGATTCTCCTTCCCCTGGCAGTTGGCGCAGTCGTGATCTTATGTACCTTCTTCATCCACGCTCTGTCCGTGGCCGCGTCGCTGAAGCTCCTTCGGCGCGAGCGCCGCCTGGGCCGCACCGGCAAAAATTTCTGGAGCGATTTTCCCATCGTCGTGCTCGCCATGCTTGCGACGCTCGTGGCGCACCTGCTCGAGATCGCTTTGTGGGCCGAAGTGTTCGTCCTCTGCGGCGAATTCGCCGATTTCGGCACCGCCTGCTACCACTCCGCGGTCAACTACACCACCCTAGGCTACGGCGACATCGTCATGACGCCCCAATGGCGATTCCTCGGCCCCCTCGAAGCCGCCAACGGCATGCTCCTCTTCGGCGTAACCACCGCCATGATCTTCGCCCTGATCCAATGGCTAATCCAAGCCCGCTTCGCCGACCTCAGGGAATAAGCGCGCAGCCGCTAGGCTGACCTTCAATCGTCGTTCGGCAAAAGTATTCCCACGGAAGACGAATAAGCAAGTATTCAAATCTGGATCTCCAAGGCAACTCGCCCGCCCTTGCGCTCAGACACGCGCGAATCCCTGCTCAGGTCGTGTCACATTAAAGTAACTTGACTTGAACTTACAAGGTGGGTGTATAGCGCGGCAATCTTGGCAGTTCTCCGTCGCAATCGGTACAGGTTTTAGCCAATTTCGTACAGCTAGTACTGGTTCTGCACCAGGTCTGTTCCATCGCACAGCTGTTTTCTCCGCACCTCTGCGCTACATTCCAGCGGAAACTAAAATATGAAACCGCAAACAAAATCCCGCCCACTCTTCGATCCCGCACCCGGGGCCCTCAAGATGAATCGCGCTGCAGCGCGATTCACAAAGCAGCCCCGCAACGCGCAACCGCCGCTCCCCGCTTTTCCGCGCGCTCGCCAACAAAATCTAATCGCTACTGGACGAAAATTAAAAATGGCCGCATACGATTGAAAACAAACAACAGCGCCCCATTCTAATCGCTACTTTTTCGGCCGTTTTGGCCGGCGACGTCGCATCAAAAATCCCGATTCACTCGACACTCATCACTCGCCACTCGTCACAGCTTCATTGCCTGCCTCCACCGACTCTGCTAAAGTGAATGCGATGGCCTCCCTTATCCAGGAAGTCGGCGAAACATTTTTCACCCTCTACAAGGGCTTCAGCGTAACCCTACGCACGATGTTTCGCAAAACTACTACCGAAAGCTTTCCCGAAGCGCCGCCCACCGTACAACCACGCTATCGCGGCATCCATGTTTTACAGCGTGACGAGCACGGTTACGAAAAGTGCGTAGGCTGTTTTCTCTGTGCCGCAGCCTGTCCTGCGAATTGCATCTACATCGAAGCCGCGGAAAACACCGCCGCCAACCGTATTTCCGCAGGCGAGCGCTATGCGAAGGTCTACAACATTGATTACTCGCGCTGCATTTTCTGCGGTTACTGCGTAGAAGCCTGCCCCACCGACGCGATCACCCACGGCCACAGCATCGAACTAGCCCCCTACAACATCAACGCCCTGATCCACCGCAAAGAGCAACTCCTAGAGCCCTGGCCCCCCCGCACCAAACAATCCTAGTCTTAAGAATTTCACCCCCTTAATAGTTCAAATGAAAATCCGCGCCTAATTCAGAGCCGCGCGATCAACCGCCGTCCCATCCAAAGTGAACCATCAACGGCACTTGCAGCCCGGGCTCGATCACCATCTTCGATAAGCCCCGAGCGCATTCCCCGTTGGTTTGCCCCTTCCCACGACATCAATCACCTCCACGCAAATCTGCCAGCAAGTTGTTTCGAGGAGATTGTCCCCGGGGTCGCCCACGATCACGCCCCTCGCACGCAATCCCACCCCCCGCCCAAATCACCGCGTATGGAAGCCGCTCCAGCCCACCCATACCGTCACCAGCACATGGCACACGTCGAACCGAAGCCGACCTCGTTCCGTGCAAACCACTGCGCCCGACTTCCGAGAATGGGTAGGGCGTGGTGGGCCACGTTCGATTACTGGATGCAGGAAGTAAAGCGCTCCGCGGGCCGCGAGTTCTCACGCTGCGGCTTGTTTCCGCCGTCGAGGTATTTTCAATCGTGAATTACGATTTCCGGATGCTCGCGTTAAAGAGTTGTTTGAAGAGCTTGAGCCCGCCAGTGAGCGGGATCGTCAAGACATTCTTCAGCAGCGCGCTGCGCCGTTCCATCTTCGCCTCGAGAGTGTCTTGTTCAGGTTGCTTGGCTGCGACCACCGCTCCGATGTACTTCACAAAGTTGATTCCGCACTTTTCGCACTTCACGCCAGTGCGCTGCTTGTTGCCGCAAGAGGGGCAGTCGAAACGCATGGTCATGTGGCAGCGCTGGCAGAAGCGCGCAACCTCGCGCACGGCCGCACCACATTTTGGGCAGGGAATTGTCGCTTGGGGCGCGGGCGTAGCCGTAGGATCCCACTTGTCCGCAGTATTCGGTGGGCGCTGTGAACCACCATCCGCGCGCGCGGCAGTCTGCGACCCGCTCCCAGGAACTGGTGGTTTCACTGCAGCAGATTTGGCGTCTGATTCTACGCGTGTCGGCTGGAGCGCCGGGCGCGGCAGCGCCTCGGACGCGGCGTCCGGCGGTTTCCCGCCCTTTTGCCCGGAAGATGCATCGCCAGCCATAACCCATCTTAACTGCCATGCCTGTTCGATACGCGAGCCACGTCGCGCACTGCGTCCGCAGGGTAACCCTGTCCGGCGGGACAGGGATCGAACCTGATGTCAGTGGCTTGTTCTAGACTTTCCGATCCACGAGACGCAATGCTGACGGCGGATTACCGGGTCAACGTCGCGGACGCTCTCACCGGAGAGTTCGGTTCGGTCGTTGCTTGCGTGGGAGGCGGCAACTTCGAGCGGATCAGTGACTCAACCTGCGTCCAAACGCGCGGGTCGCATTCGATTTCGATGTGCGATTTCATGAAAATTCGATCCCACCAGGGATAGGCATGGCAACGGATGGGCTTAGCGGCATAGTCCTGGCGGAAGTTTCCAAGGATACGAGTGCGCGTTGGATCCGCGGCGCGAATCGCCTGGCGTCCGTGCAGCAGACCGTCGCTCTGATAGAAATTGACGGCTTGCTCGACGTTCGCCGGAATCACCGAATCGTCTTCGCCCGACTTCTGCACACTGTCCACTTGGATGGTTAACAGTACCGGGACACCGTCGCGGTTGAGTTCGTTTGCCAGGGTAACGGTCTCAGATGCGCCCCAGCTGTGGCCATAGATTACCACACGGGCGTTGCGCTTTTCGTCTGCGGAGAGCGCGCCGTCATGATCAGTATCAAGAAGTCGCAGAATTTCGCGGTGCGCCTGGTCGCCGTCATGATTCTCGAATGTGTTCACGTATACGCCAGAAGGGTAGTCCTGGCGCAGGCGCGTTGCGAGTTGCACGGCGCTGTGCACCGAGTCATCGTGCCGGACATATCCACCGACAAAACCGATCACGATGACTTGGGCGGCTGATTTCGAAGGCGCCGCAGGGCTATCAGCGCGATTATCGCGTGACAGGAAGACTCGCGGTGTGTTCCGAGACTCCGCAGAAGATTGGGTTGGGACCGCGTCGCCGCCAACAAGAACGGTGGCAAACACGAGCGAGACGAAGAGATCAGCAGCACGTATCATTTTGCCTGCGGGGAACTCGATACTAGCACAGCGATTGTACGGTAGACGAGAGTTCGTGACGCAGCACGCGTTCGACCGTGCTAGCCGGACCCTGCGATTCGAGGACGAACGAGTACGCGTTGCGATGCCAGAGTCTCTGTAGGTCATGGCTGAATCCACGACATAAACTGCCCGGGGTCAGGCCGGCTTAGCCTCTGAACAACCCGTTTTTCAGTTGCTTCACGGATTCCCACACACTGGAGGATACCCGGTTCGCACCCCGTATCACGGCGTGCGACGAATCACTACACGCGCTGCATTGTTGCCTATCTCTTGTATCAACTGTGAGTTACGTGGCCGAACCCGAGCATGATCCTCTAAATCTCCCCCAAGCATAAATCGTGGATCGTACTCTAGCGCTCCCCGCGCACTTGTGCTATTATCGTAGTGGAAAGCGGTCTAATCTTAAGTGACACTTTAATTATCTGAGGGGACCGGCGAAACCTTTCGCTAGGTAGCCGCGTCTAATTTGATCATGAGCAAAGAACAGCTGAAGGGCAGTGGGCGGTTAGTTCCGACACGGTTGACCGGTGTCGAGTACAAAGTAAAGTACGGTATCGAACTCACCGAGGAAGCCAGAGAGCATGGCGGCGGATGGGGAGCTGCGCGCGGTGGCCGGTGGACCCGGTGCTCCGTGCGTGCGGCGCACCATCACCCGATCCCGGACGGAAGCTATTTCCTCCATGCCGATGACGGTCGCGTGCACCAGTTGAAGTCCGTCGACGGCCAGTGGCAGTACCTGGCGATCATCTAACAGGCGCATCCCCAGCCCAGCGCTTGCACTCTCAGCACGACTGACGAGCCTCGCGCGGGTGTGCCCGCCAGCGATCTCGGTCAGAACGTGTTGCCTGCGTGTTGGTCCGATCAAGTTCCGTTCACAAGCACCATCCCAACTCAATTGACACTGCTCGTGCGAGTGCAGTAACTTTTCTCGCGCGGAAACCCTACATTTAGAAACGCGTGGGTAGTTTCCGGACGGCGTTCACGTGGCTGCTCGCGCGAACGCCTGAAGGGTGGCGACGATGAAGCTCGCGTGCGTGCATCCGCGTATAAGATCATTGTGGATTGCAGTGTGCGTCGCACGGATGGTCCTTCTGAGTTCGCTAGTCGTTGCGGCGCTGCAGCCGATTCTTGCGCAGAGTGCGAATTCATCCCAGGAGGCCGTAGTGGCGCCCAACGAAAACCTCGTCGTCGAAGGCGTTCCGCCGATTCCGCAATCGCTGGCCGAGCAGGCGGACCGCTACACGAATTTTCGCGCGGCGCTTTTCACCAGCTGGCATCCCACCAAACGCGAAATGCTCATCACCACGCGCTTCGCGGACACTTTTCAAATTCACCAAGTAAGAAATCCAGCAGGCGCACGCACGCAACTCACTTTTTACGTTGACGACGTGCGCAGCGCGCTCTACCCGCCCAAAGGCGGTGATTCCTTCGTCTTCAGCAAGGATATTGGCGGCGGGGAATTCTATCAGCTGTATCGTTACGACGAATCCACCGGCTCCGTCACACTCCTCACCGATGGAAAATCCCGCAACACGGGCGAAGTCTGGTCGAATGACGGCACGAAAATCGCCTACAGCTCCACCCGCCGCGACGGCAAAGACGTGGACATCTGGCTAAGCGAACCCGCCCATCCTGACGATCCCAAGACCAATCGTATGCTCGCGCAAATGATCGGTGGAGGCTGGGGCGCGCTCGATTGGTCGCCCGACGACAAGCAGCTTCTGATTCTGGAAGAGATTTCGGCGAACGAATCCTATCTCTGGCTCGCGGATTGCTCCACCGGCGAAAAGACTCTGCTCACTCCCAAGGGCGGCGCCGAAAAAATAGCTTACGCTAGCGCGAAATTCAGCAAGGACGGGAAGGGAATTTACCTCACAACCGACAAAGACTCTGAATTTCAGCGCCTGGCCTACTTCGATCTATCTTCGAAAAAGTACACGTTTCTTACCGAACACATTCCCTGGGACGTTGAAGGCTTCGACCTCACGCCCGACGGCAAAACCATCGCCTTCACCACAAATGAAGACGGCTTCGGCATCCTGCACCTGTTCGACACCAAGACCGGCAAAGAAAAGCCCGCGCCTAAGCTCCCCGCCGGTCTGATCTTCGGCGTGAAATGGCACCACAACGGCCACGAACTTGCCTTCGGCGTCACCGGCTCGCGTTCGCCTTCCGATGTCTATTCCGTGGACGTCAGCACAGGAAAAGTCGATCGTTGGACCGCCAGCGAGACCGGCGGCCTGAATCCGCAAACTTTCTCCGAACCGGAGCTGGTGCACTGGAAAACTTTCGACGGAAAATCCATCAGCGGCTTTCTCTACCGCCCGGCGAAGCGCTTCACCGGCAAGCGCCCCGTGATCATTGATATCCACGGCGGCCCGGAAGGCCAATTCCGCCCCCAGTTTTTAGGCCGCAACAATTACTACATGAACGAACTGGGCATCGCCATGATTTTCCCCAACGTGCGCGGCTCCACGGGCTACGGCAAGACTTTCCTCACACTCGACAACGGATTCCTGCGCGAGGATTCCTACAAGGACATCAATTCGCTTTTCGATTGGATCGCCCAGCAACCGGACCTCGATTCCAGCCGCGTAATGGTCACCGGCGGAAGTTACGGCGGTTTCATGACTCTGGCCGTCGCCACGAATTACAACGACCGCTTGCGCTGCTCCGTCGACATCGTCGGCCCATCGAATCTGGTAACGTTCCTTGAAAACACATCCGGCTATCGCCAGGATCTTCGCCGCGTCGAGTACGGCGACGAGCGCGACCCCAAAATGCGCGCGTTCTTGGAACGCATCGCGCCGGCAAACAAAGCGCAAAATATCACCAAGCCCCTCTTCGTCATTCAGGGCAAAAACGATCCGCGCGTGCCTTGGACCGAGGCACAGCAGATGGTCGCGGTGGTCCGCAAAAACAACACTCCGGTCTGGTTCTTGATGGCCAAGAACGAGGGTCACGGTTTCAGCAAAAAGAAAAATGTGGACTACCAGTTTTACGCCACGGTCCTGTTTATTCAGCAATTCCTGTTGAACTAGCGCCGCTCACTCTCGCAACGAACAAAAAGCGCAGCGGCGCCTGCCTCCGAGCGGCCAAAATTGACCAACAGCGGCCCACGCCCTCGCACCAAATTCCGGGAACTTTTCGCCCCGCACTCGGGAATCCATCCTGAGCACCACATGGGTTGGCACGACTACAGCGCAAGATTCGTTATTTGGCGCAACGCCGCTGATCGGGCCAGGCACTATAGGCCACTGAATGAACCAGGAGGATTTCGCAAAATGAAAAAAGCAGCCATCCTACTCTTACTCGCCACTATTTTTTCCGCCCCAGCTATCTTCGCGCAAGGACCAGACGGCCCCGGCGGCGGCAACGGCGTGCAGCGCCACGTCGCGTTTCTCGCGGACAAGCTATCTCTCACGTCCGCGCAGCAAACGCAGGTCACCGCGATACTCACCAACGCCGAAGTCAATGGCACAACTTCCCGCGCCAGCATGAAAGCAGCGCATGACGGCCTGAACACTGCCGTACAGGCCAATGATTCGGCCGCCATGGAGCAAGCCGCAAATGCCATCGGCACCCTCACTGCGCAAACCACCCTAGCCCGCGCAAAGTCAGACGCGGCGATCTACCAGCTTCTCACCCCCGACCAGCGCACGAAATACGCGCAGATGCAGCAAGACATGGGCCCGGGCCCGGGCGGACGGCGTGGCCGTGGCGGCCCGGGCGGCGCGGGTGATCCCGGACCGGGATTCTAACGTGGTTAGGGATTCGAAACCCGAGGTGTAAAAATTTACAACGAACCAATTCGTGGCAAGCTAACGTAAGCAGCTGTTGCCGCATCCAAGGACCTTGGCACGCGGTCCAGGTAGGCCGCTCCAAGTTTCGCGAACGAACTGAATGAAAACCCGCGCTCGATGACGCCGAACACCGCGTCATCGGCGCATTGGTTCGAGAAAGCGTGCTGCGTAGCAAAGGGTGATGTTCTAGAGCCAATTGTCATGGGGAGACAAATGCGTATCAAACCACTTCTGCTGTTCGCTTGTGTGCTCGCGGTCGCGTCCGTTGCGTTCTTTTCACAACGCAGTTCCGGGCAATCTACTTTCGCGCCGTCGCGGATCACTCAGCCGATTGACGAAAGCAAGCTCGTCGTCCTTCGTGGCAATACCCATCCGCTCGCCCGCGCCAAATACGATCAAGGCGCAGCCCCTGCCAGTCTGGCGATGGACCGTATGATGCTCGTGCTCAAGACCACTCCCGCGCAGGGAGCGGCGCTTGAGACGTTGCTCGCGCAGCAACAGGATCGCTCTTCGCCGAATTACCACAAGTGGCTGACGCCCCAGGAATTCGGCGAACAGTTTGGCGCGGCCGAGGCAGACATCCAGAAAATCACTTCCTGGCTCGAATCCCACGGCTTCCAGATCGACAAAGTCGCGAACGGCCGCAACGTGATCCAGTTCTCAGGCAACGCCGCGCAGGTGCAGTCCGCGTTCCATACCTCGATTCATAAATACACAATCAATTCGCGCGAACATTGGGCGAATGCGAGCGATCCATCCATCCCCGCGGCCTTGACGCCTGCCGTGACTGGCATAGCTTCGCTCAACAATTTCCCGAGAAGGGCCGCGCATCGCTTTGCCGGCACTTTTACCCGCGACAGGGCGACTGGCAAACTGAAAGCTGTGAGGCCCGAATTTACGTACGCTGCCGGTTGCGATGGCACTAACGCCAATAACACTCTCACGGATTGTTACGGCGTGGCGCCTTACGATTTCGCGACGATTTACAACATCCTGCCGCTCTGGAACGCCGGAATCACCGGCACCGGCCAAACCATCGCCATCGTTTCCGATAGCGACATCAACCCCGCCGACCTCACCAATTTCCGCTCCCTGTTTGGCCTTCCGGCGGCTAACTTTACGAGGACTTATCCGCCACCATACAGCAGTTCAAATCCGGGAATACTCCCTTGCAGCTCGCCCACTGGCGACGAGTGCGAAGCCGACCTCGATGTGCAATGGTCCGGAGCAGTCGCTCCGGGAGCCAGCATCAACTTGGTGATCTCAGCCAGCAGCAATGCCACGTTTGGTGGCGACATCTCCGCCGAATACATCATCGATAACAGCCTCGCGAAAATCCTAAGCTACAGCTACGGCCAATGTGAGTTTTTTCTTGGCACCGCAGGGAACGCACTTTATGGCGGCAGTCCGTATGTGAAGGACTCGGTGGGTGAATGGAAAGAGGCCGCTGCATTGGGCATCACAGTCATCGTGTCCACTGGCGACAACGGTTCAGCCGGTTGCGATGACCCGAATACGAATAACCCCACGTCAGAGTTCGGCGTAGCGGTAAACGGAGTCGCTTCGACGCCGTACAATGTCGCCGTCGGAGGTACTGATTTTAATGATGTGACGAATCCCACCACCTATTGGAATTCATCGAACCCCTCGACTACGACGCAAGCCTCTGTCAAAGGTTACATTCCGGAAGTTACTTACAACGACACTTGCACCAACTCGATCATCGAGGCGCTCCTTGATATAGGCGGCGATGTTGAAACAGATTGCAACGAACTCGAGTTCGACGCTAGCCTTAGTCAATTTAGTTATCTGGTGGACCCCGCGGGCGGCAGCGGCGGCGTGAGCGCTTGCACCACGTCCGATTACACTTCAACGAATCCAAACCCGCTATTTTCGAGCTGCTCAGGCGGATATCCCAAGCCCTCGTGGCAAGCAGCGCTCACCATTGCGGACGGCAAGCGAGATATGCCGGATATTGCAATTTTCGCGGGCGATGGCACGATGCAAAACTTCTACCAATATTGCGAAGCGGACGTTGATCCCGGTGACGCTGCCTGCAGCCTCACGGCCGGCAGCAACTCGGCTCCTTTCCCAGACATCCAGGGTGTCGGCGGCACGTCGGTATCGGCGCAAGTTTTCGCAGGAATGGTGGCTCTGCTGAATCAGAGCACCGGCCAGGCGAATGGCCTGGTGAATACGAATCTGTACGCATTGGCCGGCCAAAGCTGGGCAAATTGTCAATCAGGCGGCGCGCAGACCAGCGCTTGCATTTTCAACCAGGTAACGAGCGGCACGAACGCGATGCCTTGCGATGCTATCCTGACCGCGCAGAACGGGGCGACGGGTTGCGACGTCCTGGTCAACACCGATGAAATCGGCGAAACGTATGAGACCAACAACCAGACGCTCGCGTACAATGCCGGCCCTGGTTACAACCTGGCGACGGGTCTTGGCTCGCTCAACGTCGCCAGCCTCGTCAACAATTGGAGCGTCGGCAGCGGCGGCGCCGATTTCGTAATTTCCTCCAGCCCGGCTGCGGTCACCGTCAGCACCGCGGGTGGGACGGGAGCTACAGTCCTGACCATCGTCCCGGTCAACGGCTTTAGCGACACTGTCGCGTTCAGCCCTTCCAGTTGCACGGGCCTGCCGACAGGGGCGACCTGCAGCTTCAACACCTCGCCGGTCAGCGCGAACGGAACAACCACGCTCACCATCGCCACGGCCGCTGCGGCCACAACGCCGCCAGCGGTTCGGCCGCTAGGTTCCGGCCGCTGGGCTACCGGCACGTTCGCATCGCTCACCTGCGCCTTCGCGATCGCAGTTATTTTGCTCATCACCGCCGGTGGGAATCGCCGCTGGAGCACCGCCGCAGCCTGCCTTGTCTTCCTCCTGGCAGTTGGCATCGCCGCATGTGGCGGAGGTGGCTCTGGTGGTGGAGGCGGCGGGGGTGGTGGCGGAGGCGGTGGCGGCGGCACGCCCACAGTGGTCGAGCCCGTGTCCGTGACGATCACTGGCACCAGCACCACCGGTAACGTCAAGCACACGACAACAGTGTTGCTCACCGCAGAGTAGCGGCCAGCTCAAATTCGTCGAGGCGAGACGCCTGCGGTGAAGCAGTGCTGGCGTCCTGCCGAAATATAGAATCGAGTGTCATCCCGAACGGAGTCCCGCGCTTCTTCTTTCCCGCCGCAGTTTGGCGTGCGCGGGACTCAGCGAGAGATCTGCTTTTCGTAAGGCATCATCGCAAGTTTTCGACGGCAGTAGATCGCTCTGCGGTCGAATCCCGTAAGTCGCTATATTCGCAGCCCTTTTGCGCGCCTTATAAAATCCTTACGCCCCGCTTATTTCTTCCTAACACCTCCGCGTTAACATCAGCCGACTCAGAAACAGCTCAACTGTTTCGGCGCGTATGCGCCGGGCAAAACGCCAGCGCGCCGCGTGGCGCGGACCACAGCAGTGTCCCTATCCGCAGGGAGAAGACGACATGACTATTTTCAATCGGCCCAACGATCGTGATGTGGAATTCGTGCAGCGCAAGTCCGTCGAACATTTCCGCGGCTTGCTGATCGCGGCGGCCGCCATTTTCGCCGTGGTCTTACTGGTCGTCTTCCTGCTGCGGGTCACGCGCATCGAAGCCGGCCACGTCGGCGTGGAAATCAATCTCGCCGGCAGCCAGCGCGGCGCTTCGGAAATTCCGATTCGCACCGGGTGGGTGGTTTACAGCCCGTTGCGCACGCAGATCATCGAGTTTCCGACATACGTGCAAACCGTGAAGTGGACGCGTGACACCACCGAAGGACACCCGATCAATGAAGAAATGGGATTCAACTCCAAGGAGGGAATGGAAATCCTTGTGGACGTTTCGCTTTCGTATGCGATCGATCCGACCAAGGTGCCGGATTTCTACGTGAAGTATCGCGTGAGCGATCTGGAACTGTTCACGCACGGCATCCTCCGCGACATCGTGCGCAATTCGCTGAACGAAGTCGCCTCCACCTTCACCGTTGAAGATATCTACGGCGAACGCAAGGCCGATTTCCTCGGTAAAGTGCAGGCGATGATCGAGCAGAAAGTCGCACCGGTCGGCGTCAGCGTTCAGCAGTTCGGATTCATCGGCGCGCCACGCGTCCCGGAGGTGATCGCTGCGGCCATCACGGCAAAAGCGCAGGCGATTCAACAGGCCGAGCGAGCGCGCAATGAGCTTGCGACCACGCAAGCGGAAGCCGCCAAGAAAATCGCGGAGGCCGAAGGCGACGCCAAGTCCATGGTCACACGTGCGCAAGGCGAAGCCGACGCCAATCGCATCCGGCAGAACTCGCTTACGCCGCAGCTTCTCGAGCTGCGCCGCATCGAGAACAGCCAGATGCTGATCGAAAAGTGGAACGGCCAACTACCACAAGTGGAATCGGGCCAGGGCAGCGGCATGATGCTGCAGCTCCCGCGCCCACAGTGAACCCTGCCGGAATCCAGCACCCGGCAGGTACGCAA
This sequence comes from Candidatus Acidiferrales bacterium, assembly GCA_050012455.1. Lineage (GTDB taxonomy): Bacteria > Acidobacteriota > Terriglobia > Acidiferrales > UBA7541 > Palsa-295. The sequence goes on along the minus strand of JBEKHD010000018.1, from coordinate 58,886 downwards.
ACGCCGCGCTAGTACCCCAACTAGCGCGGCGTTTTCCGTTACGATTTTGCTTTTGACTTCGTAGCGGCGCACTTCAGTGCGCCTTCGGTGATGCGTTACGGACCGACGGCCGTCTCGCGAATCTAGCTTTGATTTTGTAACGACCGGCTTTGGCTGGGTGCCGTTGACTTTGGTAGCGCCGGCGTCCCGCCGGCTCTTTGCATTTGACGTTGTAGCGGCCGCCTGCTTTTTTTAGGCGGGCGCCTTTGACGTGGCCCTCGTCGCCGCAGCACAGACTCTTTCAGGGCAACATCTCGCCGCCGTGCGCGACGGATTGAATCCTCGAACTCGCGGATGACGCTGGCGCAGCAAGCGCCGTCCCGCTCTTACCGCTATCCGCGCCAGCAGGCTGCGGCGCCGGCTCCGCATTCCGTTCCGCGGCGGTCCGCAACCCTCTCCCGCGAATGTCCGCGAGCAGCGTCCAGTCCTGCTTGAAATCCAGCATCGTCTCGCGGCTGTGCTTGGGACTCTTCAGCTCGTCTTCCATCCGCGCGAGCATAATCTGATAGGCGAATTGCCCGTCTGAATCAGGAGCGAACAGATTGCTCGCGCTGATCCCCACGCGCAGCGGAAATTCCTCGCCGGAAAAATTCATCCATAGCGCGCCGTTGGCGTCGGCCGAAATCGTGGTGCTGTCGCCCAGTTTCTTGAAGACGCGCTTCAAATACATGCGGTCAGGAATCACTTCGTTGCGAACGGCCTCGTCAACCGTCGCCTCAAATCGCTCCTGATATTGTTTCCACTCGCCCTTCGTCCCCACGATCGCTTCGCGCTGCCGGCTGCCTTCCGCGGCGAGTTCCTGAACGCTCACTGAATATCCGCCGCCGATTTCCGGGCTTTCATTCACGGCACTTCCGGCCGCTTCCGCCGAAGGATGTGCCTCGAACTGATGCTCCGGGTTGAAATGCCCCGTGATCAAGTAGGACGCGGTGACGGCCGGTACTCCCTGCCACGCGAAAGCCGCCAGTGGGATCACCAGTTTCTTCGAGTGGTACAGCTGCTCCGTTCCGCTGCGGCATTCGCTGCTGCGCTTGATTGTCCCGGGGACTTGCGAAAAATGCAGCACGCGGAAATCGCTCTCGGGATGCTTCTCCGCGTAGTGCGTCAGCGAACGCGCCACCGCCTTCGGGCTGGTCATGAAAAAATCGTTCAAGTAATCCGGCTTTACCGCCCCCGGATAGTAAGTGTCCAGCACTCGCCGCGTGAAATCGGCGCAGTTGCGCGTGACGCCGTTGAAGTGGTTTACGTTCGGCAGGGAATTGAACGCGGCAATCAGCGCGCGGTCCTGTTCGACCGACGTCTTCACTACGAACATGTACAAGCTGCGTTCCAGCGTCGCGCCCACCATCTGGCGCCACTCGGAGCCCTTGCTGATGCGGCACCGCTCCCCTGTGCAGATGTCCACCAGATACTTCTCGCGATAACGCTCCTCGAGCGCCGCCTTGATGGCCTTCGAGCTGACCAGCGGACGATCGTCCGGATCTTCGACTCCGTACAGATAAACGCTCAGGGGAACGATGTTCCACTCGTAAGGTTGATCTTCGCCCAGCGTCGTGTAATTGCTCAGAACCGAGCCCTGTTCGCCCGGCCGGCACAAACGCATTCTTACGGGAGAATTGTCGGGACAGATGCGCGAGAGATACACCGCGCTGTGGCCGGAGCCGGTAATGCGCGCGACGCTGGTATCCAGCGATTCGTTCAACACCACGCCCGCATCAGCCCGCGTCGTCGTCGTGGAGAGCGCCGCCGTCGCGAGCACGAACAGCAATGTCGCCCATGCCGGCAATATCTTGAAACGCCATGATTCCGGTAAAAACAATTATTCCTCCGTTGCGCGTACACCTAGGATTCCCCCAAGCATTTTGACTGCGAGCGGGACGAGGGCCTATCCCCAAGAGTAAGTACAGAGAGCAATAAATAGCTGTAGAGGAGCGTCGGGGGACAACTCGTCCGAACCCGATGAGCCGCAAGTGGTTAAACCCGAACTCGACCCTAAAGTTGCAGCTCGAACTCGTCCTGTAATTGGATGTAAAGAGGGGGGTTTTGGCTGCGTTGGCGGGGCAGCTTCAGGTTGCCGTTTGGAACACCCGTAGCGGCTTCCGGTAGCTACGCGGGCGATTAGAAATGTCGGTAAGGCACAGAAAAAGCAGCCCCTATAGCTGTGCCAAGCGTTACTTTTCAGGCGCGTCTGAGCCGCGCCGCCTCACTCGACTACAAAATTAACGCTCCGTATCGGCGTCAAGCTCCCGCCCGATTCGCTGGCCTGAATTTTCAGTAGGTACTCTCCGGGCGGCAAAGCGTCCACAGGCAGCTTCAGCGCCACGGGAATCATGGTGTTGCCCTTTTGAATGTAAGGCGCCATGTCAATGTTGGTCTGCGACCCCAGCGTCTTCCCCGTTTTCGGATCTGCGACCAAGTACGCGCATTTTACGGTCGGTGGGTTCGCATCCACCAACTGCGGCACGTAAATTTGCGCGTACACTGCAACCTTGTCCGTCTTCTTGAAGTGATTGTCTGCGGACGGCGTTATTTCCAGATTGCGAACCAATAGCGGAGCGCGATCGGCCAGCAAATCCGCGTCCAGCGTGCTGCCCATATCGGAAACAGGCTGGAACTGATTGCTCAACGCCACCGCGCTGAGGCTGAATTTCTTTCCATCGTAGGGATCAACCGACAAGGGAATTTCAAACTTGGCGAATTTATCGCCGCCGCCGCTGACCACCACGCTCAGGCGGTATTGTCCCGGAGCGAGCGAAAATTGATTCTGGTAAGGCATCGGCGCTTGCGTGAATTTCTGCCACTGATCCTTTTCCATATCCAGCGTCACTTCATCGCTGAACCGCGATGCGACGGTTCCGTCCGCACGGTAGGCGATCCCCAGCACATTCACATCCGCGTGATATTTCCCCTTCACTTTGGGGCAGTCGATGGACGCGGTCGGAACTTCCATTGCCAGATGCACCCGCGCCTCGTTCGGCGCGGTATAGAAAAACGGCGCCTCTAGTGATCCCGCGCTAGCCGCGCCCGGGCCGCTGGTCCCACTAGCCGAGGCACCTACCGCTGCCCCGGACGACGCCCGCGATTCCATTTCCTTCTCGATCGGTTTGCCCGCCAGCGGATCGTTGGAAATAATGTTGCAGAATCCGCTGCGCGCGCGCACGTTCGTCCCAGCGCGATCTACTTTTACTTTCAAAGTGTGGCAACTTCCCGCCGGCGAATCCGCGGGCGCATATCCCAACAAATAATATTCGCTCTGTTCGCGCGCGATCTTCTCCAGCCCCGGCAACAGATCATTGGTATTCAGGATGGGAAAGCCGCCCGTTCCCGTTGCCAGCGCATACATCACTTGTTGATTGGTTGAAGCCGACGGAGGAAACGGCGGAACAATCTGTCGCGCCTGATTGTAGGGAGAATTGGCGTACGGGCTGCCAACACCGGTGCCGCCTCCTGTCCCGCCCTTGCCGCCACCGGTGCCGCCGGTTCCACCCCCGGTTCCACCCTTGCCTCCGCCTGTCCCACCGCCAGTTCCACCTCCGGTGCCGCCGCCAGTGCCGCCACCTCCTGTCCCGCCACCGCCGGTGCCACCACCCCCTCCGTGTCCGCCTCCGCCCGCTCCGCCGCCACCGCCGCCGTGTTGCGCCGCGAGAACGAGGGCAGCAGTCCCTGGATGATACGCAGCAAGCTGAATTCCATCCTGCAATGCAGGCTCCGTTGGCGCGTTCCCGCGCGAGCCCTGACTTCGTTCGCTGGCCCAAGTCTGCTGCGTTCCATCGCGCAGCATTTGCGACATCGGCGTCATCAGCCCGCGCACATCCAGCGGATACACCGCGACGTTTGCCTTGTTGCACGCATCGATCGTCGCCGTCAATTCCGAATAGCGCTCGGGGTTAAGCTCGAAGCCCGCCGTGAACAGAATTAGGCTCTTTCGGCCTGCAATGGGCGTGAGGCTCTTCGCCAATTGCCGCAAAGAAAGCAGCAACGTGTAGGCGCCGTAATCGCCTTCCGCATTCCCCAAACTTGGCATGCCAGTTTGCAATCCGGAGGTTGGCAGGCCCGTGTTCACTGCGCTACCGGGCGCACCGGACATGCTTCCGCCGCTGGCAACGTTCGCGCCGTTGGACGCAGTGGCATTCGGCGCAACCGACGAAGCGGAGATCCCGGAGACCGCCTGCTTCAGCCGAGTCACATCCATCGTAAAGTTCTGCGCAAACTGCAACGTGCCGCCGAAATTCACGATCGCCATCACGCGATCGGGCCCCGCATAAGCGTCAATAAATTTCCCCGCCGTGGCCCGCGCGCGCGGCTGGTCGCCTAAATCCATGGAAGAATTGTCGAAGAAAAGCACCATGTAGTGGCGTTGCGCCTCGATCGGCCCTTTGGGGTCGGCGCCGAAAGAAAAGGAATTGATGGGCTGCTGTTTATCGTCTTCGTAAACCTTAAAATCATTGGTGGTCAGGTCCTGTACGTAGCTGCCCTTCTTGTCCGTCACCACTACGTCCACGCGCACTTCGCGTGTTTCCGCTTGGATCGCGCTCCCGGCTGGCGACTGCGCTTTCTGTTCCGGCGCAGCCTGCGCTTGCGCGGCAGGAGCTGCGGACGACTCTTGTGCCCGCACGATCGCCGGAGAGTGGATCGCGCGCCAACCCAGTCCTCCGCCAGCAAGGAACAAAAACAGCATCGTCAAAGAAGTCGCTACGCGTCGCCGGTTCATTTTTCACCTTCCTGCATCGAACGTCTTCATATCAACGAGCACTCAGCCAGTATCTAAGGAATCTCCACCACGCCATTGCGTGCCGAAAGCTGCGCGGCCTTGTTATCGCGTACCACCAGACGCACCAGATATCCGCCGGGCTTCACGTCAAAATTGGTCTTCACAGTCACGCCCGTCTGATCCAGCCGCGCCAGCGTCGCATCCTTCAATCGCAATTCCAGAGTCTTTTCCTCGCCGGTAATAAAATTACCGTTGCGATCGAACAGCGCCGCCACGATCGTCAGGTCGTCCCAATTGCGCCCTTGCGATTTCTCGAAGTCCACCTTAGTCAGGTCCACATGCGTCAGCACAGACAGCTGCGCATTCAACGCGTCCGACTTGTAATACTGCAAATGCAGCTGAATCGGCAAGCTTTGTTGCTCTTCCTGCGAGAACAGAGCATCCTCGATATCCTGCTTGGCCAGTTGTTCGGGAGTCGCTCCGCGCTTGGGTGCGAAAAATCCCCGCCGCGCCTGCACCGTGTATTTTTCCTTGGTCGTCAACTTCACGTTCAGAGTATGAAATTTGCCGTCGTTCTTCAGGTTCGACGGAACGAATGCGAGCAAGTAGGAAACTTCCGGTTCCGCTGCAACAGTACGGAATCCCGCGTCCAGGTCGTTGTTGTTGCGGAAATAGAATCCACCGGTGCTGTACGCGAGATCGGAGAGGACATCGGATTGTACCTGTTGTTCCTCCTGCCGATATTGCAGAGAGAGGGCCATGGTGGCGGCATCCAAATGGGCGGCAGGTCGCCGCGTGACGTCGCCGATCGGGTCAATGGTATAAAGCCCGCGCGCATCCAGCGTATTTATATACACATTGGCGTGGTTCGCCCTGTCGATGATCTCAGACACTTCGTACTCGAATGTCGAGGTGAGGAACCCCGGCGAAACCAGGACAAGGCTGCGCTGCCCGGGCAGCGCGGACACTCGGCGCACCACTTCCTGCAACCGCCGTACCGCATACTGTGAATTTGTAAAGCCCGCTTGCAATGCGCTTTGCACCGTCGAGGTGACCATGGCGCTAGCCGCTGCTGTTGCCGCTTGGCCCGTTGCCCCCGGCACCTCGGCGACGCACGCCAGCGCGTCTGCGGCAGCAGCAGCTGCGGCTTGCTGGTCACCCTTATTTTCGATCAAATCCGCCTGGTAATACGAGATTTGCAGGCAATCCTGCTGTGTTTTCGGATCGTACGCTCCCACCGGACTAGCCATCAGCGCCACGATCGAGGCGCGAATCGCGGAGTGATCGTCGGTGAAGTCTACCTGGTGCTGCCCGGAGATCGTGTATATTGCCAGCCGCTCGTTAGGTTTTACCGACGTTTCGATGAAACGCAAGGCTGCAGTTCTCGTGCGCGTCAGGTCGCCCACGTCGAGATGGACATCGTCGAACAGCAAAGCCACGAACCGCGTCGGCAGCGTGAGCGCGCCGGAGCCTGGCGCAGCCGATTTTCCGCCAGGTTCGGCCGCTGATGCCGGGATCGCAGGCGAAGTCGAGTCCGTCGGCAATGCGATAGCCTCTCCGCGCGCCACCTGTGTGTCCGTACTTCCGGCCATCTCCATCGAAAAATGCGTGATGAACTGCATTTGGCCGTCTTGCTTGATTTGGAAATCGTCCTTGTGCAGGTTTTCCACCGCGTGGCCTGTTGAGTCATGCACCACCACGCGCACCGGAACCAGGTTCGCGCGCGATTCCAGCGGCACCTGTGAGGTCCGCGTGTTGATCTCTGGCGCAGACGAGGTTGCATCAGAAACCCGCGTGGGAGAAGCGGGCGCACTCGCAGGTCCCGAAGCAGACTGCGGCGCCGGTGACTGCGCTCCCGCCGATGATTGCACACTGTTAGGTGGCTGCGCAGCGCCGCTCGGCATCTCGCCTCCCGTTGTCGGCGAAGCGGGCGCTGGGTTTTGCGCGGCAGCCGAAGCACTCGACGGCGCTTCTGCACCTGGCGCGGCCGCCGGCTGCGTCGGTGGCGGTTGCTCCGCAGGTGCCGCGGCCGAACCGGATTGCGGCGCTGGTGTTGTTGCGGGTTGCGCCGGCGCAGTTGGTGTTGGTTTTGGGTGCTTGATCAGCGAAGGCGGAGGATCATCGGTCGTAGCAGGTGGCGTCGAATTCTGTGGAGATGTTGACTGCGCACGGCAGGGAAGCGCAAACCACGACGAACTTCCGGCGAAAATCGCGAAGAATAGTAGAGCGCAGCCGACGCGAACCATGCGCGCATCGCCCGACCGGCGCGACGCACCCTTGCTCGCAGCAGTACTCATTCGGCCACTCCTGCCCGCCGCCTCTATGCGGAACCCGCGTGTTCCGTCAGATTACAATTCAGTCACTCTTGCATGGAAGTCTACTCGCCCCGTCCGTGCGCGTCAATCTTGGCCGGACACGGTCCTGGCTGCATGCGGAACCGCTAATTGATGCGCTTGATGCGAATGTCCTTGCCGTCCGTGTGCAGAACCATGACCGTTGCACGCCCCGTTTCGTCCACCTCAAAGGTGTATGCATCGTCCGCACCGGTCGAGAAGAACGGGAACTGGCCTTCGGCCAGCAGTTCTTGCGGCGTCTCATCGTTCTCTTGAACACTCAAGTGATCGCCCGTTCGGGTTATCGTAAGCACGGTATCGGGAGGCAGGCCGTAACGCCCCAGCAGGCCTTCCAACAAGTTGGGATTGACGACAATCGCTTTATGCTGCTGCAGTGGCTTGCGTGGCGGCAGCTTGTCGTAGGGAATAGATCCCTCCCATTCGATTGGCGTGTAGTTGTTCCCTAGCAGCGTTTCGAGCAACTCCTTGTAGATGCCTTCGCCGTTCGCGCTATTCGTCATGATCAAAAAGCCCATTTTCTTCTCGTCAAAACAGACCGCGTAGTTGCGCTCACCGTCTGCATGTCCTTCTTTGAAGAACGCTTTGCCGTACGGAGTCCAATAGAGCCCCCAGGCTAACCCGTAGCTCAAGCGAATCCCGTCATTTTCAGTTGTCGTTTTGCCGTTCAGAGTAGGGAACTCGTATTTCGACGAGATTCGAACCTGCGGGCTGAACATTAGTTCGCGCCCTGCCTTCGGCAACAGCGTGACCGTGGGGGACGTCTCTTGTCCCATCATTGCCTGCATGAACAGCGCAAAATCCGCAGGAGTGGTCAGCATCGAGCCCGCGGCGTCCGCCCTCTTGAATTTTTCAGGTCCAAGCGACCGGCCGTACTCGTCATATCCATTCGCGAAATTCGAAGCGAAGCTGCTTTGCCAGACCATGCTCGTGCGATTCATGCCCAGCGGTTTGAAAACGCGCTGCCGCATTAAATCTTCCAGAGGCGTCTTGGTGATCGTCTCCACCACCAATTGCAGCAAATCGATCCCTTCGCCCGAGTACGCGAATCGCGAGCCGGGCTCGAAATTAATATTCAGCTTGCGGTCGTCGTTAAACCATCGCCAGTTTGAGAACCCGCTGGTGTGACTGAGCAACATTCTTGCGGTAATTTTCTTATAGCGCGCGTCGTTGGCTAAATCCGCATAGTTGGGGTAATCCGGTAATGGCTTCGGCAGATATTCGTTGACAGGCTTGTCTAGGTCCAACGAGCCTTCATCCACCAACTGCATCGTCATGGACGCAAACGCGACTTTGCTCCAGGATGCGGCCGACATCACCGAATCCGGGCTGAGTGGCAGTCTCTTTTCCGTGTCGCGGACGCCGTAAGCCTTCAGATACCTGACTTCTCCGCCGTTAAAGAGCGCGATCGCTGCGCCGGGCACGTCCGCCGCGCGCATCACGCGCGTCACCGTCGCGTCGATCTCGGACGCCGTGATCTTGCTTCCGTCCAGCCGTGTAACCGTCGCGTATGGCGCGAACGCCGCTAGTAAAATGGTTGCCGTTGCCCCTGCAAGGTATACGAGTGCGCGCCTCATCGGATTGGCCTCTCTACAGAAACACCACGCAACCGGATACGCGGAAGTTCGACGCACACTTTGTTCTATGGGCTGGCTCCAATTGAGCTAGAATTCCGCGGCGCCACTTTTCGCCCTGGGAGGCAAGATCCGCATGAATCGCGACCGTAATGCAGAGCAGCAGCTCGAGCTGGAGCAAAACTGTAGCAGCAAAAAGTCCGGCGCTCGCGCGCAATCCGCATGGAGTCGCCGCGAATTCCTGACGAGCTCCACCAGCTTCGCGGTGGCTGGCGCGATCGGCAGTCTGGCGGGAAGTCAGTCGCTGACCGCGCGCGAGTTGGCGGCGCGCGCCACCGCAAACAGTTCATCAGCGCCTCTGTCCGTGCCCGGCAAACCACGCCGCATTATCATCGACACCGATCCCGGCATCGATGACGCCATGGCCATCTTCCTCGCGCTGCGCTCTCCGGAACTGAAGGTCGAAGCGATCACGCCAGTCGCCGGCAATGTGCCGCTGGACCTGACTTTGCCCAACGCTCTGCGCCTGGTGGAAATTGCCGGTCGCACAGACGTCCCCGTCGCGGCAGGCGCGAGCCATCCGCTGGTGCGCCGCCTCGTCACATCCGGCCACGTACATGGCGTCAACGGTCTGGCCGGCGTCGATTTTCCCGAGCCGAAGATAAAGCCTGTTCATGAAACCGCGCCCGAGATCATCCGCCGCATCGTGCGCGAAAATCCCGGCGAGATCACCATCGTCGCGGTCGGTCCACTCACCAACGTCGCCATAGCACTGCGCGCTGATCCCGAGCTGGCCAGCATGATTCCCGCGATCGCCATCATGGGCGGTTCGCTTTCCGGCGGTAACATCACGCCCGCGGCCGAATTTAACCTGTACGTGGATCCCGAGGCGGCACGCATCGTCTTCGACGCGAATATTCCCCTCACGATGGTGGGACTGGATGTAACCCGCAAATGTCGCGTGAGCGAGCAACACATCAAGGATCTGGAGGCAGCGAACAATCCGGTCAGCCAGGCCGCGGGAAAAATCATGCGCGCCACCTGGGAACGCATGCGCCACGGCGGGGAAGTCACGGACATCCAACTGCACGACGCGCTGACGGTTGCCTCACTGATCGACCACGACGTGATCACGCGGAAGGATTACTACGTGGAAGTAGAAACCGTCGGGGAATGGACTGCGGGCCAGACGCTCGGCTACGACGGCCACGGCCCCGTTCGCAAATCACCGCAAATGGAAACCAGCGCCCCCGAGCCGCCGCCAGCGGAAATACCCTACAAGCCCAACGCGCAAGTGGCCGTTGCCGTCGATCCCGATCGCTTTTTCCGTCTGCTCATTCCGCGCCTAACGGGAAGCGCGTCGTAAATCGAGCGGGGGCGTGGAGCGGGAGATGATCTCGTGGCGACTTCCGTCGCGGCGGAACTCGCCCGCGCACCGAACCCGGCAGTCCACAATCATGCTGACAGTCAGCGCGTGTACAACGCCAAGGGCCGGCTCAGCGTGGGTGTCCGCATGCGCAGGCCCTGAGCGATGACCGAACTCTGCTTCAGCGGCTTATCCGTCAACAGGGTTGAACGGATTGAGTGTCCCCTTCAGATTACGGCTCCGGCCTGGGCCGCACCTACGCCCTGGCCGGCGACCGGTCCGGGGCTGCAAAAATTCTCCAACAATTAATACAGGATTCGCACAAACGCGGCGATCTGTCGCTCGAAATCGCGTACATTTACGCGGATTTGGGAGACCGAGAGCAGGCATTTGCCTGGTTGGAGAAGGCCTTTCAGGATCGCGAAGGCGGACTGCTGTTCCTGAACTCGCCACTCTACTTTGCGCCCATTCGTTCCGATCCGCGCTTCGCCGATTTGGTGCAACGGGTTGGCCTGGGGCCGGGACTTGCGGGCGGTGCAAATCACGCGACTCAAGATCGCGCTTCATCTAGGAGGAGCGTTGGGAATTCACAAGAGCAAGCCAGGGAAGCTCCGGCTACGCGGTCAGAAGCTGCCGAAGGTCGGAACGATGTCGATGATCAAGGGGCCGGGCCACCTCTCATCGTTTAAGCCGCCGCTGCAGCCCGGCAAGAAAAAAGATTAGCGCCGCTGCAGGCGAAAGCTCTATTCGTGCTTCTCCGAAATTGTAAAATCCACCACCGTAGGTTGGCTAGGTTTCACGCTGACCTTCTTCGTCCAGGTGACCGGCGAACTGTACATCGGCCTTTTCACTTCCACTTGCGCGCCAACGTCCAGCACTTTTGCCTCGGATAGCACCTGCCAGCCCTCATGCCAGGCTACGATTTCGTATTCTCCCGGCGGCACGTCCGAAAGCTTGTAAGCGCCACGATCATCGGTCACCGCGTAATAGGGATGCTTCACCACCAGCGCGTTCGCGTTCATCCACACGTGCCCGGCGTTGCACTTCAATTCCACCACTCCATTCCGCTGCAGCGTGACGGGAATGAACTGGTGCTGGAAGGGGAAGGGAATATTATTCGTCGCCACACCGAACATCTGCACGGTGTGTAGCACGGGATCTTCGCTTTCGATCTTCAGCGTGCCGCCTTCAGGGATGATCATGACGTGCGGAATGTAGCGGCAAGTTTTCTGATCCAGTTGCATGCGATTCGGCGGCAGATCCATGGCCTTGCCCTTGGTGATGCCGCGCAGAAACACCACGGTATTGGCCACGCCATTCCCATCGGGATTAATCAACAAGCGCTCCAGATCGCGCGTCTTCGTGGCTTCGGGATCGCACACGTCCGGATTCTTCGTGATGGGCAACTTGGGTAGCTTCGGAATCGGACCTGTCCATGTTACCGTGCCAGCAATGGCGCCGCCGTTTTCCACCGTGATCACCGTGTAATCGGATTGCGCGGCCGCCCGACTGCTGCAGACGGGAATCAACAATAGAACGATGCAACCCGTCTGCACGACGCGATGCTTCATTTTATATTTCATTGCTGCCTCGCTGGCGATGTCACCCGCATCGCCACGCTGTTTACCCGGCAAGCTGCGCCCGCAGCAGCAGTCGCCAGGCGGGCAACCCCCGTTGCCCGGAGAATCTTAAACTGTGCGTAGCGAAGCCAAACCCCACCCGGAATGAATCCCCGTCCCGCGCCCCCGCTGCGCGAACCCCGACCCAGCGCAGACCGTGGTTCCCTGGGCTCGGCCCCGTGTCACTCACAGCTCCAAATCGTTTGGTTCGATCGCGAGCCGCACGTCATGGCAGAACTTCTGAACGTGTGCCTATGCAGGCCCGCAGCCCCAACCATATCGCGTCTGGCGAAAGGTGAATAAAGCTCTGCCTGCAGTTTGTCCTATCAGTATATAAAACCGGAGGAAGGCATTTCACGCAGGCGGGTTCTAGCGGGTTCGCCCCCGCGGTGCGACAATTCACGTCGGAAATATCAGAACTTAGCGAAGTCCGACTCGCACTACTTCACCAGGCTTGATCGATTTCATCCGCTTCAAGCAATCAGGCACGCACGGCAGCAGGTCAGCGAGCGGATTCGACGTGGCGCGAAGTATAATGACCGCCAAACTAAGTCCCCGAAGATTGTGCTCGTATGCCACGCCTTTATCCATCGTCAAAAAAATCTCGTACTTTTGTCGTTCGGCGAGAGAGAAGCTCCCCATTTCGCTTGCCTGCCAGCCCAGCTTCTGGAACCGTTCGGCAATCATGCTCAGTCAAATGATTCTTGAGTTTACGCGGCAGGCACTCGTCATTCAGAACTCTCATCCCAACTGGCCAACGACCAGGGACTTCGCAAGTTCCAACGAGGAGATTGCTGCCGCTTGCGTGACCGTCGGAAAGTCATCGAGAAATTCATCCAGAGTCTGGCCACCCTCGAGGTAGTCGAGAAGAGCCTGAAAGGGAACGCGTGTGCCGCGGAAAACTGCGGTGCCGCCAAGCAGCTCAGGGTCCTTTACAGTGATCTCATTGATGAGGGGCATTACATCGCTCCTTTCGCGGTAGTGCACACTGCGTGCAGTCTATCGTATCCGGGCGAAGCCGCTTGAGTTTTCGTCGCGAAGCCGCAGACGTTGCGGCGGCAGTGCATTCTGGCGGGGCGGCGCGTCAGCCTGGCGCGGGACTATCGGCGTAACAACGATCGGCTAGATCGTCTGCAGCGGTTGCTCCACTTCCTGTCCCAGCGCCTCGCGCATTTTCTTCAACAATAAACCGCGCGAAAAGGGTTTTTGCAGGTGCGCGGAATCCGCAACGAATCCTTCATCGGAGTTGTGCTCCAGATACCCCGACATATACACAATTTTCATACGCGGGTGCGCGCGCTTCAGCCGCTGCGCCAATTCCGTGCCACGCATGCGTGGCATCACCACGTCGGTCACCAGCACGTCAATCGCTCCTGCGTCCTGCTCCGCCTTCTCCAGAGCGTCCAGCCCGTCTTTTCCCGTGATTACCTGGTATCCGCTCGAGCGCAGAAATTCGCACGCCAGCTCACGAACCGCTTCCTCGTCTTCAGCCAGCAACACGGTTCCCACGCCCTGCGAATACTTGGCCGCCGGCTCGTCCTCCGACGGAAGCTGCGGCGCCGCCTGGTTTTGCGGCAAGAAAATCTCAAAACGCGTGCCTTGTCCCGGCGCGCTGTCCACCCAGATATATCCGCCGCTTTGCTTCACCACGCCATAGACCGTCGCGAGGCCCAGTCCCGTTCCTTTGCCCAACTCCTTGGTCGTGAAAAACGGTTCGAACACTCGGGCCTTGGTCGCTTCGTCCATGCCGCAGCCGGTGTCCGCTACGGTCAGCAACACATAACGTCCCGCAACGGTCGGCGGGTGACTGCGCGCGTAAGCCGCATCCAGCAGCACATTTTGCGTGGTAATTGTCAGCTTGCCGCCCTTCGGCATCGCGTCGTGCGCATTCACCGCCAGATTCACCAGCACCTGCTCGATCTGCGACGGGTCCGCTTTCACGCGCGTCAACGATTCGCCCGCCCGGAATGTGTATTCAATTTCTTCACCGATCAGCATGGGCAGCATCTTACCCAGATCGGTGATCAACGAGTTAAGGTCTAGCACACGAGGCTGCAGCACTTGCATGCGGCTGAAAGCCAGCAGTTGCCGCGTTAGAGCCGTGGCGCGGTCGGCGGCTTTTCGCACTTGCGCGATGCTCGGTTGCGCCGCGCTCAACGTTCCCAGTTTCATTTCCAACAGATCGCTATGGCCCTTGATCACCGTCAGTAGGTTATTGAAATCGTGAGCCACGCCCCCGGCCAGCCGGCCGACCGCTTCCATTTTTTGCGCTTGCCGTAATTGGTTTTCCAGTGACGCCCGCTGCTCCTCGTTTTTCTGCAGCGTGCCACGCATGCGCTTGAACGCGCCCGTCACTTCCGAAACCTCATCCCCGCTGTCCGCACTGAGCGGATAATCGTAATTCCCGGTTTCCAGCGCACGCACGCCTTGCACTAACGACTCCAACGGCTGCGTGAACGTCCGCGAAAGCACGAAAACCAATGCCGCGCCCGCGAATACGGCAAGAAATCCTAGCGTTAAGAGTGTGTGATTCAGCCGCGTGAGAAACGCCATCGCATCGTTATAAGGTTTAAGCACCGTCAGCGAAAGCGGCGGGGAAGAGCCCGGCGTCAAATTCACTGAGCTGACCAGGTAGCTCTTATTGCCAATCTCAATTTTGTCTTTGCTGGCCGCAGACTTCAGCGCGCTCGCTGCCATGGCATCATCCATCGCGGAAAACGAGCTGACCACGGCTTCATCGCCATAGCGGAAGGCCACCTGGCACAATGCGATCCGGCCGACCTCGGCCGCTACACTCGCATCAATCTCGCGCCCGACGATCACCGTCCCCAGATACATTTGCGACGACTCACCTCTAAGCTGAATCGGCCGCAGTGCAACTTGGTAAAGATGTCCGTCGCCAAACCACCACCCGCCCCCACGGTTCGTGCCGGACGAATGGGCCAACGCTTTTTCGGCAGCGCCACGCGAAAATCCCGACAGCGACGTGTGCAACGCGACGATCTCGCCCTTCCAATTGGCGAGTGCAAAAAGCTGGCTATCCCCCGATCGCCATATCTCTTCGGAAGCATCTTGCATCGCGGACACCTGCTCGTCCGCCATCATTTCCTTCAACGCCGGAAGTGTGGCCAGCAACTCGGCGGTGCGCTCGAGTTGAATCTGCCGCTCCGCGCGCAGATTTTGAAACGTCAGCACGGAGTTGCGCGCATCCTGCTCCACCCCCGCGCGGACCTGTCCTTCGGCGGCATGACGCACCACGGCCAAAGTGGCAAAGGTGAGCGCTGCAATCAGCAAGGTGAGAGAAAGAAGAAATTTGGTCCGCAGGCGCGCCTTGGCTAGCCCCCAATTGGAGGCATCCAGCGAGCGAAGATAAGCCGAAGAGATTCGAGAGCCCATAGCCCTGCCCGCACCGCGAATGATTGGCGCACTCGGAGAATAGCGAGCAGTGCATCACCGGGGGAATGGGCCATCGGTACCGAAGTTGTCGCTTGTTCTGTCCTAAGGGTTTCGTACTAAGGCCCGTCGAACGTATCCGGTTGATGCATGAGGCGTGCTGTCCAACTTCGGCCACGTCCCACATTCAATTTTGACTTTGTAGCGCCCGGTCCCGCAAAGCGGCACCGGACACGCCGTTGGTTAGGTTTTCTCTGCTACCTCACGCTTCCTCGCGCGCACTCTCGAACGCGGGAGGTCGAGGCCATTTCCGCCGCCCGCCATTTGCCAGCAGGGAAGCCCTTCATCGCTAACACCGCGCTACGCCTACACGTTGATTCTGAAATTGTAGCGCCGGCGTCTCACCGGCTCTTTTCGCCGTTGCATTCGCGTTTGTAGCGGGCTCCTGCCGTCCGGGTCGGCGTTCTTGCCGTTGGTCCTCTACATCGCGCCCTCATCCGCCGAAGGCCCGTAGATCGCCGGCACCGCGATGCTGTTCAACCGCAAATACACGCCCAACTGCGCGCGATGATGGATTCCGTGGTTCATCACCCAGGTCCGCAAGCAAGCGACCCGCGGCATGGCGATGATCGTCGCGCCGTTGCTCTGCAGCGACCATGTCTTATGCATCTCCGCGTCGCTGGCTTTGGCCAGCAACGCCCGCGCGGCCGCCACGTTCTTGTCGAATTTCGCCAGCAACTCTTTCGTGGTTTTGGGCGGTGGAGGCGGGGTGGGCGCAACTCCGTTAGGAGCCATGTCCAGCGACTCTTGCTGCAGCGTGTACACCGCCCACTCCGGGACGTCCGCCAGATGATTCGCGAGCCAGCCCATCGTTCCGGACTTCTCGTGCGGCTTCCAGGAAAATTTTTCCGTCGGCACGCGCTCCAGCGTCTTGCGCGTATTGGCCATCTCGGCGTCGAATTCGGGGAGCAACGCTTCGTTTAGTGCCATAGATCCTCCAAAGTGTTTCGCGGGTTGAGGTCACAACGCCGGAAAGTGTAGGCGAACAAAAAGCGAAAGTCAAGAACCTCTCTTTCGCCCTCTCTGACTGCCCGCCGCATCCCTCCAGGCGGGCTTCTCTCGCGCCAACCCAGTGCGCCGCAAGATTTCCAGAAGCTTGCTGCGGCTTCGTGGCATCCTACGATTCACGCCACATCAGTGTTAACGGAGGATTCGCGTGCCCATCATTCGCACCTGCACTCATTGTGGAAAGCAAAATCGTATTCCAGCCAAGTTCCTGGCCAGCGCCGGCCGTTGCGGCTCTTGTAAATCGCCATTGCCTCCGATCGCCGAACCCCTCGCCGCTGACGAGCAATTGTTCGATGAAGTCGTGAAGAATGGCTCCGTTCCGATACTCGTGGATTTCTGGGCGGGGTGGTGCAGGCCGTGCGTGGCCGCCGCGCCCGAAGTCGCGCGCACCGCAACGAACATGGCTGGCAAGGCTATCGTGTTGAAAGTGGATACGGAAAAATACCCGCAAGTCGCGGCGCGTTTCCAGGTCAACAGTATCCCGAACTTCGTGGTCCTCTCCGGAGGCCGCGTGGTATCGCAGCAAGCCGGCCTGGTGGACCATAACGAGATGGAGCGGTGGCTGAAGTCCGCCGCAGCCGTTTCAGCCTGAGCGCTGCTCCCACGCTTCAATTTCCAGCACCATTCAGCTATCCTCGCGCGTAGTTTCCAGAACCGGAGGCGCTCACCATGAGCCTTGCAACACGCTTCGCACGTTCCCTGCAACCGGCTGCCGCCGCCATCGTCTTCTTCGCGGCGTTCGCCGTCCCTACGTACGCCCAGCGAGACCAGGCAATCCCCAAGACCACGGCCGCGAGCATCGGTGTAATCCTGACCTACACAGAAGATCAATTCTTCTCCATCGCCGACGCCATGCCCGCCGAAAAATATTCCTACATTCCCAGCGCGCCCGGTGGCAAATTCGATGGTGTGCGCTCCTTCGCCGAACAGGTGAAGCACGTCGCCTGCGCGAACTACGCTTTCTTCAACGAGATCGAAGGCAAGACTCCCCCCGACGCCTGCGAGAAGGGCGGTCCCGCGCCCGCGAAGACCAAGGCGGAGCTGCTGAAATACCTTCGCGATTCCTTCGATTACGGCAACCAAGTCCTCGCCACCGTCAACGCGCAAAACTCCATGGACCGCGTCGAAGGCCGCTACGGCGGCCCAAACACCAAGCTGGGCATGGCGGTCATCGCGGTCTGGCACATCGCCGATCACTACGGCCAGATCGTATATTACGTGCGCCTGAACGGCATCGTCCCGCCGCCGACGCAACAGCAGGGCCTGCAAGTCCGCTAAGGCGGTAACCCATGTTCGCAAACCATGCGCACCCGTCGGGGGCGCTAGCCGCCCCGTGACGATGGCGGCGGAACAGATTCTGACTTTGCATTTGTAGCGGCCGCCTGCTTTTTCAAGCGGGCGGCTTCGACGTCGCCATTGGGAATTCGCCGGCGACGCGCACCGACGGATGCGAGAATCCCCTTGCGCAAATTTAAGGTATTTACTGTATGGCCGAAAATCTCAAATTTATGGATTATGCGCATGGGACAATGAGAGCGCGGGTTGGGGAACCTTATTAATACAATTCTAAGGGCTGGGCCCAGCTTGCGCTCTCTGCTCCCTTCCTCAATTTCCTCCGAGTAGTGACTCCACAACGAGTGGTCTTCCCCACCACTCGTGTGTCCCGCTCGCTCGACCATACGGGTCCTATATTGGTCAGCGCCGTCAGCCTGCTTGCCTTGGGACCCCGCCACACACTTGTGTCCGCCCGGCTGACCGTTTACGCTGCGAACGATGCCCGCGCCATCACCGCCTCCCCCCATTCCACCGCCGCCCCGCGACCCAGTGCGCTATCGCGTCGCGGCCATTCAAGGACGCCTCGAACGCCTGCCAGCCACTCGTTACATCTGGTCGCTCGTGCTCCTACTCTCACTCGGCGGTTGGTTCGAATACTACGATCTGTTTTTCACCGCGTACGTCGGCCCAGGCCTCGTCCGCAGCGGGCTATTCACCAGCACCTCTGCCACGTTCTTCGGTTTCAACGGCCTTGCCAGTTTCGTCGCGGCCACCTTTGCCGGGCTGCTCACCGGCACGCTGCTCTTCGGTTTTGCCGCCGACCGATTCGGCCGCCGCCTTATCTTCACGAGTTCACTGTTGTGGTACACCGCCGCCACAGTAGTGATGGCCTTCCAGGACACGGCGCATGGCATTGTCCTGTGGCGCATGATCGCGGGCGTCGGCATCGGCGTCGAGCTCGTCACCATAGACACCTACATAACCGAATTGATGCCGCGCCAACTGCGCGGCCGCGCTATTGCGCTCAGTCAGATTGTCGGTTTCACCGCGCTGCCCGCCGTGGCGCTGCTCTCTTGGTGGCTGGTGCCGCATAAGCCGTTCGCACTGGACGGCTGGCGCTGGGTGGTCCTTGCTGGATCGCTCGGCGCGATTTTCGTGTGGTTCATTCGCCGTAGCCTGCCCGAAAGTCCGCGCTGGCTGACGGCCCACGGTAAATTCGACGAAGCCGAACGCGTCACCGCCGCGATGGAGGCGCGCGTTCGGGAAGATCTCGCACGCCAGGCGGCGAGCGGCGTCGAGGCACCGAAAATCCCGAGCTCCATGCTTCTCGCAGTGCGCCCCGCGGAAACTCGCCGCAGTCTGCTCGAGCTCGCGCACGCGCCCTACCGCAAACGCACTCTCATGCTCATGGTCTTCAATTTTTTCCAAACCATCGGCTACTACGGCTTCGCGTCCTGGGTTCCCACGCTGCTGATCGCGACCGGCATCACCACCACCAACAGCCTGCAATATTCCTTCCTCATCGCACTCAGCGCCCCGCTCGGACCGCTCCTTGCCTATCGCGTCGCCGATCGCATCGAACGAAAATGGCAAATCGTCTTCACCGCCGCATGCATCGCAATTTTCGGCGTGCTCTTCGCGCGCCAGCGAGACCCCATCTGGCTCATCACCTGCGGCGTGCTGCTCACTTGTGCGAACAATTGCATGTCCATCGCCTTCCACGCGTACCAGGCGGAATTATTTCCCACACGCATCCGCGCCCAAGCCGTAGGCTTCGTCTATTCCTGGAGCCGCCTAAGCGCCATCTTCACCAGCTTCCTGATCGCTTTCTTCCTGCGCCGCTATGGCACCCCCGGCGTCTTCGCTTTCATCGCCGCAGCCATGGCCGTAGTGATTCTCGCCATCGGCATCTTCGGCCCCCGCACTCGCGGCCTCGCACTCGAAGATATTTCGCAATGAAACTCCGCGCGCGGCTGGGAGAACAAGAATCGTCTGGAGGCGCATCGCGATGGACAGCGCAACCGTAAAGCGTTAACGTTTTAGTCAGAATAAGCAAAGAGAGAAGTCATTCAAGGAGGGAGCCATCATGAACTACGATTCGCATCAGAGAGCCGCCGAATTCCACGAAATGGCCGCGCATGCACACCGCGCCGCCGCCGTGAGTCACGGCAAGCAGGATCACTTCACCGGCAACGAGCATTCCCGCCAAGCGATGGAACACGCCAACAAAGCTCACCAAGCCACACTGGAAGCCTTCGCGCAGTCCGCCGAACTAGCGAAGTCGCATCCGAAATAATTGCGCCGCCACACGTCTCGCGTGGCACAGCTACTCGATTCGCTGGCTCAGATCCAGCGCGCGCGCTGAATGTGTCAGCGCGCCCATGGAAGTCGCATCCACTTCCGCGGCCGCGTACAACTCCATATTCGACTCCGTAATCCCGCCGCTCGCTTCCACCAGCGTGCCTTCCCACACCTTTTCCTTGCGCATCGCCACGATAATGCGCCGCACGTCATCCGGCATCAAGTTGTCCAGCAGCACCAGGCAAGGATACTGCCGCGTCGCCGAAGGCGCCTCCGCACGCAGACGCTTGAACGCGCGCGCCGCAGCCAGCGCGCCCTGTTCACTCCGCACTTCTACCTCGATAAACGCAGCCCGTCGCCGCGACTTCCACGCTTTCTCTACCGCAATCGGCGCAGCCAGCTCTTCATTGCGCGCGAGCAAAGCCAGGTGATTGTTCTTCACCACGATCCCGTCGCCCAATCCCAGCCGGTGCGTGCCTCCTCCGCCCAGATGTATGGCGCGCTTATCCAATAATCCCCAGGGTGTCTTCCGCGTGCCCACAATCCGCGTCGCAGGGCATTGCCGCCGCGCGCGTTCCTGCAAACGCTGCGTTGCCGTCGCGATCCCGCACATGCGCTGCAATATATTCAGCCCCACGCGCTCCAAACTCAAAAGTTTGTTCTCGCCGCCCTCAGCGCGCAGCAATACGTCGCCAGTTTCAAAAACGTCGCCCTCCTCTTTCTTTAGCGTCACCTTCACACCGCGTTGCCGCAGCAAGTACGCATATTCCTCCAGCCCGGCCGCCACGCCCGGTTCGCGCGCCACCACCTGCGCCGCGGCGGCGCGACTCTTGATTTCCAGCGCCGCCACCGTCAAATCGCGCGGTGCCAAGTCCGGCGTCAGCAGGGCATCGAGCAGCGCGCGCAATACGCGCAGGTACGCCGGATTTTCCAGCGTCAGGTTTCCCCCGCGAAACAGCGCCTTCACCACGCGCCGCTGCCGCTCTTCCGGCATGGGATATTGTAGCGATGCTTTCATATAACTTTAATATTAACATCGCGAATCCGGAGTCCATCGCAAAAAGAAGCCCGCCAAGCGCGTCGCACTGGAGCGCCCAGCGCCCGCAATTCACCCAAGTGTCGCGGCGCAATCACTTCGCGTGATTGGCGGATTTCAGTCGCCAATTCAAACACCCATGCACGGTCGCGGGCGAATATAATGTCCCCATGAAAACCCAAAATGAAAAAGCGGAACTCTTCCGCTCGCTGCATCGCGGCCCCGAAATTCTGATCCTGCCCAACGCCTGGGATTGCGCGAGCGCCCGCATCTTCGAGCTAACCGGTTTTCCCGCCATCGCCACCACCAGCGCCGGAATCGCCTTCTCGCTCGGCTACTCCGATGGCGAACGCATCGCGCAAGATCTGATGCTCGCGACGGTAGGCCAAATCAGCGACTCCGTGCAGGTTCCCGTCACCGCGGATTTGGAATCTGGCTACGGTGACGTCGCAAAAACCACCGCCGGACTAATCGCAGCAGGCGCCGTCGGCCTGAACCTGGAAGACATGCACCACGCGTCACTCACTCTCGCGCCCATTCCCGCGCAAATAGAAAAAATTGCCACGGTCCGCCGCATCGCCTCCGGCCTGGGCGTAAACGTAGTAATCAACGCGCGCACCGACGTGTACCTCGCGCAAATTGGCGAGCCGGCGACGCGCTTCGAACGCGCCTGTGAACGTCTGCAAGCCTACATCGCCGCTGGAGCCGACTGCGTCTTCCTCCCCGGCCTCGTCGATGAAAATATTATTCGCCGCATGGTCAAAACCCTGAAATTCCCGCTGAACATCCTGGCCGGCGCGAATCTCCCGAGCATCCCGCGCCTCCACGAATTAGGCGTCGCCCGCGTCAGCATAGGCTCCGGCATCCTCCGCGCCACGCTGGGCCTCACCCGCCGCATCGCGCGAGAGCTGAAGCAATCCGGCACTTACTCCGCGCTCCTTGAAGGCGCCATGCCCTTCGCCGAAGCCAACGCTCTCTTCGAAAAATAGAATCGCGGCGTCGCTTCTTGATTTCCGCGGCTCGAACCACGCTCCACTTCCACTAACGCGACGATCCGCCCACGTGGCCGCGCGTTTGCGAATAGGGGACGCAACGAGGACCTACTTATCTGGTCGTGTATTTTACGTGTGACTTGTCTTTGTGGGAGGGAACTACCGCGACTTCCGGGTTCAGCACCGGCACCAGAAAACTCGAGAATCCAATGCCGACCAGAATCGTTCCGTACGATTTTTCTGGCGTGTATGTCCGCACCACGGACTTGCCAAATTCGAGCTTGTAGAGAGTCTCTTTGTACCGCCGCGCAAACAGTTGCCGCATCGCTTCCCGCAGGTTGGCGTCCGCTTCTTCGACGGTCGCGCTGCCCGCGTATTCGCACGCAAAGCCGCCCAGATACGAGCCGTCCGATTTGCGATGAACCTTGGCCAGTAGCAGGCCCGCCGTGATCCGCGTACCCGGCTTATCGCTGTGCTGAACGGCGATGATTCCCTCCAGTACGGAACCGTGGTGGATGCTAGGCAGGCTCGGAAGCTCCAACGCCTCGGGCGGCATCACCGAGGTGTAGAGCATGACGTTGTAATTCTCGATGCCTGCCATATGCAGAGCTGCATCGTACGATCCGGTTTCGATCCCGACGTCGCTTTCTCCCCAGCCAATTACCCAGAAATATTCCTTGGGGATCCGGCACCCAATTTCAGCATAGCGAGCAGGGAGATGTTTCGGCATTTTGCGATCGTCCGGCTCAGCTTAATTCGCTTCCGGTTGCCCGTCAAACGGAGAACCGGCTCAGCCGTAACTTCGGAGCGCGTTCAGTTTGCACCGCCCAAGCGCATGAAAACCAATGACATCCTGTCAAACATGTCTGCGTGACGGCGGTCACAGAAGAATATGGGTCGACTGCGTAGCATTAATTACAAATATATAGGCGCAGGTTTTATCTCGATTCTAAGGCGCTCCAGAAGGAGGGCCAGAAATGGACCAAACACCGAAAGTCTTGTTCTTATCCAGAGGCAATGCTTCGCGGGCGCAAATGGCGGAAGGTTTTTTGCGTGTTCTAGCGGGCGATCGTTTCATTCCGCGTAGCGCAGGCACGGAATCACTCGACGTCAATCCCTTGGCGCTAGAAGTAATGTCCGAACTGGGCATCGATATCTCCGCGCAGCAGCCGCGCGACATTCCTTCTCTGTTTCGGGAAACTTTTCGCTGCGCTGTAACCATGAGCGATGCACCCCGCGAACGATATCCGGTATATCCGTTCACGCGCAATCTGCAAAAGTGGTCGGTACCGGACCCCGAAGTTGCAACTGGCGGTCCGGACGCGCGAAAGAAGGCGTACCGCCAAGCTCGCGACGAAATAAAAGGCAGGGTCGAGGAATTGATCGGAAAGACGAATCCGCCAGCCAGCATCGTCGCAAAGTCCCACGCTGCAGCTGCATGACGAATTGATGGTCAATAAAACCCGCGGGTCGAAGCAGCCAGAAGGGGACATTCACGTGCCTGTAACGTACGGAGAGTAGCCTCGACCTTCCCTCTCGCAGCGAGCCAAAATGCACAATGGAAACCAGGTCCTGGCACAGCAATTAGTCCAGCAACTTAATGTACTGCGCTCCGAAATGCTCCAGCTGGAAGCTTCCGGAATGCCGGACTCCGCGGGAGTTCATGCCGAGCACCGCGCCAGCGCCGCAAATTTAATCCGCTACATGGCGCTTCGCCGCCACGACATTCGCGAGCTCCAATCGCAACTGGCCTCGCTCGGCCTGTCATCCCTCGGGCGCACTGAGTCCGATGTCATCGGCGGTCTGCACGCCGTGCTCAAGGTGCTTCATCAACTCGCTGGCTTTCCCGAAACGCAACTTGATCTCCCCGACGGTGCGCCTAGGATCGGCGACGGTGCGGCGCTGCTCCGCAAGAACTCTGAGGTTCTCCTGGGCCCGCCGCCCGCGGGCCGTAGCGTTCGCATCATGGTCACCATGCCCTCCGAAGCCGCCACCGATTACGATCTCGTGCGCGACCTTGTCCTTCACGGCATGGATTGCATGCGCATCAACTGCGCGCATGATGGTCCCGATGCCTGGTCCGCCATGGTGCGCAATCTTCGCCGCGCCGTGAAAGAAACCGGCCGTCCCTGCAAGATTGCCATCGATCTTGCAGGCCCCAAGCTGCGCACCGGCCCCGTCGAGCACGGGCCGGCGGTGCTGAAATATCGTCCGCAGCGCGACGACTTCGGCCGCGTCGTCTCCCAAGCACGCATCTGGCTCACTCCCGGCTCCCAACCCGAGCTCGCGCCTGCTAAAGCAGACGCTTCGATTCCAGTTCCCGAAGAGTGGCTCGCGCAAACCAGGCCCGGTGACCGTGTCTGCTTCACCGACGCTCGCGGTGCCTCTCGCTCCCTGAAGATCAGCGGCATCGACGGTAAAAGCCGCTGGGCCGAGTCACCCCGCACAGCATATGTTGTCCCCGGTCTCACGCTGGAGCTTCGACCAGGCGCGGGACGGAAAGTCGCAAAATCCCTGCGCCGCGCGAACATTGGAGCGATTCCTCCGAAGCCACAGACGCTTCGCCTGGCCGTCGGCGATACGCTCATCTTGACCCGCTCGCTCGAACCCGGCCAGCCCGCGAAATTTGACAAGAAAAAGCAGCTAGTCAGTCCGGCTCGCATCGGCGTCACGCTTCCCGAATTTTTCGATTGTGTCCGCCCCGGTGAACCCATCGCGCTCGACGACGGCAAAATCGGCGGCATCATTCGGACCGTCGCTCCGGAGAAAGTCGCCGTTGAAATAACCCACGCGCGTCCCACCGGCGAAAGGCTGGGCGCCGAAAAGGGCATCAACGTTCCCGACACCCAGCTGCACCTGTCTTCTCTCACCAGAGACGACCTCGAAGCGCTGCCGTTCCTGGTGCAGAACGCCGATATCGTCGGCTACTCCTTTGTTCGCAAGGAAGCGGACGTCCGCGAGCTGCAGTCACGCCTCGCCGACCTTGGTGGCCAAAATCTCGGCATCATTCTGAAAATCGAAACGCGCGAAGGCTTCGACCAGTTGCCTTCGCTGCTCCTTGCCGCGATGCGCAGCCGCGCCGTCGGTGTAATGATCGCGCGCGGCGATCTCGCGATTGAGTGCGGCTATCAGCGCCTCGCCGAAGTCCAGGAAGAAATTTTGTGGATCTGCGAGGCCGCGCACTTGCCGGTAATCTGGGCGACGCAAGTTCTCGAATCGCTCGCAAAGTCGGGCGTACCGTCACGCTCGGAAATCACCGACGCCGCCATGGGCGAGCGCGCCGAATGCGTCATGCTCAACAAAGGCCCATACATCGTAACCGCCGTGCGCACCCTCGACGACATTCTCAGCCGCATGCAGTCCCACCAGCAGAAAAAACGCTCCATGCTCCGCAAGCTTCACGTCGCGTCCGCCTATCACGCGACCGCGCCCTCGGCCTAAGAGTAAGTCACGCCGCATCGAGCACGAGCTAAAATTCTCCGGCACCTACACCGCGCTTCTCGAAGGCACGCTGCCCTACGCCGAAGTCAACGCCCTCTTCGAAAAGTAAAATCACGATGTCGTTTTCCGGTTGCCACGGCTCGCTCGTGGTCGTTTCTGCGGGACGACTAACAAGAGATTTAACCAGCGGATCGATCTCGGCCGGAATATTTACCTATCGTGTTAGGGCAACCCTGTGTTAATGCACAGCATCTTGTTGGGTGTTCGTAACGCGCACGACTTGGCCAAAATCTACGTTGAACGAGGAGCCAGTGATGAAAAGTCACTCACTCTCGTGCTCGACGTGTGTCTTGTGCTTGAGCTTCATGTTATCGGGATGCAGCAGCGGTGTTCCGACGCCCAAGACCATCGCGGTTGCTTACGTGGCACACCCCTCATCGCACAGCATGTCGCTAATCAACATTCCGGCAGATGAGACGGTTTCTACCATCGAAATCGGAGACTCCTCCGTTACCACCGCGACCGCAAAGCAATCCTCGCCCCAGAACGTGGCCGTCAGCCCAGATGGAAGCCGCGCATACGTCACTGACGGCGTCAGTTCGGTCTGGGTGGTTGACACCCAAACTCGTGCCGTCGTCGCCACGATACCCGCCGGAACCGATCCAGCAGGCGTAGTGATTGGTCCCGACGGCAAGAATGTCTACCTAACAACTCTCTCTTGCGACACACCGCCGTGCATCTCTGCTGTCGCGGTGATCGATACCGCGACAAACGCCGTCACATCGACGATACCAATTGGGTCCATAACGAACGCCCTTTTGTTGGGTATAGCCATCAGTTCTGATGGCACTCGCGTCTATGTGGCCTCGGGTAACGGCAACGGCGTTTGGGCGATCGATACCTCCACAAATAGCATCGTAGCCACCATCCATGTGACCAACGCCGGCTCCGCAGACTTGTCCATTAGCCCTGACGGAAGCCGCGTCTATACCGTCGGTTGGACCGTTGGTCCGTTCCTCGACACCTATTTTGTTGACGTGATCGATACCAAGACGAACGCGCAGACTGCCACCATCTTATTGGGAAACCAGGATGCGGCCGTCCGCATGGCTATCTCCGCGGACGGAGCAGACGCGTATGTGACCTCAGAACTGGGGCATGTCTGGATCGTTGACACCACGCAGAACGCGCTGATGGGAACCGTCACGGTCGCTGCGGGAAACATGCTAAACGCCTTAGCTTTTACCCCCGACGGGACGCGTGTCTATGTGACCAGCGGGAATAGCAATACCGTTTACGTACTGGATACCACCACGAACAAGGTGCTAGCCGCAATTCCCAGCAACGACCCCGGCGGACTCGCGATCAGTAGTGCAAATTAGCTTTTCGTGAATCGCATGCACTAGGCCATCGAAATCGGCGCTTTAGCTTAAATATTGGGACCGATTGCATCGGCCAGATATCGGGCTGCTTGCGGCCAACCTCGCTTGACTTCGTTCCGCAGCCCGAGTACGCTTCCGCCGATCCCAGCCAATTTACGCTTTCCCGCGCGGGGATCTCCGTTCGGCCCTTCCACGCTAGCAGTCCGCTCCAAGGTCTCCGCCGAGGAGGTCGGCAAAAAAATGAATCGAGTTACCACCATATTCATCGGCACATGTCTATGTTTCGCCGCGAGCATCGCCACTGTCACTCCCGCGCAGGAAAACGCCGCGGGAAAAGACACGCCGCCCAAAGTTCTCGTCATCAACCGTGAAATCTTGAAGCCCGGAAAAGCCGGCTCCCCGCACCAAAAAACTGAAAGCGCCTTCGTGCGCGCGATGGCCGCAGCGAAATATCCTCAGCACTATCTCGGCATGGATTCTCTCAGCGGTCCCAGTCGCTCTCTGTTCTTCACCGGCTACGATTCCTTCGCCGACTGGGAGAAGGACGCCACCGCCACCCAGCAGAACGCCACGCTTTCCGCCGCCCTCGATCGCGCCGCAGTCGCCGACGGCGACCTGCTGCAATCCTACGAGACCAGCGCCTACTTCCTGCGCGACGATTTTAGCCTCAACGCCTCCACCGATCTCGCGCACGATCGCTACTTCGAAATTGGCGTGTTCCACGTCAAGCCCGGGCACGACGCCGACTGGACCGCCATCATGAAGCTGGTCAAGGACGCCTACACCAAAGTCCCCGACGTGCAGTGGGTCATGTACGAACGCGCCTACGGCGGCTCCGAAAACTACTTCATCTACATCACGCCGCTGAAATCTCTCGCCGAAGTGGACCGCAATTTCGCCAACGGTCCCAAATTCGTCGAAGCCATCGGCGCCGATGGCCTGAAGAAGCTCGACGATCTGATGGCCGCTTCCGTTGACCAAGCCGAAATCAATCTGTTCGCCCTCAATCCAGCCATCTCCTACGCCAACCCGGAGTTGATCAAAGGCGATCCCACTTTCTGGAAGCCCGCCCCCACCGGCGAACCCAAAAAGAAATCCGGACGGGCCGCCGAGAAACCCGCGCAATAACCGGCAGTCAACTGCGCGTCAAAAATAAAATGCCCCATCCGACTCGCACACGGGACGGATGGGGCAATCTCTTCTTCGCGCGCGTCAGCGCACTTCTATCACCACTTCTCCCGAAGTGACTGGGATGCTCCGCTGCTGCGAATCTTGCGGCCGTGCTTCCACAATCCGTATGCGCGTGTCGCCTGCTCCGACCGCCTTCACCACCAATCCCAAAATCGTCCCGCTTCCGTTTACTCCGGACGTATGCGGTTCACGCGTGCACGAAATCATCACTTCGCCCTTCTGCGCATCAGTGCGCTGCACAATCGCCACCGCCTGCGTACCGCCGGATAGAAATCCTCCGTCGCGCACTTCTACAATCTGAATCACGACTGGGTCGTACTTTAACAGCAAGGGAATCGAAAAAAGGTCGTTCGCACCTTCGATCGAAATCCCCAAAATCTCAGAATCGCCGCTCTTGAGCGTCAGGCGCCCAGGATTAAATCGAAGCTGCGCCGGCGCGCTTGCACCAACAGCAACCGGGCCAACGGAATACCCCGCGGAAAATGTGACGGGCTGTTCCGCAGGCTGCGAGCCCGAAGGCAACGCCGAACGCGGCGCATCAGGATTGCCCCCGGAGTTTCTGCCCGGCGCATCATTACTGCTCGCGTCACTGGAAGCCTGCCGGTACACGCGCACATTGGAATCGGTCCCCGCGGCCAGCCGCCGCAGATTTTCCGCGGTGATGCTCGGAAAGCGCAAAATATGCGGCGTCAGCACGATCAGCACTTCGTCATCAATCCCTTCCTTGCTGCCTTGCGAAAACAAATACTTCAGGCCCGGTACGCCTGCCGCTCCCGGTATTCCGTTCAAATCGTCGGTGTCAGTC
Source organism: Candidatus Acidiferrales bacterium (assembly GCA_050012455.1). GTDB lineage: Bacteria > Acidobacteriota > Terriglobia > Acidiferrales > UBA7541 > Palsa-295. The sequence goes on along the minus strand of JBEKHD010000018.1, from coordinate 30,342 downwards.
CGCTCGATCAACCCGCCCAGAATGTTCACCTCGCCATCTTTCAATCGCACTTCGTGCTCGATTTTCCGCTGGCTGATCACTGGCTCTTGAACCCCGCCAATCGTGTTGTAATTCGCCACCGACGAAACCTCCACCACCAACTTCATGCTCACGTCTCCATCCGGATGCACCCGCGGCTGTGCCTCTATGTTCACCCCCACATCAATGTAAGTAAATTGCGTGTTCACCAGCGAACTCAACGAACTACCCGCGCCCACCCCCGTCGCTGCCTGCGTGCTGCCTGTCGCGACTGGCACGCGCTGCCCAATCTTCAACACCGCCTTCTCGCCGTCCGTGACACGAATCTCCGGATCCTGAATGATCTTCGTCTTGTTGTCCGTCAATATGGCTTCCGCCGACGCACCGGGCAAAGTCAAACTGTAATCCGCGCTCGCCAGATGCCGCAGATTATTCAATGTAATCTGCAGCGGCGAACTATTCGAATTGCTCGAACTACTCGACGAACTGCAATCGCTGTTCGCGGACTGCACCGAACAGCGTGGACTAAAAGCCAACGCCACGGTTTGGCCCGGAAGGATCCCCAGTTGACGCAGACGGTCGCGATTGGCGGCGAGTACTTGCACGTGCAGCAGCACTTCCGGCTTCGCCTTATCGATATCCCGGATAATTTTCCCGGCTAGCTCCAGCTTGTCCGGCGTGTCGCGAATCACAATCGCGTTCTGCGCGTTCACTTGCTGCAAACGGTGCAAGTCCAGCAGTTGCCGCAATCCGTTCACAATCTCCGTCAGATCCTGCGGTGTCAGCGAATTCGAAATATAAAATGTCCCCACCACTTCATCTTCAATATCCTTGCGCTTCTGCGGATTGTCCGGCGCCACCTCAATCACGCTGCTCGTCAAAGGCTTCCAGAAAGCCTTGCTCTCGAACGCCACCGCGTCCAACCCCTGCTCCAGCGTCACCCCCGGCAAATCCACGGTCACGCGGTGCGACACATAATCCGGATCGAAAATCACGCTCAGCCCTGCCAGCTTCGCGATCGTTTCAAACACCACCCGCGAATCGTTGGTCATCTTCAAATTAAGCGGCTCCAGGGAAAGCGGTTTCAGGCACGGTGGCCCCGCCAGCATTTCTTTTTCGTCCGCCGAAGAATCATCCGACTTCTCGTCCGAGACATTGTTCACAGCCGTCAGCAGCTCCGCCGTGCTCTTGGCCTGCTGTTCCGCCGCTTCATTCGAAGGATCAATCGCCGCAGCCTTCTCAAATTCCGATAGCGCCAGCTGCAAATCGCCCTTTTGCGCCGCCTTTCGCCCCTGCTCCATATGGAACGACGCCGCCACAAATCGCATGTGCATCTCGCGCAGCTTGTACTCCGCTTCGGAAGGGTTTGCCAACACCGCACGGTGATAATGCACCAGCGCCGTGTCGTAATCCTGAACAGCCTCGGCCTTGCGCCCCGCCGCAAACTCCGCATCCTTCTCGTGGCACGAAGCAAGAAGGCTCGCTAGGAAAAGCAGTGTTGTCGTATACGAGACGCGCTGCCAGTGAGAACTCAGCATGCGTTCGAGATCCCGCGCGTCAAATAAAGCGCCACATCAAATCCAATTTGCGAAGTCACATTTGTCTCCACGCCGCTTAGACGCGACCAGTGCTCCGCCTGTTAGCGCGCCAGCCGAAACGAAATTTCCAAAATGTCACTCCACATGGCAATTCTTTTGACGAGTACGCGCGTCTAAGATTAAGAACGCGCACATCACTTCGGTGATAAGTGGGAAGGGGAAGCGGTCGTCATCCCGCAGCCGCGCAGCGGCGGAGGGATCTGCTTTTTCCTGGATGTGCTGAAAGAAATCGAAAATCACAGCGCGATCCAGCGCCGTAGGCGGGGCGTAAGTTAGCCCAGGCCGGAAGGCCTGGGAAAGATCGCAATAAGCACCCCAAGCGCCGTAGGTGCAACACAAGTCTCGCACGCATCCGCTGCAAAATCGAACCGAGCTGCGACACACGTCCGCGCCAACGCGCCCCCGCGCAAGTAATTTCTACTCGACCGCCCTCTCCAATTCCTTGCGGTCCCACTTCGCCAAATTCGCCGCCGCCTCATAAGTACTCTGCAAAAACTCCAACAAAGCCTCGCGCGGCGACGCTGCCGTCCGCACATCGTCATACATCAACAAAAATTCTTTCATCTGCGGGTGATAAACAGCCTGCGCAGGCCGCACCGGCGCCGCGCCGAATCCCGCCGGCTCCGGCGCCGCATACGCATAGAACGCCGCGCCCATGACCTCGCCGCCTCCCGGCCAGAATCCCGCGCTACTCACCTCGTGCGAATACGCCTCGCGCGTCACCGCATCCGCCCCAGGACGCTCCGGCGCTCGCCGCCCCGAAAATCGCGTCGCTGCCAAATCGAAACTCCCCCAGAAAAAATGCACCGGGCTTGCTTTCCCGATGAACCGCGCGCGAAATTCCACAAAAATCTTTTCGATGCTCGCCAGAATCCGCCAAAACCGGTTCGCGTACTCCGCATCGTACGAAGCGTGCTGCGTATCCTCATCGAACGCGATCGGATTCGCAATTTCCACCGGCATGCGCCAAATCTTCACCGCAATCCCCAAAGAAGCCAGCGCCGCCATAAAGTCCCCGTAAAAATCCGCCACCGAACGAGGCCTCAGCCCCAGCGTCGCCGCCGTGCTGTGATTGGTCTTGATCGTCAGCCGGTGATGCAGGAAATCAAATTCGATTTCGAAAATCCCATCGGGGTAGGGAATCGTGGAAGTAGTCAATCCGTTCGCGCTCACATACAGCGGCACTTCCCACCAATGATTGACCCGCGGGCTCAGCGCCAGCCGCACCTTGCCCACAATCTGGGTCCACATGTGCAGCGTCGCATACGTATCCTGCCACGCCTCCAGCGGCAGTTCCGGCCAATCTTCCTGCGTGTCGCGCGCCATCGTTGCGCTCATCGTCTCTCCACGAAATCCGTCAATCCGCTATCTAGTGCGGCGCGTAGCTGCCAAATCCCATCAGCACCACCACGGACTTCCCGTAAGATACCGACGCGGAATTCTGGCTCATCCCAATCACGCGGTAGCCCTTGCTCGCAAAACGATTAATTTCGTCCTGATGTTCCTGCTCCGCGTCGCCGCTAACGAAAACATACGGCGTCGGGTTCTTATCATCCACTTCGTTGGCGGTGGTCATCGGATCCCTCTGCTGCAAGACTATACCGCCACGATTACCCGTTCAACAACTCCGCCCCGCGATATGCCTTTGAATTGGCCTTTGTAGCGGCCGGTTCAGGGTCATCGAACCGGGCAGCAGTCGGGTTTGTTTTGCCGTGGGCAGTTGCCTTTATCTGCGTTCTCCGCGCCTCTGCGGCGGAATGTTTTTCGTGGCGTTGGCACGTCCTTTTAACTCTTAACTGTCAACTTTCAACCTCGCGCCGGAGAACGCAATCTCCAGATTGGCGTATTGCGCCCCACCTTCACTTCCCGCTAATCCTCCCAATCAACATATCCACAAACTTCCGCGAATCCGCCCCCACCGCCACGTGCACATTCGGCTGCACCGCCTCCAATCCCATCGACTGCAAATGGTCCCCCTCCGGCACATTGCGCTCAATCGCATTCTTCCGATTCGCCACCGTCATCCCGCGCGTAAATTTCCCGTCCGTCTCGATGTCCACGCGCATATTCTGCGTCTTCAAAATCGTCGGATTAATCACCTGTCCCACGGCCATCGCGTCGTGCACCGCCCCTCCGTGAAAAATTCCCGTTCCCTGATATGTCCCAATCTGAAATCGCGCGACCGCCGCCGCAAACGATGTCTCCGGCCCCGGTTTGCTCTCCAATCGCGCCACGTCCTCGTCAGTCACCAAAGTAATTTCCGTCACGTCGAGCCCCACCATCGTGATCGGCCAGCCCGCATTGAACACAATCGCCGCCGCCTCCGGGTCACTATGAATGTTGTACTCCGCCACCGCCGTTACATTCCCGCCGGTAATCCCGCCGCCCATCAGCACCACTTCCTTCACCAACGGCACAATCGCCGGGTCCTTCGCCACCGCGATCGCAATATTCGTCAGCGGTCCCACCGGTATCAACGTGATCTGGTGCGGATACTTGTGCACCAGCTGAATGATCAGATCCGGCGCGAACTCCGAGCGGGCCGTGCATTTCGCAGGCGGCAATTCCGCCCCGCCAAGTCCGTTCGCTCCATTCCAGAATTTCCCGGTGTTCAATTCTTGCAGCAGCGGACGAATCGCGCCCTTCGCCACCGGCACATCACACCGCCCCGCCAGGCTCGTGATCTTCAGCGCATTTTCCACGCCAGCGTCCGCCGTCATGTTTCCGGCCACGACGGTAATTGCTTCCACCTGCAGCTCTGGCGAATTAAACGCCAGCAACATCGCCAGCGCGTCATCTGTCCCGGGATCGGTATCCAGGATCACTTTCTTCGCCTCGCCACGCTGTTGCCCCATCGCCGTTGGCGCTACAAAAACCAAGCACAGGAAGGCAATCGCCGCCGCAAGCAAAGCAATTTTGCTTCTGCCGCTCCCAACCGTGAGTAACTCGAACATCATGCACGCCCCTTTTCCCCGTGTGATGACCCAACCGGCCATGCCGCAAAAATTTTCGAGGCACATACTAGCACGAAGCTCTGTAGCACCCGCCGTCGCAACATGTATAATCCGCGCGGCTGTGCGCGAAGCAGTAGTGCCGTCACGTTCTTTATCTGAGGGGGATCGCAATGCGGAAATGTTTCGTCGCGACGATCGGCTTCTGCGTCGCCAGCACTGTCGGCACCACAACTACCATAGCGCAACAGCCCGGCCAACCCCCCAATTTCATCCGCGAAAACGCCCAAGTAATCGTCCTGACGCACGTGGAACTGATCGACGGCACCGGCTCAGTTCCGCAACCCGATCAAGCCGTAGTCATCGACCACGGAAAAATCACGGCCGTAGGCGCAAACGCAAACACAGCGATTCCGTCAGGCGCAAAGGTCATTGACGCCACTGGCAAGACCTTGATCCCCGGCATCGTCGGCATGCACGAACACATTTTCTACCCCTCCACAGCCGATGGCCCGCTTACCGGAGTCGAACAGTTTTATTCCTTTCCTCCGCTCTACCTCGCCAGCGGAGTCACAACAGCCCGCACCACCGGCTCCATGGACCCCTACGGCGATATAGCCGTGAAAGCCTACGTGGACAGCGGAAAAATCCTCGGCCCCAATTTTTATCTCACCACTCCGTACCTCGAAGGCGCCCCCGCGCTGATCCCGCAAATGCACGAGCTGAAGGACGCGGACGAAGCCCGCGCCTTCGTGCGCTACTGGCATTCAGTCGGCTTCACCTCCCTCAAAGCCTACGTCGACGTCACTCCCGACGAACTCCGCGCCGGAATTGACGAAGCCCACAAACTAAACATGAAAGTCACCGGCCACATCTGCTCCGTCGGCTACAACGAAGCCGCAGAAATGGGCATCGACAACCTCGAGCACGGCCCCTACGGCGCGCCCGATGGCGAACTATACTCGCAACGCAAGCCCGCCATCTGCGGCCCCGATTATTTCGCCGAACTAAAAGACATCGTCATGAATGTCGAGCCGGACAGCCCGCAGTTGAAGCGAACCATTCAAAATCTCGTGGCGCACCACGTGGCCATCACTTCCACTCTTGCCGTACTCGAAGGCGGGCTGCGCCCTCCGATGGATCGCAACGGCCTCATGGCTCGCACCAGAATGCTCCTGGTTCCGGAAGCTTGGTCCAAAGTCATGACCAGTCGCGCCAACAGGGAAGCCACCGATTCGTTTTCCCAAGCGCTGCTGCAAAAAGAAATGAAGTTCGAACGCGAATTCGTAGCCGCCGGCGGCCTGCTAATGGCCGGCTGCGATCCCACCGGCGACGGTCACACCCTCGCCGGCCTCGGCGATCAACGCAACATCGAGCTTCTAGCCGAAGCCGGGTTTACGCCAATAGAAGCAATCCACATCGCCACGGAAAACGGCGCGGAATTTCTCGGTGAATCCAACCGCATCGGCACAATAGCCCCTGGCAAACAAGCCGACCTGGTCCTCCTGAGCGGCGACCTGGCCAAAGACATCACCACAATCGAAAGACCAGAATTGGTCTTCAAAGCCGGCGTAGCCTACGACTCCAACGCAATCTACCAAAGCCTCCGCGGTAAAGTAGGCAGGCAGTAATCGTGGCGCGAGTCGCAACGCCGGGGTCGGTGGATGTTGCGTCGGTTCTGGTTTTGAATTGGTAGGGGTGCTGCTTGTGAATCGCACTGCAGGGCGATTCATGCTGAGATCCCGCAGCGCGGGATCGAAGGGCTGCGCCCGCCTTTGACGTTGCCGTTGCTTTTGCCGCTGCCGTCGGTTTTTCGGGACCCAGCTGACAGCGCCCGGCTTTTAACTTTTAACTTTTAACTTTCAACTCTTAACTCTCAACCGCCCGCGATGGGAGTTCCTATGAATTTCATGCGCCTTTTGACCTTTGGGACGGTCCTGTTGATGGCAAACAGCGCTGGTGCGCAGAATTCAGTTAAAACATTTCAACTTGATGAGGCCACGATCAGCGATGTGCACGCGGCGTACAAGTCCGGCGCTCTCACCGCCGTAAAGTTGGTGCAGGCATATCTGGAACGCATCCGCGCCTGCGACCAGGCGGGTCCAAAGCTCAATATCGTGATCTTTCTCAATCCTCGGGCCTTGGAAGAAGCGACCGCGCTCGATGAACAATTCCGCAGGACCGGGAAGTTTGTCGGCCCGTTGCATGGAATCCCGGTACTGCTGAAAGACAACGTCAACACGAAGGACATGCCGACTACTGGCGGCTCACTGAGCCTGGCGGGATACACGCCCGCCACCGATGCGGCAATCACTCAGAAATTGCGCGGCGCGGGCGCAATCATTCTGGCGAAGGTGAACCTGCACGAATTCGCGATCTGGGGTGAAACGATTAGTTCGATCCAAGGGCAGACGCTCAATCCCTATGACCTGATCCGCACGCCTGGCGGGTCGAGTGGCGGTACCGGCGCCGGAGTGGCTGCAAATTTCGCGATTGCGGGCATCGGCACCGACACGGTCAACTCCATCCGATCACCTGCGTCGGCGAACAGCATCGTAGGTATCCGCCCGACGCTCGGTCTCGTCAGCCGAGCCGGTATTATCCCGTACTCATTCACACAGGATGCAGCTGGTCCGCTCGCCCGCACCGTTACGGACGCGGCGAAAATGTTAAACGTGCTCGTCGGCTATGACCCCAACGATCCGGCGACCGCCTGGAGCGTGGGATACACCGAAGCGGACTACACCAAATTTCTGAACGTCAATGGCTTGCAGGGCAAGCGCATTGGCGTATTACGCAGTTTCTTTGGCACTGCACCCATCAACGACGAGGTGAATAAAATCGCGAACCAAGCGCTGGAGGATCTGAACAAGTCTGGCGCAACGGTGGTCGAGCTGAAAACCCCGGATCTCGATAGCGGAAAGATCACCGCCGATATCAGCGTTCATCTCTACGAATTTAAGCCGGCAATCAACGCTTATCTTGCCGCAGGCAATGCGCCTGTCAAATCGCTCGACGAGATCATCGCTTCCGGCAAGTTTTCTCCGAATATCAAGGACAGCATCAGCAAAGCCCAAAGTCTCGAGATGGACGACAGTTATCGCCTGCGTCTTCAGAAACGCTCCGAGCTGCAGCAGCGCGTGATGAAGCTCATGGCGGACGAGCGACTGGACGCGATCGTGTTCCCGCATCAGCAGCGACTGGTAGTGCCGATTGGCGAGAAGCAAGTGGAACGCAACGGCGCTCTTGGATCAGTGACCGGCTTTCCTTCCATCGTCGTGCCAGGGGGATTTTCGTCTCCCACTCCGACGGCCACTCTTGGCGTCCCGGTGGGCATCGAATTCCTCGGCAGACCGTGGTCCGAGAAGCTATTGATCGAGATTGCCTACGGTTATGAACAAGCGACCAAACACCGTCGCCCTCCGCCAAGCCTACCGCCGCTGCTCGCCGTCCGGTATCCTAACTAGGTGACTTCGTTGAAGAGGCAAGCGTGCCGAATATTCGCAAAACAATCGTAACGCCCCTGGCCGCGCTAGTGCTTGCAGCGTTCCTCGCTGCGCCGCTGCTCGGCGATTCCAAACCGGTGCACGCGCCGCACGCCATCGTCGTCAGCATCGACGAGCTCGCCTCCAAGGCCGGCGCCGACATCATGCAAGCGGGCGGCAACGCGATCGACGCCGCCGTAGCCACCGGCTTCGCGCTAGCGGTCGTCTATCCCCAAGCAGGCAATCTCGGCGGCGGCGGTTTCATGCTGATCCGCATGGCCGACGGCAAAACTCATTTCATCGATTTCCGCGAAGAAGCTCCAGCCGCCGCCACCGCCAACATATATCTCGATGCGCAAGGCAACGTGATCGAAGGCGCCAGTGAATTCGGCTACAGAGCAGTCGGCGTCCCCGGCTCAGTCGCAGGCTTGGTCTACGCCGAAAAAAAGTACGGCAAGCTCACGCTTCCACAAGTAATGTCTCCAGCGATCCGCCTGGCCCGCGAAGGCTTCGCGCTGCAGTGGCAGGAAGCCCGCGATCTGCGCGAAGACTCGCACCTCGCCGACTACCCCGAATCCCGCCGCATCTTCCAGCGCAACGGCAATTTCTACAAACAATACGAAATTTTCCGCCAGCCGGACCTGGCCCGCACCCTGGAACGCATCGCCAAAAATCCCGATGATTTCTACCGTGGCGCTATGGCCCACGAACTCGCCGCCGCAATCCAGAAGGGCGGGGGACTCGTCAGCGCCGAAGACCTCGCGCATTATCAGGTGAAAGAACGCGAGCCACTGCGCGGCACCTATCGCGGCTACGAAGTAATCAGCGCCCCTCCGCCCTCATCAGGCGGCACAGTTCTGATCGAATCCCTGAACATCCTCGAAGGCTACGACCTGGCCAAAGCCGGCAGCCGCTCCGCTGAATCCGTTCATCTCACCGTCGAAGCTTTCCGCCGCGCCTTCTTCGACCGCGCCGAATTCCTGGGCGATCCCGATTTCTCCAAGCTCCCGATAGCCCAACTCACCGACAAAAAATATGCCGAAGCCTGGCGCGCCACAATCGATCCAGACCACGCCACACCAAGCAAAGATTTGCAGCGCCCCGCGATTTTCAACACCCTCGCGCAAGCAGAAACGCAGCAAACACAAAAAACACAACCCTCGGCCCCCCGCGAATCCACACACACCACGCACTATTCCGTCGTAGACGCGGACGGCAATGCGGTCGCCGTCACCACCACCATCAACGACTGGTTCGGTTCCCGCGTCACCGCCGAAGGCCTCGGCTTCATCCTCAACGACGAAATGGATGATTTCTCCGCGAAAGCAGGTGCGCCCAATGGCGACGGCCTCATCCAAGGCGCCGCTAATTCCATCGGCCCCGGCAAACGCCCGCTCTCCTCGATGACTCCCACCGTCGTCCTGAAAGATGGCAAACTTTTTCTAGTGCTGGGTTCGCCCGGCTCCTCGCGCATCATCACCACGGTAGCGCTGGCCATCATGGGCGTAGTCGACTACGGCATGAACATTCAGGAAGCCATCGACGCCCCCCGCTTTCACCAGCAATGGATGCCGGACGTTCTCTTCGCGGAATCCGGTTTTTCCCCCGACACGCTCCGTGCGCTGGAGAAAATAGGCTACAAAATCGTCGGTGGTCTAACCGAAGGCGCGTCCTGGTCCAGCTATTGGAGCGACGCCGAGTGCATCGCCATAGATCCGCAAACCGGTGAACGCCTGGGCGCCAGCGACAACCGCAACAACGGCAAACCCGTCGGCTATTGACGCGCGCCTGGCCTGCTCCTACTTATCCGTATTAAATATGTCCGCCTCCACCTTCCAGGTCGGACCGATCCTTCGCCACGTCACCACATATTTGCCGAGTATGTCCATCGGGTTTCCCTGCGCGTCGTTCACCGTTAGCGCGAACGTGCCAATTTCCCAGGCCATATCTCCGGCGGTGGCTATCTCGATCTTTGTCGGCGCGAACGTCAGCGAATAGCCGGGCTTAGCCATCAGCCCCGCCCAAGTTTTCCGGATGGCGCCGGTTCCCGTGGCGATGGGCGCGCCGAATGGGAGCATGGACGCGTCGTCGGCATACGGATGCACTGCGCCCTCCAAGTCCTTCTCGTCCGCCGCCTTCGACCACAACGCGTCAATTCTGCGGATTAGTGCTTCGTCGTTGGACCGATTGCCGGCGGAAGAATTTGCACGAACGACCACTGTTGCCGAGCCCCCTGCAAGCAACAGCAGCACCGCAGCGAAACGCAGAGCCTTCATTTGTGCCTCCCTCGTGAAATGTTTGCGCAGCTAGGAACGACCTCGGGCCGCCACGTACTTAGCACAGATTCTTGCGCACTCCGAGCCGAATTCGCGCGCCGTGCGAAACCTCGCACGTCCCATCCCGCACCCAGAAGCAATTCGATACTCGGCGCCGATGGCGCGACACTCTTTTTTCGTCAGGGCACGGCTTCAGCCGTGCCGTAGACATCGCAAGTTCGAGCGGCTTCAGCCGCTGAGGCCGATGTAAGGGTTTCTAGTGATAGAATCGCGTTACGCCAAATCAATCGGGAGAACAACCATGACAGAACCAACGAAGGAAGAACTACTAGCCCGCATCGCCGAACTCGAAAAAAAAGCCGCCGGCGGAAAACGCAGCGGCGCGCTCGAATTCCGCGTAGGAGAAAAAGGCGGCGTCAGCGTCTACGGCCTCGGCCGCTTCCCGGTCACACTCTATTACGAACAATGGAATCGCCTGCTAGGAGTCGCCGACGATCTCCGCGCCTTCCTCGAAGAGAATAAGTCACGTCTGAAGCTCAAGACCGCGGACTAATCCCAGGACGAAGCAGCTCACGACCCCCGCTGCCGCGACTGCAACCACTCGTAATTCGCCGAAGCGATGGCAATGAACAAAAACAAAAGCCCCGCGTCCAGAAATGTGCGCACATCGATCCAATTGCCCTTCGTTATAATCCGCACAAAAACGATTCCGAGAGCGTCACAAATCCGCCCCAGTATCGCCGCTACCGAGCACACCACACCCAGCCAGTAACTCCCCACCGCGATATATTTCACCATGCCGCCCTCCTTGCTCCCGCCGTAAAATCGGCCCAGCCCACCCCACCCCGGCAACGCGCTGAAAGTACATCGCCAGCGCAGCGGAGTCAACGCCGCGCTCGCCCTGTTCTACAATGAAATCCCGCCCCAACAAAACCAGTGACAATGCTTCGCTTTCCGTTATCATTGAGTTCTCCTTCCACTGTGCCTGCGCTTTTGTTGGCGGGGTTTCACCTCTGCGGACAATGCGCTGGGTCCGCAAGCACCATCGACAAGAACCATTACCGCACATGCGCTCGGCTGTTCAGGCATTCAGGGGAAACAATGGCTTCAACTGCGGGCGACGAATTTCGCGACCTGTTAACTCTCGTGCGGCAAAGCGGCCTCATGGCCAAACAGCCCGCGTACTACTTCCGCAAAATTCTTCTCAACGCCGCCATGCTCGTCGGCGCCTTCTTTCTCATCGCGAAATTCCACAACAATCCCTGGATCGAACTTTGCGACGCCGCTTTCCTCGCCTTCGTCTTCGCGCAACTCGGATTCATCGTCCACGACGCCGGACACCAGGAAATTTTCAGCGGCCCCACGGGAAACGAAGTCCTCGGCCTCATCCATTCCAATCTCATTCTCGGCTTCAGTTACAGTTGGTGGCTCGACAAGCACAATCACCATCACTGCTCGCCGAATCATGTCACCGCCGATCCCGATCTCGACCTGATCCCCTTCGCATTTTCCAAAGAGCAAGCCGCCGCCAAACACGGCCTGGCGCGCCTCTCCGTCAAATACCAGCACTTTTCCTTTTTCCCTCTGTCGCTGCTCGAAGCCTTCGTCCTGAAATACGACAGCATCCGCTTCCTCGAGCGCCATAAAGTCGCGCATCCCATACTCGAAATCAGCTTGCTAGTTCTTCACGCGATCTGGTATCTCAGCCTGCTGACTTATCTTCTCGGTTTCCCTCACGCCATTCTCTTCGCCATCGCGCATCAAGCCTTCCTGGGCCTCTATCTCACCCTGATCTTCGCGCCCAATCATCAAGGCATGCCCCTGCAGCAAGGCCGCACTGCAATCAATTTCCTCCGCGAACAAGTCCTCACCAGCCGCAACATTAAAAATCATCCGGGAATTGATTTCTGCACCGGCGGCCTCACCTGCCAGATCGAGCACCACCTGTTTCCCACCATGCCCGCCAACAAACTCCGCCAAGTCCAAAAAATCGTCCGCAACTATTGCCGCTCGCACGACGTCCCCTACCACGAAACAAGTTTGTTCCAATCCTATCGGGAGATTTACCAGAACCTGCGAGAAGTAAGCCTACTGATAGGCAAAGAAGCCGAAGCAGAATCCAGCGCGGATTAACGACCTGTCGGGCCCATTTTGGAGTGCGCCGGCTTGTGAATCGCGTTGCTGCGCGATTCATCCTGAGAACCGGCAGCGCCGGTTGCAAGGGCCGCCGCTTTCGTCGACACCGAATGTCCGCCAACCGAACGATCTAGGCGAGGCTTGCCTCGCCCGCCACTCCGGGTGCGCAGACGAAGGGCTTTAGCCCCTTAGGCCGCGCTCTCTGGCCGCAGCCCAATATTCCTGAGATGGCTTCTACTCGCGGCAAACACAAAAATTGTCATCCCGCAGGCCGACTTTCGGCCGGAGGGATCTGCTTTTGTCGCTGCTACCGTCTTCCCCCAATTTTCCCGTTGCCACGCCCGCACGGCTGCACCCAAAATACTCGCACCATGAACGTCCTAATTTTCGGCGCCACCGGCATGATCGGCCAAGGCATCCTCCGCGAATGCCTTCTCGATCCCCAAGTGCACTTAGTCCAGACCATCGGCCGCACCTCGACCGGCCAACAAAATCCCAAACTCCGTGAGCTCACCCACCCCGACCTCTGGCATTACGCCCCCATCGAAGAAAAACTCACCGGCTTCGACGCCTGCTTCTTCAGTCTCGGCGTTGCCTCGTCTGGCATGTCTGAAAATGACTACGCCCACATCGCCTACGACATCACCATAGCCGCCGCCGACACTCTCTGCCGCATCAATCCGAAAATGACCTTCATCTACGTCTCCGGCGCCGGCACCGATAGCTCCGAAAAAGGCCGCTTGATGTGGGCCAGAGTAAAAGGCAAAACCGAAAACGCCCTCCTCCGCATGCCCTTCGCCGCCTACATGTTCCGCCCCGGCTTCATCGAACCCGCCCACGGCGAAATCTCCCGCACCAAGCTCTATCGCGTCCTCTATAACCTGGCGAAGCCACTGCTCCCATTAATCCGCCGCGCATTTCCCAATCAAATCCTAACCACACAACAAATCGCTTGCGCCATGCTGAACCTGGTCACCCACCCCTATCCCAAACACATCCTCGAAATCCCAGACATCCGCGCCGCGTCCGAGATGACGCCGCAGTCGCGAAACGAGGTCTTATGAAATTGGAGTCAACACACACACGCGTTCTTATAACCACAATTTTGTTTGCCGTGTGCTCGTCGATCGCGCCCGGACAAACCAATCCGCAAACTCCGCCGAAACCGCAGATCGGGACTGCCTTGCAAATTCTGTCGCTCACCCGAGGGGCCGATTTCTCAGGCTATGTGCGGGACCTGATGGCGACGATCAGGCGCAATACGATTGCTTCGCTGCCAGATTCGGTGAAGGCGGGAGCGACTGCATTTATCGTCGTTCTCGTGCAGGTTCGTGCGGACGGTACTTTCTTAAACCCGGATCCGAAAATCGTAAGAAGCTCGAATAGAGATGCAATCGACACAGCGGCTGTAGCGGCGGTTCGCGCATCAGCGCCGTTCCCCCATTTTCCGAGCGGCTTCGAAGGCTCGACCGTCGAGCTTAAAATTTCCTTCTTCTATAATATTCCGGCCAAGAGGCCGGACCTGATTGTGGTGCCCGAAAAGTCAGAAACAGGCGGAGAATCGCCGAAATAGCCAACACCGCTCGTAGCTTCCGCGCACGCCTGATGATAGATTCAACCCCGGTTTTCGGCTTACTCGCTCTGCATCGCGCGTCAACGAGGACTCCCCAATTGACCTCCGCACTCTTCGGCGAATTCATGGGCACGCTCGTGATGATTCTCCTGGGCAACGGAGTCGTCGCCGGTGTCCTCCTGAAAAAATCCAAAGCGGAAAATTCCGGCTGGATGGTGATCACCGCCGGCTGGGCTTTCGCCGTAATGTGCGGCGTCTTCACCGCCATCGCCTGCGGAAGCAGCGACGCCTTTCTGAACCCCGCCGTCACGCTAGGCTTCGCGGTCCGCTCCGGCAATTTCTCGAAATTCGCGCCCTATTTCGCCGCGGAATTACTCGGCGCGTTCGCAGGCGCCGCCCTCGTGTGGATTCACTATCTCCCGCACTGGGCCGTCACTCCCGACGCAACCGCAAAACGCGCGTGCTTCTGCACCATCCCCGCGATCCGCAACGCCGCAAGCAATCTAATCAGCGAAATTATCGGCACGTTCGTACTCGTCTTCGTCGTCGGCGCAATTTTTTCCAAGGCCGTCGTAGGCGCAGGCCTCGCTTCCGGCCTGGCCCCCTACCTCGTCGCGAGCCTCGTCTGGGGCATCGGCCTCTCGCTCGGCGGCACCACAGGCTACGCCATCAACCCCGCACGCGACCTCGGCCCGCGCCTCGCGCACACAATCCTGCCGATCGCCGGGAAGGGAAATTCCGACTGGCCCTACGCAGTAATCCCAATAGTAGGCCCGCTGATTGGCGGTGCCGCAGCAGGCCTCGCCATCCGCTCGCTCCACTTCTAAATTGTTTGGGTTTGCATTATCTGCGAACGCCAATCTCCCGATTGGCGCACTTCGCCGTATGAGGTGGGTGCACATCCACAGAAAAACAGTGAGAGCCGGCACGGAATCCCACTCAATCGTGCCGGCTCTCGTTCGGGCCAATGAAGCTTCCCTCGGTTACGGTGCCTTACGCCGTCGCGCTGCGCTGTACCTTGAAGAAAGCCAGCAACTCAGCGTTCACCACATCCGCATGTGTCGCCGGCATCCCATGCGGAAAATCCTTATACACCTTCAGCGTCGGATACTTCAGCAACTTCGCCGCCGCCGGCCCCGCCGCTGCAATCGGCACAATCTGGTCGTCTTCGCTGTGCATCACCAGCACCGGAATATCGATCTTCTTCAGATCCTCGGTCGTGTCGGTCTCCGAGAAAACCTTGATGCACTCGTAGTGCGCCTTGACGCTTCCCACCATGCCCTGCAGCCACCAATGCTCGCGTATCCCCTCGGAAATTTTCGCTCCCGGACGATTGAATCCGTAGAAGGGCATCGTGATGTCCTTGTAGAACTGTGGCCGATTCGCCGCAAGCGCCGCCCGCAATCCATCGAACACTTCGATCGGCGCGCCCAGCGGGTTTTTCGGCGTCCTCAACATCAACGGCGTGATCGCGCTGATCAACGCAGCTTTCGCGACACGCTTCGTCCCATGCCGTCCCAAATATCGTGCCACTTCGCCGCCACCCGTCGAATGCCCCACCAGAATCGCATCCTTCAGATCCAGTTTCTCGAACAGCGCCGCGAGATCGTCCGCGTACGTATCCATATCGTTGCCGCCCGAGGTCTGATCGGAACGCCCATGCCCGCGCCGGTCGTGCGCGATCACGCGATAGCCCAGGTTCCCGAAGTACAACATCTGCCCGTCCCAATCGTCCGCGCTCAGCGGCCAACCGTGACTGAACACGATCGGCTGCCCCTTGCCCCAATCCTTATAAAAAATTGTCGTCCCGTCTTTCGTGGTAATCGTCGCCATCGGATGGCCTCCTTAAACGTAGTCCTGCGAGCCTGACTTTCCCGGCCTGCAAGTTAGAGTCCCCGCCAACCAGAAGTGATTCATTTAAGTTAATCAGTCCAGCCCGCCGCGCCGCACGCATCGGTGAAGAGGTCGCCCACTTCGCCGTCCAATTTCGCCAGCCTAGCCCATTTTGGAGTCCGGCGGCTTGTAAATTGCGCTGCAGCGCAATTCATCCTGAGAACCCGCTGTGCGGGATCGAAGGGTCGCCGCTTTACTTAGCCGAAGCTTGCTTCGGCCTTCGCTCGACCATGCAGCTCCCGCAAGTCTTCAATTCGCTTTCCCGAAAACTTCCGACGTGACAACGAAGCCCACGGAACTCGCCCGATCTAGAGCCTCAACCACATCTCAGACCGATCCGTCATACGTGATGCGAGCGCCGTCGGCGCGAAATAACTTCGCCCAGGCCGGAAGGCCTGGGTAAATCCGCAACGAGAATCCGGAGCGCCGTTTTACCCTGAGACCCTGCCAGCGACGGGGTCGAACCGGAGGTGCGACAGAAGCTTCGCACGTACACACGCCCGCACAAGCCCTCGCACATACACACGCCCATCGCGCGGGAACGAATCTCATCGTGTGTGCCTTACGCTCCCGTCGGCGCGCTCTTGTACCACTCCACCTTCTCAGCCGCCAGAAAGCACACGTCCACTTCCACACCGGAATAATCGCAGCCGCCCAGAAACTCCGCCAGCGTCCCGCCCTGTATCCAGAATCCTCCGCGATTGCGGTGCAGCAGAGTCGCCTGCATCGGCGCTTGCCCAAACAATTTGAAAGTCGCGCGCGCGTTCGTTTTCGTCGAGTGCATTTTGCTCCGTTTGTATTTCGAGGTCATGGAGTGGCCACCGCAGGCGAGGAATCTATACCCGTGCGCCCCAAAAATAAAGCGCAACGTTCTGCGCCACCCCGCGATTCCCCTCGCGCGCGTGGCACAGCCACACGCCTGGCTGTGCCACGAATGGGTTTAAACCGGGGACATGGCTGACAGATCAGACCGGGGACATTGCTGACACTGCGGTCGCTGGGGCGTGTAAAAAGGTGGCATGCCCTGGAAAGCGAGCAGTGTGATGGACGAGCGGATGCGGTTTGTGTTGGAGCAGGAAAGCGGGTTGCATACGATGACGGAGTTGTGTGCGATCTATAACATCGCGCGCGAGACCGGCGCGCCGCAGCGCCATTCACGTTCGTAGGGGTGCTTCCCAAATCGCTGCGACCCCGCATTACAGTTGAGTTACACATCCAATTCCTGTATAACTCCCCTGGATTCTCGGACCCCTACATTGCGCCCGAAACTCATCTTTTTCGTCATCGTAGGACTGCTCTTTTGCAGTCTCGCGACCCTTGAGACCACTGAATTTCTCAAGCTCGTCGACGACACCTCCAATGACTTCTCGCTCTTGAACGTTGAGACGAACACGTCATCAGCCGTTGTGCGCCAATCTCGTGAGTCGCAGCCGGAAGCTGTTCGCATACCCATCCAGAAGACCCGGCGGCCGATAGTTCTCCCAGCTGTTCCCGATCCTGTGGACGCCTCAAGCGATCTCCTCCACGCCCTCTGCGTCATAAGAACCTAGAACCCCCCGCCTCTCCAGCTCCGTCCCTTTTTTCTTTGTCGCCAGCAGATTCCGAAATCTTGTTCACGCATTCCATAGCGCGACATGTGGGATCTCCCGGCGACCCGCCTCAAACGATCGGGTTCCACCCGATGAACGGCCGGGCTCCAGTCCGGTAGGAGACGAGTTAAAAATGAAGCCTTTCTCCTACAGAAATAATCCCCAAGTCCTGCAAGACTTTCTCTATGAATTGGTCTGCGAGGTGAAACAGCCTCAGCAAACGGAGTTGCTCATCGAAATTCTGAGAAGGATGGAGCAGCCCGTTGATAGGGTGCGGGACGATCGGTGGGCAGTCACCCCGATTGACCGCGCCAGAATACACCGATGAGGATTTGCTCCGCCGGATTGCGGCCCGGAATCACCCCGGGCCGCAATTTTCGCTCTTCGGGATTTATTGCATGAATCTTCGGCAGAGTAGCAGCGCGGCGTATCTATCTTTTAAATTGGGAGAACAACCATGGAAATAGGCGAAAGACTAAAAGCAATTCGCGAACAGAAAGACATGTCACAAGGCGATATCGAGAAGCGCACCGGGCTTCTGCGCTGCTACATTTCGCGCGTCGAGAATGGCCACACCGTCCCCGCCATCGAGACCATCGAGAAGCTGGCACGAGCCATGGAAGTGCCCATGTACGCTCTCTTCTACGAAGCCGAGCCGTCCGCCTCGCAGCCTCCGAAGTCCGCAGAGAAAGGGTGGGGCAGCCAGCGCCGCGACGCGCGGACGCTTCATCGCTTCCGCAAACTAATGGGCCAAATGAATAAGGACAACCAAACTCTGCTGCTGCACATGGCGCAGAAGATGGCTCGAAAGAAAGCGTCGTCGCACGCAAAGTAAATCGTGCGCACGTGACGTCGTAGTTGAATCTGTAGCGGCCGCCTTTAGGCGCGCGCCTTTTGACTCTGACTTTGACTGCGCTTGGCAGGGCGGTTTCGCGAACCGCCCGCGTCAACTCGTATCTGGCGTTAACCGGCGCCGTCCTCCGGCGTGCGCCAGTTAGTACCAATCCTCACAGGTACGCTGCCGTACCGACAGGCGCAAAATTCCCAAATAAGATGCGCCCCGCAGTCTCCCAGGAGCCTGCTTTGCATCGAAGGGTTTGGGACGCCTCAAAATTCAGTGCGCGTGTGCCGACGGCTGACCTCTCTACAACACTTGAGGAGTGCACCAACGACTCTCGCTAGCGTCCTGCCGCAGTATCCCCCAACACCAAGGCTCCTTTCGAAATCACACGGTACGCGTGTACCAAGGAGCCATGCGTGGCAACGCCAAAAACCCGCCGCAGTGTAACCACCACTCAACCAACTGACAACGGAGGCCGCAGCGACGTCCGTAATCAGATTCTGCTGGCCCTCCCCGCTCTCGAAAGGGAGACGCTGTTCCAGAAGCTGGAATTCATCGAAATGCCGACGCGCTTTATTCTGCACGAAGCCGGCGAGCCAATCACGCATGCCTACTTCGTCAACGATGGGTTAGCTTCCGTCCTCAGCGTCATGAAAGATGGCAAGAGCGTTGAAGTTGGCTTGACGGGCCGAGAAGGGTTCATCGGTCTGCCCCTGGTGATCGGATTCAGCACCAGTGGAACCCAGGTCGTCATGCAGGTGAAGGGAAGTGCTTACCGCATAGCTTCCTCGGACTTCAAAGACGCATTGCCTCGCTGCCGTCAATTGGAACTAGCCCTGAACCGTTTCGTACAGAGCTTATCTCTGCAGGCGGTGCAAATCGCGGCCTGCAATCGCGTGCATGAAGTGGACGAACGCCTGGCGCGCTGGCTGCTAATGAGCCAGGACAGGCTGGGTGGAGACATCGTGCCTTTGACCCAGGAATTTCTCGCCCACATGCTCGGCACGCGCCGCGCCAGCGTCACCATTGCCGCCGGGCATCTGCAAAAAGCCGGTTTGATTACCTACAATCGCGGCAGCGTAAAGATTTTAGACCGCAGCCGCCTCGAAGACGCCGCCTGCGAATGCTACTGGGCGATCGTGCTCCAGTCCGAGCGATGGGCCCGGGAAACGATCCCGAAGCGCGCATAGAAACCCACAACGCGCCATCCTGCACCGGGTGTGCGCTAGCGTACATGTCACTATGCATAATTTCACGTATTGTGCCGTCGCGCGCCCGCTGCGATTATCGTCAATCGAACCGAGAACGCTCAACGAGGACTCAGGGCTGGGTTCGGGAGCGTTCTCGGTTCGCCCACCTCCCGACCACGACCAACCTTCGCCACCCGCGAGGCGCCCTCGGTAGGGGCGGTTCGCGAACCGTCCGCTGCCCTCCAGCGCCGCAGGCGCGGCACAAGCTAGCGCAGCCCGGAAGGGCTGGGAAAAAGCGCGAAAAAAGGGCGGAGCACCGGAGGTGCGACACAAGCCAACCCTAGGAGGGCATGCCATCCGCCGTCGAAACAGTATCGCGTCAACTGCTCGATCTGGACAAACGCTGAGCCGGCGCGTAATATCATGGGTATGAGAGAGCGTAATACCAAGAGTAATACACTCCTGAAGGGAATTGCCGAGCCCAAAACGAAACGCTCGAGCCGCAAAGCGCGCGTCAGTTTCACCTTGTCGCAAGACTCACTCGAATTCATTCATCGCTTCAAGGCGCTCGACAATTCCGCGTCCGTAAGCGCTGCGGTTGACAAACTGATCGAAGGCTTTCGACGGGCGCACGAGCTGGAAGCCCTCAACGCTAACATCACCGCATACTACGACTCATTGTCCCCCGCTGAAATTCGGGAAGAGTCCGCGTGGGGCGATCTAGGAATGGAAGCTTTAGCCGCAGTCGAATCCGAAACGCAAGAGGCAATCCCCGAATCAGCCCGCGCTAATCGTTAAATGGCGACGCTCGCTCAACCGCCGCTGCCCAAACCCCTTCAAGGTGAAATCTGGTACGTTCGCATCCCCGCGGATCCACCTGAATATATTGCCCGTCCCGTAGTGGTAGTCTCGCTCAATAGCAGAAACACGAATGAGCGCGCTTCCACAGTTTTGGTTGTGCCCCTTTCCGCCACTCTGAAAGATCCGCCCCTTGCGACGAACATTAGGCTTAGTCCGGGTGCGACTGGCCTTCAAGAAATCAGTGAACTGCAATGCGCCAACGTCACCACCATCAGAAAAACACAACTGAAGCAATCCAAAGAAAAGCTGCGTCGACTCACTCCTGCCCAGCTCACAGCGATCGCGCGCCGCGTCTCTCTCGCAATGGGTGTATTCCCCGAAGACTTCAACCCCTAAGCAGGGCCGGCCCACTAATTTTTATTCGTGCGCCCGGTGGCACGGCCTCGCCCGCTCGAATCCAGCGCCGTAGGCGCGACACAAACCAGCGAGGTGCCCTCATCCTTCGACGTTTTGTTTCAAGCTAACGGAGGGGGTTTAGACGTTCCACCATCTCGTACCACGCGAAACCACCAAAAATCACGCCACGTACGATGTACCAAACCTGTCCCTCGCCCACTCAAATGGCCACCACGTTTCGCGCGTAGCCTCCCTCACGTACAGCAGTTTTTCCCGCTTCGCGGTGTTAGCCTGCCGCAGCGGTAAAAAATATGAAACGACGCTTTCGAAAATTTATCGACGATCGCTTCGCCCTCACCACCCTGCAAAATCCCGCCATCGAACTCCGCTCCCACGCCGAACTAGTCGCGGCCGCCGAAAGAGGGCGCCAGATCCTGCAGCAAGCCGCCGCACCACCCGCGAATCCGCCGCCCGTCGCCGCCGCGCCACCGATCATCGAGGTCATTCCGCCTCCCGCTTCCATCGCACCACCGGAATCGCAAGACTCCCTCACCGCGAACGCCGCACTCTCGCCCGAAACTCAGCCCGCGCAGCCAGACACGCAAAGTCCCAAACAAAAACGCCGCCGCAAAAAGGAGTCGCTGGCCCAATGTCTCGAACGCCGCCGGCGCGAGTCCGCAGCCAAGATCGCCGCGGCCATCGATTCGTTCCTCGCTGGAAAAATCGCGCGGGACGCCGCGCCCGCGCCTGAAATCGAGACGGAAACCGAACCGGAAATCCAACAGCATGTCGAGGAGGACGACTAAGACGATCCCAACCTCCCCGAGCTCGAGCGCCACGCCCGCAAGTGCCTCATCTGCCGCAGTCCCGATCGCGTCGGCATCGAAGAGCATTTCGTCAGTTGGCGCAACACCAAGCTGATCAAACGGCAATATCGCTTCAACGATTTCCGGCCCATCTATTGTCACGCCCGCGCCACCGGCCTGTTCCAAAAACGCCGCGCCAACCTGCGCTTCGCCGCCGAGCTTCTCATCGAGGACGCCGATGCGGTGAACCCCACCGCCGAACAAGTCCTCCGCGCCATCCGCACCTGCGCTCGCATCAACGACGAGGGCCAATGGGTCGACCCCCATCCCGTGTAATCGTCTCCACCGGCGGCCACCTGGCCGCCCCGCAATGCGGCCCGCTCTCGCAAATCTCCGTGACGCAACCAGTCCTGCTGCCGCAGCCGCCGGCCCCCGAATCCGCCGTCGCTCCACAATGCGGCGCCACAAATCACGCAGCGCAAAACGACGCAAATCTAATCGGCACCGCCGCGATTGGAAATCGCAGCAACCCCATGAAAATAAACGGAGCCCTCCCATTCTAATCGGTCGATATATCGCGCTTGCGTGCACTAATTACGCGTGGCCGGCGGCGAGTAGCATAGGCCTGCCCGCCGTAGGAGGGCAATCCTGCCTGTGCTCGGAACTGCGCAAAGGCGCGATTCGCGACGAGCGAAGCGGGATCCCTGACGGCATCACGCAGGCTGCATTGTTCGTCGCAGGCTCCGATCGCAAAATCGCTCTGGGCGGGATGGATCATGACGTCGAAACTTCGACCCTGTCGTAAAGTAGAGACGGGAAACTTGGGACCCCCTACGATAGATTTCCCAGGGAAAAAAGCGGAGGCGTTCATGAATTGTTCAGGAAAAATCAGATTTGCTGCAGCGACATTGGTTACCGTGCTGGGACTGGCCGCGGCACCGGTCCATGCGCAGGCTCCTGTTTATAAGATTGTTCCGGTGTCGAGTTCCATAAGGTTCAATGTGAAGGCGTCGGTAGCTCTGGTGGGCAATTTTGAGAAGTGGGACGCGACTCTAACGTTCCCCTCCACAGATGTCGAATCAGGCGTCTTGGACGTCCAAATTCAGGCAGCTTCCGTCAATACCGGAAGTGGTATGAAGGACGGCAAGTTGAAGGGCAAAGATTTCTTTAACGTGGCGCAGAACCCGACAATCACGTTTCACTCCACGAAAATTCTCCAGTCCGGCCCCACCACCTTTGAGGTTGACGGCGACTTTACGATTCGCGGAGTTACCAGACAGGAGAAGTTGGTCCTGACGCTCACAGGTAAAGGAACGGGTTCAGGCGAGATCAAGGGCTCGATGGCCTTCGACCGTAAGGATTACGGAATGAACAGCAACATTCCGTTCATAAAAATTGCCGACCGCGTCGAGGTGGACGTGGACCTGAAGGCCAGGCGAGTCAGCGGACTGCCGCTAGTCTATAAACAATAGACAGGACGCACAAGGGAACGGAGACGACCTAGAACGATATTCCCGATCTTCGGGCAGGCGACTCATCACAAGTCGCGAGCCACGAATCACTCGTCACTTGTCACTCATCACTGCTCTACGACGCTTTTTCTTCTGCGGCGGCGATGAATTCGGAGTACGGGCCTTTGAAGTCTTCGATTTTGCCCGAGTGGAAATGCCAGATGCGGGTCGCGACTTCGTCGATCACGTCGTGGTCGTGGGTGACGAGTAGCACTGTGCCGTCGTATTTCTGCAGTGCGATGTTGAGCGCGTTGATGGATTCCAGGTCGAGGTGGTTGGTGGGTTCGTCGAGGACCAACACGTTCGGTTTCTGCAGCATCAGGCGGCAGAAAATCAAGCGCGCAGACTCGCCGCCGGAGAGCGCGGCGGTCTGCTTCAGCGCGTCTTCGCCGCTGAAAAGCATTTGGCCCAGCACGCCGCGCAATTCCTCTTGCGTGGCTTGCGGTTTGAATTGATGCAGCCACTCGATGGCGTTCATGCCATGAGTGATGGATTCGCTGTGGTCTTGCGCGAAGTATCCGACGGCGACGTTGTGGCCCCAGATGACCTGGCCGCCGTCCACGGGGAACTGGTGATCGGAGTCATCGATGTAGCCCGTGGCATTGCGCAGCAGGGAGCGCAGCAGCGTGGTCTTGCCGGTTCCGTTGCGGCCCATGAGCGCGATTTTTTCGCCGCGCGCGACGCTGCCGGAAAATGGCGCCCACACCTTCACGCCGTCGTAGGATTTCGCGATGCTCTTGATTTCCAGCGGATGACGGCCGGAGTGCTGGTCCATCTGAAAACGAATGTAGGGGCGGGCGATGTTGGAGCGGGCGAGCTCGGTGGTCTGCAGACGCTCGACTTCTTTTTTGCGCGAAGTGGCTTGCGCGGAGCGCGTGCCCGCGGAAAAGCGCGCAATGAATTCGTTGAGTTGCGCGATCTTCTTTTCCCGCTGCGCGTTTTCGGATTCGATGCGCGAGCGGATCGACGTCTTGGCCATCACCATGTCGTCGTAGCCGCCGTTGTACATGATCACGGTTTCGTAATCGATGTCCGCGATGTGCGTGCACACGCTATTCAGAAAATGGCGATCGTGCGAGATGACGATCAGCACGCCTTCGTATTCGAGCAAGTAGTCCTGCAGCCAGTGCACGGAGTCGAGGTCCAAGTGGTTCGTGGGTTCGTCCAGCAGCAGGGCAGGCGGGCTGCCGAAAAGCGCTTGCGCCAGCAGCACGCGGACTTTCTGCCCGCCTTGCAGTTCGCGCATCTTGCGATCGTGCAGCGGCTCTTCCAGGCCCAGGCCGTCAAGCAGGATTGCCGCATCTGCTTCGGCGGTGTAGCCGCCTTCTTCGCCGACGATACCTTCCAGCTCGCCCAGGCGCATTCCGTCCGCATCGGTGAGTTCTTCGTGCGGCTTGGCGTAGAGAATTTCGCGTTCCTGGAGAGCCTTCCAGAGCGGGCGATTGCCCATGATCACGGTATCAATCACGCGATGCTCGTCGAAGGCGAACTGGTCCTGGCTCAAGATGCCGAGCTTTTTCGGACGCGTGACGTCGCCCTTGGTCGGCTCGATTTCGCCGGTCAAGATCTTCATCAGCGTGGATTTACCGGCGCCGTTGGGGCCGGTGATTCCATAGCGCCGTCCTGCGAAGAAGGTGGTGCTGACATCTTCGAACAAGACTCTGGCGCCGAAGCGCATCGTGATGTTGTTAACGGAGAGCAAGGAACTTTAATTGTAGCATGGTTGCGACTTGCGTGCAGGACGCGGCGCGCTCCGCAATGTGACACCGCGCCATTCGCAGCGGGATGCGCTGATCGCGCGCTCGGGTCGAGGGTCCACGGAGGTGTTCACGTTTCGCGGTGGCGGGCCGATAGAGCCTACGTAGGAATGGCACACACCAAGGAGGAAAAGAACAATGAACATCGCGATAACAGGACCAGTAGGATCCGGCGCGGCCGCAGCAGCGCCCGCGTTTCAAGCGCCGCCGCCGGCGGCCGCCCCGGCAGTCTCTGCCGCAGAAGACAAAGTAACGATATCAGCCGCGGCCCAGGAAGTGCCGCAGCCGATCTCGGTGCAAGTGCTAGCGCTGCACAATCAGGGGCAATCTGTGCCGCAGATCGCGACGCAGTTGGCGATCAGTCCGAGCGCGGTGCAAAGTTATTTGGGAACGCCGCCCGCAGCAGCGAAATAACTGCAAACACTACGCGAATACTCATCGCTCAAAACGATATGGGAAGCGCTTGCCGATTTATGTCTGCCACAACAAAAAGTGTCATTTTTGAGGCCGATTCAACGAGTTGGAGGGCGATTACCCATCTGTGGAAAACGCTTCGACTGGGCATGCGGCGCCGCTGGATAAGCCCCGTGTTTGCAGGCGCCTGGTTGGCGGGCGGCTTGCAATATCCCCGGTGTCGCTAGCTATCGTTTAGGCGAGGCGGTTGCCCTGAGTTCGACGGAGGAAACAAATCGTGAAGAAATTCGGCATGGTGATTCTGTTGATGGGAGCGAGCGGGTGCATGCTGAACGCGCGCGCGGATTCGACGTTGCTGGCGAGTTCTACCGCGACGACGAATTCGACGAGCAGCGCGACGCAAGCGATCTCACCAAATCCCGCCTGGGCGGCGCCGCTGCCGGGCTCGAGCTGGATTTCGTACACGAATACGGGCGACCCATCGTCTGCGGGATTCGTCGTGGTGCCGAACGGTACTGCGGTGACTTTCACACAGACATTTAATTTGAGCGGCATAATCACAGGCGCGACTTTGGATGTGCTCGCGGACGATACCGCGTCGGTGTGGCTGAATGGAGTGGAATTGGCGTCGGGAAATTTGGGCGGTTCTTACCCCACATGCTCGTCGCTGCCGATCGGCTGCCTGACCAGCACAATGGGGGTTTTCAACTTCGCGGAATTGCAACCGTATCTGACGGATGGTACGAACACACTTTCGTTCGTCGTGTATCAAGAAGCGGGTAGCTCCTACGGCCTGGATTACGCGGGCTCGGTTACGACACCGGAGCCCGGCTCGCTGCTAATGTTGGGAACAGGCCTGGTGGGAATTGCGTTGACGGCGCGACGCAGACTGCTGAATTAGTTTCAGCGACCTCACGCAATTCGCATCACGGATTTTTTACATCTCTGGCAGAAAAAACGCCGCCCTTTCGGGCGGCGTTTTGCTTTCTGCCGTGCGGTTCTGGACAAGCCGGCAAGTTCGCGGCGTCAGTGAATTTGGTCCTTCTGTCGCGACGGAGAATTGTCCTCTTCATCCAGTTCGTGCTCAGCTTCCAACCAATCTTCCAGCGTGTAGCCGCCGTAAATCCCGCCGTGGCGTTGATGGACTTGGTACGCGCGCCGCTGGATTTTATTCAGGCTGTGAGTGTGCTCCTGTTTAGGGTTGTTTTCGGGTTGGCGCGGGGTAAAAGTGGGTTGGAAGATGTTAGTAACTACAACCTCGTTTATTTCCTTCATGTCGGGCCTTCTTTCCGTACCGCGTAGCCAATTGCGGGCCACAATCAATTAGACGATGTGTGTGGCCCCGTGGTTGCGAGAAATACAAAATCACTAAAGCCCACCGTTGGAAGCAGAAGCAAGTG
Source organism: Candidatus Acidiferrales bacterium (assembly GCA_050012455.1). Classification (GTDB taxonomy): domain Bacteria; phylum Acidobacteriota; class Terriglobia; order Acidiferrales; family UBA7541; genus Palsa-295. The sequence goes on along the minus strand of JBEKHD010000018.1, from coordinate 3,707 downwards.
CGGAAACATCGGCAAGAGCGGGCGTTCAATGAGCGCACCCGGAATCGCGCGAGATGCCGACGTGTCGCCATCTGCTATGCGCTGAGGCCAATGCGGCACCGCCGTGAAACACTCTTTGATGACTGGAAAATGTAGTGCTTAATGTGGTATTTGTCTTGCGCCAGTCGCCTCTTGGAGCCGAGAACGATGCCGCGGCGAGATACTATGCTTTTCGTAGTAGTGGTAATGATGTTGCCGCTCGCGTTTTTGAAAGCGCAGCAGTCCGCCCCGGCGACGGAGCCCAGGCCGGGAGCAATCTCCAAACTCGATCGTGAACGCGCGCTGGGCATTCTGGACAACGTATCGAAGGGAATTCAGGAAAACTATTATGATCCGAAACTGAACGGAGTGGACTGGGACGCGGCGATTGCGAAGGCTAAGGTCAAGATCGCACAGGCCAATTCGTTGAACGACGCGCTGGCGCAAGTTGCAGTGGCAGTGAGCGCTCTGAATGATTCGCACACAACATTTCGTCCCCCGCACCGGCCCTTTTCCCTGGATTTTGGATTCCAATACCAGATGATCTGGAGCCGCTGCTTTGTCACGCACGTCAAAAGCGGATCGGACGCGGAGGCCAAGGGCCTGAAAGCGGGCCAGGAACTGCTGTCCATTGATGGAGTGACCCCCCACAGGCCAAACTTGTGGAGCATCGAATATCTGAATTACGTTTTGGATCCACGGCCAGAAATGATGGTGGAGGTGCAGGGGCCTGCGGAAGAGAAAAAGAAATTGATCGTGGAGGCGAAAGTGACGTCGATGTCGGATCTGGCATACCGGCCAGGCGCAGGCATCCTATACGATCTGATTCGCAAGGACGAGAACCTAGAACATCTGATGCGCATGCAATGGGTGCAAATGGGCGACGTGGTGATTCTGAAATTCCCCTGGTTCTACTACGACGCCGACACTTTCTATGTGCTGGGCGGCAAGATCCACAAAGCAAAGGCGCTGATTGTGGACTTGAGGGGCAACTCCGGGGGCGCGGAAGAGACGCTCACGTACTTTGTCGGAATGTTTTTCGACCAGGACCTGAAGATGTTTGACCGCGTGCAGCGCAAGAAGACTGTGCCGCGAATCGCGAAGAGCGAACATCATATTTACTTTCCAGGGAAGCTGATTGTTTTGGCGGACAGTGAGTCGGCGTCGGCGGCGGAGCTTTTCGCGCGGATCATGCAGCTGGAAAAGCGCGCCACGGTGATCGGGGACCGCAGTTCGGGTCTGGTGATGGAAGCCAGCAATTTCGACTTCTTCAGCTCCGGCGTGGATTACGGCGCGGAAATCACTATCGCCAATCTGATCATGTCCGACGGCAAGAGCCTGGAGCATCGCGGAGTGAACCCGGACGAGACACTGTTTCCTGATCCAAGCGACCTGGCGGCCGGACGCGATCCGGTGCTAGCGCACGCCGCGCAAGAATTGGGAGTGGGGCTGACGCCGGAACTCGCCGGCAAGCTTTTCCCGTACGAGTGGCCTAAGGACTAATCCGCGCAGCTGTAAGTTTGCAAAGGCCTACCCCATGGCCTGCGCGACGATCGAATAACCCGCCGCGAGGGATTACGTGGTGCTCCCTGGAGCGCCGGCCGCCCACAATGCATTGAGCCTTCGTGACGGCTAACTTGCGTGCTTCTCATTATGATAGAAACGATAAAGTCGAGAGCATGGCCATCCGATGCGATTGGCCGAAAACCCGTGTGAACGAGGTGGGATGATGAGTGTTTCCGATTGGGATGCTGGCCGCCTCGTACGCGCGTTGTACGTAGCGTGCTTGCTGAGTCTGGCAGTTGGCTCGCCGGGGACTGCTTGGGCGCAGCGGGCGGTCCAGACTACTTCCGCCGCGCTTTCTTCGCCGATCACCGTAGAGAATGGGCCGAATACGGCGGCGCAACAGGCGAAGCCCTACGTGATTTTGGTGTCGCTCGATGGATTTCGTTACGACTATGCGCGGATTTATCATGCGCCGAATCTGGATGCGTTGGGGGAGCGGGGCGCCAGCGCGCCGGAGGGGATGATTCCGGCTTATCCTTCGATCACATTTCCCAACCACTATACGATTGTTACCGGGCTTTATCCTGAGCATCACGGGATTGTGGCGAACGCGTTCTACGATCCGGTGCGGAAACAGGTTTACAGCTACAGGGACGAGCAGACCGTGACCGACGGAACCTGGTATGGCGGCACGCCGTTGTGGGTGCTCGCTGAAGAGCAGGGAATGCGTTCGGCGTGTTTTTTCTGGCCTGGGTCGGAGGCCGACGTTCAGGGCGTGCGGCCGACTTACTACATGAAGTATGATGCGAAGTTTCCGAACCGCGCGCGTGTGGAGCAGGTGCTGACGTGGTTGCGATTGCCGCCCGAGAAGCGGCCGCATTTCATTACATTGTATTTCAGCGATGTGGACAGCGCAGGGCATGCGCACGGTCCAGAGAGCCCTGAAGTTGCGGCGGCGGTGCGTGAAGTAGACGACGAAGTCGGCCGGCTCGTGGACGGCGTGGCGAAGTTGAATTTGCGGGTGGACGTGATCGTGGTGGCGGACCACGGGATGGCCAAGGTCGAGGGGAACTGGATCAACCTTGGGGAGTATTTCGATGCGCGGTTGCTGGAGAAGTCGGTGGAAAGCTATATGTATCCGCGGTCGGAGGCGGCGGCCGAGAAAATCTACGCTGCTTTGGAGGGGAAGAGCGACAAGTTCAAAGTTTATCGCAACGGCGCTGTGCCGGCGGAATTGCGATTCGATGGTAATTTGCGGGAAGGGGATCCGGTGGTGGTTGCTACCGGGCCTTATTTAATTCGAGTGAATGCGCCGCCAGCGGGTGCGGGCGACGCGATGCACTCCTTGGCGCCGCCGGTGGGTATGCATGGATACGACTCGGCACACATGCCGGAGATGAAGGCGATTTTCTTTGCGGCGGGGCCGGATATACGTCGCGGGGAAAAAGTGGCTCCGTTTGAGAATGTGAATTTGTATCCGTTTGTGGCGCGGATTTTGGGTTTGGATGTCTCGCATTTGCCGACGGGGAAGGTGGATGGGAATTTGAGGGCGTTGCAGAGCATTCTGATTCAGGGTAAGTAGCTATCGCCGAATCTGCCGAGAAACCCGGCGATTTTGCAGAAAGCAGATCCCTCTCTGCGTCCCGCGCCCGTCCCGCAGTCGCGGCACGGGGAAGAAAAAGCGCGGGCTTCGTTCGGAACAACACGTTCCCTCGTTCGCTATTACGTTGTTACGGATGTTAATACTAGACCTTTGGTTATATTGCCTCCCACCGCTCCAATCGCTTGAATGATTCATGCAACCTAGCGCGCCTTGGTGTGCTTTGGGTGAGTACTGCCATGACTCCGCCCTAAGTGGCGTGGGACTTGGTGGCAGGGAACTTTGCGGGATGCTCCAGTGTCCAAGGAACTAAGCTCATGAAACGTCACTTGCTTTGCGCGTTCCTACTTACGTTTTCGAGTGCGGGTTTGATTCACGCCCAGAATTCGCCGCCGTCGCGGCCTCCAGTCAGCAAAGCGGACATTTTTGGCCGGCTGGCGGCGGGAGCATCGCGGAGCTACATCGCGCATCTCGTCAAAGTGCGCGGCATTGATTTTTCTCCGGATAATGATTTTTTTGCGGCCATCGAGCGTACCGGCGGTGAAGGCGTGCTGCTAGATCGCCTGCGTGCGGTTCCCGACGG
>JBEKHD010000017.1:0-82709 GCA_050012455.1 Candidatus Acidiferrales bacterium | reverse complement strand
AAGCTCGGGTGGTAATCTACGCCTATAATCATCATGTTCGGCTCCTCTCTCCCGAGCCTGTGGTCTTCGACAAACCAGAGTCTACTCGGGTCGAGGAGCCGACGTTGTTATGCAATCAAGTGGTTTTCGGGCAGTTTTTCTCCGGCCATCGCCCGCACGAGAAATCGCGTTCTGGGATGCGATCGATAGTGCCATCGAGGTGATCGGTCTTAATTTGCAGCCACTTTACGGCGAGCCAGCCCTGCTAAACTCACTAATCCAGCGCCGAACAACAGGAGGCCCGATGGCTCCGGCGACGGAACTACACCACCCTGGACCGTAAGGCTTGCATTTTCTGTTGTGAAGTCAATCGAGTTGAAATTCGAGTCCAACAGAGTCACGTTAGCCAAATTGATTGAGGTGGTTCCCGGTGCGAGTCCGGTGAACTCCAGAACCACAAGCGTCCCACTGCCATCGACACCCGAGATTGCACCGATCAACGTGTTCGCGGTTGCGGTGACGCTTCCCCCAACATTGTCGACACCGCCGGGAATGAAAAATGTTGTCCCGCCACCCAGCAGGAAACTGCCCTCGGATTCCGATGTGGCGGACACCGTCGCGGCGCCGAATAGCACATCGAACTGGTAAGCGTAAAGATCGCTGACTCCGGAAATATCTACGTCGACGGTTGCGGTGTCACCGGATGAAATTGTGGATGTCGTTGGCTGCAGGCTTACCACAGCGCCATCGTCGGCAAACGCGCAGCCTGAGAAGACCAGCAGTGCGGCTGCGGCCAGAATGCCCTGGTAGATTGAGCGTTTCATGTGTGTTCTCCTAGTTTGAGTTTCGTCGAATCTGTTCAATTGACCAGAAACGGTTCCTGCCAAAATTGTGCGCTTTGGCACTTCTTAAGCTGCGATCACGGACAAGTTGTTCCGGCCGGCACCATCCTAGCCACGTACGAGAGGTCCAGCACATTCACCACTCCGTCGTGATTCACATCGGCGGCAGGATTGAATGCAGCCTGTCCCGTCTTGGTGCCGAACGCCGCCTGAACTAATTCCAGGTCGAGGCAGTTCACAACTCCGTCTCCATTCACATCGCCGGGAACGGCTACGATGCTCACGCTCACACTTGCCGATGCGCTCGATTCATTATGCTGGTCGCCATCGTAGAGCGCGGTGACAGTGTGACTTCCGATGCTGAGCGAGTTCAAGACGATGGACGCCTGGTCAGTGCTGCCGAGGATCCCAGTCTCAGCCAACCGGCCGTCCACCATGAAGGACACGGCTCCTGTTGGAGCAGTCCCTTTCACGGTAGCGGTGAAGGTGATCGGTTGCGCGAATTGAACCGTGCTCGCGGAGAGAGCCAGGCTCGCCGTGGTAGCATTCAGGGAGGGACAATTGTTGCCGCATCGCGCCAGCAATGCTTGCACATCGAGATTGTCGATTTTCCCGTCGCCGTTGATGTCGCGGGCATCGTTGAGACCTGTGGGAGTACTGCCGAGCGAGTTTTCAAGAAGAAGTAGATCGTCCAGGGTCACGAGGCCGTCGCCATTCAGGTCACCCTTCACATTCGTTGGTCCTACCGTTTTTAAGGTGGCAGTCAGGGTTCCGTAGGAAACTGTGACAGTGGTGTTTCCAGGCGCAAGGCTCGTCAGCAGGCCGGTGGGGTCCACTGATACAGCGCTTGTGTCGCCGCTTGTAAAACTGATTTTTGTTGATTTGGATAGATCCAGCACCGACCCATCGCCAAAGCTCGCGGTAACGGCGACTCTTTGTTGTTGACCCACATACCCGAACGCAACCAATGGCTGTTGGAAAGCGATAGCGGTTGCTGGAGTGCTTGGTTCAATGTCTATCGTCACTATTGGAGAAAAGACGGCCGTATCACTGGCAACCAGGCCGATCGCGAACAAATTCTTCGGACCAACAATTCCAGACGGCACGCTCAAACTCATTGAATAAGGCGCCGCGAAGGAATAGTCGGATGTCCCTATGTCTTGTGCTCCGGCTTCTACTCCCAGCACGGTCACGCCGCTGACGGTCGCGGTCACGTTGATCGTTGCGCCGGGCGCATAAACAGTCCCGCTGGCCGGACTGGTGATGGTAAGCTGCTGCGCCCCCGCGGACGAAACACAGCCGAGGACCAGTAAGAACGTCGATATCGCTGCGGCGCAAAAAACGAAGTGTTTTGTGTTCATCGCTGTCCCCTTAGTGCGCAAACGAATTGCTACCCGTGCTGCTCACTGAGGCGTTCAATAGCGCCAAGGCGAGTGCAGGATTTGGCGTCGGAGTCCCCGAGCCCGAGTCCAGCGAACCCGGAAGCGCCGTTAGAGTAAATCCGAAGAGAGTAGCTGCTGCGTGACTATGAGCCAGTCCGCTCGTTTGGTGCGCCGTAGTGCCCAGATTGAACGGCCCCAGTTGGCTCTGTTCGGAGACGATGAGATCGCTTGCACCACTATAGGGATCAAACGACGAAAGAAAGTAAGTAGGGAACGAAAAAGCCGGAGGCGACGTGTTCGCAGTCACGAAAATCGAATAGCAGACGTCTACGGGTTGGAATTTTTGGATGATGGGTCCGACTATCGGCGTCTTCGAGCCGGTCAAAATTCCGCTCACGAGACCATCAACCGCAATCTCTGCTGACAGGGTTTCTCCGGGTGAAAGGTAGCTGGCGATAGCGTGCTTGTAGTAAAGATTGGGTGGGATTTTGAAATTCTGGAGAAATGCGCTGCCGGGCGTCAGATCCTCGATGGCGCCACCGACCACGGCTCCTTCGTCTTTTAGTTTCTGTTTGCAAGCAGCAGAGCTTGCCCCAGTGTACTTTGCCAGCGGGCTGCCCTGAAACGGTGTATCCACCGTGATCAGCTTGTGGATGTACCCCTTGTAGTAATTGTAGGGAGTATCAAAAGCGGGATCGCCAGGCATGCTGTTCGAAATCAGGCCGCCCATGCTATGGACGATGAAATCGAACTGAGAGGCAGCGGCACCGTTTGCACTTCGGAACGCTTGCAGAAAGTCGGCAGCCTGAGCCAGAACGATTGGCGTATTGTACGCAACACTGTAGCCGTTGGTCACCTCAAAGTCCGCTCGATATGTGATTATTCCCGTGATGCTAGTTTTCAAGAAGCTGTCAAACTGCGTCCACGTACCAGGGTCGCCCCACAATCCGTGCACAAAAAGGACCGGCGGCCGCAGAATCACTAGTGGCGAAGACGCCAGGAGATTATTGTTGGTGTCGGTTACCTGGATAGTGACCTGGTGGCTGCCAACCCCAGAGTCGCCGGCGCCCAAGGCGGAGGCACGAACAAAATCTACGGGCGACTGATACAGCACGAACCCGTCATATCCGTTTATCGCGCTTGCGTACTGGGGCGCCGGACTGGCGGACGCAGGTCCGGCGGTTGTTCCACCCTGAGGGGTTGACAGCGTTCCGTCTTCGCCGGTTGCGGGAACGCTGTTTGTTTCATCCACGATACTGACGTTTACCTGTTGGCCTTGTGTTAGTCCGCCCACGCGTACGAGTAATTGCGTAACGCCGTCCGCGGCGACGCCCGAGACGGTTTTCCCGCCGGTTGCGAGAGTGTTCAGGTCGGACGTGATGCTAGAAGTTGTGGGCGTGAACAAGGTGGGAACTGGATCCAGAAATGTGACGGATGGCTGCTGCAGCGTAAGCGACGTGATCGTATAGACTTCAAATGCTGAATCGGGGGCGTTGTTTCCGTCCGACCCGACGTAGATTGATTCTTCGTATCCTATCCCGCTCCCGTAATACCCTGTGCCGTCGTAATAAATGAGAATGGGGCTCGGTCCGCCAGCAAAAGTGACGAGTAAGCCGACACCAAAGACCGGAGAGCTGCCTGGTTTTAGTTGGTTATCGTAGCCGAAGTAGGAACCTGTCGTCCCTTCGTAGAATCTACTGAGAGCGCCGTCAGTCAGCGGGATTACTCCGGTTACTGCTTGCGTCAGGGGACCCAACGTCTGCGAGCCGCTGGCAGAGATAACGGTAAACGTTCCGTCGCCGTTAGGCGTCGCGATGACTGAAATGGTCCCGCTGAGGTTTGGTCCCGAATACGTAATGGTAAACCCGGCCGCATCGGCATCTCCGGCAAAAAGCAACGATAGGAAAATCGCGGCGAGAACTGTAACCAACGAGCGCGCTACTTGAATCATGTCGCCCCCTCAGAGAAGTCCCATTGGGTGAATTCGGAGCTGTACAGGGTTTGGCTCACGACCTGTGTTGCAAGGTTTCCCTCGAAACGCAACTGGGTTCACACCCTGTGCAAGCCGTCAGCGTGAAACACTTGTTCGGCGGTCAGATCGTGCGGTACCCGTACTATTAGTCCGTCGCTCCCAACGCGACCGTCGTTTGACCTGTCTGCTTTTTTGAAATTCGGTTGCCTGGTCACTTAGCGACGGGTATACTCCTGCCTCTTGCCGCTGAGCAAGGGACGTAATCGGATAAAACAGGTCGTAATCGGGCACCTGGGCCCTCTTACGCTTGTAAGTGGGACTTAGAGTGCAATTCTCCCAGGACAACCTTGGCCGTCGCTTGGATTCGTGGAAGGAGATCGCCCCGTTCTTCGGACGTGACGAGCGGACTGTGCGCCGATGGGAGAAGGAGCGCGCCCTGCCGGTGCATCGAATTCCGGGCGCGTCGAAGGGCAGAGTATTTGCGTACGAATCTGAACTCCGGGAATGGCTCAGCAGTTCTGAATCGCTGAGCGACGCCGCGCAAACAGAACCACCCCAATCATCAGCGACTGCGCAACCGATTCAGCGCTTCCTATTTGGAACCGCGGAAAAATGGCTAGCCGCTCTGACGATCTTTGCGGTCCTAGCTGCAGCAATTTTCGTTTATGGCACTGCACATCTTTCGGTAGTGGCGCGCGCTTCGGTCATGCCTGTGATTTTGGCGCCGGCGCGATCGGCCGATCACTCATCCGTTTCCGGGGCCGAAGAACTCTATTTGCAAGGCCGCTACTATTGGAACAAGCGAACTCCAGACGATCTGAAGCGGGCTGTGGACTGCTTCACACAAGCCATTGTTCACGATCCCAGCTATTCGAAGGCGTACGTCGGACTCGCAGACAGCTATAACCTATTGCGCGAGTACAGCGCCATGCCTGCCAGCGAAGCTTATCCTCGGGCGCTAGCCGCAGCTACCAAAGCAGTTATGCTGGACGATAGTTCATCGGAAGCTCACGCATCTTTAGCGTTCGTGACTTTCTTCTGGAGTTGGGACGCGACTGGCGCCGAACGTGAGTTCAAACGCGCTTTGGTTTTGAATCCCAATGACGCGCGGGCCCACCACTGGTACGCAAGCTTCCTGCTCACCTGTCGGCGTTTTCCCGAATCGCTCACGGAAATCGAAACGGCCCGACGCCTGGATCCTGCCTCAGTGGCGATTCTTGCGGATAAGGCGCAGATTCTCAACGTTTCAGGCCAAACTGACGCGGCCGTGATTCTACTCAAACAAATCGAAACGGCCGAACCTTCCTTTGCCTCCGCGCATCGTTATTTGTCCGAGATTTACCTTACCCGAAAGGATTATCCGGGCTATCTCCACGAATTGAATAAGACCGCGATGCTACTCCAGGACCGGCAGGAGCTTGAAGTGATAAGGGCGGCGGAGCAGGGATATTTAAGGAGCGGTTACCAGGGGATGCTCGATGCTACGCTGAGCGCGCAAATGAAGCTAAGCAGCGAAGGATCTCTGTCGGGGTACTATTTAGCGGTGACCTACGCTCGAATAGGCAAGAAGCAAGATGCCTTGCATTACTTGAACGCTGCGTATAAGGAGCATGAGAGTTCGCTGTTGTCTGTTCCTACCGAACCAGCTTTTGACGATTTACACGATGACCCTGCATACAGAGATCTAATGGCGCGAGTAAACCCGGCCGCACAAGCCAGTCTGCCTCCCGCCAATCTAATCACCCAAAATTAATAGTGCTAAGAAACTTTTCGCAATCCCTGCCCTGAGATGCAGCATCCACGTGCGTGTCCAATGGTCAAGAAATGATTCTACCGTTGCAGACGGAATGAGAGTTTGTGAATCGTGCTTCGTGAAAGAAACCCCTCAGCCCAGGTGCACTTGGCCGAACTGACGTATCTATCAGGTTCTGTTCGCCATTTTTACCGCCACGTGAAACAAAAGCTCGCGGTCCTTATCGCGCATGCCTGAAAGGTATTTCGCGAACGCGCAAACTTCGCGCTCCTGCTTTAAGTTTGCCACCCGGCTCCGCAAACCAAACATCGGCGTTAAGGACCGCGAGAGCCCGAACGGAGCGCTGGGGAAGCTCGGGGTCAACGAGGCGTATTGGCTTGCGGCTGTCGAATCGCGCGTCAACCTCTGCTAAATGTAGAAACGGAGAAATATCTGTTGCATTGGATATTACTCCCACTTGCTTGCCGCGCGTCCAGATAGGGCCAGGTAGATGCCGCAGGAAACAGCAATCGGCAAAAACATCCCCCCCAAATTTTTCTTGGTCAAACCGAGGGGCCCTTTTGGCCCGGGTCTAAATCTGTGACTCCACCCCTTCGCCAAACTCCCCGGCACGCATCCGGTCGGTTCGCACAAGATAGCGCTCCGATTAGGGGGTACGCCGAATCGTCGTGCATGGAGGAGTCGAAAGCCGACTTCAACCGTAATAATTGTGCGGCGAATCTGGCTGATGTGTAGTCCGCAGGCAAGTGATTTGAGAACTATGGGATGTCGCATTCCGGTTGCACAACCGTCGCACAAAACCCGCCCGGATGGGCCAATCCATGCCGACTATTGCCGCGCATCGCATCCGTAAACGGTTGATTCTGCACGGTCCGAGCGTTGAATAGTCGCCTGTCACGGCAGAGGTCGCGGTTTCGAGTCCCGTCGTCCCCGCCATTCTTTTCTGGAGTTATCGGACGTGACACCGAAAACTCTTTCCTGTCATTCAAGCTGCGAGATTTAATCCCCCGTTGTGCAGCTTCGCGCCTGCGTCTGCAATTCACCGTAATCCTCATACGTGCCCGACTCTATAAATTGCGCAGAACGACGCTGGTATTGCCGCGGAGTTCCTGCGTCTATACGTCGGGCTCAACGTGAATTCTGCTATGGCGGAGCAAGGGAGCGGTGCCAAAAAAACGCTGCGCCGGTGTCGCCCATATCTGGCAATGCAACGGACTTGTAGAGCGGCGAAGCAGTTCCCTGCCGCAGCGGGGCTCGCCAGAGGCGTCGCTACCTCCTTTCTTTTCCTCGAAATATCACTGCTTTCGTCTTCTAAACGCGCGCCGGCAATTTTGGTGTCGAACTTGCCCTTACTCTTGCAGCGGACGCGTCCTCTAAACATGGAGGTAGATTGCGATGAAGAAACTTTTGCTCTGCGTACTGATGTTCACGCTTGCATGTTCTCCGCTTCGCGCGGCGGATGGTCCCGATCAGAAGCACATCACTAAAATCCAAAATAAAGTAGCCGCCTGCCTCAAACACGAGCGGAGGGTTACCGTCGAGACCTACGACGGACGGCTTTTCAGGGGTTCGGTCAGCGAAGCCGGAGCCGATGCGTTTGTGCTGAGCTTTAACGGAAGGCGTACTCCGCTGAAGTATGAGGAGGTCAGGAAAATTAGCTGGCCGTCGGCGGCAGCGAAACAGGCGAAAGTCGCCATCGAGGTAACGGCGGTGCTCGGCGGCCTTTTGCTGGCGGTTGTTTTGCTTGGCGGGCTCAGAGGCTGACCGGTACTCGATAGGCTGTTGCGCGAAAAAACTTGTCATTGCCGGACAACCGGAGTAAACAAGCTGCTCACATGGCTAGTGAAACTGCAATTCCTCCACAACCTCTGAGTCTCTACACATACGCATGGGAAGACGCGACGGTGATGCGTTGCACGGGGCGACTTACCGCTGACACTTCGCCGCATCTGAAGACGGAAGTGAAAGCGCTGCTGCCGAACAATAGGCGGCTGATCCTGGACTTGAGTGAACTCGGATACATGGATAGTTCCGGGCTGGGAACGCTGGTTGGCCTTTATATTTCGGCGAAGGGCGCCAAATGCGAATTCGAGTTGCTGAACTTGAGCCCGCGGATCCGGGAACTGCTCAGCATGACGAATGTTCTTGCGGTGTTCGAAACCTGCGGCCGCACCGGTATGCGTTTGCCCTGAACGCGGACAAAGAACGCGACCGCTAGTAGCGCAAATACTCCACCTGCTGCACTGGAGCTGGGGCGCACTTCTTCAAGCCCTCTTGAATCGCAGCGTCGAGATCGGAATGCGGAAGCGGAGACGACTGCGCGAGTTTCAATAATTTTTCGGCGAGCCCTGGACTGCGAAGGTTTGTGACGTAGATGTGTCCGGCGGAAACAAGCGCGGAGAGTGCGGCCCTCTCGGAAGGATAAGTCTGCGCGAGTTTCTCGTATTCTCCAGCCGCCAGTTCCCAGTGCTGCTCACGCTCGTGATAGCGACAAATTTCCAGCCACACTCCGCGCGGCAATTTATCGCCGCCGAGGTTTTTATACATTTCGTAGTCGGCCGCCGCAGCTTGCAGTTCTCCGGCCATTACGCGCAGGCGGCAGAGCGCGGCGAGGGTTTCTTTTTGCCCTTCCAAATCTTTTTTTCGTTCCTGGGCCTTGAACAGCAGATCCCAACCATCCACTGACTCCGGCTTTTCTTGAAGGTGTTGGCGCAGCGTGGCGATCGCGCCCGCGGGATTGTTCTCGGCGAGCGAATCAGTGGCGCGGACGATCAATGGGTCGGCGGTCCAACTGACTCTCGCTTCGATCGCCCGATCGGCCGACTGCTCGAGGCCGGATGTACGCAGCAGGTATGCGCCCAGAGCGCCGAAGGCAAAACCGCCGATGTGCGCCCAGTAAGCAACTCCCCCTTCCACTCCGACGAGACGAGCCAGCATGCCCGAAGACAAGTTCATGAGCAGCCACAACGGCAGAATGATGTACGCCGGAACATTGAATTTTATGATTTTCACCCACAGCACCCAGCCGAGGCGAATGCGCGTGGTGGGAAAACGGACGAGGAATGCTCCCATCAACGCCGCGATTGCCCCCGACGCACCGAGCGCCGGCATAAAACTGTGCGGATAGACGGCGCCGTGCACTGCCCACGCGAACGCGCCCGCAGCCAGATAGAAAGTCGGATAAATGATGCGTCCCCATAGGTCTTCCAGGATCGTTCCTGCCAGCCAGAGAAACCACATGTTAAATATGATATGGAGCCAGCCTCCGTGCAGGAACGTTGCGGTGATATAGCTCCGCGCGGAGGGATCCACGGAGTGAAAGGCGTATTTCCAGGCGATCGAGTTCGCCTGCGCCTGTGCGAGCTGGGAGCACAGCGCTGTCATTTCCGCATTCGCGTCGCTCGCTGAGTAATCCTCTCCGTGAATTTTCTTGTCCCACTCATCCACGAAACGGTTGCGGTCGGGAGACCCCATTTCTTGGTAGAAATCCATGTGCTCGGCTTTGAACGCGCGCACGATTTTGGACGCCGCAGGAGTGATGGGCGCATCGGGAAAGGCGGCGCTTAGCAGCACAATGTGGTATTCCGCCTGAGTCATCCGGACCAGCTGTTCTTCCATCGGGCTGATCGTGATGAGGAAAAATAAGGCGCACAACAGGATGATGATGGTGGTGACCCAGGGCCAGCGCCGGCCGCGCAGATTTTCATGGCCAACGGGAATGATCATCCGACTGATCTCCTCGCAACCGTTGCGCGAGCAGAGCGGCGTCAGGCGCATTCCGAGCCAGAACGAGCGCAGCGAACGGTGTACTCAATTGTTATGAGAGCAAAACGACAAAGCCAATAGAACTTCGGCGAGTTTGCGTTTAGAGAGTAACGGCTTTAAGTTAGCTAAAACGAAAGCGGGGGAGTTCGACGCAAAGCCGAGACCGTACTTGCCGCCGGAGGACTTGCCCTAGACCGCGATTTGTTGATTACCGAGCGACTCCAACGGCAGAGCGTTGGGCGAGCGGAGAATCTTAATGTCACGCATGGGTGGCTGCCCGAAGAAACGGCTATATTCGCGATTAAACTGGCTGGCGCTTTCGTAGCCTACTTCGAAGGCGGCGCTGGCGGCGTTGAGGCCATCCACGAGCATGCGTTCGCGGGCGGCTTGCAGGCGAAGTTGTTTTTGATATTGCAGCGGGCTCATGGCGGTGAGCGCGCGGAAATGATGATGGAGAGTCGAGACGCCCATGCCCGCGATTTTGGCGAGATCTTCCACGCGCAGGGGCTTGGCGTAGTTCGCCTTGACCCACGCAATTGCTTTTGCCGTGCGGTGGCTTTGATCTCCGAGCGTGGCAATCGCGCGGAGGCGCGCGCCCTCTGGTCCGCGCAGGATGCGGTAGATTATTTCGCGTTGGATCAGACCACTCAGAAACGGAATGTCCTGCGGCGTGTTGAGCAGGTCCATCAGGCGGCAGCAGGCATCCAATAATTCGGGCGTCGTGCGACCGGTGGCCATGGCAGGATCGTCACACGACGGCTCGAGTGCTGGAATTTCCTCACGGCCCAATAGCTCGCGAACTACGGACATCTCGAGCTTGAGCACGAAACAGAGATAGGGGACTTTTTCACTGGCCTCGAACACATTGCATATGACCGGCAGATCGAGCGACGTGAGCAGGTATCGCGATTCGTCGAAAACGAAGGTGTTGCCGCCGAGGGTTGCACGCTTGCGTCCTTGCGCGACTACAGCCAAACTTGGCTCGTAGGTTGCCGACGCCGGAGCGGTCGGCGCGGTGCGGCGGCTCAACAGCAGGCCGGGGATCGCAGTCAGCACTCGCTCTTGGGTGCCAGCAAAAGAGGCAATCTTGCGAGCCAGTTCGGCGCGCAATTCGCGTGCTCGGTTTGAGAGTGGCGAAGCATCCTTTCTAGCGCTATTAGTGGCTTTCTTCATGGTAGTGGGTTCCCTGCCCTTCCACGTACGATAGCCGCTCGGCTGCCAATACACCAATAACTTCTCGCGCAGCAAGAGGAATAGGCAATAAATCGGAAGGATCGGGCTACCGTCGCGGTGGCGATTGGTTCTAGTCTTGAATTGCGAGCTAGGTTTGAGAGGAGACGCAATGCAAAAGCGCAAACTTGGAAAAAGTGGACTGGAAGTTTCAGCTTTGGGGCTGGGGTGTATGGGCATGAGCTTTTCCTATGGACCACCCAAAGACAAGAAGGAGATGACCGATCTGTTGCACGCCGCTGTCGAGCGCGGAATCACGTTCTTTGACACCGCGGAAGTCTACGGCCCGTTCACGAACGAAGAGCTGGTGGGTGAAGCGCTGGCTCCTTACCGCAGCCAAGTGGTGATCGCCACGAAGTTCGGATTCGATCTGAGCGGTCCCGACACCCGCCCGGGAGCGGCAGCCGTGAGTAGCCGGCCCGCGCTGATCAAGCAGGCCGTCGAGGGTTCGCTGAAGCGACTCAAGACCGATGTGATCGATCTCTTGTATCAGCATCGCGTAGATCCGAACGTGCCAATCGAAGACGTGGCGGGCACGGTGAAGGAATTGATTAAAGCCGGCAAGGTGAAACACTTTGGGCTATCCGAGGCGGGAGTGAAAACGATCCGGCGCGCTCATGCGGTGCAGCCCGTGACGGCGCTGCAAAGCGAATACTCTTTGTGGTGGAGGAAACCTGAGGAGGAAGTGATTCCCACGCTTGAGGAACTCGGGATTGGTTTCGTGCCGTACAGTCCGCTAGGTAAGGGATTTCTCACCGGGAAAATCGACGAGAAGACTACCTTCGACAAGTCTGATTTTCGCAACATTGTTCCGCGCTTTACGCCGGAAGCTCGCAAGGCGAACCAAGCCGTGGTGGATCTGCTGGAGAGCATCGCCAAGCAGAAAGGCGGGACAGCTGCGCAGATCGCGCTCGCTTGGCTGCTCGCGCAGAAGCCCTGGATCGCGCCGATTCCCGGGACGACCAAATTGTCGCGGCTGGATGAGAATATTGGTTCGCTCGAAATCAAGCTTACAGCGGATGATCTGCGTAGCATCGACGACGCGGCTTCGAAAATCACCGTGGAGGGTGAGCGCTATCCTGAGAAACTGCAGCGCATGACGGGGCTGTGAGGGGCAAAAGCGCGATGAAAGCGGACGCGGCGCAGCACACGAACTGACGTCATGGATTTGAAGAATGTCTCGTCTGACTTCTTGTTGAAGGCTTGCTCAGCGGGGAAAGACCGCTGGTCTTACGTGCCCGGGTTTGTTCTTCGGCTAAGCATTCGCCGGCAATTTGCGAAGTTTTGAGACATTCAAGACCGATAGCGCAAGAAAAAGTATCATCAGCGATACCTCAACGGCGGAGACACGATCTCCGTGGTCGCGGGACAAAATGATCCCGCGCCTATCGCCCGAAATAATATTGATCTTCAAGGGGTGAGAAGTCCAGACCTCATAGATCACATCCACCGTTTCGGTGTTGTCGATAGATATCGCGAGATCTCTCACCGTATCCAGCCGCACAGGCGGTCCGGAACTCGGCTGCACGCGGAAGTAACTGGTATCGGCTCGCCCGCGACTGGTATACGACTCGACAACAACGCCCGTAAACTCCGCCCGGGGAGACCAAAGCCTCGACAATGTGTCAAAACCCGTGGCAATGAAAACCGCGCTGCAGACAGCGAGGATTCGGAGAACCTTTTTCCTCTCATCGGAAGCGTCGGAGCTATATTTCAGCCCGCCGAATGACGTCAACAGAAAGATTACCAGGAGTATTTCGATGAACGTGCCGACGTCCAAGGACACGAGCGCCTCCGTGACCGTACTAGGACAGTATTGGCTTCAGACCTTGGGCCAGACTCGAAGACTCAGGTGGCACGCGCATACTGGTAAACCGACCGGTGTTGAAGAGCTCGCTTCCAGTATTGGCTCGGTCTGCTATATTGCAAACTTCGAATAGGGCTCAATTGGAGGAACTTCGATGAGACTCCAATCTGGCGGGACGCACGCGGCGCTTGTCGAGATTCGCGATTCGCTGCTGGAGACTTACGCGGCCAACGACGCGATGAACCAAGTAATTCTCGCTGAACTGGATCCTCGCGCGTGGCGCGCCGAGCCGCCGGGTAAAAAAGGCAGCGGCCGGACGATCGCTTCCATCTTCGCGCATTCGCACAACTGCCGGCTGAATTGGCTGAAGAATTCCGCGCCGCATCTGAAGTGTCCGCGGCCGCTCGATCCTGACCGCTGCACGATGAAACAGGCTGCGGCCGCGCACAGAAAAAGCGGAGCGCAGTGCTTGCGGATGTTGACGGATGCTTTATCCGCAGCTCCGAATCGCCGCGTGGCGAAATTTTCGCGCGGGAGCTGGGCGCAGACGTGGCCGGCGGGCGCGACGATGTTCGCTTACATGTTTTCGCACGAGGCGCACCATCGCGGGCAAATTCTAATGCTGGCCCACCAGATGGGTTTTCGCGTGTTGCACAGGACTCCAGGCGTGTGGCACTGGGAGAAATTGTGGAAGGAAGCCGGGCTTACGACGCGGCCGCACTGATTACATCGTGCGCAGCTGGAACTTTCATGGTGAGGCCGCGCCTGGATGGCGCTTGCGCTACGAGAGAGTGATCTCGCCCATGTCAATCGCAACGAGAAGAGGCTCTTTCACGGGCTGGTAATCGCCCTCGTAGGCAAACACGCGTCGTTTGGTGGGAAAGACGATTCCATCAACGTTGCGAAAATCGAAAGCGTAGTTGAGGCCGGTGGCACCGCCGAGGATGTCTACGGTGTAATCCTGACGGCGCAGCACGCCGTTCCTGCCGAAGCAGGAGATTTGCTCGCGGGTGTGGCTCGTCACGCTGCCTGGGAAAGTGACTTTCAGGCGGCGCCAGGTTTCGGCTTCGAGCTTCAGCGGAGCGATCTCTTCGGTTTGGAATCCTGCGTAGGTGTAGAGGAATGGAATGGTTAGGTAGGTCCACATCGCTTCGCCGCAGAAATAGGCCACTTGAATGTCGTCCCACGGAGTTTCGAGCTGTTGACCTTCAAAAGATTTCTCGGGGTTGTCGCGAGCCTCGATCAACGTGCCGTCCAGCTTTTCGACTACGACGCGGTCGGGCTGAAAAATCGCGCGCTTGTCCTGGCCTGGGAAATCTATTGCGACCCGTTCGTTTCGCGTTTCGGCAGTTATTGCCACGTTCTTTAGAAAGTCTGGCTTCCCTTTCACGTACCAGATCGCGCCGGTGATGGATGCGGCGACTTTGATTGTCTTCACCTCGTTCCAACGATCGAGGCCGCCGTGCGCTTTGACCGCCAAGTCTAAGAGTTCGCCCATGGAAAACTCCCGTTATGAATACACTTTGAAAATAAATCGCGAAGGTGCTGGATGCGGACTCGGGGAACGCATCCGGACGACGAATCCGCTTCGCCGTTCTGCGCGATCTTGAACAGCTCGTAGCTTACCAGCAGGCGCGGAAAACACGGCGAGCAAATCGCTGCGGAGCGGAGGGCGTTTTGGGGTATATTGAGCGCAGACACTCGAAGAGCAGCTCATGACAGACCCTGTATTGGACGCGCTGATTCTCGACCTCCTTGCATGGCTCGCAATACGTGACAGGAACTACGATGAGGTAATGGATGCGTGGCGCACTTCCTGCCCCAAGCTTCCGGTTTGGGAGGAAGCCGACGATCGCGGGCTGATCGAGCGAGTGGAAGCGAGCGGGCGCAGCATCGTCAGGATCAGCTCCTCAGGACGTGCCCTTCTCAGACGGCGCAGATCTTCACAGAGTGATCGCCCCGGCGCCACGGCTCGTTCGATCTGAATGCGACTCGTCTTTCCATTGCGACACACTTCCAGTCCGGTTCGCGCACGCCATCGCATTCGCTTTAATAACTCCATGCTGTTCTTTTTTAGTAACAATCCGCCCTCGGTAGTACCAACGTACTAGCGACCCTTTCGTAACTATCCGGTAAAACCGAACCGTGATGCGGAGGGGGCAATGAGCAGAAGTTCCGCTTGTTTACTTTTCGTGGTGCTGGGCTGTTCGTCCTGCGGCGTGAGCGCGCAAGGAAGCCACGAGCCGCTACGAGAAACTCAGCTGCTGGCATTGGTGGCAGGCGCAGCACTGCCTGAAAATATTGTTTCGGCCATTCATGACCGCGGTGTGAGCTTTGCCAGCGATCCTACTTTCCGTGCACAACTGCAAGCCGTCGGTGCCGATCCGAGGATTTTAGTCGCACTGAATTCCGCGAAAGTGATTGCGCCGGAAGGCGTGAAGCAACCTCCGCACAAGGAACAACTGGAACACATCGTCAACGCAGCGAAGCTGATCCAAACCAAGAAGTTCCCAGAAGGCGCTACCGAATTGACAGCGGTGCTAAAAGCCAGTTTTGAAAGCCCTGAAACCGGATTTGTGATGGGCCAAATGCTTCACCTGCAGGAGCGCTGGCCTGAGGCGATGGCGGTATATAAGGAAGTCCTGCACCAAGATCCTGATTTTCCCGAAGCGCACACCAAGTTGAGTTTCATCTGGCACCGACTGGACGAGCAAGAGGAGGCTCTGCGCGAAGCGAAGGCGGCACTGGCGGCGACTCCTGATAACGCGGAGGCGCACAAGAACGCGGGGCTGGCGCTAGCGGCAATGCGCAAATTCGACGCTGCGGACGAGGAATACGAAGCGGCTTTGCGACTGAAACCCGACTACGAGTCCGTGCACTTCGATCTGGCGCTGATGTATTCGCTGGAAGGAGACATCAACGGCGCGATTGTGCACTACAAGAAAGCCATCGCGCTGAATCCGAATGACGTCGACGCACACTACAACCTGGGTTTGGCGTTTGATCAGAAGGGCGACTTCGATTCCAGCATTCGGGAATATCGCGCAGTGAAGCGGCTGGATCCGAACCGCTACGACGGGCGGCATAACCTGGCGGCGGGCCTCGTGAATCATAATTTTAATGCCGAGGCGGTGCAGGAATTTCGCGATCTCGAGAGGGATTTTCCCGACGTGATGCTTTGTCACTACTGCCTGGGACTTGCTTTGCATCGAACCTGGGACCTGGCCGGCGCAGAAAAAGAATTTCTGCTGGCGATCAAGCTAGACCCGTCGGACCCGCTGCCGCACACCGGTCTGGGCGCGCTGCGCGAAACGCAAGAAAAGTACGATGAAGCGCTCCAGGAATATCGAGTGGCGGCAAAATTGGACCCTAACTCCGTCGATGCACATTTAGGAGTCGGTCGAGCGCTGATGGCCAAAAAGGACTACGCGCACGCGATCGACGAGCTGAAACAAGCCGAGGATCTCAAGCCCAGCAGCGCGTTCGTGCACGAATACTACGCGCAGGCTTTGTTGGCGTCGGGCGACAGCGCTGCAGCGGTGAGCGAGTTCCAGCAGGCCATCGCCCTTTCGCCGGGACAAGTGCCAGTGATGATCGAACTGGCGGATGCGCTGGAGAAAAATGGAAATTGGGCCGAGTCGCTGGACGAATATCACAAAGCGGCGCTTCTGGATTCGAGCGCCGACTACCGCACGAAAATTACGCGGATGGATGCCCCGGATCCTCAAGTGGAATATAAGAAAGCCAAGGAGCGGATGCAATTGCATATCGCCGCGCTGAAATCGTCCGGCAAATCCTCGGATGCGGTGGCACTGGAGGCGCGGATCCAGCACAGGGAAGCGGCGCCGAGTTTATCGGAGAAGATTGATGCGGCCATGCAGGCGGGCGAACAGGCCAACCAATTGCGGCATTTTGACGAAGCGCTGCGACATTTTCAGCAAGCGGTGGAGCTGGCCGATAAAATGCAGCCGCACGATCAACGCCTGGTGACTGCTCTGGATCACGTCGGGAATGAATATCTGGGCCAGGATCCAGCCGCGGCCGAAGCGGCTTACGAGCGCGAACTGAAAGTGAGCGAGGAAATATTTGGCGCGCATTCCGCGAACACCGCCATGCCGTTGCAGTCCCTGGGACGCAACGCGCTCATGTCGCACGATTACGCCGCTGCGGAAAAGTTCTTTTTCCGCGAAGTGGATGTGAACGAGAAAGTTTACGGCGAAGGCAGCGATCGCGTGGCGGCCAGCCTGCTCGACGCAGCCAGCGTTTACATCGTGCAGCAGGATTATGCCAAGGCCGAGCCCTACATCCTGCGCGCGCTGCATATTGACGAATCGTTGTACGGCCACGACGGCATTAACTTGTTGATGCCGCTGAGCAGCGCGTGCAATCTTTACGACAAGTGGGGCAAGCCCGACAAACTGGAGCCGTACGCGCGGCAGCTGATCGCCGTAGGGGAAAAACAGTTCGGGCCGAACAGCCCGCAACTTGCGCCAGTCTTGAGCAGTGAGGCGCGTACGCTGCGGACTTTGGGACGCACGAAAGAGGCGACCGAGATGGAAAATCGGCTTGCCGCGATTCGCTCGGCCACCATGAGTTCACCGTAATTCCCCGCGAGGCTCTCCCAGCCCGCGACATTTCAGGTTTAGTCCATGGAATCTCCGCCGATTAGCGCGCGGCTTTCCACCCCAGTTTCTTATTCGCCTGCAGTTCGGATGTTACCTGCTGCAGTGAGCTCGCGAGTGGTGATTGGGGCGGCGGCGAGTTCGCGAGCGATAGTCTCCAACACGAGGCAGATCGCAGAGCGCGTCCAGAATGCCGAACGGCCCTGTTGATAGCGGTATGCGTAGAAGCGAGGTATCGAATTGGGGCACCAAAACGGGGACAACACCAAGTGCGACATAGAGATAGGACAAGTCCCGAGTTGTGCAAAGTGTTGCATATTGAGAATCAAGAGGGAAGAAGCTGTAGCTGGAACCAATTCAATCCAAAGGATTTATTTTTATGGTTTTGATTGTCACTTGGAGGCGAACGTGCTACTCTCCCCGGCGGATGGAAATTGCGCGGAGGTGGGTTGATGAGATTTTGTAAAACGTTGGCGATCGTGGCAGTAGTCGCTTTGGCGATGGTTGGAGCGAACGTAGCTAAGGCTGACGGTCTCGATCCCAAGGTGAAGATTGTCGTGCCCACGGACCCGACCATCGAACCTTGCAGTGAAGTGCCGGAAGGCGTGACTTGTTTCACGTCGAATTCGTTCTCGAATCCAGTGGCTGTTGCGGGGCCGACCCTGGCACAGGTCGATGGCGGCGGCACATTCGATCTCCTGACGAACTTCGTTTATGAACCGACGGATTGTGTTGGCGATGTTTGCCCTGCGTCCGACACCCTGTCCGACCTGTGGATCGCGATCACACCCACGATCCAGAACGCGATTTACACTTGCACCCTGGGGGCAGCCCCTGGCCTCACGCCTGCGTTCAACACGTGCCCGGCGGCGGTAGGTATCAACGGTAATGGTCTTGAGTTGCTGGAGTTGGAATGCGATCCAAATCCCAACAGCCCCTGCACTGGGTTGTTGCCCGGCGAGGCTGGATCGGCGGAGATCACTCCTGAGCCTGCCGAATTCGCCATGCTCGGATTGGGAATCGCGTTGGTTGGATTTTGTGGTTGGAAGCGCCGGCAAGCAATCGAACTGAGCCAGGTCAACTCCGATAATTTGGCGGCCTGCTGAAGCTAGACGCCTGTATTAATCATCGGCGATCTGATGGTACTGAGTCTGCCCACCACGGCTAGCGTCGTGGTGGGCAGAAGGCTTTTTGGGCCTCGCGATTTCCCTGACGGATGTCCCTACCTCATGGCTGATGGTAGGTGCCATAGGCATTCGCTGCGACGGCTGTCCGCAGGCCACCGCGCTGGCACCGGTGAACGCGATGCAGCCACACAGTTAAGAAGCCGAACGCCTGAAAGGCGGCCGCCACAACGTCAATCGCGAAGTGCCTGCGATCGGCCTGCCCTGCTCACCGTCATACGAGATCGCTGGCGGCGCCCTTCGGATAAAGCCTAACCGTCCCGTTTCCATCGATCCCGCGCAGCGAAAGCGCAGGATAAATCACGCCGTAGCACGATTAGCTAATTCAAGACTACCTGCGGGAGCGGAAGACCCGGCGGAATTAGGGTTTCTTGGTTGAGTATTTCTTGATCAGCTTGTCGAAGTCCGGGTTGCTGTGGAGGCTTTCCAAATCCGGGTCAACTGCCGCGGACTCCGCGGGATAATGATCTGCGAGCACGGCTGCAAGTAGCGTCATCGCCTGGCTCGATTTCCCGTTCAGCGCATCGATCTGGACTTCAGTGTAGGCGAGGTTGACGTCCTTCTTATCCTGCGCGCGGGCGCGAGCTATGAATGTCTCCGCGTCCTGAGGCTTTCCGAGTTTAGCGTAAGACAGCGCAACCTCCGCCAATACAGATGTGTCTTGCGGATTCGTCTGCAATTCTTTGTAACCCGCGGAAATCGCTTGCTGGTAGGCAGCGTGGGCCTTATCGGTCTGGCCCAAGGCGCGATAGGCATCGCCTAGGTTGACGGCTAATTGCGTGTCGTTGGCGTTCAGCGCTACTGCCTTCTCGAAGGCCTGCGCGGACTCCGCGTACTGCTTCAGGAAAAAATAGGCGGTGCCGAGATTCGAGTAAGCGCCGGCATTGGGTTCAATTGCCAGAGCCTTTTGCAGATAGGGTACCGCTTCGCCGTATTTAGCCTGCTGTACCAACACGTTCCCCGTATTCTCGTAGCCTGCGTTGACGTCCGGTTCGAGCGTAGCAACCTGCTTGAACGCCTCGAGCGCCTTGTCGTAATCTCCCAGTTGGAAGTAAGCCGCGCCGAGGGAATTCTCGTTGACCCAGTAGTAAGGGTTGAGCTGCACGGCCTTTTGATAGGCTTCAATGGCGTGTGGCATATCGCCCTTCGACAGATACACCGTGCCCAAGCGCCAATAAACTTCGTCTGAATTGGGCGCCAAGGCCTGCGCGCGATTCAGCTCGGCGATTGCTTCTGAATATTTCCCCGTGGCGCGATAGACGCTGCCAAGCGTGGAGTGAACTTCCGGCAGTTTATCGTTCAATTGCAGAGCTTGTTGCGCCGCCGCCTGCGCCTTCTGGGTCCAGAAGCCGTCGTTCGTCAATCCGTACATGCGCAGGCTGGCCTGGGCTACTCCCGTATAAGCGAGCGCGAACTTGGGATCCTGTTTCACGGCCTGATTGAAAAAGTCGAGCGCGGTCTGGATGCTTTTGGCGTCGTTCACGCGCAGGGCGTTGCGGCCGCGCAGGTAGAAATCGTACGATGCGACATTGTCCGTGGGGCGCGTCTCGGCGTTGGCGTTCTCCTCATTCGTCGGATTCACATCCATCGCCGACACCACCTGCGCGTAGATATGGTCCTCTAGCGTGAACAGGTCCGCCGGAACGCCGTCGAATTGCTGGCTCCAGATGCGCTTGCCGTTAACCACGTCCTCCATATTCAGGATGATGCGGATTCTGTCGCCATTGCCTTGCACCATCCCCTGTACCAAAGTGTTCGCGCCGAGGCTGCGCGCGATTTTCTGCAGAGGCTGCTTGGGATCGACCTTGGAGGCAGCATCGGACGAGGTGACGTGCACGCCTTTCAACTGGAAGAGTTTGGCGGAAAGCGCTTCCTGGATGCCTTGTGCCAGGTAATCAAGCTGTGATTGGTCGCCGAGAACCTGCAGCGGCAGAATTGCGACGTAACGTCCGCTTGAAAGCGGCGGAATGCCCGAGGCGGCGGAGCCAGCAGGCCCCGTCTGTTCCACGCGAAAGCCGGGAATCAAATGCCGCACCGGTGGTATCGCGAGCGCCAGCAGCAGCGCCGCTACGGCGCCCGCCACGATCCAGACCCAAAGATGGCTGGCGAATTCAGGAATTTGAATGATTACGCTTTGCGAGCCGGAACCAATGCGCGACATTCCGACGCGCGATACGCCGCTGCCTGATTGGCCGCCCTGCAGATCCGCGAGAATTTCGTAGGCATTCTGATAACGATCGTTCGGATCGCGTTCCAGACACCGCATGATGATTTTTACCAGCCAGTTCGGAAGATCCGGCCGCAGGAGTTTTGGGCTCTTGGGCTTTTCCTGAATGCGCTGGTACATCACTTTCAGCGTGGATTCGCCGGTGAATGGCACATCGCCGATCACCATTTCGTACAAAATCAGGCCGAAAGCGTAGAGGTCGGCGCGGCCGTCGGCGGGCTTCCCTTCCACCTGTTCGGGCGACATATAACGCGGCGTGCCGAGAAAGGCGCCGGTGCGCGTCATGCCGATGGCGCCTTCTTCGAACGATTTCGCCAGGCCGAAATCGCAAACGAAAATCTGGTCGTTCTTATCCACCAGCAAGTTTTGCGGCTTCAAGTCGCGATGGACCACACCTTCGGCGTGCGCGGCAGCCAGCGCCTCCGCAATCTGCCTGGAAAAATTCAGAATGCGTTCCAGCGGCATCTTGGGGTTTTCGCGGATGATGTGCTGCAGATCCTTGCCTTCGACGAAGGCCATGGAAATAAAACGCAGGCCGCCGACATCGCCCATGTCGTGAATGCGCAGAATATTTTTGTGGGAGATTTTGCTGGCGAGGACCAGTTCCTGCTTGAAACGTTTCAGCGCATCGGATTCGCCGATTGCGCCGTCGCGAACCACTTTGATGGCGACAGTTCGGTCCAGATCTTTGTCATAGGCCTTATAGACGCGGCCCATGCCACCCTGTCCTAGCAGGGCGTCGATGCGATAGCGCGTTCCGAAATCGCTACCCGGCGTGATGACGGTGGCATCCACCATCTGAATCGTTTCGGACTCGCCCAATGGCATGGGAGTCCCGCAACGTGAGCAGGATTCAGCGAAATCCGGATTCACCGTGCTGCAGTGAGGACAGTTAATCACGCAAAAGCCGCCAGGATGGCTCCAAGCCGGGGACTACAATGCCGAATTATCGTGCATCCGCGCAACGCCTGCAACCATTAAGTGGCACAAATGTGCAATATCGGCCTTCATTCACGGCGGCTGCCCGGTTAGACTGGTGCCCGCTTGCAAGCGCCGCTTGCTGGCATCAAAAGCCCCATGCTCGGAACGCCGATTCACATCTGGGTAGTCTTTGCTGTCACCACGGCTGCGGCCTTGTTGATTGACCTGGGCGTTTTTCATCGTAAAAACCACGTTATCGGCCTTCGCGAAGCGTTGCTAGAGAGCGCGGCGTGGATTTCCGTGTCGCTGCTTTTTAATCTGTGGCTCTATTATTCGCAGGGACCGCAGGTGGGGGTCGAATTTCTTACCGGTTATTTGGTCGAGAAGTCGTTGAGCGTGGACAATATTTTCGTTTTTCTGCTGATTTTTCAGGCGTTCGACGTGCCGGCGCAATCGCAGCACAAGGTTTTGTTTCTGGGGGTGCTGGGGGCTCTGGTAATGCGCGCCCTTTTCGTTCTTGCGGGCGTGGAATTACTGCAGACGTTTCACTCCGTGTTGTACGTTTTTGGGGCGCTACTGCTGCTGACGGGCGCCAGGATGTTTTTCCCCGGCAAGCGTGTGATGCGGCCGGATCGTAACCCGCTGGTGGTAATGGCGCGGCGGGTGATTCCAGTAACCGATCACTTCGAGGGCGAGAGCTTCTTCGTGAAGCAAGCCGGAAAATGGATTGCCACGCCGCTCTGTTTGGCGCTGGTGGCGGTCGAGGCCATGGACATTATTTTCGCGGTGGATTCGGTCCCGGCAGTTCTGGCGATCACGCGCAACGCGTTCGTTGTCTATTCCTCGAACGTGTTCGCGATTCTGGGTTTGCGGGCTTTGTATTTCGCGCTGGCGGATCTGCTGCCGCGCTTCCGCTTTTTGCATCAGGGGCTGGCGGCGATTCTAGTATTTGTCGGCGTGAAAATGACGTTGAGCGAATGGCTGCCTGTCTCCGCTCCAATTTCCCTGGCGGTGATTGTGGGAATCTTGGTGGCAACAGTGGCCGCATCGTTGTTGTTTCCAGAGGCGAGTGAGATAGCAAAGTAAGCCGGACTTCGCTCAGGTGAGCGATTATCCCGGCCTAGGCCAAATTGAGGACCAGGATTCGCGGCTCGGTCATTTCCTCGATTGCATAGCGCAATCCTTCGCGGCCGATTCCCGAATCCTTCACGCCGCCATACGGCATGTGATCAATCCGAAACGCGGACATATCTCCTGCGATCACTCCGCCCACTTCCAGATTCTCAAACGCCGAAAACAGCAACTTTGCATCGCGCGTGAAGACGCCCGCTTGCAGTCCGAACGGCGAATCGTTTACGCGGCGGATGGCTTCGGCAAAATCATCGTACGGCTCGACAATCACCACCGGCGCGAAAACCTCCTGGCAACTGACCTTCAAATCTGCCCGGACATTCGTCAGCACCGTAGGCTGCAATACCGCACCCTCGCGCGTGGCGCCGCCCGCATGCACCCTGGCGCCGCCCGCAACAGCTTCTTCAATCCAAGCAGCGGCACGGCGCGCCGCGTCTTCGCTGATCATGGGGCCGACGTCCGTGGCTTCATTGAACGGATCGCCGACGCGCAGTTTTTTGACGCCGTCGAGCAGTCGCGCCAGAAATTTCTGTGCAACGCCGCACTGCACGTAGATGCGCTGCACGGAGATGCAGCTCTGCCCGGCGTAGGAAAAACCTCCGACCACGCAACGATCCGCCGCAACGTCCACATCGGCATCAGAGTGCACAATCACCCCGGCGTTGCCGCCCAATTCAAGCGTCACTTTTTTCTTGCCGGACTTCCCTTTTAGCGCCCAGCCCACTGGAACGCTTCCGGTGAAGGTGAGCATCTTCAGCCGATCGTCGCCAACCAATTTCTCCGCGACTTGATTTGCGAGCGGCAACACATTCAGAGCGCCCGGCGGCAGTCCAGCTTGCTCGATTACTTCTGCAAGCAGCAGCGACGTAAGCGGAGTTTGCGGAGCAGGCTTTAACACCGTGGTGCAGCCCGCGGCAATCGCCGGTGCGACCTTGTGCGCCACCAGATTCAGCGGAAAATTAAACGGCGTGATGGCCAGAATCGGGCCCAGCGCAAAGCGGCGAACGATTCCGGCTCGGCCCGCGGTGGAAGCCTGCCAATCCAGCGGCAGCCACTCGCCGCCGATGCGCGTGGCTTCTTCGGCCGCGACAGCAAAGGTGAAGATCGCGCGGTCCACTTCAAGGTGCGCCGTGCGGATGGGCTTCCCTGCCTCGAGCGCGATGACTTGCGCAAATTCTTCGCGGCGCTTGCTGATGCCGTCAGAAATGGCGCGGAGAATGGCTTGTCGCTCGTATCCAGCCATCTTGCGCGTGACTTGGAATGCACGTTGCGCGGCTCGCACGGCTGCTTCGGCGTCGGCGGCTGTTGCACGATAGGATGCGCCGACTATGGCGCGGTCGTAGGGAGCTAAAACTTCAAATCGTTCGCCTTCCGTGATCCATTTTCCGTCGAGATAAAATCCCCATGTCTTTACTGGCACTTTCGTCGCAGTTCCCATGAACGGTCCTCGGATTATGCGCGGCGCGGAGCGGTTTCCACTTGCGATTCGGCCACAACCGCGAGCGCAGCCTCGAGAACGTTCAGCCCCTCGTCGAACTGCTCCGCGGTGACGACCAGCGGCACCAGCAAGCGCAGCACATTGCCGTAAGTTCCCGAGGACAGCAAAATCAAGCCGCGCTCCCGGCAATGACGGAGCACTTGCTCGGTCTCTTCCTTGGCAGGCTCGCGGTTATCCGCCGAACGCACGAGTTCCAGCGCCCGCATCGCACCGAGTCCGCGAACATCGCCGATCAGCGGCCAGCGATTCTTCCACTCTTTAGCGCGCGATTCAAATCGAGCGCCCAGTTCTTCGGCGCGCGCGGAAAGATTTTCGCGCTCCAGAATTTCGATCGCGGCCAGCGCCGCCGCGCAGGCGAGCGGATTCCCGCCGTACGTGCCGCCCAGACCGCCTAGACCCGGTGTATCCATAATCTCCGCCCGGCCCGTGACCGCTGCAAGCGGCATGCCGGAGGCGATGGATTTCGCGCTCACCAGAATGTCAGGAACGATGCCATAGCGCTCGGAGGCGAACATCGCGCCGGTACGCCCAAACCCGGTTTGCACTTCGTCGGCGATCAAGAGAATTTCGTGGCGCTTACAGATTTCGTGCAGCGCGCTGAAAAATTCCGGCGGCGGCGCGACGAAGCCGCCTTCGCCGAGGACCGGCTCAACCACCACCGCCGCGACCGCTTCGGAGGCCACCATGCGTTTGAAAGTGTCTTCGAGGTGGTGAGCGCAAAAAACATTGCAGCTCGGATATTTCAGAGAGTACGAGCAGCGGTAGCAGTACGCGTAAGGAATACGGTAAATGTCGGCGGCGAAGGGCTCAAAGCCCGCTTTATAGGGATGCGTCTTGCTGGTGAGCGACATCGTGAGCATGGTGCGGCCATGAAACGCGTCCTCAAAACAAATGATCGCCGGACGGCGCGTGTAGGCGCGCGCGATTTTCACCGCGTTCTCGATAGCCTCGGCGCCGCTGTTGAGCAAAATTGTTTTTTTTGCGAAATTCCCGGGCACCAGCGAATTCAGCTTTTCCGCGAGCGCAATATACTTTTCGTACGGCGCTACGCTGAAGCAGGTGTGCATGAACGCGTCGAGCTGCTCGCGAATCGCGGCGACCACGCGCGGAGGGCGATGGCCGGCATTCTGCACACCAATGCCTCCGGCGAAATCGATGAAACGATTGCCGTCCACATCTTCCAGAATCGCGCCTTCCGCGCGCGCTGCGAAAATCGGCGTGGCGTGAGCGACCCCGCGCGGTACAGCGGCCTGACGGCGGCGCATCAGCTCCAGAGATTTAGGACCGGGTATCGCGGTGCGCAATTGGATTGTAGGCATGTCAGTACCATCCGATGGGCTGTTCGTTCAGGTTGATGTGCACTTGCTTGGTTTCCAGATATTCTTCGATGCCCCAGGGGCCGAGCTCGCGGCCAAAACCGGATTGCTTGTAACCGCCCCACGGCGCTTCGACGTACGTGGGTTGCATGTGATTCACCCACACGATTCCGGCGCGCAAAGCTTTCACCACGCGGAACGCTTTGAAAATATCGCGCGACCACACGGCGGCGGCAAGGCCGTAAGGCGTATCGTTCGCGATTTTGATAGCGTCGGCTTCATTCGTAAATGGAATCACCGTCGCCACCGGCCCGAAGATTTCTTCGCGGGCTATGCGCGCGGAATTATCCACGTCGTAGAAAATCGTCGGTTCCACGTAATAACCGTGCTTCATGGACGAAGGGCGCCCGCCTCCGGCAGCAAGCTTCGCTTCCTTCTTGCCGATCTCTTGGTATGCGCTGACGCGGTCGAACTGCTCTTTGCTGACGAGCGGGCCCATCTTTGTTTCGCGTTCGAGTGGCGGGCCGAGGCGGATTTTCTTGGCTTTGGAGGCCATGGCTTGGACAAACTTCGAATAGATCGGTTTTTCCACCAGGATGCGGCTGCCCGCGGAGCAGACTTCGCCCTGATTGATGAACACGCCGAACAGCGCGCCGTCAATCGCGGCTTCGAAATCCGCATCGGCGAAAAATATGTTCGGCGATTTTCCACCGAGTTCAAGCGTGACGCGCTTCAGCGTGTCCGCCGCCATCTTCACAATCGCTTTGCCCACTGCTCCGCTGCCGGTGAAGGCAACTTTGTTCACGTCCGGATGCTTCACGAGCGGTGCGCCCGCGCCTTCGCCAAAGCCGGTGATAATGTTAACGACGCCGGGCGGCAATCCGGCGTCACTGAGATATCCCGCAAATTCGAGCGCTGTGAGCGGAGTCTGCTCAGCAGGCTTCAAGATGCAGCAGCAGCCCGCCGCGATAGCCGGCGCGAGTTTCCACGCAGCCATCAGCAAAGGATAATTCCACGGAATGATTTGCGCGGCGACGCCGATGGGTTCGCGCAGCGAAAGGCTTAGCGCGTTATCCGGCACGGGATTTACGTGGCCCAGAACTTTGGTAGCCATGCCGCCGTAATACTCGAAACAGGTGGCGGCGTCGGCGATGTCATACTCCGCTTCGACAATCGGCTTGCCGGAGTTGCGGCACTCGAGATCAGCCAGGTGCGCCGCTTCCTTGCGAATGCGTTCGGCCAGACGAAATAGAATGCGGCCGCGGTCCTGCGCAGTAGTTTGCGGCCATGCGCCGGAATTGAAAGCTGTTTTGGCGGCCGCTACAGCGCGATCCACATCTTTTTCATCTGCTTCGGGGACTTGGGCGATGACTTCTTCCGTGGAGGGATTGTAAACAGGGAAAACGCTGCGGCTGTGCGCTTCGACAAATTCGCCGTTGATGTACATCTTATATTTACGTGCGCCCGCTTTTGATTTCGCGTTCTTCGCTGCGATCGCCTTAGCCTTGCTTGCCACAGAGCCTCCCTACTGATGCTAGCCTTAATTAGACGCTTGTCGCTGCGGCAGGCGCTACCTTGCGCCGGCCGTAGACATAAAAGAAAAACACGGCCAGGCCTATGAAAAATGCCGTGCCGCCGAACATCCAGGCCTCGTACGAGAGCAGAGAGCGAATCTGCTGCGCCGGGAAAAATGCCAGCACGATGCCGAGCGTAGTGGTAACGAGCCCGCTGCCACCGGCCAGAAACAACGTCGTTTTGCTGTACAGCCCCTTGCCCGAATCCGGATTCGCGGCAATTTTCAGCAACGCACCGAACATGTATAGAAACGGAACGAGCTGCAGCACCACGGCCAGTGAAAGCAAGCGCTGAAACGTTTCTTGCACACCGGACCCTACCGCATTTACCAGAACCAGAATCATTGACACGATGCCTTGCACGATCAGCGCCGCATACGGCGTCGCAAAACGCGCGTGCGTCTTTCCCAACCAGCTGGGCATGTAGGAATCCAGGCCCGCGACAAATGGTATGCGCGCCGAACCAGCGAGCCACGCGGATCCGATTCCCGCGATCGAAATACTCAGCATCAGCGCGAACGGCGCGACGATCCAACCAGCGCCAACGCGACTGGCCATGTGGCTGACGGCCTGCACGATGCCCTGCAACACGTTGATGTCGCTCTTGCTGACGGCGATCAGCAACGTAAGCGTCGTCGCGATGTACATTACGCCGGAAAGTATTCCGCCCCAGGCCACCGCGCCCGGTAAAGTTTTCTGCGGGTCTTTGATTTCATCGCCCATCACGGACGCCAGCTCCAAGCCCACAAGTCCAAAACAAATCACGCCAAAAGAATTCAACACAAATCGCGGATTGGCCGGAATGCGAAAATCCGCCGCCGTCACCGTGGTGCCAAACCGCGAAAACATGATGAGCCCCAGGCCGATCAGTACCGCGGCAGCGACTCCTGTTCCGATTCCGCCGAGATTGTTGATCCATTTCCCGACGCCCAGCCCCACAATATTCAGAATCACCAGCAACGCCATCAGCAAAAGCGACGCGACCACCGTGAAAGCCCGATTATCCGCCAGTCCTTGATGGCCCGGACCCAGCACGAACACCGAAACACCCACGAAATAGAGCATCACCGTCGGCACGTACATCATGTTGTTCGTCCAGTAGCACCAACCGGAAAGAAAACCGTGGAAGTCGCCGAAAACTTCCTTAGCCCACAAATAAACGCCACCTTCGCCGGGATAACGATGCGCCAGCTCGATCACCGCAATTCCCTGCGGCCAGAAAAACAGCACGAGCGAAATCAGCCAAAGCCAAACCGTGACTCCGCCATTTGCGGCGATGCTCGGCACGACGTTGAGGTTGAACACCGCGACGACGAACAGCGCGACGAGATCCCAACGGCCGAGCGAACGCTTCAGATGCACCATTTCAGTGGTCGCTGCGACTGGAAGCGGCTCGCCCAAAAGGACTCCTCGTCAAATGGAAAATTCGCGCGCCAGGCATTCGAGCGCCGCGCGTATCACCTTGTGCGAGACGCCCGAATGCCTACGGTAGCTGCAAGAATCAGTGGCCGGCAGTCGCCGCGACATGCGGTTCCTTCTGCGCCTTCGCCAGAGCCGGCGCAATTTCCGCGAACGTCGCGATGTGCCGGTCAATGTCCGCTTCAGTGTGCGCCACGGAAATGGTCCACTGCTCGTCCCACCAATAAGGCTGGGCCATCACGCCGCGATTGACCATGGCGAACCAATAGTGCCGCCATAATTCGCTGTCCGCATTCAGCCAATCGCGATAATTGCGGATGGGCTTGTCGAAGAACATCAGCGCGCCGTTCGACCCCGCTCCGATGGTGTAAGCGTTCAGGCCGCTCTTGCTGATTTCCTTGTTGTAGCCTTCGAGCAGTTTTTTGTTGAGCTTGGTGACGTGCGTGTAGGCATCCTTCGTCAACACCTCGCGGAACGTGGCGAGGCCGGCAGCCATAGCGACGGGATTGGTGTTGTAGGTGCCGCCGTGAAAAACTTTGTGATCGGAGATTTGACCCATTACCTGGCGCGTCGAAGCGAACGCCGCCAGAGAAAAGCCGCCGCCGATGGATTTCGCCAGGCAAACGATGTCCGGCTTCACCGCGAAATACTCGCATGCGCCGCCGTAGGCGAGTTTTGCGCCGGTTTTTACTTCGTCGAAAATCAGCAGCGCGCCGTTTTTCTTGGTGACTTCACGCAGCGCCTGGTGATACCCCTGCTGCGGCATCAGGATCCCGACGTTCATCATGATCGGCTCAACGATTATTGCGGCGATTTCGCCGGGATATTTGGCGAACAGGCGCTCGACGCCGGCAATGTCATTGAACTGCGCTATTGAAGTGTTCTGCACCGTCGCTTTTGGAATACCAGAGCCGCCGGGAACCGCGGTGGGGAAATTCGGATCGCCAATTTCACTAGCCTTGGGCTTCAGCGAGACGAGCACGGAATCATGCAATCCGTGATATCCGCCTTCCATCTTGATAATGCGATCGCGACCGGTGGCCGCGCGTGCGAGACGCACCGCGTGCATGGTACATTCCGTTCCGCTATTACTGAACCGCACCATCTCTACCGGAAAGCGCTGGCAGATTTCTTCCGCGAGTTCCCATTCCAGATCGTGCGGCATGCCGAACATCGTGCCAGTGCCGAGTTTCGCTTGCACAGCCTTGACCACCGCGGGATGGCAGTGCCCCGCCATCAGCGCGCCGAAGCAAAGATTGAAATCGAGATATTCGTTGCCATCAATGTCGTGGATGTGTCCGCCCTTTCCATCGCGAACAAACAGCGGATAGGGCTCGTAGGCGCGATAATTGCTCGCGACGCCCAATGGCAAGCGGCCTTCCGCCCGGTGATGCGCCGCCTTGGAACGCGGCGTGCGCTTTTCGTATTTGGTTATTTCCTGTTGCAGTCCTTCGTGCATAACTGCCTCCAAATGCTGGTACTGTGGCCGACGCACGGCCCTGAGATTTGCCGCTACTTACCTAAACTTTTACGTTCCACCGGCGGAAAGTGAATCCGCGTTTCTTCAATTCACTGAAAAATGGATTGGGCGGCACCACATTTTCGGGCGCCTGCACGCCCACGCCGGGAATTTCGCCGCGCCCATGCATCACCGCAGCAATCGCTGCTGGAAAGCCGGTGTCGCGCGCCACCGCTGAAAATTGCGGCCGCGCACTGTGATCCGCCCACATTTCCATGGCCGCGCCGACACGGCGTTTACCCGCGCGGCCGGTGACCACCACGCGCAGTGCTTCCACGTCGAGCGGCGTCTTCGCCGGAGCTTTTTTCTGGAGCAACGCAAGCAATACAGAGCGCGGTGCCACCTGCGTGCCATTCACGGCAATAGGCTCGCGTTGGGTGAATCCCGCGTCTACGAGCGACCGCACCAAGCCCACCAGCTTCGGGTCGTAATTGATTTTAAAAAATACCTCGCGCACACCTTTCTTGCGAAAGCTCTCGGCCAGCGTGCCTAGCTCGGAATGAATCGAATGCCGCAGCACGATTTTGCCGATCGGCGCGGGAAACGTTTCGGTTTCCGGCTCGGAGAGCATTTCTTTTTCGACGTAGCGACCGCCCACGAAATGGATGGGCGACATGGTCAACTCATCCAGAATTGTGGCGATCGAAAACGAATACGCGACTGGGCTGTCGTAGCGCTGCTCGTCCGCGCCCGCATTGTAGACCTTGATCGCCTCCACACGATCCAGCGGCTCGGCCAGCGCGCGCGCCATCACATTCGTGATGCCCGGAGCGCCGCCCATGCCCGGAATGGCCAGCTTTCCGATGCGGCGGAAATCGCGATCCAGCGCAAATTGCTGGCGCGTCATGTGGTACAGGCCCCCCAGGTCCATGTAATTCACGCGAGCCGCCAGCGCCGCGCGCATCACGTCCGTATTCCAATTGTATTGCGTACAGTTCACCACCACGTCGCAACCCCGCAGCAACTTCGCCAGTTGCGAAGTGGCGCGTACGTCCGCGAATGCCGCGCGGGTGATGGCGCGGCCGAATTTATGCGCTACATCTTGCGCGCGCTCGCGATCGAAATCGGCCACCACGATGCTCTTGACCTCCCGCGCACCGCTCAGGTCGTAAACCACCGCGCGCCCCATCAATCCCGCGCCTAGAACGACAATCTTCATCTCTCTGGCAATCCCCTTGTCTCAGCTGCCGCACGGACCGCTGGCGTACCTTAATTGCTGTACTCCGCGCAGCGTCGCGCGTTTGGGCGACTACTGCACGGCCACCGCATCACCGGTCCGCCGCGCTCCCGCACCGCGTTCCGTCTCTACGCAACAAAGCGAGGGGCCCGCCAGGACGGACACCCTCGCTTTCGCTGCCCACCCTCTCGTCTAGAACAGGAACTTCAAACCAAACTGCATTACCCGCGGGCCTTCACGCACCTTCAAGACCTGACCGAAGGTGGAATCCGTGAAGTCCCCGTCGGGATTGTTGAATTGCGTGTGATTCCAGGTGTTATAAAATTCGGCGCGGAACTCCGTGTTCCACCGTTCGTTGATTGGCGTCTTCTTGGAGATGACAAGGTCGGTGTTACTGATAGGCGCACCGCAGCACAACGAGTGCGGCACGTTGCCAAACGTTCCAGGACTCGAATCCGCGAAATTACCGACAACGTACTGATGATTCGGGTTGTTGTTAGAGGGTCCGTTCTTCGGGCTGATGAACGTAATCGGCCCGGTGACTTCGGGAGTGTTGGCGTCTTCAAAGAACGTGCTGCTCTCGAGTTCGGAGTCGTCGGCATCCTGAACGCGGATCGGGAAACCGCTCTGGTAGGTGATGATCGCGGAAGCGCCCCAGCCGTCGACAAACTTCCCTTTGGCGCCCTCATATTTCGGAATTGGCAAATCCCAGACGGGACTAAATACAAAGCGATTTTTCGCATCCAACAGCGAAAGACCCCGAGTGCCATTGAAATTAAGCGGGTCAAGTTCGTTTTCAAAGGACGCGCCTTGGTCAATCGCCTTGCTGAAGGTGTAGGAAGCCTGGAACAGCAGGCCATGCGAATAATTTTTCTCGACGGAAATTTGCAAGCCGTTGTAATTGGAATTGGCGATGGTATTTTCCGCGAAAATATTCGCGAAAACCGGCACGCCGTCTGATGGGCATCCCGTGAAAAGTGACCCGCTCAAAGGCTGGCAATTGGGGGAGGAATATTTCCGCAGGCCGTCGAGCGTGACGCCGTTGGGACCGATCGTCGTTCCGGCCGGGATGCAGGTGCTGCCGCCTGGCGCCGCATTGTAGGGCAAGGTGAGACCACTGCACGTAGTCGGAGGAGTTCCCGGCGCGGCCGTGTACGTTGGAATGACCGTACCGGGCTGAATGAAGTATTCCGCGTCCGATCCGAACGGTCCGCACGGCGGGGTACCGGCGGGCGAGGTCGGCCCACCCGGAAAAGATGACACGCTTCCTACGGGGAGATTGTCCAAACCTAAGCAAGTTTCCGCGTGGCCGTAGTTCAGGTCGTAGGACGCCAATAGATGGTGCGCTTGCGTTCCGACGTAGGAAACGCGCAGCAGCATATCTTTCGACAACTGGCGCTCGATGGTGAGGTTGTACTGTTCGGCATACTGAGATTTCAGATTCGGTTGGAACTCGCCGTAATAAATGGAGCTGCGAAAATTCGACCAGTCCACGCATCCCGGAGGACCGCCGGGATCCACCGCGCACGGCGTCTGCGGCGTTTGATTGATCACGCCGGTGAATGGGTTGGGAGTCTGCACCCCGCTTTGGGAAAGGTATGGAAGATTGAATTGCGGATTCGACACGAACGAACTGCCGCCAAAGGGTGGCTCTGCGCTGAACTGTTCCAACACCAGCTGTTCGATCGGATTGTAGAACAGGCCAAAGCCTGCGCGGATGCTAAAATTGCCGGGGCCGCCCGTCAATTTCGCTAGCCATCCATCGGTGGCGCTAGGACTCCAGGCCAGTCCAATGCGCGGAGCGAAGCCTTTGTAGTAAGTGGAGGTGAGCCCCCGCGGAACGCCCTTATCGCCGGGAAACACCAGGCCGAGCGGGAAGACCGCATTGTTGGCGCCGCTGTTCTCTCCGCAATCACCCGGAGTCAGTCCCAGGGCGGCCGCGTTCGCCGCCGAAAGCCAACAAGGATATTGCGTGGTGGCTTCACCCGGGCGAAACGTCTGCAGGCGATTTCCAGTATCGAAATAAGGAGTATTGAGTTCCCAGCGCAGTCCGTAATTCAGGGTCAAATTGGACTTCAGCTTGTAACTGTCCTGGGCGAAGAGATAGAGCGAGGTGTTGCGCAGGTCTTCGCGCTGGGCCGCGCCTTGCGAATAGGTCTCGGGCGCGCCCAGAAAATAATTTGGATAGGAAGGGAAAGTGGGGTCGGAAAGGATCTGATCGGCATTGTTGGCACTAGTGAAATTAAATTCTCCGCTCACATCGTAGTAGAGAAACTGATCGAACCGCTGGCGGCGGACATCCACCCCGAATTTCGTGGTGTGCTTGCCGAAAATCTTGGTGTAGTTGTCCGTCCATTGAAAAGTATTTCCGGTTTGTGGGAGCTCGCCTTCGAAATTGTTGCCCATCGCGAACCCACCGGAAACATTGATGTATGGCACACCCACATGCCCCGGAAGATCGGTGGTGATGCCGGCCGGAATGTCGCCGGGATCGCTAAAACAGTTCGCTGCGGGAATGGCAGCACCGCAAGATTGCTGAACGGTCTGGAGCGTATTCACTGGGTGATTATTCGTTTGCTGACCTTCACGGAAATAGTTGAAGCGAAATTCGTTCACGGCGGTGGGGCTGATGGTCCAGGTGTGACTCAGGTTCCACTGCTGGACCCGCGTGCCGAAAAGCGATCCGAAACCGGGAATGTTGCCTCCGGCGCCCTGGAAGGAAGATATCGGAGCCGTGCTGGCGTCGTTCTCAAAATAATAGTAGGCGGTGAATTGTTGATTGGCCGTAATCTTGTGATCGAAGCGCACCGTAAACTGGTTGTTGTTCACCAGTTCGAGCGGAACGGCCGAGTAGCTGCCGGTTCCCAGCGGCGCGATGTACTTGTTGTAGAGAGCTTCCGCCGTGGGGTCGAAGCATTGCGTGGGAATCTGCCCTTCTTTATTGGCCGCGACGTTGGTAAAGATCCCGGGCCCGCTTGAAGTCGTACCGTAGCTGCTTCCGACCGCGATTACCTGACCGCTCTGGGCCAGGACTGCTGCGCTGCAACCTGGGCGACTATTAAGCAGGGTAGCGAAGGTCTGATCCGCGATGGCGCCTTGAAAGGGCTGCGCCTGTCCGCCCTCTGAAAAATCGCCGCCCGCCTCGGCGGTTGTCGGCAGCAGCACCGTACCCGTCGAGATGCCTTGATGTAGGCGGTTACCTTCGTACGAGCCGAATATGAAAGTGCTGTCCTTCTTAATCGGACCGCCCAGCGTCGCTCCGAACTGATTTTGTTTGTAAGGCGCGATGGTATTGTCGAAATACCCGCGTGTGTTGAGGGCGTCGTTGCGCAAAAAATCGTAGAAATCGCCGTGGATGCTGTTGGTCCCGGACTTGGTAACAACGTTGACGACCGAACCGGAATTCCGGCCGTATTCGGCGTCAAACGTATTGGTGAGTACGCGAAATTCTTCAATAGCATCGGGTGACGGCTGAATCGCCGGCGCGTTCACGAAGATGTCGTTACCGTCGCCGCCGTTCACCATGTAATTGTTCGCGCGGCCACGGCCTCCATTCACAGACACCACGCCCGGATTATCGCTGCCTGCGAAGAGGTCGGCCCCGAGCTGCGATTGCACGCCCGGTTGCAGTTGCAGCAGCGCGTATGCGTTCCGGGAATTCAGAGGAAGTTCGCGGATAGAAGTGTCAGTCATCACCGCGCCGAGTTGCGTGCTGGTGGTTTCCACCTGCACGGCATTGGCCTCTACCGTGACGGTATCGTTCGCTCTTCCGATTTGCAGCGTGATAGTGAGGAAGTTTACGTGGCCAATGGATATCACCACATCCTTGGCGACGAATTTCTTGAAACCCTGGGCATCCGCTACCACTTCGTAACTTCCGACTGCCAATTCGGGAATGTCGAACGCGCCGTCTTTATCGGAGGTGACCGACCGTTGCGAATCCGTGCCGCTCAGCGTTGCGGTGACCGTCGCTCCCGGGACCACCGCGCCGGATGGGTCGTTGACGATTCCGCGAATCGAGCCGTTTGTTTGTCCCCACGCTGTGCCGCAACAGAACAGCCCCACCAACGCCAATAGGTACACCCCTAACCGGCCCGTCGTTTTCATCGCCGCTCCTTTGAAAAAAGCTGGCGCCACCCCCGACCCCCCGGCGCCTCACTTTGAGTTTTTCGGTTGCAGCTTGAGAAAAAACCTTACTATAATCCGGGAACGTTAGAAGAAGGCCAGCGGGTTGTCAAGGGGAAACTGGTTTGGCGAGCACTCGCACTCCGACGCGCCCGGCAAAGACTGCGCGGACCCAGGAATTCTTGCGCATCAGCGACGTCGCGCGCAGCGTCGGAGTCTCTCCGTCGATCTTGCGCACGTGGGAAAATCTTGGACTGGTGACGCCTCACAGAACTCGTAGTCAATATCGGCTCTACACGCAAGCGGATGTGCGCCTGCTGAAACGCGCGCAATATTTGCGCCGCGTGCGCGGCCTGAATGCTCCGGCTATCGTGCATCTGCTGAAGCGCGAGGGGGTGCTGCCTCGCGCGGGCGCGCGACCCAAGGCCGACCCGATTGGACCGCGTCTGCGACGAATGCGTTTGCGCCACGGTTATTCACTTTCCAAAGTGGCGCGCGCCGCGGGCGTGTCTGTCGGATTTCTCAGCGCTTTGGAGCGTGCGCAAATGACCGCATCTGTGGCTACTTTGCGGCGTATCGCACGATTTTATCGCATGAATATTCTCGCTTTGTTCGATCCATCCAATTCTAACCCCGGCCGCGTGCGACCTGCGGACCGCAAAGTGCTTGATGCCGGTCCGGGCGTGCGAATGGAGTTGCTCGCGTGGGGCAACACTTTAATGGAGCCGCATCTATTTCGCGTCGCGCCTTCTAGCGGCAGCGGAGAATCGTATGCGCACGACGGCGAGGAATTTCTCTTCATTCTGAAGGGCGCGCTGGAGATTTCTCTGGCCGATGGCGAGCTGCACCTGCTGCAGGAAGGTGACAGTTTTTATTTCGAGAGCAACAACGCTCATCGCTGGAAGAATCCGGGCAAGAAGGAAACGCTGGTGCTGTGGATTAACACGCCGCCAACTTTCTAGCATGCGCGCGGCGGATGCAAAAAACTTTGGCAGCTCATTCAAACATTGAATCGTGGCGCCGTCGTTGTCTCCGGCAAATTGAGCGCGCCAGCGGGAGCGCACCAGTGACCTACAGCATTCGCAACCGAGCAGCCTTGTTTCTAGCCGTCGTCGCAGTGGCGGTCGTCTTCGCGGCCGGCGGTTGCGCCAAGCAGACGCCCGGCCTCAGCCTGCTGGTCTGGGAGGGATACGCTGATCCCTCCTACCTGCACGCGTTCGAAGAATCGCATCATTGCAAAGTCAGCGCTTCCTACATGGGCTCGAGCGACGAACTGGTCGCCAAGCTTCGCGGAGGCAGCGCCAGCAATTACGACGTGATCTCACCGTCGAGCGACGTCGCGACCATGATCGCCTCCGCCGGTCTAGCCGCGCCGCTCGATCTTGCGAAGCTGCCTGCATACGCCCAGCTATCGGAACGGCTGCGCAGCATGCCGCTGGTGCGCGTGAATGGCAACGTCTACGGCGTGCCGTTTACTTGGGGCCCGAATCCCCTGCTCTACGACACCACATATTTCACGAAGCCGCCCGAGAGTTGGACCGTACTGTGGGACTCGAAGCTCAAGGGCAAGATTTCCGCGTGGGATGAGCTTTCGACAATTTACATGGCCGCGCAAGTTCTGGGATACGACAAGCCGGATCCCAATCACGTCTACAACCTGAGCGACGCGGAACTAGAGAACGTCCGCAAAAAGTTGATTGACCTGAAGCCGAACATTCGCAAGTTCTGGTCCACGGGCGGCGAGCTGACGAACCTGTTTGAAAATCACGAAATCGTGGCCGCCATGGGCTGGCCGCTTACTACCAACCAGCTGCGCGCGGCCAAATTCCCCATCGCCGAAACCATCCCCCAGGAAAACACCACAGGATGGATTGACCACCTGATGATCACCACGGCGAGCGAGCACAAGGACCTCGCCGCGGAATTTCTGGAATACATGATCGAAGCGAAAACCCAAAAAATGGTGACCGACGTAACCGGCTACGATCCCGCCAATCCGCACGCGGCGGAATTCATGACCGACGAGCAGAAAAAATCCCTGCACCTGGACAATGTGGACGAATACATGACGCGTATTTATTTCTGGCAAAATGTGCCGCGCCGCGACAAGTACAACGAAATCTGGAACGAAGTGAAGGCGGCGCAGTGACGAAACCGGCTTCTAACGCGGTTGCGACCGGTACAGCCGCGGCGGCGCCGCCTGCCGCGCCGATCCTTTCCGTTCGCCAGGTTATCAAACGTTTCGGGCAGCGCCCCGTACTTCGCGGCATCAGCCTGGACGTAGCCAGCGGCGAATTTCTCACCATTCTTGGCGAGAGCGGTTCGGGCAAGACTACCCTGCTGCGGCTCATAGCCGGTTTCGAGGATTTAGATAGCGGCGAAATCTGGATGGGAGCCGAGCGCTTGGACCGGATTCCCGCGCATCGCCGCCAGGTGAACACTGTTTTTCAGAGCTACGCGATTTTTCCGCACCTTTCCGTATTCGAAAATGTGGCTTACGGCCTGCGCGCGAAAAATACCGCGAAAGCTGAGATTCCTGAGCGCGTCACGCAGGCCCTGGCGATGGTGAAAATGAGCGAATTCGCGCAAGCGGCTCCTGCGAAACTGAGCGGCGGGCAGCAGCAGCGCGTAGCCTTGGCGCGCGCGCTGGTGAATCGCCCGCGTGTGCTGCTGCTCGATGAGCCGCTTTCGGCGCTCGACGCCAATTTGCGCCGCCAAATGCAAGTGGAGCTGAAATCGCTGCAGCGCGAAGTGGGCATTACGTTCATTTTTGTGACGCACGACCAGGAAGAGGCGATGGCGCTTTCCGATCGCGTGGCTTTGCTCCGCACGGGACTGCTGGAGCAGGTGGCGCCGCCGCGCGAAATCTACGGCGAACCGGAGACCGCCTACGCCGCGCAATTCATCGGCCAGACGAACCTGCTGCGCGCCGAAGTGCGCGACGGAGTCGCCACGGCCGGCTCAATTGTGTGGCCCACTTCCGAAGCCTCCGGCCCGGCTACATATTCGCTGCGCCCGGAATGCATTCGCCTGGTCGCGGAATCCGCCGGGACGGCGTTTGCCGTCGATTCCACCGCCCGTTTCCGCGGACGCATCCGCAACCAGTCTTTCGGTGGCGCGATGGATTTGATCGAAATTGATTGCGGCGGACCCCACACCGTCCGCGCGCGCATCGCCAATCCCGGCATCCTCAGCGGCGAGCGCGAATTCGAGTTTGCTGCGACCGATGCCATCCGCGTCAGCGAAAAAGAGCCGGACTAGCCATGTACTCGCGCGCGTACAAAGCCGGTGTGACGATTCCCCCGCTCCTGTGGGTCACTATTTTCCTGCTGGTGCCGTACGCAATTCTTTTTTGCTACAGCTTCTGGTCCGTCTCTTCCGCGCAAGTGATCGTGCACCATTGGAATCTGCAGAATTATCTGCAGCTCGCGCGCAATCCGATCTATCTGCAGGTCCTGTTCCGCTCGATGCGCATCGCGGCTTCCGTCACGATATTTGCGCTCCTGCTCGGCTATCCGCTGGCCTACTACCTTTCGTTCCACGCGGCGAAACGCAAGGACTTGCTCTACCAACTAGTGATCATTCCGCTGTGGGCTAGCTACCTGGTTCGCGGATACGCGTGGAAGACGATCCTGGGCAGCGATGGCGTGTTGAACGGATTACTCCAATATCTGCACATCACGCACAAACCAGTGGAGTTTTTTCTGTACAGCCCGTTCGCGGTAATCATTACATTGACGCACATCTACACGCCCTTCACGCTGCTGCCGATTTACGCATCGCTCGAACATATTCCCCGCAATCTGGTGGAAGCCTCGCACGACTTGGGCTCTTCGCCGTGGTCCACATTTCGCCGCGTGATCCTGCCGCTCTCTCTTCCCGGAGTACTCGCCGGCGCCACCTTTGCCTTCGTGCTCACGCTCGGAGACTTTCTCGCGCCGCTGCTGGTGGGCGGAGCCAGCGGAATCATGATTTCGAATGTGGTGGTGACCTTGTTCGGCGCCGCATATGACTGGCCGCTGGGCGCCGCGATTTCTTTCTGCATGATGCTGCTGGTGGTCGCTTTGCTCTTCATCACCGAGCGCATCGAAAAAAGGCTGGCCGTCGAATGAACGGTGGATTCCAGTCCCGCCGCGCGCCGCTGCTGGCCGCGTACGCGTTCCTGGTTTATGCGTTCCTGTATTTTCCCATCATCGTGCTCGTCGTTTATTCCTTTAACGGGTCCGGCGTCGGCGGATTCCCTCCCGCGAATTGGACGCTCGACTGGTATCGCCAACTTTTCCGGGACGCCGCGCTATGGGATGCCGTACTGAACAGCGTGATCGTTGCCGCGGTGGCCGTCGCGCTCGCACTCGGATTAGGTTTGCCGGCCGCGCTAGCGCTGGACCGCACGGATTTTCCCGGCAAGGCGCTCTTCCGCCGATTAGTCCTGCTTCCACTGATTCTTCCCGGCATCATCACCGGCCTATCGCTCTTGATGCTATTCGTAGCCGTCGGCATGAAACTCAGCCTGGTTACGATCACCCTGGGCCATGGCACGGCTTTGATCTCGGTGGCCACCACGGAAATCTTCGCCGGCCTGCAGAAATTGGAGCGCGCGCAGGAAGAGGCTTCGCTCGATCTGGGCGCAAATCATTGGAAGACTTTCCGGCGCGTGACGCTGCCCAATCTGCGTGTCTCGCTGATCGCCGCGGCCTTGCTGATCTTCACGCTGTCGCTCGATGAAATCGCGGTCAGTTTTTTCCTGATTGGACGCTCGAACACCCTGCCCCTGGAAATCTGGTCGCGCCTGCGCCGCGGCATCACGCCCGAAATCAATGCGATTTCCACGCTAATCCTGGTCTTTTCCATCGGCATGATTTTGCTCTGGTATCGCCTGAGAACTCGTTTGCAAAGCGC
The DNA here is from genome assembly GCA_050012455.1 of Candidatus Acidiferrales bacterium. Lineage (GTDB taxonomy): Bacteria > Acidobacteriota > Terriglobia > Acidiferrales > UBA7541 > Palsa-295. The sequence goes on along the minus strand of JBEKHD010000017.1, from coordinate 42,367 downwards.
GCAAGAATCCGCCGTGCCGCTGGCTCCCGCTTCGATCGAAGGAGAAACCGCATGACCGAAAGCCGCAGGGATTTCTTGAAGTTTGTCGTGGCCGGGTCGGTCGCCGCGGGATGCCCCGTAAATCTTTCGCTGCTCCATGCCGAAACCGGGCCCAAGCCGCAAATCGACGGCGATCATTTCGCAATTTGCCATGAAGTACGCGACGGCCAGCAGTTCGATAAGCCGGCGGTATCGGCCCATCACGACGTGGTGATCGTCGGGGGCGGCGTCAGCGGCTTGAGCGCCGCCTACTTTCTGCGCGGGAGGGATTTTCTGCTGCTGGAAAAAGAACCGCACTGGGGCGGGAATGCGTACTTGGAGGACTATCAGGGCCAGGCGTTCGCCGCCGGTTCCGCTTTCGATGTTAAGGACTCGCCCAGCGAGCAACTTTCCCGCGAGATCGGACTGATCCAACTACCCATCAATTCCCCTGACCCGACGATCGTCGCCGGGAAGTGGGTGCCGGACACTTGGCGCGACGGCTTGGACCAACTTCCCTACTCCGATTCTGTGCGCGAAAGCTTCAAGAAATTTCGCGCCGAAATCAAAGCGCTGGATACCACCAAGAACGCGCAACAGCTCGATGCCGTACCGCTTTCGAATTATCTGAAAGGCTACGCGCCCGAAATCAAGCAGTGGTGGGACGCCTACGGCCTATCCAACTGGGGAGCGATTTCTGACGACACCTCGGCCTTGGTCGGCGCCGGCGACATGCAAGATCTGACCGCTGACGAAGACGTTCGCAGAACTTTGCCGGGGGGAAACGGAGCGCTCGCGCGCCAACTGGCGACGACGCTTGAACCCAAGTACGGCGCACAGATGCTCGGCGACGCAACCATCGTTTCGGTAGACCCGCAGAAGACCGGCGTGAACATCACTTTCGTACAAGCGGGCCAGCTGCGCAGCGTCGCTGCGAAGTACGTGATCATGGCTACGCCGAAATTTATCACCGCGCGGTTAATTACATCGCTGCCCGATGCGCAGCATGAGGCCATGATGTCGTTCCGCTACTGCCCCTACGCCGTTATTAACATGATTTTCGACAAGCCCGTATACAATCGTGCCTACGATACTTGGTGCCCCGGCAACACCTTCACCGATTTTATCGTCGCTGACTGGGTTCTGCAGAAACAGCCGGGCTACGTGCAGAAAAATAATATTCTATCTTTCTACACGCCGATTTCAGAATTGCATCGCGACCGCCTGCTCACTGTGGACGGCTGCCAGAGAATCGCGGAGCACGCGCTGCAGGATTTTCAGAAGCTCCACCCCGAATTCAGCGCGGCCGAACCGATCGAGGTCCACATGTTTCGCCGCGGGCATCCCATGTTTCTGCCCACGCCGGGAATTTTCACCAAAGTGATTCCCGTGGCGAACCAGCCTTTCGAACGCATCGCTTTCGCCAACACCGATTCGGTGGGACCAGTCTCCGAGGTGGGCGGCGCGGTGGAAGCTGCGCATCACGCTGTCGAGTGGGTGGAAAAACAAATGGCCGCGGCGCCTGTGGGCGCGACGGCAAAATCTGCCGCAGCCAAACCGAAGTAATCCCGAAAATCGATCACGCAAAAACAAAAAAGGCACCCGGGGAGAATGCCGGATGCCTTTTCGAAATCTTCCCCGCCAGAGAAAGATTTTGGGTCACACGCTACGAGAGCCGTTCAACCTACAGTTTGCCTGCGAGATGCAAATTGTGCACGCCCGAAAAAATCGATAGGCCGGCGCTTATCGTTTGCGGCATCCACCAGCAACGCCGAAACAACGGATACTCGCTACGCTGCATGTGCCGCGCCATCAAATCGAACAGCAGCGGAGCCACCTGGGTGGCTGCGTAGATCGCCGGAGATCCGGCGAACGGCCGCAGCATCGGATTGTCTTCCACCGCTCCGTGCCCTACCGCCTGCCGCGTGGAATAAGCGTCAAAAGCCGCAGCGCCATGTTGCAACAGCGCCAGAGCCAGCCATTGGGTTCGCGAGGGCTGCGAGAGCGCTTCCCGGAATCTATTTTCTTTCGTGGGAACTTCGGGAATGCGCACGGTGGAAAACGACTGCGAATCGCCGGGTGTCGCGTACGCTACCGTCTTCAGCGTGCCGGGAAATTGGTTCCTGGAATCCGCGCTGACCAGATGCACTTCCTCGAGGTTCATGCGGGTCGAGGATGATTCGTTGTTCGCCGCGACATAATCATTCTCAGCGGCAATCGTTGGTTGTGAGCTCACTGGGGCGCTCTCCTTGAAAGAGTTGACAGAGACTGCGTGGATCGCAGGCACCTGGGCGCCAACCGCTTGAGCCGGTGGAGCAAACGACTGAAACTGAAGCAACAGCGCTGCGACGGCCAATACCATGGAAGGGGGCTCCTGGAATCGCCTAACGCAGTAGTGGATTGCACGGGCGGGACCAACCAGCGCTAGCCGCCTATCCGATTCATTTACAGCAACTTAGAATGAATGTGACACGACGCGACCATCGGATAACAGGCGTGGAAAGGAAATCCGTTTCCGTAGACCAGTACTGCCGTTACCCTGCTAACTGTCTGAATCGCCGAAACCTATCGCCGTGCGCTTCGCGGGACTTTCGCTATTGGCCGCCTTCGAAGCGGCGTTTACAGGATCCCACTGGGCGACATCGGGCAGCGCCTTGAACGGGTGAAATTCGGATTGAAGGGCCGGGCGGACGGTTAAAGCGCAGCCAGACTTTCCCGCGCAGCAGCGATCGTGCGGTCAATATCCGCGTCGCTGTGCGCGGCAGAGACGAACAGCGCCTCGTATTGCGACGGCGGCAAAAATATTCCGCGCTCGAGCATTTCCTGAAAGAATCTCCCGAACTTCGCAGTGTCGGATTTCTTCGCGTCGTCGTAGTTGCGCACGGGCTGCTCGCAGAAAAATAGAGTCAAGAGTGAACCCGCGACGTTCACGTGTCCTGGGACCCGCGCCTCCTTCAGCGCGTTGCGCAAGCCCTCCGCCAGCCGCTGCGTTTTGCGATTCACGCCTTCGTAAAATCCCGGCGCTTCCAGTTTCGGCAGCGTTGCCAGTCCCGCGCGCATCGCCAGCGGATTCCCTGAAAGCGTGCCGGCCTGATAGACCGGCCCCAGCGGCGCCACCCGTTCCATGATGTGGCGCTTGCCTCCGTAGGCCGCCACCGGCAAACCGCCGCCGATGATTTTCCCCATCACCGTAAGATCCGGATCAATCCCATACACGCCCTGCGCACCGGCATAGGACATGCGGAACCCGGTAATCACCTCGTCAAAAATCAGCAGCGCACCTTCCCTCTTTGTGATTTCGCGCAGTCCTTGCAGAAATCCCGGCGCGGGCTCAACGACTCCCATATTCGCGGCTACCGGTTCCACGATGATCGCCGCGATCTTCCCCGCGTGTTGCCGAAAAAGATTCTCGACGCCAGCGAGGTCGTTGTAAGGAGTGTTCAGCGTCAGTCGCGCGAAAGCTTCCGGCACACCCGGACAAGCGGCAATACCCAGCGTAGCCAGGCCCGAGCCAGCTTCGGAAAGAAATCCGTCGGAGTGGCCGTGGTAGCAGCCTTCGAACTTGATTACCAGGTCGCGTTCGGTGAACGCGCGCGCCAGGCGCACGGCGGACATCGCCGCTTCGGTCCCGGAGCTCACGAATCGCACCATCTCCACAGACGGAACGGCGCGCGTGATTTTTTCGCCCAGCTCAATTTCGAGCGGCGAGGTCATTCCGTAGCTAGTGCCGCGCCCGGCCTGATCGGAAACAGCCGCAACCACGTCCGGATGCGCGTGACCGAGAATCAGCGCGCCCCACGAGCACACGTAATCGAGATACTCGCGGCCATCCACATCGAAAAGCCGCGTGCCCAGCGCGTAGTCAATCACCAGAGGCGTGCCACCTACGGCGCGAAACGCGCGCACCGGACTATCCACGCCGCCAACCAGCGTCATCTTGCCGCGTTCGAATATTTCCGTGGAACGCGGACGCGCCTCCGCTGATGCCGCGCTGCCGCCCGATTTTTCCTTCGCGCTTCTTACCGTTTCGCTCGCCATGTTTCCCTTGAGTGCAATTTCAAAGCGCTGTTAACAAGCTTTCAGCCACCGCGCTGCATCCTTCGCGTGATACGTCAGAATAATGTCCGCGCCGGCGCGTTGAATCCCGGTCAGAATCTCCAGCACCACGCGCTTTTCGTCAATCCAGCCGTTCCGCGCCGCCGCCTTCACCATCGAATATTCCCCGCTCACGTTATAAGCGCCCACCGGCACATCAAAGCGCTCGCGCACACGTTGCACCACATCCAGATAAGGCAGCGCCGGCTTCACCATAATAATGTCCGCGCCCTCCTCCAGGTCCTGCACTACTTCGCGCAACGCTTCGCGTGCGTTGGCTGGATCCATCTGGTAGCTGCGGCGGTCGCCCAATTGCGGCGTAGACTGCGCGGCTTCGCGGAACGGCCCGTAGAAACTGGAGCAGTATTTTGCCGCGTACGAAAGTATCGCCACATCCTCGAAATTATTTTCGTCGAGCCGCTGGCGGATTGCGGCGACGCGGCCGTCCATCATGTCCGACGGCGCCACCAGATCGGCTCCGGCCCGCGCGTGCGAGAGCGCCGCATCGGCCAGCAGCACAAGGCTCGGATCGTTCAGCACCTCGCCATCTTTCATCACGCCGCAATGCCCGTGGCTGGTGTATTCGCACAGGCACACGTCGGCGATCACCAGTAAATTCAGCTTGGCTTTGCGAATTGCTTCAATCGAACGCTGAACTGCGCCGTGCGCGTCCGCGGCCTCGCTGCCCAGCTCGTCCTTATGCTCCGGCAAGCCGAACAAAATCACGGCGGGAATTCCCAGGCCGGCAACTTCGCGGCATTCCTCCACAATCTGATCCACGGATTGCTGGTAGATCCCCGGCATCGAACTGACTTCCTTGCGCACGTTCGTTCCGGGGCAGGCGAACATCGGATACACCATGCCGCTCGTGCTCAGTCGCGTTTCGCGCACGAATCCGCGCAACGCTTCGTTGCGCCGCAATCGCCGCGGCCGGTGAATGGGAAAAGTCATGCGCTCCTCATTGATTATTTCTGGCGCTGGTAATATTTCGCAATCGCGTCCGCCAGGCCTGCCGAGGAAGAATCGTTCGCTTCGATCGCGACGCGCGCGCCGGCTTCGCGCAACGCTCGCGTGGTAGTGGATCCGATCGTTGCGAACTCCACGCGCTGGGAAAGCGCCACCAATTCCGCCGCGGGAACGAACGCCGCCAGATTGTGATATGCCGACGGGCTGGCAAAAACGACGGCCGCAACTTCCGCTTTGCGCACGGCACTGAGAATCTCCGGATCGAGCGATTCCGGCCGCAGCGTGCGATATGCCACCACTTCCTTCACCTGTGCGCCCGCCTCACGCAAAGCATCCGGCAAACGATCGTCCACGCGATCGCTGCGCGGCAATAGCACCCGCTTCCCCACCAACTGATCGCGCAGCTCCGCGGCCAGCGATTCTCCGGTCTGAGTCTGCGCAACGAAATCCACGCGCAAATCCAGATTCCGAGCTGCCTGCGCCGTGGCCACTCCCACCGCCGCGATCTTGGGCCGCAGCGCCTGGACAGGCTGGACATGCGACAACTCACAGGCGCGCAGAAAAACAAATCGCACCGCGTTCTGACTGGTGAATAGAACCCAGTCGAAATCCTTCTTGTTTTGCATCGCCGCGTCCAGCTCGGCGGAATCTGCCGGCGGCGCAAAACTCACCGTGGGCATCAGCAGCACTTCAGCGCCCAGATTTTCCAGCGCGTCCGCGAGCTCCTGCGATTGCTCCGCCGCGCGCGTCACCACAATGCGCTTGCCCGCCAGAGGCTCGCCGGCGTTCTTTTCACCACCAAAAGAATGTTCAGGCTTGGCCAACGGACCTTCCCACCATTCGCAGCAGCTGATCAGCGCCAGCCGCCAGCAATTCCGCCGCTACTGCGCGACCCAGATTCTCAGCATCGGCCGCGGAGTTGCAAACTTTTTCTGCGCGCCGACGAATTGATTGCGCGCCGTCCTCGGACAGCACGCAGGCATCCAGCAGCATGACGCCATTTTCGACGCGCGCCCACGCGCCCAGGGGCAGGCGGCAGCCGCCCTGTACTTCGGTGAGCAGCGCGCGCTCCGCCTTCACCGCTCGCATCGTATCCTGATCCATCAGCAAATCCAAAACCTTGAACTCCTCACGGCGCGGCTCGCAGAACTCCACGCCCAGCGCGCCCTGCCCTACCGCCGGCAGCATCACCTCCGGCGCAAGAACTTCCGTAATGCGGGACGACAATCCCAGCCGGTCGATTCCCGCCTTAGCCAGCACGATCGCATCATATTCTCCCGCCGCGACTTTCCGCAGGCGCGTATCCACATTGCCGCGCAGCTCCGCAATCTGAAAATCCGGCCGGAACGAACGCAATTGCGACGCGCGCCGCAAGCTGCTCGTGCCGATCTTCGCGCCACGCGGCAATTTTTCCAGCGTCTCGCCGCGCAAGGAAACCAGCGCGTCGCGCGGGTCTTCGCGCTTGAAAACCGTGGCGATCCGGCAAACCTCGGAAAACTCCGTCGGCACGTCCTTCATGCTATGCACGGCCAGATCCGCGCGGCCGTCCAGCAGCGAATCTTCCAGCTCCTTGGTAAAGATGCCGATTACGCCGATTTGTTGCGCGGATACCGCAACGTTTTGATCGCCCGAGGTCTTAATCACCACAATCTCGGCGTCCAGCCCACATCTTTGCTTCAGCGCCTCGCGGAAATGATTGGCCTGCCACAATGCCAACGCGCTGCCGCGTGTGCCGATGCGCAGCGGCTTCACTTATTCCGATCCTCAAGCCCGAACAAGTGACGAATGGCCTCCAGCCCGGCCAACCGCCCGCGCATTCCCCGGCCGTGCTGCAACTTTTGCTGCGGCTCTTCCAGCAGCCGCTCGATCAATTCCTCCGTGATGCGCGCGATGCGGTCTCGCTCCTGCGGGCTCACGTCGTCCATTTCCTTCAGCTTCTCGCGTATCACCATTTCACGGTGCTGGTGAAATTGCTCACGCAGGTCGTTTACGATGGACCCGGCTTCCAGCGCACCGCGCCACGCCTCGAACTTATCAATGTGCTCCGCAATGATCGCCTCGACGCGCGGAATTTCCGACTCGCGCGCTTTTTTATTCTGTTCGACGATTTCGCCCAGGTCATCAATATTATAAAGATACAAGTTGTAAAGTCCGGCGGCGGATTCCGCCACGTTGCGCGGCACGCCTAAATCCACCACGAACACCGGCTTCCCAGAGCGCGCCGCGATCGCTCGTTCCAGAAGCTCGCGCGTCAAGACCGGGCCCGTCGCACTGACTGACGTAACGATAATATCCGGTACGCCCAACACCGCTTCCAGCGATTCCCACGCCACAGCCTCGCCGCCCACGCGCTGCGCCAATTCCGCCGCGCGATCAAACGAGCGATTAATCACGCGCAAACTTCCGATACCGCGATTGCGCATATTTTCGACAACCTGCTCGGCCACCACGCCCGCGCCCAAAATCAGCGCCGAATGCCCTTTCAAATTTCCGAACACACGCTCCGCAAGTTTCACTCCTGCCAGCGCCACGGACATCGGCCGCGCGCCCACTTCCGTCTCGCTGCGCACGCGTTTGCCCACTTCCAGCGCGCCCTGAAAAATCCGATTCAGCACCGGCCCCGTGGCGCCGTGATCGAGCGCCTGATTGTACGCAGTGCGCAGCTGGCCCAGAATTTCCGCTTCGCCCAGTAGCATGGAATCCAGGCCTGAAGCTACCCGAAATAAATGCCGCACCGCGTCTGGCCCCGCCCAGCGATAAAAACGGCCCTTCAGTTGGTCGTACGGAATCCTGTGGAATGAAGTGAAATACTCCTCCATCGCTTCCGCGGTGGAGGGCGCGAAATCGCCCGGCACGCCGTACAGTTCGCTGCGATTGCAGGTGGAAACCACAACCGCCTCTTCCAGGATTCCGCGTTCCTTCAATTCATCCGCCGCCTGCAACGCCTGCTGCGAAGTGAAAGCAATCCGCTCGCGCAGTTCCACCGGCGCGGTGCGATGGTTGCAGCCGATAAGCGCGACCTGAATGCGGACAGCGCCAGCGCGGTTTGGGTGGGTGGCAGTAGGCATCAGAGAAACCGGTGAAACTTCGTGAGATACAGGTTTACGAAGGTGTAGCTGAACAGCACGATGACGAAATTCAGTGCGCAAAGCAACGCCGCGCGCGCGCCGCGCCAATTCGGGCTGCGCGAAAGCAGCAGGTACGCCGCATATACGCCAAGAATCGCGAGCGTCACGATCACCTTCGGATCACCGAACGAATAACTGCCGCTCAACCGATGTTCCCAGGTCAATCCCATCGCCACGCCAAAAATCAGCGCCACCAGTCCAACGTACACGCTGCTGCGCGCCATGCGCTCCAGCACGTCCAACGCCGGAATTCGCCAGAACGCCACGCTCAGCCGGCGCGACCGCAGAACGCGATCCTGCACCAGATATATCACGCTCAACACGAACGAAAGCGCGAAAGCCGCATAAGCCCAGGTGTTCAAGGTCACGTGAAGTGCGAAAATAGCTCCGCGCGGCACGGAAGGCACAGGAAGATAGCGCGGCGTGAGCAATCCGAGGAGCGAGATCCAGCACACCAGCAGCAGCGTTACGAATGCTCCCACGGAGCGCTGCCGGTGAAATAATTCCAGTCCTAAATAAGTGATCCCCAGCAGCCACGCAAACAGTGACATCGAGCCGTACAAGTCATCGTAAGGCACGCTATGCAGTGCCAGCGACCGCTGATACAGCGATAAATACTGCACGCCGATTCCGCCGGCGAGCAGCAAAGACGCCAGCCGTCCCACCCAAATATTGGGCGCATACAAGTTTCGGGCGTAGCAGATAAAGCTCGCCACGTAGAGTGCCAGGCTCAGGTAGCCCAGGTGGTTTGGCATGAAAGGCGAAAACTCCCCGGATTGCCTATCAATTATAACGCCGAAAGTGCCTCGGCGCGGAGCGCGCGAGTCGCAGTACCCTGCTACTAAGCGCAGCCAGCGTGCGGCCCCTTACCCCTTCTGCTATCATTGCATGGAAGCTATGACTCCTGTAGAAAACCGTAAAGAACTGTTTTTGCGCGCCTGCCGTTTTGAGCCGGTCGAACGCGTGCCGGTGTGGATCATGCGCCAGGCGGGCCGCTACCTGCCGGAATACCAGGCCGTGCGCAAGAACCACACTTTTCTGCAGATTTGTAAAACGCCGGAAGTCGCCGCGGAAGTTTCGCTGCAGCCTTTTCGCATTCTTGGCGTGGACGCCATCATCGTGTTCTCAGACATTCTGATCGTCGCCGAAGCCATGGGCCTGCCGCTCGACGTGCCGGACTCAGGTCCGGTCCTTTCGAATCCTGTGCGCGATCTGGCCGCTGTGCGACGGCTGCGCGATTTTGACCCATCGCGAGATACGCGCTTCGTCGGTGACGCCATCCGCGCCATTCGCAAGGAAGCCGGACCAAACGTGCCGGTAATCGGATTCGCCGCAGCTCCCTGGACGCTCGCTTGCTACATGATCGAAGGCCAAACCCGCGGCGATATTTCACGCGCGAAGGAAATGCTGCGCGGCGAGCCGCAGATGGTCCGCGAGTTGCTAGAACGCATCGCCCGCGCGACGGCGCAATACCTGAAATCGCAGATCGCCGCCGGCGCCGCCGTGATTCAGCTTTTCGATACGTGGGCTGGAGAGCTAAGCCGCGCCGAGTACGATGCCTTCGAGATGCCCGCGACGAAAATGGTGTACGATTTGCTCGGCCATCCGGAAGTGCCGAAAATCCTGTTCGCAAAAGGCTCGGCGCATTTGCTCGAAAGCTTGCCAAGCTCTGGCGCGGACGTAATCAGCGTGGATTGGCGCACCGATTTGGCAGAAGCGCGACAGAAGCTCGGCCGCAAAGTGGCGCTGCAGGGCAACGTGGACCCGACGATTCTGCTCGGCTCCGAAAAAGCTGTGCGCGAGGCTGCGCAAGCCGCCGTCGAGAAAACCGGCGGTCTCGGCCACATCCTGAATCTCGGCCACGGGATTCTGCCGACGACTCCGGTGGAAAACGCGAAAGCCTTCGTCGAGGCCGGACAATCAGCGTGCGTCTTAGCCCGCGCCGGGATCGCATAGTCGCACCCGCGATAGCAAACGTAACAATGAAACCAACCGACCAATTCGAGATCGCCCAAATCACCGACGCCACCCTTGAAAAATACAATCGGCCCGGCCCGCGCTATACCAGCTATCCCACCGCGCCAGTCTGGAAGGACGATTTCGGCCCCGACGATCTGGAGAGTTTTTACGCGCACGCTGAAAAAGCCGCGAGCCCGCTTTCGCTCTACATGCACATTCCCTTCTGCGAGCGCCTCTGTCTCTTCTGCGCCTGCAATGTTTCCATTCAAAGAAACAAGAACGTCGCGATTCCCTACCTCGAGGCCCTCAAACGCGAGATCGAGCACGTCAGCCAGCGCGTCTCGAAGAATCGCCCGGTGATTCAATTTCACTGGGGCGGCGGCACACCCACCTATCTCACTCCGGCGCAGATGGAAGACCTTTTCGGCCACGCGCGCCAGCGTTTTTCCTTCGCGCCGGATGCGGAAATCGGCATCGAAATCGATCCGCGCGTCACCAATCGCGCGCATCTGGAATCGTTGCGCCGCATGGGATTCAACCGCCTGAGCATGGGCATTCAGGATTTCCAGCCGAAAGTGCAGGAAACGATTCACCGCGTGCAGCCCTACGAAATGACGCGCGATTTGATCGTCGCCGCCCGCGAACTCGGCTTCGAAAGCCTGAACGTGGACCTGATCTACGGCCTGCCCTACCAAACCGCAGAAAGCTTCAAGGACACAATAGACAAGACTTTGACGCTCGCGCCGGATCGCGTCGCCATGTTCAGCTACGCCCACGTGCCCTGGCTGAAAAAGCAGCAAGGCTCTTTTGCAGAGCACTTGCCCGAAGGAATGGAAAAATTCCGCATCTTCCGCGCCGGCCTCGAACGTTTTCTCGGCGCTGGCTACCTTTATATCGGCATGGACCACTTCGCGCGTCCCGGCGATGAGCTGGCCGTCGCGCAGAAAAATCGCACGCTGCACCGCAATTTTCAGGGCTACACCACGAAAGCAGGCGCGGACCTTTACGGCATGGGCGTCAGCGCGATCAGTTCCATCGGCGCTGCCTACGCGCAGAATCGCCGCGAAGTTCCGGCGTATCAGGAAACCATTGCCATACGCGGCATCGCCACTATGCGCGGCTATCGCCTGTCGTCGGACGACCTGCTGCGCCGCGCGGTGATCGGCCGCCTGCTCTGCCATACCGTGATCCCCAAACACGAAATCGAGCAGGAATTTTCCGTCAATTTCGATGAATGCTTCGCGCCCGAACTTCAGCGCCTCGAAGTAGCGCGCGACGAGGGTCTTGTGGTACTCGATTCCGCCGAAATTCGCGTCACGCCACTCGGCCGTATTTTCATTCGCAATGTCGCCATGGCTTTCGACCGTTATCTGCACGAACAGCAAATGGACCACAAGCCGCTTTTCTCGAAGACCCTCTGAAATGCCGCGCTCATGAACAATTCCGCAAAAGTAGCCGTCATCGGCGCTGGAATTTCCGGCTTGGCCTGCGCGCATCGCCTGCAACAGCAGGGCGTCGACGTCACGGTTTATGAATCGAATTCCGCGGCCGGCGGCCTGATCGATTCCGTAGAAAAGGACGGCCTCCTTTTTGAAGCCGGGCCGCAAAGCTTTCAAGGTACGCCCGCACTGCTCGACCTGATTCGCGAGCTGGGTCTCGAATCTCAACTGCAGAAGGCCGATCCGCGCGCGCCGCGTTACGTCCTGCTGCATGGCCGCCTGCGCAAAGTCCCCATGTCGCCGCAGGCGCTGTTGACCTCGACGTTGCTCAATCCCCTCTCGCGCTGGAAAATTGCTTCCGAGCCGTTCAAGAAATCTCAACCACCAACTGAGGAAGAATCCGTCGCGGCATTCGTCAGACGTAAATTCGGCCACGAGATTCTCGAATATCTCGTCGCGCCTTTCGTTTCCGGCGTATACGCCGGAGACCCGGAAAAATTAAGCCTCAAGGCCGCCTTCCCTACTCTCGACGAATGGGAACGCGAGTACGGCAGCGTGCTGCGCGGCGCCATAAAGTCGCGAGCTCCTAAAGAGCAGCGCACGAGCGCCCCGCCGCTGTGTTCCTTTGCGCATGGAGTGGCCACGCTGCCGCGCGCGCTGGCCGCAAAACTCGGTGACTCGTTGCAGTACGAAACGCGCGCGGTGTCAGCGACTTTCTCCGCCCAGCCTTCCGCCGGCGGTGCAGCGCGCGAAATTCGCGTCGTGCGTAATGGGCAAGAACTCTCTGCTCACGCTGGCGCGGTAGTGATGGCGACTCCTGCCTACGCGGCAGCGCACGTGCTCGAATCGTTCTCCCCGCCTCTGGCGCAAACGCTCTCGGGGATCGCCTACGCGCCGGTAGCGGTCGTAGCTTCCACCTATTACCGCCAGCAAGTGGGAGATCCGCTCGAAGGTTTCGGCTTCCTGGTCCCGCGCGGCGAAAAAGTGCGTACGCTGGGCACCGTGTGGAATTCTTCGCTCTTCCCCGGACGAGCGCACGAAGGCAGCGTGACGATCACCAGCTTCATCGGCGGCGCCACCGATCCGGACGTCATTCGGCTGCACGAAGAAAATATCGCGGCAATCGTCACCGAAGAAAATGCGCGCATCCTGGGAATCACGGGGCCGCCCGTCGAAGTCGCCGTCTGGAAGTATCCGCGCGCCCTGCCGCAATACAATCTGGGCCACGGCCACATCGTTGAATCGATTCGCGATGCGGAGCGCGCTTCGCCCGGACTCTTTTTCGCGGGAAATTACTTGGAAGGTCCGGCCATCGGAAAATGCGTCGAGACCGGCTTTCAAACCGCGGAAGCGGTCGGCAAGTATCTGCAAAGCGCGCGATAATCCGCGCAATATCTTGAAACGCTACTCACCCAACAGCGGCGTCTTGTGCCGCATCGCCAAACGCATCCGGCGCCGCTCCCCGGCTTCGCGGTAACGCCTCCGCTCGTCCTCAGTTTTCAAAATCAGCGGCGGCACGGTGTGCGGCTGCTGGTTCGTATCCAGCGCCACAAACGTCACATACGCGGTACTCGTGTGCCGCCTCTCGCCCGTAAGAATATTTTCCGCGAACACTTTCACGCCCACTTCCATCGAAGTGTGGAACACGCGGTTGACGCTGGACTTCAGCACGATCCATTCGCCCACGTGAATGGGAAACCGAAAATCCAGATAATCCACGGAGGCTGTCACCACATGACTGTTCGAATGGCGATTCGCCGCGAGCGCTCCGGCGATGTCAATCAAATGCATCACGCGCCCGCCGAGCATGTTGCCGAGCAAATTGGCATCGTTCGGCAACACGATTTCCACGATCTCTGACACCGATGCGCTGACCGGCTTGCCCGGCATCGAAGGAGCGCCTGAAACAGCACCTACCGGCGCCTTGCGGAGCTCTTTCTTGTGGCCCTTAGAGTTGTTGGGCATTCTTTTCGTTCGACCCGTCCGTTTCTTCGTTCAGTGACCCTTCACGGCAAAATGTGCACGCTTGGCGCGCACGCTCAAGCCCGCTATAATACGCGTTTTCAACCTATGACCCAAACACAGAAGCCGCGCCGCGAAATTCTCGAGCAGTTTGTCGCCGAAAAACCCACCGACGCGTTCGCGCGTTACGGGCTAGCGCTGGAGTGCATGAAACTCGGTGACAATGACGCCGCCACAACTCACTTCCAGAAGTTGCTGGAAGCGAATCCGAAATACGTCGCGGGCTACTTCCAATTTGGCCAGCATCTTTCCCGCATCGGCCAGCTGGAACAAGCGCGCAAACTATTATCCGACGGCATCCTGGTCGCTCAAAATGCCGGCGACATGCACGCGCGCGATGAAATGCAAGCGGCCCTGGCGCTGCTGCGCTAGTTTCAGTTCCGGTTAACAGTTCACTTCTGCCCAGACACGGACTAGAACATCATGACCGACTCCCGCATACCGCTATTCCCTCTCAACGTCGTCCTTTACCCCGGAGCCACGCTCCCGCTGCACATTTTCGAGCCGCGCTACAAGCTAATGATTCTGCATTGCCTCCGCCACAATCTGGAATTCGGAGTGATTCTCGCCGGCGAAAAAGGCGTCGCCACGGTCGGCTGTACCGCCGCTATTACGCGGAAACTGAAGGATTACGACGACGGCCGGATGGACATCCTCACCCAGGGCCGCACAATTTTCCGTGCCCTGAACCTGCTCCACGAAAAGGATTATCACGAGGCGATGGTCGAATTTCTGCCCGACCACCCGGTAGCGCGGCACGAATCCATGCGTCACCAGGAAGAGGGCGCACTCCTCGGACTATTTCAGGAGTGCCACACGCTTATCTATGGCCAGCTGTGGGTAACTTCCGGCATCGAATCGCCCTGGCCGCTTTCCTTTCAGATGGCCGCACGCCTGCCGCTTGAACTCGAGGAAAAACAGGCCCTGCTGGAAATCCGCGCCGAGCCCGACCGCCGCAGCTTTTTGATTGCGCGATTGAACGACATGCTGCCCCGCCTGGACCATCTGCATCAAGCGCGCCGCAGCGCCGCAGGCAATGGCCACGGCCTAAATTAGCTCTTCGAAAGGAAAGTATCCCCGCAGCCCCGCTTCCTCTATAATGGTGTTGAGACGCTCATGCTGACGAGCGCCGCGGCACTTTATTTATAAGTGGGGCCTCATGAATTCACTGCCGAAATCCCTCGGTGAGCTTCGCCGCAGTCAGTGGTCCGAAGAACGAGTTGCTCAGCGAAGCGTCCGCCAGGAACTGCGCGAAAATCTGCTGTGCAAACTGGAAAGAGGCGAAGAGCTTTTCGCCGGTGTGCATGGCTACGACGACACGGTTTTGCCGCAGATTGTCAACGCTATCCTCTCGCGCCATCATTTTATTCTGCTCGGCCTGCGCGGCCAGGCGAAGTCGCGCATCCTGCGCGGCCTGGTCGGATTCATGGACGCACAAATTCCGGTGGTCGAGGGCTGCGAGATTCACGACAATCCCTACACCCCGATTTGCCGCGCGTGCCGCGAGCGCCTTGCCGCCGAAGGTGACGCCACTCCGATCGCCTGGCTCGCGCGCGAGCATCGTTACGTAGAAAAACTCGCTACTCCCGACGTCACTATCGCGGACATGATCGGTGACGTGGACCCCATCAAAGCCGCGCGCAGCGGCCACAATCTTTCCAATGAACTGACGATTCATTACGGATTGCTGCCGCGCGCCAATCGCGGCATCTTCGGCATCAACGAGCTTCCGGACCTTTCTGGAAAAATTCAGGTAGGCCTATTCAATATCATGCAGGAAGGTGACATCCAGATTAAGGGCTACCCGGTGCGCATGGCGCTGGACGTTCTGCTGGTCTTCACCGCCAACCCGGAGGATTACACCGCGCGCGGGAAAATCATTACGCCGCTGAAAGACCGCATCGGCTCCGAAATTCGCACTCACTATCCCGCGACGGTTGCCGAAGGCATGTCCATTACCTCGCAGGAATCCTGGACCAAGCGCGATCAGAAAAAGCGCGTCGAAATGCCGCAGTATATCCGCGAAATCGTCGAAGAAGTGGCGTTTCAAGCCCGCGAGGACAAGCGCGTGGATCGCCGTTCCGGCGTCAGCCAGCGCCTGCCCATCAGCACGCTGGAAAATGTGCTCAGCAGCGCCGAGCAACGTGCCGTGCGCAACCGCGATTCGGCTGTCGTCGCGCGCGTCGCCGATGTGTACGCTGCAATACCATCCATGACCGGAAAATTCGAGCTGGAATATGAAGGTGAACTGCGCGGCGCCGAAAACATTGCCCGCGAGCTGATTCGCGCCGCTGTCGGCAAGACCTACACGCAATATTTCACCGGAGCCAACATGCAGCCCGTGATTCAGTGGTTCGAATTGGGCGGCGAACTGAAAGTTCCCGCGAACGCTTCCAGTTCCGAGGTTCTGGCGCAGCTGAAAAAGATCCAAGGGCTGTTCGACAACCTAAGCGTGCTCGAAGTCAGCCAGAAGGACGACGCCGCGATCGTCACCAGCGCGGCGGAATTCATCCTAGAGGGCCTGTGGGCGCACAAGCGCATCAATCGCAGCGAAGAACGCGGTTATTTCGCCGACGCGCGCAAAACCCCTGAGCCCCGCGATCCACGCGAACCGTCCGGCCGAACGCCGCGCCGCCAGTTTAACTGAGCGCACCGGTCCGGCAGCTGTCCTCCCGAGCGCAGCGGGGGATCTGCCATTTGCGGAATTGTCCCGAGGCATCGCACTAAATGAAATACACGAAATATTCAAAATACGCGCCCGACGCCGCTGAAGATATCGATCTTCAGGAGCTGATGAGCCGCCTCTCCGATTTCTTCCTGCAGAGCGGCTACGAATCGCAATTCGGCATCTACGAAATGGATCCCGAACGCTCGCGCGAAAAAATGATGGACGAGTTGCGTGAAGCCATCCTGCGCGCCCTCCAAGAAGGCGAACTGCTCCCGCCCGAACTGATGGAGCAGATGCTCAACAACCCCAATCTCTCTGAAAATCCCCAGCTCAGCGAAGTAATCGAGCAAATTATCCAGCGCATGGAGGAAGAAGGCTTCATCTCGCGCCCCAATCAACCCGCGCAGATCACGCCGCCTCCTTCGCAAACTCCCGGCGGCCAAGCGGGCCAAGCGCAACCCAATGTGGAAGCCCGCTTTGAAATCACGGATAAAGCGCTCGACTTGCTCGGATTCAAGACCCTGAAAGATTTGCTCGCGTCACTCGGCAAGAGCAGCTTCGGCCGACACGATACCCGCGACCTCGCCACCGGCGTCGAATCCGGCGGCACTTCGAAACAGTACGAATTCGGCGATACGCTGAACATGGACATCAGCGGCACCCTTTTCAACGCCGTGCAACGCAACGGCGCGCAAATTCCCATCGAGCTGGATTATCCCGACCTGATGGTCCACCAGTGCGAATATCACAGTTCCTGCGCCACGGTGCTGATGCTCGATTGCAGCCACAGCATGATTCTCTACGGCGAAGATCGCTTCACGCCCGCGAAACGCGTGGCTCTGGCGCTCTCGCACTTGATTCGCACGCAATATCCGGGCGATTCCCTGCACTGTGTGCTCTTCCACGATAGCGCCGAGGAAATTCCTCTCGGCAAACTCGCTCGCGTGCAGGTGGGTCCCTACTACACGAATACGCGTGAAGGCCTCCGCCTGGCTCAACGCATTTTGTCGCGCCAGAAAAAAGATATGCGCCAAATTGTGATGATCACCGACGGCAAGCCGTCCGCGCTAACGCTGGAAGACGGCCGCATCTACAAAAACGCCTTCGGCCTCGACCCCCTGGTCGTCACGCAAACTCTCGAAGAAGTCGCAAAGTGCAAGCGCGCTGGAATTTTGATCAATACCTTCATGCTCTCCAGCGACTACAGCCTGGTCCACTTCGTCCAGAAAGTGACTGAGCTTTGCCGCGGCAAAGCATATTTCACGACCCCCTACACCCTCGGCCAATACCTGCTGATGGATTATGTCGGCAAAAAAACCCGCAACATTCACTAGCGCCGCTCCGCCACCGTGCACAGCCTTCGCTACTGCGTGAGGGACGGGAATCTGTAGGGGCGGGTCTAAGACCCGCCCCTACGTCAGCACCTTGCCAGATTTTGGCCGTCGAATTTGACCTTGTAGTGGCCGCCTGCTTTTGCTTTTCAGGCGCGCGCCTTTGCCGTTGCTTTTGATTTTGTAGCGGCCAGCTTCAGCTGAACAGGTTTGAGCTCGCTTTTGGCTCTGTAGCGGCCGGTACCGTTTTGTGGGACCGGGCAGTCGTTGGAGCCGGTTTGTCGCCCGCGGAACCGGCTTGTGGTTGTCGCATTCGTGCCTGAGTCCGCGAGCGAACCGAAGCATCACATGAACCAGGGGTAGAATCAGCTCGTGAGCCTGAAACGGCGCATGCGCGAGTTTTTGGGAGGAAGCAAGATGGCGGCATTACCAGCCGGCGCCAAAGCTCCGGCATTCATTCTCCAAAGCACAGACGGCAAAAAATCGAGCCTTGCCGACGCGCTGAAAAAAGGCCCCGTGGTGGCCGCATTTTTCAAAGTGAGCTGCCCCACGTGCCAGTTCACCGCCCCGTTTCTCGAGCGTCTCCACGAATCCTACGCTGGCGAGAAATTCACACTCTGGGGCATTTCGCAAGACGACGCCCGGGACACCCGCGAATTCCTCCAGGAATTCGATGTCGAATTCCCCACCCTGATTGATGAAAACGGCTACCCCGTCTCCAACCAGTACGGCATCACCAACGTCCCCACCGTTTTCCTGATCGCTCAGGATGGAAAAATCCAAGAAAGCTCTGTCGGCTTCGCAAAAAAAGACCTCGAACGAATGGCCGCCGCAGTGGCAGCAGCCTCCAGTGCGCCGCCCACATCGTTCTTCAAACCCGGCGAAGTAATCCCAGATTTCAAGCCCGGCTGAGGCTCCAAAAACTAGGTTCGGTCTGAACCTTTTAATTTCATAACTAATAACTGAAATCTACGAGCTCCGATTTACACATCGGTGCATGCCACCCGCCGGTGCACAATGCGCCGTATCAATGCGACCCCGGATGCGCCCGCGTGTATCCATATCCCGCCAGGTTCCCCGCCATCGAACCTATCTGTGGAATCCACCAGATTTTGTGCCAGCGCTCCGACCGCACCATCTTCGCTCCTAAAAAGTTGATTCCTGTCGCGAATAAAGTCGCGGAAGCGTAGTACGCCGGCGCAGGCAGCCGCAGAAATGGACGCACGATAGGATCCCTCTCGTCGAAATCCGGCAGCATAGATTCCGATCGTTGCATGTCGAGCCCAGCGGCCGTGTACACTCCCGCGCTCAATACGAAGAATGTTTTCGGCAACGCGTGTATCACCGCCCTGCGCGGTTCGCTACGCAGCAGCGGCGGCAACGACGCTAATGTCACCCCACTTGGAACTTTGGAGTCTTCCGCTGGGCCGTGCACCAAACTTACCGGAACAATCTGCGCACGCGCCGCAGGTTGCGCCGCCACGAAGAATATAAGCAGACCAAGCACCGCGACCGAACATCGCGGCCAACTTCGAATAATTTTCATGCAATGCGTATGGCACGCGCTGTTCCGGTTCGCGCACCGCACGAAATTGCCTGTTGAAAAGTGATCTCGCTGGCAGGACTGAATTTAGCGGAAGGTGCAATCGTAAACGGCTGGCAGGAAGTACCACAACGAAGCAGCGCAAGCGCCGCCAGTTCCGAAATGGCGCGCACCACCGGAGTAGCGCGATGTAATTCTATTCCGGACTCATTAATCTCTTCTTGTGCTTCGGCGCTTTCTGCCGTTTGTCGGGGATCGTGCGTTCCGTCGGAGGCATGCCCACACCCAGCCGCGCGAGCCTGCGCGCTTCCTTGTGCACCCGCAGCCGGTCTTTCTTCTTCTTGGCCATGATTGCTAACTCAGAAGCTATCACAAATCGAGGCGCCACTATGGAAGCAGCGTAGCAATCCGCATCGCGCAGCGCGTTGACGGCACGTCGCGCCTCCGCACCCAACCGTACCGGCCTTGCGTCCAAGCCCAAGGAATGTAACGCTTCCCGAGCATGCCACGCACGCTAACAAATGTGGTTCGCACCGCGGCCACGTCGCTCTGGCTAATCATGCTCGTCGCGCTCGCCATTCGCCTCGGCTACATGTGGCAATTCCAGCACATTCATCCGCGCCAGGGCGTCAGCGTCATCCCCTTTCTTTTTGAGTCCGGCAACATCGCGCACTCCCTCGCCACCGGCCACGGTTTCAGCTCGCCCTTTCGCGTGGACACCGGACCAACCGCGTGGATGACGCCGCTTTTTCCCCTGCTGCTCGCTGCAATCTTTCGCCTGTTCGGCGCTTACACCTTTCACGCGTGGGCAGCGACGGTGCTGGTCAACATCACCTGCTGCACCCTAACCTGCCTTCCGATTTATTACGTGGGCAAACGCATCGGCGGAATCGGTCTCGCCGCCGGAGCCGCGTGGCTCTGGGCAATTTTCCCCAACGCAATCCTGATACCGGTGGAAAGCATGTGGGACGCATCCATTTCCGCGCTGCTAGCCGCCGCGATTGTCTGGGCCACGCTCGAACTCGCGGAATCCCAGTCGCATCGCGTGAGGAATTGGTGCGCCTACGGTTTGCTCTGGGGCGTCGCGCTGATGTTCAACGCGACCATCGCCGGACTGTT
Organism: Candidatus Acidiferrales bacterium; assembly: GCA_050012455.1. GTDB lineage: Bacteria > Acidobacteriota > Terriglobia > Acidiferrales > UBA7541 > Palsa-295. The sequence continues at coordinate 22,079 of JBEKHD010000017.1, read as the reverse complement.
CCCGTTTCTCGCCGGCTGGCTGGTGTACCGCGCGCGGCGAGAAAAACTCGAGTGGCTCAAGCCGGCCGCGGCCGCCGTCGCCATCATCATCCTCTGTTGCGTTCCGTGGACCGTCCGCAACTACCGCGTCTTCCACCAATTCGTCCCGCTGCGCTCCGTCCTGGGATTGCAGCTCTGGTTAGGCAATAACGATCAGACGCAGGACATCTTCCGCGGCGATCTGCATCCCATCTACAACGCCCCCGAGCGCGAAAAATATATCTCGTTGGGTGAAATCGCCTACATGCAGCAGAAAAAACAAGAAGCCATCGCCTACATTCTTTCGCATCCCGCCCGCGAAGCCCACCTGATCACCTATCGCGCGATTTCGATCTGGTCGGGCGGCACTCCCTATCCGCAGGAGGATTTTCTCGGCACGCCCTCGCTTCGGTTCCGTGCAGTCCTGGCGTTCAATCTCGTCGCGGCGCTTAGCACGCTCTGCGGGATCATCATCCTGTTCCGTCAGCGCAGCCCTTTCGCCGTCCCCGTCGCCGCATTCCCTCTCGTCTATCCCTGGGTCTACTACCTCACGCTCGCGTTGCCACGCTATCGCCTGCCCATTGATCCGGTCGTCATCCTGCTGTTGGCGGTCTCCATTCAGCACTTGGCGCGAAAGTTCAGCCGCGCAGGGAAACCCACTCTTGGAGCGAGATCGCGATCCCGAACGCCGCACAAGCCGAGGAAGAAGCGTTCGTCGGCGGCATAAAACGCCACCTCCGGCAAATATGACAAGCAGTTACGGATGGCTGCCCGCGATCGCCGCCCCGCTCCCGCTCAATCGAGTTATGAATAATTTCAAAAACCGCTCGGCATCGATGCCGACGGCCACCTGCGCGTTGGGCTTCACTTCATCCACCCCGACGGTTTCCAGGTGATCGCCCTTGTCCACCACATGGTCCACAGTTCCGAGTCGGTTCGCCACCGTTTCTCCGCGCGCGATGCGACCCTCGGTCTCCACATCAATGCGCATCGTGCGCAGTTTGAAAAACGAAGGATCAATCGCTGCCCCCACTGCCAGCGCATCATGGATTGCTCCCCCGCGGAATCCCGTGCCTTGATATAAACTCACCTGAAAGCGCGCCACCACCGCGGCAAATTTCGCTTCCGCGCCGCCGCTGCGCTCGATCTCGTCAACTTGGGCGCTGCTGATCAGCGTAATTTCCGTCACGTCCAAGCCAACCATCGTCACCGGCCATCCGGCGCGAAACACCAAGTCCGCTGCATCGGGATCGCAATACACGTTGAATTCCGCCGCGCCATTCACATTGCCACCGGAGATCGAACCGGCCATCAAAACCACGCGCTTCACCAGTGGCACAATCGTCGGGTCCTTCAAAATCGCCAGTGCCAGGTTGGTTTCCGGCCCGACTCCAATGATGGTGATCTCATGCGGATATTTGTGCACTAAATCAATGATCACGTCGGGACCAAAACGCGGATCGGCCTTGCACTGCGCCGGCGGCAATTCAGCGCCGCCCAGGCCACCTGGCCCATTCCAGAACGGTTCGATGTTGAGTTTCGCGTGCAGCGGCCGCTGCGCGCCCTCGGCCACCGGCAGATCGCATCGCCCCGCCAGCGAAACGATCTTCAGCGCATTTTCAAGTCCCACCGCAGCGGTCACATTTCCGGCGACGACCGTCAGCGCCTCCACACGCAGCTCCGGCGATCGCAACGCCAACAGAATTGCCAGCGCATCGTCCGTCCCCGGATCGGTATCGACGATCACCCGATCAGCGGTCTGCGCCGGCGCCGCTTGCGCCATCCCGAGCAAAGACCACAACGCGCACAACACCAATGCTCCAGCTCGACTCGACATTTTCATTCAAGAACCCCCGGAGGTTTATACCATGGGATGGAACTACGGTATCGAACGCCGCTCGCTGGCTGATGCCGCACACATTTAGGAGTACAGTGAAGTAGTTCGGAGGATAGTCGCGAACGTTCCGAGCAATACCATGAGTGATATCGTCGAAGTAGGCGAACACCAGAACGGTCAACAAGTCGAACTCCAGCGCGGCCAAACACTGCGCGTCACACTTCCCGAAGTTCGCACCGCTGGCTTTCGCTGGAGTTTGCGCACCTCCAGCCAACACATCCTTTCACCGCTGGCCGACGACACAAACGCACAAAGCGCGGCGCTAGGTGGTACGGCACAGCATCGCTGGGATTTCCGCGCCGACGAGCCAGGTACCACGGAATTGGTCTTCGAATACGACCGGCCGTGGGCGCGTGCGGCCACAGCCGCACGCACCTTTTCGGTCTTGGTCCGCGTCACAGAGACTTCCAAAGACGCGGCACATCCACCGTCGTGAACCGCCGCGATTTTTTGTGATCAAGCGTGATCAGACGGTTCCGTTCGGCTCAACGTGAACCCACTGTCTTCGACTTTTCGGTACCGGCGTGCGCAGCCGCCTTTGCGACCAATCGGATCGTCCAGAAATCATCCGACAAGTTGGCGTCCGTCAAATACGCATACGGGACGGTGAAATAGCCCGCCATGCCCCAGCCGGGCCCCCAGGAGTTCCGCACGATAAACCGCTGCGAGCTGTCGTCATACCCCGCAGCCAGCACCGCATGGCCTCCCAGAACTTTTTCGCTGCTGGCTGGCATGGGCACGATGCCCGTCTTTGCCACTTGCGGGCTCTCGAAGCTCTGATACACCGTGAAACCGTAGACGAACGGATATCCCGAAGCAAGGCATCCCTTCATCTGCGCAAGCACCTGCGGCACGCTCTGGTATTGCACCGCTTTGTCCAGCGGCGCGTCTGTGAAAGCCTTTTGCGACGGCTTCACAGCAAATTCCGCGATGTTGTACGGCCAATCGGTTTCCGGCGGCGCGCCAATACTGCCGACGCTCTTGATGCCGTCACGTATCTGCGCTCCGCTGTCGGTGCTCACCGTGCCTTCCATCACTCGTTCGTTGTAATAGATAAATAACCGTGAAGGGACGAAGTCCTGCAGCCCCTCCTTAATCCGATCGAATTCCAACGCTCCGGCGATCGCGTTCGCGGTACAACTGCCCAATTGTCCTTGGTCGTACACCGTCTTAGGGCAGTCTGGCCGCAGATCCACGCTCGACGGGAGCGCCGCCATATTCGCCACAGGCGCGGAGTATAAGAAATCCCGTTGATCGGGCAAATCGCGAACCCATCCATAGTGATGTCCTGGCATGGTACATCCTCCTTGGGCGCGGGGCTTCGCGCGCACCCGTTCATGCACAGGCCGCTACGGATCCCCTGTCGCTTTGTGTTTGCGAGGTACTTTACTGCTTAATAATAGTGATGCAAGAGCAGAGAGCGTTTCACCGACTGTCAAACGGAGGCAAGTTTCTTTATCAGGTATCGCAAATATAAGGATGGACAGGACTTACGCCTGCGACTTTCATCCAGCAGACATGCGGACTGCGTAAAAATAGTTGGCCGGCTTAAGTATCGCTTCGCATGCACGCAAGCGCGCAAATACGCACTGGCGCGTCGTTCCCGCACTCAGTGTGGACCACTGCCGTTGGAAAAAATCGAATCCACCATCTTTTGCACTTCCACTCCGTACTGATCCAGCTCGATCGTAAATCGCGCCATGTCCAGCCCCGCCGCGGTATCGGGGTGTTTTTTCTTCAGCACCTCCCACGGAGCTTCCGCAGCCAGGTCGAATTCCCGCGCCTCGTAGTACCCGTATCCGAGTCCTCGCAAGCGGCACAACAGGTCCGCCAGATAAACCACGCAAGTCATTTCCAGGCCTTCTTGATGACCGATAGGATGATGATGAAACTCGATCGCCTCGGAAATGTCCGGGGGCAGCTTCCAGATGTCCGCCAGGACGCGGCCGCTCTCGCAATGCGTGAAACCGAGAATCTCCTGCTCTACTTCGCACAGCGGTGTCTCGGAAGCTTCCGCCTGCGCCAGAACGCGTTTAAATTCCTCCGGGTAGAGCAACGAATTGACCAAGATTCCTATGTCGCATAACAGCCCGGCGAGGTACAGCTTCTCGATATCCGCGACTTTCAATCGCTGCGCCAGATTCTGGCTCACCAGCGCCGTTCCCAGCGCGTGCCGCCAAAATGTCGCGTGCGCCATCCCGTTCTGCGCGCCGGAAAAAAGCTTGGGCAGACTGCAGGAGTAGACGATGTCCCGAACGCGCTGGATTCCCAGCGCCAGCACAGCCTGGCGGATGGATTCCACTTCGGTTCTTCGCGTAAACATCGCGGAATTCGCAACGCGCAGGCATTGTGCCGCGAGCGATTTGTCGTACGAAATCAGCTCCACGATGCGGTCAATATTCATGTCGCCCGGGCTGGCGCTCAGGCACGTTCCTAGCGATTGCAGGATCGAAGGCATCACCGGCAAGCTCCCCAGCTCGCTGACTCTGCGTTGCAACATCTTGCTCGTCTCGGGATTCACTTTTTGCCTCCGGCGTCTTCGCCCGGAAGGGGTTTGTAGTATCCGGTGCTGCCCGGAAAATGCACCAGTCGAAACTGGTCGTAAATCCCGAACAGAGTTTCACACTCGCCCAGAAAGAAATGGCCGCCCGGGACCAAGCCGTTGTAAAAATGTTCCACGGTCCTTTTCTTGGCAGCGCTATCGAAATAGATCAGCACGTTGGCGCAAAAGACTAGATCGAATCCCTTCATGAACAACATTTTCGTTTGGTCTTGCAGATTCAGCCGGTCGAACTTTATCGGTGCGCGCACCACGTCCTTAATTCGGTAGCTTTTGCCCTCTTGCGTGAAGTATTTGTCGCGCATTTGCGGGCTAAGGTTCCGCACGGAGTATTCGGCGTACAACCCCTCGCGGCATTTCACCAGTGAATCGTCGTTCAAGTCGGTGGCCACTATCTCGAGTTTCCAGTCCTTGAACTTGGGCGCGATCTGCTCCAGAAAAAGAATCGAGAGCGTATAGGATTCTTCTCCGGTCGAGCAGCCCGCGCTCCATACACGTACTCTCTTCACGGCTTGCTTGCCGGGCAGCGCTACAATCTTCGGGAATATGATTTTGCTCACCGCGTCTATCGTGGGCTGCCCGCGAAAGAAGTACGTCTCTCCAATGGTGATTTCATTCAGAAGATTGCGCATTTCCACGTCGCGGTTGGCGCGCGCGGTGAGCCGCTCGAAGTAGTCGGCGAAAGTGTTGGAACCGAGCTCCTTCATGCGGCGTCGCGAGCGCAGCGCCAGCAGATAGAATTTGTTTTCCGCGTGAAAAATCCCGGAAATGCTGTAAATCAAATCACGCAGTTTCAAGAGCGCCGGATCCGCCAAATCGGCGTCCGTTGCTCCCTGATTTGGTACGACCACGGTGTTTGTGCTCATCGCAATCAGTCCTTCAAAACTTTCCGTCTAGAAACAAAATAGACCTGTCCGGCCGCTCGCGCCCTCGCGCGCTCACTGCTTTTGCGAGGTTACGAGTTTCCTCGCGACGGCGCTGCCAGTGAACTCGGCAGATGCGGGCGAATTTCTTTTCATCGCCACACGCCGGCCGATTTCCGCGGCCATCGAACCCAGCGGATAGGTCGCGTCCGCCAGTCCCGACGCGACGATCTGCCCCGGCATGCCCCACACCACCGAACTCGCTTGATCTTGCGCCAGCACTTGGCCGCCTCTTTCTTTTATATGCTGTGCGCCGTTAGTGCCGTCGCTGCCCATTCCGGTCAAGACGACCGCAAGCGCGCTGGCTCCAAACACCTTCGCAACCGAACGGAACATCGGATCCACCGCCGGCCGGCAATAGTTTTCCGGCTGGTTCTGGTCCAGTGCGAGCACCACCGATGCGCCTTTTCTCTCCACCGTCATGTGGAAGTCTCCCGGCGCAATCCACGCTTCTCCCGGCCGCAAAACTTCTCCCGCCACGCCCTCGCGAATGGTCAACCCGGAGCGGGAGTTCAGCCGGCCCGCCAGCAAGCGTGTAAACAACGCCGGCATATGCTGCGTGATCACTATGGGCACAGGAAAGCTTGCCGGGATTCCCGGCAACAGATCGGCCAGCGCATTGGGCCCGCCCGTGGATGTCCCGATGGCCAGCACCTCAATGCGGCTGAAATCCGCCGCAAGGCGCGGCGTGGCCGGCCGCGGGCTCGCGATCCGCGCGATAGGCGCGACCGGCGGAATCGCCCGCACCTCGCAAAGCGCCTTGATTTTTGGAATCAGCTGCGCGCGCAGTTGGCGCAACGTCACGTCCAAGCTGCCCGTGTTGCTCGGCTTGGTTACATAGTCGCTCGCGCCCAGCGCCAGTGCGTCCAGCGTGGTGGACGCCCCACGTTCGGTCAGCGTGCTGAACATAATGACCGGCAGCTTGGGATAGATCTTGCGGATCGCCGCCAGCGTTTCCAGCCCGTTCATTTCCGGCATTTCGACGTCAAGTGTGACGAGGTCGGGATGCAACTGCGGAATTTTGGCGAGCGCGATGCGTCCGTTGGCCGCAGTTCCCACTACTTCCAGCGCTGCATCGCCTGCCAGCCCGTCGCACAGGACTTTGCGGATGACTGTGGAGTCGTCAACAATGAGGATGCGAATCGGCGGCATGAATCCTTTTAAGCAATTGCGAGCTATTTCTACCCATTCCTAGTTAGGCGGCGCGCCGCGCGTGGCCGTTGGACTCCGTCTTGAACTGACCTACCAGCTCCCGCAGTTCGCTGGACATTTTCGCCAACTGCTGCGCAGCTTTCTGAGAATCTCCTGCTCCCGCCGTCGTGCTCTGCGCCGCCGTCGCCACTCCCGTAATGTTCTTAGCCACTTCGCCCGATCCCTTCGCCGCCTCCGTTACGTTTCGCGACATCTCCGAAGTCGTCGCCGATTGCTCCTCCACCGCCGTCGCGATCGTCGAAGCAATATCGTTCACCTGCCCGATAATCCCGCTGATCGTCTTGATCGCTTCCGCCGCGCTCTTGGCATCCGTTTGAATCGCGCCAATCCGCTGTCCGATGTCTTCGGTGGCTTTCGCCGTCTGTTTCGCTAGTTCTTTCACTTCGTTCGCCACCACCGCAAAGCCCTTCCCCGCTTCTCCTGCTCGTGCCGCTTCAATCGTCGCGTTCAACGCCAGCAAATTGGTCTGCTGCGCAATCGAAGTAATCACCTTGATGACCTGCCCGATTTCCGCGCTGGATTCCCCCAGCTTGGTCACCGTCGCGTTCGTCTCTACTGCCGCGCGCAACGCTTCGCCCGCCACCTTGGCCGATTCGCTGGCGTTCTTGGCGATCTCGCTGATACTCGCGCTCATTTCTTCCGTGCTGGTCGCTACCGTCTGCAAGTTGCGATTGATTTCTTCAGTCGCGGCGGAAACCACATTGGCCTGCGCCGAAGTCTCTTCGGAATTGGCGGAGATTTGCTGGCTGGTCGCCGAGAATTCCTCGCTCGCCGTGGCCACTTGCTGCGCGTTCCTGCCAATGGACTCGATCACTCCGCGCAGTTTGGCCTGCATTTTGTTGACGGCCGTGGTTAGATCACCCAGCTCGTCCGCGCTGGTCAGCTTCGTGTCTGCCCGCGTCAAGTCACCATCGGCAATGGCGTCGGCCTGCTCTAAAATCGAAGAAACCGAGCCAGAGATTTTCCGGCTCAAGAAGATCGCCACGAACACCCCGATTCCCAGCGCCGCCAGTGTCGTCAACAGCATTGTCCAAATCAGCTCGGAGCTTGCCGTAGCCAAGCTTGCTTCGCTGCCTTTCAATAGGTCGTCAAACGAAGCTGACAGATCATTGATAGTGCCGTTCAGTGCGTCCGCTTCGGGCGTGAGTTTGTCGGCGTACTCATTACCGGCCTTGACGACGGCGTCACGCTCCCCGCTGGCGGAGGCTGCGATCAGCGCCTGCTGACCTTGGTGGATGCTCGGCAGTGCCGACTTAATCTTGGCCAGCCTGTCGCGGTTATCCTGCAGCACCCATTTGGGCGAGATTTCCTGTAATGCTTCTAGGTCTTTGTCGATTTTGTCCCAACCCGATCCGAAGCTCTTAACGGCAACCGCTTGTCTCGTTGCGTCCGTTCCTGCGAGAATGCCGTGACGCGCCTTACTGGCTGAGTATTGCATGTGGGTATTCAGGTCCTTGAGAGCCTCAATCGTGGGGACGCGCACCTCCAGGATTTGATGCTCGGTGTAACGAATCTCCGCCAGCTTGCGATAACTGAGCCCCGCGCTGACCACCATCAGTACCAGAATCACCCCAAATCCCAGCCCCAGCTTTTTTCCCAGCGTCAGTTTCATTTTATTTCTCCCCCAGAGTTGTGAGATTCACAGGTCCCATCAGCGCGTATCCCAGCTAGGGCCGTTTCAGAAAAATCAATGCTCAGGTGGCGCAACCACTGGCCGTTCCTCGACCGTACATGCCCGCTCGGTGTCCAGCACGTGCATGAGCTGCTTTTCCAGCTTGTGCACTCCGAGAATCGCTGAGCGCACCTTGCCGCGCAGCGTTTCCGGCGGCGGCTCAAACGTGTCCTCGCCCACTTCCACCACGTCGCCGATTTCATCCACCAGCAAGCTCACGGCATCCTCACCCGTACGCACGATCACGTTCATCGCCGGTTTATCCGCCGGCCGCTCCAGCAGCCCGAGCTGCCGCCGCAGGTCCACGGCAATCACGATTTGCCCGCGCAGATTCATCAGCCCGCGCACGGCGTAGGGCGCAAGCGGAACTTCGGTCAGTTCGAGTTGCAGCAGCACTTCCTGCACGTTCAGCAGCTCGATTCCGAAAAAGTAGTTTTCCAGGTAAAACGTGCAAAATTGCTGGGTATTGGCCATGGCTTAGTCGCCCACCTTTACGTGTTCTTCTACCTGCTGGCGCACAACCGGCGCGGAACTCAGAATTACTTCCAAGTTTAGTATCTCGGTCACTCGTTCCTGAATCACCGCCGCATACTGCACGCCCGTTCTGGTCGCTGCGGACTTGACGTCGGCGCGGTCCTCGATAATGTCCACGATTCGCTCGACCACCAGGCCCACCGCATGTCCTTCGTGGTTGCACACCAGAACCTGTATCGCGTCTGCCGCCGCTTCCGCTTCTGCTTTCAGGGCTTTTAGGTGACGCTCGTCGTACCGCCGCTCCTGCATCACGGCTTTCAGGAAAACGAGCGGAAGAATTTTGCCCCGGTATTGAATGACGGATTCCGTTCCAGATTTTTCCACCAGCGCGGCCGGGAACACTTCTAGCCTGGCCAACGCGCCCAACGGCACGGCCATGCGTGCGTCGTCCGGGCCGGCGAACACCAGGAACGTCTGCTTTTCGATCCCCTCTTCCTTACCTTCGACGGTTGCGCCGGACGCCTCCCGGTCATGAGTTTCAGAAATGATGCTGGCGCGCTGCGCCAGTCCCAGCACGTCCAGAATTAACGCCACCATCCCGTCACCCATGATGGTCGCGCCGGCGAACGTCTTCAGCCCCTTCAATCGCCGGTCCAGCGGCTTCACCACGATTTCTTCGGTGTCGCGGATTTCATCCACGATCAGGCCGAACTGCCGGCCGTCCGCCTGCAGCACCACCATGTTGTTGACACCTTCCTGTTTGCCGGCCCCGTCTGTCGTTGATTCCTCGATCTTCAACTCGCGATTCAGATACACCAGCGGCAGCAATCTTCCGCGCAAGCGATACACGGGAACGCCGTGCACCATTTCAATTCCCGTGCGCGTCGGATCTCCATCAATGCGCACCAGTTCGATCAGGCTGACCTGCGGAATCACGAAGCGTTTGTCACCGGAACGCACCACCAAGCCAGGAATGATCGCGAGCGTCAGGGGAATTTTCGTCTTTACCGTGGTTCCCACGCCGGGAGTTGACTGCACGTCCACCGTGCCGCCGATTTTCTCGATATTGGTTTTCACCACGTCCATGCCCACGCCGCGGCCGGATACGTTGGTGATTTTGTCCGCCGTGGAAAACCCCGGCAGGAAAATCAGGTTGAGTATTTCTCGTTCGCTCAATTGCGCGGCTTTTTCCGCGGTCAGAAGGCCCCGCTCCACCGCCTTGCGCCGGATTTTTTCCTGGTCCAGGCCCGCGCCATCGTCGCTGATTTCGATGTTCACCTGCCCGCCCTCGTGGTAGGCGCGCAGCGTCACGCAGCCTTCCGCATGTTTACCCGCGGCCACGCGCGCCTCCGGACGTTCAATTCCGTGATCCACGGAATTGCGCACCAGGTGCGTCAACGGATCTTTGATGGCCTCGATGATCGTCTTGTCCAACTCCGTTTCCTGCCCAAACATCTCGATCCGCACCTGCTTGCCGCAAGTCATCGCCACGTCGCGCACGGTGCGCGGAAACTTGCTCCAAATATTTCCGATGGGCTGCATGCGCGTCTTCATCACGCCTTCTTGCAGCTCGGTGGTGATCAGGTTGAGCCGCTGGCTCGGCGCCACAATCGCCGGATCCTCCGCAAGATTCGAAAATTGCAACACCTGGTTGCGCGCCAGCACCAACTCGCCGACCAGGTTCATTAGCTTGTCCAGTAGAACCACGTCCACACGTATGGAACTATCGCCAACGCTCCCGCGGCTGGCGCCTTCGCCCGCGCCCGCGCTCTTGGCAGCTTGCGGCTGCGGCGCTTCGTTTTCTTCCGGATGCATCACTTTTTCGGCTTCCACGGGCACGACTTTCGCCTCCTTGGCGTCTTTCTTAGCTTTTCTCTTCGCATTCACGGCCCCGTCCCCCGCTGCGGCGGCGTCCTGCTGCGGAAGAGCCTCGGCCAAGTTTGGCGCGTGCGTGTGTTTGTTCTCCACCGTCGCCTCTGCCGTCGGAGGCGCCGACTTCGCATGCTTCGTCGGTCCTGCCGGCGGGGTGGATAGAGCCGCCGATGGCGATGCCGGGGCGGGAGCTTCTTCGAGCGAGCCGCCCTGCTGCACTCTGGTCAGCATCTTGATCAGTGCTTCGTCGTTGCGCTCGCCCTCGTTGCCGATTGCCTCAATGCTCTGCATCATCTGGCGTACCGCATCCACCATGCGCAGCAGCGCCGTCGTGATATCCGGATTCAGCAGTAGTTCCAGGTCGCGCAGGCGGCTTAGCAGGTTTTCGCCGACGTGCGCCACGGCTTCCAGCTTCGTGAACCCCAGGAATCCGCAGGTGCCCTTGATCGTGTGAATCGTGCGGAATACGCTCGCCAGAGTGGCGCGGTTCTGCGGATCTTTCTCTAGCTGCACCAGTTCGCGGTCCAGCGTATCTAGATTCTCGTTACCCTCTACGAGAAACTCGCGAACAATCTCATCGCTCATGAGCTTTTGGCCTCGGGATAGGGCTGCAATTCACGAGCACGCGGGGCTGCCACAACCGAACTGCTGGGAGGCAATCGCGCGCCCGCGCGCCGTCAACTGCTGCCAAATTTATTGAGTAAATAGGTGTCACTCGCGACGGATGCACGCTGATTCCCAGAACGGCGGTGCACCACTTCGGCACGTTCTCGAAACGCGTCCAACCCGGCGTGGCTTTCGTCGCAATCTCTGCTGATAACAACCTTACTATCGGCAACCTCTTTTCCTTTCTTGAGTCAACTTTGGCACAGTCCGGCACACTCCTGCGTCTGCGCAAAGTGTCGTCGGTACACACTCGTGCTGATACCTTAGTTGCGCGAGTTGCTTCCGCGTTCCGGGATCGCCGCCAGCAAAGGGAACATCAGATTCTATGGAGGTTTGCTCTTCGCGTTATTTTTAGTCGGCTGGGGATTGGCGTTTCTGTGGGGTCCGATCGGAGATAAGTTCGCCGGCGTGCGCACGCCTATGCTCACCATCCTGCAGATGGGCTCGCACCTCCGCGGATAAGACTAAATTGGCGAATGGCGTCCCTGCAGAATCAACTCTTCCGCCATGCGGCGCGCTTCGGGCAGCGTCTGTGCCGCTTGGCGGTCGATTTCCGCAGGCAAATCGCGCTGGATCTTGGCGAGCTCCTCGTCAAATATGCGCGTAACGAGTGTGGTGCTGTGCTCCACCGGCTGGCCATCGTCGCCCGGCACCTTCACTTTGTGCAGCACGCGCTGCGCAATCATCAGCCGGTAAATGCGGTCCGTTGCCAGATCTTCCATGTAGCCGTCGAGCAAACTCGCGCCGTTTCCGTTGAGCACACCGTTGCGATAACGAATTGCGATGCGCACCGCCGCGCGCGTCCCCGCCAAAGTTGTTACGCCGACGCCTTTCGGGATTGGCCGCAGATCTGGGTGCGAATTTGGCAGTTTCGGCCGTCGCGCAACTTGATTAGGAAACGGGAATTGCGCCACCGCGATCTCGTTCTGATCGGGATGCCCTGTCCAGGCACCATCCATCAGGCAATTGGCTTCGTTCTGTTTGTCTTGTTTCAGCGCTTTCAACGCACGGTCGTTCAATTCCGCGTCCGCGCGGCTGGGAAAAAGCGCCGTCATTCCGCCGATGGCAAGCGCACCGTGCTTGTGGCAGATTTCCGGCATCAGCGTGCGGAAATTCTGAAAGAAAGGCACGTCGTGCGGAATCGAATTGCGATCCGGCAGTATCCAATTGGAATCCTCGAGCATGAAATGAATCAGCGAGGCCATGTAATCCCAGCGCCCCAGGTTCAATCCCAGGCAATGCTCGCGCAGATTGAAAAGAAACTCTTCCATCTGATACGCCAGAGGGTGCGCTTCCACCAGCGCCATGCATTTGATGTAATCCTTGGGCAGCCCCTTGGCACGGGCCAAGGCCTGAAACAAATCGCGCCACCAGAAAGCTTCCTCGGCGGATTCACTCTTCGGGATGTACACGGAGAAGTTGTGCGGCAACGATGCCGGCTCGATCTGGTGCCAGATCAGCGCCAGATCGAACAGCGAAGCGGATATGATCTCGTTCTCGATCACTCCGCCCTGGCTGATATGCAGCCCGCGCGGGCGTACCCAGGTGACGGTTTTAGAGCGCTGCACCGTGACTTTCTTGCCGCGTTTCTTATCGTCGTAGCTCAGCTCGTAGTTGTAAGCCGCCACGGTATTTTTCACTGCCAGCAGGATGTGTTCCCAAGTGTTGGCTGTGGAATCTTCCAGGTCAAGCATCACGGCCGGCGACCCGGAGTTCAGCAATTTCACGGTGAGTTCCGCGTCGTCCGCCGGACCCGTCATTTGATTGCGCTGGTCCGCGCACCACTCCGGCAAATCGATTCGCCAGTCCGAAGTCGTGGCCTCGGAGGCCGGTAAATAATTCGGCGGTTGCCCGCGATGCGACAATTCCAGCGCGTCCGCGCGTTTCGCGGCTAGCTTCTGCTGCCACGGCGTGAATTGTCTGTGCAGAGGCAGAAGAAAATCAAAGAATCCTCTGGGCAGGTCCGTTCGGGGATTCAAATTACTTGGCGCGTAATTCATTGCTGGCTACTCGCTGCATTCGGAAAGCGTTTCCCATTGATCATGGCGTTTTTGCTCCGCTCTTGCGACATGATGGCAGGGCGCGTATGCCCAGTCAAATATCTGGGACCGCAACTTACTTCCGAGACTCATGGTCTTAAGCCGAACGGGGCCTCTTGCGAGAGATGTTCTCCAGGGTTGTAATCAGCTCAGAGCCCAGATTGGACTTCGGCAGGCAATGTTCCACTTGGAACGAGTCAGCGAGTTGCCGCATCAGCCTCGGATCCTGCGCGCTCATGAGTACGATCGCCGCGGCGGGGATGGCATCTCGCAATTTCGTTGCCAGTACACTGCCATGAATTTGAGGAAGCGACAGATCCAATAAAATAACGTCCGGTATCGCCTCAGCGGCTCGCTCAACCGCGTCATCGCCATCGACCACTTCGCCGCACACGAGCCATTTATTCGGGTCGGAACGCAGAAGCGACTTGATCGCTTCGCGTACAGGGTCCGAATCATCTACGATGAAAATGCGAAGCGTCATGGTCGGTTTCTGCGGCAGGCTTCGGTCAAGTTGCTCGTCGAAAGGCCATACAGTAAAAACTGTATGGAATATTTTCCGCTGAGAGTCAAAAACCAACTCCCCCTAGCCGTCGAACTGAAATATACTTCGTATTATCTGGAAACGAAAGAGCGCGTTGCTTTTCGTTTCGCCCTAAAGGATCGCTGCGGTGCCCTCATTGCGTGTGCTGTTGGTTGACGATCATGAACCCATCAGAAGGGGGATTCGGCAGCTTCTCTGCTCCCGTGAGAATTGGAGTGTCTGCGGCGAAGCCGCGGACGGAATCGACGCGATTGAAAAAACCAGGCATCTTGCGCCCGACGTCGTTCTTATGGATATTTCGATGCCTCGCATGGATGGGTTGGAGGCAACGCGAAACATTCTGCGCGAGTTTCCTGACTGCAAAATCGTAATCATCACTCAAAATGACCCTTCTGTGGCTCGAAGCCAGGCTGCATCCGTGGGTGCGAAGGCTGTTGTCCCAAAGTCCCAGCTCGCACAAGATTTACTCAGCACCATGGAACGAGTGGCGGGAAATCGGCATTCCGAAACCACTCAGCGGCTCCATAAGCACGCTTCCGCCAACGCTAAGGAACTTACTGAAGGCGGGGGAACGCTTGGTGAACTAATTCACGAGGTCGATTGGGCCAATACACCTCTGGGTCCAATCGACGTTTGGCCCCAAAGTTTGAAAACTGTCGTTCGCGTGATGCTGACCTCTCGTTTTGCGATGTGGATGGGCTGGGGACCAGAACTCACTTTTTTTTACAACGACGCATATGCGCGAATGTCACTGGGCAAGAAGCACCCGTGGGCATTGGGGAAGCCTTCTCAGCAGGTGTGGCCGGAAATCTGGAATGACATCGGCCCGCGCATTCAGCAGGTTCTAGACAGCGGCGAAGCAACATGGGACGAGGCCCTGCTTCTATTCCTGGAAAGAAGTGGATACCGCGAAGAAACCTATCACACATTCTCATATAGCCCCTTGAGTGACGACGATGACCGAGTCGCCGGTCATTTTTGTGTGGTAACTGAAGAAACGGAGCGGGTGATCGGCGAACGGCGCCTGAGCACACTCCGTTCGCTGGCTGCCGAGCTCAACAAGACAATTACAGAAACGGAAGTGTGTCAATCCATTGTCCGCTCGCTTAGCGAAAATCAAAAGGATCTCCCGTTTTCGCTCACATATTTGTTTGCTGAAGATGGAAAGCAAGCCTGCCTCGCCTGCCAAACGGGCATCGAACCGGGCCACGCGGTCGCACCTGGTCGCATTGCAGTTGATGGACAGGATAATCGCTGGCCAGTCAGTGAAGTACTCAAGTCCAAGAGGTCAGTCACGATCGAATTGTTGCCTGAGAGGTTCCCGTCGCTTCCCTCCGGCTTCTGGGACACGGCGCCGTCGAAGGCGCTTTTAGTTCCCATCACCAGCGCAGGCCAAGAGAACCCCGCAGGAGTTCTAATTGCCGCGCTCAACCCCTATCGGCAACTCGATGCCAGCTATAAAGGATTCATCGAACTGGTAGCGGGTCAAATCGCCGCCAGCATCGCGAATGCACGCGCCTACGACGCAGAAAGAAAAAGGGCAGAAGCCCTCTCGGAAATCGACCGCGCCAAGACGCTTTTCTTTAGCAACGTCAGCCATGAATTTCGTACTCCGCTAACATTGATGCTCGGTCCTCTTCAGGATCTGCTCGCCCGTAGTCAAACTCATCTTTCGCCCACGGCAAAAGAGCAATTGGAACTTGCCAATCGCAACGGGGCACGCCTGTTGCGATTGGTAAATACCCTGCTCGATTTTTCGCGCATCGAAGCCGGTCGCGTCCACGCTGTTTACCAGGCCACGGATCTCGCGGCTTTCACCGCAGATCTCGCAAGCGTTTTTCGCTCCGCCACCGAGCGCGCCGGTTTAAAACTGCTGGTCAATTGCCAAGCTCCCACTGAACTCGCGTATGTGGATCGGGACATGTGGGAGAAGATTGTCCTTAATTTGGTCTCCAACGCATTCAAGTTCACCTTTGAAGGCGAGATTGAAGTTAGCCTGCAACAGGTAGCGCGTAGCGCTGAACTTTCTGTTCGCGATTCGGGCGTCGGAATTCCCGCTGAGGAAATCCCTCGCCTGTTCGATCGCTTCCACCGCGTCGCCAATGTTCGCAGCCGCACCCATGAGGGCAGCGGCATAGGTCTCGCCCTGGTGCACGAGCTTGTCAAGCTGCATGGCGGTTTCATCCGAGTCGAAAGCGTGCCTGCCCAAGGCAGCAGATTCATCGTAAGCATCCCGCTGGGACAAGATCATTTGGCTTCTGGTCAGGTCGGCGGGGATCGCCATCTCTCTTCCACTGCCACAGGTGCCGCGCCATTTGTTGAAGAAGCTTTGCGCTGGCTGCCCGAAGCTGGACCGATTGATTCTTCTTCGCAGATCGCGCCGGATTACGAACTGATGGCTGTGCCTGCTCCGTCGTCTTCCGACCATCCCGGTAGGTCTCGAGTGCTGATCGCCGACGACAACGCCGATATGCGTCTGTACCTCATGCGGCTGCTGGCCGAGCGCTTCGAAGTGCAAGCCGTTGCCAATGGCCGCGCGGCGCTGGACGCCATCAACCAAAGCGCGCCCGATCTCGTGCTGTGCGACGTGATGATGCCCGAACTCGATGGCTTTGGGCTATTGCGCGAGTTACGCGCTCACGCTGCCACCAGAACCCTTCCCTTCATTCTTCTCTCCGCCAGGGCTGGCGAGGAATCCCGTGTCGAAGGTCTTGACGCTGGCGCGGATGATTATCTTGTAAAGCCGTTCAGCGCCCGCGAATTAATTGCTCGCGTTCAAACTCATTTGCAATTGGCCGAGGTTCGTAACGAAGCAGACAAGGCCATTCGCGAGAGCGAAAGCAAACTTCAACTCTCGCTCAAGGCTTCCACAATGGGCGCGTTCTCTTGGCATCCAGACGACGACAGCTGTGAAGCGGACCGGAGAGTTCTGCAAATTTTCGGACTGTCGTCCACGACGGAGTTGACGCTTGCTGCAGCTCTCAGCACCATGATCCATCCCGAGGATCGAGAGCGATATGCCCAAGGCGTCGCAAAGTCGTTGCGTCCTGACGGAGATGGCAAGCTGGAGCAAGAAATCCGTATTCGACGCCGCGACGGTGAGGAACGCTGGATTTCGGTAACCGCTCAAGTGCATTTTCCGGACGGCCGTAAAGCCGATCGGATGATCGGTCTGATCGGCGATATTACGGAAAGAAAGCGCACAGAAATTGCCTTGCGCGAAAGTGAAGAACGGCAAGCCTTCCTGCTCACTCTGAGCGATGCCTTGCGCCCGCTGGCCGACGCGATTGAGATTCAAGAGACTGCGGCCCGCATCGTCTGCGCGCACCTGAAGGCCAGTCGTGTCGGATACGCCGAGGATCAAGGCGACGGTAAGACGGTGACCATTACGCGACAGTTCGCCGACGATGTCCCTCCGGTCGAGGGTACATACCGAAATCGTGACTACGGTGAAATGCTCCTGAAAGAATTGCGTGCGGGACGCACCGTCGTCCGCAACGATCTCGCAAACGATCCGACTCTCACGGACGATGAGAAGGCCACGGACGCGGTCCTGCAATTGGGCGCCGCCGTCAAGATCCCGGTTGTGAAGGCGGGCCGTTTAGTCGCCGTATTGTTTGTGCATTACAAGCAGGCACACCAATTTTCGAGCCTGGAACTGGCATTGCTTGTTGAAGTCGCGGAGCGGATTTGGGCTGCCATCGAACGAGCAAAGATTGAAGCCAAATTGCGAGACAGCGAAGAGCGCTTCCGCAAGCTTGCGGAAACTCTTGAGTCTGAAGTGCGGGCGCGCACCCAGGAACTCGAAGAGCGCAACGCGGAAGTGTTGCTCCAGGCCGAAACAGTTCAGACTTTGTCCAGCAGTCTGATGCATGTCCAGGACGACGAACGCCGGCACATTGCAAGGGAGCTGCACGACAGCGCCGGCCAAACGCTCACCGTCCTAGGCATGAACCTGGCAACGGTTTCGCAGCTTGCCGGCGCGGGCGATCCGCGGTTGCGAGAACGGGTTTCAGAAGCGCAGAAGGCCGTTGACCAATTGACGCAGGAGATTCGCACCGCGTCGTACCTGCTGCATCCCCCCTTGCTGGACGAGATCGGCGTGTCGGCCGCTCTCAAGTGGTACGTGGAAGGCTTAGCTGAACGCAGTGGCCTGAAGATAAGCTTGGATCTGCCTGAAGATCTGGGGCGGTTCTCTCGCGATGCCGAACTCGTCGTTTTTCGCGTAGTGCAGGAATGCCTCACCA
The DNA here is from genome assembly GCA_050012455.1 of Candidatus Acidiferrales bacterium. GTDB lineage: Bacteria > Acidobacteriota > Terriglobia > Acidiferrales > UBA7541 > Palsa-295. The sequence goes on along the minus strand of JBEKHD010000017.1, from coordinate 3,955 downwards.
ACATCCATCGCCACTCGGGAAGCAGGACCGCAGCCATTAGACTGGCACTTTCCGATGGCGTCGTTGCGGTCGAGGTTCAGGATACCGGCAGTGGAATGTCGCCTGAAAAAATCACTGAGATTGAATCCAGTGCTTCGGGAGTCGGAGTTCGCGGCATGCGCGAGCGAGTTCGGCAATTAGGAGGTAGGATCCGCATTCACTCCGACGGTCGTGGCACCACGGTTTCAATAACCCTGCCTGTAACCGCCGCTCCTGCGGCAGCGACTCGGCAGCGAACTCTGGAAGCGACTACTTGATCCGGTGCGTCCGGAAAGATTGATTTCTTCCAGCCAATAACCCACCTGATTCGTGCGCGCAGACGGGCAGCCTGCCTGCCGCGGCTCGTGTAAAATACCACTGCGTCTTGAGGCCGCCCTTTTGAAATGATTCTACAAGGCTATTTTCGAATCCTGAACTTCTTTGATATCGCCGAAGCGATCGAGCTCGATAAGTTGCGCGCCCTGCTCGGTCCAGAGGCCGCTCCGCGCCCCGCTGCATTCCGCCACCGTACGCCTGAATATTCTCAAGTTCAGCAGGCTCCGATCGTTGAATCGCTGGGATCCATCACGCTTCTGACGAACGAGAAATTGGACGCTCGAATTAAATACTACTGGTTTGGTGTCGCGGCTGTCGAACTTACTGCCGTGTTCGAATGCGACTTCGACAGTTTATGCACGCGCTCATTCCGTTGGATGAACGCTCCCGAAGTCGAAGAGGCCGCGGAAAAGCTGCTGCGCGAACAACTAGCTCGCTTCGGCCCCGCGCTCGTCAGGCCATCGCCAAAATGGCTCGATGAAGACTACTTGATCATCGACGTGGAAACAGCGAAACGTCGCGACGGTCATTCGGCGAGCGCCGCTGAGCTGCTCGATTCCTGTTCCGATCAGATCGCCAAACTGGTCCGGGGCGAAGTCGTCTCGCTCTCGACTGCCGAGCGCGATGAGATCGTACGCTCGGCTCTTTCTTATTACCCGGATGACCTGGTGGTTGTTGGCTGGGCGGCCGCGCTTGTCTACGATCGACCCGAGGCCACGCCGGCCGTCATAGAAATTCTCGAGTACGCGAACACCCAGTTGCTTGAATTCCGTTACTACGACGATCTGCTGACCAACCTGCTCTCGCAAGTCTACAGTTCTCTCGAAGGCCACGAGAGCTTTTGGTCCCGCTGGCGATTGTCCCGTCGCGCAGGCCGCTTAAATCGAATCCGCCTGGACATCATGGACTTGGCGGAGAGAACTGAATACGCGGTGAAATTCATCAGCGACACGTATTACGCCCGAGTCTACAACATTGGCGCGGCGAAAATTGGTGTCACCGATTATAAGACTCTGGTCGGTGAGAAGTTGAAAACCGCGGGAGAGCTTTACGAGTTTATGGTGGATCAGTTCAACGAACGCCGCATGTTCGCGCTGGAAGTCGTCGTCGCCATCCTCGTGCTGCTCGATGTGATCGCCTTGTTCCGAGGTAAGTGAGCTTTTCTAGTGCCGCCGCCGGCAGGCTGCGCGCGAAGCGCCTCTACGGCTTCCTCGCGTCAACGCTGGCATACGGAAGATATGGCACGAAGCCGTGCGTCTTGGTGCGCAGCCGATACACCGATGTCGTGGCGGTGATGTACAGCGTGCCATAGTCGCGATCTCCCCAGTTAAGATTGGCCGGCTGCTCCGGCATGACGATGTTTCCCAGATGCCGGCCCGCTTTGTCCCACACCCATATGCCACGCGGTCCCGTAACAAAAAGATTGCCTCGCGCATCAACCTTCATGCCATCAGGCACGCCGTCGTCTTTACCCCCCGGCTCTTCTCCGAAAACCCTTCCATTCGAAATCGTTCCGTCCATGTGGAAGTCATACACACGAATATTTCGCTGTTCGCTGTCGTCCACGTAGAAATGTTTGCCATCAGGCGAGAAAGCCAGGCCGTTCGGCTGCGTCAGTTCGCGGGTCAGCAGCGTCATGTCTGTGCCGTCTTGGCCGTAGCGATACACGCCTTGAAAGGGAATCTCCTGCGTCTGCCCTGGCGGCAGATCGAGTGTGGGGTCGGTAAAATAAAATGCGCCGTCCGGACCGACGACGATGTCATTGGGACTATTGAAGCGCTTGCCCTGGTAACGATCGACGAGCACGGTGTATTGTCCGCTCCCACGCGAGACAGAGATCACGGCTCGCAGCACGCTGGCACAATCAATTAAGTTGCCGTTACGTTCGAGTGTGTTGCCATCGGGATCGCCCAGATCGATCCAGCTTTTCCTCGAACCGTCCAGCTGCACTTTGTAGATCTTGTTGACGGTCTCATCGCTGACCCACAAAAAACCGCCCGGATCCCACACCGGCCCCTCCGTGAAGCCAAACCCCGTCGCGATCGTCTCGAGCTTCGTGCCCGGCGCAATCAGCTTTGAAAATTTCGGCGAAAGAGGTTCCAAACGAAACGAAGGCTTCGACTGCGCGGCGTAAACTTGGCCGATAACGATCCCGGCAGCGACCAAACAAACGGCCGTGACCCCGAATCTCTTCAACTCTGGCATAGGCCCTCACGGAAATCCGTGCTCGCTCTCGGTCGTCGGCCGCCGTTATCCAGCCTGGCGGGTACAGCCAATTCTTGGAGCGACTACAGAGTGTAATGGATGGCCCTAGGTTGCAAGCTCTCTTAGCTTACATACTGCGCTTCGCCCAACGGCGCAATGCGTACCGAAGCTACAGTCGCGTGAGGTGCCCCAATGACACAGACTCAAATGGCAGTTCTTTTAGTCGCGATAATCGCGGTCGTGATTGTTGCGGCCGTCCTGATCGTTTTGCGACGCCGCAGCGCAAAACTGCGCGCCCAATTTGGCCCGGAGTACGATCGCGTCGTCGCCGAAAAAGGCAATCGCTTCAAGGCCGAGGCCCAACTCGAAAGCGTCGAAAAACGAGTGCGCAGATATTCGCTCAAGACGCTAACCCCGGTTGATCGCGACCGGTTTCAACAATCATGGCGCCAGATTCAGGCGACATTCGTAGATGATCCCGGCCGCGCACTCTCGGAAGCGGACCAACTTTTAGCTAGCGTCATGCTCGCTTCCGGCTATCCGCCTAGCGATTTTGAAAACCGCGCCACGGACATTTCTGTTGACCACGCGACGGTGGTCGAGCATTACCGCGCCGGACACGATATCGCGGTGCTCCACTCCCAACGCCAAGCCACCACCGAAGAGCTCCGCAAGGCCATGCTTCATTACCGTGCCTTGTTCGACGAATTAATGGGAGAAGAGCAGGTCCCGCTGCGCGCGCGTGTCGCGGGTCGCGCTTAAACCGATCCGCGCAATACAGCGAATCAAATACTTATTAGATTTCCCAAAGCCTGAAATAAAGGAGGTTCTTCATGACCGAATATCTCGGCAAGCATCCCGGACTCGTATCCGAACCGGCGAAAATCGTAGACCCGAACTCCAGCGAAACAGAAACGATTACCGAACGAGCGCTCGGACCTAATTCCGTGACGCAACCTTTGATCGTCCCGCCCCCCGCAAGCGTCGCCCCGGCGAACCCTGCGAGCACCTCGGGTACAGCAGCCGCCGCGCGCGCACGCGAACAAGAGAGGGTCGCTCTGTTTGTAGCGAGCGAAGCGAACGAGCTGCGTGCCCATTGGGATGGCATTCAGGTGGGATTTGTTGACGAACCACGTAAGTCCGTGCAAGACGCAGACGCGCTCGTTTCAGCCGCAATCAAACGGCTCGCGGAGATCTTCGCCGCTGAGCGCCAAAAACTGGAACAACAGTGGGACCGCAGCGAGAATGTTTCAACCGAGGATCTGCGTCTCGCGTTGCAACGATACCGTTCCTTCTTCGCTCGGCTTCTCGCGATCTGACGGCGCCAACTGAGAACGACGCGTTCTCGTAACACCCGAAAAGTCAAAAAATATGGCGGAAGCGTGTGGGAGTCGAA
>JBEKHD010000016.1:0-88930 GCA_050012455.1 Candidatus Acidiferrales bacterium | reverse complement strand
ACTTGACCAGTGAGCTGTTACGCTTTCTTTAAAGGATGGCTGCTTCTAAGCCAACCTCCTGGCTGTCTGTGCGCTCACACGTCCTTTCCCACTTAGTCTACAGTTGGGGACCTTAGCTGGCGTTCTGGGTTCTTTCCCTCTCGACCACGGAGCTTATCCCCCGTAGTCTCACTCCCGTACTGTTGTACACGGCATTCGGAGTTTGATTGGATTCGGTATCCTGGATGGGACCCTAGTCCATTCAGTGCTCTACCACCGTGGCAAATCATACGAGGCTGCCCCTAAAGGCATTTCGGGGAGAACGAGCTATCACGGAATTTGATTAGCCTTTCACCCCTACCCTCAGCTCATCCGAGCGATTTTCAACTCACACCGGTTCGGTCCTCCAGTCGCGGTTAAGCGACCTTCAACCTGGCCAAGGGTAGATCATCCCGCTTCGCGTCTATTCCCACACACTGAACGCCCTATTCGGACTCGCTTTCGCTACGGCTCGCTTTCGCTTAACCTTGCGTGTGAGAATAACTAGCCGGCTCATTAAGCAAGAGGCACGCCATCAGGCATTTCCGCATCCGAAGACACGGCATAGCCCTCTGACTGCTTGTAAGCATACGGTTTCAGGTTCTATTTCACTCCCCTAGCAGGGGTTCTTTTCGCCTTTCCCTCACGGTACTAGTTCACTATCGGTCGCCAACGAGTATTTAGCCTTGGAGAGTGGTCTCCCCGGATTCCCACTGGGTTTCTCGTGCCCCGTGGTACTCAGGATATCCCTTCGAGTCCGGTAAGCTTTCGGCTACGGGGTTTTCACCCTCTTTGACCCTGCTTTCCAGCAAGTTCACCTAGCCTCCGGATTGGTAACTCTACTTATGGGATCCTACAACCCCGGGATATAAATACCCCGGTTTGGGCTGTTCCGATTTCGCTCGCCGCTACTTTCGGAATCTCGTTGATTTATTTTCCTCCAGGTACTGAGATGGTTCACTTCCCTGGGTTGACTCGCACCGACCTATGTATTCAGTCCAAAGCCTGCTTGCGGCTCCCCGAGGCTTATCGCAGCTTGCCACGTCCTTCTTCGTCTGTTGGCGCCAAGGCATCCACCGTACGCCCTTAGTAGCTTAACCATAAAACTTACCCAACACGTCGCCATCGCCGGCCTCTGGATGATCACTCATGCAGAAGTCCGACACCGCGCGTGGAGTAAATTCGCCTTTCCACATTGCGCTACTCTCGAGCAAATATTTGCGGTTTACTACGCCATGCGAGACTTGAAACTCGCATAACGTAGTGCCAGCTTCCTTCAGTTGTCAAAGAACTTCAATCCCGTCAACAACTTCCGACTGGATTGTCTCCCCTCCCGGGGGAGCGCGTCAGCGGTTTGGAGCCGCGGCCGCGAGAACTGTTTTTTGCAATAAAAAACCCGGCGTCGAGCGCCGGGCGGATCCGCCGATCCTGCGGGCCATACGGCTGGCCTCTAGGGCGGACGTGCTCGATGCTCGAATTCGTTCTACCCGGTGTTTGTATCCAAACTCACCTCTTGGTTAGAAGGCGGAAACCGGTGTATCAGCCAAGCGCACACCTTCGCAGGTGTGTGTTCGCATCAGGGGAGTATAGCAAATTCAGAAATTTCGTCAAGTATTTATGATTTATTTTTTTGGCATACTTCTGTGGATTTCACCTGCTTCTGTGGATATCCGAGCGCGCAGGAAACTGAGGCTGGGTTTGGTCGCTGCTAGCCTTTGTTGTGCTTGAAGAATTCCACTTGGCGCAGGCGCTTCTCGGCTGCTTCGCGCGTCTTGTACGGGCCGCCCAGGTTCTTGCCCTTCTTCTCAGAGACCACTTTGTATCCGCCTTTTACTTTCTTGATCATGAGCTACCCTCCTGCGCTAATTTTCGCTCACACCATCGCAGGGTCAATACCGTCACCGCTGTAGACCTTCTCGCCAGAGGCGGCTTTCTGCGATATGTTCTCAGCCAGCACGGAGGCGCACAGTGACGCCGAACACGCAATCGGGTGATGGCCGAATCGCACTAATCACGGGCGGGACCGACGGGCTGGGCCGCGCTGCGGCCGTGATGCTCGCCGAGCGAGGCTTTCGCGTTTTTGCCGGCGGGCGCAACGCAGAGCGCATCGCAGCGCTGCAACAATCCGCGCGCGCGCGGAAGCTGTCGCTCACGGCCCTGGAACTAGATGTTTGCGACGACACCTCGGTGGAACGCGCCGTGGCGGAAATCGAGAGCAGCGCCGGAACCGTGGATGTGCTGGTGAATAACGCCGGCATCGCGATCGCGGCGGTGATGGAGGAAATCACGCTGGCGGATTTGCGACGGCAATTTGAGACGAATTATTTTGGCCTGGTGCGCATGTCGCAACGAGTGTTGCCGGGAATGCGGCGAAAGCTCAGCGGGCGCATCATTAATATGAGTTCGATCGCGGGCAAGCTGGTCTCGCCGCTATTCGGACCCTACAGCTCAAGCAAGCACGCCGTGGAAGCTGTGAGCGACGCAATGCGCCTGGAAGTTTATCCCTTTGGTATTCAAGTGGTCCTGATCGAGCCGGGCTACATTCCCACCAGCATGAATCGCAACGCGAGCGAGTTATCTTCAGCCTATGCCAAAGGGGCGGAACAGAGCCCCTACAGGGCTGTGTATCAAGGCTTCCTCAAGGCATGGGGCAAGACCACCGAGTCATCGCGCTACACCCCGGAAGATTGTGCGCGCGTGATCTTGCGCGCGATTGAAGACGGTCCGCCGCGAGCGCGCTATCCCGTGACGCGGGAAGCGAAAATCGGCATCCTGGCCCGTCGCTGGCTTTCCGATCGCGCCATGGATCGTCAAATGCGCAAAGCGATGGGCATTGCCGACTTTCACCGTCCGCCGCAACCTGATGGGCGAAAATAATTGCTGCGTGTCCTGAGGCGATTTCAAGCTGCCGATTCGCTGCAGATGCCCGCGACGACCAATCCCAGGATGAGCATCTGGATTGCACCGGCCATCATCCACTTGATCGCTAGCGTGTACGGCACGATATACACCACGTATTCACTCAGCGCCGTTGGAATCACAACCAAAAAGGCCATGAGGATGCCGTAGCGAATGCCCTGCGCAATCCAAGGCTTTTTCTCGGCGCCGCGTGTATAGATGTAAGCGAAAAACGCCGCAAAAATGAACTGGCCAACGGCCATAGCCCAGAAGCGGTGCATGATTCCGGCTGGGGAACGATGGCTCGCGGGAATCGCCGCGTAGTCGCTCATCAGCCAAACCTCGTGCACCAGATAGTTCGTGAGCATCAGCACGATGTAAGCCGCTACGATTGCAAGTACCAGTTTCTTCATGGCCGTGATCGCCTCCTGCCGCCAGATTTTTTGGCACTGGGAAAATACTGAGAAGGAAATGCTCCGAGCGCTCTTTCGCGCACCCCGGTAGGCGCAGCCTAGCACTGCTGTGCTGGTGGGGATAGCGATTTTTGCGGCCTGCTGGCGCGCTCGGGCGTTTTCGCGGAGGGCGACTAGCATGACGATTCGTTAAAGGTTTGACGCTCGTGTTTGCGCAGCGACCCGCTAGGGATTTGTGACTTGAATCGATACGCTGGCGGCGCGCAGCGGAACGTACTGCGCTTCCCACGCAGCGTGCACGGGGCTTTCGGCGTAGGCGTCGGCGGCGGCGCGATCGCGAAATTCGATGGCATAAGCGGCGTTGAAATCGCGCGGCTGCATGCGCTCGCCCTTGATCCAGATATTCTTGATGCCGGGGATCTTGGCGGCCATGTCCTTGATGCCATCAATCGCCTGTTGCTTCTGAGCGTCAGTAGCTGCCGGACTCCATTTCAGCTCCACCACGTGCAGAATCGTTTTCGGCTGGCCGAATCGGTTCTGTCCGGCCACATAACCGCTCGCAAATAAGGCGGCGGCTGCGAGCGCTCCGCAAAAAATCCTTCCCGTGTTCGTAAGCTGGAATCGCATTGGTTCTCCTCAGCGAAAAATCATCGTGAAGAGTTTAAGCGAGGCGGCGGCTTGCGAGCAACACGTTGCGTGTGTGGAACTTCGCCGCGCGACGCGGCACGATTTGCATTGACCCGCCGCTTGCGGCTTCGCTACGATGCGCAACAATATTCCCAGTTGCGCGGCCCCGGCGCGGCTGCGCGGAGGCGCCATGTACTGTTCAAAGTGCGGAGCCAATGTTGCGGATGGTACCGCGTTCTGTAGCGCGTGCGGGCAGCCAATGGTGGGATTCTCAGTGGGGCAAGCCGCTGCAGTGCCTCCCCCGGAGCCGGGAGGTACGGTTTACGCGCCGCCCGCGCAAGCCGGATGGCAGGCTCCAGCAGCGCGCCCGGCAGTTGCGTACGCCGGATTTTGGCTGCGCTTCGTGGCCTTCATCATTGACCAGCTTCTGCTCTATTTCGTCGCGATGATCTTGTTTCTTCCGTTTGCCGCCTCCATGGGCATGCGCGGAATGATGATGGGGCGCCCGCAGGATCTGCAAGCGCTATTCCCGATGATCCACGCCATGCTTCGGCTCGCGTTGCTTCGGATAGTTCTTCACTGGCTCTACTACTCACTGTTGGAAAGTTCCGCGTGGCAGGCCACGCTGGGCAAAAAGGCGCTGGGTCTGGAAGTCACCGATCTGGATGGGAATCGCATCGGTTTCGGCCGCGCCACTGGCCGCTTCTTCGCGAAATTCATTTCCTGGATAATTCTGTTGATCGGCTACATCATGGCGGGATTCACCGAAAAGAAACAAGCGCTGCACGATATTCTTGCCGGCACGCTGGTAATCCGCAAATTATAGGAACTTTCGCGGGCGCGGGCGCGTAATTAATTTAGGGAGCGCAATGTTCTGCTCAAAATGTGGGGCCAACGTCACCGACGGCGCGGCATTTTGCAGCGCGTGTGGCCAGCCCACCGCCATCGCCGCGGCGCCGATTGGGGCTGCGCCCCTGCGGCCAGCTCCGGGCGTAGTCGTGCCCTCTGCCGCCCCGGCGCTCGCGCCGATACCGCCGTCACCTTACGCTGGATTTTGGCTGCGCGTTGTGGCGCATTTGATTGACGATCTGCTGATCGGCATTGGGATCGGAATTTTAGTGTTGATCGGAGTAGCGATCGTCGGCGTCGGGTCTCTCCGCACGATGTTTGAAGGCATGAACGGAGAAGATCCCCAGATACCCGCGGCGTTCATCTCCGCGATCATCTTCGTGAGCCTTGCGTCGCTCCTGCTCGCATGGATTTACAACGCCGGGATGGAAAGTTCCCGGCATCAGGGGACCCTCGGCAAAATGGCGCTGGGTTTGATCGTTACAGACTTGCAAGGACGGCCCATCGGTTTCGGGCTCGCCAGCGGCAGGTATTTTGCAAAGATCATCACCGGGCTGATTCCCCTGGGGATTGGCTACGCAATGGCGGGATTCACGGAGAAGAAGCAAGCGCTGCACGACATGATCGCCAGCTGCTTGGTGCTGCGCAGAACGTAAGCGAACCGTTACACTCCCCAGCCGTACCGCTCGGAGTGGACCAGCGCGTCGTGCAGTTCCGCGCGAATGTGCTCGGTGAATTCAGAGCTGCGCAGCACACGCCCGCCCGTTTCCGCAATATCAATGGTGCGAAACCCGTGATCCAGCACGCGATCCACGGCGGCTTCAATCCACTGCGCTTCAATCTCCAGACCGAACGATTCGCGCAGCAACAGAACCGCGGAAAAAATCGCCCCCAGCGGGCAGGCTACATCTTTGCCTGCGAGCGATGGCGCAGAGCCGTGAATCGGTTCGTACAGCGCGGGCTGGCCGTCGCGACCGCGGCTGAGCGAGGGAATCAACCCGATCGAGCCGGCGAGCGCCGCCGCTTCATCGCTGAGAATGTCGCCAAAGAGATTTGCCGTCAGGATCACGTCGAACTGCGCCGGCCGCAGCAGCAGCTGCATCGCGGCATTATCAACGTAAAGATGTTCGAGCGTAACTTCGGGATAATCGCGCGCGATGCGCGTCACGGTCTGCCGCCACAGCGCTGAAGTTGCCAGCACGTTGGCCTTGTCGACGCTAGCCACGCGTCGGTTGCGCGCCGCGGCCCGTTCGAAGGCGTAGCGCGCGACGCGCTCGATTTCGGCGGCAGAATATTCGGCCACGTCCCGGGCGCGTGCTTCGCTCCCCTCTCCAGTCAGCTGATGCTCGCCAAAATAAATGTCGCCCGCCAGCTCGCGAACAATTTCAATATCGCAATCGTTGATGCGCTCGCGCCGCAGCGGTGAAATGCCGCTCAGCGCGGGGCGCAGCCGGATGGGCCGCATATTAATATACAGGCCCAGCGCCTTGCGCAGGCCCAGCAGGCCAGCTTCCGGGCGCTTATCGAGCGCCAGACCATCCCACTTCGGTCCGCCGATCGCGCCGAGCAGAATCGCGTCGGCCGCACGGCAGCCGGCCAGCGTCTCAGCAGGCAGCGGCGAGCCGAATTTCTCGATTGCGGCTCCGCCAAAAGCCAGTTCGCGAAACTCAAACTTATGTTCGAAGGATTTGGCGCAGTCTTCCAGAATTTGTACCGCGGCGTGTGTTACTTCGGGCCCGATCCCGTCGCCCGGCAATACGGCGATGGTCTTCCTTACTCCAGACATGACTGTAATCTCCCGTAGCGATGAAAATTGTTCACTTCAGCGCGTGACTCCGGCAGCCGCCGTTTGTCGTGTGGGCGCCTGGGTGCGCGCGCGACGCACCTTGTGAATGATCGAAAGCAGATCGCGATCGGTTACTTGCTTCGCAGCGTCAGCGCGCGCCGTCGCAAAGCCGTAGCACTCGGCGAGTTCCGCGTCAGTAGTCGTATAGCCCAGCTCTTCCAAGCGCGCGCGCAATGCGTTGCGTCCGGAATGCTTGCCCAGCACCAGCCGTCGCGCCGGCACTCCCACCTTTTCCGGAAGGATAATTTCGTAGGTGAGCGGATTCTTCAGAATGCCGTCCTGATGAATGCCGGCCTCGTGCGCGAAGGCGTTGGCTCCGACTACCGCCTTATTCGGCGGCACGTTAATGCTGGTGATGGCGGAGAGCATGCGGCTGGTGGCGTAAATTTTCTCGAGCGAAATATTGGTGCGTACCGCGTAGTGGCTCTTGCGCACCTGCAAAGCCACGGCAATCTCTTCGAGCGAAGCGTTTCCGGCTCGTTCGCCGATGCCATTGATGGTGCATTCCACCTGACGCGCGCCCGCGGCGATTGCCGCGAGTGAATTCGCTACGGCGAGGCCCAGGTCGTCATGGCAATGCGCGCTGAAAATGATTTTAGGATATGCCGCGAGCCGTTTGCGCGCGGCGCGGAACATGTCGCCATATTCATCGGGGGTCGTGTAACCGACGGTGTCCGGAAGATTGATGACGTTGGCGCCGGCCGCAGCCGCGGCTTCGATCGCCTCGAAAAGAAAATCCAGATCAGTGCGGCTCGCATCTTCGGCGGAAAATTCCACATCATCGCAGTGGCTGCAGCCGTAGGCGACCGCTTTGGTAATCTGAGCCAACGCTTCGCTGCGCGAGATGCGCAGCTTGTGCTTCAGGTGCAGGTCCGAGGTAGCCAGAAAAATGTGCAAGCGCGGTTTTGCAGCGGGTTCGATGCCGCGCAGCGCCGCATCCACATCTTCCTGCCGCGCGCGCGCCAGAGCTGCCACGCGGCAATCCTTGATCTCCGCGGCTACGGCGCGCACTGCCGCCAGGTCACCTGGGGACGAAATGGGGAAGCCTGCTTCGATCACATCCACGCCCAACTCTTCCAATTGACGCGCCAGCTGCAGCTTCTCCTCCGTGTTCATGGAAAAGCCCGGAGATTGCTCTCCGTCGCGCAGCGTGGTGTCAAAAATGTGAACGTGTTCCATGCAGACTCCTTTGGACCATACCAGTGTTTCGTGTGCGGGGCGGGGAGTCCAATTTATAATTCTTGCATGTACGATAAATCTCTTTTATACAAGATGTTGGGCCCAGGGGGTACGTGGCATGGATTTGGCGGCGTTGCAGATGTTTCAGATGGTGGCGAGCGAGCGCAGCTACTCGCGCGCGGCGGTAAAGCTGTTTCGCACCCAGCCCGCGATCAGCATCGCCATGCGCAAGCTCGAAGACTGGGTGGGCCAGCCGCTCTTCGTGCGCGGCTCGGGGGCTCGCACGCTCACCGACGCGGGCACGTTGCTGCTGGAATATGCCGAGCGTATGTTGAATATGCGCGAGGAGATTCGCAAGGGTTTGCAGGAACTCCGCGGCCTGGAGCGCGGACAGTTGTCGCTGGGCGTGAATGAAAGCTCCATCCACGCACTGCTGCCTGCGCTGGAACGTTACCGGCGGCTTTATCCCGGGATTCACATTCGCGTGCATCGCGTGTTCTCGCGCGAAGTCCCGCGCGAACTGCTGAATCATCAGCTTGACATCGGCGTAATTTCGTATTTGCCCGAAGAACGCGAGCTAACCACGGCGGAATTCTACCGCGATGCGTTGGTGCTCGTCGTCTGGCCCGGCCATCACCTGGCGAAGCGCAAGGAGGTGGACATCACCGCGCTGGGCGAGGAAACCTTTGTGGCGCATATTGTGGAATCACCGTATCGCCATCGTGTGGTGCAATTGTTCGCAAAACATAAAGTACCGCTGCGGATGGAAGTGGAGCTGCCGACCATCGAAAGCATCAAGCGCTTCGTGGAGATGAAGAAGGGCGTGGCCATTGTGCCGCGCATGTGCGTCGAAGGCGAACTAGCGCGCGGAGACTTGCGTGAATTGCGAATCAAGCAGATGCACCTGGAGCGGAAGCTCTATTTAGTTTACCGGCAGGATCGTCCGCTCACAGCCGCGGCGCGAGCGTTGGTGGACATCATTCTTCCGCGCAAGAAAGCCGCAGCGAAAAGCAGCCCGAACCAACACTAGCCGTTCGCTGCCAGCTCGTCCAGCGCCGCGCCCATGCGCGCCAGGCCTTCACGCACGTCCTCCGTTGGTCCTCCGAAGCCGATGCGAAAGTGTTCTGGCGCTTCGAAAAATCGGCCGGGCACAACGGCGGTGTCGTATTTGTCGCGCAACAGTTGACAGAATGCATCGGCGTGACCGCTGGTAAGCTGCGGAAACGCGATCGCCCCGGCTTCGGGCCAGATCGCCAGCAAGTCCCTGCGGCTTTTGAAAAAATCTTTCAGCAAAGCGCGGTTTGTTGTGAGCAATTTGTTCGCGCGCGCGGCGAGCTCTGGCAGATGCTCGAGCGCGAGCACGCTGAGCAGCTCGATGGGATGCGGTGCGACAATGCCGAACAAATCGTTCAGCCTCCACATGCGCTCCGCAAGCGGTTTCGCCGCAAAAATCCAGCCGCAGCGTAATCCGGATAAGCCATAGGCCTTGGTCAAGCTGCTGGTGGTGACAAAATTTGGACCGAGGAGAAATGCCGTCTGCCACGGCGAATCGAAGCAGGCTTCCAGGTACACCTCATCCACCAGCACATGCGCGCCCATGCTGCGCGCGATTTCGCCCACGATGCGCAACTTCGCGTCCTGCGTGCGCGCGCCGCTGGGATTGTGCAGGTTTGTGATGATGATCAGGCGCGTGCGCGCGGAAATATTGCGTTCCACTTCGCGCGGATCCAGCTGAAACCCCGATTCGAATTTGCGCGGGAAGCGCCGGATCTTCGCGCCTAGGTATTCCACGGTGGAAACAATCTGGCCGTAAGCAGGCTCTTCGATCAGAACCTCATCGCCCGGTTCGACGAGCGCGGCAACGGCCAGATGGTTCGCCATCGAACAGCCCTGCGCGTGGACGATGCATTCCACCGGTACGCCGGACTTCGCGGAGAGCTTTTGCAGCAGCGGTTGGTAGCCGTAGCCGCCCGGGCCGGAAATTTCCAGGTCGGCGATGTTCATGTGCAGATCCGCCAGCCGAACATGCATGACGTCGCTGATCGCCAGATTGTAACGGGCCTTCGAACGCAGCTTCGCCCATTCGATATAGGCGGAGCGAATTTCTCGTCTTTGTGGACTCATTGGACGGACTCGTGCTTTTTTTATTTGGAACTGCGCGGACGCCGTGCGCGGCCGCTCACCAGGAAATAGACGGGGACCCCGGCGAAGAGGATACACAGAGCCACGCCTGCATTGCGAGGATATTTGTAGATCGTGTTGAGAACGACTAACCACGCGACGGCGACAAAACCGCCGGTCGTCCAGGGATGCCCGGGGACGCGGTATCCGGATTCCTGCGCCGCGGCGCCGCTTCGAACGTCACGCGCGCGAAAGACAAACAGGCAGCTGGCGGACAATCCGAAAAAAAGCCAATCCATCACCACTACGTAACTGAGAATTTGCTCGTAAGAGCCCAGTAGCACTGTGGCGCTGATCAAAGCGCCCAGCAGAGCGATTGCCGCAACCGGCGCGCGACTGCGCGTTCCGAGCCGGGCAAACATGCCCGGCAGAACGCCATCTTCGGCCATCGCAAAAGCCACGCGCGGATAACTGAGCATCGCCTGGCTCAGAAATCCTAACGTGGAAATCGCAATGGCGATTGCGATCAGTGCGCCTCCCACGGTGCCGAGCGCCCGGCTCATCACCGTTGACGCGGGAGTGGAAGTGGCAGCGAGCCCGGCCGGCGAGAGCGCCTGGACGTAGATAAAATTAGCGGCGAGGTACAGCACGATCACGCCAATCACGCCGAGCAGCAGCGCCTTGGGCAGGTTCTTGCGCGGGTCGCGGATTTCAGCGGCGACGTAGTTCGAAGTCTGAAAACCGCCGTACGCGAAGAGCACCGGAATCATCGTTGCGCCGAAAACGGTCAGCAGATCAAATGAGAGCGGGCGATCGAGCAGCGGAAACCATGCGGTGTGCGCTGCGCCCGGTGGCGGCCAGAAAATTAGCCGCACGCCGCAGGCGACGATCATCGCAATCGCCGCGATGCGCAGCAGCATAAAAACACTCTGCACGCCGCCTCCGGCGCGCACGCCCAGGCAATTCACCACGGTGAACAGCAGCACCACCGCGACCGCGATCCATTTTTCCGAAATTGCGTCGTGCGAAAATACGTGGAAATATTTCGCGAAGGTTACGGCCACCGCGGCGCTGCCGCCGGCGTGAATCGTCAGCAAACTGATCCAGCCGTACAGGAATCCTGCCAGCGGATGGTACGCGTCACGGATGTACGCGTACTGGCCGCCGACTTTGGGCATGCGATCGGCCAGCTCGGCGTAAATGAACGCCCCGGCCAGGGCAATCGCTCCGCCCGCCAGCCACGCGCCCAGAATTAACGCCGGCGTGTGCACCAATCCAGCGACGACGTAGGGATTGATGAAGATGCCGGATCCCACGATGCCACCCATCACCAACATCGTCGCGTCAAACAATCCCAAGCGAGCTGCGAGAGTTGGCCGCGGGCCGGGCTCCGGCTGCGTTGCGAGTGTCTTTGCCTTGCGAGATGGATTATCGTCTGACAAGAAGCGGCGCCTGCGGTATTCGCAGGGTTCCAGGGAGCAGGAGGCGCGAATCTATCATCGTTTGCGAAGCGCGCCAAGCGCGGCGCCGCTCGTGGCCGTCTTATTTTGAGCTGTGATTTTCGTTCGTTTGTGGATGTGACCTGTGGGTAACCGTGCAAGCTCGAAATTCCTTGCGGGCTGGTTGGGAAGGGCGCATATCTTCCCTGGGGGTCGTGTGGGTTTGGCGAAGTTTTTCTCCTGGAATCTGGGGACGCACGTCCGCCGATTTCTTCGAAAGGCGGGAACGAAAATGATCGGGTTCCTGGACGATCAACGCCGCGCACAGCGTTTGCCGATTTACCTGCCCGTGCAGGTCTACGGCAAGCTGGACGGCGTCCCATTTTCTGAAAATACCGAAACCATCAATGTGAGCGCCTGTGGCGGCTTGGTGCCGATTTCCGCCGCCGTGATGCGCTCGCAAAGATTAATTCTGACGAACCTGCAGACAGAGGAAGACCTGACTTGCCGCGTGGCGCGGCTGATTCGCAGCGAAAGAGGCCAGGTGCTGGCGGGTCTGGAATTTCTGCAATCCGCCCCACGGTTTTGGCGCTCGTCACCTGTAGCGCTTGATTCAGTCCACTCGATTCCGGGCAAATACACTGGAAACTTCCGCTAGTCCTGCCTCGATTGCTTTCGGCGATTTTTTCTCTAACAATGGAAACCTTCAGATGTAGACTTGCCTGCGTGCAAGTAATCCATTTCTCCCAGACGGCTTCGCAAGGGACAAAGTGATCGAATTGATGCATCGCTCCAGGCGCGCGTTCCCTGCGACCACGGTTGGCACTCGAGGCTTGTTCGCATCTCACAATCGGCCCAAGCCACCCGTCGCGCCGATTGCTCGCCTGCTGATTCTTGCCGGATTGGTTTTGGCAATTTTCACGCCGCCGGCGATGGCCCAGTCGTCACCACAGTCTCAGTCATCCGCGCCGTCGACCGCGGGCCCCGCGCAGGATTATCTGGTCTATGTAGTGTGCGAATCGGCGGACAAGGTTGTGTTGCTGCGTTTCGGCCCTCACGGTTTCCGCGAAGAGCATGAAACCCACATCGGCCTGCTGCCGGTGGATATCAACGGTCCGCATGGAATCGCCATATCGCCCGACAAGCAGTTTGTATACGTCGCTGTGGGCCATGGGCGCCCCGACGGCTCGGCGTGGAAACTCCGGGCCGGCACCGAAGAAGTGGTGAAGTACACGCCGCTCGGCCTGTTCCCCGCGACCGCGGATATTTCCAAAGATGGCGAGTTTCTCTACGTAGCCAACGCGAATTTCCACGGCGACATGGTGCCCTCTTCGATTTCCGTGGTGGCTACCGGCGCGATGCTCGAAGTAAAACGCATTACCACCTGCACCATGCCGCACGGTTCGCGGCTCAGCCCCGACGGAACCAAGCATTACTCCGCCTGCATGATGGACGACATGCTCGCGGAAATTGACACGCAGAAATTCGCTGTTTCGCGTTATTTCATGCTTTCCGCGGGAAAAGAAATGGGCATGCAAGGCGCGCCGCAGTCGCAGATGAAAATGGGCGACCTCACCTGCGTGCCCACCTGGGCGCAGCCCTCGAACGAGGGCTCGGAAATTTACGTAGCCTGCAACAAATCGAACGACATCGTCGTCGTGGACTCCGCCTCCTGGAAAATGGTCAAACGATTCCCCGCCGGCAACGGCGTGTACAACTTGGCGATGACGAAGGACGGCCGGCTCATCGCCACGAACAAACGCGGCCAGTCCGTTTCCATCTTCGATCCAAAGTCGGGCAAAGAATTGGCGCACCTGCCCACCAGGCGCAAGGTGGTCCATGGCGCGGTGGTCACGCCGGATAATCGCTACGCGTTCATTTCGGTGGAAGGCATCGGCTCGGACCCCGGCACGGTCGAGGTGATTGACCTCGATTCGCTTAAAACCGTGGCAACTCTTGATGTCCCCACCCAAGCCGCCGGCATCGACTTCTGGAAGACGGAGCCGAGCAACCCATAAAAGCCCGCTCCATCACGCCGCGCGACCCCGAACTGATCCGCTCGCTCGTGCTCGTCGTGCTGTGGTCTCGCGATAGCGGGAGAAGCCTGCCTGCCGCAGGCAGGGGTCTCTCTTCGCCTTCCGCAGAACCTCAATGGCTAATCACCCTCCGCTCGATTCTCTTGTAGAATCCCGACTGCACATCTTGGTTTGGGGGTCTGCATGACTTTTTTGTCTAAGATCGGCGCGCCGGTGTTCTTTGCCGCCTGCTGTTTCGTCGCAGGCGCCCAATCGCTATCTCCCACAGACCGCACCGCGCAATTTCTGCAATCCGCGCGCAACAATCCCGCCGCGCTGATGGATTTTCTGGCGCGCATGCCCAAGGGCGGAGATTTGCACCATCACCTCACCGGCGCGGTCTACGCGGAAAGTTATATTGATTACGCGGTGGAAGACGGCCTCTGTATGGACCGCGTAGTGGTGACGCTCTCGCCGCCGCCCTGCGATCCCGCGCAAGGCAAGGTCCCCGCCGCTCAGGCGCTCACGGACTTTCCGCTGCGCAACCACGTGATCGATACCTGGTCCATCCGGAATTTCGTGCCTGCCCCCGACGACCGCGACGTACGCCACCATTTTTTCGCCACTTTTGGAAAATTTGATCCTGTCACCAACAAACACTGGGGAGAAATGCTGGCCGAAGTGGTCCAACGCGCCGGCGCGCAGCACGAGATCTACCTGGAGACGATGCTGACGCCCGATCAAGGCGAGGCGGCGAAGCTGGGCCGCACGCTCGGCTGGAACGATGATTTCGCCACCATGCGCTCGCGCTTGCTCGCCGGAGGCATGCAGCAAGTGGTCGCCGGCGCCCGCAAGAATCTGGATGTCGGTGAGAATGGCATGAGCGAAATTCTAGGCTGCGGCACAGCAAAGCCCGATCCCGGTTGCGGCGTCACGCTGCGCTTTCAGAATCAGGTGCTGCGCGCGTTTCCCAAGGAAGAAGTGTTCGCCCAAATGGTCGCGGGATTCGAATTGGCCAGCGCCGATCCCCGCGTCGTAGCCGTCAATTTGGTCCAATCGCAAGACGAATATCGCGCCCTGCACGATTTCCATCTCCACATGCAGATGCTCGATTATCTGCACGGAGTTTATCCCAGCGTGCACATCTCGCTGCATGCCGGTGAGCTCACGCCCGGCGAAGTGAATCCGCAAGAACTGCTCGCGTCGCACATTCGCGTATCCATCGAATTGGGCCATGCAGAGCGCATCGGCCACGGCCTCGACGTGCTCTATGAAGCCGATGTGCCGGGGCTGCTCGCGGAAATGGCCCAGCGCCACATCCTGGTGGAAGATTGCGTGTACAGCCACGAAGTGGTCCGCGGCATGACCGGGTCAGAAAATGTGTTGCCGGTTTACCTGCGTGCAGGCGTGCCGGTGGCGCTCGCGACGGACGATGAAGGCATCGTCCGCTCCGAGCTCACCTGGTATTTCAAGCGCGCGGTCGAGGGATATCACCTCGATTACCCCACTTTGAAGCGCATGGTGCGTGACAGTCTGGAGCACGCGTTCCTGCCAGGCGCAAGTTTGTGGACTGCAGCCGAGAATTTCACGATGGTCTCGGCGTGCTCGAGCCAGCGCCCGGTAGAAAACGACCTGCAATCCGCAGCCTGCCGGAATTTTCTAGCGAGCAGCGAACGGGCGCGTCTGCAGTGGAAAGAGGAAGCCGAATTCAGTCGCTTCGAGGCGCAGTTCTAGTCCTGAAGAGCGCGTGTTGACAGGGACTCAGTCATGAATCTGCCAACTGCGCCGCGCGGGGGCGTAGTCGGCAGGTTAACTCAACTCCCTGTGGAATTCCCGCGCGATCGGCGCCGAAGGCAGCCCGTTGTGCCATTTCGAAACGCCGCTAAGCAACTGATAAGCAGTGAGTTACTTTTGAATTGGTATAAATCTCGCTATTCTCCGCAAAATCCACAGCCGCTGCGTAGAATTCACAGCTTGGGGCTACTTTCGCATTGCCGGGCATTGTATACTGTCGCTTCCTACCCGATAGAGACTGACTGCGAATTGAGGTGTCCCGTGAACCAAGCAATCGTAACGCAGCAATACTCTGGAGTCTATTGCCGCGCCTGTGGTGAGCCAATTTCCCTGCCGAGCCGAGCGGAAAAAGCGTTGGCAGCGCATCAAGCGGAAGCTGCCGAACCAGCGGCGGAGATCCAGCCGGTAGTCTTCAATTTGCGGTGCAAGGCCTGCGAAAAGGAAAATTTCTACGGCGCGAAGGACGTCACCAACATCATCGGTACCCCTCGGTCAGCCCGGCCGCGCCCGCGGTCGGCAGGATCGCTGATGCGTCCGGACCTCAAACTAGCGCGAACCGCGAACGCCTAGAATTTTTGCCGGCGAATCCTTCCAGCACGCACACACTCGAGCGTACCGGTGTGTGACGGCGGGCTATCTGACGGCGAGGATCCTGCGAAGACGGGACGATTCGAACGCGGCGGCGAACCAAATCTGCTGAACTTGCGAGGAAGTCCAAGTGATCCGGAGAGATTGGGAACCCGGTGACGGACTTCTCACCGGGCCCAATCCTTTCAGAATGCGACTAGTAGCGCAAATCTGCAACGACTACTTGTTGTTCGCAGATTCCTTCGATTCGTTGAATGGTGAATTCCTCTCTAATACTCGAACCAAATGACGACCGGAAGGCGGAACTCCGACGAGTCCATCAATCACGATCTCCCGGGCGGTGAGCTTGCGGCCATAGACGTCCGCCGTAGCGTCATCATCAGGGCGCAACGTGGATCCTTCCAGTGAAACTCCTACGAAAACACCACGCGTGCGCGAATAGCTAAGAATCTCGGAACGCATAAAGGCATCGGTGTCCGCGGAAGCGTCGCGGCCTACCGGGCCCGCGGCGATCGAGGCATCTCCGCCCAGCTTGACCTTGCTGCTGAGAATTGATTGCGCGCCTGCGTCATTCATAATCAGCAGCACCAGATCCGTGGCTTGGCCGCCGATTTGGAATCCAACGCTGCCGCCTTCGAGCGCATACATCGCTGGCGCGCCCCAACGACCGTGAAAGTCCTTGCCGGTGCGGCAAACCATCGCGCCACGGCCGTAGCTGGCGCCTACCACGAACGCCGCCTTAAGCACGGACGGAAACACGATTACGCATTTTGCTCTTTCCATCACATCCTTAGGAAGATCGTCCGGCACATTCATGATTTCCTGCATTACAACGCCGGAATTTTCCAGGCGCCGCTGTTCCTTGTTGTTGGCAAAAACAGTCGTGCTTGCGAGTAACCCCAGACATACAACGAGAATTGTTTTACGTATCATTGCTGACCTCCATGATCAGAGTTGCGGCCCCGAACCCTGCGTTTTCCGGGACCTTTGTGATGGCGCCTGAAACCACGCCGTGAGCCGGGGAAGCCGTCGAATGAAAATCGTGCTCCAGCCATCCCCAGCCAAAAAACTTCCGTTACGAGTTTTTCTTGGCGCCCGCAAAAAGCAGAAGCGCTCCGCTCAGAACCGCGAGGCCGCCGACGATGGGAGGTAGTGGTATGTGCTTCTGGGTGTCGGCGGTGGCATGAATCGGCCCCACGTCCAGAACTGTTTCGCGATGTGTGTAATTTATGCCTTGATAGGCAAGCGCCAGCACACCCAGAATCAACAACAAAATGCCGGCCACAGAAATTGGCTTCATGATGTGGGCTCCCCTCCGTGTTCGCTCAAACCGCGCTGCGGCCTTGAAGCACGCGAATTAGCAGAACTATGACGGCCAGGACCAACAGAACGTGGATGAACCCGCCCATCGTGTAAGAGGTGACGATTCCCAACAGCCATAAAACGACCAGGATCACAAAGATTGTCCAAAGCATGTCGGCCCCTTATTCGTTCTACTTTGTGCAAGCTCAAGGCAGAGTCGGCGGGAGTGCACGGCGCGGACGGACCTGCCAAACAGCTTCGTCGCTTCACACGAATCACAATGCTAATCTGCATCGCCAAGGGTATCTGTACACTTGTGCACACATTCGGCTTTGTTTCTTAGGCGCTCAGAAGTGAACCGGAGATCCACCAGGGGGCATTTCTGCTGGAAGCCGCCCAATCTGGCGGGCGCGCACGATGAACCGTTTTGGTGCACTGCCAACGTAATAGAACGGATAGCACGTGACGAGCGTCAGCGTGTTCACGCGCGACGGCTGCAGGACTTGAACTTCGCTCGGCAGTACCACCTCAGTTGTTTCCACCCGATATACGAATTCCCCGTCGAGCGTATTCAGCGAAATTGCGTCCCCGGCTCGAATATTGCGCAGAGGCCGGAAAAAACCGTCACGATGTCCGGCCAGCGCCACGTTGCCTGGCTCGCCCGGCAACGGCGTCTCGCGAAGGTGGCCCACTGCACGACGCAACACCTTGGCTGAATCTCCCTGCGCGACGATCGTTTTCAAGCCGAGCCGGGGGATGCTCAGTTCGCCAATCACGTCGCCATCCGCCACGGCGTGAACGCCTGGAGTTGGACGAGCACTGGAGAATCTCGACTGCTCGATCGCTTGGTACGCTCGCGCATCCACCACGACGTAGGTGCTGTAGCCGAGCGCCAATATGGCGCCCGTCAGAAAAAAGTAGTACGCCCCAAGGAAGAATACCTGCCTCCAGTTCCGGGGCCGTTTGGCGGTGCAGGAGCGGGCGTTCACTGGGCGCCTTTGGCTGATTGTGCGCCTGCAGGCTTGTCTTCAGAGGCGGAATAGCCTGTGCGGGTACGCGCGCGCAATTTGCCTTTGCCGGGAGCGGAGACTTTCACTTCGATCTTGCGAAAGGCGTGAGAGTTATTCGCCTTTTCCGGCGCGAACCCCAGCGTGTATTGCTCGCGGAGGTCCCGGGCGATCTGCGTCGAAATGCTCGTTACGGTATTTGTGCGATCCGGAAAATAGGCGATGCCGCCCGTAGCTTTGGAGAAATGGTGCAGCACAGCCGGGTTCACTTCTCCGTCGTCGCTGATCAGCCCGATGGAATAAATCACCACTTGGCTTTTTTGGGCCAGTGCCAGAACCTGCGCGAATTTTTGCTGGCTGGCATTGTCTCCACCGTCGCTGATGATGATCAGCGCTTTCCTCTCGTAATGGCCAAGCTGCAAATGGAGCAGCCCTTCCGCCACCGCGTCATAAAGCGCGGTTCGTCCGCGCGCGCGCACGGAAAAGACGGCTTTGGCGAGCTCCTTGGGGTCGTCGGTGAAGGGCTTTCCGTTCAGAAGCTCCACGGAAACGTCATCGTTGAAATCAACGACGAACATTTCATCGCGAGGATTGCCGGATTGCGCGAAAGAAGAAACCGCATCGGCTACTTCGTTCAGCTGCGTGCCCATGCTGCGGCTGTGGTCTACGATCAAGCCGACGGTGATGGGAGTATCGCCCTGCTGGAACATGGCAATCTTCTGCAAGCGCCCATCTTCGTACACGCGGAAGTTCTGCTCGGTCAGTCCCAGCACCGCGCTGCCCTTCGAATCCGTAACGCTGACGGGCACGACCACCAGGTCGGTTTGCACCGAAATCGCTGACGAAGCAGGCGGCGCCGGCTGAGATTTGGATTGCGCAAAACCTGTGCGTGCGCAAAGGAGCAGTGCCGCGGTGAAAAGACAGCGGCCGCAGATTCGTTTGATTAATTGCGTTCGGATGATGAGATTCACTGGAGAAGCTCCTTGCGCCGCGGGATATGGGTTGTCAATCGGCCCGCGGCGCACCGGAGTTTGTTGCGCTTATGAAACTTACGAGAGTCGCTTCACAGCTATTGCAGCTCCGAGTGATGCCATGCCCAGCAGCGCGATCAGCGGCAGTGCGCTGGCAGTCTTCGGCAACTCTTCGGACGCCACGGCTGGCGCAGGAGTTGGAGCTGGTTCGTCCGCAACCGGCGCACTGGTCTGCACCGCTTCCGTTACCGGGATTTCCGTCTGCTCCGGAGTGACCGCGACGATCGCAACTGTGCTCAGATCCGTCGAGTCCACTGGGACGGCCGGAACCGGTTCCTTCAATGCGACAGCGAGTTCAATCGCGCGAGTCTTCGGATAGACGAATTCTTGGCCGAAATTATCGCCCGGGTAGAACCAAGCCTTCAGCGCATCCGGCGTGTCGCCCGCCTGTTCGGTGAACTTCACAACCGTGCGGCCAGTCGGCTGCAGGCGATAGTCGTTAATCGTCAGCACCGTGGCAATCAACTGCGTGCCATCGGCATTGAAGATTTGCACGATGTGACGATCGGATGGCGAATTCAGCAGTTTGAAGGTATATGTTCCGGCAGGCAGGATTTGCCCTGGGATTTCCACCGGTTGATTGAACGTCATGACGGTTTTCTTGTTCCATTCATCGGCCCGCGCGCCAGGTGCCGACACGGAGCCGAGTAGTGCGAGTAGAGCGACAACTAGAACTGTATTCACGATTTTCATTTACATTTTCTCCAGGGAAAGGATGAGAACTACTGGTGCTCGATGTGGTCTGCTGACGAGAAAGATTATCGTACGCAAACCTCTCAAACAGGTCTGTTCACTTGTGCACATAAACCAAGGTTTGTTTGAAGTTCGCTTTGCGGCGCGCGCCGCGAGAACTGCAGGGGTAATCGCCTTCATTTGAGCGAGATCGGCCCCGGGCGTATTAGCGGGCCCGGGCACCGAATGCGGAATTTGCGGGAACCGCGTCCTCGTCCGATGCCCTGAGCTCACCCACGAGTTTCTTCGCTTCTTTCATTCTTTCTTTGTAAAACGAAGGGTTGCTCAGAACTTTGTTCGCGCCCGCCCGCAGGTGCTCTCTGACGCCCTTCTTCGACAGGAATAGAGATAAGGCCGTGTACGTCTTGATTTCTTTTTCCAGAAACCTGACGACTCGTTGCTTTGAATCATGCATCGCCTACCTCCGGGCTGACAGGCTCGCTCTGTCTGAGAAAGCGAAGACCGCTACGCGCAGCGAACCTCATCAAGCGCCCTGTTGCGCGCGATCCTACGGGCGGGCCTTTGCGGCCGCGCGCCCGACGGCGAAAACTCTAAATCCGTCCCAGAATCACGAGAATCACCACTACCAGCAGCACCAAACCCAAACCGCCCGTCGGGAAATAGCCCCAGTCGCGGCTGTGGCCCCAGCGCGGGAAAGCGCCCACGAGCGCTAGGATCAAAAAGATGATCAAGATCGTACCGAGCATTGTGTTCTCCTTTTTTTCAGCCAATTGCAGCGAGAGCGCAATTTCATGGTTCTGCCGGTGCCACTAGCATTCTTTGCGCCTGGCACGGCAATACGGTCGCCGAGTTGCGCCGCTGTGCCGTGCCGATCTACTTCTTCTGTGCTGCTATCTGAATCGTTTAGGTGCCAACGCGCATGTGGGACAGAGAGTGAAATAGTCCAAAAATGTTCAGTAGCCACAAGACCGTGACGATCACCACGACGGCGTTCAATATGGACTTGATCGATCCCGCCATCGGAATAAAGTTGTTGACGAGCCACAACAAAACTCCCACCACCACCAGAACCAGCAATACTTGAAGTAACGGCATAAACTTTTGACCCCCTTTCCTTTGCAGGCAGACACTCCGGCCCGTCCCAAGTTGCTGTGCCCGATTTCTATACTGAGCGATGGCCTGTAGACGGAGGCTGGAATGGGAGGAGCCTGCGATCTCCGGTATTATTCCGGTGAAGCGGCCAGGACTCAGTTTCGGCTGGTCCGTATCCTTCACCGACAGCAATATCTTAGAGAAGGCTAATGGCGATATCTGTTCACTTACGCACACATTCCTGATATCCCTTGTGCCGACGACGGGAGGTGCTAGGATTAACCTGCAGGTCGGGATCGGGGCTATGGTAAACAAAGGAAAAACTCGCGCCAAAGCTAACGGCGAAGCGCCTTTCAACGCGCAGGATTTTCTGGATTCGGCCGGTGTGGCAAGAAGCGTGGCGGTATTTGAGAAAAAGGAAAAGATCTTCTCGCAGGGCGACATCTGCCGGGATGTGCTGTACATCCAAAAAGGCGGCGTCCGGCTCTCCGTGGTGAACGAAGCCGGCAAAGAGGCAGTAGTGGCGATTTTAGGCCCGGGGGATTTTTTCGGCGAAGGATGCCTGGCGGGCCAGCCGATCCGAATCGCGACGGCGATTGCGGTTGCGCCCACGACCGCACTGGTAATTGAAAAGAAGGAAATGATTCGCGTGCTCCACTACGAGCATGCATTTTCCGATCGTTTTATCACTTACATGCTTTCACGCAACATCCGGATTGAGGAAGATCTGGTCGATCAGCTTTTCAACTCCAGCGAAAAGCGCCTCGCGCGCACGTTGCTGCTGCTGGCTCGTTACGGCACCGAAGATAGACCGCAGCGGGTTCTGCCCAAGATTTCGCAGGAAACGCTGGCGGAAATGGTAGGCACCACGCGCTCACGCGTGAATTTTTTCATGAATAAATTCAGGAAGCTGGGTTTCATCAAGTACAACGGCGGCTTGCAAATCAACACTTCCTTGTTGAGCGTCGTGCTGCACGATTAACTTCAGAGCGATACATCTGACGTCTCCTCAAGCTCGCGCGGCCTGCGCCGCGCGATTGGAAACCAGTGGCACGTATCCTAGGGAATCAAGACAATTTTGCCGTAGGCACCCCCCGCCATGATTGCGGTGTGCGCGCGCGCCGCTTCGGCCAGCGGAATTTCCTGCCCGATCACCGGACGCAGCGTCTTGTTCTCGAGCCCCGCCACCAGCGCGGAATGAATGCTGCTCAGGTCCTGCGGCGTGGCGTTCCACAGACTCATGCCAAAGATGGCGCCGTCGCGCCCCATGATGTCGCGGGCATTGATCTCGCCGCTGCCGCGGTTACCGACAACAGAGACGCGGCCGTGCGGAGCCAGGATGCCAAGATCACGCCCCAGATTCACATTCGCCAGCATCTCAAGAATCAGGTCGTAACCTCGGCCGCCCGTTGCTGCCAGAGCTTCCTCAAAATGATTGGGTGCCGAATGATCCAGCACTTCGTGGGCGCCCTCAGCCAGGACGAGTTTTCGCCCGCGGTCCGAACCGACCGTGCCGGTCACGTGCAGTCCCGCGGCGCGCGCCAACTGCACCGCCGCGATTCCTACGCCGCCGCTGGCGCCGTGGATGAGCAGCGTCTCGCCCGCGAGCGCGTGGGCGCGCTGAAACAGCGCGCGATAGGCCGTCGCGTACGGAACGTGGATCCCAGCGCCTTGCGCAAATGAAACATGCGCCGGCAGCGGAAACACAAATTGATCCTCGCAGAGCGCCAGTTCCGCATACGTGCCAGATAAACTGCCAGCGAGATAAACGCGCTCTCCCGCTTTGAATCGCTTGGCATCCGGACCGGCCGATTCCACCGTGCCCGCGCCGTCGGTTCCCGGCGTATAAGGAAGCGCCGGTTTCCGCGGATACACCCCGGACCTCATATACGCATCCACCGGGTTCACACCAGCCGCACGGATGCGCACGACGACCTGCGCTCCAGATGGTTTTGGATCGGGCACTTCTTCCAGATGCATGACTTCAGGGCCGCCGAATTCCTTCACGCGAATCGCTTTCATGGCTTCTCCTGTCCTCCCCGGTCACGCGAGAGATTTATCATTTTAGAGTTTCAATAACGAGGGCGCGGGCTTACCCGCCAGCACCGCGTCAATGTTGTCGAGGTCAAGCATTCCCATCGCCGTGTTCGTTTCTAACGTAGCGCTTCCGATATGCGGCACCAGAAAAGTATTTTGCAGCCGCACGTATTCGGGATTAATGTTCGGCTCACCCTCGAAGACGTCCAGCCCTGCAGCCGCCACGCGGCCCGTCTTCAACGCCGCGATGAGCGCTCCGTCCTCTACCAGTCCCCCGCGCGCGGAGTTGATCACAATCGCTCCAGCGGGCAATAGCGCGATCGTCTCAGCATTCAGAAAATGATGCGTCTCCGGCGTGTGCGGCGCATGCAGGCTCAGAAACTGGCTGACGCGCAGCAGGTCCAGCGGGTCTTTATGAAAAACGGCATCGCCTGCCAGCTCTTTCGCGACCGGATTGCGATTGGAAAAGTGGATCTTCATCCCAAACGCTCGTGCCCGCAAAGCGACGGCTCGCCCGATTCGTCCCATGCCGAAGATGCCCAGCACTTTGCCCGTCGGTTGCCATCCCAGCAGTTTCGCGGAACTGGTTTTCGCCCACGCTCCGGTACGTAGCAATTGCTCCGCCTCATAAGCACGTCGCGAAGCGCCCAGCAGCAACAGCATCGCCAAATCCGCCGTCGCGTCGGTCAAGACACCCGGAGTATTCGCAATCGCGATTCCCCTCGCTGCTGCCGCGCGCAGATCAATGTGATCGTAGCCCACCGAAAAAGTCGCGATCACTTTTACGGAAGCAGGAACGCGGCGAAAGAATTCGGCGTCCAGCCTGTCCACCGGGCTGATGAAAAGCGCAACCGCTCCTTCCGCCGCATGCAGCAGCTCCTCGCGTCGCGAAGGCGAATCCGGAGCAACCCACCGCGAGGTGAAATCGCGCTCGATGCGCGCTTCCACAGCCGCGGTGAAATGTTCCGTCAGCACCAGGATTGGCTTGCTCAAGCTCCGCCGCCCTTCATACGCCAGCGCATTTCCCGCGCGGAGAGATTTTACCCGATTCGCAAGAACTTGCCTGCAAAGCAAGCCCTACGAACCGAGCGCCCGTCCGAAATTAGCCACGCCACGTATTGCCTGCCGCGAACGACAGCGGTACACTCTCGGCGACGGAATGTGGGGAAAGCAGACAGCCCCCTTTATTGCTGCGGTGTGTCCCTCTCCTGCTGCCTGCGTCCCGACCTAGGAGAAGGCCCATGCGTAAACCACTATTGCTGGCGCTGTTCTTGGTGTGTCTGCAGCCTGCCACGAAAGCCCAGGTAACATTAATACCTGCAGGCACTCTGCTCCATTGCACGATAGACGATCCCACGATTTCCCCCAAGACCGCCGAAGTCGGCGATCCCGTGCTCTGCCATCTGAACCAGTTCACCGAGTTCGGTCACCCGGTTTTCCCGCGCGGCTCCTACCTCGCCGGGCATCTGGAAGCGGCTAAGCAGCCGGGGCACTTTATCGGCAAGGGATATCTCGACATCGTTTTCGATCACATCGGCATGCCCAATGCCGATGGCGACCTAAGCGCGAAAATCGTGGCTGCGCAAGGCCAGCACGTGGATAAGCAAGGCGACATCATGGGACCTGGCAATGTGAAGCGCGATGTCATCGAATGGATGATTCCGCCGCTGTGGCCTTGGAAGGTCATCACGCTGCCAGCCCGCGGACCTCAGCCCAAGCTGAAGAACGAGCAGCTGATCACTCTGAAGGTCATGCAAGACGTGGAGCTGCCTCGGCTGTCGGCATCTCTATCGTCGTCACCTCAATGGCATCCATCGGCGGACTCGCGCACATACTCGAACCCAGTGCCGCGCACCGTGGTCGCTTCCGCCGCGCCGGCGCCATCGTACACATCTGACCGTCGTGTCACTCTCATCGCGCTGAAATCGGAGACGATCTATCCGGCCAGGGATTATTGGGTAGCCGGCAGGTATCTCTGCTACCTCTTGCCAGACGGCAGCGGGGCGTCCATCAGCCTCAACACAATCGATTGGCAGCGCACCATGGACTTGAATGCCGAGCGTGGCGTCCGCATCACGCTGCGCACAACGCCCACGCAGTTCTAGAGTGGTAGGGGCGGTTCGAGAACCGCCCGCTGCCACAATCAGAATATTCTCGCCCCAGCGCGACGCTCGGCCAGTTCGCAGCGCCACTCTATGAGTCTGCCCGGCTTCAGCCGTTAATCATCCACGAAAGCGCAGCGTTAAAACCGCACCCTTCAAGCCAAAGGCTGGCCCACACGCCGTACGCCACGAGCCGTTTTCACGTCGCGAAGGAAAATTGCGGTTAGAATTGCACGAATTCAGCGAAGGGCGTGACGGCATGAGCTTTCAGGTACGAAAGGCCGTGGCGGCAGACGTTCCGCGATTGCGGGAAGTGATTGAAGCGTCGGTCCGCGGCCTGCAAGCCGGGGATTACTCGCCGGCACAGATTGAGGGCGCTCTGCAGTCGGTCTATGGAGTGGATAGCCAGCTCATCGCCGATGGCACGTATTTCGTGGTGGAGCCCTCTGAGCAAGATGACGACGAGCATTCTCGCGGATCCGTAGGGGCACCTCACGCCGTGCCCGCTGTAACAACGCTGGAAAAGTTCCAGCCGGGCGCGACGGCGCCACTGATCGTCGCCGGCGGCGGCTGGAGCAAGCGCAAGACGCTATATGGCGGCGATCAATACGCGCAGCGTGAAGACTCGCTGCTCGATCCAGCACGGGATGCTGCAAAAATTCGCGCGTTTTTCGTGCATCCAGATTGGGCGCGGCGCGGCATCGGCACATTGATCCTGGAAGCCTGCGAAAACGCCGCCAGAAAAGCGGGGTTCACGCGCCTGGAAATGGGCGCGACGCTAAGCGGAGTTGCGTTTTATCGCGCCAAGGGCTACGCGCCGCTCGGAAATTTGGAAGTTCGCCTCAGCAACGGAGAAATGCTGCCGATTGTGAGGATGGCCAAGGAATTCAAGTAAGGGTGCTGGCCGGGTCGGCGAATCTCCAGGCGCGCAGCACCGGCTACGCTGCTCGAGTGGGCCGCAATCGATGAGCAGCCCGCAAACTCTCCTAATTCGTCGCAGGCACGAGGTAGTGGTTGAACCACTCCACCGAGCGCTCAATCACATCGCGAGAATGCGCGGGATTCGCGAAGTGATGGCCCTCATGCGGATAAATTACCAGCTCCGTCGGCACGCCCAGGGTTTTCAATGCGTGCCAGAATTCGTAGGATTGCGGCGGCGGGCATTCGCCATCGCTGTCGCCGACGATCACCAAGGTAGGCGTCGCGACCTTCTTGATGAACGTAATCGGCGACATTTTTGCATATAGTTCCGGGTCGTCGTAAACCGTCGCGCCGAAAAACGGAATCATCCACTGATCAATTTTGTTTTCGCCGTAATAGCTTAAAAAGTTCGCGAGGCCCGCCCCAGCCAGCGCGGCGCGGAAGCGATTCGTTTGCGTAACGCCCCACATCGTCATGTATCCGCCGTAGCTCCAGCCCGTGATACCCAGGCGCGCAGGGTCAATCGGCGCAACCTTAATCGCTTCGTCCACTCCCGCAAGAATGTCGCGAAAATCTCCGCCCCCGAAATCCTTCACGTTCGCCGCCGTGAATTTCTCGCCCTGTCCATAGCTGCCGCGCGGATTGGCTTGCAGCACGAAATATCCCTGCGAAGGCAACGCCATCGCGAAATCCGAACGCGTGGGCCAGTACGGCATCACTGCCCACGAAGGACCGCCGTGAACCCGCACGACGAGCGGATATTTTTTCGTGGCGTCGAAATCTTTGGGATAGGTAAGCCATCCCTGCACCGTTCCGATGTCCGTGGTCCAGTGCAAGCTCACCGATTTGCCCCAGGCAGCATGCAATCCGGAATTGCGGTGCGTGACTTGCCGCCACTCGCCGATCGCGCCCACCCACACTTCCGCCGGCTGCGTGAAAGATTGCCGCACCACCGCGGTGGATTTTCCATTGGCAGACAGAGATATGCTGCAATCGAAGTCCGCGTCGGCCACGCGCTCCTCGCCGCGCCACAGCTCCACCACCTTATTGTCTGCCACTTGCACGCGGGCGATGCCGGTGCCGCCGTCAACGATCCCGGCAAAAATGATGTTCGCTGAATCGGCCGACCAGCTGAGGTTCGAAGCGCTGAATTTCATATCCGGCGTCAGGTTGCTCATTTCGCCGCCGTCCGCGCCCACGGAATATATATCGCCGCCCGGGATCGGTTCGTCACTCATCAATCCACCAATGAACGCGATCTTCCTTCCATCGCGCGACCAGCGCGGCTCCGCAATCTGCCGTCCCGGCTTTTCGACCAGCGTCTTGGTCGCGCCGGTGCCGGCGTCTATCGTCATCAAACTTGCGATGTACCAGTTGTCGTCGCCGCTGCCGTGCGCCGCGGTAACAACGAGGCGCTTGCCATCCGGCGCCCAGTCGAATTCATACACATAAAGATCCGCCTGCGAAATTTGCCGCACACGGGCGCTCGCTGCATCCACCAGCGTCAGCCGCTGCTCATGCAGATCTTCAGACACGACCCCTTCGTCGGGCGTTTCCGCCACCAACGGCCCGGAAGCGCGCGTGGCATTTTCAGTAAAAAGCACCGCGATCGTCTTGCCGTCAGGCGACCAGCCGGGCGCCGCAAGAAATCCCTTCAAATGCGTAAGTTGTTTTGCCACGCCGCCGCTCGCATCAACCACAAACACCTGCAGTTGGCCCGGCGAGCCTGCATCCGAAAGAAATGCGATGCGCTTGCTGTCTGCTGACCAAGCCAAATCATGCTCTTCCCGCGCGGTTTTGCCGTCTCCGGCAGTAATGCGCTTCGCAACCGCGGCCGAATCTGTGCCCGCAGCGTAGATCGCGGAGTTTGCTGATGGCGCACTGCCCGGCCCGGGTAGCGATTCGACCCACGCCACGCGTTTTCCATCGGGCGAGATCACGGCCTGCTGGAATGCACGGACGCCATACATCGCGCGCATCGCATCATCCAGCGCAGGATTTGATCTCGGCTTTGCCGGGGTCTGCGCCAGAGCGCCGACGCACAGCAGCAAGCAGCACGTTAAGAGCAGCGAGAACTTCGCGTATTTCACTTTCATTCTTTCTCCTGGGGAGAGTTTTCGCTGCCGCGCGGCGAAACAGTGCGGAACAAGATATAAACGGGAAGCCCGCTGGCGATCAGCACTAGCCCCGGCAGCGTCGTCGAAGCCCGGTAGCAGAGCAGAACCACGAGAATTACTCCGGCCCCCACGATGTACAGCGCCGGTACCACCGGATAGCCAAACGTCTTGTACGGACGTTCTGCCAAAGGCTTCGTGCGGCGCAAACGGAAAATCCCGATGATCGTCAGAATATAAAAAATCAGCACCGCGGAGACGACGTAGTCCAGCAGGTTGCTGTAAAGGTTGCCATATTTGCCGGTGGCCGGATCGTACGTGCGCGGCAGAACCAGAAATGCCGCCCACAGTCCCTGCACAATCAGCGCAACACCGGGTACGCCGGCGCGATTCAGGATTCCCGTGCGCTTGAAGAACAGCCCGTCACGTGCCATCGCGTAATATGCGCGCGAACCCGTCAGCAACATTCCATTGATGCAGCCAAAAGTAGAAACCATGATAGCCAGAGCCATCAGCGTGACGCCCAATCCGGGAAAAACCGCCTGCAGAGAAGCGGTAGCCACGCGATCGGATTCCGCGTGCTGGATCGCATTGAGCGGAAGCGTGAAAAGGTAAGCAAGATTCACCAGCAGGTACAACCCAATTACCATTCCGCTGCCCAGTGCGAGCGACAGTGGAATGTTCCGCCGCGGGTCCTTCACTTCGCCGGCCGTGAACGTGATGTTGTTCCACGCGTCCGCTGCAAAAAGCGAACCGACCTGCGACACGCACAACGCCACAAAAAGTCCGTACCCGGTGGCAGCGCTGAGTCCGGCTGCAATCGGAATGTATCCACTGCGCGACCACATCGCGCCGAAGTTCGCATGAATCACCGCGGCGTTACGCCCAATCAAGACGCCGGCAATGATTATCCCGGCCAGCGATGCAATCTTGCAGGTGGTAAAGACATTTTGAATCACCTTGCCGTAGTTCAAGCCGCGCGTATTGCTCCACGTGAGCAGCAGAATTACCACCACCGCGACCAGCTGCGCGGTAGAAAGCGAAATTGCGTAACCGGACGTGACGTGTACCGGCTCAATCAAATAGTGAGATTCCCGGATCGTCGGCCACAGCACGCCGAGAAACCGCGCAAAACCAATCGCCACCGCCGCAACGGTTCCGGTTTGAATGATCAGAAACAGCGTCCAGCCGTAGAGGAATCCCAGTGTCGGCGAAAACGACTCACGCAGATACACATACTGCCCGCCGGCGTGCGGCATCATGGAGGCCAGTTCGCCATAGGAAACAGCGGCGGTGATGGTGAGGACCCCCGCGATAACCCAAGAGAGCAGCAGCCAACCGGAACTTCCCAGCTGCCTGGACATATCGGCCGAAACAATGAAAATCGCCGAGCCGATCATCGACCCGGCCACGATCATGGTGCTGTCAAACAGCCCCAAGCCGCGGCTGAATCCGTGCGCCTTCACATCCTGGCGATCGGCTGCATCCTTCGAATCAGACGTAACATTCCTCCGCGCCCCAATTCAGGTGGACGCATCGCGCGCGACTCAGGAATCGCGCCGATGATACTGCAGGTCTACAAGTATGTTCGATAGATATTACTTCGAGCTCGCTGCCGCTAGCTCCACTGTATGCAGCAAACCATCCAGATCAGCGCGCGAAAGGTAACGGCCGTTGATCACTACGCTGCGAATCTTGCGGGTGTTGCTGATCGACTCCAGCGGGTTCGCGTCCAGCAGCACCAAATCCGCGCGCTTGCCCTTCTCGATTGTCCCAGTATCCGCAAGCCCCAAATACACGCCCGCGTTACGCGTCGCCGTCTGCAGCGTTTCCATCGGCGACAGGCCGGACTTCGCGATCAGCTCCAACTCGCTATGCAGGCTGAATCCGGGATAGACGCGCACTCCTGCCGCCGTGTCCGTCCCTGCCAGAATTGGCACGCCCGCGCGATTCATCTGCCCCACCATTTTGAATTCCGCCCGCACGAACGCTTCGCGCTCCGCCACCGGATCGCTGGACCAACTCTTCAAAATATCGCGCGTAAACATCGGCCAGGTACGTTCCCGCCACGCGGCCGGCGCGTATTTCAACAGCGGATCGGGTCCGGCGTTGGTTTGCTCGATCAGCCATTCGCCCTGTTCCCAATAGAGCGTCGGCACCTGCCACGTCTGATTCTTCAGGAACAGCGCGATGAGCGCTTTCGCCTTCTCAGGGTCGTACGTGGACAAGAAGCGCCCGCGGCCGGGCCCGCGCGGTTTGGACATTAATTCGGCTTCCATCGAAGAGCATCCCTCGAACACGCCCGTCAGATGCTCGATGCTTTTCTGCCCGGCGTTGGATGCTTCGACCGCGCGAACCGCGTCCGGCACGTGGCCGGCGAACACAATGCCCTGCTTTTTTGCTTCATCCGCCGCCGCGAAATATCCATCGCGCGGAACCAGCGACTGGATCTTGATGAAATCCACGCCATTGGCCTTCAGTTCATCCACAATTCTTCGTCCATCCGCGGCGTCCTTCACCGGCGCCGAACTTGGAAATGCGGGCACCGGGCCGTCAAGCATAGGCCCTGCGATTACCATGCGCGGTCCAAGCAGGTCTCCCGATGCAATGCGCGAACGCCATTTCTTCAGCGGCTCCAAGTCGCCGCCCATGTCACGCACGCCGGTAATTCCATTTGCCACGAACAGCAGCGGGATTACCTTTTCGTCTTCCGGCAGCCAATCGCCGAAAATTTCGTGCACGTGCATGTCCCACAAGCCGGGAATCAAGAATTTGCCGCGCGCCTCGACGACCCGCGCGTTTTGCGGAACGCTGACCCTCGCGCTTGTTCCAATCTCGACGATGCGTCGGTCTGCGACAATCACCGTCATGTCCGGTTGAGCGGGCGTGCCGGTGGCGTCAATTACGGTGGCGTGCACGAAAGCGAGAGTTTCATCGGGAGGAACAGCCGCGACCGAAATCACCGCGAAGATCGCGACTGCCAAAAACAGACCGACATTCCGCGCTTTCATAGACACCTCTCCAAGCACGCGCTACGAGTGGCGCATATTACTCAACGCCGCAGCTTCTGGAAAGGCGTTTCGACAGGCGAGTGGCGAGTCTGGGTAGATTCAGAGGTGAATCTGGTAATTGGCGCGATTGTTTGGCGAGAAATTATAGGACAGTCGAGACGGTGGTCCCGGCTGCGGCAAACACCGAAGACATCTCCGCTCGCGCGAGAGGCAGGAAGCGTTCCACGACCCGCGCATCAAACTGCGTACCGCTCGCTTCGAGCAGGCGACGCTCGGCTTCCTCAAACGGCAGGCCCTGCCGGTAGGGCCGCGAGGAAACCATCGCATCGAAGGCGTCAATCACGGAAACGATGCGCGAACCAATCGGAATTTCCTCGCCCTTCAGCCCGCCCGGATAGCCCGTGCCGTCGTAGCTTTCGTGGTGATGAAGAATGATCAAGCTGGCGCGCTCCATTCCCGGCACCTGGCGCAACACCGCCCAACCGTACTCGGGATGCTTCTTCATCAGTGCATATTCTTCCGCCGTCAGTTTCGCGGGTTTGTTGAGGATGGCATCGGCGATGCCGATTTTTCCGATGTCATGCAGCAGCGCCGCAACTTCGATATCGCTCAGATAACTTTGCTCCAGGCCCAGCTCTCCTGCAACGTGCAGCGCCCACTCTGCCAGGCGCGTGCTGTGAACTCCTGTGTTCAAGTCCTTCAAGTCCAGCAATTGATTGAAGGCGCAGATCAAAGAGCTGCGCAACGCGCCAAGCTGTTCTTCCATTTGCTTCACGTGAATGCTGGTGGAAAGCCACGTCGCCGCCATTTTCTCAGGACGGCCTGAGGTGAGTATCGCCTGCCCGGCGGCTTCCCCAATTCGCAGAACCGGATTCAAGCCAACCGGTCGTGGCATTTCGTTCGCTGGAGTTACAATTTGCATTATCGATTTTATTGCAGCAGTCCCAGGATCGGATTGTAGGCCGACAAAGATCCGTAAACATCCAGCCGTCCATTGCCCATGTTCAGACCGATCCACTTGGCGTGCGCAATCGCCCAAGACGCTTGATTTTCGCTCGAGCTCGATTGCATGTTGACGAGCAAAGACGCGGTGCCGGCTACCATCGGCGAGCTGAACGAGGTTCCCCAGCCCGCAGCATACGTCGCGAACGGATAAGTTGTGATGACGCCTTCGCCGGGAGCCGCGACCCACACGATCTGATTACCGTAGTTGGAAAACGTCGAGCGCTGGTCTTGATTGTTCGTTGAAGCCACGCCCATCACGTTCTGCAATCCGGCTGGATAAACCATCTCCTGCTCTCCGTCGTTGCCCGAAGAAGCCGCCAGAATCACGTTGTGGCTGTTGGCATATTGAATCGCAGTTCCCAGCTCGGTCGAACTCGCGGTCATGTCGAAGCTCATGTTGATCACCTTCGCGTTGTTCTGCACGGCGTAGTAAATCGCCGCCAGAATATTCGAAAGCGATCCATTTCCATTCGCGCTGAAGGCCTTACAGGGCAGAAGTTGCGCCGTCGGTGCAACCAGGTGAATCACACCCATTACCATGGTGCCGTGTCCGAACGCGGCGTACTGAGATCCATCGAGCATCGCAGCGGTGTGCTGATCGAGCATCGCGGCGGTATGTTGGTTCACGTAGGCAGCGGCGCAAGTCTCACACGCGGGCGGCGCAGACATGTTTATATCGTTCAATTCCGACCCGCCCGGCTGGTTGCGCGTGAAGTCATAACCGGCAAGAAGAACGCCCTGCAGTGCTGGATGATTCGGATCGACGCCCGTATCAATGTCCGCGACAATTCCCGCGCCGCTAACATTGAAAACGCTGTGCGCTTGCGCGACGCGAATAATCTGCGCCGCGGGCTGATTCACGTAACCGTGCGTGACCGTTGTCCCGTAGTAGTTGACAGGCGTGGTGTCCCACAAACCCTGCGGGGCCGTGGATGTCGTAGCCGAATTGTTTTCGTTCGGCGGGACCATCAGTGTCTGATCGGGTTCGGCGTCAAGAATTCCGTTTACTAGTTGCAGCACGTCGGCAAGCAGTTGCGGGAGCAAACCCTGAGCAGGCCGCACCAGGAACAGTTGGTTGACGTTTCCGTCGAGGTTGCCCACCACCGTGCATCCGTTGGACAAGCAAGCGTTCTGCAGCCCCGCACGGCCCAGAGTCGTTCGGACGATGACTCCCTGTTGGTTCTGACCGGACAGCACTTGACTGACGGTTGACAGCAGACCGCCGAGAAGGCCTTGCGCGCTGGCTGGCTGGCCCCAGAGTCCCAGCGTTAGAAGTATAAAAAGTCCGGTTAAACGTCGCATGATTGCCCGTGCTCCTTTGATGTGTCGGCCAGTAGCCCAATTGCTGGAAGGTGCCTCCGTTCCATTCTGGTTCGGGCGACGAATTCCGAGCAATGGTACATGTGGCTACTTTCCGCACTCACTGCATCAATCCTTAGTCCTAGTACCTTTTTTCTTGACCCTCAACGTCCTTCTAATCCTATTGTTTTCAGCTACGTGCATCGAGTCGCCGGCCGCGTTGCCCATGGGCTCCACTAGCTGGAGGCTTACTTCTCTCGCGCCGGGCAGCAGTACGGCAAGCCGGAAGCTCTGCGCCAATTCGCACTCAATCTGAAATTCGCCGAACTGGCTCGTCACCGACTCCGCCACTGTCTTTCGACCCTTAATTAAGCTAACCAGCGCTCCAGACACGCGCTCATCGGGGTCAGCCGAGTTAAGGATCTGGCCGATTATGACGACCTTTTCCGAGTCCATTTGAGGCTCGATTCTGACGTCAATCCGGTAATCACCAGCTCCGTAAAGCAATTGCTGTGAGGCGCTTGCGGCTGATCTTACGCCGGCCAATAGCGGGTTGCGGAAGCTATCGAAAAGCAGCGACGCTACCGCGGGCTTTGCGTGCCGCAACTGGCGAGCGGGCCGACTAAGGAAGGCCGCATTGACGATGCGCACGGCGCCCGCAGAGGGCGCATAGGCCGACTCCCGTCGTGCAACTTGTTGCAAACGCTGCCACATGCCCGACTCCTTCGAGCACTGCTTACAACCGGTCTCGAGATGAGTTTGCATCTGTCTTTTTTCATCCTCTTGAACGACGCCACGCACAAAATCAACCCACTTTTCCAATGAATAATGTCGCATCTCATCCCCCCGAACTTGATCTCCAACTTCGCCCGATTCCCAGCCCCCGGAATAGTCTTCCGTCTACAACCCATAAGGGTGGGCACCTGCCCAAAAAATATAGGGTGTTTTAAAAAAAATTGCGTAGGTCAGACGGGGGACACCTTGCCGATAAGTGTAAAAGGGGCCCAGTGATAAGGATGAGGATAGCGTTGACGCAATTCGATCATGGCTCCCCGCAGGGCGATGGCCTTACCAGCGCCCTGCTGGAAACGGCGGTAGAAAATGGCCATAAAATCCGCGGTGCTTTGGTCGTGAACGTCCCACAGAGTCAGCAGCAGCGAGTGTGCTCCGGCGTAGAGAAGTCCGCGAATCAGCCCGAGCAATTCATCTCCCGGCGTGACAACGTTCATCCCGGTGGCGCAACCGCTCAACGTCACGAGTTCGGCATTCAGCTTCAGCTGGTAGAGATCGTAAAGATTCAGATACGCGTCGCCGAGGCGAATCCCGGAGAACATTGGATTGTCCTGCCGGAATTTTCCGTGTGTCGCGATGTGAATCAGGCGGCTTTGCAGACCCTTCTCGCGCAAGACCCGCTGGTTGGCTTGGGCGCCGAGCAGCAATTCGGCGTCCGGCACTATTTCCGCCACCGTGCGGACTTCCTCCAGTATCAATGGCGCCCGCGCGTCCGGAATTCCCAGAACCAGCGACGGGCCGTTCGCGTGCGCGGATTTTTCCTGGCAGTGCGCAAAGACACTTCCGCTCGGCGCATAGGAAATCGTAAAGGAATCAATCAGGTAACCGCCGTCGTCCATCAAAGCGTGGAAAGGAAGGTAGTGCAGCACGCCGTGCGGCACGATGATTACGTGTCGCGCGGAAAGCTGCGCGCGAACCGGTGCGAACACCTCCTCGTAAAGATGGCGCAAGTGCGCTTGCACCACGCCCATCATCGTTTTTTCAAAAGTCTGCGCGTATTCTGCGCCCAGCTTGAATTTCGAAATCTGGAAATGCAGCATGCGCAGCAGGTTTGTCACACGCGAGATCGGTGTTAGCGGAACGATTTTCAGTCCATCGTGCGCCACCACCACCGCGATGAACTGATCCTTCAGGCTGAAATACTCAACCAGCGCGGCATCCGGAGGCATGCTGGATCGAATCGTAGCCAGCGACCTGATCGCCGGCCCGTGGCTCGCGCTTTCCGATTGCGGCAATTCGCGTAGCACGTGCAGCAGCTCGTTTTCCTGCGCCAGAGCCTCTTTCTGCAGCTTGGCGATGCGCTCGGGTGAAGGCTCTTCCGCACGCAACTGCTCGATCTCGATTCGGCGGTAATACCAGTTGAGTTCTTCGCGCATTTCGCGGATGCGGCGCACCAACTCGCTCTGTCCCGCGTCCGCGGGCCGGATCGCCGGGCCGGAGCGCATCAGAAGTTCCGCCAGGCTGCGCGACTTGGCCATTTCGATGTAGCCGAAGGACTCCTCCGCGCCATCCGGCCTTTCCGCGCGTATTAGACAAAGCTCCACAAGGTTTTCATAAACCTCCAGGCGATTCTTCATGAACGCGATCTTCAATTCCTCGCCATGCAAGCTGCTACGCAGTGTCTCCAGCGATTCGCGCGCTTTCTGGAAAGAATCGTAGGCGCCAGAGAGGTCTTCCGAAGCCTGTTGCACCTGCCCCATCAGGAAATGGGCCTGATAGTGCAGCACCGGAGCCTCCAATCCGGCGAGACGTGCGATTGCGCGCGCAGATTCGGTGTGCGCGGCCTTGAGCTCGCCGGTTCGCAGAAAAAGGCGAGCGAGCAACAAGTGGCAAAGCACGGCCTTGCTCGGCAGGAAAGAGCTGTCGAAAAAGTCGGCCGCACCCGCGCACAGACGCCGCGCTTCGAACAACCTGCCCTCATTGTAAAGAACCACGGCCTGATACAAATCCATCAGCCACGGCCACACCAGGTTTTTCTCGCTGACAAATTTCGCGCGCGCCTGTACAAATAATTCCAGCGAGCCCAACGCCTTCCCCAACTGGCTGGATGCCATGGCTTCGTAGGCCTGGCATTTTGCTTCCTCGTACCCCATGCCAAGCCTCTGGAAGCGCAAATAGCCTTCGTGAGCCGCCTCTTTCGCTTCGCTGCTCAGGTTTAGTTCCAGATATATTTCAGAGAGGTCCAAATAGCAGAGCGCGAGCACGTGCGCGTCGCCATTTTTCTCGCACTCCTCTCGCGTGGCGCGCAGCATCTCGATCGCGCGGCTATATTCGCCGCGCAAATAATAGAGGTAGGCAATGTTGTAATCGCTTTGCGTCACCAGCAGCGTCATGCCGTGGCTGACGCACATTTCCCGGGCGCGCTGATAAGTCGCGAGCGCACGCGGAAAATCGTTCAGCGTGATCAGGCAGACCGCCATGTTGTACAGCGCCACCGCCAATCCCTCGGAATCGCGAAATGGCAGCAGCATTTCATAGGCGCGTTCATAGCAGGCCAAGCCTTCCTCGAAACGGTCCTGCCGGTGATAAATATTGCCGATATTGATCTCGACATGCGCCCAGCGCTTGTCGTCGCCGAGTTGCCGGAAGACTTTCTTGGCCTCCGCCGCGGCCGCGAACGCTTCGTCGTATTTTCCGAGCAGGATAAACGGCTGAATCGAGGGAATCAGCGTGCGCGCTTCTTCCTCGGCGTTGCCAATCTCGCGAAAGATGCGCAAGGCTTCGGCGTGAATATCCAGCGCCTGCTGATTCTCTCCGAGCATGTACAGAGCGTTAGCCTTGGAGCGCAAGCTGCGCCCGAGCGCTTCTTTATTGCGCAGCCGTCGCGCGATGGCCACGCTCGATTCCGAGAGAAAGAGAGCTTCGCGCGCGTTTTCGCGCAATTTGCCACGCACCACTTCATTCAGTTGCTGCACTGCGCTGTCGTTCAGCAATCGTGGGTGGGCCGCAATAAATTTATGGCGGCTGGATTCCGTCGCTAAAATTCCCAACTCGTCCAACAGCTTCTTGGATAGAGCGCCCTTCTTCGTTTCCGGCTTCACGCGAAACCTGCTTCCAGCAAGCGTTGGCGCAGCTTTTCCAGGCAGCGCTGCCGGATGAAGCCGATCGACCCCACCGCGACACCCAGCGTCGCCGCAATTTCCTGATAGGGCCGCACCGGTTCTTCATAAAACAGCATGTGCACCAGTTCTCGGCAGCGGGGCGGTAGTTCCGCCATGGCCTGCCGCAGGCTTTGCTCGTCTTCCGCCTCGCGGAAGACGGCTTCGGCGCGCGACGGCGTGCTCTTCTCGAATTCCTTGGCGGCCGGGTCCATCACTTCCGTGCGCTGTTGCTGCTGTTTCCGGTGAAAACATTTGTGCGCGGTAATCTGCATGATCCATTTCGGCAGTGCCTTCACCTTGCGCAACTTGGGCAGCTCGGACAGCAAATCCAGGCACACCGCCTGAAAAATGTCGGTCGCGTCGTCGGCGGAAAAGCCATATTTCACGGGGATCGAAAAAATGAGGTTTTTATACTTGAAGATCAGCGCGCGCCAGGCCTCTTCGCTGCCGTCCAGGCATTCGCGGACCAGCCGCGCGTCCGGCCACGCAGCACGCGCGTCATCCAGCGCCGGAGTTCTTGGGGCAGCGTTGCGGCTCAGGCTCGGCATTTATTGTACGTAAAGCTGT
Source organism: Candidatus Acidiferrales bacterium (assembly GCA_050012455.1). Lineage (GTDB taxonomy): Bacteria > Acidobacteriota > Terriglobia > Acidiferrales > UBA7541 > Palsa-295. The sequence continues at coordinate 51,069 of JBEKHD010000016.1, read as the reverse complement.
TCGATGTTCCACAGCGCGTACGGAACCAAAATGGCCGGACGAAAATTTCCCACGCGATTGCTGGCGCCTACCAATATATTTGGACTCACCAGGCAGATTATCGGCAAGTCCTCGGCGACAATTTCCTGTACCCGGTCGTACAAACTCTTGCGCTTGTCGTAGTCCAGAGTGACCAGCTGCTGCTGCATCAAACGATCCATCTCGGCTTCCCACGGCGTGGCCGGCTTTTCCTGGCGCGGATGCCACAAGTGAGTTTCGCCGCTCGATAGCCACACATTCATTTCCGACGTTGGATCGGCATCGCCGCTCACCAATCCCATCACGGCCGCTTCATAGTTGTAGGTGTTGGTCAGCCGGTCCACCATCGCGCGGAATTCCAGCGGCACCACCTGCACCGTCATTCCCAATTGGCTCAAATCGTCCTGCACGATCGTCGCGATCTTCGTGCGCTGCGCGTTCGAAGAGCTGGTGAGGATCGAAAAGTCCACGGGGTTTCCGTGCGGGTCCAGCAGCGCGCCATCACTTTTCCAGGAAAAACCCGCGGACTGCAGCAATTGGCGCGAGCGCTCCAGCGAACGCGCCGGGTGCGCAATTTTCTCGTCCAGCCACAATTTGTTTCCCGGCGTCACCTGATCCCAAATCGGTGTGGCGCGCCCGCTGTACACCAGGCGCACGATTCCTTCGCGGTCAATCGCTGCCGAAACAGCCTGGCGGAAGCGCAAATCCTGAAACCAGGGCTGCTTCTTGGCAATTTCTGGAAGCCCTTTCGCAGCGAGGTCGTTCATATTGAAGAATAAAAAATTGTATTCCAGCCCCGCTCCCAGATCGTCCAGGTGATAGCCCTTCGTCGCTTGCTGCTTTTGCAGCACCGCGAAATTGTCCGCGCTGAAGCGGCTGAGCACGTCCGTGTCTCCGGACTGGAAGCGGATCACCTGCGCGTCTTCGCTGGGAACGAACAGAAACACGACTTCGTTCAGGTACGGCAGCGGATTTCCGGCGCGGTCCGCCTTCCAATAATATGGATTGCGCTCGAGAACCACGCGTTGCCCGGCTACGTATTCCTTCAGGCGAAATGGGCCGAGCCCGGCGAATTGACCGGGCGGCATGGAAAGACTCCATGCCTGCGGAAATTGGCCAGCGCGATAGCCGTTCTCCAGAAGATGGCGCGGCAAAATGGCGATGCTGTCGAACAATCGCTCGGCGGCAGCATAGGGCTGCGCCAATTCAAAACGGACGGTGTAGTCATCCACCTTCACGACGGTGATGGGTTTTCCGCCCACCACCAGCAGATCCCGCTGTGAAGAATCCACTTTTTCGTCGAGGTAAACCTGAAAACTGAAGATCACATCGTCCGCCTGGAAGGGTGCGCCATCGGAGAAGCGCACGCCGCGGCGCAGCTGCAGCGTATATTGCCGGCCGTCGCGCGAGACGCTCCAGGACTTTGCCAGCGACGGTTCAGTCTTCAGCGAGCCGCGATTGATGTGAATCAAATCAGCCGTCATGCAGCGAATCACGTCGCGAGACGGCTCATCCAATGCCAGCGCGGGATTCAAGGTTTTCGGTTCCGAGCGTAACGCAACTACGAGCCTGCCGCCTGCATGGCCCGGCGAGCCATCGGCGATCATTCGCTCTTCACTCGCCTGGGGAAAACGGGCACGGGCGGCCGAGCAGACGCACGAAATCGCCACAATCAGGACAAGGCACACCTTCCCAAGCCACATTCTCCCCATATATCAACTCATAACAGACATTTATCAGTTTTTACAGCGGCACGGATTTGTGAAGTTCCTGCAGAGCATCGGCGGCGGCGTAAAATACAACGAAGAGTGGGATCAAGAGCAGCGCGGGCAAGAACATCCACCAATAGGAAGAAAGCACCGAGTATTGCTGCAGAGAAGATAGCAGCGCGCCCCAGCTGGGCATCGGCTCGCCAACGCCCAATCCTAGAAAAGTGAGAGTCACCTCAGCCAGAACATACTGAGGAACCAGCAACGTGACCAGCGTGAGCAGCACGGCATAAGTCTGCGGCAGCACGTGCCGGCGCAGCAGATACGCGTCGGAAGCTCCCATGCCGCGCGCCGCGAGCACAAAAGTGCGTTCTTTGGCGCTGAGCACCACGCCACGAATCAGCCGCGCCGGACGCGCCCATCCAATCAGCCCCATCACCGAAATCAGCAGCAGGAAAACCTGCCACTGCGAAATGTGCAGCGGTAAGGCCGCGCGCACCGCGAACAAGAGATAGAGCCACGGCAACGCCAGAAACAGTTCTCCTCCGCGCATCAGAATTTCATCGATCCATCCGCCGTAATAACCCGCGATTCCCCCCGCGAAAATTCCCATGGAAACCGAAAGGATCGCGGCGATTAGTCCGGCGAGCATGGAAATCTGTCCGCCATAGAGGAATCGCGAAAATTGATCGCGACCGTAACCGTCTGAACCCATCAGAAATATTCGCGCCGGCTGCTCGACGCCGAACAAATGCACGCGCGAAGCGAACAGGCCGGCAATCTTGTAAGGCGCGCCGCGAACGAACCAGTGAATCGCAAAAATCTGCTCCGAATCCCCCGCGGCGCTCCCAGCGCGTTCGCCCGGATCTCGCGATCCATATACGAACGGGCGAATGTGAAATTGTCCGCCAGCGTCGAGGAAATGAATGGCGGTGGGTGGGGCGAACGGCGCGTCGCGGTACTGGGCTGCAAAATCGTAAGGGGCGAAGAAGCCGGCGAACAGCACGACGCACGAGAACGCCGCCAATGCAGCGACTGCCCACGCGAGTTTTTGTCGTTCTGTCAGCACTTCAATCCATCCGAATCCGCGGGTCCGTTGCAAAAAGCAGTGCGTCCGCAATCAGATTCCCAGCCACCAGAAAAACAGACGAGAGCATCACCGCGCCAACCACCACGTAGACATCTTTCGCCAGAATCGCATCCACCAGCACCGGCCCAACTCCCGGCCAGCTCAACACCATTTCCACAAGCAGCGACGCGCTCAGCATCGCGGCGATCGAATAACCGAAAAGCGTAATCAAAGGATTCGCCGCAACCGGCAACGCATAACGAAGCAGCACGCGGCATTCAGAAATTCCGTGCGCACGCGCAGCGCGCACAAACGGCGCTTCCAGCACCTCGATCAGCGCCGAGCGTACGTGCCGGACCAGCGGCGGCAGCGTCGCCAGCACCAGCCCGAGCGCAGGCAGGAAAACATGAGCCGCGACGTCCTTCACTTTGCCGCCAAATCCCAGGTCGTCGAATCTCGCGGAAGTCATCCCGCCGGTCGGAAACCATCCCGTGCGCACCGCCACCAGCAGCAGCGCCAGAAACAAGACCAGGTCCGGTACCGTCAGCAGTGAGGAAGTGACAAATCCACCGGCGCGGTCGCTCCATTTTCCGCGCCGCGCCGCGCTCCATATCCCGAACGGAATCGCCAGCAGCCAGGCGAGGAGCAGCGAAGTCCCGGTCAGCAGCAGAGTATTGCGCGCGCGCACAGCCAAGAGCGGCGCCACCGGTGTGCCGTACGCGAACGAAATCCCGAAGTCGCCGCGGAAAACGGAATGCAGCCAATGCTCGTAGCGAATAGGAAGCGGTTCATCCAGGCCATACTGTGAACGCAATGCGGCGACGGTATGCGCGGAAATTTGCGGATTCAGGCTAATCGGCGTAAAAAAGTCGCCGGGCGCGAGCTGCAGAATGGCAAACGAAAAAATCGAAACGCCCAGAAGAAGCAGCAGCGAATGAACCAGCCGTCGCGCCAGGTATCTCATGGCGCTTACGCGGACCGCTCGAGCAGGATCGATTCAACGGAGCGCGCGCTGGCCAGAAGTTCCTTGGTATAAGAATGCTCGGGTGCAGCGAATAAAGTGCGCGTGCGCTTCCACTCCACGATTCTGCCCTGGTACATCACGGCCACTTCATCGGCAAACTCAGACACGAGGCCCAGATCGTGCGAGATGTGCAGGTAACTCAGCGAACGTGCCGCCTGCAGCTCCCCCAGCAATTGCAAGATCATCGCTTGGTTCCCGGCGTCAAGATTCGATAGCGCCTCGTCCAAAATCAGAAGACGCGGGCCGAGCGCTAGCGCCCTGGCGATCGCCAGCCGCTGCCGCTGCCCGCCGCTGAATTCCAGCGGCCGTTTGTGCTCCCATGCGGGGTCCAGGCCCACTTGCTGCATTAATATCAATGCACGTTCACGCCGCTGCGATTTCGTCCCCTCTTTCTGGATTAACAGCGGCTCCGCGATAATCTCGCAGGCCGACAGTCGCGGGTTCAGGGCCGACGACGGGTCCTGGAAAATCAGCTGAACTTCGCGCCGCATCGGGAAAAGTTCCGTCGCACTGAGTGCGGCCAAATTCTTTCCTGCGAACTCAATCGTTCCCGCGCTCGGGCGCTCCAGCAGAGCAATGCATCGCGCGAGACTGGACTTGCCCGCGCCAGATTCCCCTACCACCGCCAGCGTCGTCGCTGGAAAAATCGTAAGGGAAACATCCTGAAACGCATGAACTGCAGTCCGCTTGCGTGAAAAAGGCCGCCGCTGCACATATTCTTTGCTCAGGTTGCAGACGCGCAAGAGCGGCGCGATCTGGCTGACGTTTGAAGGCGGCGCCGCCATCATCCTTTGCTCCTGTCGTTCTCGTATCGAGGCGCAAAGATCATCTACGTAGCCATCTCGAAATCAATTTCTTCAGCAAGGCGCGCCGGCGGCGTCGTGCGCAGCATCGTCCGCGTGCAGGTGTGCGAGGGATTCCGATACAACTGCTCGAATGGTCCCTGTTCCACGATTCGGCCGTTCTCCATCACCATCAGCCGGTCCGCGAGCCTCGCCTGCACTTCCGGCGCGTGGCTGATCAGCAGAATCGCAATGCGCATCTCACGCTGCAATTCCCGCAGCAAAGCCAGAAATTCGTTCTGGCTGCGCGCGTCCAGCGAAGCCGCAGGTTCGTCGGCGATCAACAAGGCCGGCTTGCACGCCAGCGCCTGCGCCAGGACCACGCGCTGCCGTTGCCCTCCGCTCAACTGGTGCGGATACGCTGAAAAAATCCGCGGCGTGTTCGGCAACCCAACCCGCACGAGAGCCATTTCCGCATCGGCGCGACAACGCTGCCATTTCCAATCGTGGTGCGCGTGAATCACTTCCGCCACCTGCTCTCTCGCATTCATCACGGGGCTCAGCGCAAGCTCCGGCTCCTGGAACACCAGCGAAATTCCCGATCCGCGGATGGCGCGCAGCGCATTCCGGTCCGTCGTGAGCAGCTCCTTCCCGCGAAACTGGACTGAACCCGACACGTGAGCCTGGCTCTTTGAAAGCAGACCAAGCAAGGCGAGTGCGATGCTCGTTTTTCCGCATCCCGATCCACCCATCAAGCCCAGGACTTCGCCCTCGCCGATTTCAAAACTCACATTCTCCACCGCGCGCTGCTGGCCCGAGCTAGTCCCGCGATAGGAGACATTCAAATCTTGAACTCGCAGCAAAACTTCCATCAAATCAAATCCTTCGTGCGCATATTTCGCGCGTAATCAGTGCCAATCAGCCCGAGCTTCAGCCAGCGCATCGCAATCGCGTTCGAGCGAACTCCGACGCATGTCGCCGCCAGCGCGGCTTTGGCAGGCTTCACCTATTAAGGTAGGGGTGCACTGTGCGGGTGTCGATGGGCCGCAGACCGCCGGTAGCCCGGTAAGTTACTGGTACCAAAGTACTAAGACAGTACACGCCGGTGAAATTCACACAGGAGCCCTTGCAAAATCACAGCGCGCCTGTACGCCCTCTTGCGGCGAATAACCTCATGTCGCGAGCCGCAGTCTTGCGGCTTTCATTTCACGACGGCCGTCCCGCGCCCAGCATACCGAGCCAGAATCTGATCAAGCTCTGGCGCGCGAATGGGCTTGGCCAAATAGTCATCCATGCCGCCGGCAAGACAAAGTTCCTGATCGCCCTTCATCGCATGCGCCGTCAGCGCTACTACCGTCAGGTGTTCACCCGTGAGCTTTTCCTTTTCTCGAATCCTGGCGGTCGCCTCCATACCATTCATTTCCGGCATCTGTATATCCATCAGGACCAAATCGTAGCTTTCCTTCTCCAGTGCCGTCAGAGCTTCACGGCCGGTGCCCGCAACCACCACGCGATGGCCTCTTTTTTCAAGCATGCGCGTAGCCAGCCGCTGATTTACTAGGTTGTCCTCGGCCAGCAGTATGCGCAATCCTGCGGTTGGCACGCGCTCACTATGCAATGAGAAACGAGTAATCAGCGGAATTGCCTCCTTTTGATCGCGCGCCCCCACCACGCGCGCAATCGCCTGGTGCAACTCCGACGGCCGGATCGGTTTCAGCAAATAGGCTGACACACCCAAGTCTTTGCAACGCTCGGCGTCTCCGCGAGCCCCGGCCGATGTGAGCATCACGATGGCCGCAGTCGATAATTCCGGCGTGTGCCGGATTCGCTCGACGAGTTCGAATCCGTCCATTCCCGGCATGTGCATATCGGTGAGAATCAGCGCGTACGCTTCCCCGGCCTTGCTGGCGGCACACAGTTCCGCTAGAGCCTCTTCACCGCTTTCCACGGATTTCGCTTTCATCGCCCAACCCTTCAGCACCCCTTCGAGAATCCGGCGATTGGTGGCATTGTCATCGGTGACCAGCACTTTGACGCCGCGTAGAATTTCAGGTGGAGCGATCGTTGCTATCGGCGCTTTCCCACCAACATGCTTGAACTGCACCGTGAAGTGGAATTGTGTTCCCCGGCCAATTTCACTTTCCACCCAGATCTTGCCGTCCATCATGCTCACCAAGCGGGATGAGATGGTCAGTCCCAGCCCGGTTCCACCGTACTTGCGAGTCGTGGATGTATCGGCCTGCGTGAAAGGATCAAATATCAGTTTTTGTTTCTCCGCAGGGATGCCGATCCCGGTGTCGGAAACCGTAAAGCGCAGCAGACTCTCGTCGCCATCTTTGATCTGCAATTGGACACTCAGAGCCACCTCGCCTTTGTCAGTGAACTTGATTGCGTTACCCACCAGGTTTACTAGCACCTGCCGCAAGCGGCTGGAATCGCCTCGCACGACTTCTGGAACTCCGGGCGCAATCTCGCAAAGCAGTTCCAATCCCTTTTCCTCGGCGCGTAAAGCCATCGTCTTCAGCATCGTTTCCAGACAATCCCGTAAATTGAAATCCACTGCTTCCAGGTCAATCTTTCCCGCCTCGATCTTCGAAAAGTCCAGAATGTCGTTGATTACCGTGAGTAGGGAATCGGACGACATTTTGACCGTATCGAGATACTCCCGCTGCTCCGTGGTTAGCTCCGTGTCCAGCGCCAGATCGGTCATGCCCATAATGCCGTTGAGCGGAGTGCGAATTTCATGGCTCATGTTGGCCAGAAATTCGCTCTTAGCCTGGCTGGCCGCCTCCGCGGCTTCCCGTGCTTTCTGCATCGCGCGCTCGGCCTTCAGGCGTTCGGTGATGTTCCGGCCCACGCCGACGATACCCGTCACCTCGCCGCGGCTGTCGAACAGTGGAACCTTGGTGGTCAACAGGAAAATTTTGTCGCCCTTTTCGTTAACGCATTCTTCTTCGCGATCGAATAGTGGTTGCTTGGCGCGCATCACGTCCTGGTCGTCTCGCAAGTAGGCGTCCGCAAGCTCTTTCGGGTAGACATCGTGGTCCGTTTGTCCCACCACCTGTTCATGGTTCGGCACTCCGATAGAACGTGCCAAGGTTGCGTTGACCACCACAAAACGCGACTTCACGTCTTTCACATACATGAAGTCCGGCACGTTATCAATCAGCGCGCGCAACATGCGCCGCTCCTCGGACAGCGTTTCCTCCGCCCGCACTCGGTCGCTGACTTGTGCCTGCAATTGCACTGTCCGCTCTTGCACCCGGTCTTCCAGTTTAATGTTGGAATCCTGCAGGGCGGCGTCGCGATCCCGAACGCGATCGAGCATCTGATTGAACGAGCGAATCACTTGCGCGATTTCATCTGACCCGTGCGGTGTAGCCCGTAGCGTGTAGTTTTCCTCCTGCGAAACTCTCCCTGCCACGTCCGCCAATTGCAGCAGCGGGCCGGTGATGACGCGGAGGAAACGGGTGGAGATCAAGGACGTCGCAAAAATCGAAACCAGCAGCACCAGGCTGGCGATCTTAGCGTACTGCCACATGGTGGCGCGGAAGCCGCTCAAGTCAGAGATGATCGCGATCGAGCCGGTTTTTTCCCCGTTCAAAGAAACCGCTCGGAACAGCGTAAAAGACTCTGGCCCGAAATATTCGCCGTCCGTGCGCGACGCCGGCATTTCGAAATCGCGTCCCAGGCCGGCCCGGCGGTATTCGGCGAAGATGGTTCCTTGATTGTCATAGAGGCAAGCGCCCAGAATTCGATGGTCTGCTTGCAGCGCTCCCAGCATATCCCGCGCGGTCTTCTGGTCGTCGAATGCCAAAGACGCCGCCGTGTTCGCGCCCAACGTGTTCGCCAGAGTGGAAAGCTCCCGGGCGACCTCGGAGCGGAAGCTGGCGCGTTCGTAGATTCCAAATCCCACCGAAGCCAGGACCAGCGCGAACAAGCTCGCGGAGAGAACCAGCAGCGCTAGTTTTCTTTGTATGGATGCGCCGTCAAAAAACATTCGCTTCCTCGTTACCCATGATTTCCGACTACCGTTTTCGCCAGCAGCAGCAGCCGCGAACTGATTTTCAGTTTGGCCCGCTCCGCTGCTTCCAGGTTGATTTCGAAGCGGACCTTGTTATCCACGACCAGAAATCCGATCATGCCTCCTTGTTCCACGAACCCATTCGACTCGCCCACGGTTAAGACGGGTCCGTCCTTAAGTTCTTGAAGCAGGCGAGCAAGGTGAGCCGCTTCATGTCCGTTCACAAAAAGCACATGGCATCCCTGAAAATCCTCCGCTTCCTTCAAATGCCGGACGCGCAATGACCGAGTTCCCACGGTCTTGCCCGCCAGTGTGGCTTCCAGGTCCCCGCCAAATGGATCTTCGCCGGTTATGCAAAGCGTCACCGGACTTGATTCACTTCCCAGCGAATTCGCCGGCCACTCCACCAACTGCACAAAATGATAAAGAAAGGCCGCCTTCACGTGGTACTCACCCGCTTGCGATTGCGCCAGCGCGATGCCTGGGTTTTCCACCAGCGATATGGCTAGAAGAGCTGACAAAATCGCAATCGGCCACGCACAATGCGTGCGTTGCGCTATCCAGCCGAATTTCATGGCCGGGCGGCCAGCGCCTTCGATTCGATTTACGAAGCCTTCACGATCCACTGAGTTTCCTCGTCTAGAATCGCCACGTCAGCTTCACGTATCCGCTGCGCTTTACCAGCGTCGAGATTCCTGTTCCCGCCGTGTTGATAAATTCCAGGTGACGGTCGCTCTCTAAATTCTGCCCAACCACGCTAATGGAAAGATGCTCTCGGGTCTGCCAAGTCAGCTGCGTATCGAGCCTGGTATACGCGGGTACGCCGAGCGTGGCGAGACGGTCCACGAAGTTGGCGCTAGCATCCCACCACAAATTGCCGGGCAATTTGACGTGAGAATCCAGGCGCGCCCACTGATGCGGGGTGTCACCTTCGCCCCCCGCTACCGACGTCGTGTCCAGGCTCGTCGGCGCCAAGTGGAGATGAATGTTCTCGAACGTGTATGCCGGAGTGATCGTCCAGCGCGTTGCAACTTTCCAGTTCGCCGACACTTCGACTCCATGAGTTTCGCCGTGCATCAAGTTCTCTGGCACAACCGGCAACACTAGATGCGGAGGCGAAGGTGATGTTTCGAGGAAGGGGGCGCCAGGCTCCTCCGTCTGCAGACGATTGTAGGAATTGTAGTAAGCCGCGATGTCCAGCGAGAGCCGGGTGGATAACTGCGAGCGGTAGCCTGCCTCATACGCGATCAGCGTCTCGTCTTGAAAGTTGGGATTGCCGATTGCCCGGACAATCACCGGCGTGCCATTCGGTTCCACGAAGCCCGCCTGGTCGATGCGTTCGGAAATATCCACACTCCCAGGGGTTCGAATCGCCCGTGAAATTGCCGCCCACACCAGCTGATGCTCATCCAAATTCCACGCCATGCGCGCGCTGGGCATCACGCCGAAACCCGTGTAGTAATTGTGTTCCAGTTTCGTACCCACGGTCAGGGACAACTTGTTAGGAATCAGGGCAATCTCGTCCTGAATAAACGAGCTAAACAGCTGCGTGTTTAAATTTGCAGGGTCGAGCGAAATAAATGCGCTTCCTGCCGTCGTCGATCTGGAATAGCGGTAGCCCACTCCCCAGACCACGTCTTGTCTGCTGCCCCAGGCAAAGTGGTGCTGAAAGTCTGCGCTCCAGGTGTGGCGGATTTCGCTTACCGCTTCGTGGCGATCGTAACTGTCGTACGACACCTGCAAGTTCATGTCGGATCGCTCGGAGAAGCGATGGTGCCAGTCCGTTTGGATGTCTCCACCGGTCGCATTGACCGACAAGAAAGTCAATTGCGGAACAGGCGACGCGAACGACTGAACATACGCGTTGAGGCCGCCAACCCGCGCCGAGTACATGTCTGCCTGCACCGTCAACTCATCGTTAGATGACAACTTGCTGTCGGCGCGAAATCCTCCGCGCAGCGCACGCCAGCCATCGCCACCATCCGCACCCGATTGGCTTGGCTGGTGCTCCTGATTGAAGTACTTCGCATACACCCGATAATCGGTGTTCTGTCCTGCGGCTCCTCCATATTGCGCAGTGCCAAATCCTTGGTCCAGATTCCCGCCACCGGCCACCACCATTCCTCCGCGGCTCTCGGACGCCTTCTTCGTGATGATATTGATCACCCCATCCACCGCGTTCGCTCCCCAGGTAGTTCCGCCCGGGCCTCGGATCACCTCGATTCGCGCGATGTCCTCCAGCGGCACGTCCAGCACGTCCCAGAACACGCCGGTAAAACCGGGCAGGTAAACGCTGCGTCCGTCCACCATCACCAGCAACTTGTTGCTGAACTCCCCGTTGAACCCCCGTATGCTGATCTCCCAAATGTGTGAGCTGCTCTGCGCCACATTTACGCCCGGCACCATGCGCAGCAAGTCGGGAATATTGTTTGCCGCCGAACCGCGGATGTCTTCTTGCGTAATCACAAAAATCGCCGCGGCCGTCTGCGATACCTTCTGCTCCTTCTTTGAAACCGAAGTCACCTCGACGTTCATCAAATCCTCGACGCTCAACTTGGAAAGATCTTCGGGAGGGTTCTGTGCTCGGGCAGAGAAGGCCAGCGATACAGCGACTAGCAGCGCGATGCAGCCACGCATCAGGATCCTTCGCGTGGCGCACTCCAGCGCGTCAATTCGAAAGTTTTCGGTGCCGCCGCTATTGGACGACGCAATCGAGAATTTCGTACCTCTGTAATTCTGTCGCGGTGCTTTTGTTTTCGTCACTTTTTGTCCTGGCACGCTCTGATTTCGTGATCGAAACAACGCCAAGCTGCTGCGACTGCGGGACTGACGCGTTTCTCCCGCTGCGCTCCCTGAGCGCGTTGCATTCAGTGAACCGCCCGCGATTTCCGGCTGACACCGGCCAAAAATCAGCGCGCGACACCATGCGCACAGCGGTGCGTAGGGCTCCGGCGTTCGTTGAAGGGGGTTACATCTTGGGAGGATTGAGCGTCAGCACAACTGTAGCGAGCGCCCAAATCGAGAGGTGGTCCCAGGTCCGGCTGTTTCAGAACTACTGCTTTGTTTTTATCACTTTCCGAAATCTGATGAGCTTGGAACTGCCGCCACAGTGACGTATGCGCCACGCCCTCGCCTCCGACAACTGAATCGGAAGACAGAGCACACAGCTGCAGCAACGTGCGCACCCGCGGCGGCCTCTTCCTCCGGCGCTAGCCGCAGCGTTCTTCGAGTAGGCGAACTTGCAGCGATTAAGGATAGAATTCGGCTCTGCTTCCATCGAGCCTTTGGGAGGTTTATCAATGGCAGCGAGTTTTAGGCAATTATTCGTCGCACTGCTTTCAATGCTGTACGCAGCGTTGCCGCACGTCTGTTCCGCGCAGCAGCAGCCGGCCGCACCGCCCGCACCGTTGCAACTCACGCTGAAACAAGCCGTGCAGCTCGCGCTCAAACAAAATCCGCAGCGCGTCATCGCTCAAATCCTGGTTTCCGAAAGCGATCACAATAGCCAGATCGCGCGTTCGGCTCTGCTTCCCCAGGCCGGCGTGGCCGCTTCCGGCGTGCTGAATCAGTACAATATCGTGACCATTGAGCGCGCCCCCAGCCGCGCAGAGGCTGGACCCTATCAGTTCATACAGGCGGGTCCAACGTTTTCGCAAACCGTCCTGGACTTCCCGAAGATTCGCGCATACCAGATCGGCCGCGAAGGCACGCATCTGGCGCGCGCCGACGAACAAACCACTCGTGAGATTGTGGTAAACGCCGTCGTGGACCAATACATTCTGATTCTCCGCGCCCTGGCGACGCGCGATGCGGCCAATGAGCGTGTCGTGCTCGCACGGCGCCTCTACGACCAGGCTACCGAATTGCAAAAAACCGGCATCGGACTGAACATTGACACCGTGCGCGCCAACGTCGAATTGCAGAACGAGCGCCAAAATCTGATTGACGCTGAAACGCTGACCCACACCACCAAGTACGGTTTGGCCGCACTGCTCGATCTACCTCGTGACCAGGATCTGGAGGTCAGCGACCATCTCGACTTCTACGACCTTCCGGAGCTCGACAAACGAACGCTGCTCGATCAAGCGTTAACCGCGCGCCCGGAGATCCACTCCTTGAATTCGCAACAACGCATCGCCAAACTCGACAGGGACTCAGCCCGCGAGCAGCGTCTTCCAGAATTAGATTTCTCCGGCTTCTGGTTCTATCAGGGGTCCCGCTTCAACAATGGCATTCCGGCCTACAACTACACGCTCTCTCTGCAATTTCCAATCTTCACCGGCGGCCGCATTCGCGCCGAAGAAGCACGCGCCAAGCTCGAAGAACAGCACGTGGCGGAAACCCGCCGCCAGCTGGAAGCGCAAATCGTAGATGAAGTAAAATCCGCTCTCGATGAACTGACGGCCGCGCGCAATTCCGTGGATGTTGCGAATCTAGGCCTTAAGCTGGCCCAGGAGGAAGTAGCCCAGGCGCAACGCCGCTTTGCTGCCGGTGTCACCACCAACGTAGAAGTCATCACTGCGCAGGATGAGCTGGCTCGCGCGAGCGATAATCAAATCGGCGCTCTGTATCAATTCAATCTGTCTCGCGCATCACTCGCACGCGCCACGGGCCAGATCGAAGCCATGTACTCGAAGTGAAAGGTGAACTAGATCATGAGCTCCACACCACCTACGCCAACGCCACAACCGAGCGCTGTGGCTCCTGACGCGGCGCCGCAGATCCCGCAGGAATCTTTTTCATTGCGGCGCTGGTTCCAAAATCTGAATCCCATCGTGAAGGGCGGATTCGTCGTCGTTCTCATCTTGCTCGCAATCGTGTGGTACATTTTTACCGGTCGCGTCACCACCGACGACGCGCAAGTGGATTGCCACATCACCGCCGTGGCTCCGCAAGTTCCCGGCTATGTAGTCGACCTCAAGATCGACGACAATACGCCCGTGAAGGTCGGCGATCTGCTCGTGCAGATCGATCCCCGCACCTACCAGGATGAAGTGGATCAGGCCAAAGCGAATCTCGATTTCGCCGCAGCCCAGGCAAACTCCGCAAAAATCCAAATCGGCCTCACGCGCGAGACCACCACCCACAGCACCAGTGGCGCTTCCGCGCAAAAGGAATCAGACGCCGCTGATTACCTCAGCTCTCAGGCGCAACTCGAACAGTCCGCCACCGCGAATCTTCAGGTAGCCGAGGCCAACGTCGCCGCCAAACAAGCCACCAACGAACGCGCCCAGGCCGATCTCGCCCGCTTCACTCCGCTGCTCGGCACCGACGACGTCTCCAAGTTTCAATTCGATGCCGTCGAAGCCACCGCGCGCGTCGCGAAAAGCGATCTGGCCGCGGCCCAGCAACAGCTTTCCGCCGCGCAACAAGCCGTGGTCATCGCCCGCGCGAATGCAAAATCTGCGCAGGCCCGCGTCTCCCGCTCCGAATCTCAATTCATGGAGACCAAAGCGCGCGAGCAACAAGTCCCCATCGCCGAAGCTACCTACAAATCCGCGCTCGCCGCCGTCGAACGCGCCAAAGCCCTGCTGCAACAAGCCGAGCTGAATCTCGCCTACACCCACATCACCGCCCCCATAACCGGCCAGGTCACGCAGAAGTCCGTGGACCTGGGCCAGTACGTTTCCCCGGGGCAATTGCTCTTCACCATCGTTCCCCTGGATCAGGTCTACGTCACCGCGAATTTCAAGGAAACTCAGCTGGACGACGTCGCCCCCGGCCAGAAGGTTCGCATCCACGTCGATACCTACCGCACGGAGTTCGAGGGCGTGGTCGATTCCATTGCCGGAGCCGCCGGCTCGCGCCAAGCTTTGCTGCCGCCGCAAAACGCCACCGGAAATTTCATCAAAGTCGTGCAGCGCATTCCCGTGAAAATTCTGGTCAAGCCCAACAAAAATCCGCGTCTGGTCCTTCGGCCCGGCATGAACGTCGAAGCCACGATTTACACTCGCTGACGGAGAAGAAGCGGAATGAGTTATATAAGCAGCAGCCCGCCAGAATCCTGGGAGGTCGAACAGGAGCAGTTCCTCAACAGCATTGTGCCGAGCCTGTCTTACAATCGGCGCTTGGCCGTCCTCCTCACGATCGGCATGGTTGCCGCCATCGAAATCTCCAACCGCCTCTCCATCAACGTGTTCCTCCCGGACATGCAAGGCAACGTAGGCGCCAGCTCCGATGAAATCAGCTGGGTGATTATTCTTTATAACGTCGGCTACCTCTGCTCCATCGCCATGGCCTCATGGATGACGCGCGTCATTGGCGCCAGGCGTCACATGCTGTTAAGCATCGCGATCTATGCCACCGGTGCGATGGGCTGCGTGCTCAGCACGGGCAGTCTGGGCCAGTTGCTGGCTTCGCGCCTGATTATGGGTTTCGGCGGCGGCGCGTTTCTGGTGCGCGTGATCATTCTCACCGGGCTGCTGTTTCCCGGAAAAGCCAGGGCGGCGGCGGCTACCAAGCTTTACCTCGTCCTTGCTGCGTTTGAAGTTCCTTATCCCACGGTCATGGGCTGGGTCACCGATACGTTTCACTGGAATTATGCCTTCCTGGTTGATTTTCCCTTTCTGGCGATCGGCGCTTTTCTTATCTGGAAGCTTGTCCCGCCAGGATTTTTGTACGAGCGCCGGAAAGACGGCCAGGTTGACCTGTGGGGCGCGCTTCTACTGATTGCCTCGCTGGCCTGCCTGGAAACTGCCACCAGTCGCGGTGAGCGCGACCTGTGGTTCCAGTCGAATTGGATTACCCTGGCTCTGGTGGCTGCAGTGATTTTCTTTATCGCGTTTCTCTGGTGGGATTATCGCCCGCAGAACCTCTCGCCGATCTTGCATTTGCGCATGATCGTTCGCCATGCTGCGCTGCGCACCTACTTCCTGGTGATTCTGATCGTCGGAGCGTTTTTCGGCGCGGGCCTTTATGTCGTGCCGCAATACCTCCGCTTCGTCCAGGATTATAGCGCCTTGCAAGCGGGCGGTTTTATTTCGATGTACACGCTCGGCCTGGGGCTGGGGCTCCAGTACGCTTTGCATCTGCTGATTCCGCGCTTGGGTCCCCTGCGCACGCTGGCCGGCGGCTTGCTGATCCTGGTCGCGGCCTACCTCACGATCTGTTATATCTGGACGCCAACCACCCCCACCATCGTCTTGGCGCCCGTAATTTTCCTGCAAGGATTTTGCATCGGGCCGGTAATCCTCGCCGCAGGAACCGTAGTCTCTGCCAATGCGCCGGTAGCCCAGGTCAACGATATTTCCACCACCTACTTTTTCGTGCGCCAGCTTGGCAACACTTTTGGTGTCACCGCGGCGACCGTCTTGTTCGATCGGCGCATGACCCTGCATTCGTCGCGCCTCTTGGACGTCTCCAATCGCCTGAACGCCACCACTCGCTCCACATTGGCCCAATACGCGAATCTGATTTACCGCAACGGCGGCGCTACCAGCATCCCCTCACAAGGCGCGCTGCAGCTCTTTCAAAATAACGTCATCACCCAGAGCCGACTGTTCTCTTACATAGACATCTACTTCGGCCTGGCGATGCTAGGTCTGGTCGCGGTCATCTCGATAGCCGTCACCCAAGTAGAACGCAAGCTCGGTCCCCGCCATTTTCTCCCGTGGTAAATTGCTCCCGCTCCGCGGGAGCAATTCACTCTGAGCCGCCGCCTTTCGTAGCGCCAGCCTGCCTGCCGGTAGGCAGGCGTCTCGCCCGCTCTTTCGCTTTTTCCACTTTCGGTCGTACCGCAACCCTGCCTCTGGCAAGCACCCCTGGACGTGCGCTCCAACAGATTCGCGAACAAAAATAATCGGTGAGGGGCTCCCCCGGCTTGCCCAGCCGTAAACCTAACCGAAGGCCCGTAGGGCACGGCATGCCGTGCCCGCTGCGCCGGATTCGACCGCCCCAATTTCCCCGCGCTCCTCGGAACAGATACGCGTCACATTCGAATTTTGTACAGCTAGTACTGGTTCTGTACCACGTCTGTCCCAACTCCGAGCTGTTTTCGCGTGGCCATTGTATTAGCCTCAAAGGGGAACCGAAAAAATGAAACCACAATCAAATTCGCGCAATTCTCGCCGCCGCCCAGCACCGTTGGCCGCCGGCTCGCGCGTTCTCAACGCATCCCGCGGTTCGCACGCCACGAATCTGGAATGGCCACTCGCTCATCACTGCTCACGATTCCCGCATATTCTAATCGGCGCCTCCGCGATTAGAAATCGCTCCGTCTCACTGAAAACAAAAGGCGGGACCGATTTCTAATCGGTCGATATAACGATGTTTTCGCCCACCATAAACGCGTCACGTTCCACGAATCACGACTCACCAATCACCAATCATCCCTCACCTGCCCTTTCTCAGGCGAATCACTCCGCCCTTGGATTGCCGTTTCTCAAAACTCGTTCATCCGGTGTAATGTTGCGCTTCGCAGCCCATGTCCGCGCAAATTCAACCGCACAGCTCTACACAAGTCGCCGTCGAACCCGAACTGATCAAGGGTTTGGGTCTGCTCGACGCCAGCATGATCGTCGCCGGCTCGATGATCGGCTCCGGAATTTTCATCGTCTCCGCCGGCATCGCGCGGCAAGTTGGCAGTCCCGCGTTGCTGCTGATTGTCTGGTTGGTAAGCGGCCTGATGAGCACGATGGCCGCTCTTTGCTACGGCGAGCTCGCCGCGGCGATGCCCATCGCCGGTGGCGAATACATTTTCTTGCGCGAATCTCTTGGCCCGATGTGGGGTTTTCTCTACGGTTGGGCCACGCTCCTTGTCATCCAGACGGCCACCATTGCAGCCGTGGCCATTGCTTTCGCAAACTTCACTGGCGTTCTGTTCTCCGCGGTCTCGTCGTCCGCCTGGATTTGGAAGCTGGGGACATTCGGCCCCTACCAAATGTGGTTCGGCGCGCTGGGGCCGTACAATGTCGGGCTGAACACGCAGAACCTGCTGGCCATTTCCTCGATCGTTTTTCTCACGTGGATGAACACCCGCGGCCTTCGCGTCGGCGCGGTGGTGCAGAATATTTTCACGTTCGCAAAAATCGCCGCCCTCGCGGGATTAACACTGCTGGGCTTGGTTTTTGCGACGCGAGCAGCGCGCCAATCCAACTTCAGCGATTTTTGGCGCCACGCAAATTTCTCCGGATTACATCAATATCAAGTCGGCCAAAACACTGTGTGGGTCAGCGTTCTCACGCTGATTGGTCTAGCGATGGTCGGCGCTCTCTTCTCCTCGAGTGCCTGGACCAACGTCACCTACATCGCCTCCGAAGTGCGGAACCCGAGGCGCAATCTGCCGCTCGCTCTGGCCCTCGGCACGGGAATTGTCACGCTGCTCTACGTTCTGGCCAACCTCGCGTACCTAAGGGTGCTGCCATTGGCGGGAACTCCAGGCGGCGGATCGGTGCTGGCTCGAGGACTCCAGTTCGCCGCCGGCGATCGCGTGGGCACGGCAGTCGCCGAAGCAATCGTCGGCCCCGGCGGCGCGATTCTGGTGGCCTTCGTCGTGATGATTTCCACATTTGGCTGCAACAACGGGCTGATCTTGGCCGGAGCGCGCGTTTATTACGCGATGGCCAAGGACGGTCTGTTCTTCCGGAGTGTCAGCACCGTGAATCGGCACAACACTCCTGCCGTCGCGCTGTGGGTGCAATGCATGTGGGCCTGCATTTTGTGTCTCTCCGGGACGTATGGGCAATTGCTCGACTTTCTGGTTTTTGCAGTCGTCATGTTTTACATCCTGACGATCTTCGGTCTTTTTCTTTTGCGTTTTCAGCGGCCAAATATGGAGCGGCCGTACAGAGTCCTTGGTTACCCCGTACTTCCAGCGATGTATCTGCTGCTCGCGTCGTTCATCGAAGTGCAATTGTTGCGCTACAAGCCGCAGTACACTTGGCCGGGTTTGATTCTGATATTGTCGGGAGTGCCGGTTTACTGGCTGTGGCGAAAATCGCAAGAAGTGCACTCAAGAATAAATTCCTAACCGCAGATCTAGATGCGCGAGTTGTCTTGCGACAACCGCGAGAGCGCGCTCAGCTCCACTCCGGCTTCTCGCAATGTTTTTGCCACGGCGGCGGCAATCACCGGCGCGCCCGGAGTATCGCCGTGGATGCAAATGGTCTGCGCATTCGCGACGATCTCGCTCCCGTCGTGGGCAATGACTGTCCCGCGCTCCGCGATGCGCAGCGCCTGCTGCCCCGCTTCCGCCGGATCTGGTATCAGCGCATCCTCAAACTTGCGCGAACGCAGGCTGCCATCGGCTTCGTATCGCCGGTCCGCGAACGCTTCCGCGGCCACACGGAAGCCTGCTGCGCGAAACACATCCAACATCAGCGACCCAGCCAGGCCGACGAGCGTGACGTCCCGGCTCCAATGCGCGACTCCGGCAGCGATCGCGCGAGCCACCACGCGATCCCGCGCCGCCTGGTTGTAAAGTGCGCCGTGCGGCTTCACGTGCGTCACGCTGGCGCCGCATTCGGTGGCAATCTCGGCGAGCGCTCGGACTTGCTCGAATACGGAGTCGGCGATTATTTCCGGCGACAGTTGCAATTCCAGGCGGCCAAAATTAGCGCGATCCGCATACCCCGGATGCGCGCCGACATCCAGTTTCCAGCGCAGCGCCTGCTCGATCGTCGTCTTCATGGTTTGCGAATCGCCGGCATGGCCGCCGCAGGCGATGTTCACCGACGTCAGCGAGGTCATCAGCGATTCCTGGGTGCCATCGCTAACGGCTTCCGGCATCTCGCCCATATCGCAATTCAGATCCATGCGCTTCATTCCAGAATTAACTCCCGCGAGGCCAGCATGTTTTCCTGTTCGATCAGCAGCGATCGCGCCGCGTCGAATGTGACTTCTTCAAGTCGTATCTCATCGCGCGGCCGAAGTTGCCCCACGCGGTGCAAGTCCGCGGCAATCACGTTCGCGATCTTGGGATATCCGCCCGTGGTTTGCTGCTCCACGAAAAGAATGATGGGCGAACCTCCCGCCGGCACCTGTATCGCTCCAAGCGAAACGCCTTCGGTAATCATTTGTCCAGTGCCACGCTGTGTGATCGCCGCACCTTCCAGCCGAAGACCCATGCGGTTCGATTGCTCGCCCACGCGATACGGCCCCGCATAAAAAGACCGCAACGATGATTCCGAAAACCAATCTACCTGCGGCCCGGGAGTCACTCGCAAAACCTTGCGACTAGACAATTGCTCCAATGCCGACGGAGCGATGGTTCTCTTGCGGAAGGCTTTGGTCTCGGATTCGATGTGCAGCACGTCTCCCTTTCGCAACGCCCTACCCTCGAAACCCCCCAGCCCGCTCAAGACGTGCGTGGACGCGCTCCCCAGGAACGGCGTCACCGCGATTCCACCCTGCACGCAAAGATAGCAGCGTGCTCCTGAGCTCGTTGGACCAAGACGAAGCGTTTGTCCCGGGCGCGCTTCAACGGATGTTCCCACATCGACACGCACATCATCTAGCATCGCGCCGAAATCCGAGCCTGCCAGCGCCAGAATCGCTCCTTCGGGAAAGGCAAACGTTCCGCCGAGAAGCATCATCTCCAGTCCAGCTACATTCTCATCGTTACCCACAAGCCGATTTCCAAGCCGCAGTGAAATCGGATCCGCCGCGCCGGACGGCGAAACCCCTGCTGGACCGAAGCCGTTTCGTCCCAAGTCCTGCACCGTGGTTTGCAGCCCCGGCGTTTGCACCTGCATCGTGCTCATGCGCGCTCCATCGCGGAGAAGCGCGCTGCGGAGATCGGCGTAAAGCGCACGCGATCGCCGATGGAAAGAAAGCTCATAGCCTTGCGGTCCGGGCGGAACATCGCGAGGGGAGTGCGTCCGATCAATCGCCAGCCGCCCGGCGTCGCAAACGGATACACACCGGTCTGGTTGTCGGCGATCCCCACGCTGCCGGGCGGAGTGCTTCGGCGCGGACTATCCAGTCGCGGCGTCGCCAGCGCCGCCGGCAACTCACCCAGATACGCGAAACCGGGAACGAATCCGAGAAAATAAACGACGTAACTCACCGAAGCGTGCAATTCGATTACTTGCGACGGCGCGATTCCGTGCAAAGACGCCACTTCGTCCAAGTCCGGACCAAACTCGCCTCCATAGCACGTGGGTATCTTCCGCTCGCGACCCTCTGAGATACGCATAGCATCGAGGCGGTCGAGGTAAGCGCGCAGAATTTCTTCCAGGTCGGCGTGATTCAGCCGCAGCGCGTCGAAAGTCAGCAGAATCGAGCAGTAGGCGGGATTTAGATTGTGCACTCCTGCGATCGGCTCGCGCTCCAGCAAACGAAGCAATTTTCGAACCCGCTGGTGAGCGCCGATCGTGATCTGTTGGCCGAAATAAACCAAGAGCGTTTGATCGCTAGCGGGTTGAAACCGTGCCGCGTCGGATGTGAATGTCTGCATTGTGCGGGAATTATATAGCACGCGGGATTCGACGAGACGATGTAGCTCCGCCTTAGCGGCAATGCAAGAGAAGGGCCGATAGCGGCTGACTGCAAATCACACAACGAACTAGTGGACGTGACCGAGATCGAACCGGTGATCCCATGCGTGGAAAGATTGGTCGTACAACGAATCGACATCTTGGCAGAAGCGCGATAGAGAAAAGCAGAGGGGTGCAGGACGAAAAGTCGAATCCTGTATCAAGAATTTGTGGTGTGACATCTCGTGCGGCGCAGGGCGATGGGCTCGACTAAGCAGCACGCGAGAAGAATGTTGCTAGCGTTGTGCTCTGTAGGTCTGCGATATGTGAAGTGTCCGTAACCTCTCATTCATCCTGGCGTCACACGCGGGCTCGTACACTCGCCTGGAAATCCGCCTGTGAACATCCTGGTCGTTGAAGATGAGCCCGAACTGGCGTCCGCATTGGTTCGCGGATTAGAGGAGGAGCAGTTCTGCGTCCAGCTGTGCGGCGACGGAAGGGCTGCGCTGCAAAAGTCGGAAGTCGGCAATTTCGACCTGATCCTGCTGGACGTAATGCTGCCCGACCTGAACGGATTCGAAGTCGTCGAGCAATTGCGGCTGCGCAGCGGCGAAACGCTGGTGCTGATGTTGACGGCGCGCGACTCCTTGTGACGAGCACGAATTGAAAGTCACGAATCGCTGGCCACTCGCGCCCTGCCAACGCCCGCCCAGCATGGCGATCGATCGCGTGAATCATCGGCTCTTCATCGGGTGCCGTAGCAAGGTGATGGCGGTCGTCAACTCGGCAACCGGGAACGTTATCGCAACTCTGCCCATCGGCGACCACGTAGACGCGAGTGCGTTCGACCCCGTCACCGGCCTGATCTTCAACTCCACCGGAGAAGGAACGATTGACGTGTTCCATCAGGATTCTCCGGACACATACAGCGCGGTGCAACGAATCCCGAGGCACGCCGGCTCGAAGACGATGGCACTAAATTCCAAGACGCACGAACTCCTGGTGCCTTCGAACGAGTCCGGAAAGTTTCAAATACTGCTATTCGGAAATTGAATCTCAAGCGGAATCTGCTTCGTGGTTGCGACGTCTTGGATGGTCAGCGCAAGTACTTCTGAGGTTCCGCGATCGCTTGCGCCAGGTCAATCAGGAACTGCGCGCCGCGCGCGCCATCCACGACGCGATGATCGCAGGAAAGCGTGAGCGTCATCATGCTGCGGACGGCGGGCTGGCCGTTGACGGCCACGACGCGATCGGTTATCGCGCCGACGGCCAGGATCGCGGCTTGCGGCGGCGGGATAATGGCAGTGAAGGAATCGATCTGGAACATGCCGAGGTTGCTGATCGTAAATGTTGCGCCTGCGAAATCCTGCGGGCGCGATTTGCCGGATTTGGCGCGCTCGGCGAGATCGCGGCGCTGCAACGCGATTTCGGCTATGGATGCGAGGTGCGCGTTCGGAATCACTGCGGCGATTACGCCGTCGTTTACGGCGATCGCGATGGCGATGTTCACGGCAGGATGAAGCTGGATCCCATCGGGCGTCCAGCTCGCGTTCAGGCGCGGATGTTGCAGCAAGACTCGCGCGACAAGCGCAGTGAGCAAATCCGTGTGGGTGATTTTGACGCCGGAACTTGTCGCTGCGGACGTTGCCAGCCTTTCGCGCGCTTGATCGAGCGCTGTGGCTTCTACTTCGCGAATCAGGAAGAAATGCGGGACAGTGGTCCAACTTTGCGTGGTGCGCTCCGCCATCAACCGGCCGACCGTCGTGAGCGTCTCGAGTTTGGCGGCGATGGATGGCGCGGCAGCGCTTGCCGCCGGCGATTTTGCCGCAGCCTCGATGTCCGATGCCAGAATTTCTCCGCCAGGTCCTGAACCGCGGACGCTGTCGAGGTTGACGTGAAGCTCGCTCGCGAGGCGACGGGCTTTGGGTGAAATCTTTACCCTAGCGCCGGAAATCGCTGCATCGGCTGATGGCGCGGCCAATTCGGCGGTGCTGGGCGCGGGTATGGCTGCGCCGGGGACCGCAGCAGCCGGCGCTTCGTCCGCAGGAACGGGCTCGCCCTTGTCCACAATCCAGGCAATCGTGCGGCCCACGGCGATGACGTCGCCTTCCTTTGCTTTCACGCCAGCCAAATATCCATCGGCGAGCGCTTCTACTTCGACGACGGCTTTGTCCGTCTCGACTTCAAGCAAAGTTTCGCCCTTGGCGACGGCTTCGCCTTCTTTTTTGCGCCAGGAAACAAGTTTGCCGGTTTCCTGAGTCAGTTCGAGCGCGGGCATCACCACACTGATAGCCATGATTCCTCGGGGAAGAAATTCAGTTCCTAATCCGTAGCGCCTACCCGCTCGATTTTTGCGCTGGCCTCGACCATCTCCTTGACGCGCTTGCTGGGCGCTGCTTCGGATTCGCGCGTCGCAGACAAAGGCCCATTCACTGTGAAATAATGCGCGCCCGCCACCATCAACTGCTCCGCGGGGAAACGCGTGATGACTTCGTGGCCGGTTTCGGTGACCACTATTTCTTCTTCGATGCGCGCGGCAGCCCAGCCATCGGTGGAAGGCCAGAAAGTTTCCAGAGCGAAAACCATTCCGGGCTTGATTTCATAAGGATGATCGAGAGAAACCAGGCGGCTGATGACTGGCTTTTCCCAGATCGCCAGACCGATGCCATGGCCGTACTGCAAAGCGAACGCCGCTTCTTCGTTGGGGAATCCAAATTCCTGCGCTTTCGGCCAGAGCGCCGCGATTTCGCCGGTGGTGCGGCCCGGACGAACCAGCGAAATCGCCGCATCCAGATATTCGCGGCAGCGTTTGTAGGCGTCAATCATGGCGTGCGATGCATAGCCAATAGTGAAGCAGCGGTAGTAGCAGGTGCGATAGCCCATGTAGGAATGCAAGATGTCGTAATACACGGGATCGCCGGGACGCAGCACGCGATCTGAAAATACGTGCGGGTGGGGATTGCAACGTTCGCCGGAAATCGCATTTACAGCTTCAACGTATTCCGAGCCCAGGTCGTAGAGAACCTTGCTGACCAGGCCGACGGCTTCGTTTTCGCGCATGCCCGGCTTCATTGCGCGGTAGAGTTCATCGTAGGCCGCATCCACCATCATCGCGGAAGTGTTGAGCAACGCGATTTCATCGCGGGTCTTAATAACGCGCGCGTCGGACATGAGCTGCTGGCCGTCCACAATCTTGATTCCTTCGCGCTGCAACGCAAAAAGAATGGGCGGCTCGATGATGTCAACGCCGAGGGGTTCGTGCAGCAAGCCAAGCTCTTCGAGTTCGATGCGTATTTTTTTTGCAACGTCTTCGGCGCGGCCCATTTCGGGCGACATCGCGCCGCGCAGCAGAGGAATGCCGGCGCGCGAGCGTTCGCCGAGCCAGGGACAATGCAGCTGGTGATGCTTGGCGGCGGAGCCAAAATCCCACAGGATCGGCTCGCTCTTGCGCGTGAGCAGCGTGAAGCGGCTCATCTTGTCCTGCGCCCAGGAACCGATGTGCGTGGAAGTGATGTAACGCACGTTGTTCATGTCAAAGCACAAAATCGCGCCCATTTCCGATTTGGCGAGAAGATCCTTCACGCGCTGCAAACGTTCCGTGCGCAGCCGATCGAAGTCAATGCGCTGTTCCCAATCAACCGCCATCGTTCCATGCGTTGGTAACGCCATGGCATCCTCCTGAAACTACGAAATCAAGACCGGCCGCAAAGTTTCATGGCTGTGTCGAAAACTGTTTTCCCGGTGGGCACGGTCAGGTCTTCGAGCGGCGGCGAGAACGGGATGGGCACGTGCATCGCGCCCATGCGTTTCACCGGGCCGTCAAGATAATGAAAGGCGCCTTCGGCAATCGTGGCTGCGATTTCAGCGGCAACGCCGTAGCGGCCGTAGCCTTCATCAATCACGATTGCACGCGATGTTTTTTTCACGGACTCGATCAGCGCGTGTTCATCGAGCGGCCAGGTGGTTCGCGGATCCACAACTTCGGCGCTGATTCCAGCTTGCTCGAGCATTACGGCAGCTTCGAGCGCAACTTGCACCATGCTGCTGGTACCCACCAGCGTGATATCGGTGCCTACGCGCTTTACGTCTGCCACGCCGAGCGGAATGGTGTATTCCGCTTCAGGGACCGGGCCCTTCAGCTTGAAGCTCATTTTGTCTTCGAAAAAAATTACCGGGTTATCATCGCGGATCGCGCTTTTCAGCAGGCCCTTGGCGTCGTAGGGCGTCGAAGGCAACACCACTTTCAATCCCGGGATGTGGCTGAACCAGGCGTGCAGTGATTGCGAATGCTGCGCGGCGGAGCGCCGCGCGGCCCCGAGGGTGGTGCGCATCACCATCGGAACTTTCCACTTTCCGCCGGACATGTAATGAACTTTGGCAGCTTGATTGGCCATTTGGTCCATAGTCAGCGTGATGAAATCGCCGAACATGATATCCACGACGGGACGCAGGCCGGTCATTGCAGCGCCCACTCCCACGCCCGTGAAGCCAGCTTCTGAGATTGGCGTGTCCACTACTCGCGAGGTGCCGAATTCTTCGACGAGGCCGGAAAGCACTTTGAACGGCGTGCCGGCTTCGGCCACGTCTTCGCCCATGATGAAGACACGCGAATCGCGGCGCATTTCCTCCGCGAGCGCTTCGCGGACAGCTTCGGCGAAAGTTATTTCACGAACTCCGGGTTCAGGCATACACGTCCTGGTCAACTTCGTCCGCGTTGGGATACGGCGCGCCAACGGCGAATTTCACGGCCTTATCCATTTCAGCTCGTAGCTCAGTATCGATCGTGCTGAGAGTGCCCGCGTCGGCGTGCTTTTGGTTTTTCAGCCACTCGGCGAAATTTTTAATCGGATCGCTCTCGGCCAGCCATTGCTGCTCTTCTTTTTTTGAGCGGTAATATTCCCGATTGATATCGCCGACGTGATGTCCGCGATAACGGTAAGTATTGCAGAGAAGAAACGCCGGGCCTTCGCCGCGGCGGGCGCGCTCGGCGATGTCTGTGGTGACGGCGTGCACTGCGCGCACGTCCTGGCCATCCACGGTTTCCGCGCGCACTCCGAAGGCAGCGGCCCGGGCAGGAATATCTCCCGCCGTGGTTTCCGAAAAATGCGTGTATTCGGTGTACATATTATTTTCGCAGACATAAATGACGGGCAGCTTCCAGAGCTGCGCCAGGTTCATGCATTCGTACAGCACACCCTGGCCGAGCGCGCCTTCGCCGAAAAAGCAAACGGCGACTTGTCCCGTCTTCAGAGTTTTGGCAGAGAGCGCGGCGCCGGTGGCAATTCCCACGCTGCCCGCGACGATGGCGTTCGCTCCCAGATTGCCGGTGGCGGGATCAGCGATGTGCATGGAGCCGCCTTTGCCGCGGCAATATCCGGCTTCTTTTCCCAGCAATTCCGCAAACATCAATTTCGGTGACGCGCCTTTGGCGAGGCAGTGGCCGTGGCCGCGATGGGTACTGGTCACGTAGTCATCATGGCGCAGCGCCTCGCAAACGCCGACGGCGATCGCTTCTTCGCCGATGTAGAGGTGCGCCAAACCAGGCATGAGCGCGCGCGTGTACAACTCATTCACATTTTCTTCAAACAGACGGATGGCCATCATCTGGCGGTACATGCGTAGCCACTTTTCCACGCCAACGCCAGCGCTCGTTTTTGTCGGGTCAGAAACCGTCGTCATTTTGCCACTCCAGACATTCGTGCCAGCACTTCGAAAACCACCGCAAAATCCTGCTTCGCGAAACCCATTCCTCGTGCGGCGGTGAGAAATTCGTTGGAGACGGCCGTCGTCGGCAAGGGAACGTCGAGCGCGCGGCCCATGTCGAGCGCCAGCATCATGTCCTTCTGCATCATATTCACGTCGAACCAGGCTTCCGCCGGCATCGTCAGCACAAACGGGCCGCGATACTTGATCATCGGTGAAGCGATGGCGCTGTTGGTCAGAACATCGACGGCGACTGCGCGCGCGATGCCACTTTTTTCCGCAAGCAACACGCCTTCGCAAAACGCCATCATTTGCACGGCGAGGCTCAGGTTCGTCGCGATTTTCATCGCAAGCGCCAGGCCGTTGTCCCCGACGTAAGTCACTTTCGGGCCGATGTCGTCCAGGATCGGTTTCAGGCGATCGAAAGTCTCGCGCCGTCCGCCGACCATCACGGACAGCTTGCCTTCCTGGAGTGTAATCACGCTGCCCGAAACCGGCGCGTCAATCATGTCGGCGCCCTTCTCGCGGGCCTTAGCAGCGACACTGCGGCTGTAGTGGGGGCTTACCGTGCTCATATCAATCAGAAATTTTCCCGGCGCAACGGAACTGAGGATTCCGTCGGGGCCTTCCATGATCGCGGCCAGCGCTTTTTCGTTCGTGACCATGGAGAAAGTGACGTCTGCTGCGGCACACACCGCGCGCGGCGAATCGCCCCACTTCATTCCGCGATCAATCAAGCGCTGCGCCTTGGCGCGCGTGCGGTTGTAGCCCGTCACGGTATGGCCCTTGCTCAGCAGGCGGCTGACCATCTCGCCGCCCATCACACCCAGTCCGACAAAACCTAAATTGGCCATTCTCGCCCTCGCGGTCGTCAGAAATTTGAATGGGGAACCGCGCCGCGATGCTGGTGCGGGCGGGAATCTTCCCGGACTTGCTGCAGATGCTCGCGCATCGCGCCGCGCGAGGCTTCCGCGTCGCGCCGTTCGATGGCCGCCAGAATCCGCGCGTGATGGTACTGGCCGCGCTGCGGTCCGCCATCTTCAAAAAATATTCGCAGGCGCTGTTCGCGCAGCAAGCCCACAATTGAATCGAGCAACGACAGAATCAGAGGATTTTCCGCGGCCTCGGCAAGCGCCAAATGAAAATCCAGATCTGCTTCGATGTAGGCGTCGGGATCTTTCAGCGCCTCGTTCATCACCGCGAACGCTTCGCGCATCAGCACCAGTTGCGGTTCCTGAATACGTGTCGCGGCCAGCGCTGCAATTTCGGGCTCCAGGATTTGGCGCACTTCAGCCAGATACGCCGAACCGCCAGGCTGGTCCATGCGCATCAGTAAATCGATGGACTGCCGAACCGCCTGCGAAGTGCCGTTGGTGATGAACGTTCCGCGCCCCGAATATGCCTCCACCAAGCCCTTCTCATGCAGAGCTTTCACGGCTTCGCGCACCGCGGTGCGGCTTACGCCGAATTTCAAAGCCAGTTCGCGTTCGGAGGGAAGTTGGTCGCCGGCCTTGAGTGTCCCTTTTGTGATGGAATCCTCGATTTGCTGCACGATCTGTTCGTACAGGCGCGACGTCCGGACTACCTTGTACATAAAGCCTCCTGCCCCATGACCACCAGGCATTCCGTGGTCAGACCGACATACCACATGCGGTTCGCGCAAATCAAAGGGCTCAAGTATCTGTCCGGTTAGCCCGCGCCTAAAGTGTGCGGCTACGTTGGTTCTGGCAAACGCTCAGGCCCCTTCAATCGAAACAGTCTTTATATTCATGAACTCGCGAATTCCAAACATCGCCAGTTCTCGTCCGTGGCCGGAACGTTTGACCCCGCCGAATGGGAGGCGAGGGTCCGATGCGACCATGCGGTTGATGAAAACCATCCCGGATTCCAGGCCGTTGATGAATTTCTCGCGTTCGGCAGGGTCGTTGGTCCAGGCGCTGGCGCCTAGCCCAAACGGGCTGCTGTTCGCGATCCGAATAGCGTCTTCCGCATTCTTGGCGCGGAATAGGGACGCGACAGGGCCGAACAATTCACCGCACGACGCCGGAGAATCCTTGGGAATGTCGGCCAACACCGTCGGAAGGTAGTAGTTACCGGGCTGATTCAGCCGCTTGCCGCCGGTCAGCAGCCGCGCTCCTGCTCGAATTGTTTTTTGCACGTCCGCGTCAAGCTCTTTCAACGCTTCCGCCGAGGATAATGGACCAACGTCGGTATGCTCATCGAAGGGATCGCCGACCCTTAGCGATTCCATTTTTTTCACGAACAGACGCTCGAACTCGTCCGCGATTTCTTCGGCGACGATGAATCGCTTAGCTGCGATGCAGGACTGACCGTTATTGAGCACGCGCGCCTTCACGCCGACGGTAACAGCCTGTTCAAGATTGGCGCTCTTCATCACAATAAATGGATCGCTGCCGCCCAGTTCCAGAACAACTTTCTTGATATCCGTCGCCGCGGCGATGCCTACCTGGATACCAGCGCCCTCGCTACCCGTGAGGGTCGCAGCCTTGATCCGAGGATCGGCGAGAATCTTGGCGACTTTATTCGAGCCGATCAGCAGGGTCTGAAAAACACCTTCGGGAAATCCAGCCCGTAGGAGAATTTCTTCAATCATCAGCGCGGATTGCGGTACGTTCGACGCATGTTTCAGCAATCCGACGTTTCCCGCCATCAGCGATGGGGCGATGAAACGAAAAACCTGCCAGAAAGGAAAATTCCAGGGCATCACCGCCAGAATCGGTCCCAGCGGAAGATAACGCACGAAGCTCTTGCTTCCCGGAACGTCCGCCGCTTCATCCGCGAGAAATTTCTCGGCATGCTCGGCGTAGTAGCGGCACACCCAAGCGCACTTCGCGGCCTCATCCACCGCCGAGCGATAGGTCTTGCCCATTTCGGTGGTCATCATCCGGCCAAATTTTTCTTTGTCAGCTTCCAGTATTTCCGCGGCTTTTACCATGAGAGCCGCCCGGCTGGCGAAGGTCGTCTTGCGGAATGAATTGAAGGCTTCAACGGCGCGCTGGAGCTTCTGCTCCAGCTGCGCGTCGGAGATCGGCTCGAAGGTTTTCAGCACTTCGCCGGTGGCTGGATTCGTGGTAGCTATGCTCATCACGCATTCCTCCGAGTCACTAGTAGGGCACAAGCGCAAGACACAGCGTCAAGAGAAGACTCGCATGAAAACGCGAAAATAGTGGGAGGAAAGGGCGAAATAAGCAAGGTTTGAGCGCCGAGCGACATTTGGTATAGCCATCATACCACACAAATCCGAATTGATTCGATAAAAATTACCTTGACACGGGAAATCGTTGAGTGGTAGGGCTGTCATACCACATAGGGCGTTCTAGCGCCTTTTGGCACAGGGGTGGGGAAAAAATGGACATGCAATCGCTACTGAGGGGCTCGCTCGTACGCTCGTTTTGGGAAAGAGTTGCCCTATCGTTGATTTTCTGGTTGGGAGCACTACTACTCTCTGGACCAGCTGTCTCGCAATCTTCCACGGGTCGAATCCTGGGCGATGTTAGCGACCCGAGCGATGCGCGGATCATCGGCGCCGCGGTGGAGATTACGGATGTGCAGCGCGGGGTGTCGCGCACGCTGGAGACGGATGGCGCGGGCGAGTATGTTGCTCCCAACCTGGAACCGGGGATCTATAAAGTTACCGTCACGAAGCCCGGCTTCAAGCGATTCGAACGCACCAACATTCAACTGGAGGTCGCCAGCGACGCGCGGATTGATGTGGTGTTGCAGCCCGGCGATGCCACCCAGACGGTGGTGGTGACCGAAGAAGTGCCGCTGCTGAACACGACGTCATCCACGCTGGGCGGCACGCTGAGTAACGGAGAAATCAACGACCTGCCTCTAGACGGCCGCAACTATGAAAATCTTTTGCAGTTGCGCCCTGGCGTGGTGCGCTACCCCGGCGGCGGATTTTCCACGACGAGTACCGACGGCCTGCGAGCAGAGGATAACGTGTACTTGGTGGACGGCCTGTTCAACAGCGAGCCTTTCTCAGGCCAGAGCATCATCAACGGTGCGGGCATCGCGGGTGACTCCGCAACGATCCTCCCGATCGACGCCATCCAGGAATTCAACTTAATCGAAAATCCTCCGGCCGAATACGGCTGGAAGCCCGGCGCGATCGTGAACGTGGGATTGAAATCGGGAACCAACGCCGTGCACGGAACCGCGTTTGCTTTCGGACGCGATACGCCGCTGGACGCCCGCAACTACTTCAATACCGACGACCAGATCAAGCAGCCCAGGAATCTCGAACAGTTCGGCGGCACGGTCGGCGGGCCCATCAAGAGAGACAAGATATTTTTCTTTGGCGGGTATGAGGGCCAGCGCTACACCGTAGGCAACGTAGGTACGATTTCGACGCCCGCGACCGTTGGATTGGCGACCCCTGCGGGAGGATCCGGTTGCACGTTCATCGCATCGGGAGACTGTAACAACAGTCTTGTAAATGCGATCCAGGACTTGCAGGCGGGTGGAGTTCCCGTCAGCGCAGCCAGCCTGCAAATCGGTGGCTGCACGCTCGGCCCTCCGGTCACCTGCAATGGCACCGGATTTCCCACGAATCTTGGCACCAATCCGGCGGGCACCACTACGATCAACTTCGGACTTCCCAACAGCGTCAGCTCCGATAATGCCGTAGGCAAGGTGGACTACCACGTCAACGACCGAAACACCGTCAGCGGCCGGTATTTTTATGGGAACAACAACGGAACGGTCAGCGATGCGAGCGAGCTCCAGACCAAATGGCTGACGCAAATCCATACCAGGGCCCAAGTGGCTGGTGTCAACTGGACCTACGTCCCGAACTCACAGTGGGTCAACGAAGCCCGCTTCGGTTACAACCGCCTGTACCAACCGACATTCACCAACGACCACGATACGCCAGCAAGCGATTATGGCCTGGACACCGGCGTGACCAACCCGCTTTATGGCGGATTGCCCCGCATCAACATCGCGCCGTTCTATATTTTCCCGCAAGAATTGGGGGGATTTAACTGGCCGAAAGTTCAAGGCCCGGATACGCGTGTGCAATTCGTTGATCACATCTCGCGCGTAATTGGCAAACACGCCCTCAAGTTCGGAGGGGAAATTCACCACGATGCGTTCAGCGGTGGAGCATACGGCGGCGCGCGCGGCAGAATTAAGTTCGGATTTAACCCTGCCGACTTTCCGTTTCCGACAGCCACATCGCTCGAAGCTTACTTTGCAGGCTTTCCGGATTCCGCCACGTTGCTGGTAGGCGATCCCACCCGGCACATCCACAATTGGGGTTACGCCGGATTCATCCAGGACGACTGGCGCGCCACCAAGAATCTCACGTTCAATTTGGGACTACGCTACGAGATCAACACGGTCGTAAAGGAAGACCACAACTTGCTGGGCAATTTCAGTCCGACGGTTGGGCTGGAGCAAGTGGGGCAACAGATTGGCGCACCCTATCACGGCGATCACAACAACTTTGCGCCTCGTTTGGGCGTCGCATGGGATCCGTTCGGCACCGGGAAAACCGTGATCCGGTCCGCCTTCGGAATGATCTACGAGACGATCAACTGGGAATCCTTCCTCGCCCTCAACAATTCCCTCGGCATCAGCACAATTCCCACGGGCGCGATGGGCGTCGGTCCCGGAGGCTCGCAGGGAACCGGAACAATTGCCGTGGGAACCGTAAACCTCAGCCCGGGGCCGGGTGGCCTGAACTGGAATGGGCCGGGAACCGTTTTTCCGACCACTCCCCTGACGTGCAACGCGGGCAGCCCTTGCTCGATTATGGGCATCGATCCGAATCTCAAGACGCCTTACGTTTTCAGTTGGAATTTGAACGTGCAGCACGCCATCACCAACAATCTCTCACTCGAAGTCGCCTACGTCGGCAACCACGGTTCGGACTTGATCGGTATTCGCGACCTCAACCAGGCGGCCGAAGGTTCCGGCTGGACGCCCTTGGCGATTGCGAACTGCCAGGCTTCTGCTCCCGCGTTCAATAACTGCGCATCGGATCCAAACGCGGAGCAGGCGGCTCGGCCATTCAACGCTGCCTTCCCGTTCCTGCAGAACATCTACCAGATGAGCAACAACTACAAATCGAATTACAACGGTTTGCAGGCGACATTGACGGGCCGCGAATATCACCACTTCACTTTCGTTGCCGGTTACACCTACTCCCATTCTCTAGACGATGTGGGTGCGAACTGGGATTTCGGCGCCGGCTTGGGCCTGCCTTCCGACAGCACGCATCCGGAACGCGAATATGCCAGCAGCGATTTCGACATCCGGCATCGCGGCACGTTGACCATCACTTACGCGGTTCCCGGCCGTGACGGCTTTGCGCAAATGTTGAAGGGTTGGGAGCTCAATTCCATCGTCAGCCTATACAGTCCTCAGCCTTGGGGCGTGATGGATGCGGGGACCGATATCAGCGGCAGCGGCGCGCTGAATGATCGCTGGAATTTCTTCGGCAGCCCTTCGGATTTCACTTCGGGCGCGGGACCAATCCCGTACTCGCCGGGTCAATCGAATCCGGCGTGCGCTGCGCAGGCCCTCAGTCTCGATGGCGGCAATCCGACGGGTTTGAATAGCACAGCGCTGGGCGCTTTCGGCTGTTTCACGAAGGGCAATTCAATACTGCTGCCTCCCGCGCTGGGGACTTTTGGCACAGTCGGACGGAATGAATTCCGCGATTCGGGCTTCCGCAACTGGGACTTCTCGGTCGGGAAGACCTGGAAATTCAAGGAGAGATTCGGCGCCCAATTTCGCGCGGAATTCTTCAACATTCTTAACCATCCGAATTTTGCCAATCCCTTTGGCGGCCAGAACGGTTGGGCCCACAACGATCCATCTACGGGAGGCGGGGGAATATTCGGCTGCGGATGCGCTACGCCCGACGTAGCGGCTTCCAATCCCGTGATTGGATCGGGTGGCAGTCGAGCCGTTCAGTTGGGATTGAAGCTGCTCTTCTAGTCGTTAATCGGATGCACGGCAACTGGGAGCCACCGTGCTTTTTGGCTCCCAGTCACTTTCTGGACCATCGCAACGAATTCCTGCTGAATGGCGCGATTTCGAGACTGAGGCGAGCAAGTCAAAGATTGCAGCGCCGAGCAACGAAGCCACACGGGGGCCCTTTCTAATGCGAAGCACAAATACTTTCTTCTACGCCAGAATTTATGCAGCGGTATTGGTATTTTCGTTTTGCTCCATAGCATTGGCGATGCGCGCTCAGCAGTTGCGTCCGGAACGCACGATCGAAGAAATTAAGGCCGAAGCGATCAGCCGCGCCGAAAACGGGCAGTATCCATGTATCGGACAAAATCCCGACGACTTGCGCGAGGCGTTTGCTTCGATCAAGACGCGCGACCGCGACGAATGGGCCGCGGCTTTCATCGCCGTCGGCGATAAGTGGATGGCTGAAGCAAAGTCGCTTGAAAAGAGCGATCCCGCCAAAGCCAACGCGGACTACATTCGCGCCTGGCGCGTTTACTCATTCGGCCGCTGGCCAGTTCCGTCTTCTCCGGGCAAGCAGCGCTCTTACGAGAAGGCTCTCGAAGCGTTTCGCGAGCATACGAAATTCTGGGACCCGCCGATGGAGGTCGTGCACATCCCCTTCGAAGGCAAAGAAATCATCGGCTATCTGCGCTTTCCCAAGAATGCAACCGGTCCTGTGCCGATGGTGATTGCAATCAACGGTCTCGACAGCCGCAAAGAGGATCTTTCTGAAAGTTTCTCCGCGGTTTTGCCTTTCGGCATTGGATATATCGCCGTGGATGGTCCCGGCACGGGTCAAGCCCCCATCAAAGCCAGCCCTACGGCGGACCGTATGCTGTCACGCGTTATTGATTACGTTTACAGCCGCCCGGAAGTGGATAAATCCAGGGTGGAATTCCATGGCGTCAGTTGGGGTGCTTACTGGGGCACCAAGATGGCGATCCTGGAAAAAAGCCGTTTGAAGGCCGTTAGCGTGCAATCGCCGCCGATTCACGACATGTTTCAGAAAGATTTCGTGCTCAACGGCCTGCAGGGCAATCGCGAATATTTGTTCGATCAGTTGCCTGCGATGATGTCCATATTCGAAAATGTGAACAATCTCGACGACCTTCTGGAAATTTTTCCCAAGATGTCACTCGTGACGCAGGGCCTCATAGGCAAACCCACCGCGCCGATGCTCATTTTGTCTGGCGTGCTCGATACGCAGGTTCCGATTTCCGATACCTATCGCCTGTTAAGCGCCGGCGATGTGCCAAAAACCGGGTGGATTAATCCACATGGCGGGCACTTGGGGCGACAGAAAGGCGTCTGGCCGGATCCGGTGATGTTTAAGGAAGTGATCGTGCCGTGGATCGTACATGCTTTGGACGTGGAGCCGCCGACTAAGTAGAGCCCAAAGAAGCCACGGGACGAAGCTCGCCACCGCCAATCATTGAGCGACAGCCACGAAGAACGCTCGTGGTAGCGAGGCGCTGCTTGAGCTGTCGCCCGCTTCCAGCCGTGCA
Organism: Candidatus Acidiferrales bacterium; assembly: GCA_050012455.1. Lineage (GTDB taxonomy): Bacteria > Acidobacteriota > Terriglobia > Acidiferrales > UBA7541 > Palsa-295. The sequence continues at coordinate 15,829 of JBEKHD010000016.1, read as the reverse complement.
AACCTGATTCGAACTCAATCAGCTCTCACTTACCGTAAACGAGTAGCGTAAACGTATCCGGGACGATCGTTGGACGCGGGTGCGGATTTTCCGGCGTCGAGGGTGGAGCAGAGCCCAATTCCGCAGTTACCAGATAAACGGTGTGAGTAGCGTAATCGAGCGCCATGGTGCGCGCGCCACGCTGTGTCTGAATTGTTTCCACGAGTGTAAAGTTCGTAGGCGAGTCTTCGTGCGCGATGGTGAGAGTCCCATCGCCGCAGGACGCGAACGCGTAACCGGTAACGGGGTCGAAACGGTTTGCGTCCACGCCCTGGCCGATGGGAACGGTGCCAAGGATCTTGCCGGAGTTGCCGTCCACGAAGGTCATTAGCTTGTTGCGGCAGCCGACGACGAGGATTTCATGCGCGGCGTCGATCGCGAGTCCGGAGGGAGATTCGCAGGGCGCCAGCGGCCAGGTACTTTCGACCTGGAGAGTCTTGGCGTCGAATTTTACCAGCGCGCTCTTGTCTTCGAGGTTTACGAAAATATTGCCCTTGTTGTCGGAAGCGGCGAATTCCGGGCCGCCGCCCAAAGCCACGCTGCCGGCGACTTTGCCGGAGGCGGCGTCAATGGCGGTGCTGGAGTTCGCCTCTCCATTGAATGAAAATGCGCGTTTGCTGAATGGATCGTAAATTAAGCCGTCGGGACCTTTCTCGGTCGGCGCGTCGCCAATTGCCTTGAGCGAGGCGAGATCGAAGATCGTGGAATTCGAAGTGCGGCCATTGGTGGTGAAGCCCTTGTTGAATTCATTGGCGAAGGCGATGCCGTGTACGCCCTGGGTATCGGGAACCTCGCCGATGACTTTTCCCTGATCGGGATCGACCACGATCACGTGAGTGGCGCGACTGATGAACAGCCGATGCGTGGCTGGATCTACTTCGAGGTAGTCCCAGCCGCCCGCGCCGCCGAGCTTCACTCTCTTGATTAGATGATAGCCGGAGCTGCCGCTGGTTTGGGCGGTAGTGCGGAAATGGGCAGGAGCCACAAAGAAAAGCAGAAGAAGCGTGAAGGTAGCGCCAACGATTTTCTGTGACATAGGAACCTCCAAGAATTCTAAACGAAGTTGCTCAGATTCGCGTGAGGACGATGGCACACGCAAGCTAAACGCAGGATAAATCCGCAAGGTTGAAAGAGTATGCCGAGACGCGCCGCTAAGCGCAGACGTGGAAACAGAATCCGCGGAGTGAAGTATGATGTCGCGATGCGGCTGCTGCTCGTCGAAGATGATCCCGGGGTTCTACGCTTCGTCCTGAAAGGATTGCGCGAACAAGCCTACGCGGTGGATACCGCGACCACCGGCGACGACGCGCTGTATCAGGCGGAAATCAATACCTACGACCTGATAATCCTGGACGTTCTGATTCCGGGCCGTGATGGATTCGCGGTGTGCAAACAAATCCGCAGCACCGGAAATCGCGTGCCCATCTTGATGTTGACCGCGCTGGACGGCGTTGAAGATCGCATCGCGGGTCTGGATGTGGGCGCGGATGATTACCTTACCAAACCCTTCGCCTTTCGCGAATTGCTCGCACGCCTGCGCGCGTTGCTGCGGCGTTCCGGCGAGCTTCGTCCGCCAGACATTACCGTTGCCGATCTGGTGGTGGAGACCGCGGGACAAACGGTAACACGCGGAGGCCGGCGCATCGCGCTCACCGCCAAGGAATATGCGTTAATGGAATTTCTGGCGCGCAACGCCGGCCGCGTGGTGGGGCGTGCGGCAATTGCCCAGCATGTGTGGGACGAAACCTTCGATCCGTTTTCGAATTTGATTGAAGTGTACGTGAATCGCTTGCGGCGCAAGATTGACGCGGATTCGAAAATGCCGCTCTTGCATACGCGGCGTGGCGCGGGCTATCTGTTCGGACCTGCGGCAGAAAATGCGCGCGCGAGCGACCGTGCGGACCGCGATGAGCAGCGAGCAGCAAAGAAGAAATTGAATCCAGCGAGTAAGAAGAACCATGCTTGATACGCTGCGCGTGCGATTGACTCTGTGGTACTCGATCGTGTTGGCGCTGCTTCTGCTTCTGTTCAGCCTGACCAGTTATTTCCTTTTTTCCAGAGCGGCGAATCGCCGCACGGACGCCGACCTCACGGAGCTTGCCAATTCCTTTCTGGTGACGTTCCAGGACGAACTCAAGGACCCGGAGAAAGCTGGTGGCTTGCAGGCCGCCGCGCGACAAGCGATGCTAGAGCACCATGTTCGCGGCGATACCATCCTCATCGTGGATGCCGTAGGCAAATTCGCGGCGAGCTCGGCGGACCTGACGCCCGCCAGCGCACCTGCAAACTTCTTCGCCTCGCGCGCTCTGGCTTCCAGCAGTTTCCAGAATTTCATGGTAGTCGCTTCGCAATCGGATCAGCGGTTTCAGAGCATCGCCGGAGAGAAAGGCGGCTTTCGCGCATATTCCAGGCGTTTTTCCGCAGATAGCCAGAATTGGTTGCTCGTGATTCTGCGCTCGCTCCATGCGCAGCAGGAAATGTTGCAGCAAATTCGCGTGGCCTTCGCGTGGCTGATCCCGCTGGGCGTCTTACTCGCTGGCTGCGGCGGCTACTTTCTCGCGCGCAGAAGCCTCGCTCCCGTTGCCGCGATGGGCAAGCAAGCCGAACGAATCGGCGCGGCCAATTTGCACGAACGGCTCGAGGTGCGCAACGCGAACGACGAGCTCGGCAGGTTGGCCCGGACCTTTAACGAACTGCTGGATCGCCTCGACCGATCCTTCGAACGCCAGCGACGTTTTATCTCGGATGCTTCGCATGAACTGCGCACCCCCGTATCGATTCTTCGCGGTGAAGCGGAAGTGGCGTTGTCGCAACTGTCCCGCTCGCCCGACGAGTATCGCGAATCACTCGCCGTGCTGCATGAGGAGGCGCAACGCCTCGCGCGCATCGTGGAAGACATGTTCACACTGACGCGTGCTGACGCCGGCGAGTACCGGCTGGCCCGGAGCGACTTCTATCTGGATGAATTAGCGGCCGATTGTGTGCGCGCCACGCGCGCCCTGGCTCAGGCCAAGAACATCAGCTTGGCGGTGGCGGCGCCGGAAGAAATGCCCGTGCGCGCGGATGAAGATCTTCTGCGCCGGATGATTCTGAATCTTCTTGATAATGCGATCAAATATACGCCTGCCGGTGGCAATGTTTCAGTTACTTGCGGTTCCGTGCCGGATGGCTACGAACTCAGCGTAGCGGACAGCGGCCCGGGCATTCCCGCGGAGATGCAATCCCGCGTCTTCGAGAGATTTTTTCGCGCCGACCGGGCGCGCTCGCGAACTGGCACAGACGGAGGCGCAGGCCTGGGTCTTTCGATCGCCCGTTGGATCGCCGAAGCTCACCTGGGCCGTATTGAACTTGCGCGCTCCGACGCCACGGGCAGCAAGTTCACCCTGCGGATTCCGGTGTCCAGCGAGAGTGCGCCTTCCTCGAATCCTTCGCGTTAATCCTGCGTTTATCTGCGTATCTCTAAGCTAAATGTCAGCTATCAGGCAGCAACGATTACAATTCTTTCTGCTCGCGCGAAAGATGCGCTGTGCGCGCGGACGGCTTGGGTGAGCGCGCCGATTGCCGAACTTTCGGAAGTGAACCGCAATGTGAACGGAGAGTCGTGAGAAAACCAGCGGTATTCAGTGGATTTAGGCCATGGAAGCTCTCTATGCTTCTGGGATTAGCGCTTGGTTGCCCCGCAGCGTTTGCCCAAGGAGGTCCACCCTACTACACCAACGATCCCGGCACCCCCGGCAATCACAACTGGGAAATCAACTTGGGATATATGCCCTTTCTGTACACAAACAATTCCATAACGCACCAGCCCGACGTGGATATCAATTACGGCCTGGGCGATCGCATCCAGCTCACCTTCGAAAATGCTTGGCTGCGCGTAGTCAGTCCTTCGAGCAGCCCGAAATACGGGCTCGGCCAAGATCAGCTGGGCGTCAAATGGCGCTTTTACGACAACGAAGATTCAGGTTTTGCCATTTCCGTTTTTCCCCAGGTTTCGCTCAACAATCCGAACAACTCCGCGGCGCGCGGCATCACTCCGCGCAGCGCCAGCGTGATTTTTCCCCTGGAGTTTACGAAAAAGCTTGGGCCCGTCAATTTGAACTGGGAAGCCGGCTACAACTACGTTCATACAGGAAACGATGGTTGGCTCGCCGGCGCTGTGGTCGGGCATGACCTCACGAAAAATCTTGAACTTGATGCGGAATTTTACGCATTGGGAACTTTCCATCCGTCCGCCGGCCAGCAAACGATCGAAGGCGGCCTGCGCTACAAAATTCATCCTCCCTTTATCCTGTTGCTGATGGCCGGCCGCAGCGTACAGCCCTCGAGCAACGAACAACCCCGCTTCGTAGGTTACTTCGGCATGCAGTTTCTGCTCCCGCCCAAGCCTTTCGAGGAAGAATAAGGTAAGGGGTCGCCCGCGTATCCCGAGACGTGAGTGGTGCCACCCGCCGGGCCACCGGCCGACGCGTAAGTCTTTTTTTTCTGGCATCCGTGTAGCGACCTAGAAGCTGCCGATGTTTACTGGATGCCTGCATTTGTCGTGGAAACTTTTGACAACGGGAACAATCCTTAACGGATTTTTACGTGGCGCTAACACATGCAATGCAGAAACTCCCTAGGCTCTCGTCCTTGGAGGTAACAATGAAAAGGACAGTTGCTGTACCTTTCCTCGGTCTGGTCCTCGCACTCGCCTGCTCGGTAGGCACCGCAATCGCCCAAGACGATAGCTCACAAACAAACAACCAAGACGGTAACTCCGAAAGAGGTCACATCAAACGAGTGCTGCTGGTTAGCGTTGACGGCATGCACGCCGTTGATCTCGCGAACTGTGCGAACGGCATCAGCACGATCAACAATGGAGAACCCTTTTGCCCGGAACTTGCTGCTCTCGCCAAGACGGGTATCAATTACGTAGCCGCCAGCACGTCAAAAACCTCGGATTCCTTTCCAGGCCTGACCGCGATCGTCACCGGCGGAAGCCCCGCCCTCACCGGCGTGTACTATGACGTCGCTTATTCCCGGAATTTTGACGCCCCGGCTGTCACCACCGGCAACGGCCTCGGCGCTGGCCCGTGCACGCCTGGCGCGGCTGCAACCGGCACCACATCCGAGTATGAAGAAGGCATTGACATCGACCAAACCAAGCTGAACGGCGGCGCGCCCGGCGCGGCGCTGACGGATGGCGGCCTTGCGTCCATCAACCCGCAGAGGCTGATACGCGACCCAAGCAATGGGTGCAAGCCTGTTTATCCATGGGAATTCGTCCGCGCGAACAGCATTTTCAGCGTCATTCACCAGGCGGGCGGATATACGGCATGGTCCGATAAGCACCCCGCCTACATCTCGGTCGCCTCGGGCCTCGGCCCCAGTGCGCTTGACGATTTCTACGGTCCGGAAATTAACTCGAGCGTGATCGCCCTGCCCGGCGTCAAAACGCCAACCGGACTATCCTGCGAGTCAATCCCCGACCCAAGCTCGGACCTGACAGCCTGGACGAACAGTTTCCAGAACATTCAATGCTACGACACCCTGAAGGTCAACGCGGTCCTCAATGAGATCGAGGGGAAGAACCACTTGGGAACGAAGCAGACCGAAGTTCCCACGATCTTGGGCATGAATTTTCAGGCGCTGAGCGTGGGCCAGAAGCTCATTGAGCACAGCAACAACGTGACTGGCGGATATTTGGACGCCGCAGGTACACCCACGGCGGCGCTGCTAAGTGAGTTCAAGTTCGTGGACGCCTCCATTGGGGCTTGGGTCAAAGAGCTGAAGGCGAGGGGACTTTACGATTCGACCTTGATCGTGATCACCGCAAAGCACGGCCAGTCGCCCATCGATCCGAGCCGCTACGTCTCGCAACTCATCAATGGCACTTCACCCGTCACTCTGCTTTCCAATGCTGGATACATTCCCTTCTCTGAATCCACCAACAACCCCACCGGCATTGGACCGACCGAAGACGACGTCTCGCTGATCTGGCTGAACAACTCGTCCGATACTCTGGCGAGCGTCAAAATTCTCGAAGAGAACGCCTCCGCCGCCGGAATCGAACTCGGCCAGATTTACTATGGCCCGGCGCTTTCCATTAACTACAACGATCCGGCCGTGGATCCACGCACGCCGGACATTATCGTGACCCCGAACGTCGGCGTCACTTACTCCGGCAGCACCGCGAAACTGGCCGAGCACGGCGGGTTCGCGCATGACGACACGAATGTCATTCTGCTGCTTTCCCATTCAAGCTTCCAGGCCAAGACTGTGCGGGAAGGAGTGGGGACTGTGCAGGTCGCGCCTACGATCCTCAAGGCTCTGGGTCTGGATCCCTCGGCCCTGCTTGCCGTTCGTGTGGAGGGAACCAGCGTTCTCCCGGCGGTTCAACTCAAGTAACCTGCCGGCAAAAGATGGCTCAATCAACAGAGGGCGCTGCTTTCCTGGGCGCCCGTTTTCTTTCTGACTGCGAGTGCCGATCCCCGCGCGTCCAATCTGCGCCGCATGATCGCGCGCTGCCAGCTTCCCGCCGCGCTCTACAGTCACACCGGAAGTAGCGGAGATTTCACACAGCCGTAACGCCGCTGCATCGTTGCGTGGCTCAAACTCGAACGCCCTTATTCGCTTCTGGAGGCACTAATGAAGGTGCATAGACTAGTACTGGCAGGGCTCGCTGTAGCGACGATGGTGGCGTCGTCGGCGCGTGGAACCGCAGCGCAAACCAGCAAAGTGGGCACGAAGAACGTCAAGCACGTTCTGCTGCTGAGCATTGACGGCATGCATGCCGTGGACCTCTACAATTGCACGCACGGAATTAACGGTGCGAACGGCGGCGATCCCTACTGCCCGAACCTGGCCGCCCTCACCCACACGGGAATTAATTATGTGGCGACTGTGTCGTCGAAACCTTCAGACTCGTTTCCCGGACTGGCAGCGCTAGTCACCGGCGGTTCGCCGAAGACCACCGGCCTCTATTACGATGTGGCCTACGATCGCTCGCTGGACGCGCCTGCATTGTTGACCGGCACTGGATTAGCAGCAGGGCCGTGCACGCCGTACGGTGTACCAACTGGAACTACGACCGACTACGACCAAGGCATCGAGCTTGATGATACGAAACTGAACGGTGGCGCGCCTGGCGCCTCGTTGACCGACGGCGGCATCGCTTCGATCGACCCCAAGAAACTCGTCCGTGACCCCGCCAACGGTTGCGCGCCGGTCTACCCGTGGAATTTCGTGCGCACGAATACGATTTTCAGCGTGGTTCACGGCGCCGGGGGATACACGGCATGGATTGACAAGCACGCGTCGTATTCCTTCACGGCCGGGCCCGGAGGCAAAGGACTGAACGACTACTTTTCGCCGGAAGTTGACTCGGCTGTGGTAGCGCTGCCCGGTGTGACTACTGCGGAAGGCGCTTCGTGCTCGAGCATCCGCGACACGATCGGCAGCCTGTCATCCTGGACCAATAGCTTCGAGAACATCCAGTGCTACGACGCGCTAAAGGTTCAAGCCTTGCTGAATGAGATCGCGGGCAAGACCCACGCGGGAAAAGCCGCCGAAGTGCCCGCGCTCTTCGGAATGAACTTTCAGGCAGTGTACATCGGAGAATCCGTGTTTGAGCCGGGCGTGGGAACGGGCGGTTATCAAAACGCTGCGGCCTTGCCCACCTCGGAATTGCTGAAGGAGATCGAGTTTGTGGACGCTTCGATTGGCGACATCGTCCACGCACTGAAAGCCGCGGGCATCTACGACGACACGCTCATTATCGTCACGGCGAAGCATGGCGAGTCGCCGATTGACCCAGGTCTGTACGTGGCAGACGGCAGCAACACGCCGGCAACGTTACTGGGCACTGCGATTCCCTTCTCCGAATCGCCCCTGAACTCGACTGGAATCGGCGCAACCGAAGACGACGTCTCTGTCCTCTGGTTGAAAAAGGGCGCAAGCGTGAACAGCGCCGTGGAACTGCTGGAAAAGAATGCGGCAGCGATCGGGCTCGGCGAGATTTACTACGCTCCTTCGCTGTACCTGAACTACAACGTGGGCGGTCTGGATCCCGGTGAAGATCCGCGCACGCCGGACATTATCGTCACTCCGAACGTGGGCGTCACGTACTCGGGCAGCACCACCATGATCGGCGATCACGGCGGATTCGCGCACGACGACACCAACGTCATCCTGCTCGTAGCCCATCCGGACTTTTCTGCGCGCACGGTTGCCGCCACCACCACAACCACACAGGTAGCCCCAACAATCGTGAAGGCGCTAGGTCTGGACCCATCGGCATTGGACGCGGTGCGAGCGGAAGGTACCACAGTGCTGCCGGAAGTTGAGGCACAGCTCGCAAAGTAAAGGCAGAAAGTCGGCGAGTGATGGGGTGACCGGACTCGAACCGGTGCCTCCTGTTTGCTCGCGTTTGGTGGTGTGCGTACTGCCTTGATTTCCCCGCCGCCACGATACCGTCGGTGGGAGCGCGGGCTAGATTGTCGCTTCATCCCAGCTTGCAAATCGCTTCCCATTTGCGATTTCATCTGCCAAGCGACGCAGCGGCGTCTCGATCTGCTGCGGCTTTTATCGCTTGATTGCGATGCCCGGCTCTCCTTCAGGGTGATCCCCTCTTACTCCTAGCAATGATTCTCCAGAAAGTCGTGAGGTGAAGCCGCGAACAAATGAGATCGGACAACAAGCGCCGTTCTAACTTCCGGAATCCAATTTAATAAACGGCCGGTTTTGTCGGAACCTACACCGAGGAGTGACGGATCCACAGTCAGCGATGGATTGCTGTATAATTCCGCCGATTAACCCTCCCGCTAAGGAACAAGTCAAAGAGTTGAAGGAGATCGGCCCATGAAGCAAAATCGCAGAAATTTTATGAAGGGCACCGGTGCAGTCTGCGCTTCGGCGCTGACGAGCCGGCTGCCGACAGGGCTCACTGCGGCGGCGTTTAGCGCGAGGGAGGCACGAGGCATGGCGCGCGGGCTCACGTTGCTGACCATTCGCCGCGGCACGGAATGTCGCCTGGGCGTGAAGGACGAAAAAGGGATACTCGACGTCGTCGAAGCCGCGAAAATTCTGCAGATGCGCGCGCCGGCTACGATCGACGATTTGCTTCAGAACGAAGATGGGCCGAGCCTGAACGCGCTGGTGAACGCAGCTGCGAAGTCCAAGGCTGCGCAAAGAGCTTTCCTGAAGGAAGATACGATCGAATTCGGCCCGGTAGTCACCCATCCCGAAAAAATTATCTGTGTCGGGCTGAACTACCGGCAGCATGCCATCGAAATTGGAGCGCCGATTCCGAAGCAACCCGTTCTTTTCAACAAGTACAACACGACGCTGAACCATCACAATGGCACGATAAAACTCCCCGTAGATTTCGCGAAGAAATTCGATTACGAAGTCGAGCTGGTAATGGCGATTGGACGGGAGGCGAAGGCGGTGAACGAAGCCGACGCCCTTTCCTACGTGGCGGGCTATGCGACTGGCAACGATTTCACTGCTCGAGACCTGCAGCTGGAAACTGGAGGGCAGTGGATGGTGGGAAAGACTCCGGACCAATTCGCGCCGATCGGGCCGTACCTGGTGACCGCCGATCAGATCATTCCCGACAACCTCAAGCTGGAGTGTCGCGTGAACGGCGAGACGCGCCAGTCTTCCAACACCAGTGACTTCATCTTCGACACGCGTAAGATGATCAGCTACATTTCCCGCGTCATCACGCTGAAACCTGGCGACATCGTTTTCACCGGCACTCCCCAAGGCGTGATCCAAGGCAAGCCCAAGGACCAGCAAGTGTGGCTTAAAGCCGGTGATAAGATCGCGTGCAGTGTGGAACGGCTAGGCGAATTGAAGTTCGAGCTTGTGTAAGAGTAAGCGAAGCCTGCAATTTAGAAGTCCTCTGGCCGTCTTGAGCTTTTCCGGGAAGCGGGATTTGGAAGATACGATCGCTAGTCCGATAACATCGGATTGTTCCTAGTCCTCCACCTTACAACCCCGCGCAACCGGGGTTAGCCCGGATATTTCGAAAATAGTGATGATCGGTGATGCGGCGGTGTTGCCGCGCGTTCTCGCTATTTGTGTTCGTCCACGTTGCAGGCCGCTTCAACGGCCGTGGAATCGGGCATGTCAAATTGCATCGCGATATCTTTGCCGCGATCGTCGTGCGTGGAGATTTCAACGGTGCGGGCGCGCAGCATTCTCTTGAGCGACTCTTTGGAGATAGAGGAAGAAAGCTTGTCCGTTCCGGGTGTCCACTTGTCTTCTTCCTCCTTCGTGTCGTTGATGCGATAGTGAACCACGACTTTCGGGTAGTAGGAAGTTCCGTGAATTTCTTCCGGCTCGATGTAGTCAATCTTCAGCGGGATGCCGACGAGGAGGTTGCCGGCAACGAACTTACCCTCGGATTTGTGGGATGTGGTCGCGGGTACGCAATCCAGCACGAGAGCGGGGCGATTCGGGACGTCGGTCTGCGGCGATTTCAGGAATTTTCCTACCAGAGTGAATCGCGAGATTGAGCTATCGTCCGGCTTTTGAGATTCGCGCCATACATGCACGGTCGAGGGTTGCTGCGGAGTCGCGGCGGATAAGCCAAATGTGGCCAACCCAAGCGCGGCCAAGAAAACAACTGGAGCTCGTTTCATAGTCTTGCCTCCCGGTTACCGTTGAGCGTACCCCGAAAACGCACGCGCGAATGTCGCAGCTATGAATACATCTCTTGAGAAACTTCATAGTAGCCAAGCGCTGCAGGAACCGCAACGGGCTCAGCCTAAGTGCCAAGAAGGTTGCCAACGCAAGTGGAACAAACGCCGCTTTGACTGGCGGGCGAGAGGCTTGTAAGATTCGCGGCGCCTCGATGGAGGGACCTGATGCGAAATTGGGTTTTGAGTTCATGTATGGCGATCGCGCTGCCGTGCATCGCGATCGCGCAGCAGCCTGCCAGCGCGGAAAAGCCTGCCACGGTTGGCAATCCAGCTCCTGCAGCCAAACCTGCGCAGAGCACGCCGGCGAAAACTGGCGCGGCGCAGCCCAAGCTCGCCGACTTGCTGGAAGCGAAGGTACGCGCTGCCTGGGCCGCTTTCAAAAATAAGGACAAAGACGGGTATGCCGCGTTCCTGACCGACGATTTCCAGGCCGTGGAATCCGATGGCGACGGCGAACGCAGCAAGGCGAAAACCCTGCGGGAAGTCGAACACAGTATGTACACCGATTACCTGCTCCAGATGTTTCAGGTGCAGGCGCTGGGGACCCACTACGCATTTGTGACGTATGAGAGCAGCATGCAATTCCCCAAAACTGCGGCGCTGCGCTTCAGAAGGGTTTTCATCGGCGAACTTTGGACCAACCGTGACGGCGAGTGGAAGATGATGCGTTATCAGGAGACGCTGGTCCGGTAGATTCGCTGTGCCTCCCCAAAAAAGGAAGCCCGAATCCACGCAGGTGAATTCGGGCTTCGCATTCGAGATCACTTTCAGATCGTCAATTACTGCGATGCATACACGCCGACGCAACCATCGGCGGCGATGGTTTCACAATTCGGACCGCCCGAGGGCAACGGCACAAAGATGTGGTTGTTAATCGGATCGGCAGCGACGCTGTGGGCGTTGCCGTTGGTGGGCACGTTGATCAGCCACTGCCTGGTGCCGGCATTGATGACGCCCAGAACCGGGCCGGTGGGCATGTCTCGCGCGGCCAGGTAGTAATTGTTATCGCCGGGGTTGTACCAGGTTTCGTCAACGAACCCGACATTGTTGATGGTGGCCAGAATCGCGCCGGTGGTGCCATTGATGATCACGCTGGAAGGCGCAAAGGCGCGGCCGTCATGATCGGCACAACCCACTAGCACATCAGTGCCAGGCCCCACATTCACACCGGTCGGCATACAATTCGGAACCGGGAAGCTGTTAATTATCGCTGGTACATATCTAGTCACGCCGCCGACGGTGATCGGGTGGAGCGGATCGATCACGTCCACGCTTCCGACGGTGATGTCGCCGGTGGCATTTCCATTCGTCAGCAAGAAAGTAGAGGTGGGTGGGTAGAACGCCATGCCGCCCAATCCTGCTGGGGCTATTGCTCCAACGCAACCCGTGGGCGTCCCGGGTCCAGCTGCGCAGAACACTCCACCTGGTTGAGTCGGGGTGGTCGCAGTGAGTTGCGGACCGTGATGGCATGGGATATCTGGATTGAAACCAGCCGCGTGGCCGGAGGCTCCAGACGGAACCGGCGGACCCGGGACACCGGGTGTGCCGTTGAATTGGAGAGAGGGATCGGGGCACACAAATCCAGCGGCGGCGTTCGCACCGCCGTCGTCAATAAAGACGGTGTCGTCATTTTGGGCGGCACCGTCGTAGTAAATTTGGCCGACGACGCAGGTGGAGTAATTCGCCGCGAAAGTCGTGGCGGTGCTGCCGGGGCTATTGCCGGGACTGAACGGATTGGTAGCAGTGATGCTGGTTTGCTGCGAGTAAGGGAGGCAATGTTGTTGCGCCGGAGTTCCAGTTCTGGTCACGACGCCGGTGACATCCACGATAGTGACGAAGGGAAGTCCAGGGTCGCCATTGATGATAGAAACAAGATAGTGCGGGAGGCCATCCTGCGGGAACGTCACAACTTTGCCGGTCGTGGCAATTTCATCGCCGCGGAGGTCGCCGCAACTTGGGTCGGAGAACGCTCTTCCATCGGCTGAGGCCATGCATCCGGTGATGCCGGTGGGACCGTCGTAGTCCGGAGACGTCCCGGTCGGTACGACTGCTGTCAGCGTCGGCGGCGTACTGTAGTTGGCCGTAATCATTGGGGCCAAATCGAATACCAGAAGTTCCGAACTGCCATTCCCTACAAACATGAAGTTTCCGTCCCCCGAGATCTCTAGTCCATTGGGACCGGAGAGCGGATTCAGGTTATTGGCGCGGGAAGCGCAGCATTGTCCGCCAACGAATCCTCCGAACTGGCCGTTGGGACCAAAAAAGCCCGGAAGGCGGAAGCCGTCTGTCTTGCATCCGAAGCGCGTGTAGTTGCCTTGTGCGGTTGTAATCGGAGGAATGGTTTCGTTGGTCGCGAGATCCAGCCAGCATGCGCTGCTATTGTTCCCGGCCTCGGCTACGGAGTTCTGCCCGCCGATCGCCCAAAGCGCGATGTTAGAAACGGTATTGAATACCGGAACGTCGAGGCCGATGCGATCGGACACGAAATAGTTGCGGTTCACCGGGTCCACCCAGCTGATGTCAAAAATATTGAAAGGACCTCCGGGCTCGCCGTTGGGGTTGTGTTCCGGCACGTTCATCACATCAATCAAAGTGATCTGCCCGTTTTTCTGGGTGCCGCAGACGGGGCAGCCAGCCGGACCGCTACCGCAACTGTTCGAGACGAGCATCACCCCGACCAGCGCGACGAAGGCGAGCAGCGGAAACATTTTCGGTTTCATCGAAATTTCCTCCCAAGATATTTGCCCGGTGACCGAACTGCATCTTAAGAATTTACTGAATCCGCCACGCTCTGCCCCGCAAGCCGTATCGGCAAGGCATCTGGGATCCAATCAAAACCGAAACTGAATGCCCTCGATAAACACATAGTAATTGCGCGGCAGAATCCCCTGCACGCTTGGGTTCTTGAGCTGGTTCAGGTTGAAGTCCGATTTCACGAGAACCCAGTAGTTGAGATACCAGTTGAAGCCGAAGGTCCACTGCTCGGTATGGTCGCTATAGTAGGGAACAATTCCCGGTGTAATCGGGCAAGCTGGAACCGTGTTGGCGTCGCAGGTGGCGCCGGCAGCTCTCCCTTCCAGCCAGGAGTAGCGAGCCTTCACAGCCCACGCACCCCAGCCTGGAGGGCCCGATTCTCCGGGAGAATTGGGGCCAATGACCGGATGCCTGACGCGCGGAATGGCATTATCCGGTTCTTTTTCGCCGGTGAGTATGTACGTGGCCGACATGTACCCGCCCTTGCCCTGCACGCCGGGAATGGTGTTGAACGCGACACCGCCAGGCGCCAGCGAGCCGATGTTCGAGCGCTTTTCCAAGAGTTGAGTGTATTCTCCGCGGATTCCCAAACCCGATTTGAAATACGCGAAAAAGCCGTTGTAGCGCTCGACAGCGCCGTTGATGCGGAACTGCGGGAAGAAGTTGTAAGTGCCGTCGTTCAGCAGCCCGCTGAAGCTGATTTCGTTCGAGAGACCGCGGGAGCGGCTATGTTCGGCGGACCCACCGAAGGACAGGCCCTTCAACATACCGTCGGAATTCCTCCACGGCGCAAAGCGGACGCGGCCAACAACTTCCGGCTCGTTCGTGGTGCCGGCCGTTAGCAGTCCTTGTCCGTTGAAAATGCCGCCCCAGTATTGCGCGCGGCCGTCAAACAAGTCACCGTGCACATCAACGCCAGGAGCCCGGTAAGCGCCAGCGGCATCCGGGTAGAGGACAGTGACGATCGAGCGATCGGCAAACTCAACGTTGGTGTCGGCGGTGCCAACTTCCATGGAGAACGGGACTTTGTACTGGCCGCCCTGAATCTTGAAAGCGCTCCAAGGTTTGAAGTCCACGTAAGCGTCGCGGATCGTAAGGGCGGAGGCAGTTTCGAACAGGAAGGCGTAGTCGAGTTGTTTGCCGTAGTTACCTTGCACTCCGAAGCGCGCGCGGGTGATGGCGAAGGTGTCCGAAGGCGCGCCGTCACCCTTGTAAAAAGTGTATTTTGCGTCTAAGTATCCGACGGGCATCAAGGTGAAGTTACCGTCGGAGCTTTTCAGGAAAAAATGCTCACCGTTCCATCCGGCGGTAGCCGCGGGGACATCGGCGGACTTCTTCTGCAGGAGCTCGATCTCTTTTTGCAGACCGTCAATATCTGCGACGGTAGCCGCAGGCGCGGAGGCATTGGCATCGGAGCTAGCGCCGGTGTTTACCGCCGCTGGAGTAGCTGCGACCGCTGAGGCGTCAACATCGGAGCTGGCGACAGCGTTGGTCTGCACGAGGTGGGCAGCTCCGCCCTGGGCCTGCGCGCTCGTTTCGAGAAGCTGGTGAATTTGCGCCTTCAGCTCCGCGACCTCGCGGCGCAATTGCTGAACCTCGGCTTCGGTTGCAGGCACCGATTCTGATTTCGACTGTGCCGAGTCGTCGGATGGCTTCGCGCTCTGGGCAAAGGTCACGGGACCAGTTGCGACACAAAACAAGGCCACAAGTATGAACCATTTAGGCGAGCGCATAGTTATCCCCTCCGGGGAGATTTTTCGAGCCACTCTGCAGGTTCCTGCTGACCAGCATCGGCTCCATGCCAGTAGTCAATTGAATCCGATGGTCGGGAATATACGAGGGGTCAATCAGAGAAGCCGGGCGCACAGCCATCGGTGTACCTCCCTATTCGCGCGCTACACGCGAGCGACACCCTACCAACCCCACTTTTTTCCGCCGGCCGTGTCCGAGCACCCGCTTGCTCCACTTGAAATTGTGTTGGTTCGTGCAGGACTTGGTATACTGGTCCACTAATCGAACCAGTTTTTTACAAAAAGCAGGCACGCTCTTAGCATGGTGTCCTGGGATGTGTCAAGGATAATGTGATGCGACTCATTCATAAATAAATTTGCCCCATTCAATTGGCTCGTCAAATCTCCGCTTCTACGGACTCACACAGCGTTTCGGGAGCGTGTTGGCGCGGTGCCAAATAACGCGCCATTCGAGGCGGTGCTCAGAGACTTCGGCGTACACGGGGGCTTTATGGCGATGAGGGATGCATGGATCGAAAAGCGCGCTGCGGCGATGAACGGCGGGGTGCGCAATTTCTCGCAGATGCACTACGCGCGCAAGGGCGTCGTAACCGAAGA
>JBEKHD010000015.1:0-150985 GCA_050012455.1 Candidatus Acidiferrales bacterium | reverse complement strand
TCGAAGATTCCGCATCTCCGTTGGATATAGAGAAACAGGTCTTGAACGAGGTCTTCTGCCTCGGCTGCATCTCTCAGGATGCGCACCGCCACGCTTCGCGTCAGCCGCGCATAGCGCTCAAACAGTGTGGCCAGAGCTTCGGGATCGCCCATGCGGATGTGGCTGAGTAAGGATTCGTCGGAGATCTCTGCGTGAGTCGGGGTCTTGTCTTGCACGACAACTCCGGCAGCGATTTTTGGCCGGGAGAATCGAACGGCTAGAAGGCGAGTTGTGGCCGCCGAGTCCATACACTACGTCCTAGCCAGGCCTACCGTTTTCGACGAAAGCAAGACTCCATTCTCCAACGCTTTAGAGGGCACAATAGTCATATAAATAACTCGATAGAGCGTATTTTGCAAGACAAATACTCTCTATCGGGTGTGTTTTATGCCAGCATTCACCTCTATCGTTTGGCCTGGTGATTCAGCGTGGACTATCTCACGACATTCGCAACGAGGGTCCGCAGGCTCCGAGAAACCGCCGGTTTGAGCATCCAAGACGCCTGCGATCGAGGCGGAATTTCACCTAACTTTTGGGGCAACGTGGAGCGCGGTGAACAGGAACCGTGTCTGCTCTCTATAGGTGGAATGGCGCAAGGACTGGGAATCTCCCTTCAGGTGCTGATGGCTCTCGAAGAGCTCCCTCCGGACAACACGGTGAGAAGCCAGATAAATGATCTCCTAGATTTGTGTAATCCGGACCAGCGGGAGCTCAGCCTTCGAATCGTAAAGGCGATTTATGGACACGGACGTCCGAAGGCCATCTCTCCTGACCAGACAGCCATTTAGAAATCTATAGAGTGTATAACTCACCGCAATCAACCCTATCGATGGTGTAACGCCGCTCGCATGACCGCTATGTTGTGGCAACACGCCCCGTGAAACATCGTACCCAATTCGCTAAGCGCGTTCGTCGGCTGAGGAAGAGCGCCAAACTGAGCCTCGAGAAGGCCGCCGAACGCGGTGACATAACCGCGAATTTTTGGGGGGATGTTGAACGAGGAAAGAAAGTACCGAGCCTCGATACGATTGTGGCGATGGCGAGAGGACTTGGCGTTTCGCCACGTATCCTTCTCACTCTCGAAAGAGAGGACGACGAACGGGATCTCCGAAAGCGGATTGAAACTCTTTTGGTTAATTGCACTCCTCAGCAGCTTGAACTAATCCACCGACTGGTCGCAGTGCTGGTCGAGGGGTAGTGAAAAGCACTTCGCGACAGCCATTTCCAAATTTCCGCTATTTTCGCCCGGAGGTCCGACCGCTTTTCGATCGTGTGCGCTCTCGCTCGAGAGTCCTAATATCATTGGGCGCGATGGAGGTTTGCTGCCACGATTTGCCCGAACTGCAATTCGAGTGATCTGAAAAAAGTGTCACTGATCCATGCCGCTGGTTCGTATGAATCGCGCGGAAGAATTAGAGGATTTTTTCTGGGGAAGAGCGACGGACTGCTTTTTGGAACGTATCGAGGCACGAACCAGACTCGCCTTTCAAAGATGGTCCGCCCACCAGCTAAGTTTCCTTTGGCTACGCCAGCGATTCTTTGGCTTGCATCCGACGGATCGGGAAAGACTTGGCGCAGCCACGATTGGAACTCGGCTCGCAACACCGCCTCGGTTCGACCCTCGTCGCGCAGTTGCGTGCACCGCGCGATCAGACTTCTCGCAGCGGTGACCGACCAGGTCATGTCCGCTTCCTCTGTCGATCTCGACATAGGGATTCGGCGGTATGCTGTAGGTCTCTGAGTACAATGTCGAATTTCGGATTTGCCTCCTCCGACCGAGTGATCTTTGTAAGAATGAACCGATGTAATCTTTCTGCCCCTGAGGTTGTGGCAGATTCCAGCCTTCGGCCCTCGTCGTCGAGAATTGCCAAATCTGAGGAGTCCATTACGGGGATTGGCAGGCGATTCAGTTGGGTCGCTTCCAGCTTGAGCGCGCCACCACCGAGCGGCGTTCCCAATACCTCCATGCAGACACGAGCCCACGAGCTGTTGAAGAGCGCCCGCAAAGCAAAGCGTGTCCACCTGGAATCTCCACATATGGTCGAGAAGTTGGCATCAATCAGTGCGGGTGGCTCGTCATTCACTTCGATCCACGGAACGCCTTGGTTTATCCTGGCCACGAACGCAAGAGGAAGGTGACGCGGTGCGAAACTCGGCAGCATGTACCAAAACCTTGGGATGCGGTTTCCGGACGCGCGCACATTCGTCCTGACCGCCGATAGTTCAGAGACAGGTTTCGATTCATTTCCGTTCGTGCGCACTAAGGTGTTGCCAGCGCGCCGCACGAACTCCGCCAATTCAAGCGGCATGACCGTAGGAACCGCGAGTCCTTCACGATCATAGAGATGCTTCGCCTGCGCAACGATAGCAGCGTCTTCAGGCAGCACCCACTGTCTCAGGTCGAGTACCCTACCCGGGAGCCGAGCGGCATTGACGGGACCGGACAGTTCGGATTGCCGCCGGACAACAGGCGCAAGGCACGCGACGGGAACCGTGAGTTCTTGGTCATCAAAGAGGTGACTGAGGCGAATGCGGGCCGAGCCGGCGCCCGCTTCTCCCAGCCAGTCAACATAGAAGAATCCATTACACCCGGTCCTGAGACCCTGGCCAATCGACAAGCCCGCAGCTTCAGGCAACACAAGATTGCACGGAGCCAGGCCGTGAAATAGAGGTCTGACTGGGGCGGGGACGATATTGGGCGATGAGCGCCGAAAGGTTTCGAACAGCGAGCCTGCGGGATTGCTCGGTTCGATGCCGCCGAACCAACTACGACGACCGGCCGAAGCGATGGCACCCTCGATGAAGTCAGTGAGCGGATCGCGCTGCCGTGTCAGTCCCAATTTCTGATGTGTCTGGTCATCGTTGGCAGTCTCCCCTAACCACATCCCAAATGCGCCCTCGGAATCGCCTTCGGGAAAGGCCGCTCCCACCAGATGCTCGCCGCGACACGCCTGGGGCGAGACCTTGACCCTTAGGACGGTGTCAGCCGTTGGCTGTCGTTCAGAAATGGGGATGCTCGTTTCAGCCGTGCCAAGACGTTCTGCGATTACCAGCTGCGTCCGAACGAGCGCCTCGGAGAACCAGCCTGGCTGCGCATCCTCGATCAGATATTTGACACGGAAACATCGTGCCAGTAGATATTCGATAACTTCCCCATAATCGCGTGAACGCCAGGTTGCGGGCGCTACGAGCGCCAGAACGCCGCCGGGACGTACCAGCGCAGCAGATAATATCCATGCAGGCACAGAGAGATCGGCTAATCCGGAATAGTTGTCGATCAAGGTTCGCCAGAGCGGCCACTCGTCTGTCGCCACACGACGACGCACCACCTCACCGAGCTCGGCGCGAATCCGATCCGGACTAAGTTGAGCGACGGAACCATCCTGCGTCGCGAGTGTCTGATAGCGAACGTAGGGAGGATTCGTTATGACGACGGCATACCCCTCAGTCAAATATTCACGCGAGGCAGCTGCACTGAAGGCGTCACCAGCCCGGATATGGAGTGAAGCAACCAGAGAATGCCAGTTCTCCAGTCGCTGTCGGCACACATCCGCCGTCAGCGGGTCAATTTCTACGCCTTCGAGGCATTCCAGGCGACGGCACTGGCGCGCCGCTCGTTCCACTGCTGCGTCGAGCAGGTCGCCGTGGCCGGCCATCGGGTCGATGACCGTGTTCGCTTCGACTTCGAGCGCAATAGCAGCAAGCAAGCGGCTCAGCGGCAGGCCGGTAAAAAACTGTCCCAATCGCTTTCGCTTGGTCGGCTCAAGAGTAGATTCGTAAGCGAATGCACCTGAGCGCGCCTTCGCGATCAAGCTGTTAGGCTGAGGGGCGGACATTGCGGGAGATTTTTCTTCCGAGTAGCTTATAGAATTCGGTCGCGTTCAGTGGTACTTGTTGCTGCCGTTTCAGATAATGATTTACGAGCCTGGAATACAGGCGCTGTGGCGTTCTTTCTTCTGCATCGTGTGAATTCCGCGCCCGCTCGATCAAATCATTGGTAACGGTGCGAACAGGGGAACTCGGTGACTTCGATGACACACCGCTCTTTGTGAGCAATAGAACCGGATCGCCTTTAACAGCCCCCATCGTTGTTATTTGCTTAAAGCTTCCTTGCGTCTTGTTAAGAACACTAGCAAGTTCAACCCCTAGACCCGCACTGCTGTAGGCTCGGTGCAAAGCGTTCCAAACGCCCGATGATGCGGAGTGGAATATGGTCGTAACCTTGCCATCTTTCTTGAGGACGCGATGAATCTCCTCAAATGCCCGGCCCATCAACAATTCGTAATCCGTGCACGTCTTGCCCTGCGCGGGACTGATCGTCACTTCATCGCCTGAGTCGGTATGCCGTCCGAGCCAGGCCTCATTGATAAAACTCACCTCTGCGTATGGAATATTTCCGCCGAAGGGAGGGTCGGTAAACACATAGTCGATGCTTTCCGCGGCTAGGTTCGTCCGTAAGCACGACGCGTGGCAAACTTCTATCCACTGCTCATTGCGTTGCGTCAGTTCAAACGCTCTATGGATTGTCCTTAGCTTACGCTTCAGGCCAGCGAACAGATTTTTCTCAACCGGTAGACCACTGACGTACAGTACTCCGGGTTGAGCGCTGGTGACGACCAGGTCTTTCTCGTTCCTTTTCGCGACCACGCGAGTCATCAGGGTCGCGTGGCTGGCGTTGTAACTCAGAAGCCAGAATCGCAGCGCGTCACGTAAGGGCGATGATCCGGAGAGCTGCCACAATTTTGCGAACACCATCAGGTTTCTACGCGTGTAAAAGTGGTGTAAGTGAGTGATGCCTTGATGATAGCCACTCCTGTAGAGGTCTCCCCACGGGATCGCGATCTGCGGTACTGACCCGGGCAGTCCAATTCCTTCGACACGTTTCAGGGGAAGTTCATCTGACTCCTGTGCGGCGCGAGACCATTCACGATTTTCTGTGGTCCCGTACACCCACACCGGTTTACGAACTCGTGTAACAACTTTTTGCCCGGTCAATTCGTCCACGTATTGTCTCATCTGTCGCTTGCATGCACTCAGATCGGCTGCGTGCGCGCAGTGAATACATTTATACGTAGAAGAGATTCGTGCGGGTTTTCTTGCAACGCAGCCGTCAAACAAACTGACGCGACTGTTACAACCAGGGCATTCGACAACTTCGGACCAGATCGTGTAACGGATTGTTCCCCGGTTGCCGCTGGGATCACGGGCCTCGTATAGCCAACCGAGTTCACGTTCGCACTCGAGCAGGAGTCGTTCGGCTTCGGTTTGAAACATCTCTGGGTTGGGCGGGTTTGTCAGCGTTTGAGCAACGAAGCTACCAAGGACGCCAAGTTCATAAAGCACCGCTCGTCGAGCGCCCCAGGTAACATTGAGACCGAGGCGCTTGGCCTCCTGCTTCATTGCTTCCGTAGGATTGGAACAAAGAAGTGCCGCTATGCCTGTAGTGCCACTCCCGGCGAATCCATCAAATACTTTGTCACCGGGCTTCGTATGTGCCGCAATGAAAAGCGCAATCGTCTCTGGCGAAATCTTTGTAGGATAGGGAAAAGCTGAGAACAGAGCCCCGGTTCGCCCTGATTTCATAGGCCGGTCATAGAGCGCGCGTAGATTCGCAGTTGCCCTAGCGCCTGCAGTTATCTCCTGCAGGCTCTTGGACATGCGGTTGTCTTTCGCCATTTGTTCGCCTTTCAAGATTTGGTCCTACCACAACATTCAAGCGGATTCATGTGCATTGCGAACCCTCTTGCCTGGGCGCTCGCGCGCGTAATCATGGCACGGCCGGATCGTTATCGCGATGTACTTTCTAAAGCGCGGTGCATCGCTTGCGTGTAACGGAATGGGGCTGGCAACCTGCGGCCCAGCCAAAGGGCTTCTGGAATTGCGGGCAGATCGGTTCGAAATTCGCGACGGCTGGATCGCTGAGATTGCCAAGTTTCTCGCAGCCGTTCGTTGCGCGCCTGACTTGAGCGGCCCGGGTATTTTTGATCCCCTCTAACGTTGGTTTCCGGCAAAAATCCAAACCTGAGAACGAGGAGTTGCCGTGAAGCAGAAACGTTTCAAAGTTGAGCAGAACGTAGCAGTTTTGAAGCAGGCAGAAGCGGCAGTTCCTTTGGCCGAACTAATCCGGCGGCTGGGAATCTCCGCACAGACTTTCCAGCGATGGGAGAATCAATATGTAGGGCTAAAGGTCGACCAGCTTCGATAGGCTTCTTGTTTTTCATATCGGCGGTTTACCGCGACACGCGATCTTTGCATCGTTCGAAGGCGACTATAAATCCTCGCAAGCACGCCCCGCGGGTGCGGACTGAACCGTACAGTTGCGCTAGCGTGACGGCCCGGCAAAGTGTAGACGAGTTCACGATCCGAGGCGTTCATGGCGATGTCGCAGCATCGCACTGCGATATAGCCGCAGCTAGGAAGGTTGGCTTCCATTCGCCGCCGCGTCGTAAGGCGCGCTGCGCTCGCTCTGCATAGCAGCGCGCAACTCCGCCGCTGCGCCTTCCCGGCAATTCCCTGTCCGCGATTCGAAATCGCGAGGGCGGTGCGAGCATCGCGTGTATCGCATCTACTTCTTCTCAAAAAAGTCGCTCGATGGTCGCCATGGGCAGGAAAAGTCGTTTGTCAACTTTAGGCAGGTCGATAAAGCCATATTTCAGGTAGAACGCGTGCGCCAGCTCGTCCTTGGCGTCGACAATGACGCCTGTCGACGCGATTTGCTCGCTCAGTGCGAGGCTGCGGTAGAGAGCATCCATCAGCAACGCTTGCCCAAGCCCCTTCCCCCGAAAGTCTATGCTTACGGCGAGGCGCCCGAGGAGCGTCGCAGGAGCTAGCGGATACTTGGGTAGTTTCTTTGCGACTTCCTCGGGAACGTCCTCCAGCTCGATCGCATACTGCGAGAGGGTGTAGTAACCCGCGATTGTCCGCCCGTCATAGGTGAGAACAAAAGGCGCTGCCGCACGTTTTCTGGCGTCTTGACCTGCTTGCTTTCGGAGATACGAATCGAGCGATTCGACGCCGCAAGAAAAAGCCGCCCGGTTATGCTGCTGGCCGAGCGGCTCGAATGCGAACTTGGGTTCGTCGGATGCGCTGCTCAACTAGAGACCCATGTTCTTCTTGTAGCGCTCTGCTGCGCGGCGCGCAGCTGGGTTTGGCTCAGGCGGATTCAGAATGGCATTGATGAAAACCTCGCGCGCCTCGTCGCGCAAACGTAGCGCTTCGGCGTCCTTAATCGCACTGGCGGCTGCCGCTTGGGCGCTAACCACTACGAACTCCGTAACGGATGTGCCGCGAAGCGCAGCCGCGCGTTCGATGAGCTGCTTCTGAGCCGGCGTAAGTCGAGCTTGCAAGCGCTCTTGCTTACGTGAGCGATGGATTTGCGCCTGCGCCATGATCTCCTCCTTCTCTTTGAAGGCGAACCAAGTGTACTGCCATCAGGCGTACAAGTCAATAGCGAAAATACCGCGGTTTGCCGTACGCGAGACTGGTTGGGAAATTGATGCAGGCGGCTTTCTTCGATGCTCGAGAACCTTCGGAACGTGCTCGCGATCGAATTCCTTGCGGCGTGCCAGGGAATCGAGTTTCTCACACCGCTCCGGACCGGGACCCACGCGCAGAAGGCCCTGGAACGGGTGAGGTCCGTGTCAATCGCAGTCGACAGGAATCGATCGCTTGCAGCCGATATTGCTGCCGTATCGCGCCTCATCGCGCAAGGAGAATTTCAACAGGTTCTGCAGGCTGCGTTGTGATCTTCGAACCACTAGCATCCGTCGTCTTCGCCTCTAGGAACGCCGTGCTTGCCGCGGGGAGCGGCTCGTGACGAGTGATCCGTATTGACTCTCGATGACTCGGCAGCGTAGCATCCTCCCTGAACGGTGACGGTATCAAGGCGTAACTACCTGACCCGGTCACTCCTCCATGGGCGGGACGACCCCGCAGAGCAGCGGCGCCATGACGATATTACCTTCCGATCGCGGCCGGAGCGGACGCAAATGGGTGCCAGCGGCTGCGATCGTAATCGCCGTAGCCATCCTTGCTCTGTTTGTTGCTGGACTTATGCCGCGCGCCTACGGCAGCCGCTCGACTACGGTGTTTCTAACTCTGGTTCTGGGCGCTCTCGCGGTGGCGATCGCTCTGCACGTCCGCTTCCTGATTCTGGCCCGCCAGGCGCACGGCGAAGCCGCACGCGTTCTGGACGCGACCGAAAGCGAGTTCCAGTCCATCTTTGACAACGTACTCGATGCCATTTTGATCCTCGACGACCAAGGGATTTGCCTGGAGGCCAACCCTGCTGCTCTGGTGCTTTTCGGCGCCGCGCGTCAACAATTGGTGGGTTATCCGATTCAGCAATTCTATTTGGCTGCCAAGAGGTCGGCGAATACCGGGGAAGCGTTCCTCGGTCGTAACTCGGGTCACGGTGAAATCGAGATCGTTCGGCGCAGCGGAGAAGCCTTTATCGTCGAGTACACGGTGACAGCAAATTACCTGCCGGGCCGTCACGTAGCGATCTTGCGCGACATCTCTCTCCGGCGCCAGGCGGAGGCGGCCCTGCGCGAGAGCGACGAACGTTACCGGCAGATGGCGGACAATATCCAGGAGGTGTACTGGATCATTGACGCCCAGACCAAGCACGTGGTCTACGTCAACCCGGCATTTGAGGCCGTAACGGGACGTTCCTCCGCAACGCTAGGCGACCATCCCGCTTCGTATCAGGAGCTATTCCATCCCGAGGATCGCCTCCGGGTCTTGACCCGCCTGGAAGCGGCGATCGAAACCGGAAATTTTGATGAAGAATTCCGAATCGTCCGGACCGATCATGCGATCCGTTGGGTTTGGGCCCGGGGCTTCCCCGTGCGCGACGCCAGCGGCGCCGTACGACGATTGGTGGGCACGGCGCTGGATATTACGGCGCGCAAATCCGCCGAGGAACAAATGGCAAGAAATCTCGCCCTCGCCGAATCGGCATCCGCCGAAGCCGATGCCTTCCGCAGAACGACTCTGGCTCTCACGCAAAACCTCCGCATGGACTACGTCCTCGACACCTTGCTCCAGTCGCTTCTGAAACTCGTCCCTTGCGAGTCGGCGCGCGTTCTGCTGGTGGAAACCGATACTCATCTATTTCTGGCGCGGGAGATGCGCCACCCGGAATCAGCCAGGCGCCTCCCGAAATGTCCGGCGACCTTCGACGCCCGCACCAGCCGGTTTCTCATGCACGTTCTCGCGACGAAAGCCCCGGTGCTCATTCCGGACACCAGCGCGGAACCTGAATGGCAGTCTTTCAAGGGGTATGCGCAGATGCGCTCGTGGCTGTGTGTGCCGCTCATCGCTTCGCAGCGCGTGCTGGGACTGCTCTCGCTCGGCGATACGCGGCCGCAGGCGTTCTCACCGGACCATTTGCGGCTCGCGCAGTCGCTTGCGATTCCCGCCGCAGTCGCCATCCAGAATGCGCGCCTCTACCAACGCGCGGAAATCTATGGCGTGGAACTCGAGCAACGGCTTCGGGATCTGGAACAAACGCAGAACGCCTTACGGCAAGCGGAGCAGAGCCGAGAACTCTCGGAGGAAAAGTTCAGCAGGGTGTTCCGCTCGAGCCCTATTGCTTTTTCTATTACTACCGTCGACGATGGCCGCTTCCTCGACGTGAACGAAGCGTTCGAGCGGCGCTATGGATACGCTCGCGGCGAACTGCTTGGCCGCAGCATATTCGATATCGGAATCTGGGATGACCCCGGCGAACCGATGCGCACGCTCGATGAGATTCGCGAGCACGGCCGGGTGCGGAACCGGGTGACTCGCTTCCGCACGCACTCGGGCGAAGCCGTCGACACGATCTATTCGGCCGAGATCATGCCCATCGAAGGCTGCGATTGCGTCTTGGCTGTTTCCGAGGATCTGCCCGAGCGCGCGGAATTGGGGGCTCCGCTCGCCCGCAAGACGGCCTCCTAGTTCGCGGATCATCGTTGGCCGCCTGGATCCCCGCGCGGCTCCGTACGCGGACGTCGAACCATTCGGGCCCGAACGCTGCTCTGCGCATCGAAATAACCTGCCGCTAATCTTGGCGCGTTCGTGCGTAAGTTGCCCAGTCGGCGGCGAGAGCCCATTCCCTTGCTTTGCGGTCGCTTGTCGTTGCTCATTTTGGCGCGGTCCCACACCCAATCGTGCTGGGTCCGGTGGCCGCGCCTTTTTCGGCCGTACATTTTCCTGAGCACGGCTTCGGGCTCATTTCTGCGCCCGGCAGCTTCGCGTCTTCTGCTTTCCCGGCTCCTCCCCCGAATCCATTCGGGTCCCTCCCGGAATGCAGCCGCTCGCTTTGCGAGCAGAAGCCCTGGCTTTTTGGGTGCCCCAGGAAAATGGGGCAAAAAAAGGAGAAAGGCAATGTACTTATATGTTAAGTGGAATAGCTCGCGGCGGTGGTTTGCTCGCCAGCAGTTTAGCCCATTGAAGCATCTTTGTGTTTCCTTGGCCACTTCCGAAACGGAGGCCTACGCCGCCAAAGGCGGCGCGTTTAGGCCGCAGTGGAGGGAGTGGCCAAGGACGGATTATTGGGCGAATCTCGTCCGAGCGGGCTCAATGGCGAATGCCGCCATCTGCAACATTTACATTGCTTCCGAGTTGCCCTTGAACGATTGCCAAGATGCTAGAAAGGACTGCATGTGAGGTCTTCCCGAATGGCTGTGGCAAGGTAGGATTGCTTAAAGGAGAGGGCCGACCACCACCATGACTAAAGATGACATCCAGCTACTCTACGAATACGATCGCTGGGCGAACGACAGGGTTTTACACGCGGCCTCCGCTCTCAGCGCTGAGGAGTTCACGCGTGATCTGGGCGGCAGCTTCCGTTCTGTGCGAGACACGCTCGTGCACATCGTCGGCGCGGAGTGTCGTTGGCTGACGTATTGGAAGGAACCGTCCCCCAGCTCCGCCTTCCTCACAGATTTGTGGACCCGGGATAACCCCCTATTTAATCCGAATGCGTTTCCTGACCTCGCTGCGGTGCAGCTAAAGTGGGCGGAAGTCGAGAGAGAACAAGTCGAGTTTGTGAATCGCGTAACAAACGAATCCTTGCGAAGGATGCTACCTGTTCGCGAAACACAAATCAGTCTGGCGCACCTCATGCAACATGTGGCGAATCATTCCACTTACCATCGGGCTCAAGTCGCGCTAATGATGCGGCAGCTTGCCGCTAATCCGCTCGCCACAGACTTCGCCATGTTTTTGATGGAGGGCCGCCGCGGGAGAGCCGATGCACAGTAGTCTACTCAGAGAAGATTTGAGAGAGCCGAAAAAACTGGCTCGGAATCTCCGACCTTGCCAATCACGGCACCAGATATTTCAATTCGGGCCGCCATGAGATAAGTCCCGGCTGGTCGGCCACCCGGAAATAATCGTCGCAAACGCTGCTCCAAGCCATCATCGGCGACTTCCATGGGGCTGCGGTCACGCTCTTCGAACCGCGCTGACCGTTCTCCTTTGTTGCGGATCTCGGGCCACTCGGTGACTTTTGGATGGGTGGAAGATAAGGACGGGGCGAGCGCCCCGTCCTGGAGATTCCGCGGCTATCTATTTTTTCGTGTCTTTGCCTTCCAGTACGGTGCTCCAGGTGGCGCCATCAGGCGACATTTCGAACTTAAAGTTGTAGGCGGTGGCGGAAAGCACCTTAATGGTGAGTCGTCCTTTCATGGTCTGTGCGCCCACCGTTGTCTCGCTCTGCCAGGTCCAAGTGTCTCCGTGCACATTGCCTTTGGCGTGGTCGGCTTCGCCCAGGGTGTTGAAAGAGTCGTAGGTGTACATCTTGTCGTTGCTGTCGTAGCCCATGTAGGACGTTTCCGCACCTTTGCCCATGGCGCCATTGAACTCGGATTGGGTCACCAGGAAGAATGCACCGTCCATCCACCGCACGTGGTTTGTTCCTGTGAATTTGCCGCCTGGTCCAATGGGTCCCGGCTTTATCTCGCCCTCCGCAGTCCATGTCCCGACGAAGTAGTCGAGTTTCTTTAGCTCGGGCGCGGGCGTCGGTATCTCCGTCTGGGCTGGGGCCGATAACGCAATCCCAAGCAAAAGCGTCATGGAGGTGAGAATGGTGAAACGCGTCTTCATTGGTCTCTCCTTAAATTGAAATTCGGATGTGAGAAACACCCCAAACAAATCGAGCCGATCTTTGGAGTGTAACATGTTCGCTTTTTATTCGCCTCTACAGGAATCGGTTTTCCTCCGTTGGTTCGGGCGGAGCATGGATCATCCTCGTGTTCGTTCGCTCCAATAAGCGGTCGAATTCGCCGGTGCCGGTCTCCTGCTCGCTACGTCTCTGCCGTAGGCGCCTGATGTCGCGACAGGCGTCGTAACGGCCATCATTGTCGTTGCCTGCGTGCTTCTCATGGTTCTTCGAAAGGGGGACGCGCTTTGGATCCGGTCGTCAACCTGTTGGCGGCGGCAGTTCACATCCGCAGCCTGTGATCGACTCCTCCAACCGATCTTGCTAGTTCAGTAGGCCACCCTTTTTCTACCTCTCATTTTTCTGGGCACTGCTTCAGGCTAATTCCTGCGTCCGGCAGCTTCGCGGCTTCTGCTTTCCCGGTTCCGCCCTTACATCATCGGGTTCCCTCCCATAAAGCAGCCACTCGCTTTGGAAGCAGCGGCCCTCGCTTTTGGGTGCCCCAGGAAAATGGGGCAAAAAGAGGAGACATTTTCATGTCCTACTTATATGTTAAGTGGAATAGGGTTTTAAGGTAGGTCCGCTCGCCGACGCTCCCGTCATTAGAGCACGTGTGGTGTTTGTATGGCCACTCCCGGAACGAAGGCCTGCGACGCCGGAGGCGGCGCGCTTAGGCCGTAGTGGAGGGAGCGGCCAGGAACCGAGTATCGCCAGGCGCGCACCAATCTACTTCCGCGTTGAAGGTGAGACGCTCAATGCCCTGAGCGCCTGTTCTGCTTCCTGACTTGCCATCGTCGGTTTTCCCACCAGCCTTCGTAACGGCTCGATCGCGCGTGGGTCCTTGATAGCACCTAAGGCATGCACGCACTGCGCGGCCAGTGCGCTGGATGGGTCCGCAGCCACTTCCTGCTCCATTGTTTGAATCAGCGCCGGAACCGCCTGCGGATCACCGAGCTTCGCCAGAGCGGCCACTGCTTCACCGCGAGTCGGATACTGAACCTGTTTATCCTGCATCACACTCACGAGCGGCGCCACACTTCCTGGAAACCTCAGTTTGCCCAGGGCCCTCACCGCCTCGTAGTTAGTTTTCGCAACTCGTCCCAACGGCTCGACTCCCGCTGCGTCGCCCAAATTGCCCAGTGCTTCCGCCGCCTTGAGCCTGACGTCGGCGTTCTCATCCGTAAGTGAATGGATCAACGCCGGAGCGACCCGTGGGTCGTGAAAATGCCCGAGCGCGCTCGCCGCCGCTCCACGCAGCGAATAATTCTCCGACTGCAACGACTGAATCAGCGCAGGAACAATGCGAGGATCCTGAAAGGCGGCCAGCGCTTCAGCCGCCTCTGGCTGTAGGTCTACTCCTTTCCTTTGCAGCACTTCCAGCAGCGGGCCGACCGCCCTTGCATCGCGGAGCGTTGCCAACCCCGCGCACGCATGCTTTCCTGCGTCTGGATTGATGATGTTCAGAAACTTCACGAGCAACGGCTCCGCCTCCGGGCTGCCGGTTCGCGAAAGCACGTCAATCGCTTGACCGATCTCAATCGGTCCCTGAAATCCGTTGAAAGGCGTGCTTTGAATCTCCGGCCGCGACATCCCGTCCGAATGGATCCACACGTTGTACTTCAGACTCTCGACTAGCGGACGCGCGGCTTCCAGGGGCGGTCTCTTCATTGCCGCCAGCGCCCAAAGCGCCGCGCCTCGCGTTTCCGGCACCGAGAGCGCTTTCGCTAGAGCCGGCCCTGCGACCCTCTCCAGTTCATCCAGCTTCGGATCCCTCTCCACATTCGGATTCGGATAAAAAGCCCGCGCCAGCGCTCGCGCCGCCTGGTTGCGCACCAACACGTCGCTGTCTTCTAGAAGTGCCACCATTTTCTTCAGCTCATCCAACGTGCCAACATCCACCAGCGCGCTCACCGCCGCCTGTCGCACTTCCTGGTCGCTGCTTGAAAGCAGCTCCGCCAACGCGCGACCTGCCTGTTGGTGATCCTCGGGCGTCAGCACATCCTGCGCGTAGCCTTGGCCCTTCACCATCGTGCTCAGCGCATTCGCCGCTGCAATGACAACCTTCGGCTTCGAGTCTTTCAGCAGCGCAACCAGCGGCCCGGCCGCAGACCTGTCGCCAATCTCCCCAATCGCCTCCGCCGCCGCTGCGCGCACGAGCGCGTGCGTATCGTTCAACGCCTCAATCAGCGCTGGAACTTCGCTCAAGTTCTGTTCGTGGTCCGCGCCATTCATCGCCGTCGCGCGATAGTCGAGCTTGCCGAGTTTGTCGGCCGCCGCCGCCCGCACTAGCGAACTCGGATCGCCAAGAAGCGGTATCAGTTTTGGAATCGCGGTCTCATCGTTCCATTTCTTGATCTGCGCCAACTTCCGGGCTTCCGCAGTCTTCGGCGTGGCCGCGTTCTTTCCGCCTGGCTTCGGCGCAGGCGCGGCATTCGCTGCTGCCTCCGGCACCGCTACCTGCGCGGCCGCCAGAGCCTCCGCTGCGTGCTGCTTCACTCCTGCATCCGGATCGTTCAAATGTTTTTTGATAATCGCGGTAGTATCCGCATTCGCCATCGAGCCTAGCGCATCCATCGCCGCGGTCCGCACGTCCGCGTCATGATCCGAGGCAAACGTGTTCAGCACAGGTAGCGCCTCTTTCAAACCGAACTCGGGATGACCCATGCCGGGATCATCTAGCTTTTCAGTCTCCGCCAATTTTTGGATCGCCCCTGCCACTGCCACGCGCACTCCTGGGTCGGAATCCGTCGCCGCCGGCAGGAATCCCTGCACAAACGCAGACCGCGGCGGATCCTCATACCACGGGTTCTGAGCAGCGCAGTCCGCGAGCAGAATTACGATGGCGGCGCGCTGCGCTGGAGATTTCGAATTCCTCAACGTGCTCGGAAGCACCTTCAAGCCGACCTCTGGAGCGTCTATAAAGGAGTCGCGCACCGCCGCGAGCGTCGCTTCACTCTCCGATGCTGTCGCATCGGCGGCAGCCCGGATTCCCAGCGGGTCCATCTGTACGAGCTGCTGCGCCGCGGCGTGTCCTGCTTCACCTGGTAAAAGGTCAGCGATGGCCGCAACGGCTTTCGCGTCGTTGAATCGACCTAGCGTGCGCACGACCACTGTAGCTGCGGAAACGTTCTTGCTACTCTGCTTCAGCCCAGCGATGAGCGCGGGCTCTCCCGCGGTGTCGTGCAGGTTGTCAAGCGCCGCCGCAGCCGCGCCGCGCACCGCCGGATCCTTGTCATTGAGATCCTGAACAAGCTTCGGAACATCGCTTGCCTTTGTCTGAGCCTTCAGGCTGGCTGAAAAAGTCAACAACAACCCGACTACACACCATGCCCGAAGGACTTCGCTTCTTCGAAACTTGCGCATTTGTTTTTGCATATGCCTAACCGGCACCGCTCAATTGAATTCCGGTCTCTCTTTCAAGCGTAGGTCGCTGTTTCGCAAGCCGCAAGGAGCGGCGTGAAATCGTATTCTAGGTAGCAATAACCATCACACAACACCAACTGAAGGATGGCGGGACGAGCAAAGTAGTGAACGCCTGTCTGACTTTCGTAACCCGTGCGTTCGCGCCGCTGCGCTTGTTCGCCTCGCAACACTCACTGGAGGCACATTCCTCATCGCGACACGCCGTTGACTGCCGGGAGACCCACTCCCGGCCGCGCTTCACTCGCTCCAGCACAGTTTTTCCAGCGTGCGCCGTCGCTAGACACACTCCCTCGATTTTTCTTTCGCCTTAGACATTGCCGTCGGTTTATCCCTCTCGCGCCGATTGTTTGTCGAGTCCGGTAAGCCAACCTTTTTCTGCCGCTCCTTTTCTTGGGCCACTGCTTCGGGCTAATTCCTGCGTCCGGCAGCTTCGCGGCTTCTGCTTTCCCGGTTCCGTCCCTTTCACCATTGGGTTCCCTCCCATAAAGCAGCCGCTCGCTTTGGAAGCAGAAGCCACTCGCTTCTGGGTGGCCCCAAGAAAATGGGGCAAGAAAAAGGAGAAAATTCAGTCATGTCTTACCTCAACTCTATAACTCTCGTCGGGTTCGTTGGTTCTGACCCGGAGCAACGTCAAACGAAAGGCAACGGTTCGAAATTCACCGTGCTGTCGGTCGCCACACAGCGCTCTTGGAAGAACGCAGATGACGAATGGAGCTCGAAAACCGACTGGCATCGGGTCGTTGTTTTCCGGCCACTTTTGGCAGAGCGTGTCGCTACGACTATCAAGAAGGGCGCTCACGTACTCGTCGAAGGCTCTCTCGTCAGCTCGACCTACGAACAACCGAACGGCAAAGGCAAGAAGTCGAAGACCTCGAAGATTACGTCGTGGTCCGTCCGCGCCGATGTCGTGCGCAGGCTCGATCGCGGCGAACCAGAGCCCGACGCGCCTGCTCCCGCGCAAGCACTGGAGTCCAACGAAGCTGCGCTCTGATGTCTTCTACACGAAGGCCCTCCGACGATGTCGGAGGGCCTTTTTTATTTTTGCGTTAACGATCAGTCCGCCGCTTCGATTTGGATCAGCGCTGTGTCCCGTAGCTGAAGAGGCGTTGGGCCGGCAGGTGTCGGAACATCGGCGAGACGGCTCAGCAACGATTCAAGCGCCGAGACGCCGTCGTCGAGCGCCGCGAGTTCAGCGTCGCTCAGTGGGATCTCCTGACGCATGCGTAACAAGTTGCTCTTGCCTTCCAGGAGAGCCGACGCCGTCGAGCCTTTGGGCATATAGAACGAGCATTTCGCACAGGCCATGCGGTGCGGGCATTGATCGAAGAAGTCATACGTGCAGTAGCCGTGGCCGAGATCGTAGAACTTCCACGCTTCATCGGCAGCGACTCCCGAACGCACTTTGTCCTGATCGATGAGTACTTCGATGGCGCGCAGATTCCGGCTGAAGTAACCTGCGTCCGCATACGACTTCATCAGCTTCGTTGGCGTGATCTTTGCGTACCGTTGCGTCGAAGACGGCATCCTGTGCCCAAGCCACTCTTGCAGCTCGAATAGACTCATCGGCTCCTTCGCATTGAACAACTGCGTAGCGATAGTCGACCGTGCTCGGTGACTCGTAATTTTTCCGCGCAGATCGTTCTGCGGTACGCCAGCCTTGCGGCACAACCTGGGGATCAGGCCGTGATTCAGAAAGAACTCTCCGAGAGGCCTCATGCGGTGCAGGAACAGGAAGTCAACCATCTCGCCCGTCTTCTGATCGCAGAGCTTTGCTTGCGCGGGTGGAACTCTCTCCCAAGCGTTGATCGCCTGACCGACGACGCCGTCCACCGGCTTCGTGAATGCCGTCCCTGTCTTGTTCACCGGAACATCCAGAAAGCATACCGACGATTCATTGTCTGGCTGCCAGCGTACGCAGCCAACACGCAGGCGGCGGATTTCGTCTCCGCGGATGCCGGCGAACAGCCACACCAGCGCGACAGCTCGGATCATCTCAATCGGGTAGTAAGTGTGTATTCTCCCGCTCGGGTTTCGCCAACTCGCAAAGTCTTCTGGCGTGACGTTCAACCCAGCCCACAGAAGCTTGGCCCACACATCGTCAGCGATAACTCGCGGTGTCGTAGAGACTAAGGCCTTAACTGAACGCGGCGGCGTAAAACTGCGGTAGGGATCAATACGTGGAGGGATGACACCCCATTCTTGCAGGTCCGCAAAGAACACTCGAAGCGCCGTGTAATTGAGCATCTTCCCGTTCGGCGTCAACGGCTTTCCATAGTTGCGTGGTTTACGCCCGACCCACTGTGCTCTAAAGTCTCCACAGCGCATGTTCGTGATCATCGTCAGGCACTCGACTGCGAGATTGCGGTCCCATTGCTCCGGCGTAGTTATCGTTGGGTGTTTCGCTGCCAGCCAGCGTCCCACCGTGAGCAGGAGGTAGTAGGTCGCTTGGCGGACACGCGCGCTGTATCGGGCATTTTCGCGCCAGTATTTCGCCGCCTGGATCCATTTCTCCGGCACGCCTGCCAACAGATGGGGGTTCGGATGCCGCGGGCGCTGCATACGCATGACGGGAGCCGAGATGATCTTGCGATGTGCCAGGACCTTCGACACAGCTGCGAGGTAGAGTGTGCTGGTCTTCTTCTGCCGCCTTTGCTGAACTTTTTGGAGCAGCTCGAATGTGAGGTCTTCAAGGTGAGGACTCCGATTGGTAACCAGAACTTCGCACATCGCGCGGGGAATGTAGATTCTCGCAGTTCGGTCGCGATAGCCCCACTCGACAAGCATTGCTTCGAGTTCGGCGAACAAGCTTCGGATGCGCTTCCGGCCGAAAACGCGGATCGCCAGCCCATAAAACAGAAAGTTGTACCGTCCCAGCTCGTGAAGTGAGTCGAACCTGCACAAGAGATAGGCGGCCGCGGCCACAGAGGGCTTTTCATGGCCGCCTCTCTTGATGCTGTCGAGCCATTCCTTCTCGCTCCAGCCCCAGAAGCTCCTACCGCGTTCGGCTACGTCGCGTATCATCAGGGCCTTTAGGTTCGGCCAGTATTTTCTCTGAAGCTCAATGTGAGTGCAGACATCCTCGATTGGCTTCATGAGCCGCGGAAGGCCGCACTTTTCGATCACTATCGAAGGAGGAACGCCGTTTGCAAAGCTCGGCAGACTGGAGCGCAGCGTTTCCGCTTCCTCTACGTTTAGTTCGGGATTCCGATCGTAGTCGTCGAGCTTTATGGGCCAGACCCACACCGGCAACGCGGATTTCTCCGTCATGCCAGCACCTCGCTCATTGCTGTCACCCGCCGGGCGTGTATCTCTGCCATTCCACGAGCGAGCTTGTTTGCCAGGTCACGGCCACTCAGGTGAATGTAAAGTGTGGTTGTCTGAAGGCTTCGATGCCCTGCGAACGTCGCGATTTCGTGAATGTCCCAGTTCGCGCGCGCCAGATCGGTCAGACACAGATGACGCAGTGTGTGCGGAGTGAAGCGTGGAAGATTGCACCGCTCGGCCACGCGAGCGATTGTCTTGGACCAGGTCCAGATCGAGATTGGCTTTCCGTAATTGCGACAGGACTCTGATAGGAACAGCGGACCGCGTTCTCGGCTCAGTTCGCGGCGCATTTGGAGATACCTGCTGAACAGCTCGCTCGTTGCCAACGAGTATGGGACCACTCTTTCGCGTCGGTTCTTCGTGACCTCCAGCCGAATTCGCAGCAGGCGATGTGCGGGATCGATGTCGGCCACTTCAAGCGAGCAGATCTCCTCGCGGCGGAGAGCTGCATCGTAGGACATCGCCAGCATCACTCGATTTCGCAGCGGCTCCTGCTTACAGACCTGCAGAATGTTCTGCCACTCTTCCTCGCTTGGAATCCACGGAAGCCGGTGATGCCGCTGGATTAGGCCCCGCCCGCCTATAAGCGGGCGCAGAGGGTTTTTCGTACAGACTCGTTCTTCGACTAGGAAGTCATGAAAGAGGCGAAGCACTGTGAGGTGCTGTTGCAGAGTGGCGTTCGCGAGAGTGCTTCTTGCTTCCATCCCCTTTCTCGAAACCCTTGGAACCTCGAGCTGAGTGATGCTCCGAATGTAGGCTCCGATCGTCGGACGAATGACCGAGTGAAACGGGATGTTTTCGGTCTCCAGAAAACCGAGATAGCGGTCCAGGTCTCGCCCGTAGGCTTCGATCGTGTTCGCGGCTAGACCGCGTGCGGCCTGAAACTTTAGCCAATCCCTTGCGTGGGGATTCTCTGAAACCCTCCGATATCGCTCCCATCGAACTGCACAAATCGAAAACTCCAGGGCCATTGGTTCCTCCAATTTGGGTTCGGCCCCCTCGGGGACCGAACCCAACGATACGTCTGGCGGGAGAACCAGCCCTATTCCACATAATGAACTCAGTAACGATTATCGGATTTGTTGGAGCCGACCCGGAGCAGCGTCAAGCGCGCCGGAGCGGCGCGAAGTTCACCGTTCTTTCTGTCGCGACGCGCCGGTCCTGGAAGAACGCTCAGGATGAATGGTCCTCGAAGACCGAGTGGCACCGTATCTCGATCTTCCGGCCGCGACTCGCCGAATACGTCT
Organism: Candidatus Acidiferrales bacterium; assembly: GCA_050012455.1. Taxonomy (GTDB): domain Bacteria; phylum Acidobacteriota; class Terriglobia; order Acidiferrales; family UBA7541; genus Palsa-295. The sequence continues at coordinate 130,804 of JBEKHD010000015.1, read as the reverse complement.
TGCAGTCGGTCGAGAAAGGCTCAGACGTCCTGATCGAGGGAAGCCTGGTTAGCTCGACTTTCGAGCGCGGCAGTGGCAAAGGCAAGAAGGCCCAGGCGGAGAAGATCACCTCCTGGTTCATTCGCGCTGATGTCGCGCGCAAGCTTGATTGCGGCGAACTCGAGCCGGAAGTGATTGCTCCGAACTTCCAGGCTTCGCAGGAATCCCCTGCAACATCCGTGCTTCTCCCTTCTAGGGCAGACTCACAATGGGCCTCGGCGTTCCGCCGGAGCTCCTTTTTTTGCTGGTCCCACTTCCGACCGAACCGAAAGTAGTTTCCTGCTCCCTCAGTCGGCATAGCATTATTGTTCCACCGAGTGCGAACCCCCTTCTCAACCGTGCGCGGGAGGGATTCGGCCTGATCTCGCGAATTTCAGGGCGCCATTCCCGAAAACGGTCGCCGTCGTCCCCTCCCGCCGGAACACCCGAGCCATGTCCATGAACTGAGAAAGGGGCATTCCCTTTTTTTGCCGCAGACAGGGAACGACCCAGCAGGCCGGAGCGTCTCCGTGATGGCCGGGTCGAACTGCAGCTGCCTCATCTGCCGCCTGGAAGCGAGCCTCATCGCTGAACTGAGCGATGATCGGAGCCAGGAAGAATTTCGGTTGTTCACTGCTTCCAGTCAACTCCTCGCCGCATTTCCCACCGCGCTTCGACTCATCCAGCACCTTCACGTTCATCAGGATCAGGGACGCAATTCCTCGTCCGATCCGATCCTTCTGGAACTTCTGCGGCGAAGCCGCAACGCAGCGCTCGCTCCGATGTGGCAGAAACTCTCGCTGCTGGTCTTCATTCCGACCATTCACCGCACCACGACCCAAGTCACGGCCACGTTTCCGGCACTCGCCCGCGACGACACCGCCCAGTACTTGTTTACGGTTCTGCTGGAATTTCTTCCGACCCAGGAACTTCACCGCCGCCGCTCGCACCTGGCCTTCACCATCGCGCGCAAGATCCGCCGTAGCGCCTTTCGCTGGGCCATCCGCGAATCGCGCACATCCTTGCGAAATGAAACGAACCGAACTTCGGCCGGCGCTGCTCGAACCGACGCCGGCGTCGAGGATTCCCGCTCGAAAATTGTGTTACAGCAGTTTCTCGACGACTGCCAGCGCAGGGGATGGTTATCTTCGCAAGAACGGGAGCTGCTCATTCAATTCAAGCTCGAAGGTGTCTCCTGCCCGGAACTCGCGCGCCGCAGCGGAGGTTCGGTGGTAGCGGTCCGGCATCGGATCCAGCGCATGCTGGATCGACTGCGCCGCATCGCGCGAAAATCAGGCGCCGGTCTGCCCGAACAACTGAATCTGTTCTCCCGATGAATCTCGACCCTCGACCGGATCCTCGCCTCGACAGGTTGCGACTGCTGCCGACATCGCCTGGCAGTTGCGAAAAAATATTTCACTGGTACCCGGTCTGTTTTTATTTCCCGTGGCTGATTAGTAGTGTGAGGGGAGTTCCCGCCGGTTAACTCCCGCGGACAGGGCTCGACCGATTTCGTCCGAGTCTAGCCCTGTGTCGCGTGCGGCCCGTAGAAGGCGACGGACGCGATTGTGGGACAACGCTGTACTCGGAGCAAATGCTCCCATTGTGCCTGGACGGGGAATGTCCAGGAACCGGCGCATACAGCCGTCCCTCCAGTCGCGAGCCGCCTTCCTTTCTCGCGCCGCAGCCCGCGGGGACTTCCTCTCAACGGCCCCTTAGCAAGATTCGGATAAGACAGGGAGAGTCCAAAAATGAAACGACCCCTTCGCATCTATCTCGATCGCTCTTGGCTGCGCCTGGCACTCGCGACAATCGGCCTGACGCTTCTGCTCGCCGCGCCAGCCTTCGCGCAAGGGATCGGGGGTTCGCCCTGGGAGAACGCCGTCAGCGTTCTACAGACGGCCTTCACCAGCACCATCGCTCGCGGTCTTTCGCTCGTTGCAATTGTGGTGGCCGGCCTTACGTTCGCCTTCGGCGAAGGTGGCTCGAAACGTGTGCTCGCTGGCGTGCTGTTCGGCGTGGGCATGGCCATCGCCGCAGTGAATTTCCTGGCGTGGCTGTTTCCCGGCAACTGAATCCTGCTCCGCACGGAGAAGCCTATGTCGGAAGCAAGACGGTTCAACAGAGTGCATCGCTCGCTCTCCCGGCCGCTGACCATTCTCGGGGCGGAACGAAAGCTCTTTTTCTTTGCCATGTGCCTGGGTGCGGCCACCTTCAATCTCCTCAACAGCCTGTTCGGAGGGTTGCTGATGTTCCTGTCGCTGTACTCGCTGGCCCGCTGGGCCACCCAGACCGACCCGCAGATCCTGCGATTTCTGCTTACGGCCGCAAGACTCCGCGCTCAATACGACCCGATGAAGTTCAGCCCCATTCCAATCCGAAGGGACGGCCATGCTCAGACTTAGCCGAATCTTCAAGAACTACAACCAGACTGGTTCTCTCAGCGAGCAGATCAATCTCTACGGTTTCATTGGCCCGCAGGTCTTTCTGACCAAGAGCGGGGAGGTGGGCGTCATCCTCGAAGTGCGCGGTGTGGACTATGAGTGTCTCGACGACGCTGCGATTGACGGTTTCACCAAGCGCCTTGAATCTGCACTCAAGCTCTTCGATGAGAACTATCGCCTGTATCAGTACCTGTTCAAGCGCAACAACGAAGCGATCCCCTACCAGCTCTATTCCAGTCCGATCGTAGACACGGCGATCGAGAATCGCATCGCCTACCTTGCCAGCAAGGCCGACAGCCTGTTTTCGCTGTCCGTCTATTACGTGGTGCTGTACCAGGGGTTGCAGAATTCGCAGAAGCTGCTAAACGCACTCGCCGAGTTTCCCGCGAATCCGAAGAAAGCCTTTTTGCAACTGCGAGTACATTTCTCAGGGCACGAGCAGACCGTCGTTCTTGGACAGCATGTCGAGAGCGCCGAGCGAGCGCTGCTGCAAAAAGTCCGCAGCTTCATCCTGCAAGTCAGCGACTTCCTACCCGTGCGCATGCTCGATAAGCACGAAGCCTTCCGCATGCTCAAGCGAACGCTCAACTTTCGCCCCGAAAAACTCGAACTCGCAAGACTCAAGCATGACACCTTCCTCGACTATTACCTTCCCGAATCCCCGATCGAATGCCACCGCGGATACCTGCGCATTGACGATTACTACGTCAAGGTCTTGACTTTGAAGGAGCCTTCGGCACAGAGCTTTCCGCTCATCTTTAGACGGTTGCTCGAAGTCGAAGCGAACTATTACGTCGTGACCGAGTGGAAAAAGGAAGATTCCGGCAAGATGCGCCGGGTCATCCAGGCCAAGCGCCGCCATTTTCACAACACCAAGCGCTCCTTCGCGAGCCAGGTCAGTCTCAATGACGCTCCCGCACAAGACGTGCTGCTTGACGATTCCAAGCAATCCCAGGTCCGTGAACTCGGTGAAGGGATCGAGCAGATTGAGCTCTACGGGAACTATTTTGGCCAGTTTTCGCTCACGGTCGTGATTTACGACCTCGACATGGCCAAGGTGGATCGCGCGTGCGCCGACTTCTACAAGGTGTTCAGCGTCCACGACGCACAGCTATACGAGGAAAAATACAATCTGCTAAACGCCTTTCTCGCCGCGGTTCCGGGCAACCAGGTTTTCAACCTGCGTTCGCTGTACATCTTGAACACCAGCTATGCCGATTTCTCGTTTCTCTTTACCCTTCACTGTGGCGAGCCTCGCAATGCCCATCTACGGCAGGAGTATCTCGCGGTCCTTGAGACCAACCACCACACGCCGTATTTCTTGAATCTCCACTACCGCGATGTCGCCCACACAATGATTCTGGGCAGGACGGGCGCTGGCAAGAGCTTCTTGCTTAATTTCCTGATCACCAATCTCCAGAAATACTCTCCGCACACCTTCATTTTTGATATGGGCGGGAGCTTTGAAAGCCTCACCCAGCTATTCGGCGGCTCCTACGTTCGCCTGGGCCTTGAATCAGAAGATCTCAAGATCAACCCGTTCTCGCTCCCGCCGACGAAAGAAAATCTCGATTTCCTCGCTCTCTTCCTGAAGGTGCTGCTTCAGGGGCAGAGGGCGGGCGAGCTCGATTCTGCCACCGAGCGTGACCTCTTCCACCAAGTCGAAAACCTGTATGCCGTGGACCCGGCGCTGCGCACGCTGGGGGTTCTTACCAACACCCTCGGGCACGACATCGCGAGCCGCCTCGCTAAGTGGACTCGCGGCGGCCAGTTCGGATTCCTGTTCGACAATGCCGAGGACACCATATCGTTCTCGCGCTTTCAATGTTTCGACTTCCAGCGCATGAGCCAGTACCCGGAACTGCTCGAACCGCTGCTGTTCTACATCCTGCACCGAGCCAATGCCGTCATTGCCGATCGGCAGATTTCGTCTATTTTCAAAGCCTTCTTTATCGATGAAGCCTGGGTGTTCTTGAAGAACCCCGCCATCCAGCGGTATGTCGTCGAGGCCCTCAAGACGTGGCGAAAACACAACGCCGCCATGGTCCTGTCGACGCAGTCGCTCGATGAGCTCAAGCGCTCGGACATCCTCGACGTCATCATCGAAAGCTGCGCTACCAAGATCTTCCTTGCGAATCCCGATATGGACCGCGATCTCTACCGCCGCCAGTTTCACTTGAACGGAAACGAAGTCGAACTCATCTCGGGCCTGATCCCCAAGCAGCAATTCCTGATTAAGACACCGGAGCTCGCGAAGGTCGCAAACCTGAACGTCGATCCCAAGAGCTATTGGCTCTACACCAACGATCCTTACGACAACAAGAGCCGAAAAGAGGCTTTCGAGAAATACGGTTTCGAGAGGGGTCTTGAAATCCTCGCGGGAGGACAGCGGTGATTCTTATCTTCCGTCTCCTGGCATGGACGGCGAGCTCCGAACCATCGCACCCAACCTGGTTCGCGTGGCCTCGAGTCTTCTCTACAGCTCTGCGCTTCGCTTTGTGGATCGCCGGAGCCTTTGTCGATCACGACCGGAGTTCTGCAAGAGAACGAGCTTTTCAAAAGGAGCAACAATGAAACGACGCATGGGCAGCGAGTGGCAGCTGGGTTTTCTTCATGCGGTAGCAATCGTCGTCTTGAGCACCGTGGTTTTCTGCGTCTCTGCCGTGCAAGCCGAGACGGAAGCCGCGGCGCGTGTCGTGAAGTATTCGAAGGAAGACATTGTTCCGGTGCGCGCCAAGCTCCGGTTTTCGACGCTCATCGTTCTACCCGAGGACGAAGAGATCCTCGATTTCACCACCGGCGACAAGGAATTCTGGGTCATCAACGGCGCGCACAACCTCTGCTACATTCACCCGGCCCAGGCCGGCATTCGCAGCAATCTGAATCTGATTACGGCAAGCGGCCACGTCTATTCCTTCCTACTGACCGAAATCAGCAACCAACCGAACGTCGAACCCGATCTCAAAATCTTCGTCGAGCCCAAGGAAGGCTCGGGTATTGCGACGAACACCGGGCTTCGCGGATATGTCAGCGCCGGCGAGGCGGAAGCCTACAAGAGGGAACTGGAAACGCTCCGCTCCCAGACGGCGGATCAAATCCGCGCGGCGCAGGCCCAGTCCGCCGAGCAGGTGGGGCGTTTCCGCTCCAGCTACGCAACAAGACTCCAATTCGATTATTTCTTCGACTCGAAGGGGGCGCGGGAGCCATTTATGGTTTCCGTCATCTACCACGATGACTCGTTCACCTATATCAAGTGCGGCGCGCGGGAAAAACCCGCGCTCTATGAAATCAAGGACGGCAAACCCAACCTCATCTCGTTCCAGTTCGAGAACGGCGTTTACATCGCAGCCAAGATCATCGACTCGGGCTACCTCGCCATCGGCACCAAGAAAATGCCGTTTGTGCGACACGCAGTCGCAAGCGGAGGAATCAGCGATGAACCAGCCCGCTGAGATTCTAGAAAAAGCTCCCAAGCCACAAGGCCTTCTGCCCAGCAACGTCCAGTCCTGGTTGCTCATCGGACTCGCCTTCCTGATGGTCGCCATCATGTGGCTGACCGGAGGCAAGAAGCCCGCCGCGCCGAGGAAGACCGCCTCGCCCGCGGGTGCGGTCGAGGCGCCACGCGAAGTTAACGAAAGCAAAATCAATGAACTGCAGAATCGGATCGAGCAGCTGCAGCGCGAGCAACTGGTCGCGCAGTCGGCTCTGGCCCAACAGACTCGCCTGCTTGCTGCCGCCCCGCAAGATTCGCAACCAGCGCAGCAGCAGAGCGCCTCCGGTAACCCCCCAGACCAGCGAACCGAGGATCCCATCCGGGCCGAGCGCAACAGACGCGCCTACGTCTCGCTCTTCGCTTCGAATGTCGCTCTGACCTACCGCAAGGCCCCAGCACCTTCGCGAGCGCCCGAAACTGAGACAGCGCCGGCGGCTCAGAATTTGGTCCCTGTTGCGCCGGACGCCCCACAGGTCGCCCAGCTCTTGAAAGAAATGCAAGCGACTCCGGTTACACCTGCCAAGCTGCAAGACGATTCCGCGGAATCAACCCAGGATCGAAAGGAGCAAGCCAGAAATCCTGCCGCCGCAACGGCTGGCTCCGCCACTGCGGCGGCAGGAAAAAACTACGTACTTTTTGCAGGAACCATCCTTGAAACCGTTCTCATCAACCGTCTCGATGGGGGTTTTGCGGGACCCGTCGAATGCCTGCTCTCAACCGACGTGTACTCGAACGATCGCCAGCACTTGCTGATTCCGGCAGGATCAAAGCTGCTCGGTGAAACCAAGAAGGTAGACGCCCTCGGCCAGACACGCCTGGCTGTCGTCTTCCATCGCGTGCTCATGCCCGACGGGTATTCCGTCAGCCTCGACCAGTTCAAGGGACTCAACCAGATCGGCGATACCGGCCTGCGGGACCAGGTGAATAACCACTACCTCCGCATCTTCGGTGTGTCGCTCGCCATCGGCGCCCTGGGAGCGATCGCCGAAGGCGGAACGGCCGGCTCTCTCAGTGCAAACAGTTCGGACCTAATGCGCCAGGGATTCGCGCAAAGCACCGCGCAATCTTCGGCGCAGATCCTCGACAAGTTTTTGAACATCCTGCCCACGGTGACCATCCGCGAAGGCCACCGGGTCAAAGTCTATCTCTCGGGCGATCTTGCGTTGCCCGATTCCTCGAACCACAAAATGCCTTCCGATTTGTGAAGGCAAAAGGAGAGTAATTTCATGAAAAGAAAGATTCTGATCTGCTGGCTCGCATTGGGATTGGCCGTGGGTACGGCCACGGCGCAACTCGGGAACGGGGTCGTCTTCGACCCGACCAATTACCACAACGCATTGCTCCGCTACTACCAGCTCCAGCAGCACCTCGCGGAACTGCAGAAGAGCTACGCGAAAATCACCGGTCAACTCAACCTCGCTCTGCAGATGGCCCAGTTCGTCAAGAACATGCCCGCCCGCTACCGCGCGCTGTTCTCGCAGTGGAGGAACGTCACTTCGCTGAACTCCTTTGGGAACACCGTCTCCTGGATCAACGGCATCAACACCGGCGTTCTTCCCAACATCAACACGGGTTATCTGAAAGCCACGACACCGCTCTCCCAGTACGATCCCTATGAGCTTTCGGGAATGGATCCGCTGGAACTGGGACGCGTCGCGTCGCAGTACGCATCGATCGAACTTGCCGACGGGGCAAACATGAACGCCATGGCCACCATCGGCGCGATCCGCGGCAATGCGCAGGGCGTCGAAACTCAGATCGGAAATCTCGAACAGGACTCATTCTCGAGCAGTTCCGATCTCAATAGCGAAGTTTCCGTTCTGAACAAAATCAATGCGGCGGGTGTCCTGACTCTCCGCACCGTTCAGGACTCGAACAAACTCCTCGCCTCGCTTCTGGAGCAACAGACCATCCTGGCCAAGCAGCAGCGCGACGCCGCCACCAACTCGATTAACACCGACATCGGTCGCCAGGCCAGCATCGCCGGGAACATGGCTCAAGTGACCGGAACAATCACCGATTCACTCGAGAATTTCCGCATGCAATAAGCGTGTGCTGAGCGACGCCCAGGCGTCGAAGGAGCTGACGGCCGTGCAAACCGATTTCCTGCAGTACATCTTTCAGGCGATCAACAATTTGCTCACCCAGAACCTCGGCTTCTTCGACTCCATGGGCCAAAACCTTTTCCGCTCCTTCGCCACCATCCTGGTGGCTTGGTTTGGAATCAAGTCCGCTCTTTCCTCCGCCAGTGGCAGGCCTGGCTTTCAGTTCGATCATTTTGCAAGCCTGCTGCTGACCATCAGCTTTGGCTTCGCCATGGTCAATTACTACAGCACGCCCATCCCCGGCATCGGATCAAGCTTCCACAATCTGGTCACCGACGAAGCCCAATTTCTCTCCAGCCGGATCGATCAGGCCCAGCTGCAAACGGTGGTCACGCAGGTTGCTGATTTCGAGTCACGCATGGACTCGCCCAGCTGGGGAGATTTCTTCGGAACGGCCATCTACGTAGGAGTCACCATCCTGCTCGCCGCCGCCCAGGCCATTGCGATCGTGGTCATCGCCTATGGGTTCATCGCCACTGCCGTTTGCGTGCTGGTGGGACCGGTCTTCATCCCGTTTTTTATCGTTCCGAAGATGGAATGGCTGTTCTGGGGCTGGTTCCGCTGCTTCCTGCAATACGCCTTCTACCAGGTCATCGCCGCAGCTGTTGTGTACGTGATCGGAAATCTCATGCTCGGGGCACTTCGCTTGCCGCCTTCGGGCACGCTTTCCACCGCACAGCTCATCGGCTGGTTTCCCGTCCTGGTTATGACCTTTCTCGCGTCGATCTACGTGCTCCTGAAAATCCCTTCGCTTACCAACCATATCTTCAGCGGCACGGCCGGAGGGTCCTCCGCCGAGCTGATCGAAGCGCGGGCCGCGGCCCTGAGGAGGTGATGTGATGGACCGCGATGGGAGCTTCCATGACGCGAAACGGTTGTATCTGGAGTCCTGTGGTGACCCGATGGTGACGAACACCTATCTCAAGATCGCGCTCGCCATGCTGTCCATCGTTTGCGTGGCCCTGGCTTTCATCGATCTCCGGACGATTCGCACCTTCCAGAATTTCCGCCCGCTCGTCATCCGCATCGATGATCTGGGCCGCGCTGAAGCCATCAACTATCACAACCTGGAATACAAGCCGCAGGACGCCGAGGCGAAATATTTCCTGTCGGAGTTTTGCGCACTCTACTACCGACGCAATCGCTACACGATTCAGGATGATTTCTCGAAGTCCCTGTACTTCCTGGACGGCAAGCTCGCCGACGGGATTCTGGATGCTTACCGCAAGGATGACATCATCAAGCGATTCATCACCAACACCGCAGCGCCCGAGATCGATGTGGAAGTAAAGAAAGTCGCGCTGGAGGAGATGCAGACGCCGCCCTTCCGCGCGCGTGTTGACTTTTCCATGGTGTATTACTCGCCGGCCGACCACAGCGAGCTGAAGCGCGATCTTTACACCGCGAATTTTGTTTTCCTTTTCAAGGCTCAGGTCCCCAACCAATTGATTCCCATCAACCCGCTGGGAATGACCATCACTTACTTCCGCGAAGATGAGGCGTTCAAATGAACGCCAGAAATAGTAAGCAAACCGAACAGGTCGCGGGCGGACGCAGGGCAGCGTCGTCCGAACCTTGCCACCCCAGCGCCGGCCTGCTGCTGAGACTGTGTTTGTCAAAGCGGCCACATCCACACCCAGCAGGTTCCGCCACTAAAACAATCGGCAGGCCTCAGAAGGGCCTCCTTTTCGCCCGGCTTTCTGCCCACTCCGCGCAACACCATACCAAGGTGGAAAACCGCGTCTCAGAACCTCGACGCGATCCGAGCAGATCTCTATGATCGCCAACACACTGATCATCACCATCACCATCCTGTTGGCGCTGGGATTTTGGCTTATGGGGGAATTGAGGTTCCTGATCCCTTACAAGTCTGTCCTGCTTCACCAGTATGGCGGGGTCATCCTGCTCGCGCTCACCGTCGTCGCCACGAACATCTTTGCCGCAATCCATCTTATCCAGCGCAAGTTTTTCCTCAAGGACACTGGCCGCAAGCTCTCGCACCTGGACAGACAAGTAACCTCGGGGCAGTCCTCACTGCCCTCTCCAAACTACAACGAGGATCCGCACTAACATGTCTCGCGACTTCACACCACGGGACTCGGATGAGACGGGTCGCGAATTCCCTGTCCGCGAGGACTGGCCTGTTGAAAGTGAACCGGTTCCGCTCGAGCTGAGCCCAAAGCCCGCGATTTCTCAGGAGCAAGAACGCAACACCGAACGATCGCTCGAGCAGCTTCCACGTCCAATTCATTTCACGCGCGGTCGCACTACCCTCTATGACCGTGATCGCGGCTATCGCCTGCGCGAATCGGAAATTCGGACGATCGCAGAGCTCGGGAAATTCCGCGTCATTGCCCTCGCAGACCTCGCGCAACATGCCTATCACGGCCATCGGAAACAGTTCGACCAAGACCGCCAAAATCTTATCCGCAAGGACCTCGTGCGTCAGGGCACGTTCGAGGGACCCGAGGCCAGCCCCCGCGAACTGTTGACATTGACCCGCAGAGGACACCGCTTGCTGCGCGCAAGCCGGCTACTGCCCGGCACCCAAGAGGTCCATCACGGATTCGTCAAACCGCGAGAGGCAAATCACGACGCCGATCTGTACCGCCTCTATCAGAAGGAAGTTCCCCGCATTGCAGCCAAGGGAGGGCGCAATCTACGCGTCATCCTGGACTGCGAGCTCAAGCGGAAAATCAATCGCGACCTTGCGACGTTTGGCGCCCAGGCGCGAGCCGAGATTGCGGCCCGGCATGGCCTGCGCGTGGTGCGCAACAAGATTCCGGTTCCCGATCTCTGCATCGAGTACGAAAACCGCGAAGCAGAGACGGCCCGAGTCCATCTGGAACTCGTCACCGAACATTACCGGCCCCGCCAGGTGGCGGAAAAGGTGCGTGCCGGATTCTCGCTGTACACGCCACATGGCGAGACGGACCATTTGCGCCGAGTGCTCGATCAACATGAACTCACGGCGGAAATTCTTTCCCTATGAAAATCGCCACTCACGACATCAGCGCCCTGGAGGCCTTGGGCTACAGCACTGCCGAGGCAGGGTTTCTCTACCTGGTGGCCACTTATTCCGGATATTTCTTGCCACGGCAGTTCATCGCCTTCACCCAGGCGCGGCGGGGCAAACGTTCGCAACACTTTACCGACAAGCTGGAAAGCCGCGGCCACGCTACATGGCGCGAGTACCAGAGCGTGGGCGGTGTCTATCATCTATTTTCGAGAACGCTCTACCGACAGCTCGATCGGGACAACCTCCGCAACCGGGGCCGCCACTCGACCGAGTTTATCCGCACTCGCTTGATCCTTCTGGATTTCATCCTTGCCAACCAGGGGCATCAGTACCTGGAAACCGAACAGGAGAAACTGAACTATTTCTGTCGACAGATCGGCATCCCGCGGACAGTCCTTCCTTCCAAGTCCTACGAAGGAGCGTCTCCCGCTGAGCCGACGGTGCGTTATTTCGTGGACAAGTTCCCGCTTTTTCTGGATTCCTCACAGACTCCCTGTCCGCCCGTTCTCACCCTGTCATACGTGGACCCGGGACGGGCAAGCCTGGCGGGTTTTCGAAACCACCTTCATGCCTATACGCCGCTCTTCCGTCACCTCGGCGATTTTCGGTTCCTCTATATCTCCAGCTCTTCCGCCCATTTCCTGCAAGCCGAAGAGTGTTTCTCCTCCCTGGTGACGACCTCCCTGCAGCAGGGCGTCTCACTCGAACTGATCCGCTATTTCCGACTGCGCGCCGCCTGGGACGCAAAGCAGTACGGGAAACTCTCGAATGAGGATATCGAATGGCTCGAGCAGGCCAGTCTCCGTTTTAGGGATCCGGACATGGAACATCTATATGACAGCTGGGCTAGCAATAAGCTGACCGAAGAAGGACTGCGCCTGCAGACGGGGAAAACCGTCGCGCGAGGCGGCATTCGATTCGCTACCCACTTGATCGATACAGGTCAGTCCGATGCCAGACGACCACCAAGAGTCGAGTGAGATGCGCTTCACCCCGCTAGGTCACGACGGGCTGCCCGGGCATCGTCACCTTGCAAGTGAACGATCCCTGAGGAAAAGCCAGGACATAGCCAGGGAACCGAGGACCTTCAAAAATGCGGCCCAAAACCGGCCGGAGCGCAGTTTCACTGCGCCGGCCCCTTATTCGCTTATCTAGGATCCCGAGCGTTTCGATCATCCCCTGGAGGAACAGACATGCCGTTCAGCAAGAAAATACCGGAAACGGTCGCCCGTTCGGTTCGCCTCGAGCGGCCTAGCAGTGAACCGCCAGATGAGTATTCCCGTTTCGTTGCATGCACCACTAGCTACGTCAGCAATCTCGCGCTCGGCAACAGCTTCGCCCGAGACCCCGAATGCACGAGATGGAAAGCCGCGCGGACCGGCTCAGGATCGCGCAACGGAACCACCACGTCAGCTGCAACTCCGAGCAAGACATGATTCAGCGCCTGATCCATTCCAAGAATTTGATTGCCTGCGTCTTGGCCGCAACCACCGGGATCATTCTGTATTTCCGGATGCCGTTCCCTGAAGACAATTTCTTTGTGGAACTCCTCTTCTTGCGCGCTCGACCGCTCTTGCTCGGACTCCGCTATTCCTACTTAGTTTTCCTCTACACCACACCGTTCATCGGCTACTCGATCTTGCTCACGGGAATTTACGTTTTTGCACTGAAGTTCCCGCAAAAGATCCGGCCCGGACGGTTGCCCGTTTATGCCGACCCGCGAACCAGAGACAAGCTGTTCTTGGTTGTTGGCGAAGTCCACAACACCCGCACGCCGGGCCCCGCCGAATCTCCCCACTGGCTCACGGTTCCTGAGCGTGGGCTGTTCACCGGCATCGCTGTCTTCGGCGCGATCGGCAGTGGAAAGACCAGCTGCTGCATGTACCCGTTTGCGGAGCAAATTCTTGCCTATCAGGCGGTCAACGCGGAGCGGAAGATCGGCGGGCTGGTTCTGGAGGTGAAAGGGGACTTCTGCCGCAAAGTGAAAGGCATTCTCGAAGCGCATGGACGCGCGAGCGACTACGTCGAAATCAGTCTCAAATCCGAATACCGTTACAATCCTCTCCACAACGATCTCGACGCCTACGCGCTGGCCTACAGCATCGCTTCGCTACTGAACAATCTGTTTGGCAAGGGGAAGGAGCCATTCTGGCAGCAGGCCTACACAAATCTCGTCAAATTCATCATCCTGCTTCACAAACTCGCCTATGATTACGTCACCCTCTTCGACGTCTACGAGTGCGCCATTTCATCCGATGTCCTCGAGAGCAAGATTCACGACGCGGAACGCCGCCTCGAGGAACGTTATTTTCTCCTGGTCTCCCCGAACGACTTCCGGGCTCATGTTGCGGACCTGAAACTGTTTGATTTCCTCTTTGACGAAGACGTCCGAATGTACCGTGCCAGAGAAACACCTAGTGTACGTCGCTTTCTTGAGTCCGGAGCGATTGAATTCCAGTGTTGGAGTGAAGCTGGTTTTGACCAGATCGACCCCGAGCGTCAGGAGCAGCTGCAAGCAGTCAAGCGCTGGTTCTACGATGACTGGCGGCGCATCGAGCCGAAGCTCCGAACATCGATTGTCGAGGGCATCTCTGTTTTTCTTTCTCTATTCGACGACAACCCCAGCGTCAAACGCACCTTCTGCCCCCCACCAGAATGCTACGACCGCTCGGCCAACTCCGATCACCGCTACGGCACGCCGCTTCCGTCCTTCACCTGGCTCATTGAAAGCGGCAAAGTCTGTGCCCTGAACTTCCCGGTGGCCATGAACCCGGGGCTCGCCAGAGCCCTGGGCGTGATGATGAAGCTCGATTTTCAACGCGCCGTTCTCAACCGCATCCCGGTGATCGAAGCGCATCCGGAACAACACTTCCGCCAGACCCTGTTCCTTTGTGACGAATACCAGCATTTCGTCACCGTTGGCGAGAACGAACCAACCGGAGATGAGAAGTTTTTTAGCCTCTCGCGACAGCCGAAATGCATCGCGATCATCGCCACACAAAGCATCAGTTCTCTGAAATCCGCGGTGCCGGGCGACAGCTGGCGCACGCTGCTGCAGACGTTTCGCACCAAGGTTTTCCTGGCTCTTTCCGATGATTTCTCGGCGAAAACAGCCAGCGAGCTGTGCGGGCGCGAGGATCAGCTCAAGGTCAGCTATAACCTGTCGGAAAGTGGCCACGATGCCAGCATCAGTCTGCTCACGGGCAAGGCGATCTCCCACAAAGCGAACATCACCGCATCGAAGAGCTACTACCCACACTCTGATTTCCGATTTGACACAAAGACCTTTACCGAACTCAAAAACGCACAATCGGTCGTAATCGCTTATGACGGTTTCAATCCCAGGGCCCCGACCTTGTGTTATCTGAAGCCCTATTTTAATGACGTCAACACCTCTTATTTCGAGCAGCTCGCTCAAGGAAGACTCTGATGAATGGATTCGAGACCATCCTGCCGTTCCTTAGACCCATCGAGCATCTGCTGCTCGATGATTCCATCAGCGAAGTCATGGTGAATGGCGCCTGCGACATCTTCATCGAGAAGCGGGGATTCCTCGAGCACGTGCAAGGCGTCAGCCTCGGCGAAAAGGCGCTCCTGGTGGCAGTGAAGAATATCGCCCGACGGCTGGGCGATGATATCTCGGAAGCAAAGCCAATTCTTGACTCCCGACTTCCTGATGGGAGCCGGGTCGCCGCCGTCATACCACCCTGTAGTCTGGACGGCGTGGTCCTGACGATTCGCAAGTTCAATTCCCGTCATCTGGACGTGCAGGATCTGGTTCGCGCTGGAGCACTTGATCAGACTCTTGCAAACCTCCTTGAAGATTATGTCCTGGCTCGAAAGAACATCCTCATCAGCGGGGGTACGAGTTCGGGTAAGACCACGCTCATCAATGCGCTCGGCCGTTTCATACCCGGCGAGGAGCGAATTCTGTTGATTGAAGACACTGCCGAAATCCAGATGCCGCATGGCAATCTGGTTCGGTTCGAAGCGCGCCAAGCCCAGCGCGGGCTTCCCGCCATCGGGATCCGCGATTTGTTGAAAGCTTCCCTGCGTCATCGCCCGGACCGCATCCTGCTTGGGGAGATTCGCGGCGGCGAGGCTTTCGATCTGCTCCAGCTCTTGAACACAGGCCACTCGGGCACTCTGTCCACCATTCACGCGAACTCCGCAAAGCAGGGTCTTGCTCGATTCACGAGCTGCGTTCTGCAAAGCGGAGTGGACCTACCTTATCGCGCCATCAAGACCAACATCGCCGATTCACTTAACGTCGTTGTTCATGTCGAACGCCGGCCAGGACGCAGATTCATTTCCGAAGTGGTTGAAATCAACCGCTATGATCCGGATGTCGATCTCTTCGATTACTGCGCGGTATATCAAAGGCTGGAGGGAAGAGCGTGATGACCGAGCAATCGAAACCGCAGGAAATCAACGCAGCGGAATATGTCCGCGCGAGCTTCGATCCCTCCGATCGCCTGGCGATTCTAGTCCGGAACCCCAAGCGCAGCGAAATAATTCAGCGCATCACCTCGGCCGCCAAGATCATAGAGCCAAGCTTCCAGGAATGGCTGCGCTTCAAGAACTACCAGGAATTCGCCGACATTTATATAGGCATGAATCCCCTGAAACCGCAGGCCCATACTCGGAAAAAAGAGGATATCCAGACGATTCGGCACCTCTATGCGGACTTCGATCACGATGGGGACGCCTCGCTCGCCTCGCTCGAGCAATCGAATCTGGTGCCATTGCCGAACTACGTACTCAGCACATCACCGGGAAAGTTCCAGGTGGTCTGGAAGGTTCAGGACGTTACCGGCGAGCAGGCCGAAGCAATGCTCAGAGCGATCGCTCGCAGATTTGGGGGTGACCCGGCTTCCACAGACTCCACTCGAGTGCTCCGACTTCCGGGATTCGCAAATAGAAAATACGACTCGGAATTCATCGTCAAAGCACGACAGCGGTCCGATCGCACCTATCATCTACTTGATTTCAACTTGCGAACCGAATCTCTAGGTTCTGGCCGTCACCCCGTTCGCAGCTCGCCGCCGAGAGAATCCTCGTCAGGCGCGCGTAGCTTGAGCCAGTCAGAGCACGATTGGGCTTACGCCAAACGGGCCTTGGCGCGAGGCGTCGATCCCGAGGAAGTGATCCGAAATATCGCCGACTTTCGTTCGCAGGACAAGTATGACCCGCTGGACTACGCTCGCCGGACGGTGGTGAAAGCAAAAGCCAAGCTGGACTCACGGAAAGGACCAGCATCCCCTACTCCCGGTGATTCCGCCGAAGCCGAACATGATCTCTGAACGAACGTTCGCCGGACCGGACTGCAGCTTGTTGGAAAGTAGAACACACGCTTCGCGTGGAGCGAAAAAAGGAAGGACGTAAGGATGAACACACAAACATGGGAGGATATCGGCTTCCTTTCCGGGAGCATCACGGTCCGCCGCAGCAAGCATGGTGAGGCGCGCTACAGTCAGATTAATCCTTCCGCCCGGAGCGCCTTAAGGTTACGGGACGCGAACAACGGCTGGGCATTTGCATGTCCTGGAGTCGAAAACGGAAGAAAGAAAGACAGGCGGAGGTGGATTGCGGAAGCGCTGAAAGACGCAAAGGTTTGAGACTGTTGCTGGCACGATCTTCGCCACAGGTCCGCGGGCCGGCGGGGGATGGCGGATGTGCCCCTGCGAGCGGTTCAGACCCTACTAGGCCACAAGCAAATCGAGATGACTTGGCGATATTCCCATCTCGCTGAGGCTCATCGGCAGGAAACCGTCGAGCGCGTGGTCGCCCCGAGGGTGCTGGAGCCGACTTCTCAACAGCCACCAAAACAGCCACGAGCAACAATTACACGTCGATCATCCGATCGATGAGTTCGGCGTAAATTACGAGAAATCAATGGTGCGCCCAAGAGGACGATTTTAGAACTTTTGTCACGGATTTCGTGTCATGCCTGCCACAGATTGACTTCGCCGCCAGATTAAGCTCGTAGCCCGTTCGGTGCTGCCGCGATCGTTACGAAACTAGCTTGTCCGCTGCGGCACTGGCAATTACGCACAAGTCTTTGAAAACCCGCACGGTATACGGAGTGGGACTGCCCGCCTGATGCAACACAAAAGCCATATTTCTCCGAAGCTCGCGATAAATTCTACTCATTTGCTGAACCGAGGGCTGACGACCCGGCCTTCGGAACATATTGCATAGCTCTCGAAAAATTCCTTCGACTGTCCCGTCGTGAATGAAGGGATCGGTCCCGTTCAGATCACTGAGGGACTTCGCAAGCCGGTAGTTGCGAGACTCGCAAACAAACCAAACGTGCTTGGACATCGTTCCTGAACCTCTCTGATGGGCAACCGAGAGTCCGAGTTCAAATGGCATATTGAACCTGGGCGTCCGCGGAGCTTTGCTGTCAAGTTCCACTCTGGAGAGGTCATGGATTGAATATCGGCAGCCTCGCATCAAGTCGAGTATCCGGTCGAGTCGTCGCGAGCTAGTTGTAATTTCAAGCGTTGCGCGCGGCACTAGTCCGAACGCACTGATTCCAGAGATGAAGGCAACAAAGAGTCTCTCGAACTTCTTATCGTACGGAACGTTTAAGAAAACCTCAGCGGGAGGGTTTTGCAGGTTTGCCACGAGCGCGCCCCTTGATGGACGACGCCTTCTTCGCGGCTCGTCGTTTTTTTGGCCTGGTGCGAACACTCGGGCGAGCGGCCTTTGACGTTCGAGCAACCGAAAACCAATTCTGGACATTCCATCGATCTGACAGGGACTTTTTCGCTACCTTCCAGCTCGGCGAGCTTTTGCGCGCTGAACTCGCACGCGTGAGACTAACGAGCCTTTCCGCCCGGGAATCGGACACACCTAGAACCTTCGCGGTCTCTTCCGCAGTCGAGAATCGGGCGTTGATCGTTGATCTCATCGCTCTTGAATTCAATAATACATATCCGCGCCGGTGAGCGCCAGTTTCTCTCTCAAATTGGTACAAGAAAAAAGTCCCACTTTTTACGTTAGCCAGACGCTTGAGAACAGATAGAGTGCCCGAGAGAGGACTCGAACCTCCACTCCCTTGCGAGAACTAGCTCCTGAAGCTAGCGCGTCTGCCAATTCCGCCACTCGGGCCATGCTTGTGCGCGGCAACATAAAACTACGAGGCTCATCCATATTGACCCGTGCCCCGCAGTTTGTCAACGCAGCACACCATCATCAGGAACTCTTGACCCGCCCCTATGATCGCACTACATTGAATCGCTGGGCTCGCGGCGAACAGGAGACGAAGACATGGCTACTACCCGCGCGATGTTGGAGCGCCGCCGCTCTTCGCGCGTTTTCATTCGCATCCCGGTGCAGCTTTTCAGCAACGGTACGGACGGCGAGCCGCTCGTCACTCTCGCCGAAGCCATCGCCGTCAGCCGCTGTGGCGCGCTGGTCCGCGCTTCTCTCGAACCCGGCTTGGGCTCGCGCCTGGAACTCCTCAACGGAATTTCCCAGGAAACGCAGGAATTTCGCGTCATTCGCGTGACTCACACGAAAGATCCCGGCGTCTTCGAACTCGGTCTCGAGATGCTCTACCCCGCCCGCAAATTCTGGGGCATCCAGTTCCCCGACGACCGCGTTACAGCTTGAATCCGCCGCCTTTCGGGGTGCATAATCCCCTCAATCCAGCTAAGACCTAGGGCCTGCACGGCCGTCTGCACTCGGGCACTTTTCGCGGCTAGCAGGCGGGAGGCACCCATGGAAGCGATTCACGGCGCACTTTTGGGCGTTTTGGTTCTTTGGGGGGCGGTGACTGCCGTTCTCGTCGGGCTTCTCGCCTATCGAGGCACTCTGGAAATTCGCGAAGACGATCAGATCTTTCTGGATCGCGCGGGCGATTCCATGGCCAACGAGCAGCGCGAACTCGTCGCCCGCATTGACAAGCTCGCCAAGCCTATCAAGCTCCTCATGATTCTTTCCATCGTCCTGCTGCTCGTCGCTTTCGGCGTATTTCTCTACGAAGGCTTCAATAGGTTCTGACCCTGTTTTGGATCGCTCTGTCGGACTCGCAGGGAAGGGCAGGGCTTCAGCCCCGCCGTAACTCTCCGCAATCAAGTGGGCTCTAGCCCCTCTAGCCGTGCCGTTCGCATTTCATCAGCTCTGCGGCTTCGGCTGCGCTGGCGTCCCCGGTGCCGCAGACGCTGGCGGCGCCTCGGCCGGCGCAAGCGAGCCGCAATCCACCGCAGTATGATTGTGCACGATCAACCAATCGTTCCCCACCTTGTTAAACACCAGCGTCGTTTGCCCCCGTGCGTCGTAACCTTTGCCCGTCGCCAATACCGCCGCAAAATCCCACTGGTAAGTCGCCCATGCCACGTCCGCGTGCGTGTAAATAAAAGTGTTCCGCCGGATAATCTGCATCTGCTGGAACGCCGCCTTCTGCCGTTCGTAGCCCGCTGCCCAGTTTTTCCACCCCAGGATCGGCGGCCCGTAGTCGCTGCTCACGAACGTCGCGCTATCCGAATAATATTTGTGCATCAGCTCCATATTTCCCAGCTGCTGCGCCGCCAGCATTTCGCCGATGTTATGCTCAACCTCCTCATTGGGCGTCATCGGCATGGACGGCATCGGCTGGTCGGTAGCAGGCTGATTCTTCTTGTTTTTCTGCGCCCACGTTCCTGAACAAACCAGCAAAATCAAAGTCACGCCCGCCAGCACGCGAACTACGTACGCGCCTAAGCTGACCAACCTCACTTCAAATCCCCTCATTCGCTTTTCCTCCTCGCGAGCCCCGCCGGAGCATAGCACGAGCCCCCGGACGCGGCGGCAGCCATCCCCGCAAGTGTTGCGCATAAAAAACGATCTCGGAATTTCACTTGGGGAGGGTTGCTGGGTGCTGCCTATTTCCTCAAATCGCGTGCAATGCGAAATCCATAATCGGCATACTGAAACTCCGGAGGAATACTCGCCCGCGCTGCGCAACGCGACACCTTGATCTGATGACGCCACGATCCCCCGCGCGAACTTCGCCGCAACCCGTCCGCCGGTCCCTGCGGGTTGCGCTCCGGCGATGCGCCGTAATATTCCGCCGCAAACCAATCGGCGCACCACTCGTGCACGTTTGCCCCAATATCGCAAAGCCCGTAAGCGTTCCGTTCGGCTCGCCCCACCGGCTCAGGCCCGCTCTTCCATCGCGCAGAATAATTCGCCAAATTCTGCGGCGCCTCATCTCCCCAGGGAAATTGTTTCTGCTCCACCCCGCCGCGCGCCGCGCGCTCCCATTCCGCCTCCGTTGGCAGACGGTACCGCCGCCCACCGGCAGCGCTCAGCCATGCGCAGTAAGCCGTCGCATCGAACCAGGAAGGCGCCACCACTGGCTGCTCCGGGTGCGAAAAGTTCGGATCCTCCCAATGCAGCGGCGCGCTGTGCTTCGTCGCAGCCAAAAATTTCGCATACTCCGCGTTCGTCACCTGGCATTCCGCCAGCTCGAAAGCATCTACCCAAACCCGGTGCACCGGCCGCTCATTGTCCTGGCCGGTCTCGCTCCCCATTAAAAACCACCCCTCGGGAATCGCCACCATCCGCGGCTCGCTGATGCGAGCAGAGGCGCTCGATGGAAACCCGGCGCGCGCCCGTCCACTCGCAGCCGTATTCACGCCTTAATCCTGCCCCGAAGCATGTCTGGTCTGGCTCAACAAATTCACGAACAACCGGTAAGCCCCCGGCACTCCCGCCGGCAACTCTCGGAAAAACGATAGCCCCGTATAAATGTACAGACCCTTCCCGTCGCGCACATAAACCAGCGATCCGTTCGTCTCCGCCTCGCCCGGATCCGTCAATCCCAGCACCGGCGTATATTTCGCATCGAACGAACCCCAAAAATACAGACCGCGCTCCTGTACCCAGCCTCGAAAATCATCCAGCGTAATTCTGTTCGGCGAAGTCAGCAACGGATCGTCCGCTGCCAGAAATCGCACCGGCGAATTTGCATCGGTCACGCGCGAAGTCGTCTCCGGCATCGTGGCCTTAAACGGCGCCGGCAACTCCTCATTCCACGCAAAATCCCGCTGGTACTGCACCAGCACCGTCCCGCCGCGCTTCACGTAATCCAACAGCCGCGCGTTCGCCCGCAGCAAGTCCGGACGCAGTTCGTAGGCGCGTATCCCCACCGTGATCGCGTCGTACTTGTTCAAATCTCCAAATGCCAGCGCCACTTCATCCAGCATATCCACGCCAATCCCGATCTGCCGCAGTATTTCCGGTAACGTATCGTTCTCCGCTGCGATGTAACCAATCCGCAATCCCGCGGGCACCGCCAGATTCAACACATGAACCGTCGCGTCCGCCGATTCGCTCCAGTTTCGCGTGGGCAAAGTGGGAATCGGCTCGACGGAGGTGCGGAAAGTTTCCTGGCCGATCCGCGCATAGGGATGCAACGTGTAAGCTCCCGCTGCGGTTTGCGCCGGCGCCGTCACCACAAACTGAATCAACCGATCGCCGCCCTTCGCAAATTCCAGCGGTCCCTGCACGTTCGGCATTTGCACCGTCCAACCCGTCGGCGCTTCCAATTCCACCGCAACTTTCGCCGCGGCGGTTCCGCGGTAACGCACGCGCGCAAAAAGTTTCACTGGCATCGCTTCCCTTTTCTCCGGGACCATCACTTGCTTCGGCTCCACGGTCAGCGTCACCGCCGGCACCAGCTCCAGCGGATACGTTTGTATTCCTGTCGTCGTGGCTTCCATCGAATCCACCGGCTGTTCGATCGCGAACTGATATCCCGCAACTTCCACCGGCAGCGCCAGTCGCACCAGCGGCGGCGGAAATGGCAAAATCGCATCCGCGGGAGTCAGCGCTCGCTTCGCTCCCGCCGGAATCGCTACGTTGAATTTCGCCGCGCCAGCGTCGCTCGCTCCCTTCTCTGCTTCCTGCGTCACGTTCCATCCGCTCGGCACCAATATGCTGCTCGAGCGCAACGTCCACTTCACCGGCACGGCCGGTGTCCCCGCAATCGACACCTCTACCGAAAAAGTTTCCCCGGCCACAAGTTCGTGCCGGCTCGCTTGCGCATTCAGCGGAATCGCCACATCATCGCCCAGCGCCAAATCAATCCGCTTTCGCACACCGTCAAGTTCCCACACCGCAGCCTTCCCGTCGTCGCCCGATTGCTTCGCCAGCTGCTCGCGCAGTCCCGCAATCTTTTTCGCCGCATCGGCCAGCGATTTCGCCGCAGCGGCGCGATCCAAGTCCAGCGCCGATTTCGCGGCCGACGTCAATTCCTGCTCGGCGGTATTCAGCGCCGGCGCCATCGTCGCCTGCAGCCCCGGAAATCGCGCGCCAAGCGACCCAATTGGCTCAGCCAGCAGCCGCGCATCAAATTTTCCCGCTTCGCCTTTCTCGTTCTCCGCCACCAAAAATACCGGCCGCCGGAAAAATGCATTCCCGAAAAACGCCGGAGTTCCTTGCGACCGGTGCTGCGCGTGCCCCTCCATCCCCATCTCGACGTAAGTTTTCCCCCACAACGGCGACACATCGTCTGCCGGCAATGCCACCGCGTTCCCAGAGTTGCCCCCGCGCGCCACGCGCGTTTCCAGCGTCACTTTCCACGGCGTCAAACCTTCGGCGATCTGTTCCGGAAACATTTTCGGATCCGCCGCAGCCGCCACCGCTTGCGGCGTCAAAATTCCGCTCGCCTGGTGATGCCCGTGCCCGGAATGCACGCCTCCCCACCCGTTAATCACCACCTCCGGCCGGTAGGTCCGAATTACGCGCACCATGTCTTCCAGCGCCAAATTTCCCCACACTTTCATCGCCTGGTCCGGACTTTTCAAGTATCCCGTGTCCAGCGCGCGCGTGAAATATTGATGGACACCGTAATGCTGCCCAGCCGCCAACAATTCCTCCGTGCGCACTACGCCGAGCTCGCCGTCCTGCTCCGGTCCAATCGCGTTCTGCCCGCCTTGCCCGCGCGTAATCGTCAGCAGCGCCACGTCCGCGTTCAATCCATGCGAAAGATAAGCCAGCAGGCTCGACCATTCATCGTCAGGGTGCGCCGTAATGAAAAGAATCCGCGTGCTCACCCGCGCTTTATGTATCGCCTCCACCGTTTCGGGCAGCGACTGCGCGCCAGCCGGCCGTGGCGCCGCACACGCAAAAGAAAGCATGCAGGAAATCGTTGCAACCACGCTAAAAAATCCCCGCCTCTTGATCCAATTCAAGTGCCGGCCTCCTCAAAGGGCCACTGCCGCAACATGCGCGCGCGCCCCATGTACACCAGAATACCCGCTGCCATCGCCGCAAGCGAGGCCAGCATCGGTCTGCGTCCCGTGGAAATAAAAACGGCCAGCCATCCCACAATCGCCAGCACCACCGGCACGGGATACAGCCACATGCGGAAAGGCCAGTGCTCGGATTTCCAGCGCCGGTGCAGTAGCATCAATCCCACCGCTTGACCAACAAATTGGATGAGACAGCGCATGGCCAGGATGGCGCGAATCACCGAGAAAAGGTCGAAGAACAAACACACCACCATCGAAGTAGCGCCCAGCGCCAGTAGCGCCACGTGGGGAAAACGCTTGGTCGGATGCACCTTGGCAAACACCGAGAAAAAATTTCCGTCCAGCGCCGCCGCATACGGCACCCGCGAATATCCCAACGTAGCCGAAAACACCGACCCGAACGCCAGCACCAGAATCAGCGCCGTCGCCAGCGTCGCCCAGTTCATTCCAAAAGTCCGCTCCACAAACAAACTCACCACAAAACTCGAGCGCTGCACTTCCTGCCACGGAACCACGCTCAAGATGCTCGTCTGCATCAGAAAATACAAAATCGCGATTCCGAAAATTGAAATGAAAATCGCCCGCGGAATATTCTTCCCGGGCTCTTTCATCTCCCCGCCCAGATTGCACACATTGTAGTAACCCAAATAGCTGTACACCGTTTGCACCGATGCGTGTCCCAGCCCCGCGAAAAAAATCCACGAAAAACTCCACGCTCCGGCCGGAAAACTGAAAAGATTGCCGGCGTTAAAATGCGTAGCCCCACCATAAATCAGCCACAAAATCGTCCCCAGCACGATCACCCATAGCACCGTCGAAATTTTCCCGATCGCCGTGATCCGCCGGTACAGCAGCACGATGGCGATCGCGATCAGCAACAGCGCGATCACCTTGTCGTAGTTCAGCACAGCCCACTTGCTGAATTCCGTATGCGCGTCCAGCCAAGCGGTGGCCCCGGGAATTTTCATCGCCAAATATATCGAGTAGTCCGCGAATCCCAGCGCGCCCGAAGAAATGCTCAGCGGCGCCTGAAAAAGTGTCTGCCAGATAAACAGAAACGACATCAGCCTGCCCAGCCGATTCGCGCCGTACGCTTCGCGCAGAAAAACGTAACTCCCTCCCGCCTGCGGCATCGCCGCGCCTAATTCCGCCCACACGCAACCGTCCAGCGCCGCCAGCACCGCTCCCACCACCCAGGCCAGAATGCACTGCGGCCCGCCCATCGCACGCACGATGAACGGAATCACGATGAACGGGCCGATCCCCACCATGAACGTCATGTTCAACGACGTCGCTTCGATCAGCCCCAATCCGCGCTCGAGTTTTTCCGGTTCAGCCATGCCGCATCGCTAAAAATTTCTTCTCCTGCCGTCATTTTCCGCAGAAACAGAAAAGTCAGCATAACAAGAATGCGCACGCACTACCCCGAAAACTGCGCCGCCCGATCCTCTTGCAGTTGCTTTCGTGGCCCAGGCAATCTTGCCTGTGCTTTGGCAATTGCCTTCGTGGCGCCGGCGTCCCGCCGGCTCTTTTGCTCTTGCCTGTGCTCCTTCTTTAATCCGTCGTGCTGAGCGCAGCGAAGGATCGCGCTTCGCGTCTCCACCCCGCGAATGCTTCTTCGTTCACCGCCCCAAAGACTTCTCCACTCTGCGTTATCATGAACGCGAGTACCGCGCGCCTCTACCAATGCCATACGCCCGCACCGCTCTCGGCCTCGCACTCACCGCCACCACAATCGCTTTACTATTCCTTGGATTCTTCCGCGCCCGGCGCCTCCGCGCCTTTCCCCTTTACGGATGGCTCGGATGGATAGCCCTGCTCTCCGCCGAAACGTTGCTCTGCGCGCGCATCGAACCCGTCGCAACTTATTTCACTCCCATCGCCTGGAGTTCCTACATCCTGATCGCCGATGCCGCGGTCCTCGCCCTCAGCAATCGCTCGCGCCTCAACGACGCGCCCATCGTCGTCGCGCGTCTGGCGTTACTTTCCATTCCTCTCTGGCTGATTTTTGAAGCCTACAATCTTAGGCTGCAAAATTGGAGGTACGTCGGCGTGCCCAACGCCTGGCCCGCCGCTCTGCTCGGATACGGCTGGTCCTTCGCCACCATCACTCCCGCCGTGTTCGAAACTTCCGACTTGGTTCAGGCCGTGCTTCCTGCGTCGCGCATCGTCCCGTCGTCTGAACCCTCGCCAGGTCCGCGACAAATTTCGAGCGCCGTCGAATTCATCCTGATGACTTCCGGTGCGGCCTGCTTGCTCGTTCCCCTGCTGGTGCCGCGGCAGGAGGCTGCTTTTCTTTTCGCGCTCGTGTGGGTCGGATTTCTCTTGCTGCTCGATCCCCTCAATCACCGCCTCGGCCTTCCGTCTTTTCTCGGCGATTGGGCCGAACGCATGCCCTGCCGCCTTTACGGATTTTTGCTCGCTGGCTGGATCTGCGGCTGGCTATGGGAATTCTGGAATTATTGGGCAAACGCAAAATGGCTATACATCTTCCCCATGTTTCAGCGCTGGAAAATTTTCGAGATGCCCGCTCCCGGCTTTCTAGGTTTTCTCCCGTTTGCGCTAGACTGTTTCGTGATGTACGTCGCCGCCGCTTGGCTCCTCGGCTGGGTCAAAAGAATAAAGTGAATAGCGTGCGCCACCGAATCGCTCGCACGAACATTACCTGTGCGCTCTTCTTCCTGCCGTTCGTAGCGTTGCTCGCTGCGCCGCCTGCCCGTGCCGGCGAAATCAAGCTCCCGCCCGAAGCCGTGCAAGCCATGGAAAAAATGTATAGCGGCGATCCAGACGCCGCCATCGCGATGCTGCGCAACTTCGAACAATCCGACCCCGCCAATCCCCTCCCTTTTCTGCTCGAAGGCGAAGCGCGCTGGTGGCAGATTTATTGCGCCGACCTGGAAATCAAGTACGGAATGATCGACGCCTGGAAGCGCGGAAAGAAACCGGAAGACGAGCCGTTCCTTCTTTTGGCGGACAAAGTAATTGATCTGGCACACGCGCAAATCTCTAAATCCGACAAAGCGGAAATGCACTTCTACGCCGGAATGGGATTTGCCTTGAAAGTGCGCCTGGAAGTTTTGCGCGGCGAAAATCGCGCGGTCGCGCGCGCCGGTGTCGCCGCGCGGGCTGAATTTCTACGCGCCCTTGAGCTCGATCCGCAGATGTCCGACGCTACCGGCGGCTTGGGCCTCTACAACTATTACGTGGATTCGCTCTCGACCAGTGTGAAAATCCTGCGCTTCTTCATGGGCATCCCGGGCGGCAACCGCACCGAAGGCATTCGCCAGATGCAAATCGGAATCGATCGCGGGGTCGTGACGCCGGTGGAAATGCGTTTCCACCTCGCGAGAAATTTGCGCACCTTTGACTACCAATACGAACGCGCCATCGAAGTCGCGCAACCGCTCGTCGAGCGTTATCCAGGGAATCCGGTTTTCCAGTTGCTGCTCGGCAACCTGAATGCCGAAATGGGCCGCCCCGTAAAAACCGCGGAATATCTTCAAGCGGCGATGAAAATCGCGAATCAACCCGCCGCGACGGGTTGCTGCTCGGCGTGCCCGTCGTGCCCCAGGTGTTCTGCGCGCGTCCGCGAAATCGCGAAAGCTTTCCTCGGCTCATCGCAGTAGCGTCGACTGACTTGTATCCGTTGCCTTTCGCGGTTCCGTATGGCTCATCAGCAGCGTCGAAATGCATCCCGACACAAACGCCGCGCCCCACACCGTCGTCGCTCCCCACTTCCCCAGGACGCTCGCGCCGAGCCACGGCCCCACCGCAAACGCGATATTGAACGACATCGTGTATAGCCCCATGTATTCTCCGCGCCTTTCCGGCGGCGCGATTTCCGCCGCGTACGCCGAGCTTCCCGGCATCAGGATCATTTCCCCAAACGTCCAGATCACCACCGCAGCAAACACACCCACGGTTTTCCCGAACGGCGCGATCCCCACCAGCGCGTAGGATCCAAATCCCACCGCGTACAAGAAAGCGCCCAGCATCAGCGTTCGCCGGTGCGTCCAGTGCGCCATTGCTGTGTTCAACGGGACTTCGAGCGCCACGATCAGCAAAGTGTTCACCGTGAAAATCGTTCCGAACACAGATTCTTGAAAATGCTGATACCGCACCAAGAACAGCGGCAGCGTGGACGTCAGTTGAAAGCCCACCAGCTGCACTGGAATCATCGCCGCTAGAAAATAAAGCATGCGCGGATTTCGAAACGCGCCTAGATCCGCAGCCGGATGCAGCGCGGCAAGCGGCGCAACACTGTCGGCTTCGATTTCGCGTCCCAGGTCGGTGGTATCCGCCCAATCCGGCTCGTGGGTTTTCTGGCGCCCCAATTTGCGCATGGGCGCGAGCGCCAGCACCGCTCCCGCCAGAATCGAAGTCGTCCCGTCCACCAGAAATAACCAACGAAACGAATAAACGGCCAGAATTCCGCCAATCGCCGGCCCCAGGCTCATCCCCAGATTTGCCGCGAGGCGGCTGAGCGCGAATGCCGATTTGCGCTGCGCTGGCGTCACCAGATCCGAAACCATCGAAAGGCTCGCCGGCCGCACGGACTCATTCAGCACCGCGAACACAAACGTCATCAGTAGAATCGCGCTGTAAGTTTTCGCCAGCGGAAAGAAAAGCAGCAGAAAACCGGTGAGAAAAAGCGAAGCTTTCATGATCGGCAGCGGCCCCACGCGGTCAGACAAAATCCCCGCGAGCGGCACAGCCACCAGCGCCGCAAAGCCGTACACCATCAGTGCCAGAGCCGCCCGCGGCGGAGTCACACCGAACGTGTGCGTCACATACAGAACCAGAAACGCCAGCACCATCGTTCCGGAGCGATTCACCAGCGTCGCCGCCGAAAGAATCCACATTTCTCGAGGGAGATTTTTCAGTCCGCGCCAGGGATTCATGAGGTTTCAGTGAGGTGAGAACTGCAAATCTTCAATACGCTGCAATACTAGGAGTGTGCGGCTTCTTCCTGTTCGAAAGCATGATAGGAGGACCGCACCAGCGGCCCGGCTTCCACGTGTTTGAATCCCATCGTCTCGCCCCGCCGCTTGAACTCCGCGAATTCGTCGGGATGCACGTAACGTTCGATCGGCAGATGCTCCTGCGTCGGCTGCATGTACTGGCCCAGCGTCAAAATGTGCGTGCCCTGCGCCGCAATATCTTCCATCGCCGCCAGCACTTCGTCGCGCGTTTCGCCCAGCCCCAGCATCATTCCGGTTTTCGTGGGCCATCCCGGAATCATTTCTCCGGCACGCCGCAACAATTCCAGCGAACGCTCGTACACCGCGCCCTTGCGCACCTGGCGATAAAGCCGCGGCACCGTCTCCATATTGTGATTCAACACGTCGGGTTTCACAGCCATCACGGTCGCAAGCGCGTTCCAATCGCCGCGAAAGTCCGGGATCAACACTTCAACTTTGCATCCCGGCACACGCGCGCGAATTTCCGTGATCGTACGCGCAAAAATAGCTGCGCCGCCGTCGGGCTGGTCATCGCGATTCACCGAAGTCACCACCGCGTAGCGCAATCCCATCCTCGCCACAGCCTCCGCCACGCGCTCCGGCTCGTCCTCTGCCGGAGGGCCGAGAGGTTTGCCGCTTGGCACCGCGCAGAAGCCGCACGCGCGCGTGCAAATGTCGCCCAAAATCATGAATGTGGCCGTTCCGTGCTCCCAGCATTCACCCATGTTGGGGCAGCGCGCACTCTCGCACACGGTGTGCAGGTCCAGAGTGCGCATGGTGCGCTTCAATTCCTGATATTTTGGTCCGCCGAAAAATCGCACGCGCAGCCAGGAAGGTCGCGGGTGCGCCGAAGGTGGCGGCGCGGAATTCGCAAGGATGGTAAAGGGCGTGGCCATGTCCGTTTGGCTGAAAATCCATTGTACGCGGAACGGCCCAGGCGAGACAACCGGGCTGGGAGGGGCAATTGGCGCTAAAGTCGTAAGCGTGTCTGCCGATATGCTAGACAGGAAAGATAGGTTTCGAACTTGATGCGCACTGGAAATCGCGTATCCGTTGCGAGGCTTGAGCGGCTGATTGTGCACGACTTAACTTGCTGGACTGAGGCTTAGATGGGCTCCATCGACTTGCAAATCACGGCGCTCCAGAATGTATCGCCTGCGCAGGTGGCCGAAGTTGCCCCCGCTCCGGCGCCCCAGCCGACCAGCGAGATCCCTGCAACGAACAAAATCCCTGAGGCGTCTGTGCCGAAAGCTCAGCAGGATACCGTGTCACTGTCCGGAACACGCCCGCCGCAGCAACGGCAACAAAATGCGCAATCATCCGGGAACGCTCAGCCGGCGACGTTCGCATTGTTGGCTCATACGATCACATTTCCGCCGAGCCAGAATTCCACCCCCGCATTCACCACTTCTGCTTTCCCACCTGCCGCGACCGCGCCGCCAGGTCAGAATCAAGGATCTGCTGTGATCGCCGCCACGCCGAATACTGCGGCCACAAGCGTCATTGCGGCGTCAGCTGCGCAAGCCACCGCCACAAATCAAACGCCGATTGCAACAGCCGCTGCCAGCGCGGAGGCGACTGCAACGCCGACAAGCGCGCCCAGCACAGCCCCGCCGCAGCAAACTCTTCAGCAGCTTGACCGGGTGCTGCAGCAGCTCGGCATCGATCCGCAAAGTCTCAGCCTCATTAGCCGCGAAGGAATGTTGAACTGGGTCAACGATCCGGCGGCGCTTCGGCAAATCGTACAAAATGTGCAGTCCGCAGCCAATAGTTCGCAGGCGAATGCTGCGGTCGGCGCGGCCCATCCGACTTCAATTGCGACCGAGCTCTCCAGCTCGAGCGCCAATCAGAATCCGGTCCAACCGCCAACGCCGAATCAACCGCAGGCGCCGGCGGAGCAGACAAATCCCACGTCCGACAACTCGCCGGTAGCCGACAGCGCGAACAGCAACGCTTCGAATCAAAGCGCAGCGACCGCACAACAGAATGCGACTGCGGTTATGCAATTTCAGCAATTGCAAGACTCCTTCGCACCCGATGGAGGGCAGCCATCTCCACCCGCTGCCAATCCAGCAGACCCAACCACACCGCAGGGTCGGCATCTGAACGTCTCCGCGTAGCCGTCCAAATCACTCCGCTGATCTGTTCAAGTTGAACCACGCGCGGACCTGCCACTATGTTGTACTATTACCACACCGCGACGAATCTATCTGTCGTTGCTGGTATAAGCTATTGATTGTAAAGGGCTATAATTACAGCTGAGGGGCCACCGAACTGCAAACAGTCTCTCAGCCCAGCGAATGTCCTATCAACTTACAATTCAACGACCAGTTGGAACTCGCGGCGTCGGGCTGCACACTGCGGTACGCTGCCACCTGCGGCTGCTTCCGGCTCCCGCGGATACCGGCATCGTCTTTCGGCGCGTGGACCTGGACAATTTCGAGATCGAAGCGCACGTGCGCAACGTCGCGCGGGTGAGCTATGCCACCAGCTTGATGAAGCAGGGCGTGCTGCTCTCCACGGTCGAGCACCTGCTCGCGGCACTGTACTCCTGCGGCGTGGACAATGTGTATGTGGAACTGGACGCGTTGGAACTGCCGATCCTGGACGGCTCCTCTAAACCCTTCATCGAACTGTTGGCGCAGGCCGGGATTCGCAAGCTGCGACGGCAGCGGCGCTACATTCACGTGATCAAGCCGCTGGAATTCTCCGACGGCGACCGCCGCATCGGAATTTATCCGGCGGACGAATTCCGCGTGCACTGCTTCGTCGACTACAAACACCCGAATGTGGGTCCGCAGGAAGTGGAAATGACGGTGGACCGCCAGTCGTTCAGCCGCGAACTGGCGCCGGCGCGCACTTTCGGATTTATGAAGGATTTTGCGGGCTTGCAAGCGATGGGATTGATTCGCGGCGGCTCGGTGGAAAACGCGATCGTGCTGGACGACGAGGGCATTCTGAACGGTCCGCTGCGTTTTCCAGATGAATTCGGCCGCCACAAGGCGCTGGACCTGATCGGCGACCTCGCGCTGGTGGGACGACCGTTGAAAGCGCGCATCGTCGCGCACAAGGCCGGTCACGCGCTGCACACGCAGCTGGTCACTCGCCTGCTTGCCGACCACACGCTATGGACCGAAACGACCGATGCGCACGATTCCGCCGATGCGCGGCCATCCGTCGGCGGCTCTCTCCCTGCGACGTCTTAGCTTCCAGGAAATTTTCAGGCGCTGCGAATAATCACAAAATGAATCAGGCGTCGCGTGCGGAAGCCGAGCTTTTCGTACAGATGAATCGCGGAGACGTTTTCCTGCCGTACGTGCAGAATGGGCGTTTCGCCGCGTTGCATGATTTTGCGCATCAAGATGGACATCAATTCGCGGGCATATCCACGGCCTTGAAAGTCCGGGTGAGTACAGACCGCGCTGACTTCGGTGTAACCGGGTAAATGCAGCCTTTCCCCAGCCATGGCCACCAGACGACGTGATTTACGAATTCCCAGGTACTCGCCCAATTCTCGCGTGCGCGTTCCGAACGGCCCGGGCTTGGTCAATTCGGCGAGCGCGACCATTTCCGGCACATCTGCTGGCGTTAATTTCTCGGCTGGAAAACCGTCCTGCGCCAGATTGGGTTTCTCACAAACCATCTGCAGCAGCGGCGAGGCGTGGACGGTGATCCATCCCGCGGGAATTTGCGGCGGCTGGTCGAGGAACAGCACAGCGGCGGCACGCTGCAGAGTTTTCGCAAGTGAAGCGTATGCTTCGCTGGTCGGTTCACCCATTCCGGCGAGCAAAGTCACTTCGGGCGGATAACGCTTTGCGAGTTCGTCGCCTTCCGCCAAGTGCGTGTGGAGCGTGCAGAGCGAATTCCAGATCGGATTGTCCAGACTGTGCATCGTCTTCGGCGTCTTGAATGCTTCCTGAGTTTTCATCGCTGCTCTATTGATCCCTGCTGCTTCGATGCTCGCACAATTTATGCGGCGCGGGAAATCCGCGCTATCCGATAGTTGCGGCCAAATTGTCCTGTGAAATTACCGCTGGAAGAGAATCGAACTTTGGGCGGTGGCGGGTTTGCCGTTACCTGAAAACCGAACGACTCCAGTCTGGTCGGTAAAGAAACTCCGCTGCCCGGTTGTGCCGCGCTGAACGGGATCGGCCGTCACTGTGTAGCCGGAAGCGCCTCCCGAGGTGCAGCCTTGCGCCGCGGCCTTCGGTGAAATCACCGGCGCTGTAGCTCCGTCTGGAAACAGCGGAGTGTAAGTGAATCGGTATCCGAATTTGCGGCCTGACGTGAGCGACGGGTCTAGCATCACAGCATGATTGCAAGTTGATTCTCCCGCTGTGCCGTCTCCCAGAACCTGCAGACGGGAAGGAAATCCATTTTCGAACCTTGCGGCGTAGGTAATCGCGGCGGTATTGACAGAGCGGAGCGCGGCGACGGCGGAGGCTTCGTTCGCGGCCACGCGCGCGTGCAGCAGATTCGGAATGGCGATCGCGGCGACGATTATGACGGGGATGATGAGGAGGCCGAGATATCCCAGCACCAGGCCGGTGACCGCAAGGCCCTTCCCGCCGATGCGCCCTGCGGAGTTGCGAATTTCGGACAGGGAGATGTGGCCGAGAATAATTGCGGCGATGGAGGCGGGTAGGAAAAACAGGAAGATTCCGCAGACCAGGCTGGCGATGGCTTTGCCGCTGGTGGGCGCGCTGCCGGTGAAGGGCGGCGGAGTTTCGGATGAATTTCCGGCAACAGGCAGGGGTACTGGAGTTGTACGTGCGGCGGCAGACGAAGGCAGCGGCTTTCCGCACTTGGAGCAGAATTGCCGGGAATCGGGATTGGCCATTCCGCAGTTTCGACAAAACATCGCGCGCCTCCGGTTCTGCCTACGAGGAAATATATCGCTTTGGTTAACGAATGCACGGACTTTATGACGCCGGAGTGCTGGATGCGGCTGAAAAAAGTCAAAGACGCCGAGAGATCCTTCGCTGCGCTCAGGATGACGGCGCACCGGAGCAAATGCGCGGAGTTTGTGAGCGCGAGAGCAGGGGCGGGTCTGAGGCCCGCGCCCGCCGAAGCTCGGCAGCGCATGGAGGCTGTTTCGATTGCCAAAGCTGGGCGGGGAAGCGACAATACCTCTCGCATGCCTGCCGCCGATGCCGTCATTGTGATCCTGGCCGCTGGGAAGGGAACGCGCATGCGTTCCGACCTGGCAAAAGTGTTGCATCGCGCGGGAGGACGGCCGCTGCTGGAGCACGTAATCCGAGCCTGTCATCCGCTGAAAGCGGCCCAACTGCTGGCGGTAGTGGGGCACCAGGCCGAGGAAGTGGGCGCGCTGGCCGAATCGCTGGGCGCGGATACCGTGAAGCAGCAACCGCAGCGCGGCACCGGACACGCCTTGCAAGTGGCGCGGCGCGCGATGCGCAAGAGCGCGAAGCTGGTGATTGTGGTTCCCGGCGACGCTCCGCTGCTGCGCGCGGAGACTTTGGCGGCGTTGCTGGATACGCATCGCCGCGGCGAAGCGGCGGCGACGATTTTGAGCGCGGAGTTGAACGATCCTACGGATTATGGCCGCGTGGTACGCGATTCCGAAGGCCGCGTGCAAGCCGTGGTGGAAGAAAAGGCTGCGACGCCCGAGCAGCGCGCCATTCGCGAAGTGAATTCCAGCATTTATTGCTTCACGCTGGAAAAACTGTGGCCGTGCCTGAGCGCGTTGCGTCCGGATAATGCGCATCGCGAGCTGTACCTGACCGACGCGATCGCTTTGCTGCGCCAGCGCAACGAACGCGTGCTGGCGCAGGTGGCTCCGGACGCGAACGAAATTCTGGGATGCAATACACGCGCAAATCTGGCCGACGTGGACCGGATTTTCCGCGCGCGCAAGGCCGCGGAGCTGATGGAAGCAGGCGTGACGATTTATCTGCCGGAGACGGTGGTGATTGATCCGGAAGTGAGCGCGGGATCCGACACGGTGATTGAACCGTGCGTGCAACTGCTTGGGAAGACGCGGATCGGTGCGCTCTGCACGATTCAAACCGGGAGCGTTTTGCGCGATACTCGCCTGGACGATGAAGTAATTATCGGCGCGCACTCGACGCTCGATTCCAGCCGCGTCGGGAACAAGGCGCAGGTTGGTCCGTTTGCGCGGCTGCGTCCCGGGGCGGACATTCGCGCGGGCGCGCACATTGGAAATTTTGTGGAAGTGAAAAATTCCGTGGTGCACGAAGGCGCGAAGGCCGGGCACCTGACTTATCTGGGCGACGCGTCCATCGGGCGGGAAGCGAACATCGGCGCCGGGACGATCACTTGTAATTATGACGGCGTGGCCAAGCACCAAACCGCGATCGGCAATCACGTTTTCATCGGCAGTGACAGCGCGCTGGTGGCGCCGGTTCGGATTGGCGACGGCGCCTACGTCGCGGCTGGTTCGACGATTACGCACAATGTTCCGGCGGACGCGCTGGGCATCGCGCGCGGAAGACAGAGCAACAAGCTGGGTTGGGCGGCGGCGCGACGGCGCATGATGGCGCGGGCTGCGCGTGAGCAAGGGCGCAAGAAACCACGACGCCGCGGCAAGGTCGTGCGCCGTGCGAAGGGGAAAGTGCGCCGACGCGCGAAGAAGAAATCCTCCGAACGTTCCCGCCGTTAGAACTCCTTTCCAAAGCCAAAATCCGAACTTCTGTGGCTTGCTGGATTGATCTCGAGGCCAAAGCTTGCAGCCAGAACAGGGGCGGCAACGGAACAGGCGGGCCGGTGCCGCCAAAACAGGGACTGCGGCATCTTCGGCGCACATGCTAAAATGAGTGAAGGCGAGGCGCGACGATGAAATTGGGCGTGGTGCAATTTCCGGGGTCGAACTGCGATGCGGACGCTTTCCATGCGGTGGGCGCCATTGTGCGGCAGCCGGTGGAGTTCATCTGGCACCAATCGGAGGACCTGGCTGGTTGCGACGCTGTGATTCTGCCTGGCGGATTTGCGTTTGGGGATTACTTGCGGACCGGGGCGATCGCGCGATTTTCTCCGGTGATGAAAGCAGTGGAGCGGTTCGCGCGCGGCGGCGGACGGGTGCTGGGGATTTGCAACGGATTTCAGATTTTGCTGGAAGCGGGGTTGCTTCCTGGCGCGATGATGCGCAACCAGGGTCTGCGGTTTTTGTGCAGGCAGGTGCATGTTCGCGTGGAAGCTACGGATACGCCGTTTACTTGCGCGGCGACGCGCGGGCAGGTGCTGGAGATTCCCGTCGCGCACATGGAAGGAAATTATTTTTGCGACGCAGCGACGCTCCAGGAGTTGGAACGCAACAAGCAGATAATTTTTCATTATGTGCGGCCGGATGGCAGTGATGCAGGCGCTGACGACCGCGAGGCGAATCCTAATGGGTCGTTGCAGGCGATTGCGGGGATCTGCAACCGCGAACGCAATGTGCTGGGTTTGATGCCGCACCCGGAACGGGCGGTGGAGTTGGGACTGGGATCTGCGGATGGACTGGTGATTTTCCGGTCTCTGGTGGCTAGCTTGGCGGCTGACGCTGGTGCGCAGCAGCGCGCGTCGGGAGTTACGGCGGCGGTGCCGGCGTAGCGGGATTTTCAGCGATTCCGCGAGCACTGCGTCCTCGGTGGGGCGCAAGCAATTCAAAAGCTCGCGGGAAAGGCACCGCGAAATGAAGGGCGCTATCGCGCCATACTTACCCAGCCCTTCGGTGGGCTGGGCTGACTTTTGCCGCGCCGCCCTGAGAACCTGCCGCCGGCGGGTTCTCAGGGTAAAACGGCGCTGGTTGGTTGCTTCGGGTACTGCGTATCGCAATTGTTAACGCCAGCAGCGGCCAGAGAGCGCCATTGGAATTTTCTCTACAAAATGATTGATACCGAAATTAAGGTTACCCCGCAGATTGCCGCCGAGCACGGCCTCACACCTGAAGAATATGCACGCACGCAGAAAATATTGGGGCGCGATCCCTCGTTCACGGAGCTGGGAATTTTCAGCGTGATGTGGAGCGAGCACTGCTCGTATAAATCCTCACGCGTGCATTTGAGGCGGCTGCCAACGCGCGGGACGCACGTCGTCCAGGGGCCGGGGGAAAATGCCGGGGTGGTGGATATCGGCGACGGGATGGTGGCGGTTTTCAAGATTGAATCACACAACCATCCTAGTTTTGTCGAGCCGTTCCAGGGCGCGGCTACCGGAGTGGGCGGGATCCTGCGGGATATTTTCACGATGGGGGCGCGGCCGATTGCGGTGATGGATTCGCTGCGGTTCGGGCCGATTACGGCGGGACCAAGCATGGGCAGGGTAACGGCGGAGGAGATGGCGCGGAACCGGCACATTTTGGACGGGGTGATACGCGGTATCGGATTTTATGGGAATTGTTTTGGGGTGCCGACGGTGGGCGGCGAGGTCGGGTTTGAGCCGTGCTATTCGAACAATCCGCTGGTGAACGCACTGGCGCTGGGAATTTGCCGGCGCGAGGAATTATTTTTTGCCAAGGCGCGGGGCGCGGGGAATCCGGTGATTTACGCGGGCGCGAAGACGGGGCGCGACGGAATTCATGGCGCTTCGTTGCTGGCGTCGGCGGAATTCAGCGAGGAGTCGCAGCAGAAGCGGCCGAACGTGCAGATGGGCGACCCGTTCATGGAGAAACTGCTGCTGGAAGCTTGCCTGGAGGCGATGCGTACCGGCGCGGTGGTGGCGATTCAGGATATGGGCGCGGCGGGGTTGACGAGTTCGAGTTCGGAGATGGCTTCGCGCGGCGGGTTGGGAATTGAAATTGATCTGGCGCGCGTGCCGCAGCGCGAGACGGGGATGACGCCGTACGAAATTATGTTGAGCGAATCGCAGGAGCGCATGTTGTTGGTGGCAGAGCGCGGGCGGGAGCGCGAAGTTTTCGATGTGTTTCATAAGTGGGGATTGGACGCGGTCGAAATTGGGCGCGTGACGGAAGATGGGATTTTGCGCGTGCTGAATCATGGCGAGGTGGCGGCTGCGATTCCGGCGCACGCGATTGCGGAGGAAGGGCCGCGGTACGAGCGGCCGATTGCGGCGCCGGAGCCAAAGGGGGCGGACGCGGGTGCTTTCGTGCCATCGGCTGCGGCTGGTGCTGATTTGAGTGCGAATTTTTCGCGCTTGCTGGCTTCCCCGACGATTGCTTCGAAGCATTGGATAACCGAGCAGTACGATTCGATGGTGCAGACGAATACGACGTTTGGTCCTGGGGCGGGAGATGCGGCGGTGTTGCGGTTGAAGGAATCGAAACGCGCTTTGGCGCTCGCAACTGACGGCAATGGGCGTTGGGGATTTCTGGCGCCGCGTTTGGGCGCGATGCATGCGGTGGCGGAGGCGGCGCGGAATGTGGCTTGCAGCGGGGCGCGTCCGATTGCGGCTACGAATTGCTTGAATTTCGGGAACCCGGAAAAGCCGGAGGTGATGTGGCAGTTCAGCGAAGCGATCGATGGGATTGCGGAGGCTTGTCGCGTTTTGGAAACGCCGATCACTGGCGGGAATGTGAGTTTTTATAATGAGACTTTGGGGAAGGCGATTTATCCGACGCCGGTGCTGGGCGTGCTGGGATTGATGGAGGACGCGGAGTGCGCGTTGGGTTCGGGATTTCGGAACCAGGGCGATGCCATCGTGTTGCTGGACGGAAAACCGGCTCCCGGGTCTGACGCCCCGTCGTTCGGCGGGCTGGCGGACCCTTCGATCCCGGCACTGCCAGGATCTCAGGGTGAAGGGAAGGCCGCCGCTACGAAAACCGAATTCGCTTCCAGTGAATACGCCAAGACGATTCATGGCGTCGTCGCGGGCGCCCCGCCTGCGATTGATTTGGCGGCGGAGAAACGGTTGATTGATTGTTTGGTGGCCTTGGCCGGCGAGCGTGCGGTGCTTTCGGCGCATGATGTTAGTGATGGCGGGCTCGCGGTTTCGGTGGCGGAGGCTTGTTTTGGGCGCGACGGGCTTGCTGCTGAAATTTCAATGGGTGCGGTGGGCGCGGATGATTTTGCGGAGGTTGCGTTATTTGGTGAGCGAGGGGCGCGGGCTGTTGTATCTGTTGCTCCTGCTTCGCTTGCCCGCGTGAATGAGATTGCGGCACAATATCACGTCGCTGCGCAACGTATCGGTACAGTCACTCGCGGTGAATTCCGCATCCAATATCAGGGCGCGGCTGTGATACAAGGCAGTATCGAATCGTTCCAGCGAGTGTGGAGCGAAGCGCTGCCAGGGGCCATCGAAAACGCGTGAGCAAATTGATCCAACTCGGCGACGATCATTTTCACGACCATTGCGGCGTGTTCGGAGTATTTGGGCACCCGGAAGCGGCGAAGATGGCTTATCTGGGGCTTTACGCGTTGCAGCATCGGGGGCAGGAATCGGCGGGGATTGCCTCCACCGACGGGGCGCAGGTATTCGTGCACAAGTCGCTCGGATTGGTGCAGGAAATCTTCACGCCGGAAGTGATTGCACGGCTTCCTGGCGACGCATCGATCGGGCACACGCGGTATTCCACGGCGGGCGACAATACGCTGATGAATGCGCAGCCGGTGGTGATTGACTGCAACAAAGGGAAAATCGCGCTGGGGCATAACGGAAACCTGACGAACGCGATCGAGTTGCGCAAAAAGCTGGAACATCGCGGATCCATTTTTCAGACGACCAGCGACACCGAAGTGATCGTGCACTTGATCGCGCGGAGCCAGGCGCGGAACCTGACGGGCGCGATCGCCGATGCGTTGAACCAGGTGGAAGGCGCGTATTCGCTGCTGCTGCTGACGCGCGATGAAATTTACGCGATTCGCGATCCGCGGGGTTTCCGGCCGCTGTGTCTGGGACGGCTGGATGGCGCCTGGGTGGCGGCTTCGGAAACTTGCGCGCTGGATTTGATTGATGCGGAATACGTGCGCGATGTGGAGCCGGGAGAAATGGTGCGGATTTCGCGCAGCGGCGTAGAGTCTTTTCATTTCGCGCCGGAAAAGCCGCTGCAGCAGTGCGTTTTCGAGCACGTTTATTTTTCGCGGCCGGACAGCCTGGTTTTCGGGATGCCGGTGAACCGCACGCGCGAACGCCTGGGACGTTTGCTGGCGAAAGAGCATCCGGTGGAAGCCGACATTGTGACGCCGGTGCCGGATTCGGGCGTTCCGGCAGCGATCGGTTATTCGGCGGACTCGGGAATTCCGTTTCGCATGGCGCTGATCCGCAACCATTATATTGGCCGGACGTTCATCGAGCCGGAGCAGGCGATACGCGATTTTGGAGTGAAGCTAAAGCTGAACCCCGTACGTCGAATGCTGGAGGGGCAGCGCGTGATAT
The DNA here is from genome assembly GCA_050012455.1 of Candidatus Acidiferrales bacterium. Classification (GTDB taxonomy): domain Bacteria; phylum Acidobacteriota; class Terriglobia; order Acidiferrales; family UBA7541; genus Palsa-295. The sequence goes on along the minus strand of JBEKHD010000015.1, from coordinate 91,227 downwards.
TGGTGGATGATTCGATTGTGCGCGGGACGACAAGCCGAAAAATCGTGCGGCTGGTGCGCGACGCGGGCGCGACGGAAGTGCACGTGCGGATCAGCTGCCCGCCGACGATTTCTCCGTGTTACTACGGAGTGGATACGCCGCGGCGCGAGGAATTGATCGCTGCAAACTATTCGGTGGAAGAGATACGGAAATATCTGGGCGCGGATTCGCTCGGTTACGTTTCGCTCGAGGGGTTGCGGTTGGCCGTCGAGGATACGGACGACGCTCGCCACAAATTCTGCACATCGTGCTACACCGGCAGCTATCCGACCGAGCTGGTGCAATTGGAAGTGGAGGCTCATCGTGAAGGCTGACGTGGAAGAAGCCGTGGCCGCAGACCGGGAACGGCTGGAAAAAACGCGCGAGGAGCGTCACGAGCACGCGACGACCAGCGACAAGGTCTGGCGCGAAGTGGTTTCGTGGTTTTGGGTGATCATGGCGTTCCTTTTCATCGAAGGGACGCTGGTGCAGGCGCGGGTGATCCCGAGCGGCTCGATGGAAAACACGGTGCTGATCGGCGATCACTTGATTGTGAGCCGGTTTGGATACGATGCCGGGATCCCGTTTACGCCCTGGCATGTGCCGCTGTGGCGCGAGCCGAAGCGGCAGCAGATCACGGTGTTTCGCGCGCCGCTAGCGGACCAAGGATTTCCGGATTTCATCAAGCGCTGCATCGGAGTGCCGGGCGACCGCATAAAAATCGTGGATGGGACGGTATTTGTGAACGGAACGGCGCTGAATGAGCCCTACGCCATACACAATCCGAATGCCAGCGATTCGCCAGTAGAAAATTATCCGGCGAGAACCAACGAAATGGCGTTCGCTGACAATCCCGAGTGGCGGAACGAACTAGTCAAGCAAGTACAGAACGGCGAGCTGGTGGTGCCGGCGGGCGAGTATTTCATGATGGGCGATAACCGCGACAATTCGAACGACAGCCGCTACTGGGGCTTTGTGCCGCGGGAAAACATTATCGGGACGCCGGTATTGATTTATATGTCCATCGAGGCGCCGGAGGACGTGTGGGAACCGGGGCACGTGGGCGAGCGGTTTGCGACGTATTTGAACGCCGTGATTCATCCGGGAGAGATTCGCTGGAAGCGCCTGTTCCACATATTCTAGTTCGCAGGAAGATTCAGGAATCAGGGATTTAGTTCGCCTCCTTCAGGAAGCAGAAACCAACCATGCGCTATGCCGATGCCGGAGTAAATATTGCGGCGGCCGATGAAGCGAAGCGGCGGATTGCGGCTATGGCGCGCAAGACTTTTACGCGCGGAGTGCTGGCGCCGATCGGTGGCTTCGGCGCGCTTTTTCAGCTGGATGCAAAACGCTGGCGCGAGCCCATTCTCGTTTCGAGCGCCGACGGGGTCGGCACAAAACTGAAAATCGCGTTTGCCACGGGGATTCATTCGACGGTGGGCGCGGATATTTTGAATCACTGCATTAATGATATTTTGACGCAGGGCGCACAGCCGCTGTTTTTTCTGGATTACCTGGCGATGGGGAAGATTGACGCGCGTGTGGTGGAGCAGGTGATCGATGGGATGAGCCGTGCGGCGCGTCATGCGGGCTGCGCGTTGATCGGTGGGGAAACGGCGGAGATGCCGGATTTCTACGCGGCGGGCGAATACGATCTGGCGGGATTTATTGTGGGCGCGGTGGAGCGGAAAATGCAGCTGGATCCGCGGCGCGTACGTTCGGGGGATGCGCTGCTGGCGCTGCCTTCGAGCGGATTGCACACCAATGGATATTCGCTGGCGCGGAAACTGGTTTTTGGAGTGGCGAAGCTGAGCCCGAATACGTACGTAGCCGAAGTGAGCAACAAGATTGGGCCGGAATTGCTAAAGCCGCACCGGGCTTATTGGCCGCTGCTGAAAAGTATTTTGGCGCGCGGTTGGGTGACGACCATGGCGCACATTACCGGCGGCGGGATTACAGGGAATTTGCCGCGGGCTTTGCCGGCGAACGTGCAGGCGGTGATTGATTTGGGTTCTTGGCCCGTGTTGCCGATATTTCGTTATTTGGCGCGGTTGGGTGCGATTGAGCGCGATGAGCTTCTGCAGACATTTAATTTGGGCGTGGGAATGATCCTGGTGGTACCGGCTAAGCATGTGTCGAAAGTGGAGACGGAATTGAAACGGCGGCGGGAGAAGTTTTATTTGATTGGAAGGATTGAGCGGGCGGTGCGGGGGAAGCCGAGAGTGATTTATAGCGGGAAGTTGGGGTTGTAGGATTCTGGAGAAGGCTTTTTACCGCAGGGACGCAGAGAGTTCGCAGAGAAAACCCAAAGAGAAGCTAGAGATCCTTCGCTGCGCTCAGGATGACCTGGCGCCTGAACTGAGTGCGACGGCGCGAGCACAGCCAACAACAGTGGCTCTCCCGCGACGCGCCGCTCAGTGTGATGCGCGCGCCATTGCGCTACTGATTGGGATTGTCAATATCTACCGCAGCTTTCCACGAGTTGTCGCTTTGCTTCTTCCAGACGACTACGTATTTGCCTTTCTCGTTGCTTGATTTGCCCTTCTTGTCGGTGGTGAGGAAATCGTAGGTGCCGGTCTCGTAGGCTAGCTCACCTGAGCGCGCGACTTCGATGGTCGTGGTCTGAAAACTCAGGCCGGGGCCGGGTGTGGCGAGTAGCGAGGCCCAGTTCTTGCGGATATTTTCTTTGCCTCTTGCGGCAGGGGCTTGGTTGGGGAATTGCAGGGCGTCGTCGGCATAGAAGGAGACGGCTGTATCGAGATCTTTCGCGGCGGAGGCTCGGCTCCATGCGGCGGAGGCGACGCGGATGGCGGCTTCGTCGGCAGCGCGGGCTTGCTGGATTTCCTGCTGGCGTTCGGCTTGGCCGTCTTTTTCGCCGGCGCGGTAGCAGGAGGTCGTGAAGGCCATCGCGAAAATCGGGGCTAACAAGATTAGACGGTTGCGCGACATGGAGAGCCTCCTGTGCGAGTTTTTGCAGCGTTGCGCAGGACACGATGCCTTGGTGGGGGGCTGGAGTCAAGGCTGTGTCGGGGCGGTTCGGAAAGTCGAAAGATTTTACGCAGAGGGCGCAGAAAAAGGCGGCAGGCAGGCTTCGCTGCGCTCCGGATGACGGCGCTACGGGGCGGGGCGAAGTTTTGCCGGTTTGGGGAACTGTGCTAATTTCGGGCGGTCATGAAGAAACGGATTGGCGTGCTGCTATCGGGGCGCGGATCGAATTTTGAGGCGCTCGCGGAGAGCGTGGCGGCGGGACGCATTCCGGATGCGGAAATTGCGATTGTGGTGAGCAATCGCGAGGGCGCTGAGGGGATCGAAAAAGCGCGGCGGCGCGGACTCGATGCGCGAGTGATTCCTTCGAAGGGACTGGAGCGCGAGGCTTACGACAAGTTGGCGGTGGCGGCGCTGCAAGAGCAAAAGGTTGATCTGGTTTGCCTGGCGGGGTATATGCGGCTGCTCTCGCCGCATTTCGTCGCGGCGTTTCCCAATCGGATTTTGAATATTCATCCGTCGCTGCTGCCGGCGTTTCCCGGGCTGGAATCGCAGCGGCAGGCGCTGGAACATGGCGCGAAGTTTTCCGGCTGCACGGTGCATTTCGTGGATGAAAATCTGGACGCAGGGCCGATCGTGTTGCAGGCGTGCGTTGCGATCGAGGACGGCGATACTCCTGAGACTTTGGCGGAGCGGATTTTGCGCGAAGAGCATCGGATTTACACCGAAGCGGTGCGCATTGTGCTGGAAGGGCGGTACCGAATCGAAGGGCGGCGCGTGCTATTGAATGCGCCGAAAGGGTCGGAGAGAAAATAGTGTCGTCCGCGAAATTCAAACCCGTGGAAGAGCAGCTGGCGTACCTGAAAAAGGGCGTGGCGGAAATTATTCGCGAAGAGGAATTGAAGGCGAAGCTGGAGCAGGCGGTGAAGACCGGAAAACCGCTGCGCGTGTATCTGGGCGTGGACCCGACCGCGCCGGACATTCATCTGGGGCACACGGTGGTGCTGCGGAAGCTGAAACAATTTCAGGACATGGGGCACACGGCGGTTTTTCTGATTGGTGATTTTTCGGCGATGATCGGCGATCCGACGGGGCAATCGGAGACGCGACCGCCGCTGAAGGCCGAGCAGGTGCAGAAGAACGCGGAGACTTATCTGCAGCAGGTGTTCAAGATTTTGGATAAGAGCAAGACCGAGGTGCGTTACAACAACGAGTGGTTGGGAAAACTGAGCAGCACGGAAGTGGTGCAGCTGTGCGCGCATTACCGGCTGGCGCGGATGCTGGAGCGAGAGGATTTTCGTTCGCGGCTGGAGGCGAATCAGCCGATTTCGGTGCACGAGCTTTTGTATCCGTTGCTGACAGCTTACGACGCGGTGGCGCTGAAGTCCGACGTGGAATTGGGCGCGACGGAGCAGAAGTTTAATTTGCTGGTGCATCGCGAGATTCAGCGCGAGTACGGTTTGCCGGGGCAGGTGATTTTAACGATGCCGATTTTGGTGGGGCTCGACGGCGAACGGAAGATGTCGAAGAGCTTGGGGAATTACATCGGGATCACGGAGACGCCGGGGGAGATGTTCGGCAAGCTGATGTCCATTTCGGACGAGCTGATGTGGTCTTATTACGAATTGCTGACGGATTTTGGTTCGCCGGTGATTGTGCGGCTGCGTGAAGAGGTGAGCATGGGCGTGCTGCATCCGATGGACGCGAAGATGCAGATGGCACATACGATTGTGGCGGGATTTCATGGGGAAGAGGCCGCGAAAGAAGCGGCGGACGAGTTCCGGTTGGTGTACCGCGACCGGAAAGCGCCTACGGACATGCCGGAAATGAAATTGGCTTGGGGAAAGCGGCCGCTTTATTCGGTGATGACGGAAACAGGGCTGGCTTCGTCGCGCAGCGAGGCGGAGCGATTGATCAAGCAGGGGGCGGTGGAGGTGAATGGCGAGATTGAGAAGGATGTGAAGCGGACGATTGTTTTGAATCCCGGAGAGATGCTGCCTTTGCGGGTGGGGAAGAAGAAATTTTTGCGGGTGGTGGGGGTTTAGGCGCGCGAATTTACCGCCGAGACGCAGAGGACGCCGAGAAAAGCGGGTTTGCGGCGAGGTTACTGCGCGGGCCGCTCTGCGAAACGCTTCAGGCGATCGAGCCAGGATTGGTCGCGCAGTTTGACGGCGCGGCTTGTGATGAAGCGGTCCAGGATTTTACCGAGCTTGCTGGGCACTACATATTCGTCGCGCATGCTTAGTTTGGTTGCGTTTCCTTCAGGTTGCAGATCCCAACGCTGCATTCCGCGCACGCCGTAGGAATCCTGAAATTGCCATTCGAGGTGATGTTCCCATTGGTAGGCGGTGATGACGACCGTCAGCGCTACATCGTGGCTCTGCAGTTTTCCGGTGATGCGGACTTTCTGGCCTACCGCGAAATCGGGTGCGCCGCTTTGGACTTCGAAGTGGGCGTTCATTTCGGTGCCGTACCAGAGGGGCATGCGTTGGGGGACGAAGAAGACGAAGATTTCATTTGGGGCGGTGGAGATTTGTGTGGCTAATTCGATGCGGGCCATTGCGGATTGAACGTTATCTCATAATTTGTGGGTGGCGGAGAAATTCTGAGTGGCGCGAGGAAGGCCAAAGATTTATCACAGAGGGTACAGAGGAAAAACCGTAGAACACAGAGAAAGACGAGCCTACCGCAGAGGATGCAGAATAAGGCGAAGAGAGATCCTTCGCAGAGGAAGGCTAGGAGCACGGGCACGATCGCCTGTACCACGATGGCCGGGGCGATGCGGATTTAGACTTCGACGAGGACTAGGGAGACGTCGTCGGTGGGGGGGCCCTCGCGCCATTCGGCTACGCTGTCCAGGATGCCTCGCTTCATTTCGTTGAATGGGAGCAGGGAGGTTTCGCGGACAATTTTTTGGACGCCTTCGACGCCGAGCATTTCGCCGCGCGAATTGAAGACGTCGGTGATTCCGTCGGTATAGAGCACGATGCGGTCGCCGGCGTCGAGATCCACATCGAGCGTGGCTTCGGCGTCCACAGCCTCGGGCAGAGCGCCCAACACCATGCTGCGGGATTCGAGCAGGCGAGGCTCGGCACCCTCGTGCGCGATCATCGCGGGCGGATGTCCGGCGCCGGCAAAGATCATGCGGCGGCCGGGGCGGTCGATACGAGCGGCGGCGACGGTGAAAAAGAAAACCGAACTGCCGATATTGTGCATGACGAAACGGTTGAGTTGGCGAAGCATCGCGTCCAGCGCGGAGCCGGCGCGCAACTGCGTCATCATTTCGGTATAAATGCGGTTGGCGACCAGAGCGGAGCCGATGCCGTGGCCGGAGACGTCGCAGACGAGCAGATTCAGATAGTGGTCGTCGAGCGAACTCACCAGACCGAAATCGCCGCCGATGGTGCGCACCGGATGGTAGAAGGTTTCGACGCGCACGCCGCCCCAGACCAGTGATTTCGGCGCGAGGCTTTGTTGCACGCGCGCGGCCAGCTTGAGATCTTCCTGAATTTCCTGGTGGCGCTCTTCGAGTTTCTTGTTCACCTCGCGCAGTTCCTGTTCGGCGCGCTTCAGATCGGAAATATCGGTGAAAGTGACGATGGCAAACTGGCGCCCATCAGGATCCTCGACCGTGCGGGCGCTGATAATTACGGGCAAGCGCGAGCCATCTTTTCTGGGCAGCACGAATTCGAAACGGTTGTGGCCAACCTGCAAGCCTCGTTCGCGTTGCGCGACGATATAATCAGCTTCCGCTTTGTTATATAGCCGGTGGATGTCCGGGCCAACGATCTCGCCGCGGGGCAGGCCAGTCATTTGTTCGAGGTTGGAATTCACGAAAATAATATTCTGGCAGTCATCGGAGATGAGCACGCCTTCGTTGAGACTTTCCAGCACGCCCTCGATTTGTTGCAGCCAGTCCGGCTGTTCGACTTCCACTCACAATCCCCTTTGCGGCTGAAAGGCCCGTCCGCGTATCTTACCCAATTTGCTGGCCCAATTCGGGAGAAAACCGCTCAATGGCGGGCCGCATCTTTAGGAAGCAAGAACTGCCAGATTTGATGCAATGAATTGGCGGCGGGGCGCGTAATAATAAGAGGAGACTTCGCGGGCGATTTTTCCGCCGGCAAAGAACGAGCGAAATCATGACTGTGACTGCTGCATCCACCGCCGCATCCGCGGCAAAAATGCCGGGCTTGCCTCCCGGGCCAAAAGGCACGCCGCTACTGGGGCTGGCGCTGCAGGTGCTGCGCGACCCGCTGGCGACCTTGATGCGCGTGGCGCGGGAATATGGAGACATCGTCTGCATTCCGGTGTTTCGCCATCACCGCATTATGTTGAATCATCCGGACTTCGTTGAGCAGGTGTGCATCGTGCAGCACGCCAAATTTCACAAGAGCACGCTGACGAAAGATGTGACGCAGCGGTTGCTGGGGCAAGGCCTGCTGATCAGCGAAGGAGATTTCTGGCGGCGACAACGGCGGCTGGCGCAGCCGGCTTTTCATCGCACGCGCATCGCGGAATACGGCACGACGATGGTGGAGTGCGCCAGAACGCACATGCGCCGTTGGCATGACGGCGAGGTGCGCGACATCGCCGAGGAGATGATGGCGATGACGCTGGACATCGCCGTGCGCACGCTTTTTGGCACGACGCTGAGTGTGAAGGCGGAAGAGGTGGGTAAGTCACTGGGATTTCTGATGCGGTATTCGATGCGCAAGGCGCGGTCGCCGATCAAAGTGCCGGAGAATTGGCCCACGCCGAGAAATCGCCGGGCGGAGCGCGAGACGCAGTTTCTGGATTCGCTGGTGTACGGAATCATCAAGGAGCGGCAGGCGGAGGGAAACACGAATCCGCACAACGATCTGCTGGCGCTGCTGATGGGCGCGATGGACGAAGACGGCACGCAGATGACGCCGAAACAATTGCGTGACGAGACGATGACGCTATTCATGGCGGGGCACGAGACGACGGCGCTGACGCTTTCCTGGACGTGGTACATGTTGAGCGAGAATCCCGCGGCGCAAGCGCGGTTGCACGAAGAATTGCAGCGCGTGCTGGACGGGCGCGATCCGCAGGTTGCGGATCTGGAGCGATTGCCGTATTTGCGCGCGGTGATCAGCGAGGTGCTGCGGCTTTATCCGGCGGCTTATATTTTGGCGCGGACTTCGATTGCGCCGTGCACGATCGGCGGATACGATTTTCCGGCGGATACGACGTTCATCATGGCGCAGTGGGTGATGCATCGCGACCCGCGATATTTTGATGACCCGGAAGTGTTTCGACCGGAGCGTTGGTTGGACGGGCTGGAGAACCGGTTGCCGGCGGGGGCTTATTTTCCATTTGGGGATGGGCCGCGCAGGTGCATCGGGCAGGGGTTCGCGTTGCTGGAATTGGGGATGGTGATCGCGACTGTGGCGCAGAAGTTTCGGTTTCAGTTGGTGCCGGGGCATCGCGTGGTGCCGGATCCCTTGGTAACTTTGCGGGCGAAATATGGGATTCGGGTGAAGGTGCATGCGCGGGGGTGAGTGGTGCGGGTTTAAGCGCGGCGGAAAAAGTCAAAAGATTTGACGGAGGACACAGAGGAACGGCGGAGGCAAATCTGAGAAAGACGCAGGAGGTCTACCGCAGAGGCGCAGAGTTCACAGAGAAAGGCGGGAGAGATCCTTCGCTGCGCTCAGGATGACGGCGCTTGTCGTATCGTCACTTTACAAATTCGGGTTGTTCGCCTTTGCCCCAGGGATCGTAGGTCAGGCTGAAGCGGATGCGGTCTGGGATGGGCGGGTGGGAATAGAACATGAAAACGGTGATGGGGCTGGGCGCGGGGTCGGAGAGATCAACTTCGCCGAGAACCTGAAAGGCTTGCGCGGCGACCTGGCTGGAATCGGGGATTAGGCCGTGGGTGACTTCCAGGCCGTATTGATCCGCTTGGTGCTCGAAGTGACGGCTGACGGCGCTTTGAACCGGGCTCGCGATAAAGGAATAGACGGAAAGTAGAAGCAGCAGCGCGGGGAGCGAGGCCCAGTCTTCGACACCGCGAATGCCCCAGGCGGTTCCGAACCGCCGCAGCAGCCAGCCGATGGTGCGGAAGCCGAGATAGAAAAGCACGAACAGGAATACCGCAGCGAAGAGCAAACCCTTCCAAATGTGGTTGAGAACGTAGTGGCCGGTTTCGTGTCCGGCAACAAGCACGATTTGCGGCGTGGTCATCTTGGCGATGGTGGTGTCCCACACGACGATGCGTTTTGATGCGCCGAGGCCGGTGACGTAGGCGTTCAGCTCCGTGGTTTTTTCTCCCGCGCCCATCCAGAACATGCGCTCCGGCGGAATATTTACGCCGGCGCGCTGGACCATCGTTTCCAGGCTGGCGGTGAGCGCCGGATCTTTTTGTTGAAGCGGTTCGAACTTGTGGAACATGGGATCCACGATCACGGGCTGAATGAAGACGAGAATCACCGCGATGGGCAATGAAACCAGCCAGAAATAAAACCACCAGCGGCGCGGGCTCCACCGAATGACGGCGTAGAGAATCGCAACGAGAATAATTCCGAGCACGATACCCAGGAACTGACCCTTGGTCCAATCCCAAAACCAGGAGCTCCAGCTCTGAATGCTGAGGCCGTATTTTCGCTCGACCGAGTTTTCGTAGATGTTCGAGGGCAGACCGAGAATAGCCATGGTCAAGATCAAGAGCGGCGCGAAGACCGCGGCTTGAACGAACCGATTGCGGGAAACGGATTCAGCCCAATCGCGAAATTGCGGGCCGAACCTCCAGAACAGGATGACCCAGAGGACGAAGATGCCATAGAAAAAATCGATCCAGGCAAAACGAGCGTGAAAACGGCCGAGATCGCGCGCTTTGCGGTAGAGGTCGGGCGGGAGCGTGTAGGCCGTGACCTTCCTTTCGGATGACTGCGGCGGTGGGACGGGAGTTGAAATGTTGGGGGTGCTGGACTGAGGTTGCGAGGATGGTGGTGCGGCGACGGGGGTGGGCGCGAAGTCGTTTGCGGTGCGCGCAGGTGCTCTGCCGAAGGCGACAGGCGTGGTGGCCAGAGTTAGTAAGAGCAGAAACCAGAGTGCGGCAGATCTCATCCTTGCTCCAAACAGCTTGGCGCTTCGCCTTCCCGACCAAATTCGAACCGCGATTATGACGTGGCCGCCGAAGGCGTGCAAGGCTGTGGCGGCAAATGCGGAAGATTTCGCAGCGGGCGCCGCGTCAGCGCGGTATTTCGCAGATAATCTGGGCAGCTGAGGAACTTTCGCGCAGGCTTGGCCGTAATTATTGATACATTCCGCGCAGCTCGTTTCCTGAGGAGTTTTCTACCGATGAAGCTGGTGATTGAGGGTGTGGGCAAGCAGTACGCAGGAAAGTTGTGGGGGCTGCGCGATTTGCAGATGGAAATTGGCCCGGGGGTGGTGGGATTACTGGGGCCGAACGGCGCCGGAAAATCCACGTTGATGCGGATTCTGGCAACGGTGACGCGCGCGACGGAGGGGCGTGTGTTGTGGAACGATGCGGACATCGCGCGAACGCCCGATCCGCTGCGCAGCGTGCTGGGATATTTGCCGCAGGATTTTGGCGTGTATCCGCACCTGACGGCGCGTGAATTTTTGGAATATTTGGCCGCGGCCAAGGGATTGGACGCTGCGTCGGCGCGGCGGAGGATTGACGAGTTGCTGGGCGTGGTGAATCTGGGCGAGGTGCGCGAGCGCGCGCTGGGCGGGTTTTCCGGCGGAATGAAACAGCGCGTGGGAATCGCGCAAGCGTTGCTGAACGATCCGCAACTGCTCATCGTGGACGAGCCTACGGCGGGGCTGGACCCGGAGGAGCGCGTGCGATTTCGAAATTTGCTTTCCGAGCTTTCCGGGGAACGCATCGTGATTCTTTCCACGCACATTGTTTCCGACGTCGAGGCGATCGCGACCGATATCGCGATTTTGGGGGGCGGACGGCTGCTGGCACATGCGGCGCCGGAGGAATTGTTGCGGTCAGTGGAAGGCCGAGTATGGGAGTGGGTGATTCCCAGCGCCGAATTGCCGGCTGCAAGGCAGCAATTTCAAATTTCTGGGAGTGTGCGGCGAGGCGATGGCGTGCATGTGCGGGTGGTGGCGGCGCAGCAGCCTGGTCCTGACGCAGTGGCTGTGGCGCCATCGCTCGAGGATGCGTACTTGAACTGCATTTCAAGGCAGCGCGCGAGCGCGGCGGCGGGCGCGCGATGAGTGGAAGCAGAGCCAGCCGCTGGCACGTGCTGCTGGAACTGGCGCGTGCCGATTTTTTGGAGCGCGTGCGGCGCTACAGTTTTCTGATTACATTGTTGTTCGCGATGTATTTCGGGTATCTGGCCGCAACTGGGAAGATTCTGTTGCAAGTGGGCCATATGCGCGGAATCTACAATTCGGCATGGATTGGCACGCTGATGTCACTGGTGGCGACTACGTTTCTTTCGCTGGCGGGATTTTACGTGGTGAAGAATACCATCGAGCGCGACCGGGCGACTCGCGTGGGCGAAATTCTGGCATCCACGCCCATTTCCAAGATTCTTTATCTCAGCGGCAAGTGGCTCAGCAATTTCATGGTGCTGGCTGTGATGGTCGGGATCCTGGGGATTTCGGGAATCGCGATGCAATTCTTCCAAGGAGAAGATTCGCACCTGCAGCTGTGGAAGCTGCTGGCCCCTTTCCTGTTGCTGGCGCTGCCCGCGATGGCGTTGGTCGCAGCGGTGGCGGTGGTTTTCGAGACGATTACCTGGCTGCGCGGCGGGTTCGGAAACGTAGCGTACTTTTTTGTGTGGACTGCCGGACTTGCGGTACCGGCTTCGGCGGGGGCGGAGGGCGGCACGAGTCCTTATGATTGGGCGGGGCTGAATCTGGTTTGGAACAGTATGAGAGCGGCGGCGCCGACTTCGAACAACAGCTTTTCGTTTTCGGTGGATGTCGGAACGCTTAATTTCGTGCACGCGACGTTTTTGTGGAACGGGATCGCTTGGACGGGAGGAATGGTGCTGTGGCGGATCGCCTGGATTGGTTTCGCGCTGGCGCTTGTGGCTTTTTCCGCTTTGCTGTTCGATCGGTTCGATCCGGCGCGAAGACGACTGCTTTCTGGTCGGAGCAAGCCTGCGAGTTCGGATTTGCCAGAGATTTCCGGCGTGGCGGAGGGAAGTTCGGTGATGGGAGCAATGTCGGCTGTGACGTTGACGCCGTTGCGAGCGGGGCCGGTACATTTCAGGTTTGGCGCGATGCTGGTGGCGGAGCTGCGGCTGATGTTGAAAGGGCAGAAATGGTGGTGGTATGCGGGCGCAGTGCTGCTGGTGGCGCTGGCGGCTGCGTTGCCGGGCGCGCAAGCTCGCGGCGTGGCGTTGTGCGTCGCCTGGATCTGGCCGGTATTGATGTGGTCAACGATGGGTGTGCGGGAAAGCCGCGATCGAACCAGCCCACTGCTTTTTTCGGCGCCGCATCCGATTGCGAGCCAGCTTCCGGCGGTGTGGTGCGCGGGAGTGGTGCTGGCGTTGATCACCGGCAGCGGATTCGCGCTGCGGTTGCTGCTGGGCGGAAATTGGCGCGGGTTGCTGGCCTGGCTGATCGGCGCGGCCTTCATTCCCACGTTTGCACTGGCGTTGGGAGTATGGAGCGGAACGAGCAAACCATTTGAAATTCTCTATACGCTATTGTGGTACCTGGGGCCGATGCACGCTACCGTGCCGCTGGATTTTATGGGATCGGCGCCGGCTACGGCGCTGACGCGCGTGCCTCTATTCTATCTGGCGCTGGCGGCGGGAATGTCCTTGGCAGCTTTGGCAGGGCGGAAGAGGCAATTGCAGACATAACTGGCGGTACAAGACTGTGCTGAGGGGCAGAGACGTTTGTACCTGCCGGGAAGTACAGGTTGTCTCTTAAGGCGCGGGACAGAACGCCAATTGCCACTCGCGCGAGCGGGCGGCTAGAATTAAAGTTTGCGTAACTGCCATCTGGGAGAAGCACGATGAAAATCGCACATTGGGGCCTTGGCATTCTGCTATTTATGCCGATCGGCATTGTGTCGGGCCAGGCACAACCGCCCCAGGACGCGCAGGCGCCCCCGGCAGCGCCGGCCGATCCTTTGGCGGCGGCTGCCAAGCAGGCGCGTGAAGCGAAGAAGGATCAGGCTAAGCCGGCGCGCGTGTGGGATGACGACAACGTTCCTAAGTCCAATGCTGCAATCAGTGTGGTGGGCCAGACGCCCGATGATAACGGTGGCGCCGCTGCTGCGCCGGGTGATGCGGCGGCCGCTCCGGCCGCAGCAAGTGGGTCTGCGGGGGCTGGCGGTGGCGCGGGCAGTCGGGCAGCGCTGGAAAGATCCATCGCGAATGCCAAGGACAAATTGGCGACGATCAAGGTGGACCTGGATCTGCTGCAGCGGACGTACACGCTGGATTCGCAGATGTACTACATCAAGCCGGACTACGCGTCGGACACGGACGGCGCGGCCAAACTGAAAGATGAGCAGGACCAGATCGCGGCGAAGCAACAGGAAATGGACGAAGAGCAGAAGAAAATTGATGACATGAATGCCGAGCTGTCGAAGCTTCCGGCGCCAGCCGCCGCACCCGCCAGCGACACTTCTAATTAATTTTCGATTGCGGCGCCGAATCTCCGGACGGTTCATTCTGCAGGACGATCCAGGAGGGCACAGAGCAAAGTCGAAAGAACCGGCGGGACGCCTGCCTCCGGGCAGGCAGGCCGGCGTTACGAAGCTTGTAGCGTTCTGTTCCATTTTGAAACCACACCACTACTAATAGTAGATATTTTTCTTGACACACTAGCCGCCGCAGAGCAAAATTCCGCACGTTAACGCTGCGTTACGCGAATGTTTCCGTTTGAGTGGCACAGCGCTGGACGATTTTCCATTCCCCGGACACGGCAACATCACTTTCACAGACATTTACACGCAAATTGAGAGGGACGATGCTGAATTTGGCAGGTGGAACGGTGCAGTGTTTGAATCCGGAATGCATCTCGCGGGGGCGCTGGCTGCGCCTGCACGATGCGCCGCAGGAATGTTGCAACAACTGTGGCGCGCCGCTGCATAGCGTGCCGCCTCCTCTGCCGCCGCGGTTCCGGATGCGCGCGCGGCCGATGAGGAGTTACCGACCGGCTGGGCGCGGCCGCTGAAGTTTTTGCGCGGCTGAGCCGCTGGGTTGGGGAGCGCTCGTCGAGTTCAACTTAGCGGAATAACTGGCAGTTGCAATAGAAAAGGCCCGAGGCAAACCAGCCGCCTCGGGCCTTTTTCGTTTTCAGAAACTTTCAGTGCTTCCTAGAAGTAAAGCTTCAGACCAAACTGGATCAGGCGCGGCCCGCGATCGGAAATAACCTGCGCGAACGTGGGGCTGAGAAAACCCGTATTGTCTACGCGCAGGAACTGCACGTGGTTGAAGGCGTTGAAAAATTCGGCGCGGAATTCGAGCGATTTGTTTTCCATGAAACTGGTTCTCTTGGTGATGGAAAGATCCCAATTGTTGATTCCAGGACCGCGCAAATAATTGCGAGGCAGATCGCCGTAGCTGAATAATGGAATTCCAGGCTGGTCAGCAGTGTTGGCGCAAGTTGGGTCGCTGTAAGGGCAGGCGTCGCAAACTAGATTGGTGGGGTCGAACCAGAAATTTCCGGTTTCCACCCCGTTACTGGTTCCGTTGCATTGACTGGTAAACATCTGATTCGCATTTCGGGGCTGGTGAGTGAGCGGGACTGGACCAATAACGTTGGGACGATCCAGATTGTTGTCCTGCTCACTGGCGTTGGTATTAGCAAAAATGTTGACCGGCTGGCCGCCCTGAAACGTCACGATTCCATTGAGCTGCCATCCTTTGGCAACTTTTTCCAGCAGAGCGTTCTCTGTGTGCGCCGCGAAGGGCAACTCATAAATGCCGCTGAAAACGAAGCGTTGTGGAACGTCAAAATCGGCGACGGCTCGGTCAAGGCGGTAATCGTAGGGGTCTGTGTAACCGGAGGAACGTGCACGGAAACCGGAAGTGAGGTCCATCGTCTTGGCCCAAGTATAGGCGGCGCGAAATGAGAAGCCATGGGAGAAGCGTTGGTCCAAAGTGATTTGCAATTGATCGCTATCCGACAGGCCGTTGCTGAAGTTTGTAAATAGTTGCTGAATCCCGGTCGGCAAGCCAGTCGGATCATAGGGATCGGACGGATTGATGAGACCGCCTGCGCAAGCAGCCAATGGCCGGGCGCATTCGGGATTAACGGGGGCATAGTTCAAGGCTGTTGCCGAATTCAGATAGGTTGAAAGCTGATATTGCTCGACAGTAACGGATGGGAAGTTCGTTTCACCCGTGGAAATGAGCTTTCGACCGAGACTGCCCACGTAAACGGTCTCGAGCATCATGTTCGGGGTGGCCTGCCACTGAAAACCGTAGTTGAAGTTCTCGGAATACGGCGTGCGGAAGTGCGGATCGGTCGTATAGGCATACGGAATTTTCGGATCTTCGAAAGTCCCCACGCCGCCCCCTTGCGTAGCAAAGGGAAACGAATTCGAATAGCCTGTCGCGGTAAATGGGTCCGCGATCGGGTCCACACCGGGAGCAAACGAATTGGGGAAGATGTTGGACACCGCGCCATACGGCGGTTCGCCACCGAACTGCAGGTTGAGGGCTCCGTCCTCGATATCGTAAAAGATGCCGAAGCCGCCCCGCATGACGAGTTTGGCGTTGCCGAACACGTCCCACGCGAAGCCAACGCGCGGGGCGAAGTTGTTCTTGTCCGGATAGACGAGGGCTCGATTGGGTGTACCGGGATCGCCCGGATAGAGTATGTCCGGAGGGGCATTGGGAAACACGGTGGATTGGGTCCCGGGAAAGAAGCCAAGAATATTGTTGTGAACGTCGAATTGAGGGATGTAGTACTCGTAGCGGAGGCCGAGATTAAGCGTAAGTCTTGAACTCGCCTTCCAAGTATCCTGGGCATAGATGCCGTAGGAGCCGGTGCGAATACCGTAGACAGCGTTAGAGACCTGATAATAATTATCCCAAAAGCCGCCCACAAAATCCGCCAACGGGTCGTTCGTCCAGGTAACACCATAGTTGTCAAAATCGAAGCTGCCGTTGTTATAGAAATCGTATCTGAAGTTCTGCCATATGTGCGTGAAATCACCGCCGAACTTCCATTCGTGCTTACCGCGAGTCCAAGTAAAATTGTCGGCCAATTCAAAAGTGGTGCGCTGCAAATGAGTTGGTCCCTGGGGGGAAGGCCCGGTGGTGAAGCTGGACGCGTACATGATGGGCGGTGCGGTGCCTTTGGGGTCGTCGGGATTGACATTGGTAAAACCGAGCGCCGCTGGCGAAGTGGTGGTGGTGGGCACACCTTGCAGCGTCGAGTAGCGATTCACGGCGGCACGAAATTCGTTGAGCTTTCCGGCAGATAGCGTGTGCGTCCAGGTAAAGGTCCCGATCTGGGTCCGGTTGGTATCTGTGAAACCGGATCCGAGAGGCAAATCGCCGCCGGTCGAAGCCCCATTGATGATTTGGAAGGGGTAATTATCGCGTTCGTCGTTTATCACATAGACGAAGGACAGAGCATCGCGGGAAGTGAGGTTGTAGTCGAAATGCAGAATACCCTGGTCGTTGTCTATGGCGGCAGTGGGCGAGGAGACAAATCCGTTGTTGGGCAGGTTCGGCATCGGAACGAAAGCGTTGATGTAGTTTTGCATGACACTATTCACGAGCGAACCACCGGGTCCCGTGCCGCCTTGACCCGGGGAAGACAAATTATTGTACGGTACGTTATTTCCTGTGTAGGGATTGACCAGCTGCTCGTGTGCCGGCGGGTTCTGTTCTGATGGGGACGGCTGGATGCAATTCCCGCCCCCATCAAAGCCGGTCTGGCAAGTTTCGGCGAAGTTGCCGGTTCGTTCGGCGGGGCTCAAGACCGTCAAAATCGGAGAGGTCTGGCCTTCGCGGCTGCGCCAGCCTTGGTAGGCGGCGAAGAAAAACATCTTATCTTTCTTAATGGGACCGCCAATCGTGCCGCCAAAGACGTTTCGCTGAAACGCTTGTTTGGGCAAGGTATCGGGCAGAAAGTAGTCACGGGCGTTCAAGTCGGTGTTGCGCAGAAATTCGAACGCGTCTCCGTGGAAAGCGTTGGTCCCCGATTTTGTAATCTGATTGACGATTCCACCGGAAGTGCGGCCGTATTCTGCGTCATAGTTGTTCGTGAGAATCTTGAATTCCTCGACAGCGTCGGGATTCGGATTGACAACAACGTTGTTGCCGAGAAAATCGGTATTGTTCGCGCCGTCGAGCAAGAAGGTGAGCGACTCGGAGCGCTGACCGCTGACGGAAAACGGATTGCCAGAACCGTCATCGGGATCAGGCGAGAACACGCCCGCTTGCAGAAGGCCGAGCTGCAAAGTGTCGCGATCGGCCAAGGGGAGATCGTTGATCATGCGCTCGTTCTCGACTTTTCCGAGGACGGCACTAGTGGTATCCACCTGTGCGACGTTAGAGGTAACCTCTACGGTCTGAGTTTCCTTACCGACCTTTAGCGCCACGTCCTGGCGGCCGTTTTGATTTAGCTCGAGGACGATGCCGTCCTGGATGAAGGTTTCAAAGCCGGACTTATCTACTGTCAGACTGTATTTGCCGACCTGCACCAAATCGAAGAGGTAGGAACCGTCGTTGGCTGTCGCGGTGGTGCGCGCGATTCCGGTTCCAGTGTTGGTGAGGGTCACTTTGGCGCCGACGACCACGCCGCCGGATTGGTCGGTCACCGTGCCGCGAAGGGAGGCTTTGGTTTGTGCCCATGCCGAACCACTGAGGACTGCGAGAATGCAAAAGACAAATGCACATTGCAGCAGCGCACGAAGAAATCTCACACCCCACCTCCGTTGTAAGGACACTTGCCCAGGACACGCGGCGCGTGGAGTGCTTGGGACCGTTCAGCTG
The DNA here is from genome assembly GCA_050012455.1 of Candidatus Acidiferrales bacterium. GTDB lineage: Bacteria > Acidobacteriota > Terriglobia > Acidiferrales > UBA7541 > Palsa-295. Next base: position 73,300 of record JBEKHD010000015.1, on the reverse strand, counting down.
GAAAAAATAGAGGGCTACGGTTTCGCCCCGTAATTAACGACACAACCCCGAATCTCGCCCCAATCGCTGCAACTCACACAACCCCGATGCGGGAATCTATAGAACTGCGCGGCGAGGAAGTCAAGAAAGAAGCATTTATGGAAGCCATCAAAGCGATTGGAGTGTATGACTTGGGGTCAGAATTTTGAGGCAGGAAAGGGGGAGCGGCCGGTGGGGGTGCCGGCCGCTCATGGGCATTGGGGTGATGGAGGTGCAGACATTCGAGGCGCTTTGGAGAGCCCCGAACACGACTCAGTATGCCGCTAGAGAGTGGGGGAGTCGATAGGCCGCGCGGCCCATTTCGGCCCAGTACGAAAGTACGCGAAGGTGAGTTCGCGGGAGTTTCGCTCGGCCGGGAAGTCAAAAGATTTGACACAGACAGCACGGAGGGAAGGCGGAGAAAAATCTGAGAAAAATAGAGGCAACTACCGCAGAGAAACAGAGAGCGCAGAGAAAGGCAAAGGCTAGGCGAGAACCAACGGCAACGGCTGCCTACCGGCAGGCAGGTCGGCGCTACGAATGCGAGGCGGCTTCGGGGACGGTTGGGATTGAATGAGGCGGCGGGCGGTGATAGGCTCGCCGAAGCAGTTGCCCCGACGCTGCGCGCAGTCGCGCGCCGCGAACTGCCCGTTTCTATCCATGGGCGCCACCGGAACAAAACTCGATCGCAAGCCGGCTGTGGCAGCGCAAGCCTTGGCATCGGTGCGCCAACTTTTGCTGGAACTGGGCAGCACGCGCGGGATGGAAGAGCTGGTGGCGCGCGGCGCGAAGGCGCACCTGGAGCGCGAGTTAGGGTTGGGCAGCCTGGAGCGCGTGGAATTAATGCTGCGCCTGGGCGACGCCTGCGGCGTGCGTTTGCCGGACCGGGTGGTAGCGGAAGCCGATACGGTGCAGGATTTGGTGGACGCGATCCTGCGGGCGGAAGCCGCCGGCGACGGTGGAAACGGCGACGGCGCTTACGGTTCTCACGCCGTCGCGGCGGTTGCAGCGGCGAGCCCTTCTGTAGTGACTTCTGCTCCGTCCACGGCTTCTTCGCCCACGATTCGCCCGGACATCGACGAGCAAATTCGCAAAGCTCAAACCCTGAGCGAGATTTTTCGTTTGCGCGGGCGCGGCGAACCGGGGCGCAGCCACATTCAGATCTACGAAGAAGACGAGCAGCTGCGCACGATCACGTTCGGCGAACTCTACGAGCGCGCGTCGTTGGTGGCGGCAGAGCTGCGGCGGCGCGGGCTGGAACCGGCACAGACGGTCGCGATCATGCTGCCGACTTGCGCGGAATTTTTCTGGACGTTCGCGGGGATACTGCTGGCCGGCGGAATTCCGGTGCCGATTTATCCGCCGTTCCGGGCAGACCGCATCGCGGAATACGCGGCGCGGCAGTCGAATATTTTGCGTAACGCGGAAGCGCAGTTTTTGGTGACGTGGCGGCAGGCCGAAAATCTGGCGAAGCTACTGCAGCCGCGCGTACCGTCTTTGCGCGAAGTATTGAACGCGCAGAAGCTGGCGAGCGCGCCCGCGGATCCGCAGCATCCAACGGGCGAGTGGCGACCAGTGCAGCATTTATCGCATCACGGGCGCGGCGAAGACATTGCGTTCCTGCAATACACATCCGGCTCGACGGGAGATCCCAAGGGCGTCGTGCTGACCCACGCGAACCTGCTGGCAAATATCCGCGCGATTATTTCCGGGCTCGATATTCAGCCGAACGATGCCTGCGTTTCCTGGCTACCGCTGTATCACGACATGGGATTGATCGGCGCCTGGTTCGTGCCGCTATTTACAGGAATACCGCTGGTGGTGATGTCGCCGCTGGCATTCCTGAGCCGGCCGGAGCGCTGGCTGCGCGCGATTCATCGGCATCGCGCAACGATTTGCCCAGCGCCGAATTTTGCCTACGAGCTGTGCGTGCGAAAAATCGCGGATAAGGATTTGGAGGGGTTGGACCTGAGTTCGTGGCGCGCGGCAACGAACGGGGCGGAACCGGTGCGCGCGGAAACGATGGAGCGATTTGCGAAGCGTTTCGCGCCGTATGGTTTCCGCCGCGAATCGTTGATGCCGGTGTACGGCCTCGCGGAGGCGACGCTGGCGGTTTCTGTACCGAAATTGGGCTCTGGATACAAAGTCGACCGGATCGAGCGCGCGCGATTCGAATCAGAAGGCCGGGCTGTGCCGGTCGAGAGCGCGGATGCCGCAGCGCTGGAGTTTGTGAACGCCGGGAAGCCGGTGCCGACGGTGGAAGTTCGCATCGTGGATGCGGAAGGCCGCAATCTGGGCGAACGCCAGGAAGGGCGGCTGTGGCTTCGCGGGCCTTCGGCGACGAGTGGCTACTACCGCAATCCCGCCGCGACGCGCGAGCTTTTTCATGATGGCGATTGGATTGATTCGGGGGATCTGGCGTACTGGGGCGAAGGCGAGATTTACATCACGGGCCGCGCGAAAGACGTAATTATCAAGGCGGGGCGCAATCTTTATCCGCACGAGGTGGAAGAAATCGCGGGGCGCATCGCGGGGGTGCGCACGGGATGCGTGGTAGCTTTCGGCGCGCCGGATGAACGCAGCGGCACCGAACGGCTGGTAGTGGCTGCCGAGCTGCGAGACATGAGCAGCGCGAAGCGCATCGAGGGCGAAATTGCCCGCGCCGTCGATGAGGCATTGGGCATGCCTCCTGACGTAGTTGCGCTGCTACCGCCGCAGTCCATTCCGAAAACTTCCAGCGGGAAATTGCGGCGCAGCGAGACGCGGCGGCTTTTCCTGGAAGGAAAGCTGGGGCAGAAGCAGCAGGCTGCGTGGATGCAGATCGCGAAGTTGGCGGTGCGCGGAGCGGCGCCGCGGGCGTCGAGTTGGCTGCAACGGACGGCGCGAAGCGCGGTGGAATTTCTGTATGGCGTGTATGCGTTGGCGGCTTTCGGAGTGATTCTGATTCCACTGTGGATTGTGGTGGGGCGCACGCGCAACCGACGGAGGGCGGCAAACCTGGTGCATCGCGGGGCGCGCATGATGCTGGCCGCGGGCGGCTTGCCGGTGACGATCGTGGGTGCGGAGATCCTGGAGCAGCGAGCGAAAACGGGCCCATGGATTTTCGCCCCGAATCATTCCAGTTATCTGGATATTCTGGTGATGCTAGCGTGTCTTCCGGACGATGTGCGATTCGTGGCGAAGGGCGAGATTCGCGCGATGCCGTTCGTTAGCATGCTGGCGGATAGAAGCGGACAATTCGCTTTCGACCGCAACGACCCGCAGGCGCGCCTACGGCAATCGGAAGAGGTGAACGCGGCACTGCGCAACGGCGAATCTGTGGTGATTTTTCCAGAGGGAACATTTACGGCGATGGCAGGGATACGACCATTTCAACTGGGCGCGTTCAAGGCGGCAGTGGATACGCAGCGGTTGATTTGCGCAGTTTCGGTGCGCGGCGCGCGGCAGATCTTGCGCGACAAGACTTTGCTGCCGCGTCCTGGGCATGTGACGTTGACGTTCAGCCCGCCAATAGCGCCGAATCCTGCGGCTGGCGATGACTGGCAGGAAATAGTGCGTTTGCGGGACGAGACGCGTGAGATTATTGCGCTCAACTCGGGTGAAGCCCTTATTTAGATACGGGAAAGTCCCTTAGCTGTAACCCTTTTGGCCTGAGCAGCATCCAACCAACACCAGCTCACGATGACGCTTGTCGTGGCCCGTTCTGGGCTGCGGCGGGGGTCATGAAATTATCAGGGCGGGAGCCCACTATCTCAGCCGGCTGGGCGCATTCCGCACCATATCCCTAAGGAGAAAAATTCATGGTACGGAAAGTGTCATTACTGGTGGGTCTGTTATTTTTGTTTTCGCTGGCGGCAGGAACGCGTGCGAGCGCGCAGGACAAGGTGGAACTGTATGGCGGATACTCGTTCTTCCATCTGGAGAATTCTCCGGGCGCTAACAATTTGAACGGATTTATTTTTTCGGGCGAGTACAAGTTTGCTCCCTGGGTCGGCGCCGTTGGGGAAGTGGGCGGAGATTACGGCGGCGGATCGTCGCTGATTACCTATCTGGTTGGTCCGCAGGTTTCGTTCCCGGCGCGCGTCTCCCCGTTTGCGCACATCTTGATTGGCGGAGCGCATTACGGGCAGACGGGCTTTACCGACAACTCCTTCGCGACGTCCTTGGGATTCGGGATTGATGCGAAGATCGCGTCGGCATTTAAGTGGAGGATCATCGAGGGCGATTATGTGACGACGCACTTCGGCGGCGTGGTGCAAAACAATGCGCGGATTTCGACGGGGATTGTGTTCCGGTTCTGACGTTGCGTGATGGAAAGGGGTGGTTTGTGTTCCGCCCCTTTTTTATTGCTGGTCGAGGACGAAATTCACGGTGATGAAGGTTTCAACTTCGACGGGCTCACCGTTCAGGCGGGTCGGTTGATAGCGCCATTGGCGTACTGCTTGTAACGCGGAGTTCGCGAGGATCGGATGGCCACTGATCACTTCGAGTTGGCGGACAGTGCCATCGGTGCCGATGACGGCGCGCAGGTAAACCGCACCAGCCAAGTGGATGTTACGCGCGAGGGTGGGATATTCTGGCTGCACTTCGTGTATCAGCGCGGCGGCCATTACGCCTTCGCTGCGATGCACTGGCGTTTTATGTTCGGGCGGCTCGGGTTTTTTGATCTCGAGCGGCATGCCCGAGCGGTCTGGTGCTCCCGGAATCCAGGCGCCCCTGCCCGCAGGACCATCCATTCCGTCTTCGCCGATGCTTGGCGCGGAATCGCCGCTTGACGCGCTTCCGACGCTGTATGGACGCGTCGGCGTCGGAGCCTCGGGCTTCGCGCAAAAGAGGCACGGCACTGGCCTGCTGGTGCTGCTGGCTGGCGGCTGCGCCTGCGATGGCGCAGGCTTTTCCGCAGAACTACCTCCGCCACGATAGGGCGGCGTGGGGGTCACGTTGAAGAGACTGGGCAAGACGCCGGGCGTGATCAACGGCCACAGGAGCATCGCGCCGAGTAACGCTGCTTCGAGCAGCACTGAAATCAGAAGTGCTTTGCGGCGCAAGTTGCGGGCGCGGCCTTGAGATTCAGCGTCGTTCTCCAACATGCATTGCGACAAGCTGCCAAGATCGCTCACGGACACACCTCCGCCTAAGCATTCGCACACAAGGCAACGCCATCAGGACGCGGCCAATGAAGAACTAGCCTGACTTCGTTCGGCCGGCGTGAAGGTTCCGGCCGGGCCGCATCTGAAGGTTCTGCGAGGGTCGCGCGATCTCTTCAGTGATAGACACCGGCGAGGTGGAGTTGTTCCCAGTATCGCTTCTTGCTCGGATGAGACGAACGCGGCAACGGCGGGGTGGCGCGTGGTTGTAAGGTCCTGTAGACAAATTGTTTACAATTCTTGCGCAGCGGAATGCATCATTTTTAAGGTGGCGCGCGTCTAATTGCTATCATCGCTAAGTTGTAGCTGTCTTAGAGGATGGAGGGGGAAGTCATAATGAGCCGAAACTCAATAGAAACAGTGGGAGTTCGTTACACCGGCTGGGCTGCATTGAATCGCGACCCGCTGGAAGACCGCGTGGAGTTCACCTGTCCGCAGTGCGGGGAAAAGGGAACGAAAGCTGCGCGGAGGCCGCGTGCGGCGTATCACTTTACCGACGGGTTCGTACAGGACCTGGAAGGTGAAGCGACTACTTGCCGCAGCTGCAAGAACTCGCTGCGAGTTGTCCCGGTGGTGATGCTGCACGACCAGGACGAGAAGCGGCGGTTCCAGGCGGTGTTTGCGCTGGAGCCTTACTCGAACAACTAATTTCGGGCCGACGGGACGTTTGGCTGCGTTGTTTTCGGTGAGTGTCCCGAGCAATGCGTGCTCTCTAGCGGTCGGTCTCGAGCGAATAGAGAGGGGACGAGTCTGGGCTCGTCCCTTCTTTTTTTTGTGCGCTTTTTTCGCTTGATTACGGCCGCATGATGTTGGGGATTAGTTGATGTGGATGCGCGAAGGGCTCGCCCTCGACGTCGAGGTGCAGGTGGTGGGCTTCGAGGTCGCGGCGGACGTGATCGAAGGCTTCGTCTACGGAATCGGCGAACTGCAGGAGCTTGTAATCGCGCTCGTTCATCGTGCCGGTGCGGACCATGTGGCGCCAGTTGAGAACTTTGTCCCAGTATTTCCTGCCGTAAATCAAGATCAAGTGATGCGAAGAAAGTTTATTGGTCTGCAGCAGGGTCAGCATTTCCCACAGTTCGTCCATGGTGCCGAAACCGCCGGGAAAGACGATCAGGGCTTTGGCCATCTGCGCGAACCAGAGTTTGCGCATGAAAAAATAGTGGAAATAGAAATTCAGGTCGGGAGAAATGTAACGGTTGGAGGTCTGCTCGTGCGGAAGCTGGATGCTGAGGCCCACAGAGGGGCCGCCGGCTTCCGCGGCGCCGCGGTTGGCTGCTTCCATGATGCCGGGGCCGCCGCCGGAGCAGATGACGAAACGGCGCGGCTGATTGCCGAGGGTCATGGCCCAGGAAGTGATGCGGTGGGAAAGCTCGCGCGCTTCTTCGTAGTAACGCGACATTTCCAGCAGCGAGCGGGCCGCCGAGGTTTTGGCGCGCCATTCGGGAGTGCGCCGGCCGTGCGAGTGCTTTTGGGTTTGTTTCAGGTGCGCCAGGGCGTGTTCGCGCGATTGAATGCGGGCTGATCCGAACATGACGATGGTGTCGCCGATATTAGCGCGGCGCAGACGGCTGAGGGGATCGAGATATTCGGCGAGTATGCGCAACGGGCGCGCGCCGAGGCTTTCCATGAATTGCGGATCTTGATAGGCCAGCGCGGGCAGCGGCCGGTGCTTGGACCGTTTTGCGGAACGCTTCATCGTTTACACCCCAATGCGCACTACAGTTCCGACTGCAGTTTGGTTTCGCTTCCTTTACGCCACTTCCATTCTAAGAGAACGCGCGCGAAATGACAGCCGCCGCGCACAGCGCCAGTGCTCCGTAAGCAACGCGTGTATGGGCCGGCGAATCAGATAGACTGGACAGCTAAGCTGAGTTTGGGATGAAACGTGTGAATCGCGTGTTATTTCGGCGTTTATTTCGAGGGGGAGCGGCTGCTGCGCTTGCGGCGACGGTGCTATTGGCCGCGTCGCTCGCACGGGGCCAGGAGGCGCCTGCCGGTCCGTTGCATCCGCGGCCGGGCGTCCCGCCAGAGCAGGCTCCTACCGCGGAACAGCAGAAACATGCGATTCGTGTGCGCGTGAACGAGGTGACGGCGCCGGTGATCGTGCGCAATCCGCAGGGCGAGATGGTCTTCGATTTGAAGCAGGACAATTTCCGCGTTTACGACAATGGAGCAGAGCAGAAAATCGATCACTTCGACGTGGGCGGCGATCCGCTTTCGATTGTGCTGCTGATCGAGGCGAGCTCGCACATCCAGCCGATGTTTCCCAGCATCAAGCACGCGGGAATCGTATTCAGCGAAGCGGTGATGGCGCAAACTTCGGAAGCGGCGGTGATCAGTTACGACAGCACGGTGGATCTGCGCGCGAAATTCACGACGGACCCGGACAGCGTTCAGTACGCAATCGAACATTTGCCCCTGGGCGTGAATGATTCGCTGCTCTACGACGCGATGGCGCGCGGCATTTCGATGTTGGACGAACGGCCTGCGGTGCGGCGGCGGATTATGATGGTCATCGGCGAGTCGCACGACACCGGCAGCGAGAGCAGGCTGGGCGAGGTGCTGCGCCAGGCGCAGTTGGCGAATGTGACCATATACTCGGTGGGGCTGAGCACAGCGATGGCGGATTTGCGCGCGAAGCCGGATCACGTGAACGATACGCCGGACCTGATGGCGCTGGCCGTGTTCTTGGTGAAGACCGGGAAGAACGCCTTGGGAACGAATTCGCTGGCGGTGGCGAGCCAGGCTACCGGCGGATTGCACGTGGCAACGATGCGCGACCGTTCGATCGAAAAAGCGATTGATGATATTGGCGGCGAACTGCACGCGCAGTACACGATCGGGTATCGTCCGGTGGGAGACGATCCGGAGGGATACCACGAGATAAAAGTGGTGGTGGATCGGCCGAATGTTTCTGTGCGCACGCGGCCGGGATATTACGTGGCGCCGCCGTCGTAGCTCGAATGTACGGCACTGCCGAACGCCGGGTTATGATGCCAAGGTTTACTTTTTGCGATCGTCGAGAAGCTGCGTGAGCTTAAAGACTTCGTACGTCTTGACCTTTTTTCCGTCCACCTTTTTGACATCCACTGTGTAGTAGACGATCAGCTGAGCCCCGATCGGAATGTCGGAAGGCTTCAGTTCCTTCATCGATCCATCTTTCAGTTTTATCTTGTAGCCAGCTTGGAGAAGCGCCGTAAAAGTTTCCGTTTTGTCTTTGTCGGGATAGGAAAGCACAATTTCGCGGGTCTGATCGCTGACGGCCGTTACCGTGCCGGTCCAGGTGTCGCCGTGATAGTTCAGCGGGTAATACCCGCCAGGCGCGGTGCCATGCTGAGCTTGCGCGGCCCCCGCGAGGAAAAGGAACGCGCCCGCTAGAAGCCCTTTATTCATTAGCGCCTCCCGATTTTGATCACGAAGCGAGATTGCGGTTATTTCTTTTCGGGCTCGGACGGCACAACGGCTGCGGCGGCTTCGTCTTCTTCCAGGATGGCGGCTGCGGCGGCGATGCGGTCGCCTTCCTCCAAGCGGAGGAGGCGGACGCCTTGGGTGGAGCGGCCGGCTTCGCGGATTTCGCCGGAGTGCACGCGGATGACTTTGCCCTGGCCGGTGATGATCATCACGTCGGAATCCTCGCGGACTTGCAGCGCTGCGACGACGGGACCGTTGCGGTCGGTGGATTTCAAATTGATCACGCCCTTGCCGCCGCGGGAAGTGACACGGTATTCGGCGAGCGGTGTGCGCTTGCCGTAGCCCTTTTCGGCGACGGTGAGCATGAGCGAAGTGAGCGATTCGCGAATCTGGTCGCTTTCCAGCTCGTCGAGATTTTTCGTTTCCTTCTTGTATTCCTTCTGGATGATCCCGAAATCAGGCTGCACTGCGTCCATGCTGACGACGAAGTCGCCTTTGGCGAGATCCATGCCGTTAACGCCGCCTGCGGCGCGTCCCATGGAGCGGACTTCGGTCTCGCGGAAGAGAATGGCCTGGCCATCGTGGCTGGCGAGGAAAATCATCTGCATGCCGTCGGTGAGTTTCGCGCCGATGAGTTCGTCGGTGCCATCGAGATTGATGGCGATGATGCCGGAAGGACGCGGATTGGAAAATTCGGCGAGGCCGGTCTTCTTTACCGTGCCGCTCTTGGTAGCGAGGAAGACGTAACGGTCGGCTTCTTCGAGATTGCGCGCCGAAACGACGGCGGTAAGTTTTTCGTTTTCCTGGAAGCGCACGAGGTTGGAGATGGCTTTCCCGCGCGTGGCCGCGGCGGCTTCGGGAATTTCATAAACTTTCAGCCAGTAGATGCGGCCTTTCGATGTGAACAGCAGGATATAGCTGTGCGCCGAGGCCACGAAGAAATGCTCGACGAAATCGTCGTCGCGCGTTTTGGCGCCGATGCGGCCTTTGCCGCCGCGTGATTGGTGGCGATAGGTTTCGACCGAGGTGCGCTTCACGTAGCCCGCATGGCTGACGGTGATGGCCATTTCCTCGTCTTTGATCAGATCTTCGAGCTTGATTTCCTCGACGCGGTCAACGATCTGGGTGCGGCGCTCGTCGCCATAGGACTTTATGATTTCGCGCAATTCCGCGACGATCACCGCTTTCAGTTTCTTTTCGCTGGCGAGGATTTCGCGCAGCTCTGCGATCTGTTCGCGGATTTTCTTTAGCTCGGCAAGGATGTCGTCGATGGAAAGCTGCGTCAGGCGGTGCAACTGCAGTTCGAGGATGGCGTCAATCTGCGGAAAGCTCAGACCGACCACTTCGGCTGGGATGGCGTACTTCTTGTTGACCAGTTTTACGCCGGCGATGCTTTTCGCTTTGCCGTCTTCGGAAATCTTGACGGTCTTATTGGCGAAAAATTCGTGCAAATTCTCGCGGGCGTTGGCGCGGCTGGAGGATCCGCGGATCACGCGGATGACATCGTCGAGATAGTCGAGCGCGATCTGGTAGCCGAGCAGAATGTGCTCGCGCTCTTCGGCTTTGCGCAATTCGTACTGGGTGCGGCGGCGCACCACGTCCACGCGGTGTTCGATGAAGAGGCGCAGCAGGTCCAGCAGGCCCAGCTCGCGCGGCTGCCCGGCGACGATAGCCAGCAGGATCATGCTGAAGGATTCCTGCATCTGGGTGTGCTTGAAGAGGTGCGCGAGAATAATTTGCGGCTCTTCATCGCGCTTCACTTCGATGACGATGCGCATGCCGTCGCGGTCGCTTTCGTCGCGAATGTCGGCGATGCCTTCGATCTTTTTATTCTGGATGAGGCCGGCGATGTTCTCGATGAGGCGCGCTTTGTTGACTTGGTAAGGGAGTTCGGTGACGACGATGTCCTGGCGATCCTTGCCGCGCTGCTCGATCGCGACCTTGGCGCGCACCTGGAAGGAGCCGCGGCCCGTTTTGTAGGCCTGCTCGATGCCTTCGCGGCCGTAAATGTAACCGGCGGTGGGAAAGTCGGGGCCGGGGACGAGCTTCATAATCTTTTTCAGATTTGCTTCAGGCTCTTCGATCAGGACGATCGCGGCTTCGACGACTTCCTTCAGATTGTGCGGCGGAATATTGGTGGCCATGCCGACGGCGATGCCGGAAGAGCCGTTGATGAGCAGGCCGGGAATGCGCGTGGGCAGGACGACGGGTTCTTTTTCGCTTTCATCGAAATTGGGAACGAACTCGACGGTTTCCTTTTCGATGTCCGCGAGCATTTCTTCCGCGATTTTGGAAAGGCGCGCTTCGGTGTAACGCATGGCCGCGGGTGGGTCGCCGTCCACGGAGCCGAAGTTGCCCTGGCCGTCCACGAGCGGGTAGCGCATGTTGAAATCCTGCGCGAGGCGGACGAGCGCGTCGTACACCGGAGCGTCACCGTGCGGATGGAACTTGCCGAGGACTTCGCCGACGATCTTGGCGCACTTGCGGTAGGCCTTGGTGGAGGTGAGGCCGAGTTCGTACATGCCGAAGAGAATGCGGCGGTGCACGGGCTTGAGGCCGTCGCGGACATCGGGCAGCGCGCGGCCGACGATCACGCTCATGGCGTAATCGAGGTAGGACTTCTTCATTTCCGATTCGATATCAACCGGGGTGGTGATTGACTTGTCTAGTTCTTCGGCCACTTGCAGTCTCCGTGAGTGGTGATTAGTAATTGGTGATTAGTGATCCCAGTTTCGTAATCGATCATTTGGCGTCTACGCTTTTGCTTTGGTGCGCTCCAGCACGTAGGTCTTCACTGTTTCGAAGGCCGCGGCGTTGTTTGAAAAACGCTGCGGGCCGAAATGGGTTTCCAGTTCGTTGAGCAACCCATCGCACTCGGCTTGCGTGGCGCATTCAAATGCCACGCCCTGCTCGTTGTTTGGCGCGTCCGTTGGTGTCGCGCGAAAATCGGAGCAGCTCATTCCGCGCAGCCCGGGCAATATCTTCCATACCAGTTGGTAGTTCACCAGAGTTAGATATCCAGGTTGACGACGTCTAGGGCATTGTCTTCTATGAATTTGCGGCGCTCTTCGACGTTTTCGCCCATCAGGGTGGAGAAAATTGTTTCGGCGGCTACAGCGTCTTCCAGGCGCACTTTCAGCAAAGTGCGCACTTCCGCGTTCATGGTGGTATTCCACAATTGCTCGGGATTCATTTCGCCGAGGCCCTTGAAGCGCGTGATGGTGAAATCCTTCTTGGCATCTTCCAGGACATAATTGAGCAGGCTGAGTGAATCTTCCTTCACGACTTTGTCGCCGTTGTGGGCGATGGTGAAGGGGCCGCGATCGAGTTCGGCGATGGCCGCGGCGAGAGTGCGCAGGCGCTTATAATCCGGAGTGGCCGCTAGCGCCCAATTGATGCGTCGTTCGCCGCCATTTTTCAGCACGAGTTCGTGCAGGCTGTGCTCTTCATCGAAGATGAATTTAGCTTCCAGGTCGAGCTTGGCCTTTTCGATCTGCTTCACCAGCTCCTGCAATTTCTTTTTGTCCGCGAAATCGGTTTTCTTGTCGAGCTCGCTTTCGGCCAGCAGGTCCACCAGTTTTGGTTCGCGCAGGCGGCGGCCCAACTTCGCGGCCACCTGATCGTATTCCTGAATATTCAGAAGGAATGTGGTTAAGTCTCCGCCTTCGAGCGATTTTCCGTTCTTGCCTTTCACGGTGTGCTCTTCGGTGGCGCGCTTCATCAGCTCGCGGGCGAATTCGCGCTCGTCGCGGATGTAACGGTCCATCTTGCCGCGCTTCACGCGATAGAGCGGCGGCTGCGCGATATAAATATTTCCTTTTTCGATCAGCTCGCGCATGTGACGGAAGAAAAAAGTGAGCAGCAGCGTGCGGATGTGGCTGCCGTCCACGTCCGCGTCGGTCATCAGAATAATTTTGTGGTAGCGCAGCTTGCTGGCGTCGAAATCGTCCTTGCCGATGCCGGTACCTAGCGCGGTGATGATGCAGCGAATTTCCTCGTGGCCGAGCATTTTGTCGTAGCGGGCTTTTTCGACGTTGAGGATCTTGCCCTTGAGCGGCAGGATGGCCTGGTAGCGGCGATCGCGGCCGCCCTTGGCCGAGCCGCCGGCGGATTCGCCCTCAACCAGGAAAATTTCGCAGCGCGCGGGATCGCGTTCCTGGCAATCAGCGAGCTTTCCGGGCAAGCCGCTGGAATCGAGCGCGGATTTGCGGCGGGTAAGCTCGCGAGCCTTGCGGGCGGCTTCGCGGGCGCGCGCGGCGTCAATGCACTTGCCGATAATTTTTCGCGCGATCGAAGAGTGCTTGTCGAAATATTCGCCGAGGCGCTCGTTGACCATCTGCTCGACGACGCCTTTGATGTCGCTATTGAGCTTGCCCTTGGTCTGGCCTTCGAATTGGGGCTGCGGCAGCTTCACGGAAACGACGGCGACCAGGCCTTCGCGGACGTCGTCACCGTTGATGGTGACTTCGTCCTTCTGCTCCTTGAGCATGCCGAAGGAATTCGCGTAGTAATTGATGGTGCGGGTGAGCGAGGAGCGGAAGCCGGAAAGGTGCGTGCCGCCATCCACGGTGTTGATAGTGTTAGCAAAGGCAAAAACATTTTCCGTGTAGCTGTCGTTGTATTGCAACGCGATTTCCACTTCCACCTGGTCGCGCTTGCCTTCGATGTAGATGGGCGAATCGTGCAGCACGCCTTTGCCTTTGTTCAGGTGCTTCACGAATTCGGCGATGCCGCCGGTGAAACGGAATTCCGCTTTCTTGCCGCTGCGCTCGTCATCGAGCGTGATTTTCAGGCCTTTGTTCAAGAAGGCCAGCTCGCGGAGGCGTTGCGCTAGCGTGTCGTAACTGTAGATGGTCTTGCCGAAAATCTCCGGGTCTGCGTGAAACGTGATTTTCGTGCCGGTCTTGCGAGTCTTACCCGAAGCCTTGAGCTTCGAGGTGGGCACGCCTTTTTCGTAGGACTGCTCCCAGACTTCCCCTTCGCGCCAGATTTCCAGATCGAGCCAGTCGGAAAGCGCGTTGACGACGGAAACACCGACGCCGTGCAGGCCGCCGGAAACTTTGTAGGTGTCGCTATCGAATTTTCCGCCGGCGTGCAGCACGGTCATGACGACTTCGGCGGCGGGCTTCTTTTCGGTGGCGTGCATGTCCACGGGAATGCCGCGGCCGTTGTCAATTACGGTGACGCTGTTGTCTTCGTGCACAGCGACGTTGATCTCGTCGCAAAATCCGGCCATGGCTTCGTCCACGGAGTTGTCCGCGACTTCCCACACCAGGTGATGCAGGCCCATTTCGCCGGTGGAACCGATGTACATCGCGGGACGTTTGCGGACGGCTTCGATGCCGCCCAGAACTTTGATGGAAGTCGCGTCGTACTTGTGGCCGCCAGTTTTTCCGGCCGCAGCATCTTTTTCAGCCATGGGTCGTGCTTCTCCTCGGATTGCGTGCGGATGCAATTTTGCAAATAAGCTTTAAGGCTGCGGGAAGGCGGTCGCGCGGATGAGCCCGACACTCGCTCGCCGAAAATCCGGCGAGTTACCTTGCCCATTGGTTTCGCTCACCCGAAGCTGGGTGCGAATACTTTCGAGGGCGCGCGAACGCGCCGGCGAAACTCGAAGGGTTGCGGCTCCATCCCGTCCCGTTCCGAAAAATTCGGGGAGACGCGGCGGAGCTTTTTCGTTTTCCCCTGCGGAAAGGGGATTATCCGGCTCAAATTTGGCTTCTCTCGCCCTGGCGCAGGCAAGAAAAACAGAGGCAATTTCGGGCCGAATATAGTGCCGCTCAGAAGGAAATCTGAACAGATTTATTGTAGCGAAGTTGGGGCAAATTCACAAGGCGAAAGCGTGTGGCTGGATTGAATTTATCGCTTTTCTATTCAATGGTTTACGAGTGGTTTCAGGCCTTCACTCGGAGCTTCTTGCGCGCGCTGCGAGACCGCCGCAAGACAAGCGTTTTCACGTGGCTTTTCAAGCGATTCCGGCGCTATCGCCTTCGCAAAAAACGCGCTCCCGACGATCAAATGCGCATGGGCATGACGACGTAGCGGTAGCGCGAGGTTTCGTCGCCTGTGGGGCGGAGTTGGCCTGCGGATTGTTCGTCTTTTAGTTCGAAGCTGATGGGGCCGTCGGCGGCAGCGGCTAGGAAATCGAGCAGGTACTGCGCGTTGAAACCGATGGCGATGGTCTCGCCTTTGAATTCTTTTTCGATGATTTCTTTGGCTTCGCCGTATTCGGGGCTGGAGGAGGAAACTTCCAAACCCTCCGTGGTGAGCGTGAACTTCACGGCGTGCGAACGTTGGTCGGCGAGCTGCGCGACGCGACGAAGTGCATCTTGTAATTCCACACGCTCGAGCGAGAGGGTTTTATTCGCGTCGCGCGGCAGCACCGCTTCGTAATTCGGAAATTGCCCGGTGAGTTTGCGCGAGGTGAGCAGGCGGCGGCCGACCTGGAAAAACAGATGGCTTTCATCCTGGCCGAATTCGATCTGAACATCGTCGCCTGATTTGCCGACCAGGCGCTGCACTTCGGTCATGGCTTTCTTGGGGATGAGAACGCGCGTCTCGTTATTGAAACCTTCGAATTTGTGATCGGTCTCGACCATGGCGAGGCGATGGCCGTCGGTAGCCACCATGGCAAGCGAGCCGGGTTTCAGCACCAGCAACGCACCATTCAGCGTGTAGCGGGATTCTTCGAGCGAGATCGCAAAGGTGGTCTTGGCGATGGCGTCGGCAAGGAGCTTCGCGGGAATCTTCACCAGGGCGTGCGGGAAAGCCGGGAGCGCGGGAAAATTATCCTTGGACATGCCCACCAGCTTGTAATTGCGGCGGTCGCTGATGATGTGCACCCAGTGATTTTCCAACAGCTTGAATTTCACTTCGCCTTCGGGCAGCAAACGCAGCAGCTCGAATAATTTCTTGGCGGGGATGGTGCCGGCGCCTTCCTTTTTTACCTTGGCATCGCAAGAGGTGCGGATGCTGAGCTCGAGATCGGTGGCAGTGATGGTGAGGCGGCTGCCTTTTGCTTCCACCAGAAGATTCGAGAGGATAGGAATGGTGGTCTTGCGCTCGACGACGCCTTGCGTCAGTTCGAGTTCATCGAGCAGGTCCGATCTTTTTACGCTGAATTCCATCTGAGGCGACCCTCGCAATATTCGAGCTGATTTTTGCTGCGGCTACTGTACTGCTTTTCTTTAGGTATATAAATATATAAGAAAACCGTCGCCGTCGCCGCATCTGTGGATACTTCGGAAAACGCGGCAAGTCGAATGATGCGCTCGGATTGCCGCCGGTGGTGTGCTGTGCAAACGCGCACGCCGCAGAGGATAAGGGCGGCGACTCGCGGTGCCGGGAGCGCGGTCCGCAGCAATGCACAGTTCATTCACAGGGCACTCACAGGTCGTTCACAGGCATTGCACAGGCCATCCATCCACATGTGCAGGGCACACCCCGGCGCTGCATGAGGCGTTCGCGGGGAAGGCTCAAGCCGGGCACACGAAAATCCACAGACGAAGGGTAGGGTGAGAGTTTCTGGGATGTAAGTCTAACCAAATGAATCGAGTAACCTGTTGATTTTCTTGTTCAAATCTTTATTGGTTTGGCGCTCGGTTTCGATCTTGTTTATGGAATGCAGCACCGTGGTGTGGTGCTTGCCGCCAAACTGGCGGCCAATTTCGGGAAGCGACGCGGAGGTGAGCTGCTTGACGACGAACATGGCCACCTGGCGCGGCAGCACGATCTGCCGGGAATTGCTGCGGACATTCAGATCCTGGGCGCGGAGGCCGAAGATTTCGCCGACGCGTTTCTGGATCTGCTCGATGGTGACCTTTTTTTCCTGCGTCTCAATAATATTTTTCAGGACTTGCTGCGCAGTGGACAGGTTCAATTCCGCGCCGGTGAGCGAAGCGTAGGCCATCAGGCGAATGAGCGCCCCTTCCAGCTCGCGAATATTCGATTTGATGGCGCGGGCAATGTACTCGGCGACTTCGTCGGGCAGCTGGACGCGTTCGCTTTCGGCTTTTTTCTGCAGAATGGCAATCTTGGTTTCGAGATCGGGAAGCTGAATATCGGCGATCAAGCCCCATTCGAAGCGCGAGCGCAAGCGCTCTTCGATGGAGGATATTTCCTTGGGCGGGCAATCGGAAGAAATCACGATTTGCTTCTGCTGATCGTAGAGCGCGTTGAACGTGTGAAAAAATTCTTCCTGGGTGCGTTCGCGCGTGGCGATGAACTGGATGTCGTCCACCATCAGCACGTCCATATTGCGGAAACGGTCGCGGAAGGCCGCCATGCGCTCGAAGCGGATGGAAGAAATCACTTCGTTAGTAAATTTTTCAGCGCTCACATAAGTGAGCCGCATGGCCGGATTCCTGCGCTTGAGCGTGTGGCCGATGGCCTGCATCAGGTGGGTCTTGCCCAGTCCCACACCGCCGTAGAGGAAAAGCGGATTGTAAGATTTCGAAGGCTGCTCGGCGACGGCCAGCGCCGCGGCGTGCGCGAACTGGTTGGAAGCGCCAACGATGAACGACTCGAAGGTGTAACGCGGGTTGAGCTGATTGGCCACCGCGTCAAAATCCAGCTTCGCCTGCGGTGAGGCCGGCGCGGCGACAGCGGCCGTGACGGGAGCTTCCGCTTCGGCGCACACAAAATCCAGATGCAGCTGCGGCTTGCCGATTTCGACCAGCACCGCTTTCAGCAGTTCGCCGTAGGTTTCCGTCAGGCGCTTGCAGAAAAGGCGCGTGGGAACGCGGATCGTCAGTCGATCGTCTTCCGAACGATCCAAGCGTGTGGGCCGAAACCAGGTAGCGAAGCTATGTGGATTAACGCGCCGCTCTGTGTGTTGGAGAATCTTATCCCAAAGGTTCATCGAGCGAGTCAGCCCTTACCGCAATTTCCACCGATGTGGAAATGCTGTGGAAAAACGTCACCCATTCCGGCGGGTGTATTTTGGTCTGGTGGTTCAGGTACGATGATGCGGCGTCGCGCCCTGCGTCGCCAGCTCTAATGAATCCCCGTGCCTTACGCTCATCAGAGACGTGAGGCGGGATTCTGCCTAAACGGAACGTTGGTAGCAAGAGAAAACTTCGTGAGTACCATGCACGCTCTCCACAAACAATTCACAGGATTTCCACAGCGACGAATTTTCATATTTTCACTTGTAAAAAATAAAATTCGCGAGACGGAGTTGCATGAGAGTTGAGATTTTTTTCCGGTGAAGAAATTCTTTTGCGCGAAGCAGATTCGCTTGTCCGCGAAAGGGAAAGAAGCCGCAGCGGCTGCCCGGTTCGCTGAACCTGAACCGGCCGCTACAAAGTCAAAAGCGAAAGAGCCGGCGCTACAAAAACCAGCGGTGCGCATGCGGAGCAAATCTAATCGAGGCGGAAGTTAACGCGGTCGATGGAGCGGGCGCGGCCGGTCGATTCGTCCACGTCAATTTGCACGGTGTTCATCTGCACGTCGCCTTCGGCTACGGCGAATTTTGCGGGCAGGGCATCGAGGAAGCGTTGCACGATCGGTTTTTTCTCCATGCCGATCACGGAATCGTGTGGGCCGGTCATGCCTACGTCCGTGATATAGGCGGTGCCGCCGGGCAGCACGCGATTATCGGCGGTGGCAACGTGCGTATGCGTGCCGAGCACGGCGGAAACTTTTCCGTCCAGATGCCAGCCCATCGCTTGTTTCTCGGAGGTGGCCTCGGCGTGCATGTCCACGACGATCACTTTCACATCGGGAGGCAGCGCGGCCAGTTCGCGTTCCGCGGTGCGGAAGGGATCTTCGAGCGGCGCCATGAAGGTGCGGCCTTGCAAATTCATCACGGCGTAGGCGACGCCATTCTTAGCCTGGCCGACGAAATGTCCTTTACCCGGCGAGCCAACCGGAAAATTCGCGGGCCGTATCAGACGCGGCTCATGCGGCAAAAAATCAATGATCTCTTTGCGGTCCCAGATGTGATTTCCGCCCGTGATCACTTCGACCCCCGCTGCAAATATTTCTTCCGCGAGGCGCGGAGTGATGCCGAATCCCGAAGCGGAATTTTCACCGTTCGCGATGCACAGGTCTATAGAGCGTTGCGTGAGGATGTCCGCCAGCCGGTCATGGACGATCTTGCGTCCGGGCGAGCCGACAATATCTCCGATAAAGAGAATCTTCATTCCGTGGGTTTCTCATTTCGCACTTCGAATGAACTGCGAATCTGTAGCGTTCAGACGTGGAGCGGTCCACTTCGCCGTGCGCAGCTAGGTCCTGAACCCCACGAATAGGTGGGTGCCCTGCGCCTGCTTTCAGGCTATCCACCGGCCGAAACCGATGGACGTGCACAAGGGCAGGACGACGCGGACTCCCTGGGATCCAGTGTTGGTTCAAAAGACCATCGCGACGTCACCTGCGTCGCAGGCCGGTTCCACGAAGTATTGTAGCAGGAAATATTGGCGCAGCGGGCTGGGCTTGCCGGCAAGTTATGGCGTCAAAACAAGAATTTGAATCCCAGCTGGGCGCGGCGGTTGGGGGCGGCGCTGATGACGTCGCCGAAGGTGGAGCTGTCAATATTTCCGTCAACGGCTTGCGGGCCGAAAAACTGGGCGTGGTTGAAAGCGTTGAACGCCTCCAGGCGGAACTGGAGAGACTTGGCTTCAGTGAGCCGCACGTTTTTGAGCAGAGCGAGGTCGTAGTTGTCCATTCCAGGCCCATAAAAGAAGCGGCGCTTTGCCGTGCCGGGTGTGCCCAAGGCATTCTCGGTGAACGCAGCGGTATTGAAATATGCCTGGCCGTTGCGAGGATTGGAATTCAGGTTGAGGGCAGAACCAGTGTAGTCCGGCTCATCCACGCCAAAATTATTGATGCCATTGGGTTCGGACCCCAGCAGTGAATTGTCGCCGAAATTGACGAGGGTCACCGCGAGACCACTGCTGAAATGAGTGATCCCGGAAATTTCCCAGCCACGCGTCCAATTGTTCGAGGCGCGGAAAAGTTTTTCGAAAGGAAGCTGGTAATTGTAGCTCGCGACGAAATTGTGTTTCACATCGAACGAGGACAGCGCTTTGCTGAGCGCGGGATGGAGCGGATTGACCGCTTCGCCGAGGTTGGAAGATTGGTCCTGGGATTTGCTGAAGGTGTATCCGGCCAGCACGGTGAGGCGCCGGGTGGTGTGGCGCAGGGTGAGTTGCAAGGCGTTGTAATTGGAATTTCCGATCGTCGCCTGATTGGCATCGCTGCCGAAGTTCGAGCCGAGCGGGCCTCGCGTGCCTTTATAAACCTTGCCCGAAGAGGTGGTGTACTGCGTGTCTTCGCCCAGCGGGCCGCAGGGAGTTTGTCCCGGCGCGAGATTGGCGGGATTGCTTAAGAACAAGCAGAGTGTCGGGTCGCCAGGATTTGCTTCCTCAATTACCAGAAGCCGGTGGCCCTGCGTGCCGACGTAGTTCACGCTGAGGACGGTGTCGTTACCGAAGCCGCGCTCGAGCGAGAGCATGTAATCCTCGGTGTACGGAATGCGGTTGGAAGTGAGGTAGTTGGGCAGACCGGTGATGGGCTTGAACTGCGACCAGTCGATGCTTGAGTCTGGATTTTTCGCGCTGGAGTTCAGCGGAGCGAGCGCTACCGGAAAAGTCTGTCCGAGATTCTGGCCGCTCGCCGCCGTGACGAACGGCGTGGCGAAGAGCGGCGGCCCGGGGCTGGTGTAGGTGGTGCCGTAGGGCGCGGTAGGCCAAGCCGATGCGCGGCGCGAAATCGCGATTGCCCGGAGGCGCAAGCGTGCGCGATACGCCCGGATCGGTGGGATAAAGGATGCCCGCGGGAGCGCCGGGAAAAACGACCGACTGCTCGCCCGCAATGAAAGTGGCGATCTGATTGTACTTCTCATACCAGGGCTCGATGCGGTCCCAGCGCAAGCCGTAATTCAGAGCGAGGCTGTTGTTGATGCGCCAACTATCCTGGCCGTAAAGACCGAAGTACTTGTTGCGGCCGTAAAAGGGTTGCAGCTGGCTCTGGTTATACTGACTGGGAACGCCCAACAGGAAATCGGCGAAGTCCAGGCCCGTTTCGGTGCCAAAGAACAGGAAGCTGCCATTGAATTGCGCGATGGCG
Organism: Candidatus Acidiferrales bacterium; assembly: GCA_050012455.1. GTDB lineage: Bacteria > Acidobacteriota > Terriglobia > Acidiferrales > UBA7541 > Palsa-295. The sequence goes on along the minus strand of JBEKHD010000015.1, from coordinate 52,649 downwards.
TTGACGTTGATCTGATCGTAGTGGACCTCTGCCCCGAATTTCAGCGTGTGCGCGCCAATCACTTTGGAAAAATTGTCGAGCCATTGAAAAGTGTTCCCGGCTTGATTCAGCTCGTTGGTATTGGTGCCGATCGTGTAGCTGTTGAATCCAACGCTCTCGACGCCTTCGGTATTCGGCGAGAGCGGCACGATGCCCGGGGTTCCCGGGCCTACTTCGAAACCTTGCGAGGCCAGGCTCACTCCCACTCCGCCCACCGGTTTGCCCAGGTCAACGGAGTTGCGCAGGTAACTGAAATGCAATTCGTTCGCGGCAGCGCTACCGAGTGTCTTGGTGAAGCCCAGGTCCAGCAATTGCGCGCGGCCCGTGTAGAGCGCATTGAAGCCGGGAACGTTTGCGCCGCCTTGTGCAACCGGGTAGGGATTGTTCTGCGACCAGTCATCGAGGAAGTAGTAGGCGGAGAGCAGGCCGAAGCGAGTGTTGGCGTCCAGGCGATAGGCGCCCTTGTCGTCGCGCAAAGTCTGGTTGAAGGCCGAAGTGGAAAACGTGCCGTTGGAGTTGTTGGGAGCTGGAATGTATTGCAGGAGGTTGGTTCCAGGCGCGATCCATGCAGTGGTCGGGACCGTGGCGTTGGGAAAGACGCAGCCGGTTACCGGATTGTTGCTTGTGCAGGGTCCAGCGGTGGGATGCTGCTGCGTGGGGCCACTGAAGTAATAGGGCTCCCCGGGTTGCACCGCGTATCTCAATTTGCTCGAAAGAGTCGTCGCGATGTTCGGCCCGCTCACAGCGCAGGGTATTTCAAGATTGCCCGCCGCCACGCCGCAGAAACCCAGCGGATTGAAGCCGCTGGAATTCAGCGGGAGATCGGAGAAGTTGCCAGTGGTGCGGTCCTGCACCGAGGGCACGGGAATCTGGCCAGTGTCCACGCCTTGAGTCGAACGGGTGCCTTGATAATCGGCGAAGAAGAAGATTTTATTCTTGCGGATGGGGCCACCGACGGTGCCGCCGAACTGGTTTTGATCGAATGCGCCGCGCGTGGGAGAAAAGTAGTTGCGCGCGTCCAGGTTGGTGTTGCGCAGGAATTCGAAAAGATCGCCGTGGAGGGCGTTGCTGCCGGATTTGGTGACGACGTTGATCTGACCGCCGCTGAACTCACCGTACTCCGCGTCGAAATTGCTGGTGAGAATGCGAAACTCGGCGATCGAATCGAGGTTGGGAATGATGGCCGCACCCATGTTGACGTCCTCTTCCACGTCGCTGCCATTGACGATGAAGGCGTTGGCGAATTCGCGTTGCCCGTTGATCGAAATCGTCCCGGGATTCAGATCGCCGGAAGGGGAAAGCACGCTGGCGCCGACGTCTTGCACCGTGTCCGAGGTCACCGAAGTCACCGGCGCGACGCCGGGCTGCAGAGCCAGTAAATCGGTGTAGCTGCGGCCATTGAGCGGCACGGCGGTGATCTGCGCGCCGCTGATGACCTCGCCGATTTGTGTGCTGGCGGTGTCCACATGCAGCTGGGTATCAGCGACAGTGACGGCATCGGACCTGGCGCCGACTTCCAGAACTGCGTCAATCGTGAGCGTGCTATTGGCATCGAGGGTGATTCCTGTGCGCTGATAGGGCCGGAAGCCGGCGGCCGATACGTCCAGATTGTAACGGCCGACTTGGACGTCCAGGAAGGAATAGGTGCCGTTATCGTCGGTGGTGAGCACGAGGCGCACACCGGTGTCTGAATTCGTGATGGACACGGATGCTTTGGGAACTACGGCGCCGCTGGAATCCTTCACGGTGCCCGAGATGCGGCCGCCGACGCCTGCGCTTGCGGCGAAGCCAAAGAAGAAAAACGCCGTGAGGAAGCAAAAAACCTTGGCGAAAAAGCAGAAAACTGCGCGCAGCATGGATCCCCTAGTTGCAAACCATTATCAACTGGCACGCGAGTGTAGGCTAGTTGCAAATCGGTGTCAACTGGAGTTTTGTAAGAATTTGCTTACATTCCGCGGCGAGAATTGCAGGGATTCGCGGACCGATCTGCGTGGCGTGCCTCGCGCCGGGTGGAGGAGTTCACCGCTCGCAGATTCGGTCCGCTGGAGCCGCCCGCTAGAAGTGGAAGCCGATCTCCCCGGTCACGGTTCGCGGCGTGACGTAATGAGTGCCGCTGAACGTTGACAGGAAGTTGTAGAGGACATAGTTGTTGGCCAGATTGATTACCTCCAGGCGAGCGCTCCACTTGTAGCGATCGCCGTGGAACAGATTGTCATGGCCCACGGCTAGATCAAATAGATTGCGCGACCGGATGCGGGGCGGATTCAGGTCGTCGTCCTCCTTATTCGGCCCCGGTACGGAAATAAGCGTGGATCCGAACTGCAGAGCGGGGCAGGCGCCGCCGGGTATGGGGATGCCAGCAGGATTTGCCGCACTGGGCGGCGCAGCGTGCACGCCGTTGCAGGTGAACCCGGCCTCAAACTCCTGATCGGCGCTCAAGGGCACGCTGCCCACGTTCGAGGCTACGAGAGAGACCGAGCCATTGGCCGGGGTGGTACCCAGGCTGCCCGGGCAAGTGTTGAATGCTTCCACGCCAAAGCATGGCGTCGCGCCGGCCACAAGGCCACTGTCATACCGCCAGTTGAAAGCGACCCATGGGTATTTCTTCCAAGGCTGATATTGCACGTGAGTTGTCTCATTGAAATGTTCGTCGTGATCAATTCGAAAAGCACCCACGGGCGTCGAGGGATTTGCCCCGGCTCCTGATACCTGCGGGGTGAAGAACCGTGCAGCCACGCTGGACATCACGATGAAAGCCGTCAAACCGTGGTAATCCGGCACGGAACCGCGTATCGCGAAGCCAGGGATCTTGGAGCGATCCCACTCGATCGGAAAAGTAATCGGGGTGTTGCCGAGAACACTGAAATCGTAAGCGTTGTGTGTGTATTTCCAGATGTATTCACCGTCGAGAACGAAGTACTTACCGAACGCTTGTTGCAGGCCAGCATGAAATTCATTGCGAAACCCGGGTGCGATCGGTGTGAGAGAACTGGAGGAGCAGCCGAGAAGCCCGGTTCCGGCGATGCCGACTTGGGGCCCTAAGACAGCATTACCGCAACCGATGCTGGAAAGTACCAGGTTCTCATTGAATGGAGATTCGAGGGTCCGCGCATAGGAAACGCGAAGCACGGTGTTGGTCTGCTTGATGTTGTAGGCGATTCCCAGACGAGGTTCCGCTTGGCCAGCGGTCGTCAAGCCATTGTACTTGTCGCCGCGGATGCCCAAATTGAACGACCAGTTTTTCCAGTTGATCGTGTCCTGGACGTAAAGAGCCAGCTCCTTGACATCGGTGTGCAGAGGAAATGATGAGGCGGTCGAAAATAGACTTCCTCCGCGCGTCAGGTCGAAGGGCAGCAGGGTCGTGCTGAACAAGGGATATAGGGACGAGCTTAAAAACCCATTAGCCGGATTCCCCGGGGCGTTGGGATTGGATGCCACGTTCGGCTGCAAGCCTGCTCCTGCGCACTGGGTGGTACTGGTAAACCCTTGCACCGGGGCGAAAGGGTAAAAAGCATCGGTTACAGGATTGGTATTCGGGCCGAGGCATGGCGCGTTGAACGTAGGATCGACGATCCCGATTTGATCGTTCTCGGTGAGAAAAGTCTGTTCGTAAACAATCCCTGCCTTCACAGTGTTAATGCCATGCACATAGGAAATCTCTGAATGGATGCCCGCGTTTGTCAGGGTGCGATCCTGGGTGACGGTTTCCCTCTGAAGGCTGAACGGCCCGAGGTCCGCGAATGGATTGTCGCTTGGGTAGTAGTTATAGGCGTCGCGGCGAACGAAGGCGCCCAGCGTAAGCACGGTATTGGAATTGATCAGGTGCGTCCAGCTCGGGGCGATGTTGTATGTGCCGATCTTCGAGCGCTGATCCTGCACGCCGACCGGCTGACCGCACTGAGCGAGAGTGCAGCCCGATGCCACGGGAGGAGCCAGTCCAGCATTATCCACAACGACGCCAAACCACGGCGAGGCGAATTGCGCGTCGAACGAATTGGGGGTCTGAAACCAGGATCGCGTGTAAAGGCCGTTGAGGTGGATCGAATCCGCAGGCGAGATCTGGTAATCCACGCGATCAAAAATATTTTCCTCGTTCCCTTTATCGTGCATCACCGTGTGTTCCGGGGGATCCAAGAATCGGCCGCTGTTCAATCCGTTTGCCGAGATGAAATTACCCCATTTCGAATTGCCGTACGCGAGGTCGAAGCCGGCGTTGGACGTGCCAAAAGCGCCGTAGGAAGCGGTGACGCTGCCATGCGGCGTGGTGACGCCGAGACCTGAGCGCGTGGTGGCCTGGATCACGACGCTCGTCTTGCCTCCGAATTCGGCTGGCGGAGCACCAGAAATGACTTCCAGAGACTGGACCGCATCAACGGGAAGCTGGTTGGAAAAGACTTTGCTCTGCTGGTCAGTGATGGGCTGGCCATCAATAGAAAACGAATTCTCCGCGTGATCGCCGAGTCCGTGGAACAAGCCATTCGAGTCTGCGGCGATGCCGGGTGTCGAGAGGGTGACGAGAGAGCTCAACGAGGAAGAGGAGCTTTCCAAAGGCAGCTTGTCGAACAAGGCGCGGTCCACGTCGGTGTGGAAGGTCGGCTCGTTCTCGAGCAAGTCACCGCCGCCTTCGACAGTTACCGTGCTGGAGCTGCCGGCGATGGTCAAACTGATTTTTATCGCGAGGGGCACCGACGAACGGACATCAATGTCCTGAGCGTAAGGGCCAAATCCTTGAGCCGTTACCGCCATGTGATATGGGTTGAACGGCACGTTGGGAAAGTTGAAAGCGCCGGAACTATCGGTTGTAGTCGAGCGCTCGTACCCGCTAACTGGGTTGTGGATGCTAACTGTAGCATTTGCTATGACGCCGCCCGAAGGATCGGTCACGGTTCCAGCAATATTCGCCGCGTTTCCGGTCTGTGCCCGACCGCTGGGTGCAACCGCAATCGTGACCAACAGCAAAAACAAAGCCCCAAGAAATGCCCTCAGGAATCTCATCAGTGAATCTCCCTTTATGAATGGCGGCCTGTGCGCTGCGCAGCGCCGGCCGCGGATGAAATAAAAAAGAAATGTGGAATTCGACGCCCGCCGCCATGAACACGGCGCGCGTTAGGGGATCACGAATTTTTGGGGTTAGGAATTAGACAGGAGGCGCGCGAGGGATTCTATGACTGCAAACAGGGTCGAGACTGAGCTTCTGATCTTCGGCGGCCGCAAACCGGGCGACCGTGACCGGCGACTGCGTTTCTATCTGCGCGGCGGGCTGCGGTACGGCGACGTGACCGGTGTGGCAGACCTGGCAATGCTGTTCGTCGGAGGAGTGACCATGCCAGTGCCCGGCAGCCTGCATGGCAAAGAGGCCCACGGAAAGAATCAGGGCCACCGCCAGCAGTCGTAGGGCTATGCGCTTGGACATCGCTTAATGACCTAGGATCTCCGCCAACTATTCTAACTCTGATGCGAGTTTCGACGTATTCGTTCCACGAATATTGTCCATTCGCTAACGCGCCGGATCGCGAGCCTGCGCCACGAGCTGCGGGTATACCTGAGCCCTGAGATAGATGCTTCAGACCTGCAAGACGTCGCCTTCACGGGCGACCATTTTGTAAAGCACTGGGCTGACAATGCGGCCGAGGAGCAGCCGCGAAACCAGGCCGGCCACAATCACAATCGCGAAGGGTTTCTGCGAATCGGAGCCGATGCCCGTGGAAAGCGCCGCGGGCAGCAATCCCAGGCACGCCACCAGAGCGGTCATCATGATCGGCCGGAAGCGCACGAGCGAGGCGTCATAGGTAGCTTTTTCGATGCCGAACCCTTCGAGCCGCAGTTTATTGATGTACGAGACGTCAATGACCGCGGTTTCCACCGAAACGCCCATCAGCACCAGCAGACCGAGCAGCGAGGACACGCTGAACGGCGTGTGCGTCAGCTTCAGCGCGAGCAACGCTCCCACCGGCTCGGTCAAGATCACGCTGAGCACGACGGTGACGGGAAACTTCAAATTGCCGTAGAGCGCGAAAAGGATCATGAAGATCAGCAGCACGGTGAGCGGCGCAACGACGGAAACCTGGCTCATCGCGTTGATGAATTCGCTGTATTCTCCGCCCCAGGCCAGGCGATAGCCCGCCGACAATGATTTATCCACGTCCGCGATGGCGCGCTTGCCTTCCTCGACGGCTCCAGCCAGGTCGCGGCCCTCGATGCTGTACTGCACGCCGATGTAACGCGAATTATTTTCGCGATAAATGAAGGACGCGCCGTTGCCTTCCCGAATGTCCGCCAGCTCGCTGAGGGGAATCTGCTGGCCCGTGGGCGTGCCGACGAGCAAGTTCGCGATTTGTTGCGCGTTCTCGCGAAATTCCGGCTTCATGCGGACGACGAGATCGAATAATTTTTCGCCCTGGATTACCTGCGTGGCCGCCTGGCCGCCGACGGCAGCTTGCACCACTCCCTCCACATCGGCGACGTTGATGCCGTAGCGCGCGATCTTGTCGCGATCCACTTGCACGATCAGACTGGGCTGGCCCAATTCGCGCACGACGGTCAGCTCGGTAAAGCCGCGGACTTGCGAAAGCCGCCGCTTGATCTCGAGCGCTTTTTCCTGCAGGACGTTCAGGTCCGCGCCGTACACTTTCACGGCCAGCGCGCTCTTCAGTCCGGTGAGCGCTTCGTCCACGGCATCTTCGGCGGGCTGGGTGTAATTGAAAATAATTCCGGGGAATGCTGTGAGCTGCTTCTGCAGGTCCTCGATCAGCTCCGCCTTATTGCGGACACTTCCGGATTTCCAGATCGCGTCGTCGTACGGTTTCAGCCCCACGTAAAATTCGCAATTGAAAAAGCCGGTGGGGTCGGTGCCGTCATCGGGACGGCCGAGCTCGGAGCCGACGTCGGTGACCATCGGATACTTCGCGAGGATGTTGCGAATCTCGGGCGCAACTTTCGCGGCTTCTTCGTAAGAAATCGTGTAGGGCATCGTCGCGCGTACCCATAGCGCGCCTTCATCGAGGTGCGGCATGAATTCGCCACCGATGAAAGGGACCAACAAGAGAGTGACGGCAAAGATTATGGTGGCAATCACCATGGTCAGCCAGGGACGTTCCAGGCACCACTTCAGTTCCGAGCCGTATTCATTCTTGATCCATTCGAAGGGCTTGTTGCGGGGTTCGCGGACGCCTTTTTTGAACCAGTAGGAGCACATGACCGGGACAAAGGTGAGCGTCAGAATCAGCGCGCCCACCAAGGCAATGGACATGGTGTCCGCCATCGGGTGGAACAACTTTCCAGACGGGCCGCTGAGCGCGTAGATGGGAATGTAGCCGGCGATGATGATGGCGACGGAATAGAAGATGGGGCGATCCACGTCCCGTGCAGCGGCGAGAATCACTTCGTGTAAATCGTACTTCTGGCCTTCGCGAAGTCCCAGCTCGCGATAAATGTTTTCCACCATCACCAACGTGCCGTCAATGATGATGCCGAAATCAATCGCGCCGATGGAGAGCAGGTTCGCCGCGACGCCGCGCGCGTGCAGAAAAATAAAAGAGAAGAGCAGCGCCACCGGAATTGTGAGCGCGACAATCACAGCCGCACGCACATTCACCAGAAAGAAAATCAGCACGATCAGGACCAGGGTCATCCCGACCAGCATATTTTTTTCCACGGTATCAATCGTCAAACGCACCAGGTCGCTGCGGTCGTAATAGGGCAGGACTTTCACGTCGGGCGGCAGAATGTGTTCGTTCAGTTCCGTGGTTTTGGCCTCGACGCCTTTCAGCACATTCTGCGTCTGGTCACCGCGCAGCATCATGATGACGCCTTCGACGGCGTCGTCATTCTTATTGAATCCGAATTGCCCTAGGCGCGGCGCGTGGCCGATGGTGACTTCGCCAACGTCGCGTATGCGCACCGGCACGCCGTTCTGCGAGCCGATAATCACGCTGCCGATGTCCTGCACGTCTTTGATCAGGCCCAGGCCGCGCACGTAATAAAATTGCCCGCCCTGCGGGTAGAATCCGCCGCCGGTGTTGGCGTTGTTCACGGAAAGCTGCTGGATGATCTGCGGGACGGTGATGTGGTAGCCGTAGAGGCGTGCGGGATCGAGCAGCACCTGGTATTGCATCACTGTGCCGCCGAAGCCGGAATCGTCGGCCACGCCGCGCACTTGCTTGTACTCGCGCTCGATCACCCAATCTTCAAACGTTTTTAATTCCTGCGGCGAGCGGTCGGGACTTTGCAAAACGTAGCGGTATACCAGACCCGAGGGGCTGGAAAGAGGCGCGAGCCCTGGAGTGACGCCGCTGGGATAGGTGACTTCGCTGAGCCGTTGAAAGACGATCTGGCGCGCCAAGTAATCGTCGGTGTCCTCATCGAACGTGAGAATCACGTCCGACAGGCCGTAGAGCGAAATCGAGCGCTGAATTTCCATCTTGGGCACGCCGTTCATTTCCACTTCGGTGGGCAGCGTCACCAGGCGTTCGACTTCTTCCGCGGCGTGGCCCGGCCATTGCGTGATGACTTCCACCATTGGCGGCGAAAGATCCGGGTAGGCGTCCACGGGCATGCGCTGGAAAGAAACCGCGCCGCCGATGGCAATGAACAACACCAGCATCAGGACCAGGAATCGCTGTTGCAGCGCGAATTGTACGATCTGATGAATCATGCGAAATGGGCCGCCTCAGTGCTGGAACGAATTGGCGAACTGCAGGAACAAACTGCCATCGCCGACAACTTTGTCGCCGGGAATCAATCCCTTCACAATTTGCGTCTTTCCCGCTTCGCTTTGGCCGATTTCCACCGGCCGGCGGCCGAACTGATTGAAGCCGGAGGCTACGTAAACGAACGGCTGATTTTCGTCGTCGCGCAACACCGAGGAATCCGGCACGGCGATGGCGTTCTGTTCGACGCCCGCATTCACCGTAGCCGTCACGTACATGTTGTTCTTCAGTTTTTCTCCGGGATTTTCGACCACGATGCGCGCCTGCAGCGTGCGCGTATTGGGATCCAGCGCAGGCGACATGAACGAAATCTTCCCCTGGAATTTATCGGGATACGAATCGGTTTGCACGGCGACTTGGTCGCCTAGGTGCACCGCAGCCATGTCGCTCTGATAGACGTTGGCCAGCACCCACACCGAGCTCATATCCGAAATGATGAATGCCTGGGTGGCGCCGGCCTGCAATAGCTGGCCGGGGGCGACATCGCGTTCGACAATTTCTCCGCCGATGGGCGCGAGCAGCGGGATTTCGGCCGACGAAGGCGCTTTCTCCAAATCGTCGGGATTGGGAATTCCCAAGATCTTCAGGCCCAGCAGCGCCGCGTTCAAATCCGCCTGTGCCTGAATGCGATCTGACTCCGCCTGCAGCAAATCGCGCTCGGCGATGGCGTGATGCGCGTAGAGATCTTGGGCCCGCGCGTAGTTCTTGTCCGTCACGCGCAAGGTGTCGCGCGCTTTCAGGTAAGCCGCATAGAGCAGCGAATAATCCGGGCTGCTCACTTCCAAAAGCGATTGGCCTTTCTTCACGCGCTCGCCCGGTACCACCAGGATCCGGGTGACGGGACCGCCGACCTGAGTGATCACCGGCACGGTGTTAAATGCGTTGTAAGAGACGGCGCCGGTGAGCCGCAGCACGCGCGGCAGTTTGACCGGTTCCACGGTGACAACCTGCACGTGAGACATCTGGTTCTGCGGAATCGTAAACAGCTCGGGAGTTTCGCTCTTCGATTCCTTGGCGCTGAACGAGGTCATTTGATTCGCGCGTTCATCGGAACTGCAGCCAGCCAGGCACGCCGCGGCCATCGCGGCCGCAGCCACGCACAGGCTCGCTCGCGTCAGCAGAAGACATCTGGAGTCGCATCGGACAAACTGGGCGCTCATGGCAGGCTCCTGGTTCCCACAGCCTCGCGCAGCTGCTCGACCGCAGTGAGATAGGCCGCGAGCGATTGCCGGTAGGAAAGTTGCACGGCGCGATAGCTGCGCTCGGCGTCCAGATAGTCGAGCAGACTGGCGGCGCCACGCTTGTAGGAGTACTCGGTAATGTCGCGCGATTGCTGCGCCGCATCGAGGTAGCCGCCGCGGAATTGCGTGACCACCAGATCGTTTTCACGCACGCCTTCGTAGGCGTTGAGCACGTCGCTCATCACCTGATCGCTGGCGGCAAGTTCCAATTCCTGCGACTGATTGATCACGTAATTGGTGCGCGCGATTTCACCCTGATTGCGATTGAAAATCGGGATCTGGAAGCTGCCGAAGAAGGAGGCGGTGTTGGTATCGCTGACGTGGTCGTAGTTGGCGGTACCGGTTACGTCGACCTTTCCGTTGGCCTTGGCCAGTTCATACTGGCTCTTCGCTCCCACGACGCCGAGCTGCGCGGCGCGAAAATCCGGGCGGTTCTGCAAAGCTTTGGCCTGCAGGTCTTCGAGTTTCATCTGCACCGGGATGTAATCGAAGTCGCTGGTAACGTCGAAATCCTCGGGGACGGTTTCGTACCCCAGGAACTGCCGCAAGCCGACCAGCGCTTGGACCTTCGAGAGCTGCGCCTGGGCAACATCCTGCTGGAATTGCAGCAACTGCAGCTTGATCTTGAGAAAATCGCCTTCGCTGATGTCGCCGGCGTTGTAGCGGGCCTGGCTGATATCCACGGTGTTCTGAAAACTTTTCATGTCCTGCAACGCGAGATCGAGCGTGGATTCGGCGAGCTGCACGCTCACGAATTGCGAGGCAACGTTGAAGGTCAGGGTGCGCTCGTTGTCCTCGACCGTGGCTTTGGCTTGCGCGGTGACGTCCTGCGCGGCCTGCAGGCGGTGCTGGCGCTTCCTGCCGCGTTCGAAGAGGTAGGCGATGCCCAGATCGAACTGCGCGGTTTCATCGATGTAGTCCGCCGTGAACTGATTGGGCTGAAAAATCGGGATGAACTGCGCGTCCGCGGTAAGCACGGGATTGGGCCGTAGGTTTGCGGTGATTTCCAGCGCCTGGTCCTGCTGAATGGTGGTGCGCGCCGCTTTCAGATTGTGATTGTGCTGCAGCGCCATCTGGATGGCTTGGTCCAAGCTGATGCGCACGGCGCCGTGCACCTGCCCCGACGGGGTATTTTGCGGCGCAGTTTGCGGCATGGTGTTCTGCGGCGTGGGTGGCGGTGGAGGCAAGGTCTGCGCAGCGGCCATGGATGCGAAACACACCACGAGTGCAGGAATGGCGAATAGCACGGTTTTAGCGGGCATAGTTTTCAACCTCTAAAGAGAAAAAGTATTACGATCGGCGTGCGGGTTGCAGGACTGGGTCAGCGGATCACTAGACGACGGGCGGAGCGCGCGCGGGAAGTCGCGGCGCCACAGGTGAAGGCGCAAATTCAGGTTCCGGGAATTCGATTTGCACGCCCACCTGAGCTAGCGATGGAGCCCGATGATTTGGTTGTGGCTGGTCGATCGCCTGGTGACTCAGATGGCACACCGAACAATTCGCATCTGGACCCGCATGATGGTGCGAGGCGCTGCCTAGGACCATTACGAGCATCAGCAGCGCTAGGAGCGCTACTGGAACGACCAGACACCGAACTGATCTGTGTTTATGCACGCGCCGAACGGTGATGTGACCCGTGGCCCTTATCATATACGGAGAAGGCTGTCAGGGCTAACGGGTTGGATCATGAGCCGCGGAGCCCTCGAGGTCACACCCGATTACGTTTGGGAACCAGCTCGAGGTGATTTTTACGGCGCTAGTTCGTCTGCTCGAGCGCCTTTTCCACCATGGACACGCATTTTTCCACGCGTTTGCGCAACGGACCTTCGATTTCCTGCTGGCGTTTGCGCAGGGTAAAAGATTCATCGGCAATATTCAGCGCGGCGAGCACCGCGACCTTCAGCGAATCCACCATGTGGGTGGCTTCGGCGATGGAGCGCATCTTGCCGTCCACATAGGCCGCCAACTCCTTCAGATATTCTTCGTTGTCTTCCGCGTTGACATTGTAGCTCTGATCGTAAATCTCGATTTTCACGGTCCACTCCCTTGCTGAGCCATGGTTATTGTCAGCCATCGCGTGCGCTCACGCAACGTGCTTGTGCACGTGGCCAGGCGTTATTCTGGCGATTATTGTCAGGAAGCGGCGCGTGCTTGCTGCATTTCCGCGACTAGGCGTGAGACGAGTTCCGCAGCGGGTAGGGCACGCGCACGCGTCACACCCTGCCCGACGAAGAGCGAGAGGTAGCCGGATTCTCCCCGATTCGCGGCAGCAGCGCGCATCGGTCGGGTCAAAGCATTCTGCAGCGGAAACGGCAGGATTACTTTTTCTTTGCCCTCGAGCTTGGAAATGAACGTATTCAGAAGGCCGCGCGCGGGCCGCCCGGAAAAGGCTCGGGTAATGACGGTCGTGTCTGTGCGAGCCGCGAGTATGGCGCGCCGGTAAGCTTCAGGCGTGCCCGCTTCGGGGCAGGTCAGGAAAGCGGTGCCGAGTTGAGCGGCGATGGCGCCATGTGCGAGTGCTTGCGCGATGTCTCCCCCGTCCATCAGACCGCCGGATGCGATGATTGGCGTGGATACGGCGGCTCGGAGCGATTGAACTAGTTCAAGAGTTGGAACCATCGAGTTCTCGAACGAGCCTGCGAACGTTCCGCGGTGGGAACCGGCTTCTGCGCCCTGCGCCACGATCGCCGTCACGCCGCTGGCTGCCAACATTTTTCCTTCTTCGATCGTGGTAGCCGTGCCGAAGATTGCGGTTCCCGCTGCCTTGAGGCGCGCGATTGCATGAGGCTCAGGGATTCCGAAAGTGAAACTGAAAACCGTTGGACGTGCTTCCAGCACGGCCTGCAATTGTTCTTCGAAGGGATATTTCGGCCACGGCGGCAACCTGGGCGGAGGCAAGTGAAGCGCTTCGTGAATTTCGGCGAGCAGCTCTAGCATCGGAGTCGCGTCCACTGGTGATTCGGGCGCATATCCACCCGCGAAAAGATTCACGTTGAATGGTTTTTCCGTGAGCGCTCGGACCTTTTGAATATCCGCGGTGATTTGCTCGGGCGTGCTGTAGGCGTCACCGAGCGATCCCAAACCGCCGGCATTGGATACGGCTGCAACAAGCTCGGGAGTCGACGGGCCCCCTGCCATCGGAGCCTGGATAATGGGGTGCGTGATGCCGAGGTCGCGTAGGAAATCGCTTTGGGCCATCGGAATGATCCTCCTCAGCGATTGATAAGACCGCGCCGCCTGCCGCTCGCGAGCGGTTCGCCCCGTTAGTTCGTGCGCAGGGTCGCACCAAGCACAGTCCAGAGAGCGGCGGCGAGTTGCCCCGAGAAGTCGTTGAGTTGTGCGTCGGTGAACGTAGCCTCAGCGCTTTGGAATTTCACGCGTATCATTAGCGAAAATTTTCCGGCGGGGACTTGGCCGCCACGGAACAGGTCGGCAGCCTCGATGCTTTCGACCTCGTCGATCCGCAGCGAGCGAATCGTTTCGACGACCTGCGCGAACGTCACGCCGTCCGCAAGCACCAGCGAAAAATCGCGCTCGACCGCAGGAAACCGCGGCAGGGGCTTGAAACCTCGCGCCGCGTCGGCAGCCTCGACGCCGGTGACGAGCGGCTCGAGCTTCAGTTCGGCCACGAAGACCTCCTGGCGGAACTTGTATATGTCCGCGATGCGCCTGGCGAGTTGGCCCGCTACTCCGATGCCCGTCGGAGCTGGGATTTTACCCGCGAGCGAAATGTGCGCCGCGCGCGAACCGGCGAGCCATTGTGGACCGCCTGACTGCCATGCAAAACCGCCGGCAAGCTCGCCGATGCGGTCGAGATCACCTTTCAAATCTGCAAAGGTGAATTCGCGCGCGGCTTCGTAAATTGTTTTTTCCTGAGCCAGGCCGGTGGCGCCCAGCGTTAGCACTTGCGTTTCCACAGGCTCGCCATCGCGCAGTTCGTAAGTCTTGCCGATTTCGAAGAGGCGCAAATTGCGCTGGCCGTGATTCAGGTTCCACTCGATCGCGCGCAACATGCTGACGGTGCCCGTCGAACGCATCACTGATGCATCTTCTGCCAGCGGATTGCCGATCACCGCCGGCGCGAGATTTTCCGGCCGGAAAAGCTCATTGCGCTGCGTATCCACAATCGGGATTTCCACGATTTCCTGATATCCCAGCGCCACGATGCGTTCGCGCAAGCGGTCCTGCGCCTCGGCGTGCGGCAGACGATGCGCCGGAAGTTTTGCGGGCGGCAGGCGCGGCGGAAATTTGTCGTAGCCGTAATGCCGCGCCACCTCTTCGATCAGGTCTATGCCGCGCGTCACATCTTGGCGCCAGGAAACTTGCCTGCATTCCCACACCGCGGCAATCGAGCCGTCGCTGCCGCGATTCACGTCTACGCGCACGGGATGAAAACCCAGCGCGCTAAGGATTGCTTCGATGTCGCGGTCCGGAACGTCCGCGCCCATCACGCGCAGCAGCTCTTGGCGCGAAAGCTCAATTTTCTTTTCCGGCGCGCGATGCGGATACACGTCCACAACTCCCACGAGAAGTTCGCCGCCGGCCACTTGCTGAATCAGTTCTGAGGCGCGCCGCGAAGCCAGCTCCGCCATTTCCGGATCGGCGCCGCGTTCGAAGCGATAGGACGCTTCGGTCCGCAGACCCAGAGCCTTGGAAGCGCGGCGAACGGAAATGGGATCGAACCAGGCGCACTCGATCAGCACGCTGCGCGTGCTGAAACTGATTTCGGTTTCCGCGCCGCCCATCACGCCGCCGATGCCCACGGCGCGCGCGGCGTCTGCCACCACGCACATGTCTTTCGTCAGCGTGCGTTCGGCGCCATCGAGCGTACGGATTTTCTCTCCTGGTTTCGCGCGACGCACCACAATGCGATGCTCCTGCAATTTATCGAAATCGAAAGCGTGCAGCGGGTGGCCCAGCTCGAACATCACGTAGTTCGTCACATCCACGATGTTATTGATGGATTTTTCGCCGATCGCTTCGAGGCCCTGGCGCAGCCAATCAGGTGAGGGTTGCACTTTCACACCGCGCAGCACGCGCGCGGTGAATCGCCCGCAAAGATCGGGCGCCGCAATTTCCACGCGCGCCGCATCGGCCACCTTTTCCACGGATTCTTTGAGCTTGGGGTGCAGCGGCTTCAATGGCAGCCGATAAATCGCCGCCACTTCGCGCGCGATGCCCAGGTGGCCCAGGCAATCCGGACGATTCGCGGTTACTTCTGCATCGAGCACCGGACCCGCCGTAGTTTCGTCGATGGAATCCACGGCCACGCCCGCGAGCGAAAGCCGCGCGCGCAGATCGGCGGGCGACGCCGTGACGTCCACGAATTCTTTCAGCCAGTTGTAGACGACCTTCATTTTTTCGCCGAGTTTAGACGTTCAAAGTACGAGCACGCCGCCAAGCCGCGCCTCTGCAACTTCAACTTCGTCAGGGAAATTGTTTCAGAAAACGCACATCGTTCTGAAACAGAAGCGGCACTTCCGTCACGCCGTACTTCATCATCGCCAGCCGATCCACGCCCATGCCGAACGCAAAGCCTGAATATTTTTCCGCATCGTAACCGACGAAGCCGTACACGGCAGGATTCACCATACCCGCGCCGAACAGCTCGATCCAACCGGATTGCTTGCACACGCGGCAGCCGGAGCCGCCGCAAACGTGGCAGGTGGCGTCCACTTCGGCGGAAGGTTCGGTGAACGGAAAATAGCTGGGCCGCAGGCGCGTTTTTGTCTTGGGGCCCAGAAATTCGCGCGCGAAATAATCCACGGTGCCTTTGAAATCGCAGAAAGTGATGTCCGTATCGACGGCCAGGCCTTCGATCTGATGGAACATGTAGCCGTGCGTCGCGTCGGGATTATCGCGGCGATAGACCTTGCCCGGTACGACGATGCGCACCGGCGGCTTCTGCTTTTCCATGGTGCGAATCTGCATCGGCGAAGTGTGCGTGCGCAGCAAATGTCCGCCGCGCGCGCCCGCAATATAGAAAGTGTCCATATTGTCGCGTGCGGGATGGTGCTCGGGAATGTTGAGTGCCTCGAAATTGTAGTAGGGCGTTTCGATTTCGGGGCCGGCAACGACGCTGAAGCCAATCGCAGTGAAGATGCGCAGAAGTTCGTCGTAGGTTTGGCGGATCAGGTGGCGCGTGCCGATGACGCGCTCGATGCCGGGGAGCGAGAGATCAATTTTATCGCGGGCAGCGGCGCTTCGTTCTCCCGCCGCTTCTTTCGCAGCGCCGAGCGCAGCGATTCGTGCTTCGATGTGAGACTTCAACGCGTTGAGGCTTTGGCCTACAGCGGGCTTGACCTCTTTCGATGCAGGCTTCAGCCAGTTCTCGGTAATCTCAGAAATAATCCCCGACTTGCGGCCCAGCCACTTCACCCGCGTGACGCCGAGGTCAATCGAATCAATGTCTTGAGCCGCGTCGCGATCGAATGCGGAGCGCAACTCGCTGAACAGAGTCGTAACCTTGTCAGGCGAGTCGGCGCCAAGCTGAGCGAGCGTTAGCTTTGTCGGATCGTTCGTCGTCATAGTGAACGCAATTCTGCCGGCGAGACGCCGGCGCTACGTGAAATCGCCTCCGGCGCCCTTCTTACACGTATTGCCGGAAATTATCCTTCTTCGTGGTGGCGAACAACCGCGGGCCTCGCGGTTTGCACGCCGCCCGGCTTCGGGAAATGCTGCTTCACCGACCCGACCAGCGACGCAAATCCATCGGCATCGTGCACGGCCATGTCCGCCAGGATCTTGCGGTCCAGATCGATCCCCCCGGCCTTCAGCGCGTGAATCAATTGGCTGTAGGTGGTGCCGTTATTGCGCGCGGCGGCGCCGATGCGCTGAATCCACAGCGCGCGGTAATCGCGCTTGCGCACGCGGCGGTCGCGATAGGTATAGCGCAGCGAGCGGTTCACCGCTTCTTTCGCCGAGCGGTACAGCTTTCCCTTGGTAAGGAAAAATCCCTTGGCGTGCTTCAGCAGTTTTTTGCGGCGGGCGCGGCGTTTGGTCCCACGTTTAACTCGAGGCATGGTTCTTTTCTCCTGTGGCGCATTTCGAAAGCGCTGGCAAATTCAATTCAAGTGAGGAGACAAACGCGGCCCAGCCGCTCGCGAAAATGCACGAGTAGCAGGACGGGTTTGTCTCGTGGGACTGCATTCGCTCCACCACTGGCCGTCATTTCTGAAGGCGGGCGGAACATCCGGCTGGCAGGCACCCGTTACGCCCTGCCCGGCTGGGAAACAATCTAGCTTCGACTACAGGCCGTACGGCAATGCCAGGCGGACATTCTTCACGTCCGCGGGGCTGACCTGAACTTTATTCAGAAGCCGGCGCATGCGGCGCGGCTTCTTGGTGCCGAGCAGGTGGCGCTTGCCCGATCGCCAGCGCATCACTTTGCCGGTGGAGGTAATCTTGAAGCGCTTGGCGGCGCCGCGGTGCGTCTTGGCTTTCATTTTCTTGTTCTTCTTCACGATTTCCTCTTGTACTGAATTTCTTAGGCCTGGCCCTCGGCGTTCTTCTGCGCGGGTTGTGCGGCCGGCGTTGAGCCTGCGCCCTTTTTCGGCGCAAGCAATGCGAGCAGGATGTTCGCTTCCATGCGCGGGCCGAACTCCACCTGCACGTGATCCATAATTTCCTTCAGCAAACGGTCCATCTTCTTGCGGCCCACGTCCTGGTGCGCCATTTCGCGGCCGCGATGGAAAATCATGGCTTTTACTTTGTAACCTTCACTGAGGAAGCGGATGATCTGATTCTTGCGAACCTGAAAATCGTGCTCGGCCGTCGAAGGCCGGAACTTCACTTCCTTGATGTGCGAACTCTTCTGATGCTTCTTGGCTTCGTGCGCTTTCTTGCTCGCTTCGTACTGAAATTTGCCGTAGTCCACCAATTTGCAGACTGGCGGCACGGCGTTGGGTGAGATTTCCACCACGTCCAAGCCGGCATCGCGCGCGGCCTTCATGGCGTCAAACAGCGTCATCACGCCGAGCTGATTGCCAGCTTCGTCCACCACGCGCACTTCACGAGCGCGAATTCTTTCGTTGACCCGCAGGCCAGGCGTCCCACCACGTTCTGCGATAAACCCACCTCCCGGGCCCTGGAAAGTGTAATTCCGGCCCGCTAGCCGTACCTCCCATGGTCGAAAAGTCCGCGAGGAGGGACGGGCCAAAAAGTATAGCACGGGTTTGGCACTCCCCGGCAACAACGGATTTAGCGCAGCGACGCGGGCTCTCTGGGGCGAATAAGGCGCAAACTTAAAGGATTTAGGCGCAGCTGCCTTGAACGATCACTCTTCCGTTGGAGCGTACCGGCGCAAAAGCGTAATCGAGAAAACCAGAATGAGGATGAGCACGCCCAACAACCCGAGCTCGTACATGCTCGAGCGAAATATGCTGGCACCGTCCTTAGACCAGATTCCCCCACTTGTGAGGCTGGCCGCCTCCAAAGTAATCACCAGCATGCGCCGAATCGAGGCGATCAGACCCACGACTAGGAACGGCTCGGTTACCAGAACATGGGAGTGAATGGAAATGCGCACGGTGTGCAGAATTTCCACCAACATAAGCACCAGCAGGAGTTGATCCAACACCGCGAGCGTGTCCGTCGCGATGCTCCAGTGGCTCAGCGCCTGCCAGAGCATTTTTCCCGCATTGCCGATCGTCGCGAGCGCCGTTGCGAAAAGTAAAACGGCCAGGGCGGCGTAAATCACCACTTCAGCTTTTGCCAGGAAGTCGCCAAACTGCGTGCGCATTTTCGCTTCAGGCATATCCGTGTACCCGTTGCATCGCGCTGCTGCGCGGCTCTTGACGGCGGAGTATAGCGATAAGTTGGCGCATCGGAAAGCGGGAATGAGGCTCACCGGCGAAGCGTGGACGCCGCTGCTCGCTCGGAGTGCTACGGAGACTTCTGCACAAACAAGCCGGAGAAGGCCTGCCGGTGATAAAACGCGACGATCCCCCACAAAATCGCAACCACGGCCGCTATACCCACACCCATGTGGTACAGCAGCAGGTGATACAAGAAAATATTTACGATGATCGGCCCGAGAATTGTGAGCCCCAGCGGAACGTAGCGGTTCACCAGCAGCAGCGCGCCGCCCACGATTTGCAGCGCGTCGACCACCAGGCCGTAGTGCGACTGAACCAATGCCGTGACGAACTGGCCCGCCAGCCCGGTCGGCATCGGCCCCTTGGGAACGAACGGCAGGAAGCCGATTACCCCGAATGCAAAGAAGACCAATCCCAGAAGAATGCGCGCGATCAACACTAGAATTTTCATGATTTCAGCAGCTCCGCGAGCCGATCATAGCTCACCGCGGCACCGTGTTCCATGCCGGTTTTGAGGGCGCCGTCTCGCGCGGCGCGCGAAGAATAGCGCACGGTCTGGGTGAGTGTGGTCTTGCCGGAGTGCTCGGTGAAGCTTAGCGTGTTCAGCGCTTCGCCGCCGGTCCAGTCATCATCCCATGTCTCGGTGAAGACCAGCCGGTCGGGTGGCGCGATCTCGCGAAAGACGCCGCTCATACCCATGTCCTTGGCCTTTCCGTCGCTGTGGCGCCACACAAAGCGCGCCGCTCCACCCACGCGCAGATCCATTTCGCAGACCTCCAAGCGCCAGTCATCCGGCCCGTACAACCAGCGCTTCACGAGTTCCGGCTTGGTCCAGGCCTCGAACACCAGGTGCCGCGGCGCGTCGAAAATGCGCGTCATCGCGATTTCCCGATCGCTGGGCGTGGTTACTTTCAGTGTTCCGCTATTTTTCATTGGCGCTCTACCGCTTTGTGCGTCCACGTTTTTTCTCCTTTGCTTTCAGCTCTTCCAGCACGCCATCGAGCCGCTCGAAATTGGCTTCCCAGATGCGCCGGTACCGTTCGATCCACACTTCAAGCGCCTTCAACGGCGCCGGACGCAACGCGTAAATCCGGCGCTGCGCGTCCACGCGGACGTCCACAAGTCCTGCGTCGCTGAGCACCCGCAGGTGTTTCGAGACTTGCGGTTGGCGCAGACCCAGGCGATGGACCAGGTCGCCGACGGGCCGCGGCCCTTCGCGCAAGAGTTCGACGATTTGAAAACGGTTGGGCTCGGCCAGGGCTTGCAGGGTTTCCATCACGGCGAGTCCGAATATGCCTCAATACGTATATTCGTGTCAAGACATATTCTTACTGGGGGATATACAAGCTTGTGAGTGTGCTTTGAGCACAATTAACCACCCGTACTATTGGGTTGTGCGCCGCCATCCTTAAGACTGAAGCGTGCGGGGATTTCTTCGGAGGGCTGCATTCATGCGCGCTAATTCCTTACTTCTCGCGGTCGCGGCGTTGACGCTGGCGTTTTCCAGTTCGGCGGCGGCGCAGGATGTCCAACTGCACGCAGCGCAACCCGTTGGGCCAGCGACCTCGAATGCTTCTGCGCAGCCAGCCGGGCCTTCGCACTCGACGCAAGGCGCTTCGCCTTACAACCTGGTGGTGATGGATCCGGCGCCAATGTCTCTCGGTGAAGCGGCGCGTCTGGCACGCGAGAAAAAGAACGGCCAAGTGAAATCCGTAAAGATATTCAACGATGACAATATGCCTCATGCGCCGCTCAGTTCCGGCGAGAAAGCGCCTGGTTTCGCGGGACAAAGCTCCTCAAGCGGGGGCAAGGTAACGCTGCTGGATTTCTGGGCGACGTGGTGCGGTCCTTGCCGTCACGCGTTGCCGGGCTTGAAACAATTGCAAGCGGTATACGGCGCGGACAAAGTGGAAGTCATCAGCATCAGCGAAGATGAGGACGAAGGCGCCTGGCAGAGTTTCGTTTCGCAAAATCAAATGAACTGGACGCAGCGAATTGATTCAGACCACCAGATGATGAAGCAATATGGCGCCAGCGCGCTGCCTACTTACGTATTGATCGGCAAGGACGGCAATGTGGTGCAGCAGTATGTGGGCGACGATCCCGGCGAACCAATCCTGGAACGCATGGGCCCCGACCTGAAGAGAACCCTCGACGGAAATTCGTAAATCCAGCGGCGAGCCGGCTACGAAATTACTTTTGAATCGACTTCTGCGCGGAGGTCCGCGCTGAATTGCTCGAGCGGCCGCGGGCCCAGGTCGCCTTTCGAGCGATGGCGTACCGAGACGGTGCCAGCCTCGGCTTCCTTGCCTCCGATGACCAGCATGTAGGGAACCTTCTGCAGCTGCGCATCGCGGATCTTCGCCTGCAGCTTCTCGTTGCGATCGTCCAGTTCCACGCGCACCCCGGCATCCAGCAGCTTGTTCAGAACTCCTCGTGCGTACTCGTTCTGCCGTTCAGTGATGGGCAGCACGACAGCCTGCACAGGCGCGAGCCACACCGGGAATGCGCCGGCGTACAGCTCAATAAGATAAGAAGTCATGCGCTCCATGGTGCTGATGACGCCGCGGTGAATCATTACCGGGCGATGCACTTGGCCGTCCGCACCGATGTATCCCAGTTCGAATTGATTCGGCAGATGGAAATCGATCTGAATCGTAGAATAGGTTTCCTGGTGGCCCATCACGTCCGCCAGTTGAATATCCAGCTTCGGACCGTAGAACGCAGCCTCGCCGGGAGCCTCGGTGTAGGGAAGATTGAGCGCATTCATGGCTTCGCGCAGCATGTCTTCGGCAAGATCCCACATCGCATCGTTGTCCACGTACTTTTCGGTGTGCGCTTTGTCGCGCAGCGAGAGGCGGTAGGTGTATTGCGTGATGCCGAGATCGCGATAGGCCTGCTCGACCAGCTGCATCACCGCGGCAAATTCTTCCTTGATTTGCTCCGGGGTGCAGAAAATGTGCGCGTCGTTCAAAGTCATGACGCGGACGCGACTAAGCCCGCTGAGCACGCCCGATCGCTCATAGCGGTACATCGTCCCGAGTTCAGCAATTCTGACCGGCAGGTCGCGGTAGCTATGTTTTTTGGATTCGTAAACGAGAATGTGATGGGGACAATTCATGGGCCGCAGCACCAACTGCTCGGTTTCCATGTCCATCGCCGGAAACATATCTTCGTGGTAGTGCGCCCAATGCCCTGAGCGGACGTAGAGGTCCACCTTCGCGAGATCCGGGGTGTAAACATGCTGATATCCCGCGCGACGTTCCTTTTCCAGAATGTAATCTTCGAGAAGCCGTCGAATCGTGGCGCCTTTCGGCAGCCAGAGCGGCAAGCCGGATCCCACCTGATCGCTCACCGTGAATAGCCCAAGCTCCTTTCCGATGCGGCGATGGTCGCGGCGCTTGGCTTCTTCGAGTTTGTGCAGATATTCGTCGAGATCTTTTTGATCGATGAAACACGCGCCGTAAATCCGCTG
Source organism: Candidatus Acidiferrales bacterium (assembly GCA_050012455.1). Classification (GTDB taxonomy): domain Bacteria; phylum Acidobacteriota; class Terriglobia; order Acidiferrales; family UBA7541; genus Palsa-295. Next base: position 30,370 of record JBEKHD010000015.1, on the reverse strand, counting down.
CATCTGCGGATTGCTTTCCTTGCCCTTCCAATAAGCGCCTGCGACGTTCATCAACTTGAAAGCCTTGATGCGCCCAGTCGACGGAATGTGCGGGCCGCGGCAGAAATCAATAAATTTTCCGGTGGTGTAGAAGGAAACCATCGGCTCGGTGGCTTTTTCTTCCACCAGCTCGCATTTGAATTCCTGATTGCTTTTGCGATAGAGCTCCAGGGCTTCGGGCTTGGGAATCAGCTTGCGCTCGTTGGGAAAATCCTTCGCGGCAATCTCGTGCATCTTGGCTTCGATTTTTTCCAGGTCGTCCTGGGTGAACGGTTCCTTGCGCACGAATTCGTAGAAGAATCCGGTTTCAATCGGTGGACCGATGCCGAGCTTCACGTCGGGATAAAGTTCGAGCACGGCGGCGGCGAGCAAATGCGCGGCGGAATGCCGAAACACTTGCAGCGAGTCCGGATCTTTCGCGGTGAGGATGGAAATTTTGGCGTCATGCTCAAGCGGGCGCAAAAGGTCCACCAGCTCGCCGTCGGCGCGCGCGACGAGCGCTTCCTTCGCGAGGCGCGGCGAAATCTGGCGCGCAATTTCCGCAGCCGTGGTGCCGCGCTGCACTTCGCGAGTGGCGCCGTCCGGCAAAGTGATCTGAATGGTGTCAGTGCTCATGCCTGGTCATTTTCCCCTGTGGAAACAGCTAGCTTACTGGCCAGCGCAGACGCGGTCAAGGCGGCGAATCGTGGCCCGGCTGCGGTCGCGTCGCCGTTAAGCTGCAACGATTGTGAAATCGGCTACACTCGCGTTCATGCTGATAATGGTCATCGAACGATTTAAGGATGGCGACGCGAAGGCTATCGGCGAGCGGTTCCGGCGCGACGGTCGTAGGTTGCCCGAGGGCGTGATTTATCACGCAAGCTGGGTGGATCCAGCAGGCGCGCGTTGCTTCCAACTTATGGAAGCGCCTAAAACAGAATCGCTGGCGCCTTGGATCAATCACTGGAACGATCTGGTAGATTTTGAAGTCGTCCCGGTGCTCACCTCTGCCGATTTCTGGTCCAAAATTCAACCATGAGCGATACAAGCTCGACCCATCGAGCGTCCGTCGTCACCGAAAAACGCTGATTCCTCTGCTTCAGGGAATGATCACGCCGGGCAAGCCACGGAATGCAGTGTTACCGGTCACCAGTTGAGCCTGACGGGCTTGTGCAGTTGCGTAAATGATTGCGTCGGCCATCGCGAGTTTCGTCTCATTGCTGATGTGAGCCGCCGCGAGCGCCAGACCTTCCTCTAGCGGTTCGACGACGCGCCGAAGCACCTCAGAAATGAAGCGGTCGGCTACCATCTTGCCGCGCTCCCGCATCAGTACTTTGACGACTTCGTACAGGACGATCGTCGGAACGAGGGTCGGCACATCGCTTTCGATGTAGGGAGCGAACTTTGCAGCATCCACATCTTGGGTCAAGTACTCCAGCCAGGCCGAAGAATCGATCAGCCAGAGCTCAGAAACGGTCGTTCCGGTCACGATAATCGTCTCTCCATTTCATGCCCTTGGCGATCCCGCGAAGCTCGGTCACGGGGCGCAGCGTGTCAACCTGTAGTTTCCCCTCATAGAGATACATGAAGAGCTCCTGCCCCGGCTCGAGCTTCATTTCTTCGCGAATGGCCTTGGGAACCACAATTTGAAATTTTGGCGAGACCTTGACCCTTGTTTTTAGGATCTTAGGTGGCGTAGACATACTGCAATGATATCGATATGAATATCGTACGTCAATATGCTATCGATAGATAAATCGGGTAGGCGAAAACGCGGAAAAGCAGCCAGCCAGACGACAGGGGTGCGATTAAGCAACACGGAATTACTTTCTGGCGCCGGCTGTGCCGGAATGATGCAAAATGGCGCATAAGAAGGGTGGCGAACCTGGTAAAACCATCCTTTGCGACCGGGACCTACCCAGCCTGGTACACCGCAGCCCTGCGGACGAGCGCCCACTCTCCTGGCGATAGCACGCCGGAAGACGCAGCGCCCGAGTCCGACATCACGCACCACACTTTTCGATTCGCATGGGGACGAGCGTTTTCGGCGCGATGTAATTCGCCAGCGCTCGTGGATGTGCAAGGGGGTTCAGATGACCGAGGCCGCGACAAGACGAATGGGCCAAGTCATTGATGGAAAATTTCGGCTGGGCGAGTTCGTCGGCGGAGACGATGCCAGCTCCGTGTTTCTGACGGACTACAACGCTCCCGACGTTCGCAAAGCCGCGATCAAACTGGTTCCGGCAGATTCCCCTGAAGCAGAAGGATTGCTCGCGCGCTGGCGGCACGCCGCGAAACTTGCTCACCCTCACATGATCCGCCTGCTGGATATGGGGCGCGGTGAACTGGACGGCTCCCCGATTCTCTACGTAGTGATGGAGTACGCTGAGGAAAATCTCTCGTCGGTGATTGCGCGCAGACCGCTTGCGCCGGACGAAGCGCGCGCGATTCTGGGCCCCGTGGTTGACGCGCTTGCGTACGTGCACGCCAAAGGTTTCGTTCATTGCCGCATCAAACCCTCGAACGTCATGGCGGAAAATGATCTGCTGAAAATTTCCAGCGATGGGCTCTGCCGTATCGGTGAATTCAGCGGAAGCGTGGGAAAGCCCGGAGCCTACGACCCACCCGAAGCGGCCGGTGGCAGAATCTCACCGGCGGGCGACGTCTGGTCGCTGGGCATGACGCTTTGCGAGGCGTTAACCCAACGCCTGCCCGTGTGGGAGCGAACCAATCAAGCGGAGCCGGCACTGCCATCCAACTTGCCGGCAGAGTTTCTAGATCTGGCGCGCCATTGTCTGCGCCGCGACCCGCAATTGCGGTGGAGCGTTGCGGATATTGCCGCCCGGCTGCTGCCTAATGCGCCCACGCCGCCGAAAAAGACAACCCGCGGCGTCGAATATTCCTTGGCACAAAGGCGCTTCGTTGGCACGGCCGCACCGATCGGACTGGCATTTCTGGCGATTCTAGCGGCAGTGCGAATTTTCCATCACCCGTCGCAAACCGACCCCGCGCGTGCGGTAACAACCACGCCGACAGTTGTGCAGCCGGCGGCTCAGCCAAAGATTCAGCCAAGGCCAGAGAAGAAGCCTGTGCTAGCCGAAGCGGCAACGTCGGTCGCGAAGCCGACACCACCCATTGCGCAGCCAGCCGTGTCGCAGCCCACCAAGCGTTCCGCCGAACAGCCGAGTCCGAAGAGCGCTGCCGCGAACGCTCCGGTTCTGCCGTCCGCGCCGATGCGACCCAAGTCTGACGCTCCGGCGCAGCCGACGCCGACAACAGCATCGAGCAGCGGCGTGGTGCATGGAAAGGTTGTTAAGCAATTTCTGCCGGATGCTTCGCAAAGAGCGCGCGACACGATCCGCGGAAAAGTGCGGATCAACGTTCGAGTTCACGTGGATGAATCCGGCCGCGTGACGGAAGCAGCGTTCGAAGCTCCCGGGCCCAGCCAATACTTCGCAGACCGCACGCTCGAAGCCGCAAAGCTTTGGTTATTTACGCCGCCCAAAATGGATGGCCACAACGTGCCCAGCGATTGGGTGCTGCGGTTTGAGATCGATCCGGCTGCAACCAACGTTTATCCCACGCAAACTGCGCCGTAACGTCACGCGCGCCAGCAGCGACACGCTATTTCTTGCGCGCTGATTCGAGCATGTCCCAGGCGGCATCCGGCAGATCGAGGAAGTCGTTGAATTCGCCCGCGCCGCGCAGCCACAGGCCGCCGTCAATCACCACGCATTCGCCGTTCACGTATTCCGCCTGTTCGCTCAATAAATAAACGGCAAGATTCGCGAGTTCGTCGTGGCGTCCGAAACGGCCCATGGGGTGATGCTTCTTCGCGCGCTCTTCCAGTTCCTTGGAAGGCAGCAAGCGCGACCACGCGCCCTCGGTGGGAAATGGTCCGGGCGCGATGGCGTTCAGCCGGATATGATGACGCGCCCATTCAACCGCCAGCGAGCGCGTCAGCGCCAGCACGCCAGCCTTGGCGCATGCCGACGGCACCACAAATCCAGAGCCACAGTTCGCCGCGGCATACGTCGTTACGATATTCAGCACGTGACCCGGCTGCTTCGCGGCGATCCATTTCTTGCCCAGTGCTAGAGTGCAGAAAAATGTGCCCTGCAACACGATTCCGACCACAGCGTTGAACGCATTCGGCGAAAGCTTTTCGGTGCGCGCGATAAAATTTCCCGCGGCATTATTTACCAGCGTATCCACGCGCCCAAATTCTTTCTCGGCCGCCTCCACGGCCTTTTCCACCGCGTTGAAATCGCGAATGTCCGCGGAAGCGTAAGCGGCGCGCGCGCCTTTGGCGCGAATCGCCTCGGCGGTTTCTTTCAGCGGATCTTCCCGCCGCGCCACTAGAAAAATATTCGCCCCCAGTTCTGCAAAGCGCAGCGCCATCGAACGTCCTAGCCCCGTGCCGCCGCCTGTAATCAAGATTGTGCGGCCCTTCAGCAAATCGCTTTGATACATGAAAAACCTCCCGGCAGCATCCGTATTCATCTCGCATCGCACCAGCCGCCGCAAGCGCGTTTTTTGCGCCAGGCAAAACTCGTGGCAACTGGCTCGTGGCTGTGCTATTCAGTCTGTGGCACTTCTTCCGTATCCGTCTCCGCGTCGCTTGGAGCGAAGGAAAGGAACCCCAATGAAAGGCTTTCTGGTAGGACTGATTCTAGGAATATTGATTGTCCCGATCGCGATCTTTTTTTATGTGGAGACGGGGCAATCCCCGGCGGCTGCATCCGACGCGCCCATGCCATTTGAAAAATTCATCGCCAGGGGCGCGTTGCATGCGCGCATCAAGAAGGAGGCGCAGGACCGCGACCTTTCCACATTCGCCGCAGGTGATCTCGCCGCGGGCGCCGAAGTGTACCGAACGAATTGCGCTTTCTGCCATGGCTTGCCGCTCCAGGCGCCGTCCGCCGCCTCGCAAGGAATGTTCCCTCACGCACCCCAGCTTTTCACCTCCAAAGAAACTGTTACGGATGATCCGGTGGGAGTCACGTACTGGAAAGTGAAGAACGGCATACGCCTGACGGGCATGCCGGGATTTCAGAAAGCGCTCACCGATCAGCAAATGTGGCAAGTCTCGGCGCTCATGGCCAGCGCCGATAAGCTTCCACCCGATGTGCTAAGAAGCTTGTTGCCTGCCGCGGCACCGGCGGAGGCGGTCTCTTCTGCAGCGAGTGCGCCGCCCGCTCTGGCACCGGCTCCCGTAACGCCGTCGCCGACCAGCCCGTCGCAGCCGAAATAACGCGCGCTATTTCGCGGGCGGCAGAAATTGCTTGGGTAGAGGATTTTCCGGAGTTTCTTCCAGCCAGTAAATCGTCACTACCCACCAGCGCGTGCCGTCGTAGAAAAGCTGAAAACTATTGATCCCACGCGCGAAGGGCTGCGCGTCCTTCGGATCGTGCCGCGATTCGTAGGTGCTGAAAATCTGCATGATATTGCCGTAGCGCTCGGCCTTCTGCGAAATTTCCCGCTCGGCAAAACCATTCTTCTGGAAATAGGTGTCGGCGAACTTGGCGTATTCATCCGGCGTAATCATGCGTGTCTCGTAGCCGCTTCCGGTTTTCTTCGCGACTACCGGGATTAATCGCGCGCCGGGCACAAACAGCGAGCGGAAGCGATCCCAATCGCGCTGTTGCCCGGCGGGACCGGAAATCACATCGTAGGTCGCAGCCAAGATTGCGTCCGGCGCAGCCACATCAGCAGGTTTCGCGGCTGGCTGCGGCGTTGCGGCTTGGGGTTCCGCCGGTGCAGCCGCGCTCGGCTTTTTGGAATCGTCTTGCGCGCGAAGAGGAAACGCGGCGCAGCTCAGCAGAAATGCAGCGAGAACCGAAAATCTCAACAGTGACATATAAATCTCCCTGCGGCTCGCTCGTACAGAACCATCACCCCACGCCGCGCGGCGCAGCTTAAACCGTTCCGTTGCTTTCCACAATCTGTTGCCCCGAACCGGCCTTGCGCCGCGAGCTCAAAACTCGACGTGAAGACGCACACCGGGAACAAGTACGGGACCGCGCGCCTTGTTATATCCAGGATTATTGATGTGTTGAAGATCGAAGGCCGCGAAGAAGCCGCGCCACACATGAGCGGTGTAAAACCCTTCGACGATTTTTTCCGAGCCGGGTGTAAGCGCGCCATCACCCAGCAAAAATCCCACGCCGCCATCCCCCAGGTACTGCTGGTGAGCGGCGACAATCTGGTTGACCACAAAGGCCGCGCCTGCGCGATCGTCCTTGCGCTGCCATTGATCGCCTTTCGCAAAAATCCCCACCTCGGCGGTGCGGTCTACTTCCGTGTACGCAAAGGATTCGTTGCGGCCGTCGCTCCATCCCAGGCGTCCGAAGACGCCTAGGTTTGCGGGGAGCTCCTGTTCGGCGTTTAAGTCGAAGCCGTACTTGTGACGGCCCTGTCTCCGGGTAGCGATGATATTCGGCGCCGTTCCCACCCCATCGAGGAAAATTTTGTCAGCTTCTTCGTAGCTCCCCATATTGGCGATATTCAGGTAACTCAGAAGGCGTACGACTCCGGCGCGATGCAGCAGCCGATTGCCCGCAGCATCGAACTCCAGATTTTCGCCGCGCGCCCGCGCAATGTCCGCGTCGAGATTAATCCCGTTGGCTACTTTGGGCATCATCACCACGCCGAAGCGTGCGCTAAACCAGTGATCGTCGTATTCCAAAATCGCCCCGTCGGTATACCCGCGCGTATTCGCCGCGTAGTCGTACGCCCCATCGTTGTCCACCGTCCAGTTGAGGAATTGCAGATGGCTGTCCGTGCCCCAGGTGTTCAGATCGAAGAAATCGACCACGTCGAACTTTCCGACGCGCAACTCGATCCGCCGCGCCGGTAGAGAAGTGGCGAGATGAAACTGGTCGCGCTCCACTTCGACGCGCTCGTGGCTGAGTGGGATGATCTGCCGCAGCATAAGTCGGGCAAGATAAGGCGCTCTTGACAGCGCCACGCCAGAAACTGTTCGCACAGAATCCAAGTTGGTGTAACCGGCGAGGCCAAGCGCGGTTCCGATGCCGCCACCAGTAGCATATTCCGCGTCGGCGAATACCTCCGTTGTGTGCGTGAGTTCGAAGCCGGTATAAAGCGTCAGAATATGGGTCGTAGCGCTCTGCGGCCACGGCGTCAGGCTATTGGGTCCCGTGTAAGGGGCTGCGAACCGCGGATGCCACTGCATGACGACATTAGCTTGACCCGAGATCCAATAGCGGCTCGTTTCCGAATGAGGGAACAGCGTCAGCGTATCGCCGGAATCGGAGTTGGCGTCGCCAGCGCTGCTGCTATCGCTGGTTTGCTGCGCTTTGCTGTTATTGTCCGGCGTATCGTGGGCGATTGTTTGCGTCGCGAATTCATTGGGCGCTACGTCCTGAGCGAACGTGCCGCGAGGAACCGCAACAGACACCACTAGCGCACTGACTATAGCGAACCCAGTTTGGAGGGTGAATCGACGCATCAGCCCGAGGAGTAGCAGCCGGAGAAGCGTGCTCCCCCGGAGCGCACAGTAGAACATAGAACCGTGCCCGATCCTCATGAATGCAAGATTACACGTGCCTTGACCAGACAAGCTTCAGCATTCCGTCCGCCAACGCCCTCGCACTCACCTAGCAAACGCCCCGTGCGGCGGCTTCCCCCACTGGACAATCGTCCGCAGGGCAGGCATCCTGATTGCCCCTCGGGGCCATCTTTAGTAGTCTCTAGGATTGCGCTTACCTTACGGGGCCCGACCTACAGGCACAGGAGTGAGCATTTTGCGGCAACAATTTCGTCCGGCTTTTTGGCTACTGCTATTTTCGATGGTCGCAATGGCGGCGTGTACGGAGCAAATCAATTATCCTGCGCCGACCATCACTTTCGTCGGTATTTGCCCTTCTCAAACGACGAGCAACGCAAACTGTGCAACCTCGATTTCCGCGGGCAGCCCTCAGGCCTACCTCACCGTCCGGGGCAATAACTTGATTCAACAGAGCCAACCGGGATATTCGCTTTCTCCGGGCGGCTCCGCCTCAGCGCTGGCGATCAATCAATATATCGGCACGAATCAAATGATCGTCACCTTGCCGGCCGGCCTGCTGCAGAATCCCAACACACTTTACATCAATATCACCACGCCGCAGCCGGGCGGCGGGACCTATCCTCCGCAAAACCAGGCGCCGCCACCGGCCACGATCTTCACGATTTTGCCCGTGGCCAGTAATGCGCCTACAGTTACTTCGATGAATCCCAGCACCGCGATTGCTGGCGCGGCAGGGCTGGTGCTGAACTTGACTGGAAAGAACTTTGTCTCGCAGTCCACTGTCTACGTGAACAATTCCAGCCGCGACACCACGTACTTCAGTTCCACGGCGCTGCAAGTGGACTTGGATTCCTCGGACCTTCTCACTCCTGGCCCTGTTTCAATCAAGGTTGTGAACCCTCAGCCAGGCGGCGGCGGTTCGACGCCGGTCTCGTTGAATGTAATTACTGCTGTCCCGTCGATATCTGCGATCGCGCCGACCAGCGCCTTGGCTGGGGCCACGACCGCGAACCTGTCCCTCACCGGCACCGGCTTTCTGAATCAATATTCTTACGTCACGATGAACGGCCAGTCGGTAACCACTTCGATCGGCGGCAGCACTGCGGCGTCGGTTGCCCTCACAGCCGGAGATCTGGTGAAAGCGGGCGTCAATCAAATACAGGTCGTGAACAAGCCGCCCGGCGGCGGCATTTCCAATATCCTCACTTATTCCATCAATCCCACGCATTTGCTCGGATTGCCGGTGCTGGTGGATCTCGCTGCCGATGGTTCCCAGGCAATCAACGGCATTTGCGGAGGTGCGGCTAACTGCGCAAGCGGCGCTCTCGGGCTTACGACCACAACTTCCGGTCCTTCCACCAGCAGCTCCGGCCAATACGTGGCATTCGCCTCCGTCTCGCATAATTTGGTGCTGACGGATCTGGACACCAATTCCGATGTCTACGTCCGGAACACCTGCTTGGCGCTAGCCAGCTGCGTGCCCGTAACCGCCCTGGTGAGCTCAGACCCCAACGGCAACGCCGCCAACGGCCCGAGTTCCGAGCCGACGGTGGATTCCGGTGGAGCGCACGCGGCCTTCACGTCTCTGGCGACAAACCTCGTCAGCACCGTCCCGGTGCAGACCGGCATAACTCAAGTGTACTGGCGCCCGGTTTGCATGCCCACTTCGACCACCCCGTGCACGATTACGCCGAGCTCCAATTACGATACGCAGCTCGTCTCCATTTCCGCCGACGGCCAGACCGCCGGAAACGGCCCCAGCTACAATCCCGTGATCAGCCCGGACGGCCAATACGTCGCGTTCGTTTCGCTCGCGACCAATCTGGTCTCCGACATCACGGCAGACGGCGTCACCCCGCAGGTTTACATCCGCAATACCTGCAGCATCGCGACGATCGTCACAACCAATCAGACGAACACCTGCGTACCGACGACTTACCTGGTTTCTACTCCGGACGGCGTCACGTTCGGCAACGGGGACAGCTTCAACCCTTCCATTTCCGAGGACGGACTTTTCGTCTCCTTCACCTCCACCGCATCGAACCTCGGATCTACGGCGCCGAACCCGAGCGCCCAATCCGAGATCTTCGAGCGTGGCACCTGCATCACCACGATCACCAGCACCACCAACACCTGCGTCGGAGTCACGACGCTGATTTCCACTCCGGACGGCACTACTCCCGCAGACGGCCCCAGTGTGCAATCAGCACTGTCCGCTTGCGGCAGCGTCACCACAACCATCAGCAGCGCGTGCACCTCCAGCACCATAGCGAACGGCCGTTTTGTGGCCTTCGCTTCCACGGCATCGAACCTGGTGGCGGGCATTGGTCCGCCGCTACCGCAGCAAATCTATGTGCGCGACACCTGCCTGGGTGTCACCATCGTCATTGCTCAATGCACGCCTTCTACGACGCTGGTATCAACGCCGGACGGCGTGACGCCCGCTAACGGCTTGAGCGAACACCCCAGCGCTAACTCCTCTGGCCAGTTGATCGCGTTCGCATCATTTGCTTCGAACCTCGGTAGCACCGTGAACGGGGTCGAGAACGTCTTCGTGCGCAACACCTGCCTCGGCGTAATCCCCACCTGCACCACCGGCGTGGTGCTTGCCAGCATCGCCAACAACACCGGCGCAGTTCCGGTTACTGGCATTTCTCCGGCAAATGGCTCGAGTTTGGTGCCTTCGATCAGCGCAGACGGTCACACGGTCAGTTTCTTTTCGACCGCAAACAATCTCGTCTCGCGCGACACGAATGGGTTCGAGGATATTTTCCTCGCTACCACCACGTTCTAGTGCTGTGGTTTGCTGCGGATTTCCCGGCGAAGCGTGGTTTTATTTCGCGGGCTGAATCGCGATGCGTCGCTGCAAGGCTGCGCGAGCAGTGGTCAGGGTGAACGTCAGCGATTCACGCGGCACGCTGGTCACAAACGATCCGACCATCCAGCCGAGCCCCGTGGGAATATCGCGCGTCAACGAAATGGCCTGGCACTCGACGTAAGTTCCGCCGTCCTTTTCTTCGAAGCGCCAGTAAGTATTCATGCGCCACATAAATCCCCGGTCGTGCCCTTGCGCTTCCAGCTTTTCGTCGGGCCTTCCGGCGTTCTCCACTTCCTGCACGCGCCTGGTTCGCGAACGGCTGTAGGCGTGAGTCGCATCCACCACGTGGTAGTGAATTTCCTGGTCCGTATCGATCACCGTGGTGATGATTTTTTTCTTGTAGAAACGCAGCTGAACGAAATAATCGTCGCCCTGATGCTGCAGAATTTTCGAGAGCACGATGTCCGGCTTGAAGTATTCCGTTTTGTGATCATAGTCCTCCATGAACGAGAGCGTCTGCGTCAGTGTCGCCCCCGGCACAAACATGGTGCCGATCCAGTGGTGAATAATTCCGCCCGGCACAGGAATCGGCTTTCCGGAATCCAGCGTTTCCAAGCGCTCGATCAGCAATTGCCCGTTGCGCAGTTGCCCCTCGTCCGCGGCTCGCTGCTCGGGTGGCAGGCGCTCGACCCACAGATACGGTCCGCTCTGCGCCAGCTCGGCGGTCACTTGGGCTGACGTCAGCTCAATGTAACGATCGTATGCTTGTGCCGCTTGCGGCTGCAGGTCAGCACCATTGACCGGCGCCGGGATCGCGAGAAATGCCGCGAAAAAAATGGCTAGCGCTCGTTTTGCGTGCCTGCCTGTTTTGACCGTCATCTGTCCTATCTCCCTGGCTATGCCGTGCCACGAAGCGACACTTACGCACCGTCCCAATTTATGAGAGGCATGCAAGCTGCCAAAAGATGCCGAAACTCTGTGCTGGAATTATGGCCGAGTGGATTCGAGAAAGGCGGGAGTCAAGCAGCACCCTGTCCGCCGACGGAATTTTGTGGAAGGGACGTCGGCAGGAGGGTTTGGACGGGTTGGATAGATGCCCCGGCTCCTTTTTTTGTGGAACCGTCGTCCCCGCAATCGCAGCTTCCAACCCGCACATCCATTTTCGCCATTAGCTCAAACAGAACCAATGGCGCTGCCGGTTCAAAAATTTCAGTACGGGGGTTTTGGTACTAGGTAAACTACGGGACCCGAGCGCAGTCCTAATAACCTGTAAAATAAGGACTTAGCGGATTGCTAAGCGCCCAGCCACGCCGCCTCTACGAGCATGGCCTCAGGATCGACTCGCAGCGATCTGGCGGCGCTTGCCCGCAGTCCCGCGTCAACCAGTATTATGCAAACCTGCGGCGATGCCATTGATCGTGGCACCCAGCGCATAGTTCAGATCCTCGCTCGGCGCCCCGGCACGTTTTCGGCGCAGCAGCTCCACCTGAATCAAGCTCATCGGATCCACGTATGGATTGCGCAGTCGAATGGATTGCGAAAGGACCGAGTTTGCTTCCAGCAGTCCGCTCTGGCCGGTAACATCGAGCAACATCTGCCGCGTTCGTTCGAACTCCTCCGCCAATATCCCGAAAATTCTTTCGCGCAGGCCTCCATCCCGCACCAGCGCGTTGGCGTAGAGGTGCGCGATGTTCAGGTCCGCTTTAGCCATGGCGAGTTCCACGTTGCGTACGAGATCCGAAAATAGGGTGAAGTGGCGCATCATTTCTTGTAAGCGTTTCTGCTGTTCGGGTCCTTTCGCCGCGAATCGATGCAACGCGTAGCCCACTCCAAACCATGCCGGCACCGCGTGGCGGCTTTGCATCCACCCAAAAACCCAGGGAATCGCGCGCAAATCTTCCAGGCGCCGGCTTTCCGTGCGGCGCGCCGGCCGCGAACCCATGCGCGCATGTTCAAGCTCGTTTACCGGCGTGGCCTGCTCGAAATATTCCAGCACGTCGGCGTTTTCCGCGATGTGCCGCCGGTAATACGCGTAGGCATCCTGCGAAATTTCCTCCATCGCATCGTCCCACTGCCGGTCCGCGCCCGCCACCGGACCATCCGGGCGCGTCAGCGCTTCGAGCGACGCCGCAATCATCAATTCCAGGTTCCATTCGGCCAGCACCGGATCGGAATACTTCCAGTTCAACACTTCGCCCTGTTCGGTGAGGCGCATTTCGCCGGAGAAATCTCCCACAGGTTGCGCCAGAATGGCGCGATGTGTGGGGCCGCCGCCGCGTCCTACCGTGCCGCCGCGCCCATGAAAAAGCCGCAGCTTCACGCCGCATTCGCGCGCAACGGAGTGCAGTGCGCGATGCGCTTGGTGTAATTCCCAGGTGCTGGTCAGCATCCCGCCATCTTTATTCGAATCTGAATAGCCGAGCATTACTTCCTGGCCCCGCCCCCACGAATCGAGCAGGCGCTGATAATCCGGAGCCATCCACACACGCCGCATCGTTTCCGCAGCGGCGCGTAGCGACTCAATTGATTCGAACAATGGAACGGGGAGAAGCCCGGGATCGCTCCTGGAGCCCGCTACATTCACGCCGCTGATTTCCGCCAGGCGCAGCAATGCGAAGACGTCGCGCTCTGATTCTGTTCCGCTGATCACGTAAGCGCGAATCGCCTCCGGCGCGTATTGCGTCTTCAATCGCGCGATCGTGCGCAGCGTTTCCAACAGCTCTGTTGTCTGGGCGGACATCGCCGCCCGGACTTCCTTTCGCGCGCTCGCCATACTCGCGGCATCGGAAATGCCGACAGCCTTTAGCTCAGCCAGAGCCTTTGCATGTACCTGCGCGTGCTGGCGAATATCCAGCGTGTGCAGATGAAAACCGAAAGTTCGCAGCTTGCGCAACAACGGATCAATCAGCAGCTCGGCCAGCCGTTGCCCGCGGTTTGCGATCAGGCTCGAGCGCAACAGCAAGAGATCGCGCTCCAGTTCCTGCGCAGCCGCGTAGGCATTGGCGTTCTGCGGCTCCTCGCGCGTGAGCCGCGTGCGAATCCGCACAAAATCCAGAAAGTGCCGGTTGAGTTCCGGCTCTGAAATCCATTTTCCGCGCGACGGCTCCGCGCCCATTCTCGCTTCATACGCTTCCACCGCGGATCGCAGCTCCGCCGAAGCGCCTGTTTGGCGAAGCGAAGAGCTGAGCTCGTCAATCAGCCGCTGGATCTCCAGGCTGTAATGCTCAAGTATGACGTTCCGTGCAAGCGCCAGTGCATCCGCCGTGGAATCCGGCTTGATCAGCGGGTTCCCGTCGCGATCGCCGCCAATCCACGAACCGAAATGCAGCAACTCGGGAAGCTCATCATGATTCAGCGCGCCGCCGTAAACTTCCGCAAAAGATTCGGCAAGCTCGGCATACAGTCGCGGCAGCGTTTCAAAAAGCGTCATTGGATAAAAATCCAGACCCATGCGCACTTCGTCAATCACCCCGGGCTTTTTCATGCGCACTTCATCCGTCTGCCACAGCGATGTGATTTCCGCCAGGATCAACGATTCGTATTCCGCGGCATCGGCTGCCGTCAAAGGCAGCCGGTCCAGATGTTCCAGGTATTGCGCGATGCGCCGCCTTTTCAGCAGCACGGTGCGCCGGGCCACTTCCGTCGGATGTGCCGTGAACACCGGTACGATGCGCACCTTGCGCAAAGCAGCCAGGGCGTCGTCAGCGGAAATTCCCGCAGCGCGCATGCGCAGCAGAGTTCCGCGAAACGACCCCGCCAGCGCCGGTTGTTCGCTATGCAGTTTGGCCGCGCGCCGCCGCCGCTTGCGATGGTTGGTTTCCGCCAGGTTGGTCAGTTCGAAATAAATCGCGAACGCTTTGGTCACCCGATAGGCGTCTTCCACTTTCAGCCGCGCGATCTTCTCGCGCGCTTCCGCCAAGAGCGTATTTTCGGTTGAGGATGAATCACTTGCCGCTGCGGCAACGGGCAATTGCTCGCGCTGCTGAATCAACAGGCGGCGGAGTTGCTCCACAATTTCCAGCAAAGGCTCGCCCGCCTGCTCCACCAGTACTTTTCCCAGCAGCATTCCCAGCGAACGCACGTCGCGCCGCAAAGGAATTTCCTTAGCGTCATCGCCAGTGCCTGCGGCCAGCTCTTCCAGCCGGTCGTACTGATCGTCCGCGCCCCACAGCGGCGCGTTGTCTGAGCGTGCCATGTCACATAATGAATGCACCGCCACAGCCCCGCAAGACCTTGTCGGCGAAAATCCGCACCGCTGGTTTGAATTGGGTTTCCTAGAGGCCGCTCTGTTGCGTGCAGTTCGGGACAGAGCGGACACCTACCGTGCCAGCGCGTTCCGTGGGAGTAAATCAATTTCGAGGATTTGGAGGTGAACCTCCGACGGCGCCGCCGCCATGCGGGCGCAAAATCTGGCGGCGTCTTACGGATTGCTCGTGACGGTTACCTTCTCCGTGCTTTCGGGCGGCATGCGCAGCGTCACGTCCGTCGTTTTCTTCGGACGGATCACAATGTGCTTACTCCAATCGGAGAATTGGCCCTTCGCGTACGCCCGAACATCGTATTGCCCTGCATCGTACCGCGCAAATTCGTAGTGCCCGTTGGAATCGGTATGCGTGGCGTGCGGTTTTAGTCCATCGGAAGTCTGAATCGTCACGCTCGCTTCGGCCACCGGCTTGCCATGCGCGTCGAGCACCGTTCCTGCGAGCGTTCCCAAGCCTCTCGAGAATTGCGCTCGAGCCGCCACCGCGCCAAAGGTCAGCGACATCAACATCGCCAGCGACCCGAGCACCGTCAGAACCAGGACACTTCGTTTCATAGTGCACCCCAGGGTGTTTCTGAGTGCAATTCTACGCGGGCTGTCCGCGCGGCTTTGCGGTGATGCGGCGTAATGTTCTCGATTAGGAACTCCTGTTCGCGCGGACAGGCGAAAGCCCGGCGGCTCCGCTCAGTATTTGTAGTGTTTGCTCGCCGCCGCGTGCGCGGGTTGTTCCATGCGGCCGGTATCGGGGCTGACGCCGCGCTCCAGCGCCAGAAAGTAGGTGAGCAACTGCAGCGGAATCAGGTGCACGAACGCTGCCAGCCACTCCGGGGCTTCCGGGACCTGCAGAATTTGCTCCGCGGACAAATCGTGATTTGCTGACGGCGTTGTAATCGAAGCACGCGGCATTTTCAATTCTCCTGCGGCGCGCAGAATCTGCCGCCCGCGCTGGTCTGTAGGGCCGCCTGTGAATAATCCAAGCAATGACCCGCGCGAATCCGTCTCCGAAAACGGACCATGCAGGATTTCCTCGGTTTCAAATCCTTCCGCCGCGATGTAGCACGCTTCTTTGATTTTCAACGCCGCTTCGCTGGCCGTTGCCCACGCCGCCCCTGAGCCGAAAATCTCGATGCGCGCCAGTGCGGCCACGCGCTTAGCCAGTTCGCGCGAAGCGGGCTCGAGCTGCAGCGCCTGACGCAGCAAATCAGGCACGCGCTCCAAAGCCGCCAGAGGCGGCGCTCCTATAAGCAATTTCTTTCTCTCGACAACGCGCGCAATCAGCAGCGCCAGCACAGCAAGCGCGGTGGTGTAGCTCTTCGTGTAAGCAAAAGCCACTTCCTGCTCGCAGGTCTGAATGTGAAAATCCGCGCTGCGCACCGCATCGCCGCTCGTCCCACCGCCCGTCGCAGCGCTCCATTGGCCCGTGATCACCACCGTCAACGCCCCAGCCGCGCGCGCCATGCGCAACGCCTCGATGGAAGCCGTAGTGGTGCCCGTATGCGTTATCACAATCACCGCGTCGCCCGCGCCAAACGCAATCGGATGGTGTACTAATTCGAAAGATTGCTCACAGTGCGCCAGCAAGCGCCCGCCGGTGAACTCGCGCATCCAGCTTTCCGCCACGCGGGCCGCGTGCAGCGAAGTGCCGATCCCGACGAAGGTGATGCGCGCCTTCTGCGCCACCGCATCCGCCGCGCGTTCGACTTCCGCTTGACCAGCCAGCACTTGCTCGATCGATTTCGGCTGCGCGTGAATTGCTTCGTAAACGTAGTAGGGATGTGCCGTGCGCATCTCAGGCATTTGATTTTTCTCCGCTCGCGTTATATTGGTTCCGTTGTTGTAGTGGCCGCCCATTTTAGCGGAACAGGAGCCGGAATGCCTCGTTACCTCTCGCAACACACACTCGCCTGCCTCACGCGCCAGGGCGCCGAAGAACTCGCGCGCCGCGTGCATGCCGCCAAGGAAGTCACCGCGCGCCGTGTGCTCGTCAACCTGCAGGAAGGAAAAATGCTCTTGGAATTCGACGCGCCCGGCCGCGAACAAATGGAGCAGTGGTTCGCCGCGGAAAAATTCCATTTCGACTGGCTCTTGCGCATCGAATTCGAAAGCAGCGACGGCGCGCTGAAAGCCATCACCTAAGACGAGGCCACAGGCCGCAAGAATTTACCCGTTCGCAGCGCGATGCACGGCCAGATCCAATTACTTCGAAAGTTTTCGCATCATGCCCATCGCTTCCACATCGCCTACGATGCTCTTGCGGTTCAGCTCGACAATCAGTTCGCGTACGATATCGCGCAATTCCTGATCAACGAGCGGCGCGGCTTTGATCGGCACCTCCGGCGCGGCCGCTTCGAGCGTTGCCTGAGCCGGTTCCAGATGTAGCAAGCCGCCCAGTTCGGCCAGCCAGGAGTCCAGCACGCGCGCCTGATCGGGCTCCATCGTCGTAAACGTCATGCCCATTCCCATCCCGTTCAGTGAATACACCACTTTGGCCTTGGTCTTGAATGTTCGTCCGTCCTTTGTGACCGTCAAGATGATCGCGGCGTTCATCGCAAACGGGCTGATCGTGTCCATATAGCAGCCGCTGCGGCTGATGTCGGACAGCCGGCCCGTTACTCGAACGTTGGCTTGCGGGTCAAAAGCTTCTCCTCCCGTCGAAAAAGGGAAGCGCGGGTGGCGGCGTTTCTCGGCAGGTTCGCTGGCGCTCGGCACAATACTCGCTTTTGAAAGCTTTTCCATCATTCGGCTGAACTCCAGCGCATTGATGTAAACCTTTCAGCGGTCGATCTATAAATGACAATCGCTCCGGCGAATTTGTCCAGGGTGCCCACGTAGGTGCGGCGTTCGAGGAGCGCGCACACGCCGAGCAGCCAGGACGCGGCGGACTCCCGCGCGAGCAGCGCCCTGCGATTTATTAGAAACTTCTTCTTCATCTCACACCAGTCTGGGAAGGGTATTCGATTCCGGACACGACCCTGAGGGTCAAAAGGGAGCAGCCTGCAGCGAAGTGCCGGTTTTCGGAAGGGAATTCAACTGTATCTCAACGGGCCGTAAGGTCAAGCTGGCCGAGCCGGTTGGTGTCCAATTGACACAATCGCAGAACTCCTGATCCGCTCGCTGTTATCAGAATCGTTTGCCATCCCCCCTTTTCGGGTGTAACCTCACTTCATGCAAATCTGCTGCCAGTGCTGCGCATGTTGCTGTTGTTGTATGTGTTGCGCACGCGTGTCTTCTGGCGCAGGGAGGCTAGGCAGCTAAGCTCGACAAACTAGCCCAGAAATTCCCGACCCACCGCCGGAAGTACCCGAGGCTGGTGGGTTTTTTGTTTTTATGACCAAGTTTTTGCAACGATTCCGGCAGCGAGCGTCTGATTTCGAAGAGTCACTAACAACGAGGAGACAGCCAATGACTGACTACAAACACCCTGAAGTCCTGGTCACCACCCAATGGGCCTCTGACCATTTGAACGATCCGAAAGTCCGCCTGGTCGAAGTGGACGTTGACACCACCGCCTACGACCAAGGCCACATTGCCGGCGCCGTCGGCTGGAACTGGCAATCGCAGCTGCAGGACAATATCCGCCGCGACCTCATCGACAAGTCAGCGCTGGAAAAGCTGCTCGGTGCTTCCGGAATTTCCAACGACACCACCATCCTGCTCTACGGTGACAACAACAACTGGTTCGCCGCCTACGCTTTCTGGCAAGTGAAATACTACGGCCACAAGGATGTTCGCTTGATCAACGGCGGCCGCAAGAAGTGGGTAGAGGAAAAGCGCCCACTGACCACCGAGGCGCCGAAGATCACGGCCACTACCTATCATGCAACCGCTCCCGATGAATCTATCCGCGCCCGCAAGGAAGACATTTACGCCTTCCTCGACAAGAAGAAAGCCGCGCAACTGGTGGACGTCCGTTCCCCGGACGAATTCACGGGCAAGATCCTCGCGCCTCCGGGACTTTCCGAAACCGCGCAGCGCGCCGGCCACATTCCGGGCGCGGCCAGTATTCCCTGGGCGCAAGCAGCCAATGAAGACGGCACTTTCAAATCGGCGGACGCACTGAAGGAGCTATACGGCAAGAAGGGAATTAACGGCGCGGAAGAAGTGATCGCCTACTGCCGCATCGGTGAACGCAGCTCGCACACCTGGTTCGTGCTGAAATATCTGCTGGGCTTTGGCCACGTGAAGAATTACGACGGCTCCTGGACCGAGTGGGGCAATCTCGTCGGCGCCCCCATCGAAAAAGAAGTCGCCGCCGCCGCGCATTAGAGCAAACGATTTGCACGGGCGGGTCCCCGGTCGCGCGACCGGGGCCTGCCCGTTGCTTTCGATTCTCTCGACGACTACTGCGGAATTTGATTCGCTGGCACGCCTTTGCTCCGTGCTTCGTCCTGAAGCGCGCTGATCTTTGCCACAATGTCCTCGCGCTGCTTTTGCAGCCGCGCCAATTCATCGCGCCAATCGTCAATCTTCGCGCCGCCGACGTGCCGGACGGAATTCACTGTGTCGCCGTTCAGTGCTGCCTGCAGTTGCGATATCTGCTCATCCAGCGGCGGCAGTTTCTCCTGCAATCGGGTGATCTGGGTCTGATAGTTCTTGGCGGCCGCGTTGCCGTTGGCATTTCCGGCGGGCTTGTTGTTTGCCGGCTTGTTGCTTTTGTTTGAAAAAGTTGAAATCACGTCGTTTCGATGGACGTCGCTCATGTCTTCGTTGGTCCACACTTTTTTTGCCGGCGCCGTTGTAGCCGTTGTCGAAGTCGTGGCGTTCGCCGTGGTAGCCGTGTCGGCTTGAGCCGGCGTAGCGGCAGCCGCCGCATTCCCGGCCGGAGCCGTTTGACCTTCAGAACTTCCCTGCGCTCGCGCCAGATCAGGCGCAAGCACCGCCATCGTAAGAGCCAGGATCGGGACGAAAAGCAGCATTCGCCTATTCATGACGCCTCCTCGAGTTAACCGCAAGTGACCAGCACGCTCTGGGCAGCAAAATCCTCAGACGCCGAAATATCGATAGGACAGAAGGGTGCAGAGCCGCACTAGGTCTATTGTGCGCCCGTTTCTATTCGGTTGAATGGCGGGTGGACGGAAGAGTTACGGGTCGCCGTACGGCGCTTTGCCGCTGGCCAGTTCGCTCTGCGCGAGTGCCAGCGCCTGCTTGGGCGGTCCGACGTGGCGGTACTGGCGCGCTTCGACGTACTGGTGCTGCTCGAACGTGAAGAGGAATTTACGTGCCGTGAAATCGTATTGATAGCGCGTGGGCAGCCAGACTCCTGGAGCGACTTCCTCCTGCTGCATAAAAAACACGCCGCCGCGATAAAGCTTCCCCAGAATCCCGCCGCCAAACGATATGTCGCGCATCACGTGCGCTTCCCCGTGCACCAACTGATTCGCGTCGCGGTCCACCCAAATCTTCGCCGTGACCCGCGTCAAAATATCCTGCACCAGCGAGCGCGGATGAAAGTTTGGATTTGGCTGGATCTCATAGATATCGCACACGCGACCATTGCAAGTATCCTGCCCGTCCCAGGTGGTCAGGAAGGCCTCCCCGGTCGCGTCCAGCAGATCCTTGCGGTCGTCCTTCCGTTTCTGCCATTTCGCGTACGCGGATTTGGTCCTGGAATCGTCGGGCTTCAGCATCAGCTGCAGCAATTCTTCCCATGCCACCAGCTGCTTACGGTAGTCCGCCGGATCCACCGGCCGGTCGCCATCCTTCAGCAGCAGTTTCATCGTGCCGCTTCCGGTGGGCACGACGCGATAGGTTTTGTCGTCGAGCACGCGCGGTGTGGCGCCTCCGGTGCGATCCACGTGATGCTCTACGCGCTCGTACTGCTCTAACGCTTCATCGTTGGCGTGCTGGTGCTCCAGCAGCACTTTCGCGCGCGCGGCAATTTCCGCGGCCGAAGGTGGGCGCGTAGTGCCAATCTGGCTTCCCGTCTGATTGCCCGCCTGACCTCCACCAGATGCAGCCGAACTCCGTGGGGTGTTGGGAATGACCTTGCCTGACGCCCCCGCCAAGCCCGCCAGCGTCAGCGCCGCAGCCAGACTTGATGACGTAAGTCCTTTAGCCATCTTGGAAATGCCCGTGAATGAGATGCGCGGCGCCATGAGCTATCGTGCAACCTCGATTCTACCCGAATCCTCCGCAGAAACCGCTCACCGCAGGAGCGGCGCCCGCTTCCTGCTCATTCCAAGTGCCAAAAAATTCAGCGTAATCTGAAGTTTTTCCAGCCCCATATCCGTCTAGTATAGTAAGAGCGATGAAGCCCCCCTCATCCCTGTCCAACGCCCGGCAGACGCTGGGCGCACTACGCGAAACCATCTGGATCGCGCTCGATACCCTGCGCGCGCATAAGCTGCGCACTTTCTTGACCCTACTGGGCGTGATTCTGGCAGTTACCACCCTCGTCGCCGTCATTTCCGTCCTCAACGGCCTCAACGTCTATGTCGCCGATAAGGTCGCGAACCTGGGCGCCAACGCTTTTGTGATCGACCGCATCGGCATCGTCACCAACCAGCAGGAATGGTACAAAGCGCGCAAACGCCCGACGCTCGGCATGGACGATCTGGAAGCTTTGCGCAATGGCATGAAGCTCGCCGATACCATCGCCGGCCAGATGAGAACCTTTGCCGACGTGCGTTATGGCAACGACCTGAGCGAAGACGTAATGATCATAGGCGCAACGCCTAGTTTCGCTTCCATCCGCGATATTGACGTCTCCAACGGCCGCCTGCTCACTGATATTGACGAGGATCATCGCGCCGGCGTCTGCGTCATCGGCGCGGACGTCGCCAATAAATTATTTCCAGGCACGGATCCGGTGGGAAAAGAAATTCGCGCGGGCCAAGGGCAGTACACGATCGTCGGCGTGGCTACGCCAAAAGGCAATGTGCTGGGCCAGCCACAGGACAATTTCGTGATGATTCCCCTCGGCACTTACCGCAAGGAATTGCTCACGGCGCAGGATTCCATCACATTTTTCGTGCAGGCGCGCGGCCCGGAATTTATGGATGCTGCGGAGGATGAAGCCCGCATGATTCTGCGCTCGCGCCACCATCTGGCGTATGAGACTGACGATAATTTCGCCATCATCGCCCCCACCTCGATCATGGGTTTATGGAATCGCATCACCGGCAACGCCTTTGGCATCGCCATCTGGATTACTTCTGTATTCCTGGTCGTCGGCGGAGTAGTGATCATGAACATCATGCTCGCCAGCGTCACCGAGCGCACCCGGGAAATTGGCCTGCGCAAATCGCTCGGCGCGCGCCGCCGTCACATCATCCTGCAATTTCTGGTGGAATCATCGGTGCTGGCCGGACTGGGCGGATTCCTCGGCGTGGTCGCCGCCGTGGCCATCAGCCAGATGGTGCGTGCGGTTTTTTCGGTTCCGACTTCCACGCCATTTTTTTCCATACTCATCGCGCTGTTTCTTTCCACTGCGGTGGGCCTGTTTTTTGGGATTTACCCGGCGATGCGCGCCGCGAGGCTGGACCCGATTGAAGCCCTGCGAGCGGAGACCTAGGACCAGCCGATGCAAAGTGACTTCCGCGAAAATTTGCATCTCGCGCTGGACACGGTTCGCGAGCACAAGCTTCGCAGCTTCCTCGCCATCCTCGGCGTGATGATCGGCGTCGCCCTGATCATTCTCGTCGTCGGCTTGGTCCAGGGCTTTCGCCAGACCATCCAGGACGAAATCGTTTCCGAAGGAATTG
Organism: Candidatus Acidiferrales bacterium; assembly: GCA_050012455.1. GTDB lineage: Bacteria > Acidobacteriota > Terriglobia > Acidiferrales > UBA7541 > Palsa-295. The sequence goes on along the minus strand of JBEKHD010000015.1, from coordinate 8,039 downwards.
ACACCGCTTTCGTCTCCCGCTTCGATCAAGGCCCGCAGAACGGCCGCCGGCCGAAAGACGAGAAGCTGCGCAAGCCGCTCACTCTGGAAGACGCCATCGCCGTCCGCCAGCTTTGTCCCGCGATCAAAGAGATCGCAGTCTCCGCTTTCCAGTGGCAGCTCTCCCACACCGCGCGTTATCAGGGCGTTACGATCGAGGGCACCGATTTTCGCGGCACGTTCCCCGCGTATCTCACGGTTTATTCCAACGCCACGATGAAGGCCGGCCGTTTCTTCACCGAAGCCGAAAACGAGCATCGCGAAAATGTCGTGGTCATCGGTGAAAACGTCGCCACCACTTTTTTCCCCAGTATTGAAGACGCCATGGGCAAGGAAATCCTGGTGGATGGTTCGACCTATCAGGTAGTGGGAGTGTTCGAAAAACCTCCCAACGGTTTCGGCACGGACGATGAAGATCGCCGCACTGTCATTCCCTATTACACTTTCATGAAGCTGTATCCCAGCAGCTACGAGATCGGTTATCGCTTCCTGGCATATTCCGGCAAGCTCGATGCCGCCGTCGATCAGATCCGCGAAGTTCTGCGCCGCCGCCGCGATGTTCCGTACGACAAGCCCGATAATTTCTCGATTCAAACCCAGGTGGAGGTCGTACAGAAGTTCAACGACATCATTGGCGGCGTGGTTCTGGTCGTAATCGTGCTCAGCTCCATCGGCCTGCTCATCGGCGGCATGGGAGTGATGAACATCATGCTGGTGTCCGTCACCGAGCGCACCCGCGAAATCGGCGTGCGCAAAGCCATCGGCGCGCGCAGCCGGGATATCACCTGGCAATTCCTCTTTGAAGCTATGACCCTCACCGGAACCGGCGGCATCATCGGCATCATTGTCGGCAGCGCCATCGTCTTTCTGATTCCTCTGGTTAGCCCGCTGAAAGCCGTCGTCCCCGCCTGGGCGATCATCATTGGCTTCACGGTTTCCGTCGGCATCGGCCTGATCTTCGGCGTCTGGCCCGCCACTAAAGCCGCGCGCCTGAATCCCGTCGAAGCCCTACGTTACGAATAGTTTTTGTATTAGCGGAGTTTGTCGGGTCCCTGGTCGAGGTCCAGCACGATGGTGCTGTTAGGATCGAGTTGCGGCACGCCGTTCGCGCCCATCACGTAGGGGTAGCCCGCCGGATCCTGCAGAGTGCCGGAGACCAAGCCCGCAGCGCGCAGTTCTTGCATTGAGTTAGGGAATCGACCGAACTTTCTCCAGTAATCTTCGGAGCATTCATTCAGTTTTTTCAGGCCCAACGCGGCGTCCAGCGATTGGATATGCTGCATTGCCCGGCGGCGGATGAGTTCGTCTTTGGTGCTGGCGTACACCTCGGCCCAGATCAACCGGGAAGTTTCCAGAGAATTGCCCGTTTCCGCAACGCGCGCGGCCATCACCTTCATCCAAATGTGAGCCTGCGGATTTTTGCTGCCTTCCAGATATGCCTCAGACGCTTTTTGGTAATCCTTCAAGTGGATCGAATAAAGAAATCCCAGGTCCTGGTATAACCGCCATTCATCGGGATTTTCCGCGATCCCGCGCTTTACCAGCTCCACTGCCTGGTCGGCTCGCCCCGGACCAACCGGAGGGTCTTCGGAAAGAAAAATCGCTCCGAAGCGGTACGCGATCATCAACTTCGGGTCCAGCGTGGTGGTGATGTCCAGCAATGGCCACAGTGATTCGTAAGTCGCGCCGGGCCTGCGGGCCCTTCTGCCGTAATACTGCACCACGCGCGTCCAGTAGATGTCCGCAAGCAGTGGCTCGTATCCCAAGCTAAGGTTCTTCAGTAGCCGGCCGGAACGCAGCAGCAATTCTTCCTGGTCCAGGTTCATCGAGCGCGTCTCGGCGTCAATGCTCACCTGCAGCGCGGCACAAAGCACGAACAGCAATGGCAATGCCACCAATGCCAGCAACATTGCTCGCGTATGGCTCTTATTTTGGCTGCGCCTGCTCATTTCAGATTGCGCCCGGAAAACACCGCCGACGCCGCCACCAAAATCAGAATCACGTAAAGTGCCGCATAGAGCGTGTTGTGCCATATCAGCGCCAGCGGCACCGCATCGCCGTGCGCCGCCGCCGCAATCACGCCGAAATTATGAAAATTAGGCAGCACGTAATAGATGAACCGCGCAACGGCGGCCACCGCCCAGTTCTGTGTGAACTGGCTGACGCCCAATATTCCCGGCGCAAAAACTCCCGCAACGTAAATCCCCAAAGTATACAAAGTCGAAAGCATGGGGCTGGTGAAGCAGGAAAACAGAAGTGCCAGCGCCGTCACCAGCGCCAGCTCCAGCAAAATAAAATAGACCGCCACCAGAATCGTTGCGTCCGAGCGCTCGAATTTTCCGCCGACGCAGTACAACGCCAGTCCCAGCCCCAGCGTCATCAACGAAGTATTCACCACCAGCGTCAGCAGCAACCCGCCGAATTTCCCCACCAGGAATTCCCAGCGGCGGATCGGCTTGGAGAGCAGGCTGTACAGCGTGCGCTTTTCCATTTCCTTGTACACCAGCCCCACGCCGATAAATATCGCCATGATGATTCCGAAAACCGATATCGCTGAAAGCCCCAGGTTGATGATCACCATCCGCTCGATCCCGATCGAAATCTGTCCCACCAGGATCGCCGCGCCGATCATCATCAGCGCGAAAAATATCAGGTTGTACAGCACGCGGTCTCGCACCGCTTCGCGAAACGTATTGATGGCCACCACGCCCGGTATCGAGCTCATTGCACACCTACTTCCGTCGGGAGCACCACTGCTTTCTGCCGCCCCACCAGATTGAAAAAATAATCTTCCAGCGATGGCCGCAACGGCGCCACAGAAAGAATGCGCCCCTCGCATGCGCGCAATTGTTCCAGCACCGCGTACAGCTCCTCTTCCGCCACTTCAATCCGATAACGGTTGCCGATATTTTTCGCGCGCGCCACAATGTTCGGTGGCAGCGTCTGTTCCTTGGGCACCTCGAAAAGGATTTCCATGCCATGCACTTCCACGGACATGATTTCCCCCGGCGAACCGATCCCCCGCAATTTCCCTTCGACCAGCACCGCCACTCGGTCGCAAAGCATTTCCGCATCGGAAAGAATGTGCGTGGAAAAGAAAATCGTGCGGCCCTGCCGCTTCAGATCCAGAATGATGTCGCGCACTTCGCGCCGACCCACCGGGTCCAGGCCAGACATCGGCTCGTCCAGAAACACCACGTGCGGATCGTGCAGAATTGCCTGCGCAATCCCCACCCGCTGCAGCATGCCTTTTGAGAATTTTCGCAGTTGCACATCCGCCGCTCCGGCCAGGCCGACCAGAGCCAGAAACCGCGTCACGCGTTCGCTCCGCTCCGTCGCGTTGAAGCCGAAAAAGCGCGCGAAATATTCCAGCAGCTCCCGCGCCGTTAGGTAATCGTAAAAATAGGGCTGTTCCGGCATGTACCCGATCTCGCGATGCATGCGCACGTCATTAATCGAACGCCCGCGCACCCGCGCCGTTCCCGACGTTGGGAAAATCAGGCCCATCAGCAGCTTCATTGTGGTGGTTTTGCCCGCGCCGTTTGGTCCCAGGAATCCGAAGGATTCCCCCTCGTCCACCTGCAGCGTTAAATGGTCCAGGGACCGGCGCATTTTTTTCCGCCAGAACCCCACCGGGTAGTCCTTGGTCAGTCGCTCGATTTCGATCGCTGGATTCGCCATGGCCTCTCATTATGAATTTTTCCAGCGCTCAACGGTTCATGTCAATTCCCCGATGTTGCTTTTCTCTACACATCTGCGCCCGCCGCCTCCGCGCGATTTGCGCTGCGATAGTTCGATTGCGAAGACGATTCCGCGGCGAGGATCACGAATCCAGAAATGAGGAACACGCTTGCGCAGCAGGTGCGGGGAAAATTCCTTTTGGCAGCCGAAAACTAGCTTCGATCGCCGCGAGGCAATCGCACAATCTCTCGTCGGCCCGTCTTGCGTAATCCTCCCGCGCCAATTTTCACTGGCGCGCGCAGCCTTTTGCCGCATCTACTGCAGGGTGCGTCCGTGAGCATACCCACCACAATAGGTAGACGTTTTCGACACCTCGAGCATAAGATTTTGTGGTTTGTTTATGAATTTTTCTTGACAAGTTTTCCACAACCCTCGATACTGCGCTTCCAAGCTCGGGGGAGTATTAGTTGGCTGCAGCGTTGTTGCTGCCCCCAACCAGTCGTAGAGCCGGACCGAGTTAACCGAAAATTCAAAAGGGGCCTCACCCCACTTAACGCCGCGCCTCGGTTTTCTTGCGCGGCTTAGCTGGGCTTTTGTCTCTTTTTTTTCGGCGCGAACGGCAGTGCTTGCCGCTCCAAGGTCCAGCTGCTCCCCACAGTCAATATTTGCGTGTACCGCTACGGTGCACATCACATCACCCTCGGGGCGCCACTTAGGGGTAGAATGAAGGTTCTGCTCCCGCACGGTTCCCCGGCTCACATCTACATGGCACCACTGCCTGCGCGGAGGCAAAATGGCTGAAACAAGGACGGTATGGAACAGCATGGCCGAAACGAATCAAATTACACGGCGCGCCACCGGACTGGAATTCCAGCGGCGGTTCACCGACGGAAAAGTTTCACCCTTCGATAAGGTTGAATGGGAACGTCGCACAGCTCTGATCGGCGATCATAAAGGCCAGGTAATCTTCCGCCAGGAAAACGTGGAAGTCCCCAAGTCCTGGTCCATGACGGCCACCAACATCGTGGCCTCCAAGTACTTTCACGGCAAGCCCAACACGCCCGAGCGCGAAACCTCGGTGCGCCAGCTGATCGGCCGCGTGGTGGACACCATCGTCCGCTGGGGCGATGAGGGCGGCTACTTCGCCAGCCCCGAATCCAAGAATATTTTCCGCGACGAACTCACCCACCTGCTCGTCGAGCAGAAAGTCGCTTTCAACTCCCCCGTCTGGTTCAACGTCGGCGTGCAAGCCAAGCCGCAATGCTCCGCATGCTTCATCAACTCCGTCCAGGACAACATGGACTCCATCATGAACCTGGCCAAGACCGAGGGTATGCTCTTCAAGTGGGGCTCCGGCACCGGCACGAACTTCTCCACGCTGCGCGGCAGCAGGGAATCGCTCTCTGGCGGCGGCATCGCCTCTGGCCCTGTGAGCTTCATGAAGGGCTTCGACGCATTCGCTGGCGTCATCAAGAGCGGCGGCAAGACCCGCCGCGCCGCCAAGATGGTGATCCTGAACGTAGAACACCCGGACATCATGGAGTTCATCCAGTCCAAGACCAAGGAAGAGCGCAAAGCCCACGTGCTGATCGAGCAGGGGTACGATCAGGCGATTGACGGCGAGGCTTACTCCTCCGTTTTCTTCCAGAACGCCAATCACTCCGTCCGCGTCACTGACGATTTCATGCGGGCAGTCGAAGAAGATCGCAATTGGTGGACTCGCAACGTCAACGACGGTAAGCCCTGCGAAGAATTCCGCGCGCGCGACTTGCTGCGCGAAATGGCGGACTCTGCCTGGCGCTGCGGCGATCCCGGCATGCAGTACGACACCACCGTGAATCGCTGGCATACCTGCAAGGCCACCGACCGCATTTACGCCTCCAATCCGTGCTCGGAGTACATGTTCCTGGACGACACGGCTTGCAACCTGGCTTCGCTGAACCTGATGAAGTACCTCGGCCCTAACGGCCAATTTGATTCGGACTCCTTTAGCCATTCCGTAGACGTCACCATCACCGCGCAGGAAATTCTGGTGGACAACGCCAGCTATCCCACGGAAAAAATCGCGCGCAATTCGCACGACTACCGTCCGCTGGGCATCGGCTACGCCAACCTCGGTGCGTTGCTCATGTCCCTCGCGCTTCCCTACGATTCCGACGGCGGCCGCGATTTCTGCGGCGCTATCACCGCGTTGATGACCGGCGAGTCCTACGCACAATCCGCGCGCATCGCCGAACGCATGGGTCCCTTCGGCGGCTACCCGCGCAATCGTGAAGCCATGATTGACGTCATCCGCATGCACCGCGATGCTCTGCGTCCCATCAAGGAAGAACACGTGCAGCCGTCACTGCTGCGCGCCGCCCGCAAAGCCTGGGACGATGCGCTCGAGCTTGGCGAAAAGTTCGGCTACAAGAATTCGCAGGTTTCCGTGCTCGCCCCTACCGGCACCATCGGCTTCATGATGGATTGCGACACCACTGGCATCGAACCCGATCTCGCGCTGGTGAAGCAGAAGAGGCTGGTCGGCGGCGGCGTCATCAAGATCGTCAACAACACCGTTCCGCAGGCTCTGATGAATCTCGGCTACCCCACGGAACAAGTCGCGCAGATCGTGGACTACATTGACGCCAACGCGAAAATCGAAGGCGCTCCCGGCCTGAAAGAAGAGCACCTCGCCGTTTTCGATTGCTCGCTCGCTCCCATGGGCGGCGGACGTTCCATCGCCTGGCGCGGTCACCTGCGCATGATGGCCGCGGCCCAGCCCTTTCTATCCGGCGCCATCAGCAAGACCATCAACATGCCGGAAGAATCCACCGTCGAAGACATCATGCAGGCCTACACCGAATCCTGGAAGTATGGCCTGAAAGCTGTGGCCATCTATCGCGACAATTCCAAACGCTCGCAGCCGCTTTCCGCTGCTAGCAAGAAGGAAGACGAAAAGCCTGCCGCTGCGGCCGTGCCGGTTGCAGAGGCGGTCGCTGTTCCTGTCGCGTCCGCACCTCAGCAGGAAGAGCTTTTCGCGCGTGGCGCAAGCCGCCGCAAGCTTCCGAACGAGCGCAGTTCCATCACCCACAAATTTTCCATCGGCGGCCACGAAGGCTACCTCACCGTCGGCAAATATGAAGACGGCGCTCCCGGCGAAATCTTCATCAAGATGGCCAAGGAAGGTTCCACACTGTCCGGTATCATGGACGCCTTCGCTCTGTCCGTCTCGATCGCGCTGCAATACGGCGTGCCGCTCCGCGCTCTCGTCGACAAATTCGTCAACTCGCGCTTCGAACCTTCGGGCTACACCGGCAACCCCAATATCCGCTACGCAAAATCAGTGGTGGATTACATCGGACGCTGGCTCGGCGCGAAATTCATCTCGCCCGATTATCTCGATATAGACGCCACCGCCGAATCCGAAGCTCCGGCCACAACGGCCGCAGCAATGGCACACGCGGTAGCTCCGGCAGCCGCCGCGAAGCACGCCGACCCGGAAGCTTCCACGCGCCAGCGCGCCACAATAGACGACGCGCCCTCCTGCTCCGAATGTGGCATGTTAATGACCCCCAACGGCAGCTGCTACAAATGCTCCAACTGCGGCGGCACCTCCGGCTGCAGCTAAATCCGTAGCCGAGCGTTAGGTTTTCGGGAAGTCAAAACCAAGAAAGGTTTGCTAGGGGCGGGTCTCAGACCCGCCCCTATTTTTTTGGTGCGTACTGTCCAGCCAAACTCACGCCTCGGGCGCCGCCGTCTTCCGCAACGACCGCACAGCCGCATATCCAATCATCATCACCGCCGCCACCAGCACCAACCACAGAAAAATATCGTGCGTCTCAGTCCACGGCCGCGGATCCGCCCAATCCGCGTTCGTTTCCTCCGGGCCCGCCGTCCCAAATCGTACTGCGCGCGCTCCGCACGTTCCTGCCCGTATATCAGCCGGTACCTCCGCCCCGCTTGCTGCTTGAAAACGATGTGCTGCGGCGTGATATACAACTTCGGCGCCGCCACATCCAGAGGCGCGTCGTTCCCATTCACAATTTCGACGCGCAGGAAACGCGGTTGCTCCCAGGCATTCGAGATCATCACCGTAAGCTCTTGCTGCTGCGCGTCACCTTGCCGGTAGCGATAAATTTCCGCGTTCCGAAGAATCCCCCACTCCTTACCGTCGGCGCTCGAGGATATATCCACCGAGCGAATGAATTCCGGCGGCGCATCGACGTCGAATCGTACCTCCGTCACCAGCGGCATCGCCGCACCCAGCTCGGCGCTCCACACGCTGCGTCCCGAGGGCTGCTTTGCATCCGCGACCATCGCCATTTCCAACGGAACGCG
>JBEKHD010000014.1:0-190609 GCA_050012455.1 Candidatus Acidiferrales bacterium | reverse complement strand
TTCGATCCCAGCTTCAGACTACGATTACTCGTTCAAACTCCCTCCAGCGAGGGAGCGGGATGCCCATTCAAGTGGACGGCGTTCTACTGCACGCCATCTCCGGTACCGAGCTGTCCCGCGTGCGAACCGAATTTGACCCACTCTGAATATTCCCAGCCCTTCCGCCACATCCAGTACAATCGCACTCCCAGTCTTCGGGCCATAGCCACCTTGGCAATGTTCCGTTGCCGGCGCAGCGCCAGATGCAGGTACCGTCGTCTCCAGTCCGCATCACAGCGTGCTGCCGCTTGCGCTGCTTCCCCCAGCAAGAAACGCAATAGCGAACTACCTTGCTTAGTGATGTGGCCTAGTCGTTGATGGCCCGCACTGGAGTCCTCGCATGGAATCAGTCCGACATAGCTGCCGATCTGCTTGCCGCACTTGAACCTCTCCACCGTCCCGATGATCAGCACGAAGGCCAGCGCCGTCAGCGGGCCCACGCTGGGATGCGTCATCAGCCGCAGCACTTCGGGCCACTTCCTGGCTTCCCGCTCGATCGCTGCGCTTAGCCCTTCGATCGGGGGATTCATCCGGTCCAGCAGCTCGAGCAAATCCGTGCTGCGCCGGGATGCCCAGACAGCTAACGGAAGTTTTTCCAGTGGGGCTCGTCCTGGCTCGTTCCACAGCTTTTTCTTCCGCCGCTGGCCTTGGTTCATCGCCAGAGCCTGCAGCGGGTTCCTGATCCGCGTCCGCATCTGCAGCATGCGGTGCCGATGCCAAAGCAGTTGCCGCAGATCACGGTTCTCCGGACTGGGAACCCAGATTCTGGGGAAGTTATCTTCGAGCAGCAGCTGCAACAGAAGTCTGGCGTGGTTGGGGTCGGTCTTCTGCTTGCGGACTCGTTTGGTCTTAATCTCCGCTGCATCTCCGATCCACAGCTCGCTGCCCAACTCGGCCAACAGCCGCTCGAACCAGCGTGAATAGCCAGTGGCCTCCATACCCACACGCACGCTAGCCGCTCTCTGCTGCAGATTCCGATAGAACTTCTCTGCTTCTCCAGCACTGTGGTTCAATCGTCGTTCGCCGCACTCTGCTGTTTCGGTGTCAGCCAACGCGCTGTACTGCTCGCTCGGGTGATACTCCACGCCTAGAATCAACATGTCCGGCTCCTTTCTGCCGAGCCCATGGTTCTCGACAAACCACAGCCTACTCGGGCCTAAGGAGCCGGCGTTGTTATGCAATCAGATGGATTTAGCTGTCCGGCTACCGAAAACTGACCCGCGATGCGGCACGCGCCTCCTTGTCTCGAATCCTTCTTCCCTGTAAATTGTTCTATCGCCTATGCAGAGACGCACTCGACGCAAAATCGCAAAGCGGCCACGCCAAAAGCGCGCGGCCTCGCCGCGCATTCCGCTCAACCGACGCGACAAGCAGGCCGGGGAGTGGTTCGCGAAGCTTGTTGCATTGCAAGCGCGGCTGCGTGGGCGGAATGGGTGCCCGTGGGACCGCGAGCAGACGCACGCGTCGCTGCGGAAATTTTTGATCGAAGAAACATATGAGGTGCTGGACGCGATGGAATCGGCCGACCCGCGTGAATTCGCGTCGGAACTGGGCGACTTGTTGTTGCAGATTACGTTTCACTCGATCCTCGCCGAGGAAACTGGCGCGTTCACCATTTCGGATGTGATCGAATCCGTCCACTCGAAGATGGTGCGCCGCCACCCCCACGTTTTTGGCGACACCAAAGCCAAAGATTCCGCCGCGGTCCTGAAAAATTGGGAACAAATTAAGGCAGCGGAGCGCGCCGGAGCGAATGGCAAGCAAGGGAAGACAACTGCGGCGAACGACGAGAAGGCCGCGAATGCGGCGAAAACGAGTGCGGTCAGCGAGTCCTCCGTACTGTCCGCCGTGCCGCGGTCGCTTCCGGGCGTGCTCGAAGCCTACCAACTCACTCGCCGCGCTGCGCACATCGGTTTCGACTGGGACAATCTTTCCGGTATCTTCGACAAACTCGACGAAGAGAGGCGCGAGATACTCGCATCGCTCGAGGCTGGCGCGCCTTCGTCATCGGAAGCATCGCGCAAGCTCAAGCCGAAAGTGACGCAGCACTCCGCAGGGACACGGCATGCCGCGCCCGCATCACCGCACCTTGAAGAAGAAGTCGGGGACCTGCTTTTCGCCGCAGTAAATGTGGCGCGCTTCGTGGGCGCCGACCCTGAGATCGCGCTGAAGAAGGCCAATCGCAAATTCCAAACGCGTTTTCAGTGGATGGAAGCAGTCGCGCTTGCGGAAGGCCGTCCGCTGGCCGAACTGCCGCGCGAGCGCATGGAAGAATTGTGGAATCGGTCGAAACTTCAGCGACACCTTGAGGCCGCACACACCAAATGAACGCATCCGCTGAAACTCCGACAGCCGCCGAGCACGAAATCGAAATCCGGCACTGCGACTCGCTGGCCGAATACGAAACCGGCGTGCGCCTGGAAAAACAGATCTGGGGCGAACACATCGCGGTGCCTTCGGCGATTTTCGTGGTCGCACACCACACCGGCGGACAAATCTTCGGTGCGTTCGATGGCGACAAGATGGTCGGGATGACGCTCGCGCTTGCCGGAACGCGCGGCGGTAAGCCGTTCCTGCATTCGCACATGACCGCCGTGCTGCCCGAATATCAGAATCTCGGCGTCGGGCGGCGCTTGAAATTCTTTCAACGGCAGGATGCGCTGAAGCGCGATATTCGGCTGATCGAATGGACGTTCGATCCGCTGGAACTGAAAAACGCGCACTTCAATTTTGTGCGCCTGGGCGCGATCTCTCGGCGCTACATACCGAATTGTTACGGCGTCACGGAAAGCCCGCTGCACGCGGGGCTGCCCACCGACCGGCTGGTCGCGGAATGGTGGCTCGATTCCGATCGCGTGAAAAACATCCTGGCGGAAAGCCCGCTGCCCACCGCTGCCGGCGCTCAAGCCATTTCGCTGCCGGCGACGCTCGGTGAACTCAAAGCCCGAGACCGCGAATCCGCGGCGCGCCTGCAGACCGAAACGCGCGACCACTTCCGCAAGCTACTGCATCAGGGTTTCATCGCGACGTCGGTCGAGCGCCGCGGCGATACCGTGGATTACATTCTGGAACCCGCCGCTTCCATCGCGGGACTGCGTCTGCCAGAATATCGCCCGGAAGAATTCGAAGACTAGCGACCGAAGCCCAAAGGCCCCAGCCCCATGCGCCTGCGTAAAATCACTCTGCGCGAAATCCATATGCCGTTGATCGCGCCGTTTCAAACCAGCTTCGGTGAAACTTCGTTGCGGCGCATTCTGCTGCTGGAAGTGGACGCAGACGGCGCGACAGGTTGGGGCGAATGCACCGCCGGAGAGGATCCCTACTACTCGTACGAGACCGTCGAAACGGCGTGGCATATCATCCGCGATTTCCTCTGGCCGATCGTGAAGTACAAGGAATTCGATTCTGCCGTAGAAATCTTCGACCTGCTCGCGCGTGTGCGCGGCCACAACATGGCCAAAGCCGGTTTGGAAACCGCGATCTGGGACGCCGAGGCTAAACAAAAGAACCTGCCGCTAGCAAAGTTGCTCGGGGGCACGCGCGACGAGATTTCTTCCGGCGTTTCCATCGGCATCCAGCCCGACATCGCAACTCTGCTCGCCAAAGTGGAAAAAGAACTGGCCGCCGGATACCAACGCATAAAAATAAAAATCAAGCCGGGCAATGATGTGGAGCCTGCGCGCGCGCTGCGCGAGAGATTCCCGCGCATTCGTCTGATGGTGGACGCGAATTCCGCCTATCGCCTGGAAGACGCGCCGCTGCTGAAGCAGCTCGACGCCTTCTACCTGATCATGATCGAGCAGCCGCTCGGGCACGACGACATCTACTCGCACGCCGCGCTGCAGCGCCAGCTCGAAACGCCGATTTGCCTCGACGAATGCATTCACGACATCGAGCACGCGCGCGCGGCCATCGAAATCGCCGCCTGCAAAATCATCAATATGAAGCTTGGCCGCGTCGGAGGACACACCGCAGCCCGGCGGATCCACGATCTCTGCCAATCGAAATCCATCCCGGTCTGGTGCGGAGGCATGCTGGAATCCGGCATCGGGCGCGCGCACAACATTGCGATGTCCACGCTGCCCAATTTCACGCTGCCGGGAGACGTCTCCGCCAGCCGCCGTTACTGGACCGGAGACATCATCGAGCCGGAAGTGGAAGTCACCCCGAGGGGCACTATAAAAGTTCCCACGGCGCCGGGCATCGGCTATGCGCCGCGCCTCGAACGCATCGAATCGCTCAGCAAACGCCGCGAGGTGCTGGATTGAAAGCCCGAGCGCGCGTGTGACCTCACCACCGGTCTCTCCATTGACGTCTCCCGCCGTCGTCACCCCGGAATCTGAGCCGTCGCGTCCCAGCAAATTAACGCTGGCGTTCTGGCTGTTCATGATGCTGGTGCTGTGGTCTGGGAATTACGTCGCGGGAAAAATAGCGCTGCGCACCCTGGATCCGATAACTCTCACATGCCTCCGCCTGCAGCTCGCCGCATTCCTCATGCTGGCAATTTATTTTTCGCGCCGCGAGCGCCAGCCGCTGAAGCTCGGCGATGCGTGGCCCTTTCTCTATCTTGGCTTCTTCGGAGTAGTCGCCAATCAGGGCCTCTTCACCGTGGGGCTGAACTACACCAGCTCGAACCATTCTGCTGTGATTATCGCCGTTGGGCCGATCATCATTTTGCTTCTCGCGCGCGCCTTGAAACTGGAAGCGCTCACCGCGGCGAAAGTCTTTGGCATGGCCATCTCGTTCGTCGGTGTCTACTTGCTCGAGACCGAGCACGGCTCGCCGGCGCATTCGCCGTTTCTCTTGGGCGACATGATCACCTTCGGCGGAGTGATCGGCTTCTCCATCTACGCCGTGCTGGGCAAAAGGGTTGCCGCGCAGTACGACGCCATCGCCATGAACACTTTCAACTGCGTTGCCGCCGCACTGCTGCTTCTGCCGCTTACGACGCGCCAGGTCGTCCATCTCGAATGGCACGCCGTGGCGCTGAGCGGCTGGCTTGGCATGATTTACATGGCAGTCGGTAGCTCCGTCGGTGCGTACACCATTTTTTACTGGGTACTGCGCTACATGACGGCCTCACGCGTCGGCGCCGTCAGCTACTTTCAGCCGGTCGTCGTGATCCTGCTCTCCATAGCCTTCTTGGGCGAACGGCCCTCGCGCATGCTACTGGAGGGCACCGCGTTGGTGCTGGTGGGCGTCTTTCTGGCCGAGCGCGGTAGGTCCTGAGCTCCCGCCGGGCTTCCACACGGTTGCCTCCCGCGGACCTGTCCGTCAGTTCAGCCGAAACTTTTTCGAACCGCCCGTGTTGTACCCGACGAGGGCAGGCGTGCGAGTTTCGCCGCGTGCGTGATTGGCTGGAAGTGAAAGACTTAACCAAATTGCAACCAAGCACGCTCCAGGCGAGTCTAATCGTTGTAGAATGACTTTGGCGTTCCGGCCGCCCGCACAGCTTGGGAAGTCGTTGGGTGGAGGTAACAACCATGAGTAGATCCGCTTCTCTAAAGATTGTATTCACAGCTGTTGCTGCGCTGGTTCTGTTCTGCGCTCCGGGCGCATTCGCGCAACGTGGCGGTGGTGGTCACGGTGGAGGCGGAGGTGGTGGCTTTCACGGCGGGGGTGGTGGAGGCGGTGCCCATTACGGCGGCGGAGGCGGCGGCAGCTACCATGGTGGCGCTCCGTCCTACGGCGGAGGCGCTCGCAGCGGAGGAGCCTATGGCGGGTACCGCGGCGGGGCTTATGGCGGCTATCGCGGTAGCGCGAACCATTATTCCAGCTCGCCCAATCACTATTCCAGTTCAGCAGCGGGCAGGCCCTACGGCGCGATTGGCGGCCGCACCGGCAACAGCTACAGCGCGGGCAATCGCGCAGGCGCAACGCCTCCATCGAGTGCGCGCTTCGGCTCGTCGGCGTCAGCAGCCAATCGTGGGTCGTCCGCCTCGTCGAACTTCGGCAGAAGCGGTCCCGCGAATTCCGCGTCTACGGCTCGCGGCGGTACAAATTCCGGCAGCTACGCGAATGCGCGCGGCGGCTCGGCGGCAACAAACTCAGCCGGTGCGCATAATTCCACTTCACTTTCGGCTGCCACCAGCAACCGCAGCGCGAGCAGTTCGCTCTCTGCCTCTTCTCGAGGCGCTTCAACGGTCTCTACGAGCCGCGCGGTCTCAAACATCGAAAATTCGCATTTCAGCAGCTCGGCGACGTCCCGGTCCTCTTCGTTCGGCGGCCGCTCGTCCGCGTCTCACTTCAGCAACACGACCCTCACCAGCGCGCATTTTGGTTCGGCAGGCTCGGTGAGCGCTCCGCATCTGGGCGGCGCGTTGAATGTGCATGGCTCTTCGGGCTTCGCGGGCAGTCACTCGTTCGCCAGCAATTCGATCGGATTCCGTGGCGGTAACTTCGGCAGCGGATTCCACGGCGGGTATGGCGGTTACGGCTGGCGTGGCGGCTGGGGCGGTGGTTGGCGTGGCGGATGGGGCGGATGCTGGGGTTGCGGATTTGGTTGGGGTTGGGGCTTCGGCTGGGGCTGGGGATGGGGCGGGCTCTGGGGTCCAGGCTGGGGCTGGTGGGGTCCGTACTACAGCCTAGGCTATTACCCGTATTGGGGTTGGCCGGGCTACGATCCTTACTTCGACACTCCGGGCTATAGCATTAACTACGGAGACAATGGAAATTACTCCGGCTCAGACAATGGTGCGGTGGACAATTCCGGCAACTACAACGCCGCTCCGGTGCAGCCCGACAATTCCGGCGGCATCGCGGAACCGCAAGGTTCGCCCAACGATAATCCGGTGACTGGCAACGTTTCGTCTTCTCGGCCGACCGTGTTGCTGTATTTGAAGGACGGAACCACGTACGCTGCGAGCGATTACTGGCTGCAGGATGGCGTGCTGCACTACACCGTGAATTATGGCGGCGAGGACACGCTGAATATGGATGAGCTTGACCTGCAGCGCACGGTGAACGAAAACGCGCGCCGCGGCGTCAATTTCTCGCTGCATCCGAATCCTTCGACGGCGAACCCGCAGCCCAGTTCGAACGGGCATCCGGCCAGCAGTTCGTCCACCGATCAGAGCAACCGTTATCGTGCGCCGCAGTTCGGCAACGGCAATCGGAATAGCGCTGCTCCGGCTGCGACGCCAAGTCCGGCACCGGCGCCGCCTGTGCCGCAAACGCAGACAACGTCGCAAACGCTGTGATCACAATTTAGTTTTCAGGGCCGCGGCAGGCCAAAACCTATATCCTGCCGCGGCCTTTTTTTATTACCGCGCAGGTGCCTGGTCACCCCAAAAACAAAAACGGCGCCGCAACCTTTCGGTTGCAGCGCCATTTCTATTTCTGCCCGCTCCGCCACGGCCTGTCTAGGCTATCCGTCTGCGGCCGGGGTAGGGAATTTGGTTTACGAGTTGCTGCCGACGCCCGCCCCCACCGGCTCCAGTTCCGCCGATGCTTGCTTGTGCGACTTGCCGCGCTCGATCTCGATTTGCCCCTTCAAGTACGCGCCATCCTCGATCAACACCCGGCCGCCGGTGATATTGCCGACCACCGAGCCGTCTTTCTTCACCTCAATGCGATCTTCCGCAAACAGGTTGCCGCGCACCTTGCCATACACGATCACTTCCCGTGCATGTACATCTGAAACAATTTCGCCGTTCTGTCCGACGGTAAGGCGCTGGCCCTTCAGCGAAATCGGGCCCTCCACCTTGCCGTCAATCTGCAAATCTTCCTCGCCGGAAATCTGGCCTTTCACGGTCAGTCCCGGTCCCAAGGTCGCCAGGTTGCGCGCCGTAGAAGCGCTGGAGCGATAGGTCTGCGACGCTGCCGGAGCGGAACTGGCGTTAAAGTTGGCCGACGATTGCGTTGGTTGATACGCCGCCGGCTGTGCCGCGGCTGGGTTCGGAGAATCGGACTGCTTGTTGTTGCTCCACATATTCCCTCCGGGTGATGTTCCAAGTCGTCGCTGATTGCTGTGAGACGCTGGAATCAATGTATGCGCGCGCCGCAAGGCGGGCAATCGCAATCCAAGCGCGAGTTGTTTGCCATGAAACTGTACGCACGTACAGGGAGAACACAGCGCAAGGCGAGCGTCCGGTTTCGCGCGACGCTTCCCATCTGCGGACACCGCGCCGCCAGCGCACAGCTGGCCGCGCTGCGATGCCCGGTAGGATACATATCGGTCGCGACCGAGCGTTGCTTCAGTCCCGGCGGTATAAGCTCTGCAAGGAGCGGGTTCTAGCCGTGACAGTCGCGTCCTGGAGCGCGCGCCGGGCGGGTTCTGCGCCCGGAATCAGGGTTCAGCATCGTTTGTGGGCTTGGCGCGGCGATTGCACTGTGTAAGGCTAGTTGCTCTCGGAGGGTTTGATGGGTGCTCTGTGGCAAGATGTCCGCTATGCGCTACGCATGCTGCTGAAATCGCCGGCGTTCACGGCTACGGCAATTCTCACGCTTGCTTTGGGCATCGGGGCCAATAGCACCATTTTCAGTTGGATCAATTCCACTCTCCTGAATCCGATTCCGGGCGCGGCGAATACCGGCAACATTCTAGCCTTCACATCTGGTGGGGATTCACGCAATCCGATCCCGTTTTCCTATCTGGACTTTCTCGATTTGCGCGAGCGCACTAAGAGTTTCTCCGCAATCACGGGATTCTCCATCGAACCGATGAACTTGACGGGAAAGGCCAGGCCCGAGCGCATTTGGGGAACGCTGGTTTCCGCGAATTACTTCGATTTTCTGGGCGTGCGCCCCATACTCGGGCGCGGATTTCTGCAGACGGAAGACAATGCGGCGGGCGGTGCGCCCGTGGTCGTCATCAGCTATCGCATGTGGCAGCTTCGTTACGCGGGCGATCGCTCGGTGATCGGCCGCACCCTGCAAATCAACGAGCATCCTTACACCATCGTCGGCGTTGCGCCGCACGTTTTTCAGGGGACGCAAACGGGGCTGCGCAGTGAACTGTGGCTCCCGATCATGATGGCGCCACAAATCATGTCTAACTCGGACCGGCTGCACGAGCGAAGCAACACCTGGGTGGTGACACTGGGGCGGCTGGCGCCCGGCGTCTTGCCGGACCAGGCGCAGGCGGAAATGAATCTTCTGATGAAGCAGCTTGTGGCGCAGTTTCCCAAAGAACATCAAGGCGAGAACGTCGTCACACTGTATCCGATGTGGCGAGCGCCGTTTGGGGCCAATGGCTACCTCTATGTGCTTCTGCCCATGCTGATGGCTATCGCTGGAGCCGTCCTGCTCCTTGCTTGCGCGAATGTTGCGAATCTGCTGTTGGTGCGCTCGGTTGCGCGGCGACGCGAGATCGCGATTCGCTTATCTATCGGTGCCAGCCGCTGGCGGCTGGTTCGCCAACTGCTCATCGAAAGCCTGATCCTTGCGCTCGCGGGCGGCGGCGTGGCCATGCTCATTACCACATGGACCGCGGGAACATTTTCGCAATTCATTCCACCTACGAATATTCCGGTGGCGATGGATATTCACGCCGACTCTCGCGTTCTGGTCGCCACCATGCTTCTCTCTCTCTTCACCGGGATTATTTTCGGAGTGCTTCCGGCGTGGCGCGCTTCGGATCTTGCTCCGATTGCGGTCTTGAAAGAGGATTCGGGAAGCGTTTCGGGTGGCCTGCATCGCGCCCGTCTGGCGAGCATTCTGGTCGTAGCGCAGATTTCGCTTTCGCTCTTTCTGCTGGTTTGCGCCGGTTTGTTCATTCGCAGTTTTCGCGCGGCTCAGACTCTAAATCCCGGCTTCAACCCGGATCATGTGCTGATCGCTTCTTACAGCCTTTTTCCATCGGGCTATAATCGCGACTCTGGGGTGCAATTCCATCGTCAGTTGCTAGATAAGATTGCGGCGCTGCCCGGCGTGCAATCCGTTTCCATCGCGGACTGGGTGCCACTCGGCTATTCCTGGGACGTCACCACCACGAATCCCGAAGGCTACGTTCCGCAGCCCCACGAATCCATGAATATTGCCACGGCCACGGTCGGTCCCAATTACATGCGCACCATGCAGATTCCGTTGGTTGCAGGGCGCGATTTCAGCGAGCAGGACACGACGACTTCGCAGCCGGTCGCGGTCGTCAACGAAGCTTTCGTGCAGCGCTATTGGCCGAATCAAGAAGGCGTGGGCAAACGGGTGCACGCGCAAAGTGAATGGCGCACGGTTGTCGGCGTGACGCACAATGCCAGCTATTTCTCGCTGCGCGAAAACTCGCTGCCATTTATTTATTTGCCTGTGCTGCAGAATTATTCCGACGAGGTGGCGATTCACGCGCGCGTTGCCGGCGACCCGCTGCGCTACACCGCCGCGGTGGAAAAAGCCGTGCACGAGCTGAATGCCAATCTGCCGGTGTATGACGAATCCACGCTGGCATCGCGCGTGCAAGTGGCCAGCACGGGGCAGCGCATTGCCGGCACATTCGTCGGCGCTTTCGGTTTGCTGGCTCTGGTTCTTGCCGCGGTGGGAATTTACGGCGTCATTGCCTACACCACCCGCCAACGAACCCACGAAATCGGTTTGCGCATGGCCCTGGGCGCACAGTCCACCGATGTGTTCCGCATGGTGCTGGGCAACGGACTGCGCCTGATCTTAACGGGGCTGGCCTGCGGACTGGTGCTGTCACTCGCGCTGACGCGTTTTCTCCGCACCGTACTGTTCGGCGTCGGCGCTACCGACTTCATCACCTTCGCGGTTGTCGGCCTGCTACTCAGCGTCGTCGCCCTGCTAGCGTGCTACATTCCGGCGCGCCGGGCCATGCGCGTGGATCCGATGGTTGCGCTGCGCTACGAGTAGCAATCCTGTTATGCGCCGATCTTCAACACGGACCGAAAGCGTACCGTGCCGTTCATCATGATGTCGTAGGCTTCGTTGACTTTTTCCAGCGGGAATACTTGCGTCATGGGACGCACGCCAGTGAGCGCGCTGAAACGCAGCGTATCCTGCGAATCAATCGAGCTGCCCGAATACCATCCGCGCACGGCGCCGCGGGTCATGATTGCGGTGAACGCACTGACCTCGATCGGAGTATTCGGCACGCCGAGCACCATCAGCTTGCCGTCGATTCCCAGGCCACCAAATGCGGCGGACATCGCGTCGCCGGCAGTAACCGTCGCCAGAATCGTCTTCGCGCCGCCCAGTTTCTGCAATTCCGCCACGACGTCCTGCTTGTCGCTGTCAACGTAAACATGCGCGCCGAGCTTCTTAGCGAGCTCCACCTTGTCGGCGCCGCGGGCGATCGCGACGGTCTTGTAGCCGCACTTTGCGGCGAACTGCACGCCGAGATGCCCGAGGCCGCCAATGCCAAGCACCGCGACGACCTCGCCGGGTCCCACGCCCGAGTTCCGCAGAGCGTTGAACGTGGTTACTCCCGCGCACATCAGCGGCCCGGCATCCACTGCGCTGACCTCATCCGGTATCAGTGCCAGCGTAACTGCCGGCGCCACCATGTACTCCGCGTAGCCGCCGTCACGGGAGACGCCCGTGATCGCACGATCTACCAAACACAAATCGAAGTGCCCGCGGCGGCAGGAATCGCAATATCCACAGTTCCCGCCGAACCAACCTACGCCGACGCGGTCGCCGATCTTCCAGCCTTTCACGCCGTCGCCCAGCGCATCCACCACGCCCGCAACTTCGTGCCCGGGAATGCGCGGATACTGAATACCGGGAAGCAATCCCTCCTTCGTGAGCACATCGCTGTGACAGACGCCGCAGGCTTGCACCTTCAGGCGCACATCGCCCCGGCCGGGCTGCGGAATTTCGCGTTCGACGATTTCAAACGGCCCGTTGGCTTTGGGAACTTGCACTACGCGCATCTTTGCCATGATTCCTCCGTACGGATTAGTGTCACGACTGCGCTGGTCTTATCGCAGTCTGTTCCTTCGATGCGTCACCGGTACGCGACGGTTCCAAATATTCTCGCAGTGCGCCAGGGGGCGCGTTGACAGCACCGGACCTGCATGTTAGTTTGCGCGACGGCATGAATTCAACGAATTCCTCCAGCGCGCGCAAGCGCATCGCGGTGGTTCCCGGCGACGGCATCGGCAAGGAAGTAATTCCAGAGGCTGTAAGAGTTCTGCAGGCTGCGGCTGCGTCTGGCGGGCGCGCGGTTGCGCTGACGGAGTTTGATTGGGGCGCGGACCGTTATCTGCGCGACGGCACCACGCTGCCGGCGGGCGCGGTAGAAATGTTACGGCGCGATTTCGACTCGATACTGCTGGGGGCGATGGGCGATCCGCGCGTCCCGACGAATATTCATGCCGCGGAAATTCTTCTGGGTTTGCGCTTCAAGCTCGATCTATATGTGAATGCGCGGCCTTGCGTGCTGTTCGACGAGCGCTTTACTCCGCTGAAAGGGCGCAGCGAAAAAGACGTGAACTTCATGGTCTTTCGGGAGAATACCGAAGGCCTGTACGTCGGTATGGGTGGAAATTTTAAGAAGGGAACCGCGGACGAAGTCGCGATTCAAGAGGACGTGAACACGCGCAAGGGCGTGGAGCGGATTATTCGGTACGCGTTTGAGTTTGCGCGGGGCCGCGGATTGCGGCGCGTGTGTATGTCCGACAAATCGAACGCGCTCACGTTTGCACATGACCTGTGGCAGCGCGTTTTCAAGGAAGTGCGCGCGGAATATCCGGGAATCGAATCGAGCCATCAGTACATTGATAATTTG
The DNA here is from genome assembly GCA_050012455.1 of Candidatus Acidiferrales bacterium. Taxonomy (GTDB): domain Bacteria; phylum Acidobacteriota; class Terriglobia; order Acidiferrales; family UBA7541; genus Palsa-295. Next base: position 177,891 of record JBEKHD010000014.1, on the reverse strand, counting down.
CTGATGCAGATGGTACGTGACCCGGCGCAGTTTCAGGTGATCGTGACTTCCAATCTGTTCGGCGACATTGCGAGCGACGTGGGCGCGGCACTGGCTGGCGGACTGGGGTTGGCGCCTTCGGGCAATATTCATCCAGGGCAGGTGTCGCTGTTCGAGCCGGTGCATGGCTCGGCGCCCAACATTGCCGGTAAGGGTATTGCCAATCCGATGGGTGCGATCCTAGCGGCAGGGATGATGTTCGAATTTCTGGGCTGGGGGGCGGAGGCTCAAGCGATCGACAAGGCAGTGCGAGCGGCGCTGAAGGAAGGGAAGACGCCGGCGGAGCTGGGCGGGGCACTCTCGACGCGGGAAGTTGGTGATTGGGTGGCGGACCGCGTGGCTAAATCAGGCGTTACGAGTTAGGCGCGAAAGATGAAAACCTTAACATAGAGGTCACAGCGAAAAGCTTCGAGGCAAATCTGAGAAAGCAAAGACACGACTGCGATTTATGGGTTTCTGCGCAGAATCGGTTTTTAATGTACTTCTTTAACCCTCCGGTCGCTAGCTCCTCGCTGAATCATCTGCTCCACATTTCGACTCTGCAAAGCCTTCGACAAGCTCATTAATTATTTTTCACGGCTGGATCGGCCTGCTGAACGGTTCCGGCGACCAGATCGGTCTTGACCGTGATTTTCTGCTTGGCTAGGAGCGTGACGTTGGTTTCGAAGGGTTGGTAGCCGACCAAATCAATTTTGATATGGTGGTTTCCGGGCGCGACGAGCATGGCGCGGCCGACGCCGCGGAACTGGTTTACGGTGCCGGCGAAGTGCCCGTCAACGAAAACGGCGGCTCGTTCTGGCGTAACTTCCAATTTGATCTCGCCATTGACGGCGGAAAATTCTGCTTGCGGGTTCTTCTCGAGTTTGATTGCGAGAATGGTCTTTTTGCCTGGTTCGGTGACGATTTTCTGGGTCAGTTCGAAGTAACCGGTTTGGCGCACTGCAATTTCATGTTCTCCCGGCAGTAGCAGGATCTTCTTGTCACCTTTCAGTTCGTTAACGAAGCCGACGTATTGTCCGTCCACCCAAACGCCGGCGGTCTTATCAGGTTTCGTCGAGGCCGTGAATTCCACCTCACCCATGATCTGATTTGCTGGAGGGGCTTGCTGCGCAGACGCCGCGAGCGGGAACAGAAGCGCTCCGATCAGCATCGCCACGGATAGAAATCTGCCGAAGCTCTTGGGTTGCACAAAACTAGGATTACCAATCGCCATCCCATCCCTCCCTTACTGACAGCAGGATAATGTTTGCGACGCCAATACCGGGCTGGGAACAGACGTTATTCTAGTCTTTTTCCATGCAGCGGGAACACATTTATGGAGAGAAAGAATACTCGCCGAAAATGAAGGATTCACTTTATGGGTTTCGGAACGCCGTTTGCTTCGACTGATCCTCGAGCTGTCGACCTTCCGACGTTGATTCACGGCAAGACTTAAACCAACAGTTACAGTTCACGCAGCGCGACGGCGATCGGCCTGCGCGCGGCGCTGATCGCGGGAAGCAGGCCGCCGATCAATCCCATCGCCAGCGCGAAAAGCAACCCGCTGAGCAGCAGTCCGGGCGTAATACGGAATGCGAAAGCCAGATTCGAAAATGTCTGCCAATTGATTGTGCTAGTAGTGAGGCCGTTGAGCCGCAGCACCGCCACGCAGCCAATCACGCCGCCGATGAAGGCGATCAGCAACGCCTCAATGAGAAACGAAAACACGACGGCCGGGCCGCCAAACCCCAGCGCGCGCATAGTGGCAATTTCGCGCCCGCGCTCGGATACGGCGGAATACATCGTATTGAGCGCGCCGAAAATGGCGCCAATGGCCATTACAAAGGCGACCAGGCCGCCGAGCACCGTGATCAGCCGGGTCATCGCCGTAGACTGCTTGGCGTAATAATCAACCTCGCGAAAGACGTCCAAATTCAGGCGCGGGTCGGCGCTCACGGAATCCTTGAGCTGTTGCAAAGCCGCAGCGGAAGTGAGGTGGACGGTAGCGGATTGATAGATGTTAGTCGGGCGCTTGTAGACGTCATCGAGCACGCGCGCGTCAGTCCAGACTTCGGAATCGAAAGCGCTGCCGCCAGCGTCAAAAACGCCGACGACGCGCCAGTGGCCCCCGCCGAAGTCCACGGTGTTGCCGAGGGTCAAGCCCGAATAGGTTTTATTGGCGTTCGAGCCGACGACGAGTTCGGAAAGGCCCGGCTGAAACATTCGTCCCTGAACGATCTTCACATTGCGGCGGATCGTCAGCACGTTTCCCGAAACGCCGCGCACCTGCACGTTGGCATTTGTTCCGGTAGCGCGCAGCGGGAAGGGAGCGACCACGACGACCTCGGAGGTGATCAGCGGGCCAGAGCCGTCGCGAGCGACTCCGGGATCATCCTGAACGATCTTGATGCTTTCAAGAGAAATGCCGCTCATCATTTCCGCGGTGGCACCGGCGCGCATCAGGATGGCGTTGTCCTCCGAACCGGAAGCAACCAGCGTGGCGCGGAATCCGTGAGCGAGTGACAACATGGCGACGAACACGCCGACGGTGCCCGCGATGCCCAGGACGGCGACGATCGACGACACCCAGCGCGCCCTTACGCTGCGCAGATTGTAGATTACCGGTATCGCCATTTCACACCCTCCGCAGCGCGTTGACAACGCGCATCCGCATAGCTCCTACGCCCGGTAAAATTCCGCCGGCCGCGCCAACGAGCAGTGCTGTCGCAAGTCCCAACGAAAGAATCGCAGGAGACAACACGAGTTCGGGCAGCAGGCCGTTTAGCGCATTGCCGAGCACCGGCACGGCTAACATGGCGACGCCGAGGCCGAGAATGCCGCCGAGCAGCGCGATGAGCAGAGCCTCCGCCAGGACCAGCACCAGAACAGAGAAGTCGCTGAAGCCGATGGCTTTCAGAACGGCTAGCTCGCCGACGCGCTCGCGCACCGCTATCGCCATGGTATTGCCGGTAATCAGCAGCAGCGTGAAGAACACCACGACGCCGATGGAGAGAATCAGGAATTCGATGTTGCCGAATTGTTTTACCCATCCCGCCGCAAAAGCCGATTCCGTTTCCGTCTTCGTTTCGTAGGAGGAGTTGGTGAAGGTGTCGTCAATGGCTTTGGCGACGCGTGGTGCGTCGTCGGGATTATCGAGCCGCAACACATACCACCCAATGTTTCCCTTGAATGACTGCGCTACGCGCTCCTCGAAATAATCCCACTGAAACCAGAACTGGGTTTCATCGCCGCCGGCGTGCTCGCTGTGATAAATGCCGTCAATATTGAATTCCCACGTGCCGCTGGCGCCATAGCTGACGTTCTTGATGGGGACGCGGTCGCCGATCTTCCAGCCGAAGCGCTGTGCGGTTCTGGCTCCGACGATTGCGCCTTCGCGGTCCGCCACGAATTTCTGCCATTGGTCATCGGGAACGATCAGCTCGGACATCACCTGACGCTGATTTTCAGGGTCTATGACGAACTGCGGGAAGAAGTTCTTCTCGTCCTGATAGACACCGCCGAACCAGTTATTGTGCGTAATCGACTTCACGCCCGGAATGCGCAGGATCTGGTCGCGGTAAGAGAGGGGAAGTGGCTGGATGATGGAGATGCGGTTGATGATCACCAGACGATCGGCGCCGGCAATATCGGCGCCACGGCCGAACGCGCCTTTCACGACCGCCAGGAAGGCGAACAGAAAGAGCGCTACCGCGAACGATCCAACCGTAAGAATGGTGCGAAATTTCTTGCGCGACAGGTTCGCAAGTATCAGGTGAAGAAATTTCATGCTGGGCTCCCGACGCGCCCGCCTTCCACCAGCACGCCTTTGTTGAGGTGAAGTGTTGCTTGAGCTCTTTCGGCGGCCAGGGGATCGTGCGTCACCATCAGGATCGTCTTGTTGTGTTCCTTGGAGAAGCGCTGCAACAGTTCAAGTATTTCATCAGCACTCTTCCGGTCCAGGTCGCCGGTGGGTTCGTCGCAGAGCAGGAATGTGGGATCGGCGACGATTGCGCGGGCGATAGCGACGCGCTGCTCTTGTCCGCCGGAGAGTTGTCTCGGGTAATGGTTGATGCGATCGGCGAGGCCGACAATCGCAAGCGCCGCTTCAACGTGCGTGCGGCGCTCGGACTTCGAGAGTTTTGTGAGCAGCAGCGGCAGCTCGACGTTCTGGAAGGCGGTGAGCACGGGGATCAAGTTGTACATCTGAAAGATGAATCCCACGTGGCGAGCGCGCCATTGCGTGAGCTTTCCACTGGACATGTGGGTGATCTCATCGCCGGCGACGGTGATGCTGCCATGGGAGGGGACATCAAGCCCGCCGAGCAGATTGAGCAGGGTGGTCTTGCCGGAGCCGCTGGGACCCATGAAGGCGACGAATTCCCCCGGGTCGACGTCCAGATTCAAGCCCTGCAGGACATCGATCTCCTCGCCGCCGCGTTTGTATTTCTTGTCGAGGCCGCGGATCTTGATCAGGCTGTTTGCGCTGCCACTTCCATCCACTCGCACCATTTTGCGGGCTCCTATTTCTTAATCTGAACCGCTTCACCATCGTGCAAATCGGTCGGGCCTTTCACGACGACCGTGTCGCCCGCCGTAAGGCCCGCCAAAATCTCGGCGTCGCTGCCGCGTGTGTTGCCCACGGTGACGGCGCGGCGTTCCAGTTGATTGTCCTTAACAAGGAAAACGATCTTGCGGCCGCTGTCGTCACGCACGGCGCCGGAAGGAATCAGTGCGGCGGGCGCTACGCCGACTTGCTTATCTGGCTCGTTGCCCAAGAAAGTGACCTTCACGCCCATGTCTGGCAGAATTCTGGGGTCCAGCTTCAAGAACGAAATGCGAACCTTCACTGTGGCTTTTTGGCGGTCGGCGGTGGGAATCACGGTGCGCACTTTCGATGGGATCTGCCAGTCGGGATAAGCGTCCAGGATCGCGGTCACCGGCTGGCCTGGCTCTACACGCGCGATGTACGCCTCGTTGACGTCTACTTCGATTTCATTTGAGTTCATATCCACGATGGTAGCGACGCCGGTGCGTGTGAAACCTCCTCCGGCGGAAACGGGCGAGATCATTTCACCTACTTGCGCGTCTTTGGAAACCGCAACACCATCGAACGGCGCGCGAATCACGCAATTGTTAACCGCCTGCTGCGCCTCGGCGATGCGCGCTTCCGAGCCAGCTACTTGCACTTTGGTGAGCGCGATTTTCGCTTTCAGGCTGTCCACGGTGGTGGTTGCGTTGTCGAGCGTTTCCTGGCTCTGCACTCCGGCGGCTTGCAACGCGCGAGCGCGATTCAATTCGATCTCTGCGTTCTTGAGCTGCACTTCGAGGTCGGCGATTTGCGCGCGCGTGGAATTGCGGTCAGCGACGGCGGATTCGAGGGCGCGCTTCACGTCGGAATCATCGAGCGTCGCGAGGATCTGGCCTTCTTTTACGTGCACGCCTTCATCGAAGAAGACGCCAGTTACACGCCCGGTGATTTTCGCGGCCACGGTGGCGCGGCGGCGCGGCGTGACGTAGCCGCTGGCGTTCAGCAGGGCAGGGCGGCCGGTTGCCGCTTTCTGCGCAACGCCAACTTCGACGACTGGCTTCTGGTCGCGGAAGGCCAGCGCGGCTCCGGCGATGAGCGCCAGCACCACAAGGGCGCCTACGATGAGTCCCCAACGCGTGCCGCGTTTGGCAGTCGTGCGCTGGGTCTTGTCAATGCGCAACGCGCTCAGGTCAGGTCTTGGCTGCGAAGGCGTGGACATGTACGGCGGATGCTCCTTCACTTGAGCTTGATGGCAGCAAAACTTACTACGCGCGACGGGGTGCAGAAGTAACGCGGTGCGCGTCCGGCTAAGTGCGTATGTGCATTGTATCTTGGGTTCGCCCCCTAGAGGAGTCAGTTTCGTTGGCTAAGCAATGGATGCGCTGTCGCCGATTGAGATGCAGCGGTCACCATGGTCATCGCGCACACCTACCCTCACCGTAATTGCTCTTCCCATCTAGAACGTAGATGGACGCAAAACGTCACTTGAATTATTTAATTGGACATCTTGGTTTGGCGTGCTGGCGCGGCTCGCGGGGCTTCAAGTAAGAATTGAGATGTGGAAACTCGTGTCCGGCGCGCGGAAATTCTTGAGGTCTTACTTTTGTCGTGTGAATTATAGAACTCAACGAACGCTGGAGTTGTCGGCTAGGCGACGAATCGGTTGCGCGCGCCACTTCGAGTAGTAAGTGACATTATGAATGCGATCAGCATGCCGAGCAGAAATCCGCCAACGTGCGCCCACCAAGCGACGCCTCCCGACGCGGACGCGCCAGCCCTGCCGAGCGAGCCGATGCCGCTGAGGAATTGCATCGCGAACCACAGCCCGATGAACACCAGCGCGGGAATTCGAGCAAAGAACCAGAGGATGAATAGCGTGACCAGCGTGGAGATCTGCGAACCGGGGAAGAATACGACGTAGGCGCCGAGGACGCCGGAGATTGCTCCGCTCGCGCCTAGCGACGGGACGTGCGAGCCCCAGGAAAATAGCGTTTGCGCGACGCTGGAGCCGATTCCGCAGACCAAGTAGAACAGCAGATAGGCGACGGGGCCCATGCGATCTTCCACGTTTGCGCCGAAAATCCACAGAAACCACATATTGCCGATAATGTGCAGCCAGCCGCCGTGCAGAAACATGCAGGTGAACAGCGGCAGCAGCGCTTCCTGCAGGGTGTAGTGGCGGCCGGCCAGCGCCATTTGAATTTTGTAGGGCACCACGCCGTAGGTCATGATGAAGGCGTCTGCGGCGTGCGCTGGAAGCGAAATCTGGTAGAAAAATACGAGTGCGTTTGCAACGATCAGTAGCAGCGTTACCACGGGGAAGGAACGCCGTGGCGTTAAATCTTTCAGTGGGATCACTGGCCGGTTCTCGCGTGGCTGGTCATTTTTCGGTTTGACGTGAAGACCATCGCCTAACTGACTGTATCTGACGTTGCGGCATTTTCAAGAGACAATGATGATTGGCGCCGGCGCTAGGATTTAGGAATTTGCGGCGGTAGCGCGCTCGAAATTCGTTTTGCAATTGCACCGGATGCCGCCCTGTGATAAAAATTTTCGTTTCGCGTACGCGCAGTTAGGCACAGAGGGGTGTCGCTCCGAGCTTGAAGGAGCGAATCGCTTCGGTGCATGGCGGCGCGCCGGCACCCTGATGCCAGTTCACGAATCCGAGGCCATCATCCTGCAGAGTTATCCGCTAGGCGAAGCCGACCGGCTGGTCAGCTTTCTTTCGCGTTCGATGGGCCGCGTGCGCGGGGTGGCTTCCGGCGCGCGGCGCATCAAAAGCCGTTTTGGCTCAACACTGGAGCGGCTCTCGCACGTGCACATCTGGTTTTACGAGAAGCAAAATCGCGATTTGGTGCGGATTAACCAGTGCGATTTGGTCGAATCCTTTCTGGACGCGTTCCGCGATTACGGTTCCGGCGTGGCGCTGGCGATTCTGAGCGAAGTTACGGAGACGGTTTTGCCGGACCATGAGCCCTCCGACGCGAGCTTTCGGCTACTGCTTCTGACTGCACAGACCATTAAGAAGACCGGCAAGCCGGAATTGCCGCTGGCTTATTTTGTGCTGTGGACCGTGAAACTGGGCGGCTGGCTACCGACCCTGGACGCTTGCGCACGCTGTGGGCGCAAGCTCGACCCGAAAGAAGCGGCGTATTTTTCGCCAAGTGCTTCGGCGCTCTCCTGCGGAAAGTGCCGCCGGCCGGGTATGCGCACCCTTTCTCCGGCGGTGCTGGCGGCGGCGCGCAAGATGCTGGGCGAGCGCCTGGATAAGTTGAACGAGGAAATGATTTCGCCGCGCGCTGCGCGCGACCTGAGCGATGTTATGCTCGACGTCATCGAACATCAAATTGACCGCAAGCTGAAGTCGCGGGAACTTCTGGAGTCCCTGGCGTGAAGAAACACATGAAGAAAATAGCGGGCGCGAAACCTTCGGAGAAATCTGTAAAGGGCTTGAGCTTTCAAGACCTTCTACTAAAACTTGAAGAGTACTGGACGCGCCGTGACTGCATACTTCAACAACCGTATGACATTGAAGTCGGCGCTGGCACGATGCATCCGGAAACTTTTCTGCGCGTGCTGGGGCCGGAGCCTTATCGCGTCGTCTACGCGCAGCCGAGTCGGCGCCCCGCGGATGGGCGTTACGGCGAGAATCCCAACCGGCTTTACAAGCACACGCAGCTTCAAGTGATACTGAAACCAGCGCCTGCGGATGTGCAGGATTTGTATCTTGAAAGCCTCGCCGCCGTTGGAATTAACTTGAAGGAACACGACATTCGTTTTGAGGAAGACAACTGGGAATCGCCGACGCTCGGCGCGTGGGGAATTGGCTGGCAAGTGCTGCTCGACGGGCAGGAGATCACGCAGTTCACTTATTTTCAGCAGAGCGGTGGGCAGAACCTCGACCCGATTTCGGTGGAGTTGACCTACGGGCTCGATCGCATTGCGTCCTACCTACAGGGTGTGGACAACGTTTTCGATGTGCGCTGGTCGGAGACGGTGACTTATCGCCAAGTGCGGCTGGCGGAAGAGCAGCAATTCTCAGCGTATAGCTTTGACCATGCGGATGCTGTGTCTACGCGCAAGCAGTTTGATCTGGCGGAAGCGGAATCGGCGCGACTGCTGGCGGCCTACGCGGCGCTGAAAAGCCCGCAAAAGCGGGGGTTTCCGATTCTGCAGGCTTACGACTTGTGCCTGAAATGCTCGCACCTCTTCAATCTGCTGGATGCGCGCGGCGCGATTTCGGTGACGGAACGGGCGGCGATGATCGCGCGCGTGCGAAAATTGGCTATTCGTGTGGCTGCGGCTTGGCTCGAGCAGAGCAGTGCAGCAGCGCTTGATGCGGCGAAGGTGGTCGCATGAAGGTGAGGGCTGCGGCGGCGAACGGAAACTTGCGCGGAGATTTTCTTTTTGAAATTGGCTGCGAAGAAATCCCTGCGGGAATGATTTTGAAAGCGTCGCAGGAACTTAAAGCGTTACTTCAGAAGCAATTTCTTGCGAATGGATTGCTGGAGGAGAAATCCGCGGAGAGTTCAATTGAGACTTTCGGTGCGCCACGACGATTGGTGGCAATCGCGCGCGGCGTGCGCATGCGTCAAGAAGATGTGACGCGCGAAATTACTGGGCCGCCGAAATCCGTGGCGTATGACGAGGTCGGCGAGCCGACACGCGCAGCGATGAGCTTTGCGGAGAAGCAGGGAATTCCGGTGTCGAAATTGAGCATCATTAATACTGCGAAGGGCGAATATCTGTCGGCGAAGCAGGTGGTGATCGGCAGGGCCACCGTGAAAATTCTAGGCGAAGCGCTGCCGCAAGTGATTCAGGAGATTTCTTGGCCGCGTTCGATGTATTGGACTGGCGCGCACGGGCCGCGCTTCGTTCGGCCGGTGCGCTGGATCGTGGCCGTGCTGGATGGCAAGGTCGTGCCGTTTTCGTTTGCCGGAGTGGAAGCCGGGAATCATACTGACGGGCATCGGTTTCTCGGGAAGAAACATATCCCAGTGAAGAGTCCGGCGGATTACGAAATAAAGTTAAAGAAAAACTTCGTATTGTGCCGGCCTGCCGCGCGCGAGAGCAAAATTGCCACGGAGATTCGCGCGCTCACGAGTCGCGGTGGATTGCGCACGCACGAAGATGCCGAGCTGCTACAGATGGTGGCGTATCTCAACGAATTCCCGAGCGTGATCGTTGGAGATTTTGATCCGGCGTATCTGGCGCTGCCGGACGAAATCTTGCTGACGGTGATGCGCGATCATCAGAAATATTTTGGCTTGGAATTGCGCGGCGGGGAACTGGCACCGCATTTTCTGGCGGTGATTAACCTGCCGAAGGACCCGAAGGGGCTGGTGCGGGCCGGGCATGAACGCGTGTTGCGTGCGCGCTTCGCCGACGCGCAATTTTTCTGGCAGACGGATCAGAAGATCAAGCTGGGCGATTATCTGCCGAAGCTTGCGGCGGTCACCTACGAATCGCGCCTGGGAAGCTACGGAGACAAAGTCGCGCGGATGCGTTCGCTAGCGCGTTGGCTGGCGGAGCAATGGTTCAGCGGCGGAGTATCGCAGGCGGATGTGGCGGGCTCGGATCGTGCGGCGGAATTGGCGAAATGCGACCTGGTCACTGGGATGGTCGGCGAATTTCCGGAATTGCAGGGCGTGGTGGGCGGGCTTTACGCGCGGGCGCAGGGTGAGCCGGACGATATCGCGTGGGCTGTTTACGACCACTACAAGCCGCTCGGCCTGGATGACCCGCTGCCGCGCAATCTGACGGGATGCGCTGTGGCGCTCGCGGACAAGCTGGATTCGCTGGTGGCTTGCTTCGCCGTAGGCGCAGTGCCCACGGGGTCGAGCGATCCGTTTGCGTTGCGTCGCGCGGCGCAGGGAATTGTGAAGATTATTCTGGAACGCAAGCTGCCGCTGTCGCTTTCCGCGGCGATTTCAGCAGCTGCGAAGGCTCTGAAGGAAAATGCGCCTCTCATTGAAGCGTCTGAAGCGGTACAGAAGCAGGTGCTCGATTTTCTGCTGGAACGCGCGCGCTATATTTTGCGCGAGCGGCGCGGCTTCGCCTACGACGAGATCAATGCGGCGTTCGCCGCGGGCGCGGACGACATGGTGGACGCGGTGGATCGCGTCGCGGCGGTGAAAGCGATCCGTAACATGAAGAATTTCGTGCCGCTGGCGGCTTCATTCAAGCGCATTCGAAATATTTTGGAAAAGTCCGCGACGGGGATTGATAAATCGCAGCTGGTGGTCCATGCCGACCTGCTATGGGAGCCGGCCGAACGCGAACTCTACGCGGCGGCGCAGCGTATCGGCGCGGTAGCGACAGCCAAGAAAAAAGCCCGGAAGTATCGTGAGGCACTCGAGGCGATATCGGAGCTCCGTCCGGCGGTAGATTTATTTTTCGACAAGGTTCTAGTGATGGTTGAGGACAAAAATGTCCGGCAGAATCGCGTGGCGCTGCTTGCGGGGCTACTTAAAGAATTTTCTACGATTGCGGATTTCTCGGAACTGGGCGGCGAGGAGGCGAAGTGATTTCTAAAGTGATTTTGCACTGATTGAAGTGGCGGTTTAGTTGTCGGAATGTCGACAAACCTTGTTCAAGTGTTTAGTGAGAAGCGCGCGTCGTGCGCCCTTGCTTCACTTTTTCGCAAACTTAAAGTGAATCTGGAGACCAACAAATGAAATACGTTTATTTCTTCGGGGCAGGCAAGGCAGACGGCACAGGGGAAATGCGCGACCTCCTGGGCGGCAAGGGCGCGGGACTGGCGGAGATGACGCGCATCGGTCTGCCGGTGCCGGCGGGTTTCACCATTACGACCGAGACCTGCGACTATTTTCTGCAGCACGGCCGAAAATACCCGAGCGCGCTTCGCGGGGAGGTAACCAAAAGCATCGCGCGTCTGGAGAAGCTCACCGGCAAGAAACTCGGCGACGCGAAGGACCCTCTCCTGGTGAGCGTGCGCTCCGGTTCGGCGAGGTCCATGCCGGGGATGATGGAGACGATCCTAAACCTTGGCCTCAACGACCGTGCGGTGGAGGGTCTCGCGAAGGCCACCAAGAACGAACGTTTCGCGTATGACGCGTATCGCCGGTTCGTCCAGATGTATTCCTCGGTTGTGATCGCTTTGCCCAAGGAAGACCTCGAACATCGTTTGCGCGCGATGAAGCAATCGCTCGGTGTTAAAGATGACACCGAAGTGAGCGCCGAGGGTTGGAAGAAGCTGGTCGGCGAATACAAGGCTTACTACAGGGAGAAAACCGGCAAGGCGTTTCCAGACGATCCGCATGAGCAGCTCTGGGGAGCCATCGGTGCCGTGTTCGATTCCTGGATGGGAGAGAAGGCGGTCACGTACAGGCGCGTCGAGAAGATCACGGGACTATTGGGCACAGCAGTGAACGTGGTGCAGATGGTGTTCGGAAACACCGGCGACAATTCCGGCACGGGCGTCTGCTTCACGCGTGATCCGTCGACGGGAGAGAGGACTTTCTTCGGGGACTTTTTGCTGAACGCGCAGGGCGAGGATGTGGTCGCTGGAATCCGCACTCCGATGCATTTGAACGAAATGGCGAAGCGCATGCCGAAAGTGTATCCGCAGCTCGAGAAAGTTCGGCACACCCTCGAGAAACATTATCGCGACATGCAGGACTTGGAGTTCACGGTTGAGAACGGCAAGCTGTACATGCTGCAAACGCGCACCGGTAAGCGCTCTCCGTCCGCTGCGTTTCAAATTGCCGTGGATATGGTGAACGAGAAGCTGATAAATGTTGAAGAAGCACTTGAACGCATTAAGCCGGAGGATGTGGAGCGGCTTTTCTATCCGGTGATCGATCAGAAGTTGTCGCGCACGGAATTGTCCAGTCGCCTGCTGGTGACAGGAAACAACGCGGTGCCAGGAGCGGCCGTGGGGAAGGCGGTGTTCACGGCGCAGGCGGCCGAAGAGTGGGCGGCGCGCGGGGAAAAAGTTATTTTAGTGCGGCATGAGACCAGCCCGGAAGATGTCGGAGGGATGTTCGTTGCGCAGGGAATTCTGACGGCGACGGGCGGCAAGACCAGCCATGCGGCAGTGGTCGCGCGCGGTTGGGGCAAGTGCTGCATCGTCGGTGCGGAAAAACTGGGCATCGATCTCGCGAAAAAGACGATTCATGCCAACGGCAAGGCGGTGCGCGAAGGCGAGTGGATCACTCTCGATGGTGGCGATGGTGCGGTATACACGGGCCAAATCGAGCTGGTTCGTCCGGAACCGCCGAAGGCATTCGCCACGCTGATGAAATGGGCCGATAAGGTTCGGCGAATCGGCGTGCGCACGAACGCAGACACTCCCCACGACGCGAAGATTGCGCGCGAGATGGGTGCGGAAGGCATTGGGTTGTGCCGCACCGAGCATATGTTCTTCAAGGATTTCGAACATCCGGAGAAGAGCATTGAGCGGCAACGCGCGATTCAGGAAATGATCCTGGCGGAAGCTCCGGAAACGCGCCGCGCGGCGCTCGATAAGCTGCTGCCGTTCCAGCGACGGGATTTCATCGGCCTGTTCGAAGTGATGGATGGGTTGCCGGTGACAATTCGGTTGATTGATCCTCCGCTGCATGAATTTGTGCCGCACGATTCAGCCAAGCAAGCCGAGCTGGCGAAGGAGATAGGAATATCCGCCGAGGCTGTGGCTCGTCGCGTGGAGCAATTACATGAAGCCAATCCGATGCTCGGACATCGCGGCTGCCGGCTGTGCATCACCTATCCGGAGATTTTGGAGATGCAGGTTCGGGCAATCATTGAAGCGGCAATTGACTGCCAGAAGCGCGGCATTAAAGTGATACCTGAGATCATGCATCCGCTTGTGCTGGATAGAAAAGAGCTGAAGATTCTGGACGATCAGACGCGCAAGGTCGCCGAGGAAATTATTTCTCGGTCTAAAGTAAAGCTTCACTATCTCGTGGGCACGATGATCGAGTTGCCTCGAGCGGCGTTGCTCGCGGATCAGATCGCGGAGGTCGCCGAGTTCTTCTCATTCGGGACCAATGACCTGACGCAAACTGTGATGGGGCTTTCGCGCGACGACGCTGGTCGTTTTTTGCCGGAATATGTAGACGAGCGCAAGGCAGGAATTTTCAAGGAAGACCCGTTTCAGACGCTCGATATCGCGGGCGTCGGTATGCTGATCGAATGGGGCATCGAACGCGGCCGCAAGACCAGACCGCATCTGGAGATCGGCATTTGCGGCGAGCATGGCGGCGACGCGGAGAGCGTGAAGTTCTGCCATCGCGTGAAGATGGATTACGTGAGCGCTTCGCCCTTCCGCGTGCCAACCGCGCGGCTGGCAGCGGCACAGGCGGTGATTGAAGAGCAGAAGGCGAAGAAACCGGCGAAGGCGAAACGCTGATCGTCGCGCGACCAAACTCAGCACCAACTATTGGTGGTGCAGAGACACGGAGTGCCCAGAGCAGCGCGTAGTGGCGCGGGAGTGCGGGGAGCTCCCTGCCTGCGGCAGGCAGGCTTCGCCTGGCATCGAGCAAAAGCGCCGGCTTCAAGATGCTGATGCGCGCCGCATCGTCAGAGGAGCTCACCATTTCGCCGGGGAAACTACAGACGACGGATGGCCGGCCGCTGATCATTGGGATTTGCGGCGGCACCGGCTCGGGCAAGACCACCATCACGCGGCGAATCATCGAAGCGCTATCCGAAACAAACGTAGTGGTGCTGCAGCAGGACAATTACTACCGCGATTATCCGGGGATGCCGTTCGCCGAGCGCATCAAAGTCAATTTCGATCACCCCGATTCGATGGACACGCCGCTCCTTGCCGAGAATGTGCGGCAATTGCGCGCAGGCCAGGCGATTGAACGTCCCACCTACGATTACGCCAACTTTCAGCGCTTGAAGGGAACTGTGCGCATTGAGCCGCGCGCTGCGATTATTGTCGAGGGGATTCTGATTTTTGAGAACAAGGCGCTGCGCGAATTGCTGGACATCAAGATTTTCGTAGACACCCCTGCGGACCTGCGTTTTATTCGGCGACTGGTGCGGGACATACGCGACCGCGGACGCACGACGCAGATGGTCGTGGATCAATACATGAAGACGGTGCGGCCGATGCATGAGGAGTTTGTGGAGCCGTCGAAGCGGTATGCGGACGTGATCATTCCGGAAGGCGGGCACAACGACGTGGGGATCGACCTGGTGATTCAGAAGATCCGATCGCTGGTGCCGCGCGTGGGCGGGGAGTGAACGAAATTGGCGTTTCGCGCGTATCAATAATATGTGGGTGAGCGCAGGAGCGGAGTAAGGAGATGATGGTGAAATTTCTACTGTGGTGCATTTTGCTGGTTCTGTGCTGGCCGCTGGCTTTGCTGGCGCTGGTGCTGTATCCGATTGTGTGGCTAATCCTGCTGCCGTTTCGGATTTTGGGGATCGCGGTGGAAGGCGTGTTCGATCTGCTGCGGGGGATTTTGTTCTTGCCGGCGCGGATGTTGCGGGGGCCGCATAGCGCGTGAGCGAGGCGGAAGGGCGTTCCGATCGCGAGCCGCCAAGAGATTGTTTAACCGTGGACTCGCCGACAATTCGCGCGTCGGTTTAGATTCTTGGGCTCGCTGCGAGAGTCAAAGCGATACGCGAGGCAGCGACATCTTCACGCGACGCGCGATCCTGGGGCCGAGGGAGACTCTTAGTTTTGCCTTAAGGCTTGACCGTCGTTTGTTCCTCGGGTGTTTGCACGATCACCGGGAAGACCGGAACAGTGGTCGGCGCCGGAGTGGCCTGCGATGCAGGTTGAGGTTGCACTTGAGGTTTCGCCGCGACTCGTTCAACGCCTGAAGATCGCGGCACGTGCAGCGGGATGTTGCCGTCTACCAGCGCTGTGAAGTGGTCGGATGATGCGGCAATGGCTGGAGCGCCCTTGCGATACTCCGATAGAAAGAACGGGTAGCCGGCGAATCTCCCGATCGCCGCCTTCGCATCTTGCACTGCGGCAAAACTTGCGGGGACGTGGTCGCCCGTCGTAGCCGTAACGTCCTGCATGAACCAAACCACCTGTCCGGAACTTCCCAGGCTTGAGCGCCTGACCGCCATGATTCGTGCGCGCGCTTCTGCGCCTCCGGGAATCACTGTGACTCCGTTAATCATTACCGGGTCGACGACCGTCATATCGACGACCGTGCCTTCTTGCAGACTGTCGGCGGAAACGTCACTGCTTACGGCGACTTGAACGGGCGTCTGATCGGGAATTTTTACTTCGACGGACGGCGCGCCATCCGTCGATGCCGCCGAGAAGGCGGCCGGCGCGTGCATCATCGCCAGAATTATGCGGTCTGAAACGCCGGATTGCTTCAAGCGATGAAGGGCCGCGGGCGAAGTATCGAAATCGCAGCGAGACGAATTCAACCTGGTGATGATCGTGTCGGGGCTTAAGTGCGCGCCCTGCATTTTCATCACGTTGACATTGGTGAGCAGAGGCGCGGTATCGCTCGGTCGCGCGACAGTAGCTTGTTCACTCGGCTGGGCGAGCGGTTGAATGGCCGGCTGAATCATCGTCTCGGCGATCGGCTCCGCGTTCGACTGAACAAGCGTTGGAGCTCGCGCTGGTGGGGGACTCGGAACAGGCGCCTCGGCGGTCGTGGGCGCGGGCGTCAGCGCGTCCGCCAGAACGGAAGCCTGCACAGGCGCCTGAACCGCGGTTGGTTCGGGCGCGGGATTCGCGGGCTGATCGACCACGGCGTCTGGCTTCTGCGTCCATCCGAACGTATACGCCGCTTGCGGAGCAGGCGCAGTGGTCGAAAGATCGCTGGTCGGAACCCATCCGTAACGGCTGTCGCTGGTTCGCACCTGCGTGAAATCTCCGTCCTGAGCGGTGATTGTGACGCTCTCACCGCAGCGCAGCTTTCCCAGCTCCTCGAACTTCTGTATCGATTTGTAGAGCAGGATGTAGGAGTCGTAGGTTCCGCAATGGGCGTAGGCAGGCGTGTTCGCCGGCGCGGATTGCGGTGCAACGAAAAGAATCCCCAGCAAGATCAGTATGTATTTCATGCCCAATCCCCAAGCCGGTCCAGGGATGGTCGCAGCAGGCGGCGTCCCGGGCCCGAGTTAACGCATTTTTTCGCCCGTGGGGATTCGCGGCAATAGTACTTTAAAACAGCTGGCGGATTGGGTTGGTACAGGCGACCCAAAGTGAAGGCTCAATTAAGGATTAGCAGGTCGGCGGGAGAAGTTGACAATTTGCGGCGACCAGGTTGCGCCGAGATCGTTCTGAAGAGCCAATAATTCTCTTTCAAGTTTTTCATTAAGTTTTGAAAATAGCTGATTCGGGGCGCAGAAATTCATCTGAACAAACACTTCAATTATTCTTTCCGAATTGCGGAGCAGGAACGAATCGAATACCAATCCATCTTCGCGATCTCTCGTTCTACGTCGGCATCTTCAAGAAGAAGTACACGCCGAGAAACCCGAAGATCGCGTCGGGCGCCCAGGCCGCGAGCAGCGGCGGGAGCTGGCCAACCGAACCCATCGCTTCAAACAGCGCGGCCGTGGCCCAATATACGATGGCGACGCCGACCGCGACGGCTAGCCCGCCGACGGCGCCGCGCGTGCCCGTGAGGAAGGCGAACGGGGCACCCAGAAAGACGATGATTCCGGCGATCAGCGGGAAGGCAAATTTCTTCTGCCATTGGACAGAGAGCCGCGCGGTGTCGAATCCCGCCTGCTTCAGACCCTGAATGTATTCCCCTAGCTGGCGCCAATTCATCTGATACGACTGGCGCACCTCGCGGCGGAAATAGCTTGGCGGCTCGGATATCTCGGGAAGAGATTGCACCTTGAATGGAGTGTACTGGCCGACCTTGCCTCCAGTGAAATCTCGGATCCAGCCTCCGGTCAGCGCCCAGGTATTTTCGGATTGCACCCAAGTCGCGCGCTCGGCGAATACACGGCGTCGAATCTGGAAAGTTTGCGGGTCGAGCTCGAAGACGCTCAGTCCGCCGAAGAGGTTCTGGTCGGGATCGAACAGTTCGTAGTTATAAATTTTGGTGTTCTCGCCGAAAATCCACTGGTGGGCGGGCTGGAAATACGTCTGCGCCGGGCGGCCTTTGATCTGGTTGCGCAGAGCGTCCTGGCGCTGGTTGGCGTAGGGAAGATAGGTGTCGTCGAGAAGGAACATTCCCGAGGCAATCACGCAGCCAGCGAGGGTGAGCGGCAAGACCAGGCGGTAGAGACTCATGCCGCTGGCTTTGAAAGCGATCACTTCGTTGTTTTTCGCGAGCACGGCCAAGGTGACCAGCGTCGCGACCAGCGTCGCGAGCGGCGCTAGTTGGTACATCATCAGCGGAACAAGATAGCGGAAATAACTGAGGACCATCGAGACCGGGATATTGTTTTTTGAAATGTCGCCGAGAAGATCGAATAGCGTGAAGGCGTCGAAAATAAGAATGAAGCCCGCGAGCAGCACCAGAAAATAATAGAAGAATTGTTGCAGTAAATAGACGTCAATGAGCATGGGAAAAGCGACGGCGGAGCCTTCCGGAACAATCTTGTGGGTCTCCGCACGGGACGTAACGCCGCGTCCTCCCGCAGCCGCGCCATTTGATGCTGGGATCGGCGCGGCATCGGCTTCGCGGCGCGGCGCCGGACGCGAGCGGCGGAAGAAGCTGTCGAACCCAGCCACAATCGGATTGGGCTTGCGGACCGTTTCGATGCGGCGCAGAAAGATCAGGCCCAGAATGAGGCCCGCGATATTTCCAGCCCAGATTCCGGCCCACGGTGCGACCGAGCCTTGCTGCGCCATGTGCGCGCCGGCGACGAATAGAAAATAGTAGCCGCCGATTAGCACCAGCGTCAGGATCAATCCGGCGGCGCGCCCGCCACGGCGTGGACGTACGCCGATGGGCACGCCCAGCAGCGCAAACACCAGGCAGGCGGCTGGGAAAGCGATGCGGCGGTGAAATTCCACGCGCGCATCGCGCCAACGCGGTCCGCTTTCGGCGAGCAGCTCGGAAATGGAGCGCTCGGAATCCGAGATAGCCACGTTTTTCGGCCCGGCGACCGGGCTGGAAATCTCCACGGGAATTTCGCTCTGGCCGAAAGTCGTCACGTTGTAATGTTGAGGCGCGCGCGGATCGTACTCGTGCGTGCTGCCGCTGCCCAGGTGCAGCTCGAACTTATTATTACCGGGGTCGGCAACCACCTGCGCGTCTTGCGCGATGGTCACGTTGGTGGTGGACGCCTGGCCGGAAGATGCCAGGAAAACTCCGCGCCAGCGCGTCGCTGCGGCTTCCACATCTTGAACGTATAATATGAAGTGCGGAACTTGCTCGTTGAAGACGCGCGGTTGGATCGCGTACGGCGCCTGGGTCAGGAGCAAGCGTTCTTCCAGGCGTTGCAGAGTGCGAATGGCGGCGGGGCTGAGCCAAAATGTCAGCACCAGAGTGCCCAGGCTGCAGCCGAGCGCGACGAATCCGATGGGAACCAGCAAGCGGCGCAAGCTGATGCCTGAGGCGTGCAGCGCGACGATTTCGCTATCGGCGGAGAGGCGGCCAAGGCCGATCAGCACGCCGACCAGCACGGCCATCGGGATGGTAAAGGCCAGC
Organism: Candidatus Acidiferrales bacterium; assembly: GCA_050012455.1. GTDB lineage: Bacteria > Acidobacteriota > Terriglobia > Acidiferrales > UBA7541 > Palsa-295. Next base: position 158,781 of record JBEKHD010000014.1, on the reverse strand, counting down.
ACGGGCGTGAGCGAGCAGAGAAAAATCAGCGCGACGGTGAAGACGCCGCCGGAGTGACGTACGACGAGGTCCATTAGGCGAACGAGTTGTGGTACGAAGAACACGAAAGTGAAGACAGCGAGGCCGAGGATGGCGTGCGAGCCGACTTCGCGACCGATATATTTATCGAGCAGGCGCATGAGAGCGCTTGGGGATTCTAGCATGTAGATCCACGCGATGGCGGCTTCATGCAGGGAAGAAAGTCAAAAGATTTAACACGGAGGTCACAGGTGAAGACTGGAGAACACAGAGAATAACGAGAGGTAAAGTCACCGCAGAGACGCGGAGGACGCAGAGAATAGATCTCGTGGGATTGTTAAGGAGGATCGAGAGTTGGGCCGAGTAAATTTGGTTTTGATTTGGCACATGCACCAGCCGCAGTATCGCGACCCGGTTTCGGGGCGCTACATGCTGCCGTGGACGCGTCTGCACGCTCTGAAGGATTACTGGGGCATGGTGAAAGTGCTGGGAGAATTTCCGGGAGTACACGCGACGTTCAATATTGTTCCGCTGCTTGCGGCGCAGATCGAGGAATACGCCAGCGGAAAATTTCGCGAGCCTTGGTTTGAACTAGCGTTTGCGACGGCCGACACGCTAAAGCCCGAACAGAAAAGGGAAATACTGGAACGCGCATTCCAGGTGAACGAGATTTACGTGCAGCGCTGGGCACGCTTCACTGACCTGCAGGCGCAAGTGCGTTCCGCCGGGGCCGAAGCTTGCGCCGCGCGCTTCAACGAACAGGATTGGCGCGACCTGCAGTTGCTTTCGCAGTTGGCGTGGATGGACGAGGAATACATCGCAAAAGATCCAGTGGTGAATCTGTTGGCGTCGAAGGGCACGGGGTTCACGGAGCGCGACAAGACGCTGCTGCGCGAGAAACAGCTGGAACTGCTCGGCGCGGTCCTCCCGGAATATCGCATCGCGGCGGAAAGCGGTCAGATCGAAATATCCACGACTCCTTATTACCATCCGATCCTGCCGCTGCTGTGTGATACGGACATCGCGCGCGTTTCCAATCCGCACACGCCGCTGCCGCAGCCGCCTTTTCGCTTTCCCGGTGACGCGCGCGAACAGCTGGTGCGCGCCCGAAAATATCACGAGCGAATTTTTGGCAAGCCGCCGGCAGGCTTGTGGCCTTCGGAAGGTTCTGTCTCCGATGAGGCGATGGAGATTGCCGCTGAACTGGGATTTAAGTGGTTCGCGACGGATGAGGGCGTTCTAGGACGCACGCGCAACATCGGATTCTGGCGCGACGCCGGAGGATACCCGGAAAATGGTCCGGACCTGTATTCGCCGTGGAAATTGCAGCGCAGCGGCACGGAGATGTACGGATTTTTCCGCGACCACTATATTTCGGACCTGGTGGGATTCGTTTACAGTCGCATGGGTGCGGTACAAGCCGCGGAGGATCTGCACCGCCGGATTCGCGCGATCGGCGATCGCGAGCCGCCCGGGCGCACGGCGACGGTGAGTATCATTCTGGACGGGGAAAATGCGTGGGAATATTACCCGGAGAATGGCCGGCAGTTCTTGCGGGAATTTTACTGCCGCGTGCAGAACGATCCAGAGATTCGCGCGCTCACGGCGAGCGAAGCCGTGCAAGCGAACGCCAACGCACCCACCATGCCGGGCATCTTCCCAGCATCGTGGATCAACGCCAATTTTGACGTGTGGATCGGCCATCGCGAAGATGTGCGCGCGTGGGATTTGTTGCGTGACGCGCGCGAAATGTACGAGCGAGTCTCGCAACGCAAGACCGGAGGGGCCACTGCTGCGCAACTTGCGCGCGCCTACGAAGCAGTGCTGGCCGCCGAAGGCAGCGATTGGAATTGGTGGTACGGGCCGGAGCACGGCTCGGCGAATGACGCGGAGTTCGACGAACTCTATCGCAAGCACCTGACGGAGATTTATACCGCGCTGGGCGAGCCTGCGCCGGAAGTGCTGGCGCATCCCATCAAGAAGGCGCCGGAGCTGGGCCGCCGCGAGCCGCCGGAATCGTATCTCGACGTAACCGTAGACGGGCGCGAGACGAGTTATTTCGAATGGCTCGGCGCTGGTTCGTACGCAACGGATCCGCGCGGCGGCACCATGCACGGGCGGTCCCGCGCGCTGGTGGGGCTGTATTACGGCTTCGGAGAGAAATATTTTTATCTGCGCGTGGATCCCGTGGCGGATGCGATCGCGGAAATTCCGGATTTTCAATTGCGGCTCACGTTGTGGGATTCGCGCGAAACGCGCATCACGGTGCGCGTGACCAAGCGAAAATTCGTGGGATGCGTGGTGGAACAAGGCGGAGCTTGCCTGCTGCATTCGGAGACGATGGTGACGGGCGCGTTCGGCAAGATTATCGAGGTGGCCATCGCGCGCGAGTTATTCGATCTGCGCGGGCGGCGCCAGCTGTTGCTGAGCGTGGCGCTTTGGGAGGGTGGCTTGCCGATCGAAGTGCTGCCTGTCGATGGGATGCTAGAGTTGGCGCTCGGCGAGGAAAATTTTGCGTGGGGAACGGAAACCGAGGCCAAGGCATAAATCCGCGCGGCTGATCCGGCAGCGACAAAGATTGACAATCACGTTTAATCGGCAGATAGTCAGCTCAACCCCTTACAGTAGTCTCTTGGGTCCTCGCAATCAGGGCCATTGTGTCTGCGGTGTTGGAGCCGCCCAAGCTGGAAGCACCTGCACGTTCCGGCGGAGGGCTCCATGCGTCCGCAAGCGTATCCTGCCTGCATTTTATTCTGCGTTGTGATTGCCGCGAGCGAGACAGTCACAGCTGGTACTCCGGCTACGTTCCAGCTGCTCGCAGATTCGGTGCAGGGCTTCGCGGGTTCGGTGGCGCTCACGTATGCGGACGCAGCGTCATTGAGCACTTGCACCCTGCAACCGGTGACGGTAAGCCTTTCTTCGGGGGGCAGGTTCCGATTGTCCTGAGTGTGGCAACAACAACGAACGCAGCGACGCCGTTTGGGCGAGCACCAGACGCTCGACGGTTTGATCCGAGTTTGCCGGGGGCGGCTGCATGGACTAGACACGGGGTTGAGCTGTGGATTCTGCCGCTGTTCTTGCTGCTGGCCGCGTGGGCGATGGCGGGAAGCGCGAGCCGAAAGGCGGGTGGCGTTTCGTGCAAACCGGAGCATTGGCGATTCTGCTTTCGATCGGCCTCGCCGCGTGCTTTGGAGGTGGCACTGGCGGCGTGACGCCGGCAGGAACGCCGACGGGCACCTACACGATGGCCGTCACCGGAACATTTACTGGCACAGCCGGAAGCACCACGCGCACCGTGCAGGTAACTTTGATCGTCCAGTAGTTTGCGGGCGTCAGCCGCGGCGCGCGATCAGAAAACCTTGATCGCCAAATCGCGCGGGTGCGAGCCTACTGCAATCAGTGCTGTCGGAGGACGCGGCGGTGTGAGGCCCGGCTGGCCGGAAGGCAAAGTCTTGGTGCGTATGGCGGCGACATCGTTCGACGCCGTGTCCACCACCAGCAAAATATCTTCTCCTGGTGTGAGTGCGCAGGTCACCGGCGCCTGTCCCGCCTGAATGGGTCGTCCCACCTGGCGGGTTTCGACCGCGACGGGTACGACGTGACCGGCAGCGGTGTCCGAAACGTACAGCGTGCTCGTCGCGGGAGCGAACACCGCAGAGGTCGGCGACATTCCCAGCAGCAGAAAATCGGCGACTTCGTTCGTGTCGGTATTCACGATCACCAGGCCGTGCGCGGAACTCGAGGTGATGTAAAGCTCGCCGCCATCAGGTTTCAGGTCGAGCTCATCAGCCGTGCCGCCCAGCGCCAGGTTTGCGAGCAGGACTTTCCGTTTCAAATCCACCACGGAAACCTGGTTGAAAGCCCCGGAAGTCACGAACGCTTTGGAACTGTCCGGCAGAATCGAGATCTGCTCGGGATCGGGCGCCGTCGCGATGGTGGCTATCTGCGCGAGCGTGCCGGTATCGAGCAGGGAAACGGTGGCATCGTCGCGATTGCTCACTACGAGCGTCTTGCCGTCGGGCGAGACGCGCGCAAGCCACGGGCGGCGGCCGGCGCGGGCGCGCGCGACGATTTGGCGCGAAGCGGTGTCTATTGCGACGACGCTGTTCGAACCGGAGGCGGCGACATATGCACGGCGTCCGTCAGCAGAAAAATCAAGCGCGTAGGGCAGCGTTCCCACCGGAATGCGCGCGACGATTTGGTTCGCTTGCACGTCTAGAATCCACGCATAACCGCCCGCGGAACTGACTCCCCAGACTTCCGGGCGTTTGGGATGCGCGCGCAACCCGCTGGGCCCAGGGCCGACGGCAACTGTCGCGACGGGTGAGAGTTTAATCAGGTCAATCACGGAAATTGTGCCGTCGCCGGTGTTTCCGACGTAAGCGAACAGGTGCAGCCCGGGACGTAAAAATACCGGACGCAGCTCCAGCGCGACTTCGCGTATGGCTAGTGCGGCAAGCAGTACCAGGAGGAAGACGAGGCGAAAATTGAAGCGCAGTTTCAATTGATGGTGCGGCCCAGCACGGCGGCGATCTGGCGAACTTCCCGGATCAGCTGCTCAAATTCCGCGGGCAAGATGGATTGCGGTCCGTCGGAAAGCGCGCGATCCGGATCGTGGTGGACTTCCACCAGCAGTCCGTCTGCACCCACAGCGACCGCGGCGCGCGAAAGCGGCAGCACTTTATTGCGTCGCCCGGTGCCGTGCGAAGGATCCACGACGATGGGAAGGTGGCTGCGCTTTTGCACAGCGGGCACCACCGCCAGATCCAGTGTGTTGCGCGTGAAGTCCGAAAAAGTACGCACGCCGCGCTCGCACAAAATCACTTTGTAATTGCCCTCGGACATCAGGTATTCGCCGGCCATCAGAAACTCGTCCAGCGTCGCGGACATGCCGCGTTTCAGAAGGACCGGTTTCTTGGCGCGGCCCGCGCGCTTGAGCAGCGAAAAATTCTGCATGTTGCGCGCGCCGATCTGGATCACGTCCGCATATTCGGCGACCAGGTCCAGCGATTCGTGGTCAATCGCTTCGGTAATGATTCCCAGACCAAATTCTTTGCGTACCTCCGCCATGATTTCCAGACCCGCTTCGCCCAGACCTTGAAAACTGTAAGGGGAAGTGCGCGGCTTGTAAGCGCCGCCGCGGAACAGACGCGCCCCGGCGGCCTTCACTTGTTTCGCGACGGTGAAGGCCTGGTCGCGGGTCTCGATGGCGCAGGGGCCAGCTACCATGCCGACATCCATGCCGCCAAACTTGACGTCACCGAGCGGCGTGGGGACGCTCACGATGGTGTTTTCGGCCTTCACGTCGCGGCTCACCAGCTTGTAGGGCTTGCTTACCGGGATGCATTCGATCACGCCGGGCATGGATTCCAGCGAGCCCAAATCCACCGCGCCCGAATTGCCGGTGATGCACACTGCGGTGCGTCCAGCGCCGGGGACGGGAAGCGCCTTGAAACCAAGCGATTCGATGCGCTGGCACACGGCGCGCACTTGTTCATCCGTCGCGTGCGACTGCATAACTACCAACATGAACGCCCCCTGAGAGAATGCGAATCACTGAGTTTACTGCATGGAGGAAGCGGGCTGCAAATGAGGCACGCGGGAATTTAAGAATGGAAAACGCACGCCCAAAGCAGCACGAGAAAGCCGAGTAGGCTTAAAACAGTACGCACCGCGTGCAGGCGGGCCCATCTGCCGAGCAAGCTCTCCACCGTGCGCGCATCGGGCTGTTTCGCTTCGTCGAGGAGCACTCGGTTGGTCGGCATTATGAAGATGAGCGTAAAGGGCACGACGGCTCCCACGAGGCTGCCGCCCAAGAACCAGAGCCAATTTCGCGTCAGTAATGCGAGCGCGACACCGCTTAGAAAGCAGAGGATCGCCAGAGCAGCCTGTTGCGGTGCGGCACGTCTGTAGCTGGGACGAAATTCTTGCAGCGCGGCGGAAGCGCCGAGGGACATTCGTGCGGGATGCTCGGCAATCGTAAGATAAAAAGCCGCGCCTGCAAACATGCCGGAACTGAGAAGCGCTAGAAGCTTCAAAACGTTTTCCATGGCAGGATTCAAGCACGAATCGAGCGAACGACGCAAAGGCTGGAGCGAAATCTTGAGGGGGGAAAAGCTGGAGGCGCGGGGCGGAATCGAACCGCCGATAAAGGTTTTGCAGACCTATGCCTTACCACTTGGCGACCGCGCCGATTGCGTGTGGCAGATGCGAATCATAACATCGGAAGCGCGGGATAATGTATCGAAGATTCGCACGCTGTTGATTTGAAAGCACACGGGCTGTGCGGAGCCATTATGCCGGAGGGGGACCAATCTATGAAAGCGAATGAGAAACGGCGCGCGAGCGAGTTAATGCAGACGCTGTCGGTGCGGACCACGCGCCGGACCGAAATGCAGGACGTAACCGACCAGATCGCGGCTGCCGTGCGCGAGTCCGGTAACGCGGAAGGAGTGTGCTATCTCTACGTGCCGCACACCACCGCGGGCCTTACGATCAACGAGGGCTACGACCCGGCTGTTGCGCAGGATATTGCAGCGGCGTTTGACCGCCTTGTGCCGGTGATCGCGAATTCGGCGCATGCGGAAGGAAATTCGGATTCGCACATCAAGACGGCGCTGGTGGGATCGTCGCAGACCGTTTGGATCGTCAGCGGCGAGCTCGCTCTGGGGCGCTGGCAGCGGATTTTCTTTGCGGAATTTGACGGGCCGCGTAGTCGCGAGCTGCGTGTGAAGATCGTTCCGGACGCGTCGTCTTAGGATTTTGGGCTATTTCGATGCCGAAGAATTGCATTTGAGGTCTTTGCGTGAAGTGAATTTCGATTGGTTGTAAACTCTCACCATGAGGCAAATGGGGCGGGCGGCGGCGAGCGTTTGCGTTCTGATTCTTCTACTCACGAGCGGAACAAGCAATGGCAGTCCCACGCTAGGAGACATTACGATTGCGATTGTAGGCGACGAGCAGGTGGTGGGGAAGCCTTTCGCGGTGCGCATCCGGAACAACGGCGAAAAACGCCTTACCTTTTGCCTGGGCGCTTGCGGCGGAATCGTGGTAGCTGGTGGCGGACATCTCGCGCCGGGCTTCGCGGTTCAGGCGCGAACACGTAAGAAATGGAACAGGGAAATCTGGAGTTGCACGCCAGGCGACGACGCCACGTCCGCCATTCTGCACGGCGGCGAAATTCTGGAATTCACGGTGAAGGTGACGCAGCCCGGCGCATTCCGCTTATGGCTGAAATACAAGGATGTAAGCGTGGAAGACGTGGGCGCGCATTGCGAAGCCATCCGGGACGGCAAAGCCGTGCAGCAAACCAGCTCTGACGAGTTCGACGTGGTCGCGGCGCCGAAATGAACCTGGGCGTTTATATTCAGGTGCCGTTCTGCCAGACGAAGTGCACTTACTGCAATTTTCACACCGGTGTAGTGGCGCGCGAAAAATATGCGCCGTATGCGGCCGCGGTCTGCCGGGAAATTGCGGAACTGGCGGCGAGCGGTGAGCTTCCTGCATTGCACGACGCAGCTGTGGATACTGTTTACTTCGGTGGTGGCACGCCGAGCTTGCTGCAGCCTTCTGCGCTCGCTTCGATTCTGAATACGCTGCGGCGGAATTTTGAGCTCGCTGAGTCTGGCGCGCGGGATTGTGAGGCCACCCGCGAAATGAGCTCTGCCGATGCGCCTGAGATCACCCTTGAAGCAGACCCGGAAACCATCACTCCCGCGAAGGCGCAGGCCTGGGTTGCCGCCGGATTCAATCGCATCAGCCTGGGTGTGCAATCGTTTGACGATCGCGAGTTGCAGGCGGGGGGTCGCATGCATCGGCGCGCCGATATTTTTGCGGCGGCGCGGATTCTGCGCGAAGCCGGATTTGGCAATATCAGTATGGATCTGATCGCCGGCCTCGCGCAGCAAACGCGGGATTCCTGGGAGGAGTCGGTCGCGCGTTTGCTGGAAATTCGCCCACAGCACATTTCCATTTACCTGCTGGAAATTGACGAAGGCAGCCGGCTCGGCAAGGAATCGCTCGCGGGCGGCAGCCGTTATAGCGCTGCGGCCATTCCTAGCGACGACGCCATGGCGGAATCGTACGAATGGGCTTGTCCACGGCTGGCTGCTGCCGGCTACGAACATTACGAAATTTCGAACTGGGGTTTGCCAGGTTTCCGTTCGCGCCACAATTTGAAATATTGGCGCCGCGAGCCGTACATCGGCCTGGGCGCGGGCGCGCATTCGTTTGATGGCGAGCGGCGCTGGTCGAATTTGCACGATTCCGCGAAATACGTCTCCTGTGTCGAAGGCGGCGTTTCGCCGCGCGAGATGATCGAACCGGTGACGGCGCAGCAGGCGCTCGATGAAGAATTATTTCTCGGCCTGCGCCAACTCGAAGGCATTGACCTGGCCCGCGTCGAAAAAAAGTATGGCGTCAGCTTGCAAGCCCGCATCGCCGGGCTGCGGGAGCAGGGGTTCCTGGAGATGGATGGAGGGCATTTGCGACTGGCGCCGGCGCACCTAACTATATCGAACGAAGTATTCGTGGAATTGCTGGGATAAGGAGCTAGCGTGCGAAGCGGATCGGAAGGCACCCGAAGGAAGAATGGCGTCGTGGACTTACGCAGCGATACGGTGACGCGCCCGACGGCCGCGATGCGCGCCGCGATGGCTGCCGCAGACGTCGGTGACGATGTGTACGGGGAGGACCCCACGGTAAACCGCCTGCAAGCGTGGGCGGCAGAAATGTTTCAGCGTGAGTCGGCGCTTTTCGTCCCGACCGGCTGCATGGGCAACCTGCTCGCGATCATGGGCTGGGCGCAGCGCAGCAACGAAGTCATCTGCGAGCAACGCGCGCATGTGAATTTGTACGAACTGGCTTCGATGTCCGCGGTGGCGGGGGTGATGCCGCGCACGGTTCCGGCGCCGGGCGGAATTCTCACATGGGACCTGATTGAGCCGCTCATACGCGAAAAGATCTACTACGATTCGCAGACGGCGCTGGTGACGCTCGAGAATACGCACAACATGCACGGCGGGACCGTATATCCCACAGCAGTGGCCGAAGACATCTGTGAGCGCGCGCACGCCGCGGGCTTGCGCGTGCATCTGGATGGTGCGCGCATTTTCAACGCAGCGGTCGCGCTGGGTAAGAGCGTCGCAGAAATCACGCGCAAATTTGATTCCGTGATGTTTTGTTTGTCGAAGGGCTTGGGCGCACCGGTTGGCTCGCTGCTCGTCGGTTCGCAGGAGTTTATCAAGCAGGCGCATATCAGACGCAAGATGCTGGGAGGCGGAATGCGCCAGGTGGGTGTTCTCGCCGCGGCGGGACTGATAGCGCTGGAAGAATCTCCCAAGCGCCTGGTGCACGATCACGAAAACGCGCAGCGCCTCGCGAGCGGCCTGGCCGCAGTGAAGGGAATCGCGCTTGATCCTGCGCGCGTCGTGACCAACATTGTAATCTTCGATGTGCGCGGAACTGACCGCACAGCTGCGGAGTTTTGCGAGCAGCTCGCAGCCAAAAACGTTTTGTGCTCAGCGACCGAACGGTATTCCGTGCGCATGGTCACGCACTGCGACGTGGACCGCGCCGGAATTGACGCGGGGCTGCTTGCGGTCGCGCAGGTTGTCGGCGAGAAAACGCCCGCAGCCGCCGCTCACTGAATTAACGAATTACGCTGCGTACCGTTTTAATCCTTCCAGGCGCATCGTCGCTTCTTCAGTTATACTTTCGCGCGGATTGCGGCTCGGCAGGGGCAGCCGGCAGCCGAGAAAAACAATCCGGGGTGCGCACGTGAAGATTGCGAATATTTTGCCGATCTGCATCAAAGTAGGACTCCCCGTTATCTTAATTACAGGTGGCATGATGACATTCCAATCGCAAAGAGCAGCCAGCGCAGCGCAACCGCAAGCTGCGGCGCCTCCGACGGTGGAGGAAGCACGGCAATTCAGCGAGGCAGCAGAAAAACGGTTGCTGGATCTGTGGATCAAATCCAGCCGTGCGCAGTGGGTGCAGGAAACTTTCATCACCGACGACACGGAAATCCTAGCCGCGCAAGCCGACCAAAACGTTAAAGCCGCAACGTCCGAACTGGCGGCACAGGCGCGGCGATTCGAATCGCTCGACCTGCCGCCCGACGTCGCACGCAAGCTAAACCTGATCAAGCTTTCCGTGGACATTCCCTCGCCGCGAAATCCGAAACAGAGCGCGGAGCTTTCCCAGATCAACGCGTCGCTGCAAAGCGATTACGGCAAGGGAAAATGGTGCCCGGACGGCCCGCAGGGAAAGTGCCTCTCGCTGAACGATCTGGAAAATGTCATCGCCACCAGCCGCGATCCGATCGAACTGCAGCGCGCCTGGATCGGCTGGCACGCGATCGCACCGCCAATGCGCGAGCGCTATTCGCGCATGGTGGAGCTCGCGAATGAAGGCGCGCGCGAAGTGGGCTTCAGCGACGTCGGCGCGATGTGGCGCTCGAATTACGACATGCCTCCCGGAGTTTTCAGTGCGGAAATGGACCGGCTGTGGGAACAGGTACGGCCGCTGTACGTTTCACTGCACGCATACGTCCGCACGCAGCTGGTGAAAAAATATGGGCCCGGCGTGCTTGGCCCGGACGGCGCGATTCCCGCGCACCTGCTGGGGAACATGTGGGCGCAGGATTGGGGGAATATTTATCCGCTGGTGGCTCCGGCAAACGCTGACCCTGGCTACGACTTGACACAGATTCTGAAAGCGAAGCAGATTGATCCGCTCGCTATGGTGCATTACGGCGAGCGATTTTTCGTGTCGCTGGGTTTCGAGGCGCTGCCGCAGACGTTCTGGCAGCGCTCCATGTTCGTGAAGCCGCGCGACCGCGACGTGGTGTGCCACGCGAGCGCCTGGGACATTGATTTCGTGGACGATTTGCGAATCAAGATGTGTATTGAGCAGAAGGGCGAGGATTTCTCCACTATTCACCACGAGCTGGGTCACAATTTTTACCAGCGCGCTTACGATGCGCAGCCACCGCTGTTCCGCAACAGCGCGAACGACGGTTTCCATGAAGCGATCGGCGATACCATCGCACTTTCCGTCACGCCGGAATATTTGAAGCAGATCGGGTTGCTGGAGAATGTGCCGCCGGAATCGGCCGACATCGGCATCCTGATGCACAAGGCGCTGGAAAAGGTCGCGTTCCTGCCATTCGGCCTGCTGATTGATAAATGGCGCTGGGAAGTTTTCTCCGGGAAAATCACGCCGGCGGATTACAACAAGGCGTGGTGGGAGCTGCGCGAGAAGTATCAGGGCGTGAAGCCTCCCGTCGCGCGCAGCGAACAGGATTTCGATCCCGGCGCGAAATATCACGTCGCGGCGAATGTGCCGTACGCGCGTTATTTTCTGGCGGACATTTTGCAGTTCCAGTTTCATCGCGCGCTGTGCAGGGAATCCGGGTACAAAGGCCCGCTGCATCGCTGCTCGATTTACAACAACAAAGCAGCCGGCGCGAGGTTGAACAAGATGCTCGAGATGGGGCAGAGCCGTCCGTGGCCGGAAGCGCTCGAGGTGATGACGGGCGAGAAGCAGATGGACGCAACCGCGATTCTCGATTATTTCGCGCCGCTGAAAAAATGGCTGGATGAACAGAACGCGAAGGATGGCGCCAAGCTGGATTGGTAACGCGCGGGGGTTAATCGTAGGCCGGAGGAATAAGTGCATAGACTGGCTCGGTTCCTGCTCGTCGCTGTGGTTTGCGTGCCGGGCGCGTATTTGCAAGTCGTCCGCGCCCAATCCTCAAATCCCGCGGGCGCTACGAAGAACGACTGGGCCTACTACGGCCACGATGCAGGCGGAACGCGTTTTTCACCGCTCGCACAAATCAATCGCGATAACGTTGCGCGGTTGAAAGTCGCATGGATATTTCACACCGGCGATATTTCCGACGGCAGCGGCCGCCCGAAGCGCAGCGGCCTGGAAACAACGCCCCTCCTGGTGGATGGCACGCTGTACCTGACGACGCCGTTCAATCGTGTGTTCGCCGTGAATCCGGAAACCGGCAAGCAGCTGTGGGTATACGACCCAATGATCGACATCGCCGGAGATTATGGCGACGGTCTGATCAATCGCGGCGTCGCCACCTGGCTCGACGGCACGCGCGTGAAAGGCAAGCGCTGCCGCCGCCGAATTTTCGAAGCCACACTCGACGCGCGCCTGATCGCACTCGATGGCGCGACGGGCAATCCCTGCATGGACTTCGGCAATCGTGGACAGATCAGCCTGCGCGACGTGGCGCGTTACATTCCCGCGGAATATCACATGACGTCTCCGCCAGTGGTGATTGACGACATGGTCGTCGTAGGCTCCGCCATTGACGACAATGCCCGCGTGGACATGCCTAGCGGCGTCGTCCGCGCGTTCGATGCGCGTACCGGAGCGCTGCGCTGGAAGTGGGAGCCGCTGCCGCCGAACGATCCCGTTTCCGCGGCAGCGAGCGCAAGCACAGCAAAAGTGTGGCGCACTGGCGCAGGAAACGCCTGGTCGGTGATGGTAGTGGACCTGGAACGCGACCTGATTTTCGTGCCGACAGGCAGCGCCAGCCCGGATTATTACGGTGGCATGCGCGTGGGCGACAACAAATGGGCGAATTCCGTGGTGGCCTTGCGCGCGAGGACTGGCGAACTCGTCTGGGGATTTCAGCTCGTGCATCACGATCTTTGGGATTACGACAGCGCCTCGCCGCCGCTGCTCGCCACAATTCAGCACGATGGGAAAAGCGTACCAGTAGTGATTCAAGGCAACAAAACTGGATTTCTTTACGTGCTGAATCGCGATACGGGCGCGCCCGTGTTTCCGGTAGAAGAGCGTCCTGTGCCGCAATCCGACGTGCCAGGGGAAGTGACTTCGCCGACGCAACCCTTTCCCCTGGCGCCTCCAGCCCTCGTGCCGCAGAAACTTTCCGCCGACGACGCCTGGGGTATCACGCCAACCGATCGGGATTACTGTCGAGAGCGGATCAAGAGCCTGCGTTATGATGGTCTCTTCACACCGCCAAGTGTTCAAGGCTCGCTCTCGGAACCTGGAAATGTCGGCGGGATGAACTGGAGCGGCTACTCTTTCGATCCGCAGAATAGTTTGCTCCTGGTGAACACCAATAATTTGCCGGCGTTGATGGGAGTGGTCCCGGCTGACAAATATTGGGACGCGGCCGGCAAAAGTACAGACATCGATTACACGCAGCAGTACGGCGCGCCGTATGGGATGTTTCGCACGTTTCTATTTGCGAAAGCGCATCATCTGCCTTGCGGGCCGCCGCCGTGGGGCACGCTGGCGGCCGTGGACATGGCGCAGGGCACCATTCGCTGGCAAGTGCCGCTCGGGTCGCTCGCGCCCAGCAAGCCGATCGTTCCGGCAGGAGCGCCTAGCCTGGGCGGGCCGATTGTCACGGCGGGCGGGCTCGTCTTCATCGCCGGAACCATTATTGACCCGGCGATTCGCGCGTTCGACGTCGAAACCGGAAAAGAGATCTGGAAATTTGATCTTCCCACTTCTGGAGCCGCGACGCCGATGACTTACCAGGTGCGGCCGGGCGGCAAACAATTTCTGGTCATCGCCGTCGGAGGGCATTCCAAAGTGAGGGAAGAAAAGCAGTCGGACGAGATTGTCGCGTTTACCCTGCCGTAATCTCCGCTCTCACAATTCTCCCGAGCACGAACCCCTGTGATATAAATTGTAGTGCGGGTTCGGTATTTATCCCGCCTATCACCGAACTTGCATACCTGTGAGGCCAAGTGGAATTCGCGTTGACCGACGAACAGCAGCAGCTGCGGCGAACGGTGCGCGAGTTCGCCGAGGGCGAAATCCTGCCGCATGTGATGGAGTGGGACGAAGTGTCGAAGTTTCCCTCCGAACTAATTCCCAAGCTGGCTGAAATGGGTTTTCTCGGTGTGATCTTCCCGGAGAAATACGGCGGAGCAGGTATGGGCTACGCCGAATATGCCATCATCATCGAGGAACTTTCGCGCGTGGATGGCTCGATCGGCATCATCGTCGCGGCGCACAATTCGCTGTGCACCAATCACATCTACAAATTCGGTAGCGAAGAGCAGAAGAAAAAGTACGTCACGCCGCTGGCGCAAGGCAAAAAACTCGGCTGCTGGTCGCTCACCGAACCCGAAGCCGGCTCTGACGCCGGCGGTACGCGCACGACAGCCGCGAAAAAAGACGGCGGCTGGATCATCAACGGCTCGAAGACTTTTACCACCAACGGGCATTACGCCGATGTCTGCGTGGGCATGGCCGTGACGGACCCAGCGAAGAAGAGCCACGGAATTTCCGCGTTCATCATCGAGAAGGGCACGAAGGGATTCAAGCCCGGCAAGAAGGAAAACAAGCTAGGCCTGCGCGCCAGCGACACCAGCGAAGTGGTCTTTACGGATTGCCACGTGCCGGCGGAAAATCTGTTGGGCAAGGAAGGCGAAGGATTCGTCAACAGTCTGCAGATCCTCGACGGCGGGCGAATTTCGATTGCTTCACTAGGGCTGGGAATGGCGCAGGGCGCCTACGAGGCTTCGGTACGTTACGCCAAGCAGCGCAAACAATTCGGCAAAGCCATCGCGGAATTTCAGGCCATTCAGTTCAAGCTAGCGGACATGGCCACGCAGATCGAAGCGGCGCGGCTGTTGACGTATCAAGCTGCATGGCTCGCCGACCGCGCTATCGCTTCCGGCAATTACGACGCGCGCATCACACAGGAATCCAGCATGGCAAAGCTATACGCAGGAGAAGTGGCCGTGCGCGTCGCGAACGAAGCCGTGCAGATTCACGGCGGCTACGGCTTCATCAAAGATTATCCGGCGGAAAAGTTTTATCGCGACGTGAAATTGTGCACGATTGGCGAGGGCACCAGCGAAATCCAGCGCCTGGTGATCGCGCGCCAGATTCTGGGCAAGAAATAACATATTCTTGGTCCTGGCATCGATCGGTTCCAGCCATTCCAGTGATACCATTCTCAAGCTGTAATTCACCTTGCCATGACTGTGTCCGTCGAAAACTGGGCCGAGCAAGTGCGCGCGGGAGACGTGCGTGCAATTTCGCGCGCTGTTTCCGCCATTGAAAATCGCGAGCGCGACGCCGAGGAAATTCTGCGCCAGCTTTTTCCTTTCACCGGACGCGCCTATCGCGTGGGCATCACCGGCGCGCCGGGAACGGGCAAGAGCACGCTGGTGGATCGGCTGGCGAGCTATTATCGCGCGGAGAAAAAGACTGTTGGGATTATCGCCGTGGACCCCTCGAGCCCCTTCACGGGCGGCTCGATCCTGGGCGACCGCATTCGCATGCAGGGGCACGCGACCGACACAGGCGTCTTCATCCGTTCGATGGCCACGCGCGGATTTCTCGGTGGCCTGTCGCAGGCGGCGCGTGATACCACGCTCCTGCTCGACGCTGCGGGAAAACAAATCATCCTGGTGGAAACAGTAGGAGTGGGGCAGGGCGAAATTGAAATCGTACGCCTGGCGGATTGCACGATCGTGGTGCTAATGCCCGGCATGGGCGACGACGTGCAGAGCCTGAAAGCCGGGCTGATGGAAATCGGTGACATCTTCGTGCTGAACAAATCCGACCGCGAAGGTGCCGACCGCTTCGAGCAGCAGCTGAAGGGAATTCTGCAGCTGGTTCCGGAGCGCGACGGCTGGAAACCGCCGGTGGTGCGCACGATCGCCACGGAAAATAAAGGCGTAGCCGAACTGGGCCGCCAGATCGAAGCGTTCCGCAAACATTTCGAGCGGGCGCACGAACGCCAGGCGCGCGAAATCGCCCACTGGAAGGAATGGATTTTGCAATTACTGGAAACGCGGCTGATGGAGCGCGTGGCGGGAAAGTATCTCAAGGAAAAGGAACTCGACGCCATCGCGGCGGCGGTGGCCGAACGAAAAACGGACCCCTACGGCGCGGTAAACGAAATCCTGGCGCGGGCCGGACTGGGAGAGGATCGTTGAAGCTAGGGGACCTAGAATTTCACGTGTTGGTGGACGGATATCTGTCGCTCGACGGTGGAGCGATGTTCGGCGTGGTGCCGAAGGTATTCTGGGAGAAGAAAATTCCGCCCGATGCACGCAATCGCATTCAGCTGGCGATGAATTGTCTGCTGGTGCACGCGGGCGGAAAAAGAATCCTGGTGGAAACGGGCATGGGCGCGAAAATGTCCCCGAAGCTGCGGGATATCTATGCGATCGAAGGCCCTTTCTTGAACAATCGGCTCGCGGATCACGGGCTGGACCCGAGCGAAATTGACATCGTGATCAACACACACCTGCATTTCGATCACTGCGGTGGAAACACACGCACGGAGAAAGACAAGATTGTCGCTGCCTATCCCAATGCTAAGTACGTAGTGCAACGAGGGGAATTCGAGCACGCCAAGCACCCCAACGAGCGCGACCGCGCCAGCTACCTGACGGAAAATTACGCACCGCTGGAAGCGAAAGGCAAATTGGCCCTGCTCGAGGGCGATCGCGCCATCGCTCCCGGCGTGGAGTTGATTCGCGTTCCGGGCCACACCGCGAACATGCAGTGCGTGAAACTAAGCGGCGGAGGAAAGACGGCGTTTTTTCTGGCGGACATCGCGCCTACCACGGCGCACTTACCGCTGGCCTGGATTATGGGCTATGACTTGTACCCCGTGACCACGCTGGAAAGCAAAAAGAAGTGGTTTCCGGAATTGGTCAAGGAAGGCTGGATCGCGCTGTTTTGTCACGACACCAAGACACAGGCTGCGTACCTCCGCGAGCGCGGTGGAGTTTTGGAAGCAGAACCGGTAAAGGTGGATTGAAAATGGCGAAAGTTGCGAAAGGTTCAAGGAAAGCCGCGGCGAAGTCCAGCAAGACAGTCGTGGCAAGCAAAGAGAACGTAAAGATCGGTATCATCGGCGGAAGCGGGCTGTATTCCATGGCGGGGCTGACGGATACGCGCGAAGTGCGCGTGAAAACTCCCTTCGGCGATCCCTCCGACGCAATTATTATCGGCACGCTGGAAGGGAAGCGCGTGGCGTTTCTGGCGCGTCATGGCCGCGGCCATGTGTTTTCTCCCAGTGACATTAACTATCGCGCGAATATTTGCGCGCTGAAAATGCTCGGCGTGGAACGAATCATCTCCGTCAGCGCGGTGGGTTCGCTGCGCGATGATTTGCCGCCGCTGGATTTTCTGATTGTCGACCAATTTTTCGATCGCACTCGCGGGCGTGTGGCCACGTTCTTCGGCGCCGGCATCGTCGCCCACACGGGTTTCGACAAGCCCACCTGCACGCATCTTTCGGCGCACGTGGCCGAAGCCTGCGACCGGGCCGGAGTGAAAGCGCATCGCGGCGGCACCTATGTGTGCATGGAAGGCCCGCAATTTTCCACCCTGGCAGAATCGCAGACCTACCGGCAGCTGCGCTTTGACGTGATCGGCATGACCAATTTGACCGAAGCCAAGCTCGCGCGCGAAGCGGAACTCTGCTACGCGACGATCGCCATGATCACCGATTACGATTGCTGGCACCCGCAGCACGACGCTGTAACTGTCACCGAGATTATCGAGAACCTGAATCGCAATACTTCCAACGTGCAGCGCGTGCTGCACGAAGCTGTGGCGCAGTTGCCCGAGGACCGCGCCTGCAAATGCGGGGCGGCTCTGGCGCACGCGGTGCTGACCGACCGCAAAATGATTTCCGCAGCCACCAAGAAGCGCCTGGCTCCGATCATCGGCAAGTACATCTCTTAGTCGCTGCGCTCTCAAAATTCATCGGGTGAGGAGGAATTATGTCGTTACTGGTCGTCGGATCGGTGGCATTCGACGGAATCGAAACGCCGTACGGCAAGCACGATCGCATGTTGGGCGGCGCCGCCAGCTATTTCGCACTGGCCGCCTGCCATTTCGCGCCAGTGCGCCTTGTTGGGATCGTCGGTGATGACTTTACAGCGAAAGATGTGGCGGTCTTCAAACACCAGCACATTGATTTGCAGGGCCTGGAACGCGCCACGGGAAAAACTTTTTACTGGGCCGGTCGCTACAACCAGAATATGAATGAGCGCACCACCCTGATCACCGACCTCAACGTCTTCGCCAATTTTCAGCCGACTCTGCCGCCAGCCTACACGGACTCCGCTTTCATCTTCCTGGGCAATATTGATCCGAAGCTGCAGCGCTCCGTTCTGAAGCAGGTCACAAGAAAACCTAAAGTCGTGGGCCTGGACACCATGAACTACTGGATCGAGCGCACGCCCTCGGAATTGAAGGAAACGCTAAAGCACATACAGGTGCTCGTGATCAACGACGACGAGACACGCCAGCTCACCGGGGAGCACAACCTGACGCGCGCCGCGAAAGAAATTTTTAAAATGGGCCCCAAGACTCTGGTGATCAAACGTGGCGAGCACGGCGCGATCATGATGCACGAAAAGTTTTTGTTCTCGGTGCCGGCATTCCCTCTGGAAGAAGTGCACGATCCCACGGGAGCGGGCGACAGCTTTGCCGGCGGATTCATGGGGTACCTCGCTGGCGCTAGAAATGTTAACGAACGTACCCTGCGCAACGCCATGGTTTACGGTTCAGTGCTCGGGAGCTTTGCGGTGGAAAAGTTCGGCGTGCAACGCCTCACTACTATCAAACCGCGTGAAATCCACGCCCGGGCGCGCCTGTTCTCAAAACTTACGTCTTTCAGGTTGTAAAAACTCAATCCGCTAATCTTGCCACAGCTGGAATTTTGAAAAACTTCGCGCCACTCGGGCATGCCTTCCAGTAGAATCGCGGGGCGCACGGCACGGGGGTGCCATGCTTCACGATCTGAACACATACATTTTGTTGCGGCTCCTGCTGGCCGCATTTCTCGGCGGGCTGATTGGCCTGGAGCGGCAACTGCGCCGCAAGCCCGCCGGCATACGCACCAACATGCTGATCTGCTTCGGCGCAGCCCTCTTCACAATCATTTCGTACGAAATGGCCGGCTCGGTCGGCGGAGACCACACGCGCATCGCCGCGCAAATTATTCCCGGCATCGGTTTCATCGGCGCGGGCGTGGTGCTTCGCGATCGCGGGGAGGTGATGGGCATCACCAGCGCGGCCACAATTTTCGTGATGGCCAGCATAGGGATGGCGGTGGGTGCCGGAATGCTGGCTACCGCGATTTTTGCCACCTTGATGGTGCTGGTGGCTCTGGTGGCCCTTGGCTATTTGGAAGACCGCCTCGGATTGCAAACCCGGCTGATGACGTTTCAATTGATGGCTCCGGCTAACTCCGATCTGCTGGTTCCGGCGCATCGCATCGTCGAGGGCGCCAAGATTGAGGCGCGCCGCTGGCAGACACACCAGGTAAACGACGAACTAATCGTGGATTTCGACGCGGAGGTCACCTATCACCAGGAGCGCGACCTGTTCACCAAATTTGCCGCATTGAACGCCAAAGTCGAGGCCCGGCCGTCGCGCGCTTGAAGATTGGTTCCGATGCACAGTGCGGCCGATTTGCCGCCAAAACGCCCGTCCGTGCCTGCTGGGCAACCGCCGCAGCAGCCGTACCTATCAGCGCGAGTCCTCCAAATTGTGGGCCAACCAAACACCGCCTGAGGGAATCCGAGTTGACGAGTGTTCGCCGGGATGCTATCAATTCTTGGGCATTATTCAGGGGACTCGCAGGCGTTTGGATCGTTTCCCTCGTTTGGCTATCCCAGCGACGCTAACGAACGGCGGCGCCAGTTTTCGTGAACACTACCGGTAAAAATTGCAGGAGGACGGGCTTGATGCGTTTGCGGTGGACCGCGCTCGGGGTGGTTGCTGTACTGACGATTCTCACGTCGAGTTGCAGCTCCAACGGCGCGAACCAGGTTGCACCCGGCCAACCGAATCCCACTCCGGTCATCACAGGACTTTTCCCATCCAGCGTCACCGCCGGCAGCCAATCCTTTACTCTTTTCATTGCGGGGAATGGTTTCATCGCAGGATCCACCGGGACTTCCACGGCGTTTTGGAACGGTTCCGCGCGCTCTGCGACGGTGAACCTATCCACGGGCCAGATTGCCATCACCGTGCTTGCTTCCGACGTAGCATCGCCAGGCACGTCACTTGTGACGGTTTCGAATCCGCTGCCTGGAGGCGGCATCACCGTTAATGCCGCGCCATTCACCGTATTTCCGACGCAAACGAATACGCCGCTAATCGCGAGCCTCAGTCCGGCGACCGCCAGCCCGCAGGGCGCCGCATTTACACTCACTGTGAATGGTTCGAATTTTGTCGCCGGGAATGCCAATATCCCTAACCCAGCCACACCCCCGCAGCCGCCCTATTCAGGCTCCGTTGTTGCTTGGAATGGCAGTCCTCGCGCCACAGCGTTTGTCAGTTCCACGCAGCTGACTGCACAGATCACTGCGACCGACATCGTCGGCGCCGGCTGTAACGGCGTCAGCGTGTTCACCTACACTGGCGGCGGCAATGAAATTTTCTCGCCGGCTCTGAGCTACATCGCTTCGTCCACGAACGCGCCGGCGATCTGTTCGCTTGCGCCTTCCAGTGTCGTCGCCGGAGCATCGGATTTCACGATTACCGTGAGTGGCGCGAGTTTCGCCGCGAACTCCACCGTAAGGTGGAACAACAGCGCGCGCACTACCACGTTCGTCAATGCGAATACCGTTCAAGCCCAAATCAAGGCTGCGGATGTGGCCAACCCCGGAGTTGAGCCGATCACCGTGGTGAACTCCGGTGGAGGCTCCACGCAACCGCTGAACTTCTCAATTTTGCCCACGCCGCCCGTGACGCCCACGATTACTTCGGTTGCGCCGGCGAATGCCACGGCCGGAGGCGCGGGGTTCACCCTGACCGTGACCGGCACGAATTTCATTCGGGATTCCGTGGTTGATTGGAACGGCGCCGCACGCACCACCACCTACAAGAGCGCAACTTCTTTGCAGGCGCAGATACTGAACACGGATATTGAGACCGCTGGAACGATCGAGATCACGGTGCTAAATACTGCTTTGAATGGTGCAGCGGCGTTTTCGGCGCCTTTTCCATTCACGATCAACCCGGCAGCCGGGGCGGCTGTGAAATTTCCGCAGGTGATTTCAGTGAGCGCGGCCGGAGGTCCGGCGGATGGCGCGAGCGAAGCTCCGGCGATCAGTTCCGGCGGGCGATACGTCGCGTTTTATTCCCAGGCCAAAAACCTGATTGCCCCGGCAGTCTCTGGAAATATTTTTGTGCGTGATACCTGCGTCGGCGCTGCGAATTGCTCGCCGAAAACTCTGGCTGTGGATCTGGCGCCGGACGGCAGCGCACCCAACGGAAAATCGAGCAGGCAAGTTGCCATCAGCGGCGATGGGCGGTTTGTCGCGTTCGTCTCGCGCGCGACGAATTTAGTTTCCGGCAACGCGGTCGCTTCGCTCGGCTATTGGGAATTGTATGTCCGCGATCTTTGCGTTGGCGCCAATGCGCCTTCCGGATGCACGCCCCACACTGAAATTATTTCCACGGGCCCCGAAGGAGAAGCCGCGAACGGTCCCAGCACCAGTCCTTCACTGAATGGCGATGGCCGTTTCGTCGCTTTTGTTTCTGCCGCGACGAATCTGGTCGTGGAAAAATCCGCGCTGCTGCCGCAGGCTTACGTGCGCGACACGTGCGCGGGTCCCACGGCGACGAAAGCTTGCGTCGCGCGTACCGTTGCCGTTCCGGTGGACGAGGACGACAGCGCCGTGGGCGCGCAGGCGGGCCGTCCAGCCATTTCTTTCGACGGCCGCTACGTCGCGCTGGAAATGTGGGGGGCGAAATCGGCAGCGCAGAATTCGGCGAGCACTTCGCAGATCGTTCTGGCGGACACTTGCATGGGAATTGTCCCGCCGGTTTCGTGCGAAGCCGCGGCGGAGAGAATTTCCTACGCGTCGGACGATTCGGTCCTCGGCGGCGCAAACATTTCACCTTCTTTAAACGGTGACGCGCGGTTTGTGGTTTTCGAATCGCAACCGTCGGATTCTTCGACTGGAAATGCAGCGCACGTCAGCAGAGCGTACCTGCGCGACACCTGCCTCGGTGAGACGGCGCCTGACGGCTGCATACCTTCTACAATTCTGATTATGAACGACAGCACAGCGGCGGCTACGAAAACTCAGAATTTCTCGCCGGCCATCAGCGCCTCTGGACGATACATTTCGTTCGTTTCCGGCGCAGGTTCCACCGCACCTGCCGGCCAGGTTGCTACGGAAGGCTCGCTCGTCGTGCGCGACACCTGCTTCGGCGCCGTGCTTCCGTGCACGCCGCACACCTACGCCGTTTCCGAGGCTACCGCCACTTTTTCGGCGACGCACACCACGTTCGCTATTACCAGCAGCAACAAGTCCACGCCGCTCGCTGCGGATCGTTTCAGCGTCGCTCCACTTAGCGCCGACGGTCGCTTGGCCGCTTTCTACGCGCCGGATACGATCGCCGCCCAGCCTGCCAGCGGAATCGGCGACGTGTATTTGGCGATCACTCCGTTTTAAGGGCACGTCGCACTGCTGCTCGGATGTAAACACCTACTCGCGCGCGGCTGGACTCGCTGCGCAAAATTCCTTATTCTCCTTTGCGGCCCATGCCGCAAACTCTCAAGCCTGAATCCCTTCGTCCCGGCGATGCAGTGCGCATCCTCTCGCTCGCCAGTCCTGTGGACCCGCCGCGCTTGCAACGCGGCATCGAGGAAATTGCGCGGCTAGGCTACACGGCGAAGTTCGACGCGGAACGCGTGCTCGCGCGCGGCGATTTTTTCGCCGGTCGCGCGGCGGAGCGCGGAGCGGCGCTGAAGGAAGGGCTCACGGAAACGAGCACGCGGGGGGTTTTCTGTTCGCGTGGGGGATACGGCTCGAATTATTTGCTCGACGGCCTCAGCGTCGCGCTCGCCCATCCGAAAGTCTTGGTGGGCTACAGCGACCTCACGTCGCTGCAGATTTTCCTCTGGCAGAAATTTCGCTGGATCACACTGTACGGCCCCATGGCTGCTGCGGGACTCGACAAAGGCGCGGGAGTCGCCGATGGCTACGACCCCGACACTCTGAAGCGCGCGCTGACGGAGACAAAAACAGGCTGGACCATTCCGCTCGCCGGTACCGAAGTGATTATGCCGGGCTCCGCGGACGGTGTGCTGCTGGGCGGCTGCCTCACGCTGATCGAAACCGCGCTGGGCACTCCCTGGGAACTCGACACGCACGGGGCAATCCTGCTGCTCGAGGACCGCGGCATGAAACCCTGGCAAGTGGACCGCGCGTTCATGCACTTGAAGCAGGCTGGAAAGCTCCGGGGCGTTTCCGGTGTGCTGCTCGGGGAGTTTCCGGAATGCCAAGGCCCGGCCGGAACGGAAAGTGTGCTGGCTGTGGCGCGGCGAATTTTGGGGACGGTGGGATTTCCCGTCGTTTGGGGCGCAGCCGTGGGTCATACGCCGCGACCGATGCTCACGCTGCCGTTGGGCGTGCGCGCCCGTCTAAAGGCGGACGAGACGTCGCGGCTGGAAATCATGGAGCCGGCCTGCCGCGAATAACCGGTCCGCAGCGCACTGAACGCGAGCGAATCGCGTCAAAGGCTCGCGAAAAGCGCCCGCACACGTAAGAGGAGACTGCAAATTTCGACGCGATCAAACAAGGTCACCGAACACGTCCATCTGCTGGGTATCGCCGGCGCGGCTATGGCGCCCGTGGCAGGCATGCTCAAGGAGCGCGGCTTTCACGTCACCGGCTCGGACGTGAACGTCTATCCCCCGGCGTCCACGCTCTTGGATTCTCTGGGCATCCGCTGGAACGAAGGATTTCGCGCAGAAAATCTGCAGCCGGCCCCGGACCTGTGCGTGGTGGGCAACGTCATCGCGCGCGGCAATCCGGAGATCGAATACATTCTCGACGAAAAGTTGCCGTACTGCTCGATGCCACAGCTCCTCGAGCAATATTTCATCCCGGGACATACTTCGATCGTTATTGCCGGAACGCACGGGAAAACCACCACCACTGCAATGCTTGCGTGGATTTTTCAGGTCGCAGGGCGCAAACCCGATTTTTTGGTCGGCGGAGTGTCGCCGAATTTCGGTGAGCGCAGCTACGGTCTTGGCGGCGGGAAAGAATTCATCATCGAAGGCGACGAGTACGAGACGGCCTTCTTCGATCGCGGCCCCAAATTTCTCCACTACCATCCCGATGAGCTGATTCTCACTTCGCTCGAATACGATCACGCCGACATCTACCCGGACCTCGCCTCCATCGCTCTGCAGTTCCGCCGGCTGGTGAATCTGGTCCCGCGCCGCGGAAAGATTCTGATCTGGGGCGAGAGCGCGGATCTGCGGCAAGCTGTCGCCAAGGCTTTTTGCCCAGTGGAAACTTTCGGCTTCACGCCCGAATGTGACTGGTGCGCCGGAGACGTGCAGTGGCACGACGACGCCACGGAATTTCGCGTCGCGTTTCGCGGCAAGGAAGTCACGCGCGTGCGCACTCCCGTCGCGGGACGGCATAATGTCCTGGACGCGCTCGCGGCACTCGCCATCGCCTATGGTCGCGGCGTGGAGTGCGATGCGATCCAGCAGGCTCTGGCAACGTTCGTAAGCGTGCGCAAGCGCATGGAAACCAAGGGTGAGGCCAACGGCGTCCTGGTGGTGGAGGATTTTGCGCATCATCCCACGGCGATTCGCATGACTCTGGAGGCTGCCCGCACGCGCTGGCCCGGACGAAAAATCTGGGCGGCAGTCGAGCCGCGCTCCAACACCATGCGCCGCAAGATTTTTGAGCATGTGCTGCCGGAGTCTCTTGCCATCGCGGACGCCGTCGTGATCGGCCCGGTTAGCCGCGCGCAATTGCTGGAGGAAGGCGACCGTCTTTCGCCCCAGTCCATCGCCAAATCTTTGCTCGACCGCGGCCGTCCGGCGAAAGCGTTCGATTCGTCGTCGGCGATCGTGGAATATCTTGGCGCGGAGGCTCGGCCTGGCGACATGGTGATGGTGATGTCGAACGGTAGCTTCGATGGACTGAGTGGAAAATTGCTCGACAAATTTAAATCGCTCGAAGGAGCACGGAAATGAAATCGGCCCGGCGGATCGTTTTGGCAGTCACCCTGCTATTTTTCGCGCGACCCGCGGCCGCTACCATCGGCTATCACATTTCTTTGAAGAATCCGGAGCAGCACCTTTTTCACGTCTCCATGGAGATTCCCGCGCAGCCCGCGGATCAGGAAATAATCGTCGCGCTTCCTGCGTGGAACGCTTTATACCAAGTGCGCGATTTTTCTTATCGCGTCCGCGATGTGCGTGCGCGAAATTCAGCAACCGCCGCTGCCGCGCCGTTGCCCGTGCGCATTCTCGATAAGCAGACCTGGAAGATTTCGCTCCCTGGCGCGGGCGCTGATTCGCCAGCTCAAACCGCCACGCTCGAGTACAGCATTGAATGGGACGATCCCGGCCCGTTCAATTCGCAATTGAATGCGCACCACGCCTTCGTGAACTTCGCCGAAGTGCTGATGTACGTTCCCACTCGCCGCGCGGAGGAGACGCGAGTCGAATTCGATGATCTGCCAGACAGCTGGCGCGTCGCGGCAGAACTTCCCGCAGGCTCGCCTCCGAATTCATTCGTCGCGGCAAGCTACGACAAGCTGGTGGACGCCCCGGCCGAGGTGGGAAAGTTCTCTGAATTTGGATTCGACGAAGCCGGCGCTCATTTTCGGGTGGTGGTAGACGGCAAAGAATGGCGGCGCGAATCTCTGGAATCAACCCTGCGCGACATTACCAAGTACGAAGTGCATCTGATGGGCGGCGCTCCCTTCAATCAGTACACTTTTTTCTTTCATTTCGGTCCGTATTTCGAAGTCGGCGGCGGTGGAATGGAACATTCCAATTGCACCGCGATCTCCTCTTCATCGGGCGAAGCGGCTGCCTCCGTGGCAGCGCATGAATTTTTCCACGCCTGGAACGTAAAACGCATTCGCCCGCGAACGCTCGAGCCCGTGGATTACACCAAGGAAATGTACTCGCGCGCCCTCTGGTTCGCGGAGGGAGTCACCAGCACCTACGGTTCGTACGCTCTGGAGCGCAGCGGCCTCTGGACCAAAGATCAATTTTACACAGACCTCGCGGGACAAATAGGCGAGCTGGATTCGCGTCCCGCGCATCGCTGGCAAAGCGTCGAAGAGTCCAGCCTGGACGCCTGGCTCGAAGGCTACGATGAATACCGCCTCCCCGAGCGCAGCATTTCGTATTACAACAAGGGCCAGATCGTCGGCGACATCCTGGACCTCGCGATTCGCGACGCGACGGACAATCACAAATCGCTCGATGACGTGCTGCGCCGCATGTATGACGTCTACGCGAAACAAGGGCGCCTTTACGCCGATTCCCAAGGAGTTCAAGCCGTCGCCGAAGAGGTCGCTGGCGTGAAGTTCGACGATTTTTTCCGCCGCTACGTGGCTGGCACCGACGAAATTCCTTACGACAAATTTCTCGACGCCGCGGGGCTGCGGCTCAAAGTCGAACGCCGCGCGGCGCCCGAAATGGGCTTTTACATTAGCGGTCGCGGCCCTGGCGCGCAGGTGCTCGTGTCCCAGGTGGTCCCCGGATCGGCCGCGGAAGCAGCCGGGCTGCAAGCCGGAGACGCGCTTGTGACGCTCAACGGTCAGGCGCCGCCGCGTTATCTGCCGGCCTGGTTGCGACAGCACGAACCCGGCGACACGGTCGCACTACGCATCCAGCGCGATAATCAGGATTTGGATTTGAAGTTGACGCTCGGCTCGATTGACCTGAATAAATTTACGCTGGTAGAAACGCCGGGTGCGTCTGAGAAGCAGAAGCGCATTCGCGATGGCTGGCTGAAGGGGAAAACCGATTGAAGTTTCCGCTATCATTCTGCCGCTGAATCCATGATTCGCACAATCATGGTCTTGACGTTCGTCGCTCTGGCATTGCTGTTCGTGCAGCCGCTGCTGATTTTGTGGACATTGCTGACCGGCGATCCCAACTTCATGTATCAAACGTTTATGCGGGCTCTACGCGTAGCCATGCATTTGGCCGGGATCTGTGTCCGAGTGGAAGGCGTCGAAAATATCCCCAGCGGCGTTTGCGTGTTTACCTCGAATCACGCTTCGAACCTCGATCCCGTCGCCCTCGTCCCCAATATTCCCCGGCGCGTCGGGCTACTCGCCAAGAAAGAAGTCTTTCAAATTCCAATCCTTTCGAAAGCGCTGCTGCTGGCCAGGCTGATTCCGGTGGACCGCGCCGACAAGGAGGCCGCCGCCGAAAGCGTGGACATCGCGGTTGACTATTTGAAGGAAGGCCTGTCGTTCCTCGTTTATCCGGAGGGAACGCGCAGCCGCGACGGCCGCTTGCTCCCATTTAAGAAGGGAACTTTTCTGATGGCGATTCGCGCCGGCGCGTGGGTGGTTCCCGTATCGCTGGTCGGGACGCAGCGCCTGATGCGCAAAGGCGATTGGACCATTCATCCTGGCGAAGTTGTGGTGCGGTACGGCACCGCCGTCAGTGCGACGGAATATGGGGAGGACCAGCGCGATGAACTTCGCCAGCGCGTGCAGGAGTTGGTAGCAGCAGGCTTGCCCGAAGAACAGAAACCGCCAGCAGGGAATTGATCGCGGAGCGCATCCTACTTAGCGCCCGACTTCGTCACCGCCTCACGTAGCTCACGCAGTTCTTTCTGCAGTTCCGGCAAGCGATTGAACACCGCCACTGATTTCCGCCATGCGAGATTGTCCATCGCTGGATAGCCTGAATAAACTGCGCCCGCGGGAACGTCGCCCGGCACTCCCGACTGCGCCGTGAGCACAGCGCCATCGCCGATCCTCAAATGTCCCGCTGCGCCCACCTGCCCAGCGAGGATGCACTTGTTTCCCACTTTCGAAGTTCCGGCGAGCCCCACTTGTCCACACAGCAATGTGTCCTCGCCAACTTTGCAGGCGTGACCCACCTGCACCAAATTATCGATTTTCGTTCCGCGCCCGATGTGCGTCTCGCCCACTGTGGCGCGGTCAATCACGCTGTGCGCCTGAATCTCCACGTCGTCCTCGATCACGGTGATCCCGGACTGGCGCATCTTGTGCCAGCTTCCATCATCGCGGCGCGCGAAACCAAAACCGTCGGCGCCGATCGTCACGCCGTTTTGCAGCAAGACGCGATTGCCGATGCGGCAGTTTTCGCGCACCGTAACATGCGAGTGCGCGAAAAAATCATCGCCGATTTTTGCGCCCGGATAAATCGTCACAAAACTGTGCAACACAGCGTTGCGCCCAATCGCGACGCCTTCGTCCACGAAGCAGTAGGGTCCAATGTGTGCGCCGGGAGCGATTTTCGCCGTCTGCGCGATCACCGCCGTGGGATGGATTTCCATGGAAAGGCGCTGCGCAGGATGAAACAGCTCAATCGCTCGCGCGAAATCGAGATAAGGATTGGCTGAACGCAGAGCGGCGATGCGCACCGGACCAGCGTCCTTCGCGACAAAGATCGCGGAGGCGAGCGTAGTATCCAGCGCCGGCCGATATTTGCGGTTGACGAGAAACGTCAATTCACCCGGCTGCGCCTCGTCGATCCCAGCCACGCCTGTGATTTCCAGGCTAGCGTCGCCGTCAACTCCGCAGCCCAGCTGCTTCGCGATTTCGCCCAGTTTCATAATGGCTTCTCCTTACGTCCAATATTGCGCAGCCTCAATGTACAACACAGACGCAATCCGGCATACGCTCGCCGCAGCGCGTCCGCCGGCGAGACGCACGAAGTAAAAGCAATCAGCTATTCGTTGAAAAGTTTGGACTGCGAGGAAGCGGCTGCCCCCGCCGCGCGCGGAGTCCGCCGCGCTGCGCCGACCACGCCCAGCACCTTCATCTCGGCAAGCGCCGAGCGCGGAATAAACAGTCGCAGGGTATTGCCGTGCAGGTCTGGAGGCGTCAGCTGCACCGCACTGTCCAGCAGGTCCAGCAGATCGTTTGCGACGATCCCTTCCATCACATCCTCATCGCGGAAACGCAGCCGCACCCACAGCCCATCCAGCTTTGGCCGGCTCAGAAACACCTTCCGCTCGGGCTGGAACGCCTCGGGGAACTCCCGCACGAAATAGACTGACTTGACGGAAGGCATAGCCACGGAAACGTGCTCCCCGTCGGGCGTCAACAGGTCAATAGCCTCAGCCCGCGCCAAGGTCGAGGGGTTCAAGTAGCCCTTAAGGTGGCTGCGGTCCAGAAGCAATACCACCACTTTCTTGCGAGTCGAGGCTGGGGCTCGATCTTTCACTATTTTGGGGCCTTTTTCGGCGAGAATCTTGCTAACTTCCCGAGGGTTATGTTATTCTTGCCGCTGTTTTTCGTCAAGTTATTGGTGCTTAAAGGGTTAGCATCGGAGTCACCGCCGATTGACCGAAAAGGGCAAGATCCTAAAGTCTGCCTCGGTAATAGCCCTAGCCACCGTTATCAGTCGGATTTGCGGATACTTACGCGATCAGCGGGTAGCGCTATTGCTCGGCACTTCGCCGGCCGCCGATTCGTTTATCCTGGCCTTTCGCATTCCCAATATGATTCGGCGCATGACGGGGGAAGGCGCCCTGGGAGCCTCCTTTATACCCGTATTTACCGGGTATTTGAGGGGAAAATCGCGGAAGCAAACCTGGGAGTTCGCGCAACGAGCTTTCTGGGATCTGGCAGCGATTCTGGCGGTCGTCGCGGTCCTCGGCAGCATTTTTTCAAAGCAGGTCGTCGGGATCTTTACGGTCATGGGCGCCAGTCACGTCCGCTGGGACCTGGCCATTTACCTGAATCGGATCGTTTTCCCATGCGTGTTTTTTCTAGGCCTGGCGGCGCTGGCAGCCGCAATTCTGAACAGCTTTCATCGCTTCGGGCTTCCGGCTTCGACGTCGATCTTTTTCAACGTCGTGTTCATCGCTTTTTCGTTCGGCGTGCTGTACCGGCCCATCATGAGCTGGGCGCCACCGGAATACCGAACGCCGGCGGTGGGTCTTGCGGTTGGAATCGTGGTGGGCGCGGCATTGCAGCTGGTGATGCAGCTTCCGGCGCTCGCGAAGCTTGGCATGCGCTTCCGCCCGGACGTCACCTTCGACGATCCCGGGGTGAAGAAAGTCGGCAAGTTGATGGTGCCGGTGTTTTTCGGGATGGGTGTATTTCAGGTCAACTTTGTGGTGGACACGGTATTTGCTCTCTCGTCGCGGATGCCGGAGGGCAGCGTCATGTCGTTGTACGTGGCGGACCGCGTGATGGAACTGGTGCTGGGCAGTTATGCGATTGCGCTCTCGACCGCAATCCTGCCGACGATGTCTTATCAGGCGGCAGAAGGGAAGCACGACGAGATGAAGCAGACGTTCGGTTTTGCGCTGCGTGTCGCGTCGTTCATCACCATCCCCGCTGCGGTGGGTTTGATCCTGCTGCGCGTGCCGATTACGCAAGTGCTCTTTCAGCACGGCGAGTTCATGGCGCGTTCCACGGCGCTCACGGCTCATGCGCTGCTTTTCTATTCGCTGGGATTGCCGGCGTTCGCGGCCATCAAGTTGATTACGCCCATGTATTACTCGACGCAGGACACCGTGACACCTACGAAAGTAGGCGCGTACTCGCTACTGCTGCACGTGGCGCTGAATTTCATCCTGCTTTTCGGTTTCGGGCGATACCTGTGGAACGCCAGCCCGGCGCTGGCCAGCACGCTGGCGGCGTATTTTAATTTTGGCGCGCTGTTCGTAATTTTTCGCGGACGCTTCGGGCGGCTGGGCGCCTCGGCTATTTTAAATTCGCTTGGAAAAATGGCGCTCTGCGCCGTGGCGATGTCGACGGTGTGTTTTGCGGCGGTGCGGTATTCGCACTTGGTGACGGTGGAGCATTTCTTGGCGAAGGCCGCGTGGCTCACGGGAATCATCGGCGTTTCAGTGGGGATTTATTTCGGGCTGGCATGGGCGCTGCGCTGCGAGGAATTGCCGGAATTGTTTCTGTTGCTGCGGCGGGCTGAGCCCAACCCGGCAGCCGCAGGCCTGGAAATCTCGTAGGACGCGCGAACGCAAAGTTTCTACCGGACTCCTTGTTCCGGCGTAAGAAATCGGGAGATGTGCATTGGAAGCAGAGATTCGGTCGTTCTTAAATTATCTGCGAGTCGAGAAAGGTCTTTCGACCAATACGCTGCACGCCTATCGCCGGGACCTCGCGAAGTTCGCGGCCTATGCGGCCAAGCGCGAGTTGACCCTGGACGAGTTCACGCACAGCAGCGTGATCGATTTTCTGCGCACGCTCTATCTGCGCAAGCTCGACAGTCGCACCGTCGCGCGTCACCTGGTTACCATCCGGCACCTGTTCCGGTTCGCGTTTACCGAAGGACTTATCAAGGAAGATCCCGCTGCCAATGTGGCGGCACCGAAATTCCGGCGTTCTCTTCCGGAATTTTTGAGTGTCGAGGAAGTGGACCGCTTATTGAGGCAGCCTGACGTCTCTAGCACGGTTGGCTTGCGTGACAAGGCCATGATCGAGCTGCTGTATTCCACCGGCTTGCGCGTCTCCGAATTGTGTGGCCTGAAGGCGGCCGATATTCAACTCGAAGCGGGCTGCCTGCGGTGCATTGGCAAGGGCGACAAGGAGCGGCTGGTCCCGGTGGGCCGCGCCGCGCTTGACCTGATCCTGCAATACATGAAGAAATCGCGCATGGAAATCCTGGGAGAACGATCTTCGCCCTACCTTTTTCCCAGCCGCACTGGTGCGGCCATCGGCCGCATCGCGTTCTGGAAAATATTGGGCGCTTATGGGCGTAAAGCGGGGTTGCGCAAGGCCCTCACGCCGCATATGCTGCGGCACAGTTTTGCCACGCACCTGCTGGATCGCGGAGCGGATTTGCGCTCCGTGCAAATGATGTTGGGCCACGCGGATATTGCAACAACCCAAATTTATACCCACGTTGTCGAAGAGCGTTTGAAACAAGTTTATAAAGCGCATCATCCGCGCGCCTAGCAGGCCGCGCGAAAAATTCGAGGAAGGCGGAAACTTCATGCCCGATTACATGTACTTGCTGGAAAGCCGGCTCTCGCCGGAGCAGCGCGCCGTGATGGAGCGCGTGCAGGAACTTTCGCGCACGCAAGACGTGAATGTATATCTCACGGGCGGAGCGGTGCGCGACCTGATCTCCGGCATGCCGATTCGCGACCTGGATTTCACGGTGGAGGGCAACCCCGTGAAGATGGTGCGCGAGTTGGAAAAGGGCGGCGCGCGCGTCGTATGGGAAAGCGAAAAGATTCGCCACCACGAAATGGTTTTCGCGGGCGATGTGGACGGCTCCATATCGGCTGCGCGCGAGGATTTCTACGAGCGCCCGGGCGTCAAGCCCGAGTACCGCTTCTCCAGCGTGATGGAGGATTTGCGCCGCCGCGATTTCGGCATCAATGCGATCGCCATTTCGTTGAACACGCAATCGCGCGGCTTGCTGCTCGACCCCATGAACGGCCTCGCGGACTTGGAAAAGCAGGAAGTCCGCGCTCTTTCCATCCATGCATTCACGAATCAGCCCATCCGCTTGATGCGCATACTGCGTTACGCCGCGCGCATGGGTTTCAAAATGGATCCACGCACGCAGGAATGGTTTGACTTGGCCATCGAACGCGGCGTCACCGACCGCATCGAAGGCGCCGAAGTGGGCCACGAAATGCGCGCGCTGGCGCGCGAAGACAATCCAGTCGCCACGCTGAAGCTTTGGGAATCGCACGACATGCTGGCGCTGATTCACCCCGCGCTGCAAAAGCGAAAACCGGATTACGACAGCCTCAATAAGTTGGCACGCGTGCGCTTCAACCTTTACAGCGCGGGATTGCGCCCGCGCCTGCACTTAGCCGTGGCCTATTACACGCTGGGCCGACTGAAATCGCGCGAAGCTGCGGCTGCCTTGCGCCACTTGGAATACAGGTCCGCTGAAATCGAAGAAGCCGCGGAGCTGGTTCCAGAAACACAAAAAGTCGTGAAAATTCTGAAAAGCGCCAAGACCAATGCCGCGAAGGATGCCTACTACTACCTCGCGTCCTTGCCCGCGGAAACTCTCGCGTTCATCGAAGTGGAGATGCCGAATCCGCGCGCGCTATCCAAGATTCGCAATTACCTGCAGAAGTGGCGGCCGCTGCGCATGGCTTCGCCGGCTGGCGAACTGGAAGCGCTTGGCATCGAACGCGGACCGAAATTCGACAAGATCATCGAGCAATTCTTCGAACTGCAATTGCGCGGCAAGGGCAAGACTCCGGAAGACCGCACGAAAATCCTGAAGAATCTCGCGGGCATCAAGGACGAAATCAAGAAGCCCGAAAAAGAGAAAAAGAAGCGCAAAGGAGCGCCCGAAGCTGCGCCCCATGCGGAAGGGAAGCCGCATGACAAATCCAAGTCTCCGGCAGCGGGCGGCAAGGCAGCGCCTGTAGCGGCAAACGACGGCAAATCCGCGCCTGCAGGAAAAACTGCGGCCGCGGCCGCAAAGCCCGGGCAATCCGCAGCGGCAGCAATCGGCGCAAGAGCGCAAGCCAAGCACGACAAAGCGGCGCATGACGACAAGGCTGCACACCTCGGGAAGAAATCGAAAGCGAGTTCAGCGAAAAAGTCACGCCGCTAACCCCCGACCGCGCGCCTCGTTGCCACCGGCGCGAGATTTGAACCGCAGATTGCTGTTACGCGCGGCTTCAAGCTGGTTTAGAATGAACTTCGCATGGATGCCTCGAACTTCGTTCACCTTCATCTGCACACGGATTACTCTCTTCTGGACGGCGCTTGCGAAATCGGCGAACTTACCGCCGAAGCCGCGCGTCGCGGAATGCCCGCCGTCGCCGTAACCGACCACGGCAACCTCTTCGCCGCCGCGAATTTCTATCACCAAGCCACGACTCACGGGGTAAAACCAATCATCGGCTGCGAAATGTATGTCGCGCCGGACAATCACAAAAATCGCGGTACCGGAGCCGAGCGCTCGAACCATCTGGTGCTGCTTTGCGAAAATGAAAAAGGCTACCAAAATCTCATTAAGCTGGTTTCCACGGGATACCTGGACGGGTTCTATTACAAACCCCGCGTCGATCACGAACTCCTCGCGAAACACAGCGAAGGCCTCATCGCTCTCTCCGCCTGCCTGCGCGGCGAAGTAGCAGACGCGCTACTCTCCGAAAAATACGATCAAGCTCAGAAGAGCGCCTACCGCCTGCGCGACATTTTCGGCAAAGGGAATTTTTTCCTCGAAGTGCAGGACCAGGGCCTCGAGCAGGACATCCGCGTCAATCGCGACTTGGTGCGACTTTCGAAGGAATCCGGCATTCCTCTGGTCGCGACGAACGACTGCCACTACCTCACGCAGTCCGATTCCCACGCGCAAGAAGTCCTGATGTGCATCCAGACCGGCAAAACCATGAGCGACCCCCAGCGCATGAAATTTGCCACCGACCAGTTTTATTTCAAGACCGCTGAAGAAATGGCACATGTCTTCCGCGAACTGCCAGACGCAGTGACGCGCACGGTGGCAATCGCCGAGCGCTGCAACGTAAAGATCCAGCGCGTCAGCAATCCGTTCCCGGAATTCAAAGTTCCTGAAGGCCATACCACGGATTCGTATTTCGAGCGCGTCGTACGCGATGGCTTCGACTCTCGCGCTCCACAAATCGAACGCCTCATGAAAGAAGACCGCCAGCGCCATCCGCTCGCGGATTACGAAGCCCGCTTGACCGCCGAAATCGAAATGATCAAGAAGATGCGCTTCGCCGGCTACTTCCTGATCGTCTGGGATTTCATTCATTACGCGCGCGCGCAGGGCGTGCCGGTAGGCCCCGGCCGCGGATCGGCCGCAGGCAGCCTGGTGAGCTATTCGCTGCGCATTACCGACGTTGATCCGATGCAGTACGAGTTGCTCTTCGAGCGCTTTCTGAACCCCGAGCGCATCTCCATGCCCGATATTGATATTGATTTCTGCATGCGCCGTCGCGGCGAAGTGATCGAATACGTGCGCAAAAAATACGGCGCGGAAAGCGTGGCACAGATCATCACCTTCGGCACGATGGCAGCAAAAGCCGTGCTGAAAGACGCCGGGCGCGCTCTCGATATGCCTTATGGCGACGTCGATCGCCTGGCGAAAATGATTCCCACGACGCTGAATATTTCGCTCGAGGACGCGCTGAAACAATCGCCGCAACTGGAAGCCGCGTGCAAGGAAGGGAAGGTAAAAGAATTGATTGAGGTGGCGCTGCGCCTGGAAGGACTCGCTCGCCACGCCTCCACGCACGCAGCGGGCGTCGTGATTTCACCGCGACCGCTCACAGAAATCGTTCCGCTCTACAAGTCGAACAAGGATGAAATCACCACGCAGTACGATATGAATGCGCTCGGGCGTATCGGCCTGCTGAAGATGGATTTCCTCGGCCTGACGACGCTCACTATCCTCGACGACTCGGTGGGCATGATCAAACAAAACCGCGGCATTGACCTGGACCTCACCACGCTGCCGCTCGACGACGCGCCTACCTACGCGCTTTTCGCGCGCGGCGACACCACTGGCATCTTCCAGTTCGAATCACACGGCATGCGCGACATCCTGAAGCGCTACCAGCCCACGCATATCGAGGACTTGACCGCGCTCAACGCTCTCTATCGTCCCGGCCCGATCCAGGGCGGCATGATTGATGAATTCATCGCGCGCAAGCAGGGCAAGAAAAAAGTCACCTACGACCTGCCGGAGCTGGAAGAAATCCTTGCGGAAACCTGGGGCGTTATCGTCTTTCAAGAACAGGTGATGAAAATCGCCAACCGACTGGCTGGATACTCACTGGGCGATGCGGACATCTTGCGCAGCGCGATGGGCAAGAAAAAAGCAGACGTGATGGCTGCGCAGCGCGAAAAATTCCTGGCAGGTTGCGCCGCGGGAAAGGTTCCTGCGAAAAAGGCCACCAAGATTTTCGATTTGATGGAAGAATTCGGCCTTTACGGATTCCCCAAAGCGCACGCCTGCGCCTACGCGCTGCTCGCTTATCAGACCGCGTATCTGAAAGTGCACTACCCGGTAGAATTCATGGCCTCCATGCTCAGCTCCGAAGCTGGCAACACCGAAAAAGTGGTGAAGTACATCAACGAAGCGCGGGGCATGGGCATCCGCGTCCTTCCTCCGGACGTACACGAAAGCGGTTTGTACTTTACGCCTGTGGGCGATGACATCCGCTTCGGCCTGGCGGCAATCAAGAACGTCGGCGAGAACACCGCGAAAGCGATCTGCGAAGCGCGTAGCGTTCAGGGCCGTTTCCGCACGCTCCTCGAATTCAGCGAAGCCATCGAACCCAAGTTCTTGAATAAGCGCGTGCTGGAAAGCCTGGTCAAAGCGGGGGCTCTCGATTGCACCGGCGGTTCGCGCGGACGACTTTTCGCCGCGATCGACCAAGCGATTTCCCGTGGCCAGAAAAAACATCAGGAAAAAACCGTAGGGCAGGGCGGCCTGTTTCTCGCCGGACCAAACGCGTCGCACGACAGCCAGCCGTGGCAGGAAACCGAGCTTCCCGAAGCCGACGATTGGTCCGAAGAGCAGCAGCTCGCCGGAGAGTATTCCGTTCTCGGCTTTTACATTTCCGGCCACCCGCTCGATAAATATGCCGGCCGTCTGAAAGATTTGAACGCCGCCGAACTGGCCACGATGGAAAGCCGCAAGAACAATGAAGACATCGTCGTCGCCGGCATCATCGTGCAGATCCGCCCGATGCGTTCGCGGCGCGGCGCGCGCTGGGCCATCCTGACCCTGCAGGATCGCACCGGCGTGATCGAAGCCCTGGTTTTTCCCGAAGCGTTCGGCAAACTCGAATCCATCCTTAAATCCAATACGCCGCTGCTCGTGAAAGGCCGCGTCGCGGTCGAAGATGTCGGCACGCGCCTGATCGTGGCCGACGCTCGCTTGCTTGATCAGCTAGCGGATCGGCCTCCCAGCCTGCTGCGCGTGCGCATGGACCTGAGCACGGTGAATACGGGCGCGCTCGATCAGCTGAAAGAGTTGTTTTCCAGTCGTCCCGGTCGGTGTCGCGTGTCATTCGAACTGATCAAAGACGACGGGAGCGCCGCGACGCTCGATGCCGGCAGCGCGGTCCTCGCCGATCGCGAACTGGTCGAACGCGTACGCCAAATCTGCGGCACGGATTCAGTGGCGCTGGTGCAGTAGACCGCGCGCGATAAAATACAAGAGCTTGGCCAGCAATTGCGGCCAGGCCTGAGAAACCAATCTCCGAAGGCTTCAAGAGGGAAGAGAATTGAGCCATGGTGATCCAGTGAGTAAGCGCCAGATTCTCGCCGAGAAGCTGCGCAAACGCCGCGAGCGCAAAGAGCGCATGAAGAAATTTCGTGCGATCAAAAAAGCCCGGCGCGCCGCGCGCGATGCGGCGGCTGCAAAGCGCGCTGCTTCAAATCCTGCAAAGCCCGCTCTGTCGCACGAAAAACCAGCAACCGTCACCTTGAGAGCCGGGGTAAAGCCAGCAACAACCGTGAAGACGGTCGAGACGAAATCCGACCCTACCGCTGCTCCGACGCCCGGCGAAATGGATAAGCTGAAGCAGCGTGCCATTGATGCTCTCGAGCGCGACGTTGCGGACCTCAGCCGCCTCTCCGCGCCCAGTGGTGAACAATCCGACGAAATCGAACGCATTCGCAAGGAAGTCGATGAGCTGAAGCGCGAGTTCTACATTCATCTGGGCGCATGGCAGCGCCTGCTGCTCGCCCGCCATCCACAGCGCCCTTACACTGACGATTACCTTCGCCTGCTCTTCGAAAACTTTTCAGAAATCCACGGCGACCGTAATTTTGCTGATGATCCCGCGCTGATCACCGGTATGGCCAAATTCCACGGCCAGCCCGTGATGATCGTCGGCAGCCAGAAAGGCCGCGACACTAAACAGCGCCTCGCGCGCAATTTCGGGCAGGCCAAACCCGAAGGCTATCGCAAAGCTCTGCGCGCCATGCAGCTTGCCGCGAAATTCGGCCGGCCCATCATGGTCTTCGTGGACACGCCCGGCGCATATCCCGGCGTGGACGCGGAGGAGCGAGGCCAAGCCGAGGCCATCGCGCATAATTTGCGCGAGATGTCGCGCCTGCCTGTGCCCATCATCATTACGATTACCGGCGAAGGCGGTTCGGGCGGCGCCCTCGCGGTCGCCGTCGGCGATCGCGTGTACATGCTGGAAAACTCGGTGTATTCGGTGATCTCCCCAGAAGGCTGCGCTTCCATCATGTGGCGCGATTCCAGCAAAGCTGAAATCGCGGCCGAAGCTCTGAAAATCACCGCTCCAGATTTGCTCGAGATGAAACTGATCGATGAGATTGTCCCGGAGCCCGAAGGCGGCGCGCACTATGACCCTGCCGCCGCCGCGAAAATGCTCGATCCCTTTCTCACTCGTGCGCTCGACGAGCTCTCACGGCTCTCTCCGCGAGAGATTGTGGATCAACGCTACGAAAAATTCCGGCGCATGGGCCAGTTCTTCGCGTAGCGCAAAAGCTTTCGAATTCGGCTAGCAGCGCCGACCCACGTCCACTGACGGAGAAATCCGATGTTCTGCCAATATTGTGGAAACGCACTCGATGACGGCGCGCGATTCTGCAAATCCTGCGGCAACCCGGTATCTGCACCAGCGACTGCACCCCAGCCCGTCGCACCAGACCCCGTCGAGGTTCTCAGCAAACACGTCCACATTCTCGGTATCTTATGGTTGGTCTACAGCATTTTTCATATCGTGACGGCAGTTGCGATTCTCGCGTTCAGTTATTATTTTCTCCCCACGATGCAGGATGCCATGTCCCGCAGCCCAACGCCCTTTCCCTTCCCAATAGTTCAATTCTTGCATTTGATTTACGCGATCTCCGCCGTGTACGGAGTGGCGGTCGGAGTTTTGGGAATCTTTGCCGGTGAGGCACTGCTGCGGCGAAAGCCCGTTGGGCGCGCGCTGGCAGTCGTCGCGGGCTTCATTAGCGCGATCAACATTCCGCTCGGTACCGCGATTGGGGTCTACACTCTGATCCGACTGCTACCGCAAGATGCGGCTCGCGCATACAAGCGACTCGCGCGGACATCGTAATCGCGCGTTCGCCGCGCAACTTCGCTGGCCTGCCGATTTTTCGCGCGCTCCTTGACACCCCGCATCGCTTGTAGTCCCATTCGATAGTCGATCGTCGTAGTGGTGTCTGTCGTGATGTCCAAGGAGCTCTTCATGCGAAATCTTGGAATTTTGTGGGTTCTGTACGGTCTGCTGCGGCTTGTCGGCGCGCTCGGAGTCTTTCTTTATAGCGGCACGCTCACTCTCATGTGGGGCGCGTTGCTCACCCGCGTGCCCAACCCATTCACCTTGATGGACCTGTTCCACGGTTTTCTCATTTTCGCGATCATTCTCGGAATCGTCGCCGGCGTCGTGTCCATAATCGCCGGGCTGGGCTTGATCTCCAGTGGCACATCGGCCAGAAGTCTCGGCCTCGTCGCGACCTTCTTCGGATTGACCAATGGGCCGCTGGGCATCGCGCTCGGCGCCTATACTCTGGTCGTCCTGGTCCCGGCAGGCGCGCGGAACTCCTAGCCCTTCGCTTCGCCGCATACGAAAAACTGGGCGGCGCCACTCCCGACCGCTGCCCCCAGGCCGAGCGCGTTCACTCCTTCCCGCGCCCCGCAAAGGCTTCGTAATACCTTCACCATTGGAGCATTGAACACGTCACGGCCGCGTTTCCATTGCCCTCGGTCCCGCGGTGCTTTAGTTTCGATAGCAGGGGATCGAATTCCAATGGCAGAGGCGAGCACACCTCTTATGGACGAAATTTTTCGGCCGTACGAAAAACTGGTTGAAATCACCATCCTCGGCAAGACGTTCTTGGTACCCGAAAGGAATTCGCTTCTGCGCGCATTCCAGTTCATCAGCCCGGAAACCATCCCCTATGGGCGCTTCTGCTGGAATCAGGAATGCCAGTACTGCAAGGTGAGCTGCCAGCTTTCCGACGACGACCAGGCGCGCCCCATCCTAAGCTGTAAATTTCTGGTGTCCGATGGCATGAATATTTCTGAGATGGCGCCTGAACTGGTGGGCTGTCTGCGGAGCAAGCTGGGCGCCGCGGCGCAAAACAATCCCAGCGTCCCCGGCGTGGACGCCGCGCCAGGAATCCCCAAGGCCGACAATAAAAATAGCAACGAAAACGACAAGCTCGGTCGTTAGTTCCCGCGAACGGCACAGCCTGCGGGCCCGGTCTTCCTCTGACTCCTCCACTTCCTTCGAAGCCAGACTCCACCGACCTTGCGCCGCAATCGTGCCGCGTGTCATTCTTGTCGTTTGCGTTTCACGCAACGGAGAATTCCTAATGCCACTTTGTGATGGATGCGGCGCGCAAGTTGACGAAGCGCACATCCGCCGCCGCATCGAGCGCCTGGAACTCGCCACACGCTTCCGCCCAATCCATATCCAGGTACTTTTCCTGGACGCCGCTCCACTGTCGGCGCCGGAAGACTATTTTTACCGCGCCTCGAGTTCGGTACCACGCTCCGTCGCGTCGCAGATGTTCTTCGAGGAAATCGCGAAATGCGCCGGCCACAAGGCCGTCGAGACTCTGCATGAAGACTCGGTTCTGGCGGAATTTCAACGCCGCGGCTTTTTCCTGGCGCACGCCGTCGAATGCCCCGTCGAATCGCCCGAGCAGCTGGCCGCCGCCGTATCGCGCCTCGCGCCGACCGTACTGTTGCGCGTGAATGCCTCGTACAAGCCGAAATTCGTCGCGCCCATCTCTCACGCTCTGCGACCTCTGATTCCGCTGTTTCAGCGCAACTCCTGGGGCGAACGCTTGATCCTGCACCACGGCGAACCTTTCCACGATCCTTTCCTCGATGACCCGCAGCGCCAAGCCGAACATGGCACAGCGCTCGGGGATCGTTTGTCGAAAGCCATCTCGGTTCACAACTGATCCACCGAGCAGCCGTTAGATCAGCGGCTACAAGAATTCGAATCTCGCGCCGCGATTTACGTGCAGCAAAAAGTTCCAAAAAGTTCACAAATTATTTGCGCCCGCCGCGCGCAATTCGAGCAACCTGCATCACAGCTTCGCCGTCCAAAGCAGCGGAGCTCCTCAGTGTTCAGGTGATGGGTGTTGACCTCGTGGGCTCAGACACGCTGGAAGTTCGCCGATAGCTCTCAAAACAAAAAATGCACGGTCCTGCATGCCCACGGGTGTGCCCATGCTCGTGTGCGTGCGGACCAATTCAAAAAATAACGGAGGCATTTGGAAATGCGAATCAAGATAGGTCTGCTGTTAGCGGCTCTGGCTCTGCTATCGCTGCCGGCGCTCGCTCAGGACGGCAACTCAGAAGTATCAGCGAACTTCACCGGAAACTTTCAGAAGCAAGCGGATGGTTTCGGTGTGATTGACACCGCCACCAATTCCGGCGGGTTCCTTGTAAACTATCGTTATCATTTCAATCGCTGGAGCGCGCTCGAAGCGAATTACGGCAACACGCTCTTTTCGCAAGTTTATAATTCCGGCACGGTCACGCAAGCGCGCGTTCAGGAAGCCAGTTTCGCCTACGTCTTCACTTTCGGGGTGGATCGCGAGGCCCGCTTCCATCCATTTCTCGAAGCCGGTACCGGCGCGTTGTTCTTTTCTCCTACCGTTGCCGGTTCCACCGGGCCCTCAGTAAACCAAAATCGTCCAGTGTTGCTCTACGGCGGTGGAGTCGCCTATAAAATCACCAAGCGTTTCAGCGTGCAGGGAGGATATCGCGGGCTCGTCTATACCGCCGCGGACTTCTCCGTTCCCACGCAAGTCACCAACGCTAAAACCAACATGGCCGAGCCCTATGTAGGCGTTTCGTTCCGCTTCTAACGTACGGTTTGCATCAACCACACCAGCTGCGGCGGTAGCCTGTGACGCGACGGGCTATCGCCGTGGCTGCACCGCTATAACAACGCCACGGGTTAGACTCTGGAACGCCAGGAATCACCTATCCGGCTTCAAAGTTGCTTGTGAATATGCGGCGACTGGCTCGGTATCATCGAGCGATC
The DNA here is from genome assembly GCA_050012455.1 of Candidatus Acidiferrales bacterium. Lineage (GTDB taxonomy): Bacteria > Acidobacteriota > Terriglobia > Acidiferrales > UBA7541 > Palsa-295. The sequence goes on along the minus strand of JBEKHD010000014.1, from coordinate 116,806 downwards.
CAGCCGTCGCTCTCACAAGCTTGGGCGAAGCCATGCAAGTCGATGTGTCGAATAGCCTTGCGGCTGCATACACGCGTTATGTTAGAATTCCGTTGTTCCACTCAGGAGCACGATGGAGCGTTCACATGCATGCTCGGCATAAATTCCTCATTGGTTCGGGGATTATCGTCGCGACGCTGCTGGCGCTGGCCTACGTCGGCTTCACTCAAAGCAAGACTTATTACCACACGATTACGGAGCTTTCTACGTTGCAGGGCGCGTCGCTGCATCAACGCATGCGCGTCTCCGGCAATGTGCGCGCGGGTTCTATCGCACACGTGGACGGGCGCGTGGATTTTGTGCTGACCGAGCAGGGCAGGGATCTCCCGGTGAGTTACGTTGGCCGCGACCCTTTGCCGGACACGTTCAAAGATGGCGCGCAGGCCTTGGTAGAAGGCAAGATGCTGTCAGGCAATCATTTCGAGGCCGAACAGGTACAAGCCAAGTGCGCCTCCAAGTACGAAGCGGCGCCGATCAATGTTCCGGCTGCGCCGCAACCGGGGCAAACTTCGACAGGTGCCGGCGCGCGCCCTTCAGGGAATTAAGTCTCTCGGAAAACTGAGAAAGCACCGCGGGGGAATCCGTGGATATTTTAGGCTCATTTGCACTGCTGCTCGCTTTCTTGGCGGCGGTTTACGCGGTCTTAGCGGGAATTGCGGGCATCATTACGCGCCGCACGCTGCTCACGAAGAGTGCGCGCAATGCCGGCATGGCCGTCTTCGTTCTGGTGACCGTCGCCGTCGGCTGCCTGGAATATTTTTTCTTCACCAACGATTTTTCCATCGTCTACGTAGTCGAGCACAGCAATCGCGCGCTCCCCGCTTTTTATAAATTTGCCGCGCTGTGGGCCGGACAGGAAGGTTCGCTGCTTTTTTGGTCGTGGCTGCTTTCCATCTACGCGTTCCTCGTTTTGTTCCTGAATCGCAAGCGTCATCCCGAACTGATGCCCTACGTCGGGGTGGTTCTCGCCGGCGTGCAGACTTTTTTCCTCACGCTGAATAATTTCGTGGCCACGCCCTTCCAAGTGCTTGCCGGACCCGACGGCGCAGGCGTGATGCATCTCTCGAAATTGTCTGAAGGCCACGGACTGACTCCGCTGCTGCAGTATCCGGAGATGGTGATTCATCCGCCGATGCTTTATCTCGGCTACACCGGTTTCTCGGTCCCGTTTGCATTCGCGCTCGCCGCGCTGCTCGGCCGCTATCCCGGCGAAAAATGGATTCACATCACCCGCCGCTGGACCATGATCGCCTGGTGCTTCCAGAGCATCGGCATCCTGCTCGGCGCGCACTGGGCCTACGCCATGCTCGGCTGGGGCGGCTACTGGGCGTGGGACCCGGTTGAAAATGCCTCGCTACTTCCGTGGATTACCGGCACCGCGTTTCTGCATTCCGTAATGATGCAGGAAAAGCGGGGCATGATGAAAATCTGGAACGTTTGGCTGGTCTTCACCACTTTCATGCTGTGCATCCTCGGGACGATGCTCACGCGCTCTGGCGTCGTGAGCTCGGTGCACGCCTTCGCGCAATCCTCCATCGGCAGTTGGTTCGTCGGATTCTTGATCATTACTTTCTTGGTCTGTTTTGCGGCCTACTGGAAGAATCGCGATTATTTGCGCAGCGACAATCAGCTCGACTCGCTCGTCTCCCGCGAATCCAGTTTCCTCTTCAACAATCTCATTCTCCTGGCTGCCTGCTTCGCGGTGTTGTGGGGCACGCTCTTCCCGGTGCTTTCGGAATGGGTGCAGGGAAGCAAAATCAGCGTCGGCGCGCCCTTCTTCAACAAGGTGAACGTCCCGATCGCGCTTTTCCTGCTGCTGCTCACCGGCGTCGGCCCGCTGCTCGCCTGGCGCAAGACATCTTTCGATGCCCTGAAGCGCAATTTCGCATGGCCCTTCGGCGGCGGCGTGCTTGCCGGAATCATCGGATTCATTTTCGGTTTCCGCGATATTTATTCGCTTCTGTGCTTGATCCTCGGCGTCTTCGTCACGCTCACGATCGCGTCCGAATTTTTCCGCGGCGCGCGCGTTATCTCCGCTCGCGATGGCACGAATTTTTTCACCGCCATGGGCGAGCTGACCATGCGCAACACCCGCCGCTACGGCGGTTACGTCATCCATTTCGGTATGGTGCTGGTTTTCATCGGCATCGCCGGCACGCCATTTAATAAAGACCTGCAGAAAGAAATGAGCGTCGGCGAATCGCTGGGCATTGGTCCATACACGATCTTGTGCCAGAATTTCGATCATCTGGACAACGCGAACTTCGAATCCGACCGCGCCACGCTGGAAGTTTTCAAGAACGGCAAGTCGGACATGATGTTGTTCCCCGAGCGTCGCTTATTCCACGCCAGCCAGGTAACTGAAACCATGGTTGCCATTCAATCCTCTCCGCTGCGCGATTTGTACGTCGTTTACGCCGGGCGCAGTCCCGAAAGCGGGAAGCCCGTGATCCACGCCTACCTGCTGCCGCTGATCAAATGGATCTGGTTCGGTGGAATCGTCGTAGTGCTCGGCACCGGTCTCGCGCTGTTGCCGAATCGACGCACTGCGCTGGTCCTGCGCCCGGCAACGGAAAGATCCTGGGCCGACGCGATAGCCGGAGCCACGCCAGCGATCGGCGCCGTCGCAAGACGAGTGGAAGGCCATGATTAATTTGCGCAACGGTTGTGGAGCGCCCCAAAATTCTCCGCGTCCTCTGCGGCCCCCCTCTGCGTCCTCCGCGTTAATCTTTGCCTTTCGCGCCATAGTGCTGGCCATAGTCTTAACGATGGCCAGCGCGTCGCCTGCGAGCGCACAAGATACTCCCCGCGCCAAAGCGCTCAGCAAACGCGTCCTCTGCATGTGCGGAGGCTGCGAAGATTCCGCCGGAATGTGCAACCACCCCGGCGGCACGTTCTCAGGCCCCTGCGAAACCGCCCGTGGCATGCAGAAAGATCTCGACGCGCGCGTAACCCGCAACGAATCCGACGACCAGATCCTTCAAGCCATGGTCGAACAATACGGGCCCACGGTCCTTGTCGAGCCGCCGAAAAAAGGTTTCGATCTGCTTGCCTGGATAATGCCGATCGCGGTGCCGCTGATCGCGCTGGTGCTCGTATGGGAAGTCGTGCGGCGCTGGCGCCACAAGGCAACGCTAGCGCCTGCGGGTGGCCCGCAAGTGAACGCCGAATTTCTCGCTCGCGCGCAACGCGAAGCCGGCAGGGAAGGAAGCGAGCACGATGAGTAGCGTTGACATCGCCGTAGCCTGCGCCTTGATCGGCGCCCTGGTGATCTATTTTATTTTCGGCGTGAAGCTCGACGCGTCCGACAATGCGCCGCATCGCACCAGACTCGATCAGCTGATGGAACGCCGCGACGCCATCTACGAAAATCTGCGCGATCTGCGCTTCGAATTTCGCGCCGGAAAATTTTCGGAACTCGACTACGAAGAAATCAAGCAGTCGCTGGAGGTAGAAGCCGCGCGCGTCCTCTCCGATATGGACCAGCTGACTGGCGGCGCTCCCACGCCCGCGACGCGCCAAACTTCCACCCGGCTGACCGCCGCAGAAAAGGTGCGCCAATCATGAATCACCGCTTCGCCCGTATTCACGCCAACCCTGCGATCGCCCGCGGCAGCAGCGTCGCAACGCTCGTGTTGCTGCTTCTCGCCATTGCAGCGGCCGCGACCAACGCAACAGCCGGCACGCTCAACGGCACCGTAAAAAACGGCACCACCGGCCAAGTCGCCGCGGGCGCCGACGTGATCCTCATTCAGCTGCAAGGTGGCATGCAGCCCGTCGCCAACACCAAGACCGACGCGCAGGGCCAGTTCCACTTCGATAATCCGCAGCTCGGCACCGGTCCCATGCTCGTCCGCGTCGTCTACAAAGGCGTGAATTACCACGAGCCAATCACGCCAGGAAAAATGACCGCGACCATCGAAGTCTTCGAGCCGACGAGCGATCCCAAATCATTCAACGTCGCCAACCACGCCATCATCCTGCAGCCGAACGGCGCGGACCTGATGGTGGGCGAAGAATATATGATCGCCAATAAAACCCAGCCTCCGCTGGCGTTCTATCGCGCCGATGGCTCATTCGATTTCACACTTCCTGACGGAGCCGACTTTAACCAAGCCTCTGCGTGGGGCACGTCCGGCATGCCGGTGGTGCAAGGCACGATCGACAAGGGCAAGAACAAAATGGCGATCGCCTTTCCGTTCCGCCCCGGCGAAAGCGGCGTGCGCCTCTCCTACAAAGTTCCTTACGCAGGGAATCACGTGACCTTGCGCAACGTCTCGCAGTATTCCAGTGACCGACTGATCATCGCCGCGCCGCCCACGGTGCAAATTTCCGGCGCCGGAATCACCGCCGCTGGTCAGGATCAGGGATTCAACGTCTATATGCGCGACAACGTCGCGGCGAACGCGCCGGTCGAAATCAACGTTTCCGGAACCGCGCCGATGCCTTCCGCGTCGCAAGGTGGCGGCGGCGGGCCCGCTGGCGCAGCCAACGCAGCCCCGGGCGGAGACGATTCGCAAAATCCCTCTGTGAATTCGCGTGCCGATTCCGCGTCAGGCGACGCGGCGTCCGTGAGCGCTACGACAATTCCTGCGCGGCTCGACGGCCTGAAGTGGGTACTTACCGGCGGTTTCGTTTCGATCTTCATTCTCGGTTTCGCATACCTCTGGCTGCGGCCGCAACCCGCTGTCACGGCCGACGGCGCATGGACCACAGAAGCAGACGTTCCCACTCCGCGCCCGACGAAAAAGTCGGCCGCGCGTCCTGTGCAGCAAGCTGCAGCCTACGCATCAGCGGCGACGCCATCGTCCAGCGCGCCTTCCTCGCCGGAAGCTTCGCGCGCGCCCGTCGAAACCATCGCCGATGTTGACCAGCAAGTTCAAGGCAGCCTCGACGATCTCAAAAACAACATCTTCCGGCTCGAACTCCGCCGCCAGGCCGGCACCATCAACGAAGAGGACTACACCCGCGAACGTGCCCGCGTGGAAAAAGCGCTCCGCGACCTGGTGCGAGGCTAGGCGCAGCGCATTGCCTGTGCCAGCGACTGCCACGCGATCCTCATTTGCGACCATCGGCGTGTCGTTCCACAACGTCGAAAAGCGTTTCGGCTCGCTTGCCGCCTTGCGCAGCGTCTCCCTCGAAATCCGCGCCGGCGAATTCGTAGCGCTCCTGGGACCAAACGGCGCGGGGAAGACAACGCTGCTGCGCATGGCCGCCTTGCTGATGAATCCCACGCGCGGGTCCGTATTTTTCAGTACTGGCGCTGCATCAGAACCCGCGCAATCGCACCGCCAAGCAAGCGCATTCAGACCAAAGCGCGCCATCGGTCTGGTGGGGCATAGCACACTGCTCTACGACGAGCTGACCGCCACCGAAAACCTGACGCTGTTCGCCGATCTCTTCGGGCTAAGCGATATTGCCGGAACCGTTGCAGCCGCGCTGGAGGATTGCGGCCTTGCAAGCCGCGCTGGGAGCCTGGTGCGCACTTTCTCCCGCGGAATGCGCCAGCGCCTGGCCATCGCCCGCGCGCTTCTGCATCAGCCCAGCCTCATTCTGCTCGATGAGCCCGCCGCGGGACTCGACCGCCACGGCCTAGCGTGGTTCAGCGCGCGCCTCGCAAAACTAAAGACCGACGGCTGCACCGTGCTCATGAGCACGCACGCTCGCAACGAATCGCTGGACCTCGCCACACGCGCCGTCGCGCTCGCTGGCGGACGAGTTGACAACGATAGCGGCTCTGCAGGCGATCCGCGCGCATTGCTCGCAGCACTGCGGACGGAGCAGTAGCTTGACGACGGTTAGAGCGGCCGGAATCATTTTGGCCAAAGAACTCCGCCTCGAATTCCGCACGCGCGAACTCCTCACAGCCACGGTAATCTTCGCGCTCGTTGTCGTAGTGCTGTTCAGCTTCGCCTTCGACCCTACCGCCGCGGAATCCCGCCGCTACGGCCCGGGCCTGCTCTGGATCGCCTTTCTCTTTGCTGGCTCGCTGATGCTCAATCCATCGTTCGCGCGCGAGCAAAATAACGAAACACTCGACGCCCTGCGCATGGCGCCCATTTCCAGTTTCGCGATCCTGCTGGGGAAAATTCTCGCCAATTTCATTTTCATGTCGCTCGCCGAGCTGGTCCTCGTCCCGGTCTTCGCGGTCCTCTACAATCTTTCGCTCGCAGGCATCGTCTGGCGCCTGATTCTCGTCCTGGTCCTCGGCACGCTCGGCCTCACGGTCACGGGCACGGTATTTTCGGCGGTTTCCGCGCACGCCCGCATGCGCGAACTGCTGCTGCCGCTGCTGCTATTGCCGCTGCTGACGCCGCTGCTGATCGCCGCGGTGGAATCCACGGCCTCGCTGTTCGCTGAGCAGCCGGCCCTCGACCGCACGTGGCTCGCGTTCCTGGCTGGATTTGATATTGTGTTTCTGACGGCTTCCTGGCTTTTGTGCGATCATCTTTTGGCGGAATAAATCGGAACCAGTGGTGCGCTGCAGCGAAGTTCTGCGCCCGCATTTATAAGAAGTAACAAGGAAAAGGCCGCGACAAATGAAGGCTCGATTCGCCATCACCGCGCTGGTCGCCCTGCTGATTTTCTTCGCAGGCTACGCCGCGCTATTCATCGCGCCCGATGAAGCGACCATGCACGCCATCCAGCGCATCTTTTATTTCCATGTCGCCAGCTGGAACGCCATGTTCTGCGCCTTCTTCGTCGCGTTCTACGCCAGCGTCGCCTATCTCGTCAGCGGCAAACGCAAGTGGGACGCTCTGGCAGTCTCGGGTGTGGAAGTCGGCGTCATCTGCTGCACCATCGGCCTGATCACCGGCCCACTCTGGGCGCGTCCCGTCTGGGGAATCTGGTGGACCTGGGACGCTAAGCTCACATCCACCTTCATCCTTTGGCTGCTGTTCATCGCCTACTTACTGCTGCGCGGCCTGGTCGAAGATCCCGAAAAGAAAGCCTCTCTATCCGCGATCTTCGCAATTTTCGCGTCGCTCGATATTCCGCTGGTCTATCTCGCGAACCGGCTGTGGCGCACGCAGCATCCTCAACCTGTGATCGCGGGTGGCCAAGGCTCGGGCCTCGACCCCACCATGAGCAAAGTTCTGCTGCTTTGCCTCTTTGCCATATTTTGCGTGATGATATTGGTGCTGATCGATCGCTACCGGCTGGAGCTGCTGCGCAACGAAGCCGCTGAGCTGAAATTCGAAATCGAATCGCGCGGATTGGACGCGTCAGACGGCGCAAGGGCTCCGGCGCTGCAAAAAGGTGGACAATGAAGAACTTCGAATTTCTGTTTGCGGCGTGGATGGTCGTCTGGGCCGTCTTTTTCGTCTATGAGCTCAGCGTCGCGCGCCGCGTCACGCAGGTGCGCGAAGAAATCGAACGGTTGAAGCAGCAATTGCAGCAACGCTAGAAGAATTGGCGAGCGGTGCGCGAGGTAAACGATGAGTGGGCCCAAAAAGATCGCGGTAGTGCTGTTCCAACTCGGCGGCCCCGATAGCCAGGTTGCGGTCGAGCCGTTTCTCTATAATCTTTTCTGCGATCCGGACATCATCAATTTTCCCGGCGCCTTCCTCGCGCGCAAAGCCATCGCCAAGCTGATTTCCACCACGCGCTCCAAAGTCGTCGGCCAGCATTACATGGAAATCGGCGGCGGCTCGCCGATTCGCCGCCTTACCGAGCAGCAAGCCCGCGCTCTGGAAGCCGCTCTGCGCCCGCACATTTCGGCCCGCACGATTGTCGCGATGCGCTACTGGCACCCCAACACCGCCGAGGCCGTCGCCGCACTCAATCGCGAGCCCTACGACGAACTAGTTCTGCTCCCGCTATATCCACACTATTCTTTTGCGACCACTCGAAGCAGCCTCAACGAATGGAATCGCCAGTACAAACCAACCACACCCGTAAAAATCATCGACCACTTTTACGATCATCCCGACTACATTGCCGCGCTCGTCGAGCGCATCAACAGCGTTCTCGCAGATCTAAAACAACCCGACGACGTCCATCTGGTATTTAGCGCTCACGGATTGCCGCTCGCGCTGGTGGAGAAGGGCGATCCTTACCCAAAGCAAATCGAAGAAACCGTGCAAATGGTTCGCGAACTGGGCGCGTGGCCCAATCCGCACGTCCTCTGCTACCAGAGCCGGGTCGGCCCGCAGAAATGGCTGCAACCGTCGCTCACCACCACGATCGAACAAATGGCACACAGCGGAATCAAACGCATGCTGGTGATTCCCATCGCGTTCTTGACCGAACACATTGAAACCCTGCACGAAATCAATATCGAAGCTCGCGAAGAGGCGGAAAAGCTGGGTGTAACCGAATTCCGCATGATGCCCGCGCTCAACGATTCGCCGCTTCTCATCCGCGCCCTCGCCGACCTCGTGCTGCGCTCGGTCGGCATGCGCAGCGGCGTCGCGTCTATAGCAAGCTGACCCCTCGGCGGCCCAATCCGCTGCCGCGTGCCGTAAAAACCGCGCGAAAAATTTTACTTGAGAAACTCTTGACACGGCCATCCGCAAATCATATAACCCTCTGTTGATTGGCAGCCCTTAATACGGGAATTCTCGACTCATAGATTTTCGTCAGTGGTACCAGCAGCATACGGGCCTATGGCAGAAATTCCGGAAGGGAAGTCGGGTCAAGCCGCACCGTCGCCTGTCGCGTCGGGAGCGGTCGCATCCCAATCGCCGGAAGGGCAAGCTGCGGCGAAAGCCATCAACACTGGCCGCCGTAGAATTGTCTGGGCGCTCATTTGGGGGTATCTCGGCGTTAACTTCCTGATGTTCCTCCGCTTTTTCTTCCCGCGCGCGCTCTACGAACCCAACACCGTCTTCAATATCGGCTTCCCGGCGGATTTCAGCCTGGGTATTGACCAGCGTTATCTGATGACCAACCGCGTCTGGGTCGTGCGCGAACCCGATCGCCTGTTCGTGATCTACGCGCGCTGCACGCACCTCGGCTGCACGCCCGAATGGAAGCCCGCGGAAAACAAGTTCAAATGCCCCTGCCATGGAAGCGGTTACGACAGTGAAGGTGTGAATTTCGAAGGTCCCGCGCCACGTCCGATGGACCGCGCGAATGTGTCGCTCGACCCCACCGGAAAAATTTCCGTGGATACCAGCCGGCTCTACGTGGACGATCCACGCGCCGGCGTCAATCATTTCAACGACCCGGGAGCTTTCCTGAACGTATAAAACGCAACAAACGCGCCGCGATTGATTTTCATGCGGCAAGAGCAGCGAGCAACACAGGCCACGTAGATATCGGTTCGGAAGGGGTTACACCGAATGCCTGAAGAAAACGGCGGCGGCAAAGAAAAAACCAGCGTCCTGGAAAAAGTGCAGGCCGACGCTGCCGCGCTGCGCGAGACGCTGAAAGAAAAGGCCAAGCAACAGGCCGACGGGCTGAAAGAGCCGGAGAAGACCCAGCTCTATCGCTCCATGTTTCGCGTCAAGCACGATGACGAGCCGCGCAATCGCGCCCTCAGCGTCCTCTCCAACGTTTTCTTTCACCTGCATCCCGCCAAAGTCAATCGCGACGCCACCAAGTACAATTTCACCTGGGGCATGGGGGGCATCACTTTCTACCTTTTCATCGTCCTCACTTTCACCGGCGTCTTGCTGATGTTTTATTACCATCCGACGAAAGTGCAGGCCTTCCGCGACATTCTTTACCTCGAGAACGACGTCCCCTTCGGCAAGCTCCTGCGCAACATGCATCGCTGGGCCGCGCACTTGATGATCATCGCTGTCTGGCTGCATATGTTCCGCGTCTTCATGACTGGCTCCTACAAGCGCCCGCGCGAATTCAATTGGTGCGTCGGCGTGCTGCTGATGGTCTTGACGATGCTTCTCAGCTTCACCGGATATTTGCTTCCGGATGATCAGCTCGGATTCTGGGCCGTCACGGTCGGCACGAACATGGCCCGCGCCACGCCGTTCTTAGGACACGAAGGCCCGCTCGGCGGCTTGCTCGGCATGACGCCCTACAACGACGTCCGCTTCGCCCTGCTCGGCGGCTCCATCGTGGACGCAAACGCATTGCTGCGCGCCTACATCTGGCACTGCATCGCGATCCCGTTGATCGTTTCCATATTCCTGGGCGTGCATTTCTGGCGCGTGCGCAAAGACGGCGGCATCTCCGGCCCCGCGCCAGTGATGCTAGAGAGTGAAATCAAAGAAGAACGCAATCCGCGGCCGGTCGTCCTGCGGCCGAGCGGTATGAGTCAGCACGAGAAGTGACGTCGTAGCGCCGGCGTCTCGCCGGCCTTTTGCAGTCGAATTTGTTTTTGAATTGGTAGGGGCGCTGCTTGCTGCGCCCGCCTACTTTCGCTTTTTAGGCGGGCGTTCTTGACTTTGAAGTCGCCATTGTTTCGGTTTTCGTGCTCGTAGGAGCGTAACGGATGGACTGGCATCAGCTCTGGGAAATCGCCTCGGCGCCGGACAACGTGCCCATCGTGGCCATGTTGTTCCTGATCCCGTTCTATCTCTGGTACGCGCTGAAGCAAGGCATCGAAAACGACAAGCTAATCGCCATCCTGGAATCCGACGCCAACCTGGCCAAAACCAAATACCGCAAAACGCAGGAATGGGATCCCAAGTGGGAGCGCGAAGTTCACACCTGGCCCTACCTGATGCGCATGGAATTTCTCGTCGCGATCATCGTCACCGTGCTGCTAATGGTGTGGTCGCTCACGCTCAACGCGCCGCTCGAAGAGCCCGCCAATCCCAACGTCACCATGAATCCTGCGAAAGCCCCGTGGTATTTCCTGGGCCTGCAGGAAATGCTGGTCTATTTCGATCCGTGGATCGCCGGCGTCGTGATGCCCACGCTGGTAATCGTCGGCCTGATGGTTATCCCTTACATTGACGCGAACCCGCTCGGCAACGGCTACTACACGTACAAGCAGCGCCGCTTCTCCATTTGGACTTTCATGTTCGGCTTCGTCGGCCTGTGGGTGCTGATGATCGTCATCGGCACCTTCATCCGCGGCCCGGGATGGATGTGGTTCTGGCCGGGCAAAACTTGGGACGCTGAACGCGTGGACTACGCGGTGAATCGAAACCTCGATCAGGTTTTCGGCATCGACGGATCGTGGTTCGCCGCCATCTTTCACACCACGAAAGATCAAGGTGCCATCTGGGCGCGCGTCGTGTTCGGAATTTTCCCGCTCATCGCGTTCTTCATCGCCTCCGCGATCCTGGTCCACTGGATCTGCATGCGCACCGAATTCAGCCGCAAGATTTATCAGCGCATGAGCCTCGTGCAGCTCGTCACCATGTACACGTTTCTGATTCTGATGTTTTCGTTGCCGTTGAAAATTTTGCTGCGCCTGGTTTTCACAATTAAATACGTCTGGGTGACGCCATGGTTCAGCATATGAGAATCATGCCCCAACAGGGATCTGTAGGGGCGGGTCCAAGACCCACCCCTACAACTGCAACCAGCACAGTCGCGCAGAATTTGGCCGGGGAAAATGTGCCACCCGCGCAGGAGGCCCTTGGTGCCTGATCGTTCTCCAGAAGTCGGCCCCGACGATCCGATCAAGAGCCGTTCCTTCGCTTTTCCGCTATTGATCGCGTCGCTTCTGCTGATGCTGACGGTAGCCTGGTCCTTCTACGTCGAATTCTACGGCCTGCAACCCTGGCGCGAATATCAAAGTCGCTTCGCCAAAGCCTATTCCACATACCTTGCGAAGTCAGTCAAAGACCAAAAGAAAAATGAAGACGCGGTGTATGCCTCCGCCGACTATAAGGCGCTGCTGGCAAAAGTAGACGCGGCCGAAAAAGCCGCCAAAGTCCAAGACGACCAGATCGCCAAGCAAATCGCGCTCCTCGACGACCAGCGCGCCGCTCTCGGTGACGCTTTCAAGGACGCCCGCGGCAAAATCGGCTCGCTCGTTTATCAATACGAGGTCACTCCGGCTTCAGACAAGTCCGCCAAGGCAGCGCGCAAAAAGGAGCTGGAAGACGCCGAAACGGGGAAGAGCATTACCTGGAAAGTGGATTGGCCTCTCGGCGAGGGCAAAATCCAGAAAGACAAGCCCTTCACCGGCAACGAACTCAACGACGTTTTCACCGGCATTATCGCCCAACGTGCCGCACTCGTCGGCCAGCGCGGCGATGTGGACAAACCAGCGAAAGAGGCTCGCGACGCGCTAAACCAATACGCCTCCGAACATTTGCCCGGGCTCAGCTCCACGTCGCTCGAACTTCTGCAACACTCCATGCGCGATTTTGATGAGCGCATCATTCAGATCAACGTAAATCCCCCAGGCGCGTCCCTAAACAATCTCGGCGGCGCAGGCCTCGTGGATCGCTGTCAGTCCTGCCACGTCGGCACGGAGACGCGTTACGTTCCGCCGCAGGTCACGCTCACTAAAGCCGATCTCGGCTTGGCCAAGAGCAACGACGCGCCCTACACCAGCCATCCTGACCTGGCGCTTCTGGAATGGCATCCGCTGGAAAAATTCGGCTGCTCGCCCTGCCACGGCGGCAACGGTCGCGCCGTCAATTCTGTCGAACGCGGGCACGGCCGCTACGAGCACTGGCTCTATCCACTCTACTATCCCGAAAACTACAATGCCGGCTGTCAGCAGTGCCATTCCGCGGACATGGTCACCGAACACGCGCCGGTCCTGAACGAAGGCAAACAGCTCTATCGTCAGAAGGGCTGCATCGGCTGCCACCGCTTCCAGGGCTTCGATAATCAAGACGAACAGCTCGTAAATGCGCGCCAGCAAATCCTCTCGCTCGCGAAATCCAAATCCGACGACTTGCTCGAAATTCCTCGACTGCAAAAGCAGGGCGACACCGCCGCCAGTAACGCCGCCGCTGAAGCCTTCTACGCGCAAGCGACCAATCTCACCGTGGACATCTCGCGCATGGATGCCACCTCCGAATCACTCGAGCAACGGAGCCACGATCTTCTACAAGAAATAAAGAAAGTCGGCCCGGACTTGAAGGAAGCGCGCCAGAAACTGCGCAAGGAATGGATCCCGTACTGGATCGGCCATACCACCGAATTTCGTCCGACCACGAAAATGCCGCAGTTCCGCATCTCGCAAGACGAGATCCAGGCTATCTCCGCATTTATCTGGCAGGATTCGCTGCCGGGTCCAGCGCTAGAAAAGCAAGCTCCCGGAAACTCAGCGCACGGCAAGGAACTGCTCGACGAGCGCGGCTGCCTCGCCTGTCACGCGATCGGGGAGGGCGCGAACGCAGTAGGCGGCACGTTCGCGGCCAACCTGAGCCGCATCGGCGAAAAAGAAAATTACGATTATCTGGTCCGCTGGGTTCACAATCCGCGCCAGCGCACCCGCCCCTACTGCCCCTACGAGAAGAAAGATCTGGGCCCGGAAGATTACGCCAAGCATAATCTCCCGTACGTTTTCGATCTCGATCACTCGCGCTGCCCCAACGATGGTCACGAACTTCTCGTTCAGCAGCCAACCATCATGCCCAGTTTGCGCCTCTCTGACGCAGACTCGCGCGACATCGCCAGCTACCTGATCACGCAGAAGCATGCCGATGCCACTTACGCCGCCGCCGATTATATGGACGATCCGCAAATGGCCGCGAAAGGTAAGGACCTCGTCCGCCACTACGGCTGCGCCGGATGCCACGAAATCAGCGGCCTGGAAGACGAAGGCCGCATCGGCACCGAGCTGACGAATGAAGGCAGCAAGCCAATCGAGCGCCTCGATTTCGCGCTCTGGACCGAAGACGCCAAGCGCGGCGAGCAACCGGATGGCAAGCCTTACCTGCGCGACGGCAAACAAATGCCGTGGTTCGATCCCAAGGGATTCTTTGAGCACAAACTCGAAAACCCCGCGATCTACGACCAGGGAAAATATCACGCGAATCCGATGGACGCCCTGCGCATGCCCAAGCCCAACCTGCAATCGCAGGATGAAGTGCAGGCGCTGGTCACCATGCTGCTCGGCAGCACCGATCCCACTCTGCCTCCGGAATATATGTACAAACCCGCCGATCGCAGGAAGTACATTCAAGACGGCTGGTGGATCGTCACCAAATATAATTGCATCGGCTGCCATCAGATTGACGTCGGCCAGAAATCCGTGCTGCAAACCCTGCCGATGTATCAAGGTGACCTCAAAGGCAACTTGCCTCCGGTGCTTACCACCGAAGGCGCGCGCGTCAACCCCGAATGGCTGCGCGGATTCCTCGCGAATCCAGCGCTCAGCACCACGGACACGAATCGCAACGGCGTGCGGCAATATCTGCAGGTGCGCATGCCCACGTTCTCGCTTTCGAACGATGAAATACGCAAGCTCACTCTATTTTTCGAAGCCATGTCCGCTCAGCCCGATCCGTTTATACCGCCGAAGGTCGAGCCGCTCAGCGATGCCGAGCGCGCCATGGCTCGCGGCCTGTTCACCAGCCCCGCCGCGCCTTGCCTGAAGTGCCATATGACCGGCAACGAAGCGCACGATAAAAACGCCTCCGCACCGAATTTCCTGCTCGCGCACGAGCGCCTGCAACCGGCCTGGACCGCCCGCTGGATCACCGATCCCGCGAAAATTATTCCCGGCACGGCGATGCCGTCAGGGCTGTTCCGCAAGGACGGCGACGTCTGGGTGTTCGCCGGTCCAACGCCCGGTGCCATGCAGCAATATCACGGCGATCAAGCCGATCTGTTGGTGCGTTACATGTTTACGCTGACGCCCCAGGAGCAAGCAGCCTTATTAGGCCGCACGCCATCAGCGGGAGCAACAGGGAAGTCCTCCGGCGGAAAGTAATTGTTAGCGCCGGCCTTTTTTTTTCGGATTGCAGTTGGTAGCGGCGCCGCTTGCTGCGCCCGAGCTTGCCGGCGAGAAAGCGTGACCGAGGTCGGTAGTTGCCGTTGAATTTGTAGCGGCCGCCTGCTTTTGTAGGCGGGCGCCTTTGACGTGCCGTTCGCATCGCGCCAGAAATCGCGCACCACCGGTCGCAGATCTTGTTAGAATACGCAGTTCTGCCAAGGAGGAATTTTTCAACATGAGCAACAGATGTTTTCATCTTGCCCTAACCGCCATCCTGGTCCTCGCCATCGCCGGATGCGGCAGTAAAGAAAGCACAACCACCGAGGGGCCCGCATCCCCCGCCGCGCCTGCCGGAAAAACGGTGGACGCAACGACGACAGGCTCCGTCGCCGGAAAAGTAACTCTGGACGGCAAGGCCGCTCCTGAAAAACCGATCAACATGAGCGCCGAGCCCTATTGCCAGAAAGCGAATTCAGGTCCCGTGGTGCCGCCCACGGTCGTAACGGACGATAAAGGGGACCTCGGCAACGTGGTGATCTTCGTGAAAGACGGCTTGGGCGATTACGTCTTTACTACGCCGACGGATGCCGTGCCGCTGGCGCAAAAGGGCTGCATGTACTCCCCGCATATCATCGCCGTGATGGCCGGACAAACCTTTGAAGTCAAGAACGATGACCAGACCACCCACAACATTCACCCGATGCCGAAAGACAATCGCGAATGGAACAAGTCGCAAGCTCCCGGCACATCTCCCATTGACGATTCCTTCGCGCGTCCCGAACTCGCCATCCCGGTGAAGTGCAACGTCCATCCCTGGATGAAGAGCTACATCTTTGTTTTCAAGAATCCCTACTACGCCATCACCGGGAAAGACGGCTCGTTCGAGCTAAAGAACTTGCCTCCGGGGACTTACACCATCGAAGCGTGGCAGGAGAAATACGGCACACAGGACCAGACCGTAACCATCGGCCCGAAGGAATCAAAGACCATCGATTTTAAATTCAACGCCGCCGCACCAGCAGCGCCACCAGCGGACTAGTCCGAGCATCAAACGCAGTGGGGGCGGGTCTGAGACCCGCCCCTACGCAACGCTCAGCCGCGCGCCGGGCGCATGAATTACAGCTCTAAATGTGTTAGGTTACTTTTCTAAAAAATATGCCAGCCATCACCAAGAACGAATCAGCAATCACACCAGGCCTCCACCGCTTCGCCTTCGCCACCTCCGCCTGTACCGTCCTGCTACTAATGGCCGGCGCCTTGGTGACCAGCAACGACGCGGCCGACTCGGTCCCCGACTGGCCCCTGGCCTACGGAAAAATCATTCCGCCGCTGGTAGGCGGCATCCGCTACGAATACGCGCATCGCCTCATGGCCGGCACGGTCGCAATCCTCACCCTGGTCCTAGCGATCCTGCTAGCCCGTACCAGCTCGCGTTTCCTCCGCAACCTAGGGTTCACCGCATTAATCCTGGTAATCGCCCAAGCAGTCCTGGGCGGCCTGCGGGTGAAATTCCACGATCCGGCGCTCACCGCCACTATTCACGCGATCGTTGCCCAAATTTTCTTCGTCACAGTAGTCAGCCTCAGCCTCTTCACCAGCCAATGGTGGAATAGCAATCCAACAAAACTCGACGACCCAGCCTCGCCACCGCTGCGCACGCTCTCCGCCGTCACCGCAGCCGGCATATTCGTGCAATTAATTTTGGGCGCAGGCTTCCGTCATGGCGCCTTTCAAATCCTCCCGCATATCGTCGGCGCATTCGTCGTGCTATTTCTCGCGATCTGGACCAGCCGTACCGTCCGCGTCCGCTTCGGCGCCGTAAAACAGCTCCGCCGCTGGGGCATCCTGCTGACGTCCTTCATCGGCACGCAATTCCTGCTGGGACTCGCGGCGTACTGGGCGGTCGTCCAGGAGATCCAAGCCCAGCAGCCCACCACGACCTACGTGATCCTCACGGTCGCGCACGTTCTCGTAGGGGCGCTCACGCTCGCCGCAAGCGTCGTCCTGGCGCTTTCCGCTTTCCGCGTCATTCGTAACGATGCTACAGTCTCAGCAGCCACCGCGGCTGCCGGTTCGCCCGCCACGGGCTCCAGGACAGAAGGCTCGCGAGCATGAGAACCGTCAGCAATATCATGCGCACGTCGGACACTACCTCATGAGCAACGGCCGCGCCGAAGCCATCACCGCGTACGAGAAACCGTGGGCGTATGTCGTCCTGACCAAGCCGGACGTCACCTTCCTGGTCGTCATCACCACCGTCGCCGGCTTTTACCTAGGCTCCAGCGGCTCCATGGAATGGGCGCGCCTGATGAATACACTCTGCGGCACCCTGCTCGTTGCAGGCGGCACCGCCGCTCTGAATCAGTACGTCGAGCGCCACATGGACTCCGTAATGCGCCGCACCGCATCGCGCCCGCTGCCCCTCGGAATTTTGCAGCCGCGTGAAGTCCTGCTCTTCGGCGTCGCGACCATCGTCGCAGGCACGATCTGGCTGGCGCTCGCCGTGAACGGCCTCGCGGCTTTTATAGCGCTTGCCACCAGCGTCTCGTATCTCGGCGCTTACACGCCGCTGAAGACGCGTACCACGCTCGCCACCGCCGTAGGCGCTATTCCTGGCGCCCTGCCGCCGCTGATCGGCTGGGCCGCCGCGCGCGGCTCGCTCTCAGCCGGGGCCTGGATCCTCTTCGCGATTCTATTTTTCTGGCAATTCCCGCACTTCATGGCCATCGCCTGGATGTACCGCGAAGATTACGGCCGCGCCGGCATCCTGATGCTCCCGGTAGTTGACCGCTCGGGTGATCGCACGTTCCGCCTCATCATCGTTACTGCCGCGATCCTGATTCCGGTCAGCCTGCTGCCCGCGGTGCTGGGCATGGCAGGCATCAATTATTTCTACGGCGCTCTCATCTTGGGATTGCTTCTGCTGCTGGTCTCCTACTGGGCTAGCCGCGTGCGCACAAACCTTCGCGCGAAGTGGCTGATGCACGCCACCGTCGCGCATATTCCGCTGCTACTCGGCTGGATGATTCTGGACAAAGTCTCGCGATGACCGCAGCGGCCACAGCTGGAGGCCTGTACATGACGTCCAAAGCGCACCGTATTGAAATAGGTGCACTCTGTAGCGTGGCAATCCTGATCTGTCTCTGGGGAATCGTCTGGGACATCACCAGCGGCCTGCTCACCAGCGGCATTGACGGCATTATGCTGCTGCTCATCGCGCTGATGATTGGCGGCATTTTCAGCCTGATGTTCGCGCACATGCTCTGGCAGGCCGGGCTGATCCCGTTCTTGAAGCCCGCACCTGCAGCCGCGCCACCAGCAAAAGCCGCAGCCGCACCCGCGAAGCCTGCAGCAACTGCCGCTACACCCGCCGTAACGGGGGCACCGCCGAAGCCTCCCGTCGCTGCACCAGCCGGATCAGCAAACACTCCGGCGGCAGCTCCGGCCACACCAGCGTCAGCGCCAAAACCAGCACCAGCCGCGCCGCCCAAGCCCGCCGAGCCCACCACAAAATGAT
The DNA here is from genome assembly GCA_050012455.1 of Candidatus Acidiferrales bacterium. Lineage (GTDB taxonomy): Bacteria > Acidobacteriota > Terriglobia > Acidiferrales > UBA7541 > Palsa-295. The sequence goes on along the minus strand of JBEKHD010000014.1, from coordinate 98,486 downwards.
TTCCGGCGCAGCCCGGCTCAGTCGCAGCAGCAAATGAATTCATCAGCTCCAACTTCTGCTCACACAGACGCTGCCAAGCCGCCGAAATCCTTCGGTGGCCGCTGGGCGCTGGGCGTCGTGGTGCTCACTCTCTCCTTTGTCGTCATGCCGTTTTTGTTCTGGAATGCCACCTGGTTCGGCCGCCCCATCACCGACGCGCAAATCTCAAAAGCCTTAGCCGACCGCTCCCACCCGCGCGAAATCCAGCACGTCCTCTCGCAATTCGAAACTCGCATCGAACGCGGCGACACCTCCGTCCGCAAGTGGTATCCGCAAATGGTCGCTCTCTCGAAGGATCCGATTGACGAGATCCGCGTCACCGACGCCTGGGTGATGGGACAGGACAACACCTCGCCCGAGTTTCACCAAGCCTTGCTGCCTATGCTGAACGATCCCAATCCCATGGTTCAACGCAACGCCGCCCTCTCGCTAGTCCGCTTTCAAGACGATTCCGGCCACGCACAGATCGTCTCCATGCTCCAACCGTACATAATGAACTCGCCGCAATCAGGCGTGCTAGCCACGCGCCTCAAACCCGGTGACATCGTGAATCCCGGTACGCTGGTAGCTCACATCGAAGCCGCGGGCAATGGTGGATCAGCAGGGAGGGGCGATGAAGTCCGCGCCAAGGTCCCGGGCACAGTAGACCACTGGCTGGTGAAAGACGGCGCCGCGGTTTCCGTGGGCGAGCCGATTCTATCGCTAGCCCCCAACGAAAGCATGGCCTGGGAAGCCCTGCGCGCCCTGTTCCTCATGGGTCGCCAAGAAGATTTATCCTACGTAAACGCCTTCACCCGCGGCGCGGACGGCATGTCCCCTCAAGTGGGAGCCCAAGCCCAAGCCACAGCCCGCGCCATCCACGACCGCGCCAATCCGTAACCCACGCGAGGCCCAATTTTCGTGGCACAGCTCCAGGCTGTGCGCCGTAGCTTCCATAAGAACATCAAAATTGAAGATGCGTAGGGAGGGGCGCTGCTTGCTGCGCCCCAGCTCGCCGCAACTTCAGCCTGTTACAAACTCGCTTTGGCCTTTCGCTGCGTCCTCAGCGTCTCTGCGGTAGCCGCCGTCGCCTTCTCCGCCTTTCCTCTGTGCCCTCTGTGTTAAATCTTTTGACTTTCCACACGCGCGACGCGAGGCACCTACTGCTTGTACTGAATGACAGCCTTCCCATCCACAATCTTGATATCGCTAACGTCCGCCGGAAGCCTCAACTTATCCCGATTCTCCGGCGAAGCCATCATCTTCTCCACAGCCGCATTCAACGTGGATTGCGGCAAAGGCAACGACCCCAGCTTCCCGCTGACCGGGTCGAATTTCATAAATCCATTCTCCGCGCTCAAGTGCCCATCCAGCTCCAGCGAAATATCCTTCCCATGAAAATCGAAAATCACATAAGCCTTCACCAAATCCCCCACCATGTCCACCTTCACATCCTTTACCGTAGACTGCACATCCTCCAACGACCGCGGATCCCCAGCCGCCAAAGCCGCGCTAGGATCATTCGCAGCATTCCCGCCGCCATCCGTCGGGGGAGCAGCACCGGGCGCACCAACCGGAACGCCGCCTGTACCGCTGCTAACAGCTCCAGTCGAAGTCCCCGCCGGAGCCGGCCCCTCCGTCTGCAAACTCTGCGCCAGATAAGAATTCAGCTCGCTACTATCGAGCGCCACTTTCCCCGGCTGTCCCGCCGCCTTTGCCTGGTCCGCCGCCGCAAATTTCTGCTCCGCCCGTGCCGCCGCCCCCGGATCAACCGGAATATTCGGCGCCGGCGATTTGTGCAGAACGAGCACAATCGTCAAGAGCAAAGCCGCCAGACTGCTCCAGCTCAATATTTTGTAAAGTTTGCTCAATAGGTTCGGATCAGCCATAACCCAGCTCCTATGCCGCAAAAGCGCGCCAATAAACACAGAAATCCCAGCATAGCAGCAAGGAAGGAAACCAAAGGTTTACACGCAAGCGGCAGTGCTCAATCACCCATTGAACCAAGGTACAGCCCACGCCTGGGAACGCCAATCCCCCGATCGGCGCCGTGGCACAGCCCTGCCCGCAGCAGCCGGGCACTCCTGGCAGTGCGCCGCTGCCTTTCGTAGCGCCCGCGTCCCGCCGGCCCTTTCACGGTTGCATATTTTCGTCACGCCCGATGCACCTCGGTAGGGGCGCTGCCTGTGAATTGCGCTGCAGCGCAATTCATCCTGAGATTCCGCGGTGCGGAATCGAAGGGCCGCGCCCTAGTTTGCCCAGGCGTCAACCTTTCCTGGGACTCGCGGTTGGCTTGCCGCTGCACGCCCCTCATTTCTTCTTCGCAAAATATTTCGCGTAATACAAAATCCCCGCCACGGTCTTTCCATCCCGTATTTTCCCGCCCCGAATCCACTTCTCAGCTTCAGGCAACGTCACAATCGTCTGCGTGATCTTCTCATCCGGCTCGGGATTCGCCGCGCCCTTCTTCAACCTTGTGGCCAAAAAGATCGCCATGTTCTCGCGCAGAAACCCGGGGCTGGGGAACAGGTCGAGCAACAGCTGCATCTTCCCAGCCGTATAACCGGTCTCCTCCTGCAGCTCCCTTCGCGCGCCCGAGACAAAACTCTCATCGCCATCGCGCCGCCCCGCCACCAACTCCCACAGATACTGCTGCACGCTATGCCGGTACTGACGAATCAGCACAATACGCCCGTCCGGCAACACGGGCAGCACGACGACCGAACCCGGATGCACAATAATGTCCCGCGTAGCCTCTAAGCCGCTCGGCTCAATCACTTTCTCCCGCTGCACGTCAAACACCCGCGTATGCAACACCAACTCGCTGCTCAAAACCTTCGCCGTCGCATTTTTCTTCACCACATTCGCTCCAGTTATTCCACTCTCGACAAACATACTAACCAACGTATCCTCCCGCGCCAAGAACTCGCCGTTACCTTTCTCTGCGCCCTACGTTTACCCCCACGCAGTCGGGGCGTCTCTGCGGTTCACGCCTTTATCTTTCTCCGATTTACCTCCGAGCTTCCTCTGTCCCCTCTGGGTAAAATCTTTTGCCTTTCTCTGCGCCCGCTGCGTCTCCGCGGTAGAATCCCGTTCTCGACGTTCGCTCTTAACTGTCAACTGTTAACTCGGTCTGTCATATACTGCTTCCTGTAAACCCCATGCCCATAAATACAGTCATAGTCGATGACGAGCGCCCAGCCCGCGACGAACTACTCTACCTGCTAAAAGGTTTCCCCGAAGTGAACGTGGTGGCCCTGGGCAAAAACGGCCTGGAAGCCGTCAGCCTGATCAAAGAACACGAGCCCGACCTGGTCTTCCTAGACGTCCAGATGCCCGGCCTGGACGGCTTCGGTGTAATCAAAAAACTCCTCGAGCGCAAGCTGCCAGTCCCGCAAATCGTATTCGCCACAGCCTTCGACAACTACGCCATCCAAGCCTTCGACGTAAACGCGGTTGACTATGTCCTGAAGCCCTTCGACAAAGCCCGCATCGCGAAAGCCTTGCAACGCGCGAAAAAAATGGTGGACGCCCACACGTCGCCCGTGGAACGCCTGGAAACCCTCATGGGCCAGCTCACCGCCCCTGCCGCAAACGCGAAATCCGCGCAACCGGTGAAGCTCCTGGTAAAGTCGCAGGAACGCATGTTCCTGGTGGATGCCGACGACATGATCTATTCCTCGATCCAGGACGGCACCATCACCATTTTCACGCGCGACTTCGAAGGCGTCTCCAACTATCGCACCATCGAGGAGCTTTCCTCCTCGCTCGACGCCGATCAATTCTGGCGCGCGCACCGCTCCTACCTCGTCAACATCAATCACATCAAGGAAGTCGTCCCCTGGTTCAAGTCGAGCTACATGCTGAAAATGAACGACAAGCGCGCCAGCGAAATTCCCGTCTCGCGCGCACAAACCAAACGCCTGCGCGAGTTGCTAAAGCTCTAGCAACCTGCAAGCAACCCGGGCGACTCTGCCGCAGCATCATAAGTTTTCAGGAGGCACCGTGGCGCGCGCTAAACGCGATCTCTTTCTCGCAGCAGCAACCAGCATCATCTCGATCTTGCTCGTCACGCCGGCCGCGCCGGCGCAAACAAAAAGCCAAGCGCACACCCCGTCCCACGCCCCGTCTACCACCGGCTCCATCTCCGGCAATGTCTCCGATCACCAAGGCTCCCCGCTAGCCGGCGCTCAAGTCACGCTGACCAATCTCAGCACCAAGGAATCCAGCAACGGTTCCACCGACGGCACCGGCGGCTACAGCTTCGACGACCTGAAGCCGGGCCACTACACCGTAGTCTTCGAATCCAAAGGTCTAGTAACGAAAACCCACAACGTAGAAGTGAAAGCCGGCAAAAAATCCAAAGTAAGCGAGCGCCTAAAACCTCCAGAACTCAACAAGAAACACGACGTCGAGTAGCACCTCGCCTTCGTCTTTGCGCTGCCCGCAATCTGATCATTCGCACTTGGCGTCGATCTCAACGCCGAACCTATTTTGGAGTGCGGCGGCTTGCCGCCGCTCTCGCCACAACTTCAGCCTCAGCGAGGTCAAGCTAAGCGAGGCTTGCCTCGCGTGCCGACGCTGCCGGTTTCGCCTCGCCTTTTTCAGTGTTCATCTGAGCCCATCAGTGGTGCCTTTGGGGTTCGCACTGTGCTAGCATCCTCACTACACCTCTCGATGGATTTTTCACTCAGCAGCGACCAAATCCTGATCCGCGACACCGTCCGGCAATTCATGGAGACGGAGATGCGCCCCATCCTCCGTGAATATGAACGCGAAGAAAAATTCCCGGCCGAGCAACTGAAAAAACTAGGCGAACTAGGCTGCTGCGGCATGTTAGTCCCCGAAGAATGGGGCGGGGCTGGCACAGACACCGTCAGCTACGCCCTGATGTTGGAAGAAGTCGCGCGCGTGGACGCCTCCACCGCCGTAGCGCTGAGCGTCACCAATTCCGTAGTCGCTGTCCCGCTCTGGAAGTCCGGCAGCGAAGCGCAAAAGAAAAAATATCTCGCCCGCCTCTCCCGCGGCGAAATTCTCGGTGCCTTCTGCCTCACCGAGCCGCAAGCCGGCTCTGACGCCGCCGGAATCCGAACCCGCGCCGTCCGCGATGGCGAGCATTACGTCCTGAATGGCACGAAAGCTTGGGTCACCAACGGGGGCGTCTCCGGTGTCTACATCGTTTTCGTTAAGACCGATCCCGCCGCCGGCAGCCGCGGCGTGACGGCTTTCCTCGTCGAGCCCGATTTTCCCGGCTTCCGCATCAGCCGTTACGAAGATAAAATGGGACTGCGCCTCTCACGTTCAGCGGAAATTTCGCTGCAGGATTGCCGCGTGCCCGTCGAAAATCGCCTGGGCGAAGAGGGGCAGGGCCTCAGAATCGCCCTGGAATCGCTCGATGGCGGCCGCATCGGCATCGCCGCGCAGTCCGTGGGCGTCGGGCAAGGCGCGCTCGAAGCCGCCACGCGCTACGCCAAGCAAAGAAAAACTTTCGGCCATCCGATCGCCGAATATCAAGCCGTCCAATGGATGCTAGCCGACATGGAAACGGAAGTTTCCGCCGCCCGCGTCCTGACGCACTACGCCGCGTGGCAACGTGACAAGGACTTGCGTGATCAGCGGTCGCAAAGCAGGGAAGCGGACAACACGCCAGCGCGCCGGCGCGGCTCGCAAGCCTCACGCGCCAAGCTCTACGCCAGCGAAATGGCTAACCGCGTCGCCTACAAAGCCGTCCAAGTCCACGGCAGCAGCGGCTATTCGCGCGAAACCGACGTCGAGCGCTACTACCGCGACGCCCGCGTCCTGACAATTTACGAGGGCACCAGCGAAATGCAGCGCATGGTAATCGCCCGCGACCTTCTGCGGCACTGAGATCTGTGCGTAGACTTTGAGTTTGTGGCGACCGCCTGCTTTTGTTTTTTTGGCGGGCGTCGTTGACGTTGCTGTTAGTGTTGCTCTTGTAGCGGCCGGTTCAGTTTCATCGAACCGGGCAGCCGTTGCAGTAGGTTTGCTAGCGCCGTTGCCTCGCCGGCTGTTTTAGCTGTGCTCTCGTAGGGGCACGGCATGCCGTGCCCGGCCTTGAATTGCGTTCGCAGCCGCGCAACCCGACTCGTGATCAAAACGCGCAAACTTAGGAGAACGATCTAATCTTGGCTAAACGTAAACGAGTCCTCAGCGGCATGCGCCCCACCGGCCGCCTCCACCTGGGCCATTTCTTCGGAGCTCTCTCGAACTGGCTAAAACTCCAGCAAGAATACGACTGCTACTTCTTCGTAGCCGACTGGCACGCCCTAACCACTCATTACGAAGACACCTCCTCGATCGCCGAAAACACTCTGCAAGTAGCCATGGACTGGCTAGCGGTGGGCCTCGACCCAGAAAAATCCACACTCTTTGTGCAATCCCAAGTCCTGGAACACGCCGAACTCCACGTCCTCCTTTCGATGATCACTCCGCTCAGTTGGCTCGAGCGCGTCCCCACCTACAAAGAACAAATCGAAAACCTAAAAGGCCGCGACCTGGGCACCTACGGCTTCCTGGGCTATCCGCTCCTCCAATCCGCCGACATCGTAATGTACGGCGAACCGAAGCAAGACTTGCTGGTGCCAGTAGGTGAAGACCAAGCGCCCCACGTGGAGCTGACCCGCGAAGTTGTGCGCAGATTCAACACGCATTTCGGTTTAAGGATTGATCCGCGGGAAATGATCTTGCCGAAGAACCTCGAAATTGTTGCGTCTCTTGCTCTGCGGCTTCGGCCAGGTCAATTCATACGGGAAAGCGCTCCTGACATTGCCAGCGCCACGGCGATGGTCCCCGAGATCCGTCGATACATAGCCGACGTCGGCTTCGAGAATTTCCTCGATCAAAACCCAAAGGCTCATAAATTCATTGGGCAAGAATCGATCCTTCGAGAGCCCGCGTATATTGCCGCCGAAACGCCACGCCTCCCCGGCCTCGACGGCCGTCGCATGGCCAAATCCTACGGCAACGCCATCTGGCTAACCGATCCTTTCGACGAAATCCGCACCAAAACCCGCAACATGCTCACCGACCCGCAACGCGTCCGTCGCACCGACCCCGGCCGCCCGGAAATCTGCCCGGTCTTCGCCTATCACAAATTATTTTCGCCGCCCGACACGGTAGCCCGCATTGACCGCGACTGCCGCACCGCCGCCATCGGCTGCGTAGACTGCAAAAAGGAAATGGCCGATAACCTCGTCAAGTGGATCGAGCCTATCCAGGCACGCCGCAAACAATTTGAGGCCAATCCACAGCAAGTTTGGGATATCCTCGACACCGGCTCGAAGCAAGCCCAGAAGGTCGCGCGCAAAACCATGAAGCGCGTGCGCAACGCGATCTTCCAATGGGACGAAGCGCGCCAGTCCTCCCGTCCGGCGCGTGCAGGAAAGGTGGCAACAGGCGAATAATGGCATCACCCTATCGCATCAATCTACCGGCGTACGAAGGCCCGCTCGATCTGCTGCTTGACCTGATCCGCAAGCAGGAGATGGACATCCACAACATCCCCATCGCCAAAATCACCGAGCAATATCTCGATTACCTCCACCAGCTCGAAAAACTCGACATCGACGTGTCCGCCGACTTCATTTACATGGCTGCCACGCTGATCCACATCAAATCGAAGATGCTCCTGCCCGTGGATCCGCTCCTAGCCGCCGAAGAACATGACCCGCGCGACGAGCTAGTCCACCGCCTGCTGGAACACGAAAAATTCAAAAACGCCGCACAGCTGCTCTATCAAAAACAACAGGTCGAATCGAACGTCTGGTCGCATCCCGACAAATCGCTCTACGGCGGCGACGAAGTGCAAGGCGAACTAGTCGTGTCGCTGGTGGACCTGGTCAAGACGTTCCAGCAGGTTTTAGAGCGCCGCAAAGAAGTCCCGCAATTCGGCCTGCGCCACGACACCGTCTCCATCGCGCAGATGATGGACCGCCTGCGCCAGCGCCTGGTCGTCACCGACGACCCCGTTTCGCTGATTGCATTCTTTGAAACATGCGAAACGCGCAACGCGATGATCGTAGCGCTGCTAGCCGTGCTCGAAATGGTCCGCATGCAAGCGGTCCTGCTGGTGCAATCCGACCTGTTCGAAGACATCCGCCTGCGCAAACACAAAATGTTCGACGCAGTCTTCGCCGGCCCAGACGCCATGTCCCAAATCGAGGAGCAATACCTGTGATGGTGCCAAACTAGCACGGCTGAAAACGAGCTTGTGTAGGGGCACGGCATGCCGTGCCCGCCGATCGACGGAAGCGAACACCGAAAAGGGCAAAACCAAATGACGCCACAAGAAATCCAAGCCTCTCTCGAAGCTATCATCTACGCCGCCGACGAGCCGGCTACGCTTGACCAAATCTCCAAGGCCCTCGGCATCGAAAAACCTGAAGCCCGCGCCGCGCTCGAACAACTCGTCGCCGCCTACCAGACCGAAGACCGCGGCATCGAAGTCCGCAAAGTCGCCGGCGGCTGGAAGTTCTATACCAAAGCCCAGCATCACGACGTAGTCCGCAAATTCATCAAGAGCCTGCAGCCACCGCTGCGCCTAACCATGCCCGCGCTGGAAACTCTAGCGGTGATCGCCTACAAGCAACCGGTCACCGTTCCCGAAATTAACGAAATCCGCGGCGTCCATGTAGGCGGAGTAATTAAAACGCTCCTCGAAAAGCGCCTGATCACCACCGCCGGGCGCAAAGAAGTAATCGGCCGCCCCATCCTGTATCGCACCTCCAAACAATTCATGATGCGCTTCGGCCTCTCCGATCTCGACGAACTCCCCAGCCTGAAGGAATTCGAAGCCCTGGCCCAAGCCGCCCTGGGCTCCGACGAAGGCATAGCCGAAGCCGAGCCAGAAGAATCAGCAGCAATCGGCTCAGAAATTTTGGACGCGGAAGTCGTCGACGTAGAAGTTGTCGTCGAAGCGGCAGGCGCAGTCGGCGATGACTTCTCCGACGACGCTGCCTCGGAAGCCCAAACCGTGCCCGAGAACGCCAAAGACTCCGTTTCCGACGCCTCCGCCGAACAAGAAGCCGAATCCGAGTACGCCGAAAGCCCAGCCCAAATCGCCGCCGAAGCATTCTCCGACGCACCGCCGCAGTCACAATCGGCAGCGACAAACTCTAACGACGACGCCGATAAGTCCCGCGCCGCCGCAGCCAGCGCAGGCTCCGCCAGCCGATCTCCCGAACCCGAGAGTTAGCATACTCGCAGCAGTCGACGTTGTAGCGGCCGGTTCAGGTTCACCGAACCGGGCAGCCGTTGACATTGGTTTCTCTGCGTTCTCTGCGTCTCTGCGGTCAATCCTTCGCCGTGACCTCGTAGAAATAAATATGCGTGTCATCCCGAACGCAGTCGCGCGCTCTTTTGTTTCGCGCCGCAGTGTGGCACGCGCGGGACGAACAGAGGGATCTGCTTTTCGCGGAAGGTGCCGGCCCGTCAAGCCACGATTTTATTCTCGCCCAACCTTCCGATTCGCGCCAAACCCGCTTTTCCGTTAAGCTATACCAGCACCACGGAGCCACTCAACCTTCCCATGCTCGAACGACTACAGAAAATTATTGCGCGCGCCGGCATCGCCTCCCGCCGCCACGCTGAAGAACTAATCAAATCCGGCCTGGTCACCGTAAACGGCCAGACCATCACGGAACTAGGCTCGAAAGCCGACGAGTCCAAAGACCACATCAAAGTTCAAGGCAAGCTCCTGCGCCCGGAAACCGAGCGCGTCTATCTGCTGCTGAATAAACCGCCGGAAGTAGTCTCGACCATGGTCGATCCCGAAGGCCGCCGCTCCCTCACCGATCTTCTCCACGGGGTCTCGCAACGCGTCTTTCCCGTTGGCCGCCTGGAATATCACTCGCTCGGCCTGGTCTTCCTCACCAACGACGGCGAACTTGCGAACCTGATGCTGAAAGCCCATCACCTGCCGCAAAGCTACAATTTAAAACTGAAAACTCTCCTCACCTTCGAAGAAATCGAAAGTCTCGCGCAATCCACCGGCGCGCGCATCACGCGCATCAAAGGCAAAGACGCTCCCTGGTACGAAGTCACGCTCTCCGAAGCACGCCGCGACCAGCTGCGCAATCGCCTCTTCCAGACCGGGCATCCCGTGGAAAAAATCAAGCGCGTCAAAATCGGCAACCTGGCGCTTGAAGATCTTTCCGTAGGTACCTATCGCCCGCTCTCAGACGCCGAAGTAAATACCCTGCGCCGCATGGTTCAACCGGGCGCCACACAATCCAGCCCAACGGCGCATCCAGCGATACTCAACCGCACTCAACCCGGTTTCGCTGCAACAGCGGCGCCTGCAGCGGCGGGATCACCCACGCCAGGGTTTTCACTGGCGATCCCGCGCCGTCCGCTCGTAAAGCGCCGCCCCTATCAACCCAAGCCTAAACCAGGCGAAGCAAAGCGCCCCACTCAATCGTTGGTCCCGCGCGATAACACACCGCGCCCGCATCAGAATTTCCAGGACGCGCCACAAGATCGCACAGCGCCACCGCCAACTCGCCCAGCTCCATTTTCCGCGCCGCCACAAAAAAGCTTCCAGAATTCGCGCCCCGGTCATCCCGCGCGTCCCGACTTCAAATCGCGCCCCGCAGCCGCGGGCGGACGCCCGTCTAAGCCGTCATTCACAAAATCACACGGATCGAAATCCCACGACGAAAAACCGCGCGGCCCGTGGAAGCTCCGCCCGCCGTTCAGAAGGGAAGGCCCCGGCGGATCAAAGCCACACCACGGCGCAAAACCATTCCAGAAGTTCCGCTCGGATTCGTTCCAGCGCTCAGAGCAGGATTCCGACTACGATCGCCCGATCAAACCAAAGTCAGAAGCCCCCTGGCGCCGCAGCGAATTGTCGCAACCAAGCGGACGTCCGAGCGGAGGGCCGGGCGCGAAATTCCGCAGCGGCAGCGGTGGCGCGGGGGGCAGCCGCAAACCCGGCGCTCCCTGGAAATCTCGCAAGCCATCCGAACCTGGCGCATTCGGTCGCGCCAAAAGCAAATTCACTAAACCCGGGGGACGCTCCGCCGGAATGAAGCCACGCCCAGGTGGACCAAAGCGCGGCGGAAGCGGCCCAGGCCATCACAGACCAAAACCAGGAAATTTCACAGGACCCAAGGGAAGGCGCTGAGGCTTCCCGGCGAATGACCAAACAGATTCATGATCTCGTCCCACCTCACATTCGCGCGCTCGCTCCCTACGTCCCCGGAAAACCAATCCAAGAGGTCGAACGCGAACTAAAAATGCACCCGATCAAACTCGCATCGAACGAAAATCCGTTAGGCCCTTCGCCGCTCGCCCTCGCCGCCGCACAAAAAGCTCTCGCCGATTCCAACCGCTATCCTGACGGTAGCGGCTTCTACGTCCGCGAAGCCCTCGGGAAAAAACACGGAGTCCCGGTAGAAAATATAATTCTCGGGGCGGGCTCCACGGAATTGATCGACCTTGCCGCGCGCATCATGCTCACCCCGAACGACTGCGGTGTGGCCTCGCACGGCTCTTTCCCGCTTTACTACATCGCCATTCGCGCCGCCGGAGCACGCCTGCTCGAAATTCCCCTGCGCAATTACGCATTTGATCTCGACGCGATCGTGCGCAACCTCCCGCCCGACGCCAAAATTGTTTACCTGGCAAATCCGAACAATCCCACTGGCACCATGTTCACCGCCGATGAACTCGATTCCTTCCTCGCCCGCGTCCCTGAAACCGTTCTCGTTGTGGTAGACGAAGCCTATTTCGAATACGTCGAGCGCTCCGATTATTCACGCTCCGTGGCCGTGGCCCAGCGCCGCCGCAACGTCATCGTCCTGCGCACTTTTTCCAAAGTGTACGGCCTCGCCGGCCTTCGCATCGGCTACGGCATCGGTCCGGCCGACCTGCTCGGTGAAATGAACAAGCTACGCGGCCCGTTCAATACTTCCGGCGTCGCCCAAGCCGCTGCCCTCGCAGCACTAGATGACCTAGAGCACGTTCGCCGAACCGTCGAGTCCAATCGCGCTGGCTTAGCGCAGCTCTCCGTGGGCCTGAAATCACTAGGGATCCAATTCGTTCCATCCTTCGCGAATTTTCTGCTCGTAGAATTCGGACGCGACGCCGAACCCGTCAGCGAAGAACTCCTCACGCGCGGGGTAATAGTACGCCCCATGCGCTGGATGGGCCTGCCCACCGCCATCCGCGTCTCGGTAGGTACGCCGGAAGAAAATAATAAATTTCTGGACTCGCTCGCGCTGGTAAGAGACACTACGCCGCGCGAATCGCAGCCATCCATTCGCCAATTTCTGGAAGGAGATTCCCGGGACATCTAATGACCGAATCCACTGACGAACTTAGCGCGTCCACAAACTTGCGCGTGCGCGGAAGCACTCCGGCCGCGCCTCACGATCCGACCACGGAAATTCTAAAGACGAGCCGGACGATTGCGGTCGTCGGCCTCTCCAATCGCAAATTTCGCCCCAGTTACGGCGTCGCCGATTACCTGAAGTCTGTCGGCTACCGCATCATTCCAGTAAATCCGCGCGAAACTGACGTGCTGGGTGAGAAATGCTACGCGCGCCTGGAAGACATTCCCGAAAAGGTAGACATCGTGGATATTTTCCGCCGGTCTGAATTCGTGCCGGACATCGTTGAGTCGGCCATCCGCATCGGCGCCCGCGCCGTCTGGATGCAGGAAGGCGTTTCTCACCACGAAGCCGCCGAACGCGCTCGCCGCGCCGGCCTCTTCGTAATCATAAACGCCTGCATCCTGAAAGAACACGTCCGCCGCCTCCGCCTAACCAGAGACCACGCTAGCATTTAGAATTTGCTTGGGTCTGCTGGCGCGCTGAACGACTGCCCGGTTTCGTAGCGCTGGCATCTCGCCGGCTTTATTGCTCCGGTAACGCGCGACCCCAGCGCCGTAGGCGCGGCACAAGCCAGTCCAGACCGGGAGGCCTGGGAGACTAAAACCGATACATCACCAACGCTCTCTTCCCCGGCTCTGTCACGCCCACCGTCTCCCCATCCGGCGCAATCGCAAAACTATGAAACTCCAACCCATGAAAAAACGGTTCGAACACTCCGTTGTAAACCCCCACCCAAACCAAATTGTTCGACTGCTGCGGCTGCCCACGCTTTAACAAAATGTGCTGCTCGTCCCGCGCCCACTGAAATTCCCCAATCGCCACGCGCACCACCACCGGCCGCGCCGAACCAACCACATCGCGCACTTCGAGCGTATCGCCATCCTTGAAATAAGCGATTTTCTTTGCCGAAGGCGCCACAGTGAGAAAACCCGCGTATTCCTCGACCGATCCCAGCTCCGTCACTCTTTCCTGCACCAGATCCAACTGCATGATCTTCGGGGGCCCGACCATCCGCGTGTTCTGTTCAATCGCAAACGCCTGGTTGCGCTTCGTATCCCAGGCCACCGCTGTAAATGTAAAGCCGTCGAAAAGCACTCGCTTCTTTCCGTCCGCCGGACGCAACGCATTAATCTGGCTCAACCCTCCGGTCGTTTTCGACAAATAAACCAAGCTCTGCCCGTCAGCCAACCATGCCGCATTAAACGCATCCGAAAGCGTCGCAGTCTTCGATCCAGAAATCGAAATCTCCCGCCCCTCTGCATCCATCAAATACAGAATCGTGTTCGGCCGCACTGTCTGCTGCTCATCCAGTTGCTGCACGATGCTTCCGCGCGGCTGCGCCAGTTCCGACGTGTCCATCTTCACCACGATCCGCTTACTGTCCGGCGACCACGTCAGCGTGTCCACCTGATAGCTGTGCTGATGCGGCAAAGGCGGATGCTTGGAATCTCCCGGATCGCTCGGCTCTTCGTCCGGGGATGAGGGGACTGGCATAAACTTGTCTCCGTCAATAATCTTGTGCTTTTTGCCGTCAACGTCTCCCACCCAGAAATCGTCATGCTCCACGATCAATTTCTTGATCCGCTTCATCCGCTCCACGGCATATGCCACATGATTGTCCTGCGAAATCGCAAACGCCTGCACATCCTGATCGAACACCGCCACTTGCTTCACTTCCGCAATTCCCAACACGGGAAGAGCAAGTACGATAATCACGGTGCACCACAGCAGGGAAGAGAAGAAAAACTTGTCGCGCGTCGCATCGGCACGCGTGCTCCGGACAGGGTTGGTGTTCGTTCGTATCACTTTTCTTTCGTCTCCGCCGGCTTCTTCTGAATCCGCCGTATTTCCTCGAGCCGCAATCGAATTCGCGCCTCAAAACCCTGATCCGTAGGCTGGTAATAAGTCCGCCCCGCCAAACTTTCCGGCAAACAACTCATGTCCGTAACCTTATCCTCGTAATCGTGCGCGTACTGATAGCCCTGCCCGTACCCAATATTTTTCATCAGCCCGGTTACCGCGTTCCGAATCTGCAGCGGCACCGGCTCAGCCATTGTGCTCTGCAAATCATCCTGCACGCGGCCGTAAGCCTCATACACAGCATTCGATTTCGGCGCGAGCGACAAATACACCGCCGCCTGTGCCAGGGCCAAATGCCCCTCAGGCGGCCCCAGCAACTCAAAAGCCTGCATTGCCGCGATCGTAACTTCCACAGCGTGCGGCTCCGCCAATCCAATATCCTCACTCGCCATGCGCACCAGCCGCCGCGCAATGTACAACGGATCTTCGCCCGATTCGATCATGCGCGCCAGCCAATACAGCGCCGCGTCCGGATCCGAATTGCGCACTGACTTGTGCAACGCCGAAATCAGATTGAAATGTTCTTCGCCCGATTTGTCATACGGCAGCAGTTTGCGCTGCAGCACATCCTCGAGGCGTCCTTGCGTCAACACGCGCCGGCCCTCTGGCCCCGGCTCCGTCCCCATCACCAAAGCTTCCAAAGTGTTGTAAGCCGCGCGCGCGTCCCCATTCGCCAAAATCGCGATGCGATGCAATATTTCCAGATTCGCCGCGACGTTCAGTTTTCCCAGGCCGCGCACGTCGTCCGCCAATGCGCGTTCCAGAAGCGAAACGATCTGCTCCGCCGTATGCGCCTTCAACACATACACCTTCATTCGCGAAAGCAGCGGCGCAATCACTTCAAAGGAAGGATTTTCGGTAGTCGCGCCAATCAGCAAAATGTTCCCCGCTTCCACATGCGGCAAAAACGCATCCTGCTGCGCGCGATTGAACCGGTGCACTTCATCCACAAACACAATCGTGCGCCGCCCGTAACGCCGCGTGGCCTCTGCCTTGGCCATCACTTCCTTGATTTCTTTGATTCCGGAAAGCACCGCGCTGAAAGGAATGAATTCCGACTTCGTGGTCCGCGCAATAATCCGCGCCAAAGTAGTCTTGCCGCAACCGGGAGGTCCCCAAAGCAGCAGGGAAGTCAGATCATCGCGCTCAATCTGCACGCGCAAAGGTTTGCCGGGCCCGAGTAATTCTTCCTGCCCGATAAATTCATCCAAAGTCTGCGGACGCATCCGGTCCGCCAGCGGCCGCCCCGCCGACGATTCTTCCTCAGGTTGAATAGCTTGGAAAAGTCCCATGGCTCTCACTCAGTTCGAACGCGCCACTAAAAAGCGCCTAGCTTTCATCTGCGTTCATCAGCTTTTATCAGTGTTCATCTGTGGTAAAGCCCTTCCTCTGCCGCGCCGCCTCGTACAAAACCACAGACGCCGCCACCCCCGCGTTCAAAGACTCCACACTCGCGCTCATCGGAATCGAAATTCGCGCATCTGCCGCGTGTTCAACCTCACGCGGCAATCCCGCTCCCTCATTGCCAATAAAAATCGCCACCGGCTCGCGCAAATCCGCCGCAACGTTAGCCGTCGAACCAGTCGCGGCGGCAGGATGCGAGCTAGCGGCCACAATCTTAACCCTAGCCACTCTCAACTGCGCCAACAACACCGGAATCGCCATCCCGCGCAGAAGAGGGAAGCGCAACCCAGATCCCGCCGACGCCCGCAAAGCCTTCGGCGACCAAGGATCGGCACTGCCGCGAGTAGTCACAACCCCAGTCGCGCCAAACGCCTCCGCCGACCGCACAATCGTTCCCACGTTCCCTGGATCCTGCACCGCGGCCAGCACCACCACCAGAGCCGCGTCGCCGGGCAAACTCCCGTCACCCGCAGCCGCCCCGCGCACCACATCATCAGATGACCACGAAGGCTGTACGAAAAGCGCCGCCACGCCCTGCGGCGTCTCCGTCCCCGCCACCGAGGCAAACAATTTATCCGTAGTCCGCATCACCCGCGAACGCGGAATCCCCGCCTCGCTCTCGCCAGCCGCCCGCAAAATCCGTTCCAGGTCTGAGGCCTCCCCGGATTCGCTCACGAGCAAGGCCTCCGCCTGCAATCCGGACCGCAGCGCATCCTCTACCAGTTTCGGGCCCTCGACGCCAATCGGCTCACCTTCCGCCGGCCCCGTCCCACGCAAAGCCGCCCGAAATATCTTCAGCCACTTATTCTCGCGGCTGGTAATCAGCTCTTCACTCAAGTGTTGCGACACTCCCTCAGCCTAACAAACGCGATACGCCCCGTCGAGCCATCTCCCATTGAGCCACGCCGACCCTATTCTGGAGTGCGGCGGCTTGCCGCCGCTTTCGTCGAAACAAAACCCGCGTCGACAAAACGCTCCAGGCGAGGCTTGCCTCGCCAACTCGTCCCAAGTGGGAAGGCCCCGGAATATCACAGATTTGCCACCGGATCGCCGGCTCCGCAACGAGACGCACCGACACACACTTTGCGCCCAGCACCTTGCTTCCATCGCAGCCCTTATGATAGCGTGCCAAGCGAACTTGAGGCGTAACCCGCAGAGAGTGATCACTTGCCCGTCGAAGTCCTGAAAATTTCAGCTGCAACCCCGGAACAACGCGTGGTGGACTACGCCGCCGGTTTCATCAAACGCGGCCAAGTAGTCGGCGTTCCCACCGACACCTTCTACGGCCTCTCGGTTGACCCGTTCAACCTAGCCGCCATCGAAGCCGTCTTCCGAGTGAAGGGCCGCCCTGAAACCAAAGCGCTCCCGATCCTGGTGAGTTCCATCGAGCAAGCCGTTACGCTAATCCGCGATGTGCCCGACGCATTTCTAACCCTAGCCCACAAATTCTGGCCTGGCGCGCTAACGCTTGTAGTCGAAGCCACGCACCGCCTCCCACTGAAAGTTACGGGCAACACTGGCCGCGTGGCACTGCGCTGGGCCAACATGGCAGTCCCCACGGCCATCATCGAAGCCGTAGGCGGCCCCATCACCGGCACCAGCGCGAATCTTTCCGGCTTTCCCAGCTGCACAGCCGCCAGCCAAATCGTAAAGCAGTTGGGCGACCGCCTCCCGCTAGTCCTCGATGCAGGCGACACCGGCGGCACCCTAGCCTCCACAATCGTCCGCCTCGATGGCGACCACTGGAACATAGTCCGCGAAGGCGCCATCTCGGATTCTGAAATCAAATCCGCCCTGCACGACTGAGTAGATTTGGTGGCGGCGCTGCTTGCTGCGCCCCAGCTTGCCACGAGGTAAGCTAGACAGGTTTTGGGATTGTTGCGTACCAGAGACATTTTGGAGTGCGGCGGCTTGCCGCCGCTTTCGCCGAAGCAAAATGTCCGCCAACAAACGATCTAGGCGAGGCTTGCCTCGCCCGCCTCTGCCGCGCGATTATAAATCTCTCTTGAGGTTTTCTCTGCGCCTCTGCGTTAATCGGGTTTATCTTTCTCAGATTTTTCTCCGTAGTTCCTCTGTGTCCTCTGTGTAAAGTTTTTGACTTGCTCTACTTCAAATACGCCGAAACCAAAAAATCGTAATCCCCACCAGGCGACAAAGCGATCCCCTCCAGCCTCTCCCGATGCACGCAAACATTATCCACATACCACAAATTTATATAAGGCTCATCCCGAGCCACAATCTCCTGCACCCGCGCCAAAATCTCCTTCCGCCGCCCCTGATCCATCTCAACCCGCGCCCGATCCAACAAATCGTCCAACTCCGCATTCCGGTAATGCCCCCGATTCGATCCTACAGGCGGCATCTTCTTCGAACTAAACACGGACTCGAACAGGTCCGGGTCGTTGTTTCCCCCAACCCACCGCAACGTGTAAATCTGAAAGCTTCCACGCGTAATATCCGAATAAAAAGTCGCAAACTCGAGCGGTCGCAACTCCAACAGCACCCCCACGCGCTTCCACTGGTCCGCGATCGCCGCGCTAGTCAACCGCGGAAACTCATCAGTCGAGCTCTTCAACGTCAACCGCATCCGCACGCCATCCGCCCCCCGCGGATAACCCGCCGCATCCAGCATTTTCTCCGCCCGCGCCGGATCGAAATCGTACTGCTGCACGTCCGCATCAAACGCCCAATGATTCGGTGGCAGCAAACTCTGCGCCAGACGTGCCTGCCCGCGCAGCAAATACTTGATGATCGTCGCCCGATCCGTCGCATAAGCCAGCGCCTGCCGCACCTCGCGCTTCGCCAGGACCGGATCGTCAAAATTGAACGCCAAGTAAGCCATCGCCGTGCCAGGCTCCTCCACGGCCGCCAGCCCGCGTTCTTTCGCCAAGGTCACCACCATATCCGGCGTCAGGGAATTAATCGCCGCATCCGCAGAGCCTTTGCGCAATTCCAGCGCACGCACGGTCACATCCGGCACAATACGCAGCCGCAGCCGCTCGATCTTAGGTGCGCCGCCAAAATAATTCTCATTTCGCTCCAGCACGATTTCTTCATCCGTGGTCGCGCTCACAAATCGAAACGGCCCCGTCCCAATTGGATGCTGCGACATCTCCGCTCCCGACCCGCGCGGCACGATCCCGATTCCCGGCGTAGAAAGGTTCCAGAGCAGCGACGCGTAAGGCTCACTCAGGTGCACGACCACGGTGCCGTCATCCGGTGCTTCGACGGAAGTCACCTGCCTGTACGCCTGGCGCTTGGTCGTCTTCAAGGTCCCGGTAAGAATCGAATCGAATGTGTATTTCACGTCTGCCGAAGTAAGCGCTCTTCCATCGTGAAATTTCACGCCGCGCCGCAAGTGGAAAATGTAGGTTAACGGATCAGGCGTGTCCCAAGATTGCGCGAGGTCCGGGATCACTTTCATGTTCGTGTCCCGGGCAACAAGACTCGAAAAGATCAGTCCGTGCACATGCTCCGAATAAGCGTCCGCCCCAATCCGCGGATCCAAGTTCGTCGGCGCGGAATCGATCAAGAAATTGACGGTGGAGGAATCAGCGGAAGTTTGCGACGACGTGCAGCCACCCAGAAGGAACGCGTCGCACAGCAGCGCAACGAAAATCGCACCCAAGCTCAGCGGCAAAACTCCCGTGCGTAAAATCCTAGCGCGCGTGGCCGTGCACCAATTTCCCCAGAATCGCAGCCCGCTTCGCCCCCGTAGCCGAAGGCAAATTATTCACCCGCCCATGAAACGCCTCGTAAGCTAACACCGCAAATGCCAGCGCTTCCTTCGCTTCCGTCGGCACTCCAAATCGCGAGGACGGCACAATCTCGATCCCCGGTAAAGCCGCCCGAAGTTGCGCCATCAGCAGCGGATTCTTCGTCCCTCCGCCCGCCACAATCAATTCATTCACCCGCACGCGGGAAAAAATAAAGCGCCGGAAGGCGTCCGCAATGGAAAGCGCTGTGAAGATCGTAGCTGTGCGCACGAGATCTTCCGTCCGCGCGCGCCGCTTTCGAGCCCACGAAATTAGCTCGTCCGCATACTCCAAACCAAATTGCTCACGCCCCGCCGTCTTCGGCGGCGGCAAACGCAGATACGCGCTGCGCAGCATCGTCTCGAGCAACGGTCGTATCACCTGCCCGCGCAGTGCAAACCGCGCATCGCGATCGTAAGCCAAACGCCGCCCGGTGCTGCGTTCCACCAGCGCGTCAATAATCATGTTCCCCGGCCCGGTATCGAACGCAAACACATCCTCGGGCCGTGCAGCAATCGGAATCACCGTAACGTTTGCAATCCCCCCAATATTCAAAGCTACGCGCCCCAGTTTAGCGTCCCGGTACAGCAGGTAATCCACGAACGGCACCAGTGGCGCCCCTTGCCCACCCGCGGCCATATCCGCGGGACGAAAATCCGCAATGGACGCAACGCCAGTCCGCTCAGCAATAATGCTAGGCTCGCCAATCTGCAAAGTAGAAGCCACTTTTCGCCCGCCCAAAAACCGCGCCGCCACCCCCTGATGGAAAATCGTCTGCCCGTGCGACCCAATCAATTGAATTTGGCGCAAGGGAACCCGCCACCGTTTGCAAGCAGCCAAAGCCGCCGCCGCAAACTCCTCGCCCAACAAAACATTCAGTTGACTAATTTCGGCGGTAGAAGTTGCCCCGCCATTGGCAAGCCGCAAAATCGCCCCGCGCACCCGCGCAGGGAATCGCACATGATGATGACCTTCGAATTTCACCGAAAGGGAAGGGGGCGCGCCCGAAATGCGCACCAAGGTGACGTCGATCCCATCCGCCGAGGTGCCAGACATCATTCCCAGTACGCGCATCACACCGCTGAGTCTAGAAGCCCGAACAGGCGGTTTACAACCGCGAATTCACAAGAGGTTTACACATTGCCATACGCCGAAACCGAAGATTGTCTCCGCGTTCGACTCAAGTCACATGCCCAGCCCAATATGGAGCGCGGCGGCTTGCCGCCGCTTTCGTCGAAACCCAGCGTCCGGCAGCGAAACGCTCCAGGCGAGGCTTGCCTCGCCCGCCTCGGTCGTTCTCTGCGTACTCTGCTCCTCTGCGGTAATCCAATCTTTCTCAGATTTTTCTCCGCCTTTCCTCGGTGTCCTCTGTGTGAAGCCTTTGACGTTGACTCTGCCATCCCTCACGAAAGCTGCTTCTGCAAAGCCGCCAAAAGTACCATAGCTCCGATCGGCGTCAACTTGTTCAAATCTGCCGCCCGCAGAGCCTCCAGCACCGAAGCATCAATCGCCGCGAAAGCAGTTTGCTCCGCGATCAGCGTCCCACCCGCCCCCGGCGAAAGCTCCTGAGTCAATTTCTCCTCGCTCTGCTCATGCCTCCGCAAAATCTCCCGCGCCCGCGCAATCACCTCATTCGGCAACCCCGCCAATCGCGCCACCTCAATCCCATAACTCTTATTCGCGCTCCCCGGCTCCACGCGCCGCAAGAAAATAATCTCGTTTCCAGCCTCCTGCACCGACACATGCACATTCCGCACCCCAGGCAAAAGCTGCTCCAACTCCGTCAACTCATGATAATGCGTGGCAAACAAAGTCCGCGGCCGCGCCCCTGAATGCAAAGCCTCCACCACCGCCCAAGCAATAGAAAGCCCATCAAACGTGGCGGTTCCGCGCCCCACCTCATCCAAAAGCACCAAACTAGCCGCCGTAGCGGTATTCAAAATCGCCGCCACCTCGCTCATCTCCACCAAAAATGTCGACCGACCCCGCGCGAGATTGTCCGAAGCCCCAATCCGCGTAAAGACCCGATCCAATAGCGGTAATTTCGCCGACGTTGCCGGCACAAACGACCCCACCTGCGCCAAAATCGAAATCAGAGCCGCTTGCCGCAAATAGGTGGACTTCCCACCCATGTTGGGCCCAGTAATCAAAAGCAAGAATTGCGACTCATCATCCAAATACAAGTCGTTCGGCACAAATCGCTCGCCGCGCTCCTCCAGCAATTTCTCAATCACCGGATGCCGTCCGCCCGCAATCATCAGCACCCCGCGCTTGCCCTTTCGCGCGAGCGAAGTCTCCGTGAATTCGGGCCGCGCATAATTCCGCGAAGCCGCAATGCGTGCGAAATTCACCAGCACATCCAACTGCGCGATCCCTGCCGCGACGCGCCGCAACCGCCCCGCCTCTCGCGCAATCGCTTCGCGAATTTCCCCATACAGCCGCCGCTCGATTTCCAGCACGCGCTCTTCGGCTGATAAAACCTTCCGCTCATGCTCCTTCAATTCCGTGGAAGTAAACCGCTCCGCATTCACTAAAGTCTGCTTGCGCTCGTAATCCGCCGGCGCCAAATGCAAATTCGGCTTCGAAATCTCAATATAAAAACCAAACACTTGGTTATAACGAATCTTCAGCGAGCCAATCCCAGTCCGCTTCCGCTCGCGTTCTTCCATGGACGCAATAATCTGCCGCCCCTGCCGCGTAATGTCGTGCAATTCGTCCAGCTCCGAGTTGAATCCCCGGCGAATCACGCCCGGATCGTTAGGCAGCGCCGGGGGATCATCCGCAATCCCGCGCGCAATCGTCTCCCGCACGTCAGCCATTTCGTCGAGCTGCTCGCGCAGCGCAGCCAATCGGCTGCCAAACGCAGCCGCTGCGGTCGCGAGCGGCTCGAGCAACCCGCGCAATGCCGGTATCTTCTCCAGCGATTGCCGCAACGCCAGCAAATCCCGCGGCGTTGCCACACCCAAAGTGATCCGGCTGGTCAACCGCTCCAGATCCAGTATGCCCTCAAGCGTCCGATGAATCTCCTCGCGCTCAACAGTCCGCGTTTTCAGCTCAGCAACCGCATTCAGGCGATCCGCAATTTCGGAAAGCGCAATCTCCGGCCGCAAAATCCACCCGCGCAACAACCGCGCGCCCATCCCGGTAGCAGTCTCATCAATCGCCTTCAACAAAGTCGCGGACGCGTCATCTCCCACCGAAGGCTCGACCAATTCCAAGTTCCGCGCAGTCACTGCATCCAAAATCATCGAATCCTGCTGCTCGTAATAAGTAATGCGATCCAGATGCTCGAGGCCGGCTCCCGCCGGACGTAGCGACGGATTCGTCGCCGAATCCTCCGGTGTCCGCGCTCCGATCGCCGAAGTCTCGCGCAAATAATGCACCAGCGCTCCAGCCGCGGCCGTAGCCTGCCCATGGCCGTTCAATCCAAATCCTTCCAAGGTCGCCACGCGAAAATGCTGTTCCAGCATCCGCATCGCGTAGTTCGCCTCGAACGCCCATTCATCCAAACGCGTCTCCACGGCGCCCAACCCATCCATCTCCGCCGGCAAGGTCACCGGAAACAAAGTCACCGCCCGCGCCAGCAGCACCTCGCGCGGCCGCAAAATCCCCAATTCGTCGCGCAACCGCGCCTCCGCTTTCTCCCCAGAAAATTCTGTCGCACGAAACTCGCCTGTCGAAAGATCCACAAACGCCAATCCAATCACCGGATCCGCCCCGCGCCCGCCCCTCGTCGAGCCCACCGACGCGCCAGGCCCAGCACCCGCGCCTCCGCGTGTTCCAGCGGTAGCTCCCGCAGCCACACCAGCCGCCGCGCTCCGCGCCACCGCCGCCAGATAATTATTTTCTTTCGCGCCCACCAGGCCGGCGCCGCTAGCCGTCCCCGGCGTCAACACACGAATAACTTCCCGCCGCACAATTTTCTTTCCCGGCCCTGGCACTTCCATCTGCTCGCAGATCGCCACCTTGTGTCCCGCCCGTATCAGCCGCGCAATATAATTTTCCGCCGCGTGATAAGGCACTCCACACATCGGCACCGCCTGCCCCTTCTCCTTATTCCGCGCCGTCAAAGTAATTTGCAAAAGCCGCGAAGCCACCACCGCATCGTCATAGAAAAGCTCGTAGAAATCGCCTAAACGAAAAAGTAACAAAGCAGCAGGGTGCTGCTTCTTAACAGCATGATATTGCTGCATTAGGGGAGTAGTCGGTTCGTTCATGGAAACAAACTGATTATGCTGGCACCCCGGAAGCTTTGCCACCGGTTTTCTCTGCGCACCCTGCGTCTCTGCGGTAATCCTTTCTTTCTCAGATTTGCCTCCGCCTTTCCTCCGCAGCCTATGTGTAAAATCCTTTGACTCGCTCCAGCGAGCACAACGACACTGTCTTTATGCCGAAACTCAAGAAGACCAACGCCGAAATCGAAATCAAACTCCGCATCACGGACATTTCGGCGATCCGAGACAAGATCAAATCCCTAGGCCCCACCCCCCAACTCCGTGTGCTTGAAAAGAACACCCTGTACGACACGCCCCTATCTGACCTCCGCCGCCGTGGCATGCTCCTGCGCATCCGCATCGAAACCCCGGCACCAGAAAACAACCGCGCCACCCGCGGCGAGCGAGTAATCCTCACATCCAAAGCTCCCCCACACCTGACTCCCAGGAGGAAACCGCGCCGCTATAAAGAACGTGCCGAACGCGAACTGGTGGTCAAAGCCCAATCCTCCCGCCAGTACGCAGCCGCTCTCACGTCCCTAGGTTTCCGGCCCGCCTTCCGC
Source organism: Candidatus Acidiferrales bacterium (assembly GCA_050012455.1). Lineage (GTDB taxonomy): Bacteria > Acidobacteriota > Terriglobia > Acidiferrales > UBA7541 > Palsa-295. The sequence goes on along the minus strand of JBEKHD010000014.1, from coordinate 74,319 downwards.
TACGACAAATACCGCACCACATTCCGCCTCCCAAATTTGCATCTCGACCTCGATGAAACCCCCGCCGGCACGTTCCTTGAATTAGAAGGCAAGCCCCAAGCGATTGATCGCGCGGCCAAAGCATTAGGATTCGCAAAAAAAGCCTACCTCCGCGTCACCTATTGGGATCTCTACGTCGCCGATTGCCGTCGCCGCGGCAGTCGCCCAAAAAATATGCTCTTTCGCGCAAAATAATTGGCAGAAATCGCACTCTTCGCTTGACAAACTTTCCTTCTGCATTTACTAGTCAATTCGGACCAAAGCACAACGCGATGGAGCTGCCGTCCAATTCGGAACCGGGAAGTCACCGCCTTGCCGGGCACGCAGGGAACGCTCGGCTAGGGCAGGGAACTTCCCCGCACCTATCGGTTCGCTGGACCTGCGAATTATGCGGGGACAGGGAGGCGAGGCCCGGCCTGTAGCAACGTAGGGCGATTTTTGTGCGCCCGTGGCCGGTACCATTCGCCGGCCCGGGCTTTTTTTTTGCCGGGACTCGCAGCCCAAGGAGCTCCCATGTTGCACGCCACAGAAGTAATCGGCGCCGAGACCTACGACTCCCTCGGCAACTACGTCGGCCGCGTAAAAGAAATGTTCGTCGAGCCCGCCGACCAACCCAACCGCATCGCGCAGCTTCTGCTAGGCCGTGGCCAATACCGGCCGCTCGTCGCCCGTTACGACCAGATCGCCTCCGTCGCCCCCGGCAGAATCATTCTCACCACAGACGAATCCGCCCTAGCGCTCTACCACCCCAACGAAGCTTGGCTAGCCGTAGGCAAAGATCTGCTCGACCAGCAAATCATAGACACGAATGGCAGAAAGGTCGTCCGTGTAAACGACATTGATCTCTCCGACCAGCGCAACAACGGCAACACCGAACTTCGCATCACTCAGGTAGACGTCGGCCTCCCCGGCGCCGTGCGCCGCCTGCTGCAGGGAATCGTCCCACCCATGGCTATCCGCCAGATTCAACTGAAGCTCCCGCCGCGCAAAATCCTCTGGGAATTCGTAAACCTCGTCGAACCCGACCCTCTCCGCCGCGTAAAACTGCGCCTTTCCAGCCAAAAACTCGAAGCCCTGCACCCCGCCGACCTCGCCGACATTATGGAAGAGCTTTCCCCTGACGAGCGCCAGGGCATCATCGGCTCCCTCGATGAAGAAACCGCCGCCGAGACCATCGCCGAACTCGACAAGCGCCTGCAAACGCAAGTGGTCGAAAAACTCGACCCCGAGCGCGCCGCGGACATTATCGAAGAAATGAGTCCCGACGCCGCTGCGGACATCCTCGCCAGTCTCGAGCCCGAAGCCAAGAATGACGTCCTCGAGGAAATGGAAAATCGAGAAGCGCAAGACGTCGAGAACCTCCTCAAGTTCGAACAGAACACCGCCGGCGGCATGATGACCACTGAAATCGTCGTCGTCGGAGAAGAAGCCACTCGAGGCGAAGTCGTGGACTACATTCGCTTCCACGAACTCTCCCCCGATCAGCTCGATAACGTTGTTCTCATCAATAAGGATGCTGCGCTCTCCGGCACCGTGCCCATCGCGCGCCTGCTGCTCTCTGACTCCGATCAACGCATGTCCGAGCTAGCCTTCGAGCCGCTCCTGTTCGTAACTCCCGACGCACACGACAAAAACGTCTTCGAGCTTTTCGACAAATATAATTTGCGCAGCCTTACGGTCGTAAATGGAGCCCAGCACCCGATCGGCAACATCACAGTAGACGACGTAGTAAGCCGCATGAGGGCCAAAATCTAGCGCGAAGTTGAATTTGCGTTCGCGGTTGAATTTGTAGCGGCCGCCTGCTTTTTCTTTTTAGGCGCGCGTCGTTGGCGTTGCCCCTGTATTTGCTCTACCGTTGCGTGGGCCTGGAATTCGTTGGGGTACGGCATGCCGTGCCCGGCCTTGATGCAATATTTCGAATTCACTTTCAGAAAATGACCGACGAACTCACCAATTCGGAACCCAACACCACCTGGAAGACGCGCGGCGCCAACATCCTCCGACGCACCCGCATGACGCGTCGCCGCCTGGCGCTCTTCCTTGCCGTCGTCGGCCCAGGCCTCATCACCTCCAACGTGGACAACGACGCCGGCGGCATCACCACCTACACCACCGTCGGCGCACACTTCGGTTACACCATGCTCTGGTCGCTAATCCCCATGACCATCGCCCTCTACGTCTCCGAAGAAATGTGCGCCCGCATGGGCGTGGTCACTGGCAAAGGCCTTTCGGATCTGATCCGCGAAGAGTTTGGTTTCCGTTCCACGTTCTTCGTAATGATCGCGGCCCTGGCGGTAGATCTGGGCAACACCGTGGCGGAATTTGCCGGAATAGCTGCGTCCATGCAAATCTTCGGCGTCAGCAAATTCATTTCTGTCCCATTGGCGGGAATCGCCGTCTGGTTCCTGGTCGTGAAGGGGAATTATCGTCAGGTCGAAAAAATTTTCCTCGTAGCGTGCGCGTTTTATCTTGCCTATGTGGCCTCCGCGCTTCTGGCAAAACCGGACTGGCTACTCGCAGCCAAGGAGACGGTGGCTCCGTCGTTGCATTTCACCACCGATTACCTGCTAATGCTCACAGCCCTGGTGGGCACCACGATCGCGCCCTGGCAATTCTTCTATCTGCAAGCCGGCTTCGTCGAAAAGCGCGTAGGTCCCAAACAATACAAGCATGCCCGCCTAGACGTCCTAGTCGGCAGCATCAGCTGCATGGTGATCGTCTTCTTCATCATCGTCTGCTGCGCGGCCACACTGAATAAGAACGGCATGGTTGACATCACCGACGCCGCCCAGGCCGCCGCAGCCCTCGTCCCGCTCGCCGGACGCTGGGCAGGCTATCTCTTCGCCTTCGGATTGCTCAACGCCTCTCTCTTCGCGGCCTCGATCCTCCCGCTCTCGACGGCCCACGTAATTTGCGAAGGCTTGGGCTTCGAAGCCGGCATAGACCACAAAGTAAAAGAAGCCCCCGCCTTCTACGGCCTCTACACCGGCCTGATCATAGTAGGCGGCGGCATCATCCTTCTCCCCAACGCCCCCCTCTTCAAAATCCTGGTCCTCTCCCAAGTCGCCAACGGCGTCTGGCTCCCGGTAGTCCTGATCTTCATCCTCCTGCTAATCAATCGCCGCGACCTGATGGGTGAGCACACCAACACCTGGGGCTTCAACCTGGTCGCCTGGGCCATGAGCATAATAATGATCATCCTCACGCTCGTGCTGGTCTACGCCGCCATCACCCAACCATCCAGCGCCGGCCTAGTCGGCACTCTGACCCACTCCCCGTGACGCCGGAACAAGCATCTCTCCGGCCTTGCTCTGCGCCTCCGCGGGAAAAGCTTCTTCTTGCCGTTTGCTTTTAACTCTTAACTGTCAGCTTTCAACTCCTAACCCACCTTGCACGCCACCACTCGCTGTGCTAGCTTTTCACTCCGCGCATCCCCGAGTGAATCCGAGTGAAAGCATCCGATCTCTTAAAACCCGCCAACCGCGAAGAAGCGGACCTGCTCGATAAACTCGATCTGAAACAATTACCCCATCACTTGGCCGTAATCATGGACGGCAACGGACGCTGGGCCCAGCGTCGCCATCTCCCCCGCATTGCCGGACACCGCGCCGGAGTAAAAGCCGCCCGGGAAATCATCGAAACTAGCGCGCGCCTCAAGCTGCCGTGCCTCACCTTGTATGCCTTCTCTCTGGAAAACTGGCGACGCCCCCAAGCCGAAGTAGATTTCCTGATGCGTTTACTCCGCGAATACCTGAAACGTGAACTCCCAGCCATCCACAAGAACAACATCCGCTTGCTAATCATCGGCCGCTCCGAACAATTACCCGAAGCCGTCCGCAAAGACATCGAAGCCGGCATGCGCCTAACCGCAAAAAACACCGGCATGAGATTAGTAGTCGCGTTGAACTACGGCGGCCGCGCCGAACTCGTTGACGCCTTCAACGCCATGCTCGATCAAGTCCGCGCCAACGGCATGTCCGCCTTCCGCGCCGACGAACAAACCATCTCCGAGCATCTCTACACCGCCGGCCTCCCCGATCCCGATCTGCTCATCCGCACCAGCGGCGAGATGCGCGTCAGCAATTTCCTGCTCTGGCAAATCGCCTATGCCGAACTTTACGTCACCGAAACTCTCTGGCCCGATTTCTCCCGTGCGCGCCTGCTCGAAGCCCTGGCCGATTTCCAAAAACGCGAACGCCGTTACGGCGGCCTAGGCACAGCCCGCGAACGGGGCAGAGCAGCGGTCGCCAACGCCGCTACCCACAAATCCAACGACACCTCAGGCCGAGGCTAACGCCGAATGCTCCTGCGCCTGGCCACCGCCGCCGTTTTGATTCCCATCGTAGTGGCGCTGGTGTGGTGGGCTCCGCCAATCGCGCTCGCAGGCATCGCGGCCATGGTGGCAATTCTGGCGCTGGTGGAGTTTCTGAATCTCGGCGAACGCATCGGCCTGCGCGGCTTCAAACTCTGGACGTACTTCTGCACAGTCCTGATTTTCTACGCGCAATTTTCCCTCGGCCGCGTCGAAACGCACGCTCTGTCTTCCAGCCTCTCCATGGTCCGCGATGCGGCTGGCGGCACTCTCTCCATCGAAGCGGCCCTGCTTATCTTTCTTTTCGGCTCCGTAGTCCTCGGCCTGCTAACCAGGCGCCCACTTCACGACGTGCTTCCGGCAATCGCTATCGGCTCCGCCGCGTTACTTTTCATCGTGCTGCCCTTCAGTTACATCGTGCGCCTGGATGAAATCGAACCCGTGGGCCGCCAATTGGTCCTGTTCACGCTAGTTCTAGTCTGGGCGGGAGACATGCTCGCCTACTTGGTAGGAAAATCCCTGGGCCGCGTCCCCATGGCCCCGGCGCTAAGCCCAAAAAAAACCTGGGAGGGCGCCCTAGGCAACGTCCTGGCCTCCATGATCGTAGCCGTTCTCTTCGCCAGATGGATGCAGACCGACGTAATCACACTGTTAGTGATAGCCGGAATCGCAAACATCGCAGGCCAAGCCGGCGACCTGATCGAATCTGCCTACAAACGCGGCGCCGCCGTAAAGGATTCCGGCGGCCTACTCCCCGGCCACGGCGGCATGCTAGACCGCATCGACAGCCTAATCCTAGCCAGCCCGGTAGTCTGGCTCCTCTATCAATGGCTAGCCCGCCCCCAGTAGGTGCACCTTCGAAAAACGATCGCGTGCCACGATCCCTATGGAGTGCGACGACTTGCCGCCGCTTTCGTCGACCCCGAAAGCCCGGCAACAAAACGACCTAGGCGAGGCTTGCCTCGCCGTCTCTGATTTGTACGTCGTCATCCTGAGCGCAGCGAAGGATCTCTCTTGCGTTCCTCTGCGCCTCCCCGGTAATTCTTGCTTACTCCGATTTAGCTCCGCTTTTCTCTTTGTACTCGGTGCAAAACCTTTTGACCTGCTCAACCGCATGCCCACAACACACGCCGCAAAACCGAAGTTCGCATTCTCCCCAGAACCTCTATAAAATATGACGCGAACAAATGAAACGAATCTCCATCCTGGGCTCCACAGGCTCCATAGGCCGCCAATGCCTGGACGTAGTCGCGACCAACCTCGGTAAATTCCAAGTAGTAGCAATAGCCGCGGGCCAAAACGTAAAGCTAGCAGCCGAGCAAGCCCGCCAATGCAATCCACAAATAGTCTCGGTGGCTACAGAAGAAGCTGCCAAGGAGCTCTGCGCGATCCTGAAATCCTCGCGAGAAAAGAACCAACCTCAACCAGAAATCCTCTTCGGTCCAGAAGGCATGGAACGAGTGGCCACTCACCAGGAAGTGGAAATCGTAGTGTCAGCAGCAGTAGGCGTAGTAGGCCTCCCCGCCACCTACAAAGCGATCGAACAAGGCAAACACATAGCCCTGGCCAATAAAGAAGTCCTGGTAGCCGCCGGTGAAGTAGTAATGGCCGCGGTCCACCGCGCCAAAATCGCGCTGCTCCCAGTTGATTCCGAACATAACGCCATCCACCAATGCCTCCGCGCCGGCGAACCACGCGAAGTAAAGCGCCTGATCCTCACGGCCTCCGGCGGCCCGTTCCGCAAAACGCCGCTATCCCAGTTCTCAAAGATCACGCCCAAACAAGCCCTGGCGCATCCAAATTGGAAGATGGGTCAACGCATCACGATCGACTCCGCCACCCTGATGAACAAAGGCTTCGAAGTGATCGAAGCCAAGTGGCTCTTCGGCACAGACCTCGACAGAATCCAGGTCGTCATCCATCCGCAATCCACAATTCACTCCATGGTCGAATTCGTGGATGGTTCAATCCTGGCACAACTCGGCCCAACGGACATGCGCATGCCCATTCAATATGCGCTAACCTATCCCGAGCGGGCCCCGTCCAATACACGTGCTCTGGACTGGTCCACCCTGCGCAAACTGGAATTTGCAGCAGTACCCGCGAAGAAGTTTCCGTGCCTCATGCTCGCAAGAGAAGCCTCGCGCCTGGGCGGCCCGCTCCCATGCGCATTAAACGCGGCGGATGAAGTCGCCGTAGCGTCATTTTTGGAGAAACGCTTGCCATTCCTGGGGATCGCAGCAGTGATCGAAAAAGTGCTGGAAAAAATGCCGCGCACCTCACTGCACAGCATCGCTGATGTACTCGAGGCCGACGCCGAAGCCCGCCGCCTGGCGCGTCTCGAAATCCAACTCGTATCGCGGCGCGGAAAGAATTAAAGTACTCTTTGAGGCCTTATGCATAATTTCTTAGTTGATCTCGTTACGGTCACCATCGTCCTGGGCATCATGATTTTCGTCCACGAGTGGGGCCACTTCGCGGCGGCCAAACTCTGCGGCGTCCGCGTGGACGTTTTCTCCCTAGGCTTCGGTCCGCGCCTATTCGGTGTGAAGCGCGGTGACACCGATTACCGCATTAGCGCTCTCCCGTTCGGCGGCTACGTGCGCATGGCTGGTGACAATCCCCTCGAAGAACGCACTGGCGCCGGATATGAATTCCTCTCACGCCCGCGCTGGCAGCGCGTAATCATCGCCGTCGCCGGTCCGGCAATGAATTTCGTCCTTGCACTCGTAATCCTGTGGGGAATTTTCTGGCGTCTCGGCATTCCCTCGCCAGTCTTCGAACACCAAACCGCCGACGTAGTCGCCGTACCACAAACGATGCCCGCCACGGGCGTGCAACCAGGCGATCGCATCATCGCCGTAAATGGCGTTACAACTCCAACCTGGAAAAAAGTATATTCGGAATACGAGAAAGCCAAGCCCGGAAGTCCGATCACGATCGCGGTCTTGCGCAGCGGCGCGAACCAGATTGTCACGGCCACTGTGCCCGAGCACCCCGGCTTGCAGGACAATTTGTTCGGATACCCTCCGCTGGCGGTCGTCATCGCTGAAGTTGACGCCGGCACGCCCGCCGACCGCGCCGGGCTAAAGCCGGGCGACACCATCATCGCGATGAACGGCAAGCCCGTCGTCACCTGGCCACAGTTGGTCGAAGGCGTCCATCAATCCGGCGGACACGAAATTCAATTCCAGGTCCGTCGCGACGGCCAACACCTCGAATTGGATATCACGCCCATGCAGGGAACCGACCTTGAAGGCCAACCGGTCTGGCAAGTCGGCGTGCTGCCCAACACCGATGAAGACTACGAGCGTCAATCATTTGTCGAAGCCGGCAAAGACGCCGCTGCTTCCACCATTTCCGGCATCCGCCAGATCGGTCAAGTTCTCGTCGGCCTCTTCAGCGGCAAAGTTTCGATCCGTCAGCTAGCCGGCCCGGTTGGCATCGCGCGCATTTCCGGCGAAGCCGCCAAGCGTGGCCTACCGACTCTGCTCGAGTTCATGGCCGTAATCAGCCTCAACCTCGGCCTGTTGAATCTTCTACCTATCCCAATTCTTGATGGCGGTCACATCCTGCTGCTAGCCATCGAAGGCATTCTTCGCCGCGACCTGAGCATCGCCGTAAAAGAGCGCTTCGTCCAAGTGGGCCTGGTCTTCCTGCTAGGCATTTTCGCCTTCGTAATGTACAGCGACATCCTAAAAGCAGTGCAAAGCCACCGGTGATTGAAACTGCCAGTGCCGCGATTCGGTTTTCGTGGCACAGCCGCTCATGGGAGCCTCGTCATCCTGAACGAAGCGAAGGATCTCTCTTCGCGGTTGCGTTTGATTTCGCAGCGTGAGCCATTCTGGCGTTTCTGGGCTCTGAGGTCATGATGACGAAAATCTTGCTGGCGCTCCTTCTGTTAGCCCTTCCGACGTTCGCGCAGGATTCCGGTGCGGCCGCTCTGGCCGCTGCGGGATGTGGCGCGCCCGAAACCGAGTTCAACGTAAAGCTGGACAAGAAAAGCCATCCGCTTCCCCAGCCGGAACCGGGGAAGGCCACGGTCGTGGTTATCCTCCAGGCTGGTGGCGTTTGCGTTGGCTGCATCATCGTAAAGGCCGGAATTGATGGCTCGTGGGTCGGCGCGATGGAGCGTACTTCCTATTCTTTTTTCTCAGTCGCACCGGGGGATCATCGCGTCTGCGTCGCACAGCAATCGCGGCTCAAGGGGCGCTCCGAGACGGCCGGGGCGGCAAGTCTGACGGCGGAAGCAGGGAACGTCTACTACCTCCGCGTTTTCGGCATCAATAATAAAAAGCTGCTCCTGAAGCCCGTGGATCCTGCCGAAGGACCACTCCTCCTTAAATCGGCAGCCCTCAGCACCGCGACGCCGAAAAATCCATAGCGCTTCGGACGGGCAGCACAGCAATCTTGCCTGTGCTCTTCCTTTTGAATTTGTTTTCGAACTTGGGTTTGAAGCTGGTTTTGAATTCGGTTTTGAATTCGATTCTGACTTTTCGGGCGCGCCATCCGTCCTGTTTTTGTTTCATGGGAAGGGTGGGGGGTTGGACGCAGCACAATCCACCGTGCAAGACGGTGCGTCGCCGACTTGCCGTGGTCTTCGACTCGCAACTATCAACTTTCAACTATGAACTTTCGGCTCCTAATTGGCGCCCCACAACTCCGCCACTCGCTCCCTTGACCGCATTTGATATACTGTCCGCAGACACATGTCTGCCACTCCAGCACATCGCGTCTCCACCGGTGAACGCATCAATCACGAACTCCCCGGCCATCTCGAACGCGAGCTGGGCGCCCGCGGCATCCGCCTTACTCGCCAGCGCCGCGTTCTACTGCAGGTAATGGACACTGCCCGCCGCCACCTCGACGCCGACGAAATCCTGCAACGCGCCCAAAAAATCGACCCGCGCGTAACCCGCGTCACTGTCTATCGCACTCTCGATCTGCTCAAGCGCCACGGCCTGATCGACGAACTCGACCTGCTGCATCTTCGCGGCGATCGCCACTTCTACGAAAGTCACGGCCCGCGCGACCATATCCACGTGGCCTGCATTCGCTGTGGCAAAGTCCGCGAATTCGAGAGCGAACTTTACGAACAGTTAAAATCTCAAATTTCCCGCGACTGCGGCATAGAAATCACAGTGACCCGCACCGAAGTAGGCGGCCTCTGCGCCGAGTGCCGCAAGCCTCGCTAACTCCGAACGATCTCGCGCGGCTAAATTCGGAAAGTCATACCAAGACTACTGGCGGGCCCACGAACCAAAGAAGAAATTCAAACTGAAGTTTTTCCCTGCAGAATCTCTAAGAAGTTTTCCGATCACGCTACTCGCATCGTCATCCTGAGCGAAGCGAAGGATCTCTCTTGCCTTTCTCTGCGTCCTCTCCGTCTGTGCGGTAAATCTTCCCCCTGTTCGCTATCGCAGTTGACTCTCAACTGTCGACTTTCAACTGCTCTAAAAAGGCATCACCCCATACTTCCCCTCAAACTCCGCCAAAGGCACCATATCAATTGCATCCCAAGGGCACCCTTCCAAAAACGACCCATCCGGCCCCTTGCTGGTACAAAGCTTGCACCCGATGCACAAAAGCGGATCCACCAAAATCCTCCCAAACGGTGGATGGTCCGCATCCGGCACCCAGAACATGCAATCCGCCACCGGACAATACTCCACGCAAGCCGGCGACCCCGAGCACCCAGTACACATCTCGTTGATCACCGCCACGATATGAGGCTTGCGCTTGCGCTTGGTATTCGTCCCTTCGGAAATTGGCTCACACTTCTGAATCTCGCCGTTCACATAACGCGCCACTGCCGGGGTATATTCAGTCACGGTCGCTCCATATGAACCGCCGAACTCGCCACATTCTCACTGCACGGGGCAGGGAAGTCAACGCTTTGCTGGCACTTTGCTGGCCTTACGAAAACGCCCCAATCACCGCCGCCGTGAACTCAGCCGTAGACGCCGTTCCCCCCACATCGCGCGTCAACAACTTGCCCTCGCGATACACCCGATGCAAAGCATCCTCAATTCTCTGCGCCGCCTCCATCTCATCCACATGCCGCAACATCAAAATCGCACTCATCAGGAGCGCCGTAGGATTCGCGATCCCCTTGCCAGCAATATCCGGCGCCGTCCCATGCACCGCCTCGAATATCGCGACGGTCTCCCCCATGTTCCCGCTCGGCACCACTCCCAATCCGCCGACTAACCCCGCTGCCAAATCACTCATAATGTCGCCATACAAATTCGTCAGCAAAAGCATGTCAAACTGATGCGGATTGATCACCATCTGCATGCAAGCATTATCAACAATCAATTCCTTGTACTCGATCTCCGGGTATTTTTCCGCCACCTTGCGCACCGAAGTCAGAAACAATCCATCCGACAACTTCATGATGTTCGCTTTATGAATCGCGTGAATCTTCTTCCTTCCATACTTCCGCGCATACTCAAACGCGAACTTCGCCACCCGCGTCGAAGCCTTTTCCGTGATAATTTTCAAGCTCTCCACCACGCCGGAAACCACAGTGTGCTCGAGCCCCGAATAAAGGTCCTCGGTGTTCTCGCGGACCAGCACAATATCCACGCCCAGATACCGCGACTGCACGCCCTCCAAATTCTTCACCGGCCGCAAATTCGCATACAAATCCAAAGCCTTCCGCAACCCCACATTAATGCTAGGCGGCCCACCAGCGACGGCTGTCGCGAGCGGCCCTTTGAGCGCCACCCGGTTCTTACGGATTGATTCCAAAACCCCCGAGTGCATGAAATCCTGCCCCCGCCGCTCGATCTCCGCCCGCGCCGGAATTTCCTCCCAAGTAATGTCCACGCCCGCCGCCCCGATAATCTGCTGCACCGCGTGCGACACTTCCAAACCAATCCCATCGCCAGGTATCAAAGTAATTGTATGTTTCATAGTGTCTTTTTATTTTAGGGGAATCGCCCAAGCTTGTACATGCAAGGCAAGTATCGCATCCCCGATTGATAATCAACTCCCGCGCGTAGATTCCAATCGGAATTCGTTTTCCGGACAAATCAGCTTTTCCGACTCACGTCACGCGCAATTGATCCGCCGCCTCCCCATCAGACTGCAGTCGCTTGAGCTTGCTGTTTTTCGATCCACGCCTCTTGTTCCAACCGCCCAGCTCCAGCGCCACCGCCGTGCAAGCACCTCGCAACTCGTCGGCCAGCCCGCGGTCGTCCAAAGTTCGCGCCACCACCATCCCACCGATGCACAAAGCCGCGATGCCCTCGGCGGTAACCCGCCGCCGGCGCCCGTTCTGAATCAAGCTCCGCTCCAGCACGCTCACCATCGCCTTGAAAACAGTTTCGAACGCAACCTTAGCCGACCTCCCGCTACGCGCCACATCCGTCGGCAACGCCACCATCGGACAAGAATTCTCCACATCCTCAAAATGCTGCCGCGACAAATACGCGCGCACCACCTGCGGCCCCACATCCGTAGACGACAGATCCACATGCACGCCTTCCCAGCAACTCTTCCACTCCGGATCCGTGAAGAAGCAGCCAAGCACTGCGGCATACAAATCGCTCTTGCTCCGGAAGTAACTGTAAAACCCGCCGTGCGTCAGCCCCGCGCCAGCCATGATTTGCTGCAGCGATACACTTTCGAATCCATGCAAGTTGAAAAGCCTGCGCGCGCTATCAATAATCAGTTTCTTCACTGCCGTCCGATGTCCGGCGGGGTAGGGCATAGCACCTCCTAATTCTTAACCAACCGAAGTATGCCTCGAACCGCGTCCACGTGCCCACTAAAACATTATGTTGAACATATTTTCCGCCGGTGTTGTCATACACCGGTACCCCAACCAGCAAGCTCACGAGCACTCAGGAGGATGACGATGAGCATTCGAACGAATAAGGCAGCCGTACCCGATGACCCAGCGCGCAGGCGAATCCTGGCCGGTGCCGCACTAGCCGTCGGCGGTCTTGTCCTTGGCAAATCAGAGGCTTACGCAAACGCCGATGACCCCATCTCCCACAGCGCCGAGTCCATTCACCAGGAAGTCGCCTTCACAGCCAGCCCGAAGCGCATCTACGAAGCTCTCACCGACGCCACAAAATTCCAGCGCGTCGTCGAACTCAGCAACGCCATGAAGATGCACATCCCCGCGGGAGCGCCAACGGCGCAGATCAGCACCGAAGTCGGCGGCGCCTTCTCCATGTTCGGCGGCATCATCGTCGGCCGGCACATCGAATTACTGCCCAACCAACGCATCGTCCAAGCCTGGCGCCCGGTCTACTGGAACCCTGGGGTCTATTCGATCGTGAAATTCGAACTCGCCGAAAGCAGCTCCGGCACCAGACTCACGCTCGACCACCGCGGCTTCCCCGACGGCGATGCGCAACACCTCCTCACCGGCTGGAACGAAAACTACTGGGAACCGCTCCGAAAATTCCTGGCCCAGCCATAGCGCACACGGCGCCCCACGCAGCATTAATCACGGAGCGTCCCGGATCTGCCACTCATGCTAATGTTGAACCGCGATCATGAACGAAAGCGGTCGGCGTATGCATTCGAATCAAGAACTGGAGCGCAGAGAATTTCTCGCTCTATTGGCGGTCCCGGCTTGCGCCGAGTTCGCCCGACGCTTCGCATTGCAGTCGGGGCAGGAAACCACCAAAGCCGACATAACGCTCCGTATCTCGCCAATCGAGCTCGAAGTCGGTCCGCGGAAAGTAATCAAGACCACCGCATACAATGGCTCCGCTCCCGGTCCCATCCTGCGCCTCCGTGAAGGCCAACCCGCCAGCGTCGAGGTGATAAACGACACCAAAATCCCCGAAATCGTTCATTGGCACGGCCTTTTCGTTCCTTCCGAGGTGGACGGCTCTGAAGAGGAAGGCACGCCAATAGTGCCTCCCGGCGGCACTCGGCGTTATTCTTTTGTGCCGCGCCCGGCAGGCACGCGCTGGTATCACACGCACATTCATGCTGGCCGGGATATGAACCGCTCCACGTACACGGGACAATTCGGTTTTCTCTACATCGAACCGAAAACCGATCCGGGCCGCTACGATGCCGAAGTTTTCCTCGCCCTCCACGGCTGGGCTCCTCATCTCAGCAGCCAGGGCGACGAGGGGAATCTCGAAGCGACGTATTCAGTTTATTCGATTAACAGCCACGCACTCGGATCAGGCGATCCGATCCGTGTCAAAGAAGGTCAGAAAGTACTTTTCCGAATCCTCAATGCCAGCGCCACCGAACAGCATCGCGTCGCCCTCCCCGGCCACAAATTCCAGATCGTCAGCCTGGACGGTAACCCTGTGCCAGTGCCACATGAAGTGGACGTAATCGAAATGGGGCCGGCGGAACGCGTGGACGCTCTGGTCACCATGAACAACCCCGGCGTGTGGATTTTCGGCGAAGCAAATAATCAAACACGAACGAACGGCCTCGGCATCATCGTGGAATATGCAAACCGCAGCGAAGCGCCGGAGTGGATCGCGCCGCCGAACATTGCCTGGGACTACACGATCTTCGGTCATACGGCGGAGACTCCCGAGCCCGCGGGAGGCGTCGTCCCGCTCGTCTTTCACAAGAAATTTGCCGGCAACCGCTGGGTGGACAACTGGACCATCAACGGGAAATCTTTCCCGAAGACCGATCCCATTCGCGTTCGCGCGAATAGTCGCTACCGCCTACGCTTCGATAATCAGAGCGACGAAGCCCATCCAGTGCACTTGCATCGGCACACGTTCGAGCTGACCAACTTCGCGGGCAAAGCAACGGCTGGCGTGCTCAAAGATGTTGTTGTCGTGCCTGCTAGAAAGCAAGTGGAGGTGGATTTTACGGCCGACAATCCAGGTCTCACGCTCTTCCATTGCCACCAGCAATTGCACATGGACTACGGTTTTATGACGATGGTGATGTACGAGACCTGAGGGACTTGGCCATGCAGGGCAACCCTCCGGATCCTGGTCCCAATACAAGGGTTACCGAATCACTCCCCCAAATCATTCGCAACCATCCCACACCCTCCGGAATCTGATATAATGCACTTGGAATTATGCCCCGGGGTTGTCCCGGACATTTTGTGGAGGAACCGAGAATGGTCCAGTTGACACCAGTAGCCATCACCAAAGTGAAGGAAATCCTGACGCAGCAAAATCCCTCCCCGACCGGCCTGCGCGTCGCCGTTGTGGGAGGCGGTTGCTCGGGTTTCAGCTATCACATGGCTTTCGAGAACCAGGTCAATCAGAATAGCGACAACGTCTATGAATTCGACGGCCTGAAAGTTCTCGTCGATCAGATGAGTGAAATGTATCTCGACGGTGTGCAGATTGATTACATCGAGACAGTCGAAGGTTCGGGCTTCAAGTTCAACAACCCGAACGTCAAGAGCACCTGCGGCTGCGGTAGCTCTTTCAGCGTTTAATCGCGCCAGCTTCGCCGCCAACTGCGCTCTGCCGAAACTGCGCTTGTGTATGTGCGGATACGCATAACTCCCGAAGGAAGATTCCTTCGGGAGTTTTTTTTGCCCACCCGCCTCGGTAGCCGTTGTGGTCAGTAGCGCCGAGATCTCGCTGGCTCGGTTGCCGTTGAATTTGTAGCGGCCGCCTGCTTTTTCTTTTTAGGCGGGGGAGTTTGACTTTGCTTTTGACTCTGCCTGTGAAGCGGCCGCTCCCGCCTTTTGGGACCGGGCAGCAGTTGCTGTTGCTTCGCTTTCGTATTAGCGCACTTCAGTGCGCCATCGGCAACGCACCTTGATCTCACAAACCGTTGACACCTTAATGTACCCGAGGACGATACACACCATGCGCACGCCGCTCCTCCATCGCCGCTAATGAAAATCGCCCTGGCCCAGTTCAACCCCACTGTCGGCGACTTTGAAGGCAATTCAAAACGCATCCTCGAACTAGCCGCCGAAGCCAAATCCCGCGGCGCCGAACTCGCCGTCTTCTCCGAACTCTGTGTCTGTGGCTATCCCCCGCAAGACCTAGTCGAGCGCCCTTCCTTCGTCGAACGCAATCAACAAGAACTCGTGCGCCTGGCCAAAGCCATCCCACTTCCATCGCTAGTAGGCTTCGTAGGCGATGCCATGGACAAAACCGGCAAGCCGGTAGCAAATTCTGCAGCCCTAATCGCCGACGGCAAAATTCTCTTCGAACAGCGCAAGATGCTGCTCCCCACCTACGACGTCTTCGATGAATCGCGCTACTTTCAACCCGCGACCAGCCAGCTAATTTTCCCCTTCAACGCCGAACAACTCGGCATCACCATCTGCGAAGATTGCTGGAACGACGAACGCTTCTGGCCCTACCGCCTCTACGACCGCGATCCCGTAGCAGAAATTGTCGGGAAGGGAAGTAGCCTGCTGCTGAATTTATCGTCTTCACCCTACACGATCGACAAACGCTCTCTCCGTCATGACATGCTGCAAACCATCGCGCGCGAACACCGCGTCCCCGTCGTCTATGTCAACCAGGTCGGCGGCAACGACAGCCTCATCTTCGACGGCTCCAGCGTAGCCTTCATGCCCGATGGCCGCGTCGCCGCCCGCGCCAAATCCTTCGAAGAAGACCTGGTGATTTTCGATAGCATCACAGGCGAGGGTGATATTCGCCCGCTAATCGAAGACGAACACGAAGCCGCCTTCGGTGCCCTGGTCATCGGTACGAGGGATTACGTCCGCAAATGCGGCTTCCGCAAAGTCGTCGTCGGACTCAGCGGCGGCATTGACTCGGCGCTCGTCTCCGCCATCGCCGTCGAAGCTCTCGGCGCGCCAAACGTGACAGGCGTTGCTATGCCCGGCCCCTATTCCTCCGAAGGTAGCTGTCGCGACGCACGAAAACTCGCCGAAAATCTTGGCATCGAGTTTCTAACACTGCCAATCACTGAAGCCTTTGCCACCTATCGCCAGACGCTCGCGGGAACGTTTGCAGGACTTCCAGAAGATGTCACCGAGGAAAATATTCAAGCTCGCATCCGCGGCAATTTCTTGATGGCGCTCTCCAATAAATTCGGCTCGCTCGTTCTCAGCACGGGAAACAAATCCGAAATGGCGGTTGGCTACTGCACTCTTTACGGCGACATGGCCGGCGGCCTGGCAGTAATTTCCGACGTACCAAAGACCTTGGTTTATCAACTCTCCAAATTCGTAAATCGCGAAAGGGAACTAATCCCTCGCGAAACGCTGCTCAAGCCGCCGTCCGCGGAGCTCCGCCCCAATCAGAAGGACCAGGATACCCTGCCGGACTATGCCATCCTCGACCGCATCCTGAAAGCCTACGTCGAAGACGTTCGCAGCCCCGAAGAGATTGCCGATCACTACGGTTTTCCGCTGGACCTCGTCCGTTCGGTCGCCCTTCGCGTTGACCAAAACGAATACAAACGCAAACAAGCCCCCCCAGGCCTAAAAGTCACCAGCAAAGCCTTCAGCGTAGGCCGCCGCTTTCCCCTAGCCCAAAAATTCTCAGTTTAAACGTGCCTCAAGCTGCGAATTCACTTCTTCGCCCGCGACCAAACAATTACAATCTCAACGTTTTGCACTCGCACTCTTGCGCACTACCAATGCGCGAAAATACTTGGAGCCGAAAGATGAATCGTTGGTCCTTAACACTCATCACACTCATAGTATTCACGGCACCAATCTGTGCGACCGCGCAATCCGCAGCGTCAGTAAATATCGCGCCCGCCGAAGAAGCCCAAATTCTGAAAAATACCGAGTCCTTCGTCCGTGAACTCTTCGCCTGGGGCCCCGACTTCAAAGTAAAGACCGGTCCGCTAGCCCCCTCACCTTCCTCCTATTTCTACACAATCCCCATCGAAGTCACCGTCAACGGGCAAACCGACAAAGGCTCCGTCTTCGTCAGCAAAGACGGCAAAACTTTCTTCCGCGGCGAAATGTTCAACATCGCTTCGAACCCCTTCGCCGACAATCTCTCGAAGCTCCACACGGAAGGTAACCCGTCAGTCGGCCCCGCCGACGCGCGCGTAACAGTTGTTATTTTCAGCGACTTCCAATGCCCGCATTGCCGGCAACTAGCCAGCATCCTGACCACGGTAATCCCTCAATATCCTCAAGTCCGCTTTGTGTACAAAGATTTCCCGCTAACCCAGGTTCACCCATGGGCCGAAAGCGCCGCCATAGGAGCGCGCTGTGCCTTCATGCAATCGCCGAAAGCTTACGCTCAAATCCAGGAACAGCTTTTCGCCGAGCAAGACCTGATCTCAGCCGAAAATATCTGGGACAAACTCACCTCGTACGCTCAGCAAGCAGGCCTGGACCCTGATGCCTTCAAATCCTGCATGTCCTCGCCCGAAGCCAAAGCGGTCGTGGACGCCAGCCACCAGGAAGGCGAAGCGCTGAGCATCGGCAGCACCCCCACAGTTTTCGTAAATGGCCATCCTCTGACAGGCGTTGACAAGGCCACTCTGGAGCAATACATAAAGTACGGACTCTCCGCGGCATCTACCACAACCCACCACTAGTTCATCCAAAAAAAGAGCTCACGCCGAGCAACTAAGCCCCGAGCGATGCAAGTTCGCCTCGCGCGGCGAACTGCAGCTAACAGCATCCCAAAAGTGTCATAAATCCACCGGAAGAAACTGCAGCGATGCGTGCGCCGCAACCGACAAGCTGTAGGCGGCTGTAGCACTGATGCGCCCCACAAGTATCATCGTCGCGGCGCGACCCCAGGATGCTCATCGTACAACCTCAGGAAACGGACCGCCCTCCACCCCCACCAGCATCCAACCTACGGCTAACACTCGAATTGCCCGGCCCCGATGACGGTCGCGGCTCGAATCAATCTATGCATAACATAATACCCATTCTCGGAAGTCAATAGGAAGCTGATTGTGGTTGGGGAAAGGGGCCGCGGTGGACGATAAGGTCGGGGCCTAGCATGGTCAGGGTGTGCAGAGGCGGGTTGATTCAGATAGCTGGGGCAAATCGTATTGTGGTGAAGGCGGTGGTGGAGTGGTATCCGACAGCTGTGATCGTCGATCGGACTAAACCGGGAGGAGGGATGCGCGAAGACCAACTGTCGCGATCATCCACTGCACTCGAACGCGTGGGATGAACGAAGGCCCAGTCTCGGGGTCGCGCTCACTGCATTCGAACCGGGTCCTCGCGTGGCGAACTAGCGGCGCTGTCATCGGGAACTGGCGCGGAACCGCGAGGGGTTGCGTGAGGTGCTGGAACGCTGTAATGACCTGGAGGTTTGTGATGCGTGGAGGCTTGGGAGTTAAGGCCTCGTCGAGCTGACGAATGCTTCAACGGCGTCGGCCGGCTAAACTGGCCCGATATGGTCGAAGTCTAGCCGCAATCAAAACCCAGGAATTTTACGTTTGCCCTCGGCTCGGCCAATTCCTAAATCGCCTTGGACGAATATCCGATCCACAGCACCACAGTCGACCATCTTGCTACGCAGCGGTGATCGATGCCTTGGACGGGATTAACGCGCCTGAACTTCGGTTGCGGGTAGCGGATACGATTCGCGGGGGGACGTTTCCTTGGCGCGCGCTCCACGGGTGGTTGTGACTAGCGGCGGTTGGCGGGTCGGGACGGAGGGCACAATTCGGTGGGGCTCTTGTTGGAGTTCATTCAGTTTGAAGGCAGCTCCCGGCGGTGATGGAACGCAATTCCCTGCCGTAACGACGCAGACTTGTGGGACGGGAGCGGGATTACTGCGTGCGCGGCGTTGATGCAGATCGGATGCGGAGTCGAGGGTTCGCGACTGCGCGGAACGGCTAATCGGTGGGAATTGGAGTTAGGCACGCTGCGCGGCTGGCGACTCACGGGTCTATTTGCTGCATCACCTATGCAGTTGGTGCCGCGGTGTTGCCCCGGAAACTTCGGGGAGTTTGGATCTTGGTGGCAGGGCGCGTTTTGGGGCGGGCTTTAGCGGCAGTGGCCGGTGCCACAGAGTGCGACTGATCCGTCCGCGGCGCCTACCACGAACCAGAGCGCGTTGCGGTGGAGGCGTTGTCTGAACGTGCCGCCCTTGACGGCGGCGACGGCGGCGTCGCGTTCTTTGGTGACGGCGGCTAGCTTCGCGCCGTTGTCCGTGGAGTCTTGCTTGGCTGCGGCTAGTTGGGCTTGGCAGGAGCGGCAATCGCGGACGAAATCGAAGAGTGGCTTTGGATCGGTGGCGGGAATTTGCGCGGTGGGAGCATCGGGGTGGTCCTGCGAATTGGCGGGCGTGGCGGTAGCGGGGAATTCAAGGCCGGGTGCGGAGTTTGTTGACGTCGTAGAGGAGGATGACGGAGCAGGCTGTGCGCAGCCTTTCGCGGCGTAGGGGGAGTTTTCAGAGCGCGCGGTTCCCTGCTGGACCGTTCCCTGCTGTGTTAGGAGCGCCGCGCCCTGCGGCGATGCGGGAGTGATGGGTTGAGGAAGGGCGAGAAATTTCGGCAGCGCGCTGAGGGTTTGCGCGGGGGTTTGCGTTTGCCGCTTCAGCGCTGCGATCTGCGCAAGAGTATCTTTCAGCGTGGACGCGCGATCTTGTTCGCGCAGGTTCGCCGCATCGAGGGCTTGTTTCTGCGTTGCGAGCGTAGCTTTGCGGCGCAGGCGATCGTCGTGCTCGGTGAGCCAGGCAGTGAAGGCCATGGCGCTCAGCAGGATTGCGAACAGAATGCCGGAGATTTCTAGTGTGTTGCGCATTGGGCGATTCGTTACCGGTGGTTGGTGTTTCGCAAGGTGCGAAAACTGCGGTAAGAGCCGTCAAGCCGACCGATTAGAACGTGCGTGTGGGTTGACCGCGATGGACTTGTGGGCATTTCGAATCGCGGCACTGCCGATTAGAATCTGTGTATTCACCTTCGTAAGCCTTTCGTCACTGCCCTTTACTTGTACCTTCGTCCAGTTGTTCGTGGCAGGCCTCGGCGTGCATCATATCTGCAGGAATTCAGCCCCTCTCGGCAACGCTATAGACGCTTGTTTGCGACTCACCCGAACACTTGGAGAAAACGAATGCGACGCGCTTTGCTCGGTCTCGTTCTAGCGCTCATCGTTGTGCACGTGGGCTGCACCGGAACGACCAAATCAGTTGGCGGCGCGACACCGCCGGCGCAGATCACCGTGAGCGTGACGCCGACCGCTGCAAACGTGCGTGCCGGGGCCGGGCAGCCATTCACAGCGACCATTACCGGGACTACGAATCGGGGTGTGACGTGGTACGTGAATGGGATTGTGGGAGGAAGCGCGACCGTAGGATTAATCACCGACACCGGTGTATACACTGCTCCTGCGATTCTGACGGACCCAAACACAATCACGATTAGCGCGACGTCGGTGGCGGACTCCGGGGCGAGCGGTACGAGCGACGTGACGTTGTGGAACGCGACGCCTGTGCTAAGCGGCGCAACACCTTCCACTTTTACGGCGGGCGCATACACGCTCACGCTGACGGGCAGCAAATTCGTCAGTGGCGCGCAAGTGCTGTTTGGCGGCGCGGCAGTGACGACCAGCTATATATCGGCGACTCAACTCACGGCTACGGGTTCGGCGCCCTCGGCGGGAATTTTTGGCGTCAGCGTGAGCAATCCAAATCCGGGCAGCAGCACTTCCGGCGCGATCAACGTGACAGTAACTTCGCAATCGGGAGGGAATCCGCCGCCGAGCGCGTGCAGCGTGATGAGCGTGGGCCAGGGCGGCAGCCTTAATGGGTTCGTGCCCTTCCCTTCGGACAATCTGTGGAATCAAAACATCGCGAGCGCGCCCGTGGATCCGAATTCCGCCGCGATTATCAATTACATCGGAGCGAGCGATCCAGTGCACCCGGATTTTGGCTCGGGCGAGTACAACGGCTCGAGCATTGGGATACCGTACGTCGTGGTGGATTCGCCGCAAGTGCCGGTCGCGATTAATTTCACGGCGTATGGCAGCGAGAGCGATCCGGGGCCGATGCCTGTGCCGGCGAGCGCGCCGATTGAGGGTTATCCGAACCCTGGCAGCGGCGATCGCCACGTGCTCGTGCTAGATAACACCAATTGCTGGTTATACGAGCTGTACAGTTCTTATCCGCAGACGGACGGCAGTTGGAATGCGGCTTCAGCGGCGGTGTGGGATTTGCTGAACGACGAGCAGCGGCCGCTGACGTGGACTTCAGCTGATGCTGCGGGGCTATCGGTCTTTGCTGGTCTGGCGCGCTACGACGAAGTGGCTAGCGGCACGATCAAGCACGCGTTGCGTTTCACGTTACAGAATAGCCGAGCTGCTTTTGTGCCGCCGGCATCGCATTGGGCTGCGACTACTTCGAACGCGAATGCCGCGCCGATGGGCATGCGCTTACGGTTGAAGTCCAGTTTCGATATTTCGGGGTTCTCTGCGACCAACCAGGTGATCCTGACGGCGTTGCAGCAGTACGGCATGATTATGGCGGACAACGGGTCGAACATGTACATCAGCGGCGCGCCGGACGATCGCTGGGACAACGACGACTTGCACAATTTGGATCAGGTGACGGCGGCGGATTTTGAAGTGGTGCAGATGAATGCGATTTACACGCAGTCTAATCTGCCTGTTGGTGTGGCGCCGACTCTCACGAACTTTACGGCTAGTCCTACGACCGTTTCGGCGGGTGCGAACGTGACGCTGTCATGGAGCGTGACGGGCGCTTCGTACTTCGATGTGACGCCGCAAGTCGGGGCGGTGCGCGGCAACAGCGTTGTGGTGACGCCGTCGCAAACTACGACCTATACGCTGAACGCCACGAATGAGTTTGGACGCAGCACCTCTACCGTCACCGTCACCGTGCAGTGATGTCCCGCATCGAGCAGCGGCGGCCCGGTTTGCGGCCTTTTCCTGAGCGCGTTAAGAGCGGTATTCGATGCGCCGAGGCTCTGCTAAGTGATTGCCGACTGCTGTTGCGGAGTGTAGTGAGCAGGCTTTGAATAGTGGGCATTAGCAGGGAGCGGTCTTGGGCGTCACACTGGCCCTCCTGCGAAATCATTTGGTTCTGCTGCGCGAGTTGCTGGTCGGTGAGGTTAGGCGTGGTTTGCTGTGCGCCGCGGGACATGGGATGCCTCCGAGAAATTATTTTTGTGGATGGTGAAACGTTTCGAAGCGGAACCGCACTATTGGGCAATGGATTTGTGATGCGTTCCAGTTAGGCCGGGCCCGGCACAATTTTATTTGTGAGCGAAGACGGACGTCAGTATGGGGCGGTTCGCTATTTCTGAACTGCGCGCAGGCGGAAGCAACAGGGCGTCCGCGCGTCGTCGCCGATCCAGCCCAGGCTCGTGAGCCTGCGGCCAAAACCTTCCGCGATCGGCGACCGGAGCCATGCGTGTGCGTCGTCCAGGCCGCGCGCCAGCAGCTCTTGTTCACCGGCTTGGTGCAGAGCTAGCAATTGCAAGTAACGTTCTTGCGGATTCCCCGCCCCTGCCGCTTTTTCGCCATTACGGTTCAGCAGCGGATGACATTGCGCCAGCGCTTCGGCTGCGTCGAATGTCGTCGCTCCGGCCGCGACGCCGTAGGCCGCGAGGGCTTGTTCGACTGCCGGCGAGATTGGGCGTTGCGCCAGAGGATGCGGCAGCGACTGGAAATCTGGGCCACCTTCGAGCGTTAGGTGGGCGCCTTCGTCGGCTTCGATCACGTGTCCCAGCGGCCTCTCGCCGTCCTGTGTGGTCGCGTGAGGGCCTTCAGACAGCCGCTACAAAAGGTTGCGGTTCGCTGTTATGATGTTCAATTCGTGACGCAACCCGAAAGCCTGCAGTTGAATCCTAAGCGTCGAAGTTCTGGCCAAAGTCCAAGAGGGGGAACCTGGTGCGGTTACTGAGAATTCTCTGTGTGCTGATGGTGATCGGTTTCGCGGCGCTTGCGCTGGGTATGGCGCTCAGCGATCCCGCAAATCGTTCGCACGCGCAAAACCAGATCGAGATTCAGGCAAACCCCGCGGCGGGCACAAGGTCCGCCTCAGCAAGTACAGCACCAGCCGCCGGACCGGTGTCGTCCAGCGGCGCGCCCGCAATCCTGGTGGCATCGAATGTCGGCATTCGGACCTTGGCCGTAGCATTGCTGGCTTCTGAGACGGCGCTCACGAGCTACTCGGCGGCGTCATCCACGCAGTTGTATCTCGCTTCCATTGACCGTCCGGACCAGATATTTTCCTACGCCGTTCGCGCAACACCGAATATTGCGCCGGCCAACGCAGCGAAACTGTTCGCTACCGTTGCAGCAGGAGTGGGCACTGTCGGATCGATCGGTGATGGCGGCGCGGCCAGTAACGCGCAGCTGGATCTCTCTTTGAATGACTTCACGATGCGCAGTGAAGTCGCAGTAGCTCCGGACGGCACGCTCTTCATAGCCGACACTGGCAACGCCACGATCCGCACCATTGCGGGAGCTGCGACCAGCGAGCCGTCAATCATACGCAGCGTCGCGGGACGCTGGGCGCCGCGGCAGAATGTGGAACTCAGCGAGCCGTTCGGCGTGGCCCTGGATCGCGCTGGGAATCTATATATCGCCGACCATGGCGCGAACGCGGTTGTTGAACTCTTCGGCGCCGCTTCCCCCAAGGCCGGCCAACTGGAAGTCCTGGCGCACATGGTTTCCCCCGCGGCCGTTGCCGTGACGCTCGACGGCAGCACCGTTTTCGCTGCTTCGCCGGACACCGGCCTGATCGTAGCAATCAACACGCAAACGCATGCGTTGCGCAGTGCGGGTGTATCTCCAGCGCCGCTGTTTGCGAACGCGCTCGCAAATTCGAATGGCGCGCACATCATTCCCCAGGGACTGGCGGTGGACGGAGGAGGAAACTTATTCATCGCCTACACCGCGGCCGGCGGCAATTTCGACCAGATTTTGCGTCTCGATGCACTTTCATCGAAGCTCACGGTCGCGGCGCGCGGCCTCAGCGCCCCCGGCAATATTTCCTTCGACGCGCAGGGCGACTTGTTCGTCGCCAACCAGGGCATGCGTCAAATCCTGGAGTTCAAAGCGATGGGAGTTCCGGCTACTGGCGTAACGCTGGTCCCGCCGACGGCGTGTCTCACGGCGCCCACGGTATTTTGCGACCAGCTCGTCGGCGGCACGAGCCCGACGCTCGCTTACGAGCTTTTCAATAACAACAGCAGCGCAATTACCGGAATCACCGCTGCATTCACGGCCGGCAACACGAGCGACTTCACGATTTCGAATACTTCCTGTGCTGCGTCGCTAGCCGCGAACAGCAGCTGCGCGTATAACGTGGCATTCACGCCCGCGGCGAACGCCACCA
Source organism: Candidatus Acidiferrales bacterium (assembly GCA_050012455.1). Taxonomy (GTDB): domain Bacteria; phylum Acidobacteriota; class Terriglobia; order Acidiferrales; family UBA7541; genus Palsa-295. The sequence continues at coordinate 49,779 of JBEKHD010000014.1, read as the reverse complement.
GCGCTTGCGCGGGCGGCGCTGCCGCCAATACTCGTTGCGCAACTCTAACGGTGAATTATTCCGGCGCCACTGCGCCGCTCTCCGCGGAAGCCAGTGGCGTCGCCGATGACTTCGAAATTACGTGTATGACCACCAGTACGTTCACTTGCCCGCCGCCATCGAACGGTGCTCCGTATCAAATCACGATCGATCAGGGCTACGCAGCCACGTTTCAGCTGCAGATCGTGCCGGACGACACATTCAGCGGTACTGTGACGCTGAACTGTCCGACAATTCTTCCATCCGCGCCGGCAGGGAGTGCAGGAAATCCCACGCTCTGCGGCATTTCAGCGGGCACCAGCGTCAGCCTGCCGCTAGCCAACACAATCACAGTGCCGGTGACCGCAGGAACTGCGGTGCCTTTCAACGTCACGTTTCAAACTACCACGACGGCTGGTAAGCAGTTCACGGCCCCGACGACGACCGGAGCGAGACGCCTGGGCGCTGTCATTGGAAACTTCGCCCCGCGCTCCGGCGGTTCCGGCGGTGCGCAGAATCAAACGGCACGCGCGTTGGCGGTGGCTTTCTTACTGGCTGGCATGTTTACGCAGATGGTTTGGCTCGTCCGTCAGAAGCGCTTGCCGCGCATTGCCCTGGTTTTCGTGCTCGGATTTTCAACGGCGATTTGCGCTGCATTAGGCGGATGCCACCACACCAGCTCAACCGCGAGCGTCATCCCCTACACTCCAACGGGTACCTACACGCTGACAGTGCACGGTTTTGTGCAAAATGCCTCGCGTGGTTTCACGATGACTCTCGTCGTCGACGATTAGGGCGCCGTAACTTCGCGGCAGGCCGCCGTATGGTGCGAAGCGGTCTGGCACGAGGGTTCACTTGAATCTACAAGTACACGACGCCTCGCCGGTATCCATAGGGCTTTCGTCGCCGCCCACTCGCTTGTTCCGGTTGCACATAACGATCGATCAGGTTTTCGATGCCGGTTTGCGCGCCGCCCAGCAGATCCACGGCAAGAGCGCGCGCTCCGCGTGGGAGCGCGCTGCCAGCGCGGCTGTGGCGTGCCCCAGCGCATCGGTGGCAGAGCGGATCTGCCCCGGGTCAGTAGCTAGCGTGAAGGTTGCAAACACCTTTTCCTAGCGGACACGCACCATGATGGACTGTGTGGCGCCGATCCGGTTGATTTGTCTTCTCGCCATTCCCACAGCCGCATGTACATGCTTGGCTGCAAATTCAGCATGCTGCCGCCGCTGGTAAATTTCTCGATAGGCACGAAAGCGTCGCAACTGTCCGCCGTGGCTCGTTCCCACAAGACTTGCGGCATCAGGCAATCCGTAGGCAGCTGCGGGCTGGAGACGTCGCTGATTTCCGTGTTCGTCACGCCCGTGCTGCCGACCAAGTCCAGCGCAATGTCCTGCTGCTCCATCAGCACGCTGACGCCGTTTTCCGCAAGCTCGCGTTGCAAACCGCGATACGCCGAGTTCAGGAGCTGCATCAGCAGCGTGTCGGTGAACACCGCGCCCGCCGTGTCGTCCACCAGCGCCCGCGCCTGCGTCAGTGCATCCTCCGCTTGCGGATACGCCGTTGTCGGTAGTACGGGCATGGTTCCTCTGGTGTGTTAACACGCAGGTTCCGAACTCTGGGTTTTGCGTTAGGATGTTTTACAGCGCATCGAGCACACGGGCAGAAAAGGAGCAACCATGGCAGTCGCAGACAAACGCCAGTACATTCCACCGCCCGGCGGCGCGGGTAATCTGCCATTCAGCAACGCAGTCATCGCCGGTAACACGATTTATCTTGCTGGCCATATCGGATTCGATCCGGTCACGAGGAAAGTGCCGGAAGATGTCGAACAGGAGGCGCGTCTGATGCTGGACGCGCTGCGCGACACGCTCACCCGCTGCGGCTTGACCATGCAGGATGTGGTTTCGCTGACTGTGTATTGTTCCGACGTATCGCTCTTTGACCGCTTCAACGCCGTCTACCGCGCGTATCTGCGCGCGCCGTTCCCGGCCCGCGCGTTCATCGGCTCGGGCCCATTGCTTTTCGGTGCGCGCTTTGAAATTCAGGGCATCGCCATCAAGCCGGATGCCTGAGGCGCGCTAATCGGTCTTCAACACGGGAGCCTCTTTTTGCGGGAAAGGAATTTTGGCGGCCGCTCAATCCACCAGGCCGGCCAGTTCGACGGCATCGTTGGTAGTCGAATCCGAAATCACCAGTTGCGCCCGTCCCCACTCGTGTGTGGTACCGGCGGGAATTGTGATGTGGTGCGTCGCCGTGAGAGTTCCGCTTAATCCGCGCGCGTCGCAGAGGCTGGAGGTGGCCGCGGCTGACGTCAAGCAGGCGTTGATTCGCAGCCCGGCGTCCGCGCCCCTGAACCGCTCCGCCTTTTGCACGCCGTTCAGCGCGTTCACCGCCGCCTTCTAACTTTTGCGGCACGTACCTGCTTTGCCATCGCGTTCCGTCCTTTCGCCTAAAGCCCGCTAACGCAGGATGCTGCTTCGTTCGGTGCTCGGATTCTAATTCCAACTCGCCATCTTCTGCCATGCTTGGGCGCTCTAGTCTACGAATGTTAACAATTGATGAAAAAGACTTCCCGCGCCTCCGGTGTCTCGAGGGCGGAGCACGACCGGTACCGCCTATGCCGCCTTGTGCCGACGATTAGTCGAGCTGCTCTAACCCACATTGAATCAAAGCCGTACACGGGGAATAGTGCGATAGACCGCTTCCTAGATTTGCGATCGAGGCAGTACTCCCCCTGCTGAGAGATTGGCACAGGCCTTGCAATGTACCCACCGGCGCAGGCTCCCAACTCCGTCGCTTGGGGCCATGGGGCACAAGTCAAAGAGGCCAAATGAGTAAGTTAAACGCAACGCAACTGCAAAACCGAACGACGCTGTACGCCAGAGTGTTCGCGCTGGCTTTGCTGGCCTTCGCCGTTGCCACGCTACCGTCTGTGGTACGTGCGGACTCCAGCGACGCCTATCAGATTAGCGGCACTACGGCGTCTGGCGGTACGATCTCCGGAACGCTGGATTTCAGCTACAACTCGAACACCAAGCAGACGCTGTTGATCAATTCCAATTTTACGGTGGATGGCAAATCCTATTCCTGCGATGGCCTAACTGGTGGAAATCAGTGCATCGTGTTCGATCCTTTCGGCACGGAGTATTTTGGGGTGATTTCCGGCACCACCTTCACCAATCTCGAATGGAACGGCTTCAACTTGGCCGGTATCTTTTGGCCGACTTTCAATTTGATCGGCGGCTACGTCGAGCCATTGGGCGGCGGAACTTGGGATTACGTTACCGGTGGCACCGCGACGATCATTCCAACCCCCGAGCCTTCGGCGATGTTGCTGCTCGGTGCGGGCCTGTTGGGTCTGGTCGCACTGTCTCGGCGCCGATTGAATTTCGATTCGATCGCATCAGCTGGCCGATAACCTCATCAGGAGAGGCAGTCCTGCGGGACTGCCTCTTTTCGTTTAGTCATTAAGCAGCCAGGCTCGATGCCGTAAATCGTTGCGTTGGCGCGGCTTCACACCCTACTTTTTCTTATCCGCGCTGTCTGACCCGCTTCGCCTCTCGTCGGTTGTTGTCACACGCGGTCCCAAACCGTACTGAGCAGCTTTTTCCTTGTCCAAAATCGCTCTGCGGTGCCGGCAAACCGCGACTCCTGGTTTCACTTTTTCACCGCAAGCCGGTCAGCCCGTCGTGCACGATCAAGTCATTCACGGATGTTCCCGTGGGCAGCGCGTCCGCCTGGATCAGCGAATCGAACGGGTCCACCAGCAATACGTTGGCCGATCCGCGGTTGGTCGTAAGCGTCGGGTCGTACACCTGCACCGTCTGGTTGTAGTAGAAGAGCTGTGCACCCGGCGGCTTGGCCATGCCAAATTAAGCTGCAACCCCCGACGGCAATCCTGTCGTCGTGATCGAGCCGATCATTCCAAACACTCCATTTCCGTTCGTTTGCATCGCCTTGTCGAGAAACGATCGGGATTGCGTCATCGCGTTTTTCACTTCACGCTTGGCGGTGTTCTCGATGGCCCTCTCGGGAGCATTGGAAGCAAACTCCACCAGCTTGGTGATTTCCACCGCATGCGGGAAAAATACCGGCGTCACCTGCGCGACGTCGTAAACGGTTCCCGACCCGCGCCCCAGATCCCCGCCGTCCATGTTAGCCAGTCCGGCCTTGCCTCCTGGACGGATCTGCGACGGCAAAAGCATGTTTGGTGAGCTGACGCGTTCCGCGTCACCTCGCTGCTGAATCATCGTCAGCAGAATGTCGTCGCGCTCGTACAGCAGCAAAAGCTTGTCGCGAACTTTCTCCAGTCGTAAGGCAACCGATTGTGCATTCTGCATCTGTGTCACGATCTGAATTTCTCGCTGGGACTGGATTTCATGCTGCGCGTCGAATCATTGCCGCGCTGTCTTTCCTGTCCGCCTAGACAAACGGCGTCTTGCCGTCATGCGAAACTGCGATGGGTGTCCTCTTCGGACGCGAACATTGAAACAGAGAACCTGGCATTCGGCCATCGACTGAAATTCACCTGACTGTAATTCAGCATCAACCACTGTCTTGCAACCTGTCCCGGAACAGTCCGCCGCCCCGGTCTCATGCTGGACCTCGGTACAGTTGAGCTGTTTCTCGTAATCGCCCATCATCGAGTGGCTAGCGAGTGCGGCGGAGATAGATAACAGAGTACGGAGTCGATTCCGAATCGAAGCGGGCTTGCGCGTATTCCCCCCTCTACGCGCTGAGCGCGCGGAACTTCACAATGGGGGAATTCCGAATGAACGTTCGTAAATTGTGTTTTGTAGGTGTGTATCTGCTCGGCGCGGCGCTCATGGCACGGCCCGCACGTTCGCAAACAACTTCAACAAGCTGCACGGCAAGCCAGCAAGCCGCCGTGGAATGTTTCGTAGCCAACGCCGTGGCTACAGATTTAACAAAACCCCGATACGGAATGACCTTGGCACAGTTCGAGTCCTACGGCGTCGCCATCTCGCAGATCCTGCAAACGCATCACACGTACCTGGTGCTTGTCGGCGTATCCAGCGCCGTCGCTGACGCCATGCCGCCCACGAACGCCGACGGCTCATCCAATCTGGCAGCACAAGAGAATGCAGTCACGCAAACCGTCGCCGCAGCGAACCACTTGGGACTTGCGTCGCTGCCTACGGGTACGACTCTGGCTGATCTCGAGCATTTCTCGCTGGACATCACCAACGCCATGAACGACAACAACGGCGTTCTGGAATTGCTCACTCCTGGCATTTCCCTGCGCATCATTGACTCTTACATCGTCACCGCGACCACCGACGGCACCGTAAATTGGAGCGAAGTAAACACTAAGCTTTCCGCTGCTGTCGCCAGTTACATCAGCTCGGGCCTGATGAAAGTTCCGAGCGGGATGACGGCGACGCAAGTGAGTTCGTTCGCCAATGAGCTGGCTCAGGTCATTTACAACTACAAGATCGCGACCCATCGCACGGCGTTGAGCGCGAATTAACCGCGCGCACGGCCACAGCCTGGGATCTATGTTGGCGTTTGACGGTGCGCATCGAAAAGCACTAACAGCCGACCGCGTAAGCCCTCTCCCCGAGGAAGCTCGCGGAGATCCTCTCGTTCGGGACTGCCGCTCTTCGCGGAGACATCTGTTCCTGTCCTGCGGGGTCATTTGCCTCCGGTCATCTTCTCGACTCCGGGCCAGTTGCGCCGCTTGGTCTGGCGCGTAGTCAATCCGAGACTTCAAGCCAGGATGCCTTTCGTCGTCTCGCTAGCGGTCACTGGCCGAGCGGGCGCACCTCGCGCGGAAATACCATCCACGGTTGATCGGAGAACCATCATGCGAACTTTTGTGCCAAGGATCACCCTGCTTGTCTTCGGGCTCGCGGTCGCGGCGGCGCTGGCACCTCAAGTGCGCGCACAAACGACCACGTCGCCCAACTGCACCGCCAGCTCAGACGCCGCAGTGCAACGTTTCGTGGGCAACGCTGTCACCACAGACCTCAACCAGCCTCGCTAGGGCATGACGCTCGCGCAGTTTCAAGATTACGGCGTCGCAATCACGAAAATTCTGCAGACAGATCAGACCTATTTGGTCTTGGTGGGCCTATCCAGCGCGATAGCCGACGCCCTGCGCTCCCGAATCACGCGCTTCACTCATCGAGTCGCGGCGACTGGTCCGGTGCTGCATTTGCGCTAACAAGCCGAGTATTTTGTCATCGCTGGAATTTCGATTGAATTCTGCAGGTGAAGTAATAGTGTCGGATGCCATGCCGTGACGCCCTCCCTCTGGCTCCGAAGGTGTGCCAACCTGCACCTGCTGCGGCGATGCCGCAGGCGCTGTATGCTATTGCAGCTAAATAACTTAGGAAGTCAGAGGGCCAGTTTTCCCATTAGTTTTCCACAATGAAACCACAGTACTATTCCCGTTGCGGCACTGCTCTTGTACATCTACCTACAGCGGGGGAACTGTACGTTGGTCCAGGAAGACGCGACAGGCCCTGCAAACTACTGAGGTATTACTGATGAGCACTCCGCCGATCGCCTCCGCAGAAGCGAACATAAAGTCTGGAGCGTCCAGCTTGCCCGCGGGAATTGAACGCCGCCGCCGCAAGCGCGCGAAAATCACCGCGCAAGTTCACATGCGCGGCGTGAATACTCCCGAGCCCTTCGAAGAGATCTGTAAAAGCGTAGATGTATCGCGCGACGGCTTGCTCGTAACCACCGCGCGCGCCGGATATTGGAAAGGGCAGCGACTCGAGGTCACGTTTCCGTATTCCACGGCCGCAGCCGCGCTGAATTCCGCGCAGCCCGCTGAAATAGTGCGCGTGTCCGAACAGGACGGCCGCTACGCCGTGGCGTTGCAATTCATCAACACCAAGTCCGACTCTGCGGCGAAGGAAGCCGCGAAAGTGGATCCTTCAGTCGCCGGCGTCGCGGCGCATCCCGCTGCTTCGCACACCAAACAGCAATCGGTCGTGCTCGCCGTCGAATCCGATCCCAAGACCGCCGAAATCATGCGGAGCATTCTTTCAAATGACGGTTACACCGTCATCATCGTCCCTACCGCGAAACAAGCCTTGGACATTCTGCGCAACACGGTGCCGGCCGTGTTCCTTGCTGAAGTAGAAGGTACGGACATGAGCGGCCACGATCTCTGCCTGATCATTAAGCGCAACGATCGCTTGCAGCGCGTGCCGGTCATTCTGCTTACAAAATCAGCGCAGCCCGCCGACTACTCCGCCAGCCACCAGCTCGGCGCCGTCGTCTGCATGGCCAAGCCCTTCAAACCAGAACGCCTGCTCCACGTAGTGCGCCTGGTCGCTCCGCCGCCAACAGCCCGCAGCGCCTACGGCGCCTCCCGCTATTCCAGCGGCTCCATCGAACGCGCCATCTAGCTTTCGCAGCCATGCCGTTACCTGCGTCTGCCGGCGCTCACTTGTGCCGGCACGGGCGCAGCCGCCGCTTGCTGCTTGCGCAAGAAATTTCGATGAAACAGCGCGTGCGCCCGCACGTTCCTGTACCCCGAAGGCGCCTCGATCTTCGCCACCTGTCCAGCATCCGATGAAAACCACCGCATGCATATCTCCAGCTCCTCCGCGTGATTGTCCGCAAACTTATCTGGCATGATGCTCGGCAAGGTCACTTCGGCCTCCACTCCGCCAGGGGAAGCAGCTGCAGCCACCGGCCCCGCCGCAGCCGTCACGTCCTGACGATGCACCACCGGCATCTCCGCCACTAGCTGCGCAGTCTCGCGATACTGCTTCGTGCGCAACTCTTCTTCGGGAATTACAAACTCCTTCAGCCCAATCAATCGCTTGATCAACGCCGTGTTTTCCGGATGCTCCAGAATCGCCTGCATCTGCGGATCAGGGTTCGCCTGCAATTGCAACAACGGCACCGCGCGCTGCCGCGATCACAGCGTCGAATGCCGCTCGTCCGCCTCCGGATAACTAAACAGATTCCGCTTCAGGTCCGCCAAGCGAATCGATTTCGACTCAAACGCCGCGCCGACTGCCAGCAACTTCACTTCGACGTCTCTCGGCCTGTTCTTCCGAAAACAATCCACCGCCAGCAGCAGGATGTCCGGGTGGAAAAATTTCATTCGGCGCCCGACCAAGCGATGCGTCCCATGGTTTGGTCGCGAGCCATGGCATACCCAGACGCCGTGTCGTTATTCGACATCGCTCCGCCAAACAGCGCAGGAAACGCCCCGGTCAGAATTTGCGCCACCGGCCCCAGCAAACCAGCCGCGTGCTGGGCCAAATCCGGCCTAACCTCCGCCGCATCGGGCTGAAAACATCTCGCCGCCACATCCTCCTCGGCCTGCGCCGAAGCCGGGAAGAACCTTGCCCGCGGCACGTCTTGCGAAAGCAGGGCCACCAGCAAAAGGCCGAACGCCTGATCAACATTCGTCACGAACTCGTAGCGCGGCAAATCTTCCAACGTGGAGTTGTCCGCAAGCTTCTGTTCAAACGGCAAATGCCAGTTCTGATCGGCTTCGTTCCACCACAAGTATTGCAATCCGCGCCAGAGTTGCTGCGCCTGTTTGATCCTGCTTACTTCCTGGCGCCGCGTTCCTTCGGACTCGAACGAGAATTGATACACCAGCCGCCGCAAATCGCTTTCCAATCGTTCCGGCAGCTGCTGGTTGTTCAGTCCATAGGGATTGGCCTCTACCGTCGCCTGCGAATCTCGCTTCCCTTCCTTGCTGGACGCCACGTTCCCGTCGCCGAACGCCGGCCCTTCCACCGGCACCCTTGCAGGATCGGCTGGCGAAAATGATTTCTGCAAGGGCATGCACCGTCCTGGCTCGCGCTGATGATAAGAGTGGTTTCTAAATGCCAGGAATGAATTTCGTGGTTACCGGCGCACCAACCGAAAATATGTGCGCCGGATTGAACCGAAAGGAGAAGGACTGGATCGCAACCGAAATTGCAGCCCCAACCGCGATACAGCAGCGCCGGCTATTGAATTACAAATGACCGCTGCCCCAGCGCGATCGCGTCAGCCAGCCGCGCTCCGCGCTCATCCGCGGAGAATCCAAACGTGCAGTTCGTGAAGCGCACGTTTTGCAGCGACATTTCGCCGCCTTCATAACGCAGTCGAGTGCCGACGAAAGACACGTTCTTCCAGCGTATGCCATCCAGCGTTTGCGCCGCACCCGCGAACGTTAACCCGTCTACGCGCACGCCATCCGCCATCACGCGTGTTGAGGGCGGCAGCAGAATCTCCGATGCGTCGGGCATCAGCGTCGCGTCAATATAATTGCCGTGCAGCGCGGCAATATCCAGCAATTCGTTCGCCGCAAGCGTGCGCGGCGCCGCCAGAATCACATGCCCCGGAACACTCACTGCGTGAGGCGCCCGGGCTTCTGGACCGATATTAGCTCCGGAACTCGGCATTACCTTCCCAGCCGAGTTTTCATCCTTCGGCGCCGTGCTTTCGTCTTCGCCATCCGCGGCCGGTGTAACGGGCTGCGCCGAGCGCAGTTGCGCCAGCTCAATTCGCGCCAGGGTCACATGTTCGAGCAATCGCGCGTTGTCAGGATGCGTTCGCAACACCCGGTCCAGCTCGCGAACCGTGCGCTCGAAAAACTCCGGCGTCGCCGTTAGCCCCTGCATTCGCGTGGACATGATTATCGTCGCCGCGCGATCCGCCTGCATTTCCGTCGCTGTGATATTTCCTGCGGTTCCCTGCGCAACTGCTTGTTCCAACGCGTCTGATAAAGCCGTTTGCCAAGCGGGCACCCCCGTCCTGTCGCTCGGTGGCCTCGCGTAAAAATGAGCGGTTTCGCCGCCCGCCATCCTCGCCGGACTCAACAACCGTTGCGCACCCTGCCATGCCAATGTCGCCATCAGCACCACCGCTAGTGACACGACGGCGACGCGCACGTAAATCGGCGCCGGTGCGTATCCGACCCTTCGTCTCACCCAGCGGCGGTCCCGCCCACTCGGCGTATCCCAAATCCTCAAATTCATCCTCGTTTCGTAATCACTAACCACTGGCCATTATTCTAGACCAGCCAGCGTGTCAGCGCGAATCACCGCATCGGACCCAACGAGGCGACTCACAACGAATCGCCGCGGCTTAAAGTGCCCGTTTTCGCTAACCGCGCCCGCAAAACTTGGCAAACTGATCGCGCAAGAAGTTGACCAGGTCGCGATGGTCCGCAAACACGTGCGTTTCCGGTCGCGACGCATTCCCAGCTGTCGGCACCTGCCCCGCCTGCGGCGAGCGCAAGGAAGCGAATCGCGCCCCCGGCACGTCTCCGGACCCGATCGAATCGCCGCTTGCCGCGCTCTGCACAAATCCGCGTCCGCTCTGGTCGGGCAGAATCGCCTCGCGGTGAACGTGCGCAACGAAGCCGCGCTGCGCACGTCCCGAGCGCGCCGGCGCCACTTCTGCAGCTTCAATTTCGACGCGGTGAATCGGCCCCTTGCCCGAACCGGACGCCGATTCGTCCCCGCCGTCGTCGCTGTCAGCCTGCGTAGCGTCGTGCTCCAAAGCTGGCGGCGCTGCTTCGGCTTCGCGTGCAGCTTCCAGCGCTTCGCCCGCAATCGCATTGATGTGATAACGCCCGCGAATGAACGGCATGTTTCCTCCGCATTCAAAAGAGGTAACACCGGCAATCGAAAATAGATGCGTCCGCTCGTGAGCTGACGGCCTGCAAAACCGTGCGGCCAGCAGCGAGACTGCTTCCTTCTTCCTCGCGGCGTCAATTTCCAGAATCCGATAAATCTGGTGCCAGGATCTGCGCCGCCTCGGCCTGGCCACGCTACTCATGCCCCGTTCAGCAGAGACGCGCGGGGCGCCTTGCTTCACGCCCAACGCCGGTGAGCTTTCAACCCGCGCCGGATTTTCTCCGCTACGCTTACCCGTGGGAGTCGGTCCCCGTTCGGGTTTCGGCTGTGCCAGGCCCGATCCCAGCGCCGCTGCCCCCGCAACCTCGTCCGCCGCCACCGCGATCGGTCTTACGCCCGCGATCCCCAAAATCGAATTCAAAAGCGCGCGATTCTCCGCTCGCAACCGCGCTACATCCCTTTCCAGCGCTCGGGTTTAGTTCGTGCCCACAAAGCTGCGCCACATTTCTACTAGCGTCATTCCCGTTCCCTCACGTTCGCCGCCTTCGCAGGAACGAAACAGGCTGTACTCGTTGCGTTACTTCCCATTGCGCCTTCCGCGCCTGAATCGCCCGAATCGTCGGATCCATCGCGGTCACGCGCTCCGCCCGTCGCTGTTCTCGAGGAGGTCGCACCAACCCGCTACGCCTGGCCGCATAGCGCGAGATCAATCCATAGCGCGCCGCATCCGCCGCGACTTTGCGCGTGTCCCACATAGGTGAAGCCTTTTTGCGGTTTTTGCGGCGCTTTTTCTTCCGTTCCCGCGCCATTTCCTCTAGTTTCAACGGCAGAATCTCTTCACACTTCAGCATCCCCATCAACGCGCCATTCAACGCGTCCCGACGTTCCTGGCGTAATCGTCCGCGCCTCATCGTCTGCCGGACGCAACGCGTCCAGGCACTCGTGGATAATTGCGAGCGCACGAATCCTAGGCACGCTGCCATGGGGCAGACCAGAAAGCTTCACGCGGAAACAATCTGCTCCCGACCGAATGCGGTCAGAGCGCGTGTTTCAGTGAGAAGCGGGTGGACTGGACGGACTGGGAGGATTGTCCGCCTTTATTTCGATGATCACTTTGCAGTCGCGCGGCGGCGATTTCACGCCGTTCGGCAACTGCGCAGAAACGCCGATGCGATGCTTTCCGATCGCGAATAGCATCCGCGGACTCGTAGCCGTGATTCCCTTCATGGCCCCTTGAGCGTTGGCGGGCACCGGGATCGAAAACAGCAAATACGGTTTCTCGCCGGAAATATCGTACACATCAAATGTCTTCACGCAGGCGGTCGTCACTTTTGCCGAGCACGCGGGCGTCTTCGTAAAATCGTAGTCGAATTGCACGGTAATACTGTGCATCGCCGATCCGGCCGCCGCCCGATTCGCTCCCTGCTGCGCGCCGGTGGATTGCGGCGCGGTGTTCGATCCTCCCGCCGTCGCCTGTTGCACCCACCCCGCGCCGCCCGCCGCCGCGACGCGAGTCATGCCAGCGGAACTAGTGGCCGCCAGAAGTAGCGATGCGATCGTGAGAATGACCGCATACGCCCGGCAATACACCGGCGCAGTGTCTCCGTTGACGACCGCTTCACCGTTTGCGTGAGCCTTACCCATACCTCGACGTTACCATTGCAGGTCCGTGCGCCGGAAGCCTCGCGTGGAAAATTGCCGCCCGATGCGCATCATCGGCGGCAGGGCGCACTCTTATCCGAGAATCCGCACCGTCACGCCCGAGCCCCGGAAATCGCGACGACCTTCGCCCGTACGAAGTTCGCGCGAACCCCGGTAGCCACCAGATTGTCTCTCGCCGTCAGCGTGGAAGTCATATTTGCGGCACCCGTGGGGACAGCGTACTGGGCGTCGAGGTCGTTGATCGCGGTTTGCAATTGAATGTTCACCGAAGTCGGAGCAGTGGCAAAACGGATCTGCCAGCGAATCGTGCGCCTATTCTCCGGAAAACCAGCATAACTGGGCAGCGCAAGCTGCTGGCTCGCTTGCCGCGCCGCCAGAGCTTCGGCGTTGAAGTCTAGCGCGACATCGCCAGGGAAAATCGAATACGGAGGGGCTTGCGTATAATAGTTCGGCATCGTCGGGTGTCTCCAATAAGATCAGCGTTTCTCACGGTCCACAGATCACAGGCAACTTGAAAGCAACTACAAGCCGGCTGGAATGCACAGGACTGTCTGACGTCAGCGGTCAGCACCGGTTCACGAACGCAGAAATGCCGGCGCGCGCCTGTATCAGAAAGCACACCACGAGCAGTGCGTAAATCAAGGAGAGGAAGCAGGGCTATGAGTGGTCGGCTGTTGAAAACCGCATCCGATTCGCTTGCTGCGCTCTACACTTTTCGAGGTTGACGAATACGTTTATACGCTGGTTTCATAACTTTGCGAAGTCGTTGTGTGTCTACGCGAAAATAATCCAAGGCAGGTGCGCGTCAGGAAAGTCAAATGGAGGCAAATCTTGCATCGCGAACCAACCGTTGGCCCAAATCTCTCCTCGGGGCCGTGAAAAAGTTGCGTCCGGTGCGATTACGGCTTCTCGGGTTCCGGATTCTTCGCGGGCGCGTCGCCGCTCAGCGCTCGCTCCGGGCGCAAACTAAAGTCCACACCTCGCGCAGCGTTCTCATTTACAGTGCGCTGCAAGTCGATCTGCCCCTCCTCAACCGCATTCTCGCCGCCATAAGATGTGACGTAGTGCAACTTCCCATTCGTCAACCAGTAATCGCTCACCGCAAAACTCGATCCATCTTTCAGGTAAAGCAAAATATACGTTTGCTGCGGGGTCGAATCAGCCGGCGCTGGCTGCACCGCGTCGCCGGAATCCGCTGCTTGCGAATTGGCCGTTCCCGGCACAGCATACAAATACGAGCTCGGCTTGTCGGGAGACGTTGTGTTCGTTGACCCCTCCGATGATTCATCCGTCCAGCCCGGACCGTACCCGCTCGAATACCCCCCGTAGGACCCCAGTCCGCCGAAGTACCCAAAGCCTCCGCCAAAGCCGTACCCAAATCCGTAGCCGTAGCATCCCCAGAATGGATCACATGGCCCGAAGCCGCCCCAGCCAAATCCAAGCCCCCCGTAATACGGGTAGTAACCGAAATAGGGGTAATACGGATAGTAGGGATACCCCGGACGTACAGGCTGAAATGGATGCTGCGCAGCAGCAACCATCGCCGCCCCATGCGCCGTAGTAATTGGCGCGCGTGTCGTACTTGTGAGCGGAACAAACGGCCGCGACGGGTTCACATTCGCCGGGCCGTAATAATTCACCCGTGCCGCTGCGCGTGCTGAGGCGCTGGGCGGTTCCTGCCAAGTGTTGTTACCGGCTGCAAAATGGCCTGGAGTCGCGCTCGCACCCTTCGCGGGCGCCGCCGAACTCGCAGAGCTGCTGTGGAATGGATTCCACCAATGTCCGCCGCTACCACTTCCGCTGCTACTGCTGCTGCCACTCGCGTGAGATCCGCCACCACTGGACGAAGCCGGGGCGCCTCCGCCACCGCCGAAACTGCCATGTGCCGCTCCGCCCCCACCACCGCCACCGTGCGAACCGCCGCCGCCTCCGCCGCCACCATGTTGTGCAAACGCAGGAATAGGCGCCAGGGCCAACGCGCCGAGAAATGTTAAAGCAGCGCCGTACTTGAGAATTGCCGATCCGTGCCTGGACTGAACTAACGGGAACTTTTCTTGCGACGCCGCAAACAACTGAGAGGTCATGGCCATTTTGTATCCCTCCACCCGACTGGGCGACTGAAGGGTGGTTCCACGTCTGCCGCTACTTCTCGTGCATTCTACACTATTTGACGCTCGCCCGTTCCTTTTGGTTTCCCCGGTGCACCTCGCCAGTGAACCAGCACGCCTTGCAGCCGCCCGTCCTCGCACACATTGACGCTATACTGTTTCGCGTGATTCCTTTCCTGCATATCCCGTTCTGGCCCTGGACGATACCCACCTTCGGCCTGATGGTGGCGTGCGCCATGTTAGCCGCATATTTCGTGCTGCGTGCTGACCTCGCGCGTCGTGGCATCGCCGCGAAAGATTCCGGCGAAGCCGAAGCCCTCATCTCATTTCCATGCTTGGCAGGCTTCGTCGGAGCCAAGTTGTACCACTTGCTCGAATCCCCAGCGGAATTCTTTACCGATCCCGTGCACTTGCTGTTCAGCTTCTACGGATTCGCGTGGTTCGGTGGTTTCCTCGCTGGATTCGTCACCTTCTCATTCGTAGCCTGGCTCGTCACCAGGCACAGCGCAGCCGCCGGACGTTCTGTGTTGCTCCTTACAATTTTCGACGCAGGCTCTCCTGCCGCAGCTCTTGGATATGGCATCGGCCGCATCGGCTGCCTTCTTTCTGGCGACGGCGACTACGGTATCCCCACCTCTTTGCCCTGGGGCATGAGCTTTCCCAACGGGCTGGTCCCCACCGTCGAACGCGTTCACCCTACTCCCATCTACGAATTCATCGTCGCCTGCGCGATCGCCTGGTGGCTCTGGAGGATGACTGCGTCGCATGAAGAGACTCCGCGCAATACAGATCGGGCGTCGCAGTCAGCCGTTAGTCCCGTTTCCGTCAGACGTCCCGGCGAAGTTTTCGCGGCCTACCTGGTGCTCACGGGCGCCGCTCGATTCCTCGTCGAGTTCATCCGCATTAATCCCCGCTCGTTTTTGGGAATGTCCAACGCTCAGACTGCCGCTGCGGTATCAGTCATCGCCGGGATTACGTTGTGGGTATGGGTGAACAGATCAAGCAGATCGACGTGAGGACTTACTTATCAGGTCCATCGAGTCTTACTAAGTGGTAAGGAGGGAACCGCGTCAAGCGACTCGTGGAACCGGCTTTTCCAGCCCCGCTTTTCCCATGCGAATCGCCAGCAGTCCGTTCGAAAGCACGGCAACGCTTCGCCCTGGATCTACCCTGGCTCGCAGCGGCACCACGCAAAACGGCCGCGGCGCGCTCAAAGCTCGTGCCGCGAACCCGCCGCCATCACGATCGTGACTCTGTTCGCGCGGAATCTCGACCCGGTTCCTGCAATCGCTCATTTCACCGGGTATGTCGCAGGTGACGGCATGAAAATCCCAGTCGTCTCCATAGCTGCCGGACTCGCCGCCGATGTCCTCGCTCGCATCTTCCTCGGAATCATCCGGCACTCCCGTCCGCTCGTTCCAACTCCCGTAACCGCAGATCAATAACCAGCATTCATCCACCGCAACGGTAATCTGCGTACCCGCGCACCCCGGTAAACTCGCCATCGCGTACAGATTTCCGCCCGACTCTTCAAAGTCCACTGGAATTCTCGCGAATAAATCGTTTTCCGCTGCTTTCCAATCTTCCCGGTCGCTCCCCTCTTGTTCGCCTCGTACAATGCAACGCTGGAACGCGCGTCGCGACACTTCATCATAGACTGCCAGCAAACAATCAGACATGTCGCTCAACGGAATCTGCTCGCGCAGGGTTTCGCAGTTCTCCTGATGCGTGGCTCGCGCGGTCGCTTTCGGTATTCTCATGGACGGTTTCATCGCGCCGGCCCTAAAATCCACGCCAGCGTTTGCCCAACGCTGCTTCCTCGCGAGCACTGCCCTCGCGTGTCAGCGCCACAGGGTTTTCCCGCGCCATGGGGGCCCCGCGTACCACCGGCCGTCGCGGCGCAATCGGCCCTCTTTTCTCGGCGTCGTCGCCATGCTCGTATCTTTCACGAACTTGCCTTCCGAATCGCTCTGTCGCCGCGAGCTGCGCTACGGTCCTGGCCGGCACCACCTCTCCGCGAATTCCGTCACTGACCGAACTATGGTCGCCGCCCACCTCACGCCCAGCGCGAGCAAGGGTCGCGTCCGCAGTCCGCAAGATGAACTCCGCCTCCGTCGCCAGTGTCAGCGGATTCAGCGCGCGCTGGCCCAGTGACCTTACGCCGTGTTCTACAACCGGTAACCACAGGCAAGTTTCTGACAGTGGAACTGAAATAAATAAATTGCCGGATTGTTGCGCGATCAGCGCGGCCAGATCATACCCTGTGCCGTCGGGAAGTTTTTCAGTCGCTAGCGTCAGCTGGTATCGGATCGTGCGCAGAACTGCTTCGGCCTCGCACACAGTTTTCACCGCATGTGATTCCCATCCAGACCTCGCCAGTTCCCTCAGTATGGATTCAGTATTTGCGGTGGAATTTCCGACAACCAGAATGCGCACGGTAGCTGCAGACATATTGACCCCTTTGGGGAAGGGGAACTCGCGGTTCAAGCCTAACCTCAACCGAATCGGACGAACCGCGTCCGTGCATTCTCTAACTTGCTCGTTCACCGGCCACGCGCCCCACCGTGCCCCCGAACGGCCATTCGCCCTACGCCTGATGCAAATACAGCCCCGCACAACAACGCGTCCCAAACTTATCTGTAACCGTTTCTCACCTCGCCGGAGTCACGCGCGGAGCTTTTCAGGGCGTGCGGTGTGGCAGCTGACGCGCGCGACCCGTGCGAGGCGAGTAACCAGTTCCGCGAAATCCCATTTACATCATCGGGAGATGCGCCGCAGAACGTTATCTACCACTACCCCTTCCAGCTAGGTCCCGAAATCTACTCCTCCCCAGCATCTGTAGCAATTCGGAACATTACTGCTTTTGCGCTACGGATGTTACTGATCCTCGACAAAGCACATCGCGCGCGCTTTCGTCTTTTATTCTTGACACGCTAATACCACAGGAGTAACTTTCCCTTTCTGCTCGGGTTTTACACGTCCCCGTCCTGGGCGTGGGCAGTATGCACGGCAATAGATCGGCTTTTTTCGGCCACTCACTCCGATACTCTCGGAATGCTTAGCCGTGATCAAAATGGACCGACATCGTTCAAAATCTTCGAAGCGGCGCTCGCGCAGTCCCTCTCGTCAGGGACAGCACAATTCCGATTCTTTGCCCGTACCTTTCCCCGAAGAAAACCTTTCCAATTCGGGCCCCCCTGTCCCGCAACGGGAACTTCGCAGCGCTCGTGGCGATCCTCTTCATCCCTTCGTCGCGCTCGTTAAAACCTTTAACGAATTCCTTTTTGAACTCGACGCCGATGGAAGGTTCCTGAGCATTTGGACACCCAACGCTGCCCTTCTCCGCGAACGCCGTGCCGAATTTCTCGGTCGCCATGCTCTTGAAGTCCTTGGCGAGGAAATCTTCCACCCCTTCTCGAAGCTGTTCCGCAGGGTCATTCAGCGAGGTGTTTGCGAGGATATCGAATTCCCCGTGGATTCTCCTTCCGGCCGGCGCTGGTTTCAGGCGCGCGTTTCAGCGGTCGGCCGTGGCGCGGCGAAGCCGCATTCCGTCTGCTTGCTCGCGCGCGACATCACCCAGCGGCGCCTCGCCGAGCAGACGCTGCGGCAGCAAGAAGCGCTCCTGATGCATGCCGAGCAGGTTACTGGAACCGGCTGCTGGGAATATAACGTCGAAACTCGGGAACGCGTCTGGTCCAGTCAACTCTTCCGCATCTACGGATTCGATCCCAAACACGGCGTGCCCAGCGAAGAAACCATGTTCGCCATGATTCATCCCGATGACCGCGAACGCGTTCGCGGCATCCTTCAATCCGCCGTCGAGCATTGCTCTCCGTTCGAATCCGAAGGCCGTTACAATCTTCCGGACGGCCGTCAGCGCAATATTTTTATCCGCGGCATAGCTCTTTCCGAAACAGCTGGAAAATCCGCGCGCCTGTTCGCCGTCGTTCAGGACGTCACCGAACTCCGTCTTGCCGAAGCGCGGGACCGCCAGCGCGAATCGCTCCTGGCCCAGGCCGAACAACTCGCCAGCCTGGGCAGCTGGCAGTTTGACGTTGCACAGCAAAGTTTCACTTGGTCCGCCCAGATCTATCGCATGCTCGGCCTCGCGCCGGACAATCAGCCCGTGCCGTTATCGCGCGCCTGCGCCCTGTTTCATCCCGAGGATCGCGCGCGCGTAACACAGGAAGTCGCCGACCTGATTCAGTACACCCGCTCGTTCGAAAACGAAGTGCGCTTTATACGGTCAGACGGACAAGTACGCATCTTCCACTCCCGCGCCGTTCCCATTACCAACGACTCCGGAGACGTCGTCCGCATCGCCGGCATGTCCCAGGACATCACCGAGCAGAAACTGGCTCAGGAACGCGTGCGAAAAAGCGAGTCCCTCCTAGCGCAAGCAGAAGAAATCGCCAAACTCAGCAGTTGGGAAATGGATACTCTCCACTCCACAGTCACCTGCTCCACGGAGTTCTTCCGAATGCTGGGCCTCCAGCCCATTGTCGGGCCAATTCCCATTGATGATTTGTGGTCCATGCTGCACCTTGAGGATGTCGACGCCGCGAAAGTCGCCCTCCAGAATGCTGTCGCCTTGAACACTCCCCTCGAGCATTTTTCCCGCTACACTATGCCCGACGGCAGCGTGCGTGCCTTGCACACTCGTGCCGTCCCGCTCGCGGATCCTTCTGGCCAGGTCACTCGCTTCGTCGGTTTCAATCACGATATCACCGAACAGAAACGCGTCGAGGACGACCTGCGGCGGCTTTCTCGCCAGTTATTGACTCTGCGCAGCGAAGAACAGCGTCGCCTGGCCCGCGAGCTGCATGAAACAGCCTCGCAAACCTTGACCGCCTTGAAAATGACCCTGAAACAGATCGGAGACTCGCTGCTGCCGCAGGACCAGCGCACCCTCGAGCTCACGAAATCCTGCCGCGCGCTTACCAGCGATGCCATCCGCGAAGTTCGCACGGTTTCCTCGATCTTGCATCCTCCCCTGATGGATGAGGCCGGCCTCACTGTCGGCCTGGGCTCCTACGTCCGATTATTCGCCGAACGCAGCGGTGTCGCCGTCAACTTCAGCATCCCTGAAAATTTCCAGCGCCTTCCCAAGGAAGTGGAGCTCACCCTGTTCTGCGTGGCGCAAGAATCCCTCGCCAACGTGCACCGACACTCTAAAGCTCGTTCGGTGGAGATCTCCGTGGCCCGCTCGCCGTCGCAGGTCAGCCTTACGGTTCACGATGATGGCATTGGGATGGCCGCGCCCATGCACAGCGACCGTACGAATTCCCTTCTGGGTATCGGAATTGCCGGTATGCGCGAGCGGGTCAGCCAGCTGCAAGGCGAATTCCACATCAACAGTTCTCCGGGGAAAGGCACGGTCATTCACGTGACTCTGCCGCTGGTCATCGAGGAGAGTACAACGTGAATCTCCGACACCCAACCGGCTCGTGCCAATGCGCACATTCCACTCGCGCAAAATTAGTGCGCGTCATTCAATCTCCGCAAGAAGTTGCTGACTTTCACGATTTGTACTCAAGGAGAACGCTATGACTAAAGAAGCGACGGTCCCCAGGCCCTACCGCATCCTCGTGGTTGACGATCATGCCGTCGTGCGCCGCGGCGTGCGCGCCTTGTTGGAATCTCAACCAGGAATTGAAATCTGTTGTGAGGCCGCCACGGGCGTTGAGGCGGTTGAGTACGTCAGGAGAGGTAAGCCCAACCTGGTGCTTCTCGATCTCACTATGCCCGATATGAATGGACTAGAAGCTGCCCGCGCCATCCACGACGAATCGCCGGAAACCGACATCTTGATTCTCACCATGCACTTCTCGGAAGATGTTGCCCGCGAAGTCTTGCGCAGCGGCGCGCGCGGCTACGTCCTGAAATCAGACGCTGACTCCGAACTGGTCGCCGCCATTCGTCACGTGCAGCAGCACAAGCCATTCTTCACAGGGCGCTTGGCCATGACCATGGTCGAAAGCTTCGTCAACGAACAGCGTGAGGGCGAGGCCAGCAACGATCATCCCCTGCCCGGCTGTCCGCTCACCGCCCGCGAACTCGAAATTGTGCAGCTGCTTGCCACCGGAAAGATCAGCAAAGAGGTCGCGGCCACCGTAGGCATCTCCACGCGCACAGTAGAAAGTCATCGCAACCACATCATGAAAAAAATGAACTTCTCCAGCTTCAGCGAGCTGATGCGCTTTGCAATTCGCAATCACCTCGTCGAACCCTAGCCGTTGTTTTGGCGTCGCCATTGCTTTTGTGAATCGCCCTACCGGGCGATTCATCCAGAGATCCCGCAGTGCGGGATCGAAGGACAGCGGCCGCCCGCTTTTGCTTTCTAGCCGGACGTCTTTGACGTTGCGTTTGAAGTTCCACCGTCGAACCCAGGTTGAGCAGACCGGGCACGTTTAGCCCTTGAATGTTTAGCGGCCATCCGCCTTTGCGGCTCGCGCTGACTCTGCCTTCGTAGCAGCGCACCTCGGTGCGCGATCGATGTCACGGCGACGTTCCATCGCGCTCTAGAACTCGCGATTTGCACTGCCGGCGCTGTTAATTCGCCACGTCTCGCTCTACCTCCGCCTCCAGCACTGCCTCCGCATCGCCCGTAAAATTGTCCGCCCGCCGCAGCGCCGGAAACCACCACGCCCACAGCGCCGTCACCATCAGCGTCCCGATGCCTCCGATAATCACCGACGGCACCGTACCAAACCAATGCGCGGCAAGCCCGGATTCGAATTGCCCCAGCTCGTTCGACGCCCCAATGAAAATCATGTCCACCGCATTCACCCGTCCGCGCATCTGATCCGGCGTTGCCAGTTGCACCAGCGTCACGCGGATCACTACGCTCACCATATCCGACGCGCCCACCAGCACTAAAGCGAGCAACGACACGATCAGGTTTCGCGAGATCCCGAACACGATCGTAAAAATCCCGAATGCCGTCACGCACCACAGCATCGTAGCGCCCACGCGCCCGCGCAGCGGTCGGTAAGCGAGCAATATGGCCATCGCGCCCGCACCTACTCCCGGCGCGCTGCGCAGAATCCCCAGCCCCCACGGGCCGGTATGCAGAATCTCGCGCGCGTATACCGGCAACAGCGCCACCGCGCCGCCCAGCAATACCGCGAATAAATCCAATGTGATCGAGCCGAAAACAATTTTCTGTTTCCAGATGTACGCGATGCCGGCAAGCACTGTCTTCAGGTTGATCGGTTCGCGCTCGCGCGCCTTAGCTTTAAAATGGATTCGCAAAGTGCAAGCAATCGCCAGGAAGTAGCACGCGAACGCAATCGCGTACACCGACGAAGGGCCGCGAAACAGAGCGTAAATCAGCCCGCCCAGCGACGGCCCCAGAATCGTGCCCACCTGAAAAATCGTCGAGTGCCATGCCACCGCATTCTGAAAATGTTCTTCAGCCACCAGTTGCGGCAGCAGCGCACGGCTCACCGGTCCATTTAGCGACCGCACCACTCCCAGCAACACCAACACCCCGTAGATCGGTCCAACCGATTTGAAATGACCCAAAGACACCAGCAGCAACAACGCCGAACACACTCCGAATCCGGCGTAACAAAGCATCAGAAGTTTGCGGCGGTCAAAACGGTCTGCCGCGTGTCCGGAAACCAGAAATAGCAGAATCCCGGGCAGGAATTGCGCGAGCCCTACGTAACCCAAAGCCAGTGCGCTGTGCGTGATGTCGTAAATCTGCCAGCCCACCGCCACCGACTGCATTTCCATGGCGACCACGGTGAAAAACTTCGAAACCTCGTACAGCACAAACGCCGGATAAGTGAACGCCACGCGCCCGGCCATTCTCCCTTCCCCGGATTCAGCCGTCGCCAAGCCCCTCACCCTCCTCAGCTATGCCAACCGCTCTGCATCCCCCAGCGAATTGTAGCCGAAACTCCCGAATGCTAGTCCTCGGAATGACGGAGTTCCCAAATGGATCGAAACTAGCTCGCCGCCGCTTCGCCGTCTGCCATGTGTGCCTCGCCCGATTCCTGGCGCCACTTCACCGCGTCAGCCACGGTAGGAGCGCCCCAACTTGCCAACGCGTCGGACCCGCGGCCTCAGATCTCACTTCTGCTCGTCAACGTGTAGATCAGCAACGCCAGTACCAGCAACGTGATCACCACATACATCCAGTCCCGCTCCAGCGCGAAACCCAGCACCGAAAACAGCACTCGCGCCACGGGAGTCGCAATCAGCAGCAACAATCCAAACTGAATCAGCCCCAACGGACGCAGTTCCATAGCCTGATGCACAATCTGCGGCACACTCCGCAATTCCGCGGGCTGACCACGAAATGTCTTATAGCTTTGCGGCACACCGTAGAATTTCACCAGAAACCACACCCCGCCCACGAAAACCACCACCGCCGCCAGCAGCACTCCCCAGCGCAAAAGCTTCCCCAGAAATATCTCGACTCTCTTGTCGTCCACTCTTTCGCCCATCGCCGCCCCCCCATCCGCGCCGGCCATCACAATTTTCCCCGCACGCCCTGAAAAATCATCTCAATCGCCAGCGCCGCGATCACCACTCCAAATACAATCCGCAAAGTCCGCACTTTCGCTCCCGGCAAAATCTTCGCGCCCACCAGCGCTCCCGCCAGCACGCCCAACATCACCGGCATCGCCAGGCCCGGGTCAATGTAACCGCGCCGTAGATAAATTCCAGCGCTCGCCGCCGCCGTAACCCCGATCATGAAATTGCTGGTCGTCGTCGAAACCTTGAACGGAATCTTCATTGCCTGATCCATCGCCAGCACCTTCACCGCCCCCGAACCGATCCCCAGCAGCCCCGAAAGCATTCCGGCGACGTACATCAAGCCAAACCCCGCCGGCACGTGCCGCACGTGATAGGATTTCGGGCCTTGCTCGGTAGGATACGAGCCATCCAGCCGTAACATCGTCGCAATTCGATCCGCGGGCATTCCTCCCGGCGGATCTGCAAGGGTTTGCGTCGAAGCGTAAGCCGAATACAGCAGCACCACGCCAAATACGATCGCGATGATCGAAGTGTGCAGGTGGCCGGCGAGAAAAGCGCCACTCACGGCGCCAACCGTTGTGGCAACTTCCAAAAACATTCCCACGCGCATATTCGAATAGCCTTCTCGAAGATACGCCGCAGCCGCGCCGGAAGAAGTAGCAATCACCGAAACCAGCGAAGCCCCGATCGCGTAGCGAATGTCCACGCCAAACACGAGCGTGAGAAGCGGCACAATCACCACACCGCCGCCCAATCCCGTAAGCGACCCCAGCATTCCCGCCAGAAACGATCCCAGCGCGACCACCAGTGTAAATTCCAGTGTATTCAATTGGAGGGGCTCTCGATTGCGAACGAAGAATCACTTCGCAAGCGAGATTCTAGCATTTTAAGGTTTTTTCACAGGAGGGTTGCTGTCGCCAACGAGGTCATAGACGAACCGAATCTCCACAGGCCCGTTCGAGCGCGTCCTTTCCAGCCGCACGATCTCATAAAGCTGCTTCCCGCCAGGCGCCGGCTCAAAGGAACGCGTGATCTGCGGCCCGTGACTTCCGCCCTGATCCGCTACCAGACGATAATCCTCCCAGTGCGCGTCGAATTCCTGATACTTATCGTCTTTCGATTTCTGCAGCTTGTGGCCATCCGTATAAAACGCGCGCTGCCGCCCCGCATCATCGGTCAACAGCACTTCGCCGTTCTTTGCGTCGGAAGTATCTTTCATCGCCAGCGTAATGCTTCCCGCCGGATTCAACAATTCCTGCAACTGCTGCCGGTCGTAATCGCTATCGGCGTTCTTGCTTCCGCCGTTCCTGGGATTGCCGCCGCTTCCACCGCCATTGCCGCCACCACCGGGATACGGTGAACCGATCCCACCCATGTGAATCCCCGTCCCGTTTCCACCGCCGCCTCGCGGGTTAGCCGGATTGTCGGCATTGGTCCCGCGCGCTTCCCGCATCTTGTCCTGCGCATCGTCGCTTTCATCCACATTAAATTTCCACGACGCGAACAGCTGTTTCTTGTCCGGTATCACCATCTCTGGCTGCACCGCCGGTCCGGACGACCCAGCACGCGAATCCCCCGCATCCGCCGCCGGCCGGATCGGTCCCGCGGGAGCCTGCGCCGCAGCATCGTGCGGAAATACTGCGCAGGCGCCGCACAAAATCGCGCCAACCGCAACGCTCCGCGTCAAAATCCAGATCGCATCGATGGTCGAATTAAATGTCCTCGTCGTTCTCATCGTCTTACTCATCCTCGCCCTATGAATGCATCCATTCGAGCCGAACCATCACCAAAAACCCCATCAACGCTCCTCTAAATCAGCCTCGCCCGTGTGCAAATACGGATGCAAAAAAAACGCGTCGGGATGCAACACCGCACGCCCCTTGGGCGGCACTCTATTGCCCGCCAACCGCGCTCGCTCCGCGCGCCTGCACCTTCTGCAGCATCGCCATGAACTCTGCGCGCTTGCTTCCACCCGACGCAACTCCCGCATACGCCATGTGGATCAGTGGCTGGTTCGGTCGGCTGCCATCATTCACCCACGGAAACGAACCCACCGCGCCAATCGCCCAGTAGAACTCGGCCTGCGCTCCCTGCAAACTCCCAGGCAAATTGAAATGGGCCGACGCTCCCGGTGTGATCGGGCTCAGCCGCTGCGCCGAGAACACGTACCACGTCATCCCCGGCGACGAGACCCGCTCCATCGGCGCCAGATAAAACTGCGCCGTCATTCCATAAGCCCGCGGCCCTTCATTCGTCTGCACGAACGTAATTCCGGAGCTAACCTGCGCCCCAAAAAAACCGTCCAGCGTCACGTCGTGCCGGCAAGCATAGGACACCTGCAAGACCGGCGGCGCATCGCTAGAACTGCTGTTCGGCGACGGCGCGAAGCTTGCCTGCGCGTTATTCGCCATCGCCTCATTGATACACGTCGCCGAAGGCGGGAAAAAATAATAAAACAAAAAATCCACCAGGCTCATCCCCGAGCCGCTGGGCATGTGTAACTGTCCGTCCAGCCAATTGGCGTCGTGGCCCAGTAGAGGGTTATCCGAAGTCGCGAATTGCACGATCGCACTCGCTTGCGAATTCTGCAGCGCCAGAATCCCGCCAAGATGAAACGGCGGCGAATACGGAGCCAACGCCACCGGTGCGTCGCCGGGCTTGAATTCTGTCCACGCCACCGGCAGTTCGACCGACACACCGTTGGTGATCCCATGCTCTATCGTCCGCGCCGCGCTTTCACCAGCCGCCGCACCAGCCGCTACCTGCGCGCCAACCGTTCGCGTCAGAGCCGCCCACCCCAGCAGCAGCGTTGCCGCCACCACGAAAGCCTTCGATCCTTTTCCTCCAACGGTCATATGGCCCGCGCTCCGCACGCATCGTCTCTCATCGAGTGTGCCAGCATCCCGCTCCAAAAAGAAGCCCTTCCACTGGCCCTACAGCAAACACCCCACGTGCCTGGACAGCCTGCCCAACCGCCGTTACCTTGGTTCACGTCAGGCGAAACGGAGGCAATAAACACACCACCGCCCCCGGGCCAATCGGCCCGGAAGCGATGTTCAAGATTTCTAAGTTAGGTTAAGCCTTCTTGGCGGACTTGCGGCGTCCACGGCGCTTTGTCGGCGGCGTGGCGGGTGGCTCCCCCACCAGCTCAGCGGACCAGATTGCGGTAACAAACTTCTTCACACCGTGATCGTCAAAATCAATCGTAGTGCGCTCGGTGTTCGACTCGGTCACCACTCCCATTCCGTACTGCTCATGACGTATTGATTGCCCTTCGACCAGTGTCTGCACAGCTCCCTCCAAGGATGATTATGACTTCGACTCGAAAGACCTGCACCGTCGCGACGCGCTTCCGCCCGCCGCAACGTCCTGCCAGAAGTTTGCCCCACGTCTGCTCTCGTAAGGGACGACGGCCGGGTACGCCCCTCCGAGAATCATTCCACCGCGCCAGCCGCACCGCTAGCTACACGCACGCGCATCTGGGCAAGAAAGTCGAAACACTTCCAGCGACCGCGCGCGACCGGCGCTTCGCAGGCCCCAGCACCAGCCCGCAACGGGCGCGCTCAGCAACTCCCAACATTAGCGCGCCGCCGATTGCTGCAACTCGTGCCGTCTAAAAACCAAATTCGAACTGAGGAATTCGGCTGGCTTACAGGCCGACTACGTTCTCCGCCTGCAGACCTTTCGGTCCCTGCTTCACTTCAAATTCCACCGCCTGACCCTCGTTGAGGGACTTGTAACCCTCAGACTGGATGGCGGAGAAATGCACGAACACATCCTCGCCCGACTGGCGCTGGATGAACCCGTAACCCTTGGCCGCGTTAAACCACTTCACTGTACCTTGCTCTCTGCTCACGGAAACTGCTCCTAAATTATTCATCAGGTGGCATTTAGCCACCTGGAAAGCTGCCTGCTGCCCTGCTCGCATCGCCCCGCGCAAAAAAAAAGCCGTCGGACGCTTCTCCGGCAGCCGTTCCCCGCGCGCGTCAAAAACGAACCATAAAGCAACAAACGCATCCCTACATTACCACGTTTCGCCCGTCGCCACAATCCCTCGCGGAACCAGGAGTAGCGCTTTCAATCGCCGCCGGCGCCTGCTTGACAACCGCAAACTGCAAGGGCAGGATGTGCACGAATCTCAAGGAGTAACTCCCATGTTACTTGGTATCCCGGTGGTTACCTGGATCTTGGTCAGCGTTATAGCGATCGTCGCCTACATCCTGATGTCCTACCATCGCGTCGGACCCTCGGAAGTAGGCCTGGTCCTGAAACGTGTCTCGGCGCGCAAGCTCTCCGGCGACAACGTGATCGCTTTCCAGGGCGAAGCGGGTTACCAGGCGGATCTGCTGTTGCCCGGAATGCGCTGGAAGCCGTGGCTGCTCTACGAAGTTCAAAAATTCCCCTGGGTACAGATTCCCGCCGGAGAAATCGGCGTTGTCATAGCCCAAGTTGGCTCCTCTCTGCCGATTGGCGCGAAGTCGGCCGTCTACAAAAAGTCCTTCGGCAATTTCGCCGACCTGCGCTCCTTCATCACCGGCGGCGGACAAAAGGGCGTGCAGCGCCCGGTCTTTTCTCCCGGCACCCTCGCACCCATTCATCCCGTCGGCTTTCTCGTAGTCACCAAGAGTCAGGCATACGGGCTCCCGATTTCTCCAGAGCTCCGCTCGCGCTCCTCAAAAATGGGAAGACTCACCCCCGAAGCTTTCGGCCTTCGTCCCGAGCAACTCGAGTTGCTGCGCATCGAGCCCAAACCTTGCGGCAAAGATGGCGCCCTGACGGACATGGTCGGTATCGTCACAACCTACGAGGGAGACCCCCTCCCCTCCGGCGACATCGCCAGCCGCTTAGGCGGTTTTGCCGACATCAACAAGATGGAAAACGACAAAGCTACCGACGGCGACGTTATCGAAGTGCTCCTCGGGAACAAAAACAATCTGCACAACAATTACCAGGATTTTCAGGCCTTCCTCGATAACGGTGGGCGCATCGGCTTACAGCATGATCCGCTGCTCTACGGCGCCTACACACTCAATCCCTTCCTGGTCGGCGTCGAGATGGTTGGGATGATGGTCGTACAACAGGGGCAGGTCGCCGTTATAAAGGCTTACGTCGGTCTACCGACGCAGGATATGTCCGGCACCGATTTTAAGTTCGGCTCGCTGGTCCGCCCCGGGCACCGCGGTATTTGGCAGGAGCCACTGCGCACAGGAAAATACCCACTCAATCCCCGCTGCTATCAAGCGGAGATCGTTCCGACCTCCATCCTTACTCTGAATTGGGCCGATGAAGTTTCCCAAGCCCACAACCTGGACGCACAGCTCTCACAGATCGTCGCGAAAAGTAATGAAGGATTTGTCTTCAAGATTGACCTGCAGGTTCAAATTCACGTTCCTGACACCAACGCGCCGCGTGTGATTTCGATGGTGGGTACGATGATGAACCTCGTCAACGAAGTCCTGCAAGCAGCTGTAGGCAATCATTTCCGCGACAAACTGCAAAGCATGCCGGCCGTTCGCTTCATCGAAACTCGCCAGCAAGTCCAGGAAGAGGCCTTCAAACACATTAAAGAACAACTCGACCAATACCGCGTCGAAACCCGCGGTGTCTACATTCAAGACGTCATCCTGCCCGAAGAACTGGTCAAAGTCCTGACCCAGCGCGAAATCGCCAACCAGGAAATTGACACCTATCGCAAGCAGCGCTCCGCGCAGGATGAACGCATCGCCATGGAGAACGCCAAGGGCACCGCCGAAATGCAGGCTGATCTGGCCAAATCCAAAGTGGGAGTGGACATCAAAACCAATAACGCCAATGCCCGTACGGAAGAAGCGCGCGGCGAGGCGGAATTCATTCGTCAGACGGGGACCGCACGCGGCGCCGAAGTCGAAGCTGTGGGCCTCGCTCGCGCCCGCGGGTACGAAGCGCAAGTCCGTGCGCTCGGCTCCAATGCCACAGCGCTCGTCAACGTGATTTCGGCGCTGTCCGAAGGCACTACGAAATTCGTGCCTGACATCCTCGTCACCAGTGGCTCAAACGGCGGCGGTCCGCTCGACGGCCTGGCAGCCACCGCAATGCGCTATCTCGCAGGAAACGGCGGCAACGGTTCCGCCACGGCTGCCGCCAAACCCACGGAGCCAAAGGGCGGCTCCCTGCCAGGCGGCCAGCCGGGAAAATCAGGGAAAGAGTAGAGAGACTGGCAGGATCAATTAGCAGCCCAAACGAAGCGGCCGGGTCCTTCGTTCGCATCGCTAGGGGTGGGTCTCAGACCCGTCCGCTGCGTCTGGCTAAAACTGCGAAGTGATAGTCCCGATCAGCACCCGAGTCGTGTCTGTGTCTAACAGCAGAACCGTATCCGCGCTCACAACATAGTAGGCCACATTGTAGGTGACGTTCGGGTTCATTCCCTGTATCACCGCCGTGCCCCGCCCGCTGGTCGCATCCGGCACCTTGAGAATCGTGTTCGTCACAAAGATCGGATCGGGCGGGAAAACCGCGTTGAAGTTGTTAATGTCTATCGTTCCCGATACAGAGGCGAGTCCGTCCAACGTCAACTGCCCCGATAAATTCTGCTGATACTTTGCCGGCGCATTATGAAAAATTCCCTGCCCCGCCAAAGCAAACGCAAAACTTCCCGTGAATCCGGTCGGTATCGTCGCTGTCTGCGCGAATGCCGAACCCGTCGATATCGCCGTCGCGTCCAGCTCCAGCATCACCGCCGGTCCTTGCGCCGATTGATACATCGCGAATTCCTGCGTCGTTGAGCCCGGACCCGCACATGTTCCGCTCGCCAAACTCAAGAGCAGATCAATCCGCCCGCTCGTCGGATCCACGGTATAGGTGCAAGTACCCAGCGTACTGTCGGCCGTCACAGTCCCCGCGTTGTTGCTGTCAATGACCCCACTCGTCCCGCCACTGCCGCTCGAAACGAAGACTCCGCCTTCCGCATATGCGCCGGTGGGCGACGTCCCGCCCACTGTAAATGGGTAGTTGCCGCTAGGAAGACTCGCGGCATTGAACGAGCTCCCCGTGGGAGCAGCATAAGCGTCGCCGCCAAGGTAGTTGTTTGTGTCGATCTCCACCAAATGTAACTGCGTGCTCTGTTCGGCAGCCGCCGTATTCACGACGTAAAAAGCATACTGCATCGACCCCGTCGAAGTGCTCGAAAGTGTCATCGTGCCTCGCCCGCTCCCAGGAAACGTCGTGTCCATCGTGTATGTTCCCGTCAGACTGCGGTCTTCGGTCGAAACTCTGCCCGCGGGATTGCTGCTGTTATTGACGTCCAGAATCGGGGACCCGCCCGTAATCTGCCCGGCACCGTTCGCCGAGAACTTCCCCGCCATCCCTTCCGGGAAAAATGCCGCATCAGCTCCGGCGACTCTGAATACATATGGCCCATTAAGCGCTGTAAGTGCAGTCGTCAAACCATTCAAATTCTGCTGATCCACGGTGCCGCTTCCCGTATTTCCGGCATTAAAGCGCGTCAGCTCGCCGTGTTGGAAGTTAGCCATCGCCAACTGCCACGTCTGTGTGGTTCCTTGCCCCGCTCCCGAGCCAGTCCCCACACTAATGCTCACCGACGTCCGCCCGTCCGCGCCCACCGTGTAGGTTCCCTTGATCGGCACCTGCTTGGCTACGCCGGTCGAAAAGCTGTCGCTGTCTTCCACACCGCTCATGATCTTGCCCTGTCCATCCGCGACAAAACTTCCCGCTACCGCTACAAAACCTACACTGTCGTTGCCGGAATAGGAAAACGTGAACGGCCCAGCTAGAGAAGCATTCGTAAAGTAAATTGTCGCGGTGGCCGTCGCCGTTGTTGTTCCGTCGTTCGCAGTGATCGTAACCGTGTTACCCGGCGGCGGCGACGGCGGCGCTGTGTAAATCCCTGTAGGGCTGATCGTGCCGATGTTTCCGCCCGCGGTCGAGGCCACTGTCCAGGTTATACCCTGATTAGTGGCCACGTTATTCAGAATCGCGGTAAACGGCTGAGCTCCGCCCGCCGGAACGTTTGCGGTCAACGGGTTCACCGACAGCCCCGTCCCTATGCCAATCGTTGCTATGGCGGTATTCGAGGTGATCAAGTTCGTGTTCGTCGTCGAGCCCGGCACCTGCGGCGTCGTCGCCGTAATATTCACCTGCCCGCTGTTGACGTTCGGCACCACCGCGGGCGCAGTATAAACCCCTACCAGCGCGTCCAGCGTCGAAGCCCCGATTGTTCCTGTCGTCGAATTGCCACCCGCCACTCCGTTCACGTACCACGTCACGACCGTCGTCGTGGTAGAGGTCGAAGAACTGTTCACCGCCACCTGCGCAGTGAACTCTGCCTGCTCGTTAATTTGCACCGTCGCCGAGGCCGGCGAAATCGTTACCGATGTTACAGTGCCCACGGCGGAGCCGCCGCAAGACGAAATCGCCATCAAACATGCCAGCGCCACCGGCAACAGCAACAAGCCGCGAATTCCCTTCCGCATCGAGCAGCCTTCCCTTCGTGCTTCCATCCTACCTAGATTGGCACCACCCGTCATTTCCCGGTCACTCCGAGATGCTCCAGCTCCCGCCGTCGTGCGCGTCACCCGATTCCCATTTTGCAGTCTGGTCATTTCCCTCGGCCTGCTCTTCCCCTGCGTCGCATCCGCCACTTCATTCTCGGACACACACGTGGATTCCAGTATTCCCGTTCAGATAGAAAAAGTTCCAATGCTTAGAGGTAAGCGCGCAAGATTCGGTTGCACGTCAATTGCTAATTCCGCGAGCCCCGCACCCCATAAACCGCGGATCATCTTACATCAATCGCATCCGCTGTCACACCCGCAATCGCTGCCGCAAACCGCGCTCCCCGCCGCCATTTTGCCGCGAACCGCCGTGCAGCCCCTTCCGCAAGCCACTATTGCGGCAGCGCTGAACTTCCGTAAAACGCTCGGAGCAAAATCACGCCCCCTACCGTCGCCGCCGATATGCTCAAGAGCGTCCCAATCAGAAAATATTCCGCGAATTGCTCGCGTTTGAACTCCGGATACCTCGCGATTGACTTCGCTGCCAGAATCAGCCCCGCGGTTGCAGGCGAATGCAGAAACAACGCGGTCATCACCAAAAATCGTTCCAGCCACCCGATGTACATCCCCGCATTGCTCAATTCCGCGCGCGATTCGCCCGCCTGCAAATGCTTCAGCAGCGGCCTGGTCATGAACCGGATCAGGTATCCCCCTCCGAATATCACCGCCACATACACCACTATCGCCAACAGCACGCGATTGCTCGGCGTCTGCAGCCGGTTCAATCCATGCAGCAAAATGCCCGCCGGTTCCATTCGCGCCATCCAGCACGCTGCCACCACGATCGTCACGAAATGCATCCCCTGATCCACCACAAATCCCGTCGTCCCCTCCGCCAGCGGCGTGCGTCGTGCCCACCGTATCTTGCTTCCGTCGATCGCCAGATGCACCAGCGTCAATGCCACCGCCAGCGCCACAAATCTCCACGAATACGCGACTGCCGGCACGAAAAATCCCGTCAACAGCACCGCGCACGCCAAATAAATAGCTCCATGTTTCACGTATCCCATCGCGCGCCCGCTCTTCTTCAACTCCACCAGCGCCGTCGTCTGAAACACAAAGTCCGTCAGCAAATGACCCAACAAAAGCGCCAAAATCGTTCTCGTCAGAATTTCCATCTTATTTCACCGCTTGCACGTTTTCATACAATTGTCCGTTCTTGTACGTTTTCGTACAACCTACCCCCAGCGCTCCTCCATCAACAACTTCATCCCTTTCATCGTCTGCTCCACCTGCCAGAAATATCCCCTCTTCAAATTCCGTGACACCGTCGAAACATCCAGCCTCATCGCTCTCGCCGCCGTCT
This sequence comes from Candidatus Acidiferrales bacterium, assembly GCA_050012455.1. Taxonomy (GTDB): domain Bacteria; phylum Acidobacteriota; class Terriglobia; order Acidiferrales; family UBA7541; genus Palsa-295. Next base: position 17,075 of record JBEKHD010000014.1, on the reverse strand, counting down.
GCAGCCGGCGCTTTTTCCGGAACACCGCAATCGTCTCCCACTGCTTCTCGGTCACTTTCAGCAACAGGGTATCCTGCAAAGCGTAAATCAAATTCGCCGTCGCATCGAACACCGCGTCCTTCGTTTTGAACCCCGTCAATACCCTGAACTTATTCCCCCCGCCTTCCTTCACCCCTTCCAGCGCCGTGCGTGCGAACTGAAACGCCTCGCCTCCCAGCCGGTTCACCGGCCCGCGCAGCTGTCCTGGCACTCTCCCGATCCCGATCCCAATCCTCAACCGCAAAGGCCACATCAGCGCCCGCAGATCGAAAATCAGTTCCGGCACCCGCCCATAGGATTCCACGATCGTTTGGAACTCGTCGCCCGCCGTGATTGCGTACGGCAGCCGGATGCTTTTCCCGCGCAAATGCTCGCGCGAAGCTCTCTCCAGCCGCTGCCCCAGCAATGCCCGCAGATCGCGCCGCGTTCTCGATCCCACCACATCCGCGATCAACACCGCAAACCCTCTTTCAACCATTTCTTCCACCTTGTACGTTTTCATACAATTCTACCGATTTGTACGTTTTCGTACAAGCCCCTAAATCGCCCGCCTTATCGAACAAGTACTCCGCGCTCTCTTCCCCCTCCTCAATGAAACTTTTCTCCGCCATACGTGAAATCCACCAGCCCGTCGCGATAGTCGATCTTCATGTCCAGCAGCACCAGCATCGCAAATCCCAGCACCCCGGAAACTTCCGTGCCCGCCGAATTGCTGACGTTCGCCAGGTCAAACGTTATTAGGTCCTGCCGCTTCTGAGAAAAATGCGAGAACTGCAGCTTCGCATTGCTCGCCCGATACACGTCTTTCACGCTGCCATTCAACCCCTTCACCTGTGTGTCTGCGTCGCGATTGACTTTCGTCACTTCCTTCGCTGCTGCCGGCGAAAGCGTATCGTCAAACGATCCCGTATCGATCAAAAACAATTTCGGCGCAGAATCGTTCACCCGCGTGTGTATCAGCATGTCGTGTCCAAACAGAAATATGGGCGTGTAATCCTTCATTTCCGGCGGAATGTAGCGATCGCGAAAATGTCGCACCGCCGCCGACTCCGTATCCAGGCTCGTTCCCGTCGTCGGCTCGTCCGGAATCGGTGGTAGCGGGCTCAATTTGAATTTTCCGTTCGGCATGTCAATATCCACCAGAAACTGCCGGAAGACGTCAGCGCCGATCAGCCCATCGTCTCCCAGCACCGACCGCCCGGAAGCAACCTCCACGATGCAGCCTTGAAATTCCAGCTCGCCGATCTGAATTTTCTCCGCGAATCCCACGAACCCCGCCATCCCTCCCTTATCCCCAATGCCCTGGATCTTCTCATTTACGATCGGTTTGATTCCTGCCTTGGCCGCGATCTTGCTGTCCACCAGAATTCCGCTAGCGCCCGTATCCAGCATCAGCCGCGACGAAACTCCGTTCAGCTTCACCACCAAGCCGTAACCGCGAATATTCCGCGGGTCATAGAGCAACGGCTCCATTCGCGTTTCTGTTTTTGCCACGTTCGTCACCATTCGGCAATTGTGCCCTTGGTCGCTGCTTTCACTTTCGATCATCGCCAACTCGTGCTCCAAATTTTCCCGCGCTTCGCCGTCGTCGTTGTTGGCCCCAGCCAGGTAGTCCTTCAAGAATTTCGCTCTCTCCGCACCGCTCAGCGTCCACATGTACGCCCGCCGAATGTCCGGATCCGCCGGATCGATCTTGAACGCCTGCTCAATGTTGTCCTTGGCGCGTTTGAAATTCAGCGTGACCCAATAAATGTGCGTCAGCCCCAGAAAAGCACGCGCGTCCAGATTGCAGTTGCGCAGCGGCTTATAAAACAGTTCTTCTGCGTCCCCCAGCCTTCCCTGCCGGTAATACACCTCACCCAACGCCACCATCGCCGGCGCGCGATCCGGTGCCAGCGCCACTCCCTTCGTCGCCGCGTCGTACGCCTCCGCCACCTTGTTCTGTTTCAAATAAACGCGCGCCAAACCTGCGTAGGCTGCCGCAGCCTCGCTGCCGCCGCTCGGCACCACTTTGTTGTACAGTCTGATAGCTTGGTCAAATTTCCCACTGCGGTACAGCGCCTGCGCCGTAAACAATGCTGCGGAAAGCGGTGGGTTTGTCGCCTCCGTCACCGGGCACACGATGTGCCCCGGTTTCTGCCCCGCGGATGGTTGACTCGATTGCTGACTCAGCACCAGATTCGCTGCGCGACCCGGCCGCTCACTCGGAACCTCCGTTGCCGCGCCCGCGCCGCGCGTGTCCGCCTGGTCCGCCGCTTTCTCTCTCGCCGCGCCGCCCGGGACGGCCGTCAGCAGCAGCAACAGCAGGCTTGCGGCCGCAACCGGGAGCATGATCGATCTCCACGTCTCGTCAACTGGCATTAATCCCCCGGAGCGACCGCGCGCTTTATCTCTCGCCATCCACCGCGTTCGCCGCCGCATTCTCTCCGCCAGTACCTATCGTGTCAATCAATTGGCACGCCATCGATTCGCGTGCCGCACGCTCTACCTCGATGAGCCGCACACCTCGGCCCGCGCTGCCTCCCTACTTCCAGTTGCACCCCCACCAAAATGGACTAGAATTGGCACCCGGGTTCCCTCACCCGGTTCCGCTCCCTGCCGCGGTGACAGGTTCTATGACGCCTCCCATGCCGTCGGACAACGCAGCCCCAGCGCTCGAAGCCAGCATTCTGATCGTCGATGACGATGTCGAGCTCTGCGAACTCGTTTCCGAATACCTCATCTCCCAAGGCCTTCGCGCCGAAGCCGTCCACGACGGCAGCGTCGGCCTTGGCCGCGCTCTCTCCGGCGCCTACTCCCTCATCGTTCTCGACGTCATGCTCCCCGGCATGCGCGGCTTCGAGGTCCTCCGCAAGATCCGCGCCACCTCCACCATCCCTGTCGTCATGCTCACCGCTCACGGTGATGACGTCGACCGCATCGTCGGCCTCGAAATCGGCGCCGATGATTACCTCGCCAAACCCTTCAATCCCCGCGAACTCGCCGCCCGCATCCATGCCGTCCTGCGTCGTACCACCACCGCGCCAACCAGCGCCACCTCCGCGCCTTCTCCCGATCGCACCATTCTCGGCGACCTCGAAGTAGACTCGCGCGCTCGCCTCGTTCGCCACAATGGCCGTGCCGTCCCGCTGACCTCCGTCGAGTTCGAATTAATGGCCGCTTTCTCCAAGCTGCCGGGTCAGGTAATCGCCCGCGATGAACTCGGCAAGCGCGTCCTCGGCAACCAGTTCCTGCGTTCCGATCGCAAGCTCGATGTGCACATCAGCAATCTCCGCAGAAAACTAGGCCCGTCGCCCGATGGTTCCGAACGCATCCGCTCCATCCGCAATATCGGCTATATTTATGTCTTGCCGGGGAATTCGTATTAACGGGTGAACCGCATTTGCGCACTTTGTTCCTGAAGATTTTTCTCTGGTTTTGGCTCGCGATGGTGCTCGTCAGCGGCACGCTGATTCTTTCTGTCGTCACCACACAGTCGCAATTCACCGCCAGCCGCACCGCGCAATCCGACCGTACCATCACCCCGCTCGTTGCCGCGCGCGCCGCAGACGTGCTCGACGATCACGGCATGGGCGCCCTCTCCGATTTTCTCGCCTCGCTCGACACCACCCTGCACGCCCAGGCCTACCTCTTCGATGACGAAGGCAAGGAAATTCTCTCGCAACCCGCGCCGCCCGAAGCCGAAGCCCTCGCCCAGACCGCGCTGCAAACCGATGAAACGAAAATAGTCATTACCCACGGCACAAAATTCGTCGCCCGCAGAACCATCGGTTCAACCGGCAGCCGCTACGTGCTGGTCATGAGCACCGCCGTCGAGTCAGCCGCCGACGCCCTGCGCGCTCCTCTTGAAACTCAATTCATCCGCGCAGCAATCGTTTTTCTGATCGCTGGACTCGTCTGCTTCTGGCTCGCCCGCCACATCACCGCCCCAATTCGCCACATTCGCGCTGCCACGCATCGTCTTGCCGCAGGCCATCTCGGCGCTCGCGTCGGCGGCAGCGCTGCAAACCGCGGCGACGAACTCGCGGACCTCAGCCGTGAATTCGATCATATGGCAGAACAGATCGAAGCGCTCATCTCCTCGCAACGCCGCCTCATCGCGGACATCTCTCACGAACTCCGCTCGCCTCTCGCTCGCCTGACGGTTGCGCTCGGCCTCACCCGCCTGCGCGCCAACCCCGAATCGGTCAGCGGTCTCGACCGTATCGAGCTCGAAGCCGGCCGCCTCGACGGACTCATCGGCAGCCTGCTTCGCCTCGCCCGTCTCGAAAGCGGCAGCGAAAATATCGGTCACGAATCAATCGATCTGGGGGCCTTGGTCCGCGACGTCGTCGCCGACGCCGAATTCGAAGCCCAGAGCCTGCAGCGCCGTGTCCGCCTCGTGCACGTGGATGCCTGCAGCACCTCCGGCAATCGCCAGCTTCTCACCAGCGCCATCGAAAACGTCGTTCGCAATGCCGTCGGCTATACCCCCGAAGGCACCGCCGTAAATGTCACCGTTGAAAACGGCTCAGGCGAAAACACCGGCTACGCCCTAATCCGAGTTCGCGATCACGGCGAAGGCGTCCCGGAAAATTCTCTCGGCGACATCTTTCTCCCCTTCTATCGCGTCGGTGATTCGCGCGATCGCTCCTCGGGCGGCTCGGGCCTCGGCCTCTCCATCACCGACCGCGCCGTCCGCCTTCACGGCGGCAGCGTAACCGCCGAAAATTGCCCCGACGGCGGCTTAGTCGTTGAACTCCGCCTCCCGCTCGAGGGCACTCTTCCAGATCGAAAGGAACGCGACCTAGCCAGCGACGTCCGCGTCAACCGCTAGGAGAATCGCCGTAGCTGTTTCTAGACACTCGCCACTCGCCACTCCTCACTAGCCACTGCCTTCTTCCTAAACCCACTTTTCCCACTTCTCGTTCGACGAAAACTCTGGATTTTGCTTTTCCCAAAACGGCTTTCGCAGTCCTCCCCTAGATTCTCCCGCCCTAATTCAAAACGCCTATTATCAATGTGTTACAAAAGGTCCTCGCTAGTACTAAAACCTCCTGCCACCTGAAGTACTATAAGAATGTGACCTTTACCCTAGTGTGCCGTTCTGCTCCGCCGCGTACTCTCAACCTGTCGGAACAGCCTTCCGACCTGAGGCTCGCACCGCATGAGTAAGGCGTCCAGAATGTTCCGTTCCAGGTCGAACCGGGGGCCCAACCTGGCCATTCGGCCGGCCGCTGAACTGGACTTTCCCGCATTCCTCGAAGCAGACCTCAGCGCCTGTCTCGCCGCAATGTACAACTCATCCACCGGCGCCTTCCTTGACGAACTCCACACGGGCGCAATTCCTGCAGCAGCGTGCGCTGACCGATCCTTGGAGGCCGATACAGCCTCCGAAAATCATGATTTGCTAAGTTTCGCTCCGAAATCCGCAGCCTTTACTGTCGAGACCGAAGACGTCCTGGCCGTCTTGCTCCAGACCATCGACTGCGCCGCGCACAACCAAAATTTCAACGTCGTCGCAGCGCCGGCCTCGAGCTTGCCGGATGAGACCACCATAATCGCCACATCATCCCCTGACGCTCGTCGCGCGGAACTCTTCATAGTTGAAAAGCCTGTAGCCGGCGTTCGGCCGCCTGCACAATTTCTCACCGAAGTCATGGACTTGGAAGCCATCGCCGCATCCGCGCGCGAATCCGCGGATGGCAATTGCGGCGATGCCGCCGCCTGCGCCGACGACGCGGAAGCCTGCGCCTCCGCAGTCGCTACGAAACAAGTCGTCGCGGAAATGAGCGCTGTCGCAGAGGAATTCGTCGCCGAGCAGCGCCACCACACGCCGCCAGCTTCCGGATCCTCCGCTCACGAGCGCCCGCAAGATCGCCGTCAGAAACGCCGCGCCCTAATTTCCGCCCCGATTCGCGTGCGCACCGTGGTCGCTGAGTCCACCGGCAACCAGGAAATTGCCACCACCTTCGACGTTTCGCGCTCCGGAATTCTCTTCCACACCCAGCTCGATTGTTATTCGCGCGGCATGCAGGTTGCCGTCGTATTCCCCTATAGCAAATCGCCCAAGGCGATCCACAACGAACAGAAGGGCCGCGTCGTGCGCATCACGGAGCTAGGCGACGGGCTCCGCGGCGTAGCCATCACCTTCGCAGCCGCGACCGTTGAAGATCATTCTGCTGCGCTCGAAGCTGCGCAGCAGGCGGCAGAAAATGACATCTACGCGCCGCCGGCCCCAACCGAAACCAGCGCTGGCCCTGCCAAGAAGCCCATGGTGCTCGCTGTGGACTCCGACACGCAGCTCCGCGAATGCCTGAAGATGTACCTCGAAAATGAAGGCTACGACGTCATTGCCGTCGGTAACGCCACCGAGGCTCGCGAAGTGCTGGATCTATTCACTCCTTCGCTCCTCGTCGCCGAAATCGAAGGCCAAGGCCTTGAGCGCCCCGGCTACGACCTCTGCGGCCACGTGAAAGCCACTTGGCGCCTGCGCAATGTGCCCGTCGTCCTCACCACTTTTTCCGCGTACCCCAGTGATTATTCCCAAGCACATTCACTCGGTGCCATCGTCTGCATGGCCAAGCCCTACAAACAGGAACGCCTCGGCCACGTCGTCCGTCTCCTCGCTCCTCTTCCCGAGCACGTCGAGAAGACCGCCGCGCCGCACACCCCCGACCCCACGCGCGTCCCCGGCCGCGACTTCAACGCCTACAATGGCAACCGCGACCGCAAATCCAGCGAATCAAAGAGCCTCTTCGGCAGACTCTTCGGCAAACTCGCCGCCTCCCGCTAGCCTGACTCCCAAGTAACTTCTCGCCACTCCTGATCCGACTCGGTAGGGGCGCTGCTTGTGAATCGCCCCGCAGGGCGATGCATCCTGAGATTCGGCAGTGCCGAATCGAAGGGCTGCGCCCCTACTTGCCACCACGTCAGCCGAATCGCCCTTGTTTTTCTCCAGGCCCCTTGCGCCTCTTCCCATCGTCATCCTGAACCCGCGAAAGCGGGTGAAGCCTGCCTGACGCAGGCAGGGATCTCTCGTGCCTTCCTCTGCGCCTCTGCGGTAATTCTTTCTTTCTCCGATTTACCCCCGACTTTCTCTGTGCCCTCTGTACTAAATCTTTTACGTTTCTCTGCCTTCTCCGCGGTGGAAACGCACTCTCGGTTGGCTTTCAACTCTCAACTGTTAACTCATCCTCAACGTCACCCTTCGCATCACCACGCCTTTCGCCCGCAGTTTTGCCCTGTACCAATACTGTCCTTCAAACGCATTGACCGCGCCGTTCCCGCGCACTACCCTCTCGCACAGAATTGAAGTTCGCGTACTCTCGATGCACCGACGCGAACCGCAGTCTTGGTCGTTCCACAAGTTATTTCCCCAGCATTTAACTTCGGAATAACAGTAACCGGGAGTGTGTCCATTTTCTCCCGCGGCCCGGCCAAAGGAGGTTTTGATGACAAGCTTCGCTCGATCTCTGTTCATTTCCGTTCTAACGTTGTTCATGCTGGCCACCACGCTGCGCGTCCAGGCGCAAAATCGCGATGGCCAGCGCGGCGATTCTTCCGGGCCCGGCCCATCGTCGGGTGGCGCCCAAGATCCCGGCCCGCGCGCTGGCACCGTGAATGCCGGCACCCCACTCTCCAGTCTCACGCCCGCGCAACTTCAATTCTTCCAGGATGGCCTGGCGCGGTTCCTGCAAGTTGATTCCGTGAACGGCCTGATGGCGGGCGAACCAGGCGTCGGCCTCGGCCCCGGCTTCAATTCCACGAGTTGCGGCAGTTGCCATGCGCAGCCGGCTGTCGGCGGTACCAGCCCCAGCACCTCGTATTACCCGTTCGTCGGCCCCAATCCGCAGGTCGCGGCCGCGACGGATTATGGTGGCGCCAATTCCGTCCCCTTCTTCATCACACTCGATGGCCCAGTGCGCGAAGCGCGCTTTCCTTTCGCGGTTTCCGCCAGCGGTAACATCACCAATACTCCCGACGGCGGAGTCCACGACGTCTTCAGCATCGCCGGTCGCCAGGATGCGCCGGGCTGCGTTTTCCCTCAGCCGAATTTCGAGCAGATGAACAGGAACGGCAACCTGATCTTCCGCATCCCCACTCCCGTCTTCGGCGCAGGCCTCATCGAGAGCATTCCCGATGGGACCATCCTCGCCAACATGGCCGCCAACGCTTCGCTCAAACAGCAGCTCGGCATCGCCGGCCATCCCAACACCAGCGGTAACGACGGCTCCATCACCCGCTTCGGCTGGAAAGCTCAAAACAAATCGCTAGAGATTTTTTCCGGCGAGGCTTACAACGTCGAAATCGGCGTCACCAACGAGCTATTCCCCAACGAGCGCGCCAATCCACCGTCCTCCTGCCTCTACAATCCCACCCCCGAGGATTCGACCAACTTCACTCTGGTCGGCGACCAGATCCTCAGCGACGTCGTCGAATTCTCCAATTTCATGCGCTTCCTCAATCCTCCCGCTCCTTCGACGACAGGCATTCCTGGCAATCCCCCCGCTCAATCCATCGCTGCTGGTCAGGCGATCTTCACTCAGATCGGCTGCGCCGCATGCCATACTCCGTCGCTGCAGACTGGGTATTCCGCCTTCACGCAGGGGCTCAGCAATCAGCAGGCCGCGCTATTCTCCGACTTGCTGGTCCATCACATGGGCTCGGGTCTAGCCGACAACGTCTCCCAAGGCGCGGCCGGCCCCGATGAATTCCGCACCGCGCCCCTCTGGGGCGTCGGCCAGCGGATTTTCTTCTTGCATGACGGTCGCTCGACGCCCGCAAACGGCGGCCTGCTGAACGCCATCCAAGCCCATGCCAGCCAAGGCTCGGAAGCCAATCGCGTTATCAACCAGTTCAACAACCTCAGCCCCAACCAAAAACAGGAGTTACTGAACTTCCTGCGCTCGCTCTAACAAAAACATCCCGGCGCGGCACACGCAAGAAAACAATTTGCGCGTGCCGCGCCGCCATTGATCTGACTCGGTAGGGGCCCTGCTTGCGAATCGCGCTGCAGCGCGATCCATCCTGAGATCCCGCAGTGCGGGATCGAAGGGCTGCGCCCCAGCTTGCCACGACGTTAGCCCCATCGCCGAATCGCCGTTGCCTTTCTCTGCGCCCTCTGCGTCTCTGCGGTAGAACGCCTTGATCTTTCTCAGATTTTTCTCCAGTGTTCCTCAGTGCCCTCGGTGCAAAATCTTTCGCCGTTGCCGTCGCACGTGCCACCCCACCGCGCCTGCCGTATACTCCCTCAATGGCGATTCGTTGCATCTTCTCTCAACGTCGCGCGAAACTCCCGCTCATCGCGACACTACTAATCGCCGTCAGCTCACTCCCCGCCGATAAACCCAAACCAAAACCCCCGCTAGAAAATTTCTACGTTGTCACCCAAGCCATCTTCCACAGCGATCCCAAGTGGGTTGACCACATCCTCGAAGTCCGTCCCCAAAACCTCACTAACGTCGATATCCGCGAAATCCGAATCGCGCCGCTAGGCCCGGCCTGCCCCCACCACGTCACGGTTCGCGGCGTCGAGCGTGTAGTCCCAGACACGACCGTAAGAAAAGTAGCCCTCCACTTCGACCTCTGCGCCTTCACCGAAGACGACGTCGAAACCATGGTCCAAGCCGCCAGACGCAGCAAGCGCGGCGGCACCCTCAGCGCCGACGACGATTCCGCCACCCAAACCATCGTCGCCCGCTGCGGCCAAAAACAAAGGATGTTCGAGCTTCCCGACCAAGCGACGCTGCGTTTCGACGGCCTCAGCCTAGCCGATGCCAAACTCGCCGCCTTCTGGAGTCTCGCCGCCACGGTAGAAGCTCGAACCTTCGGCGACGATTTCTCCCTGGCCCAGCTCACCCCCGAACAAGACCGCGCCGCCCAAGCCCTGGGCGCCAAACTAGTCCCCGAAATCAAATCCGGCAAATACGACCAAGCCTTCGCCGACAACACCTGCCCCTACGCCGAATGCCCCGATCACAACGCAGCCTCTGCCCTGCAAGGCTATTCCGGTCCCATCTTCTCCTGCCCCGAAAAATGAAAGCGTGGCACAGCCCCGCCTGCGGCAGGCAGGCACTCCCGGCTGAGCGCCATTGCCTTTGTGGTTGATTTTGCAGCGGCCGGATCGGCCTCATCGAACCGGGCAGCCGTACCGGTTGCTTTCGAATCCCTAGTAGCGATCGTCAGCGCACCCATGCTGTTGCGCGCCATAATTTATATGGAGTGCGGCGGCTTGCCGGCGCTTTAGTCGAAACCTAACGCTTGCCGACAAAACGGCCTAGGCGAGGGTTGCCTCGCCCCCTACTCGCCACCACTTCCGTTGACGTTGCCTAACTACCCACCGACCGCCGCACAACGCAAAAAAAACGGGCCCCGCGCAATCACGCGAGACCCGTCCGAGCCCTAAATCCAAAACTCCCTCGGCCGTTACCTCTTCGCAGCCAACTCCCGCACCTGGCTGGCGAAAGTTTCGGCGGTAAACTTCTCGCCACGCCAGGTGTTCGCGCGATTGAGGGGATAAGCAAAGACCACTGTTCCAGTGCTGCGCTCGATCAACTGCAAAGTCGGCGCCTCTTCCACATGCTTCACGCTCTTGCCGGACGCGTCTTCGCTGCCCCAATAAAGATGCAGAACATAAGTCGCATGCGCGTCGCTCACCACCGGCGCGAGCCCCACATGTTTCTTCTCAAACGCCACCGAAAGGTATCCTTCGAGCCCCTGCATCGGCTCGATATACACCGAAGGGCCCAGCGCAGCAGGAGCCTTCACCGATGCTTCCGCCAAGGCCGGCGCCGAGGCATAAGCATAGCTCGGCACTCCGGCATAAGGCTGCGTCTGCGCCACGGTCGTCGGTTCCACCGTGCTAAGCGCAGCGCTGGCGCTCGACGAAGACACAGGACGGCAAGCCATCCCGTTTACGTACGTCTCGTCGGCGGCCATATAATTCCCCGAACCACTCAAATTCCGGCACTGCATCTGCAGGGTCACAGACTGCTGCCCCTGCGCGACCCCTGCCCAAACCATCCCTGCGACCAACAATGAAGCTGCGGCTTTCATGGCGGTATTTCCTCCAACACCAGAATGCGTGAAGCGATCGCGCGCAGCAATGTTACGAACGTACCATTCTGAAACACCGCTTCCCACGCCGCAGCACGCATTTCTGCACCGCTTCGGTACAACTGGCGGAACATTCACCCTGGCCACAGCGTATGTATAATCATTCGCACACGGAGAACAAAATGGCCAAGAGTCGCAGCATGAAGCTCGCTACTAAAATCGCCAGTTCACAAGCCCTTCGCGCTGCACTCCTCTTCCTTGTGCTCGCCGCTGCCGTGCCACTAGCAGCGCAAGACACGAAAGACTCGAATTCGCAGCAATCCTCCGACAACGACAGCATCGGCTTCAACCTGGGCAAGAATGCCAGCGCCAAAGACGTCGGCCTGCCCATCTATCCCGGCGCCCGCCGTCATAAAGATGACACCAACGACAGTTCCGGGCTAAACGTGGGCCTCTGGGGCGGCGCGACAGGCCTCAAACTGTTCGTGCTAAAAATGGATTCCACCGACGCGCCAGAAAAAGTGGCCGCCTTCTACCGCAAAGCTCTCGCGAAGTACGGCACGGTCCTCGATTGCAACAACGCCACCGCCGCAACCAACTCCGGCGATGACAAATCGTCAAAGAAGTTAACCTGCGAAGACGAGAAACCCAAGCCCAACGAAATCTCCCTGAAAGCCGGCACCAAAGACAGACAACACGCCGTAGGCATCGAACCCAACGGCACCGGCACAACATTCCAACTCGTCTACGTCGAAACCAAAGGCACCGACTAATCGTGGCACAGCCCTGCCTGCCGGTAGGCAGGCGTCTCGCACCACGATTTCGACGGGTCGTCGGGTAGGGCACGGCACGCCGTGCCCGCCTTCGCCAAGCCACCTTCGTAGTCGTGAGGCGCGCTACTTGTAAATCGCCCTGCAACGCGATTCATCCTGAGAACCTGCAAGCCGCAGGCAGGTTTGAACGGCAGTGACCGCCTGCGTTTTAAGCGGGCGTCTTTGACTTCCGTCGCGCCACATCCACCATCACGGCGAGTATTTCGCCCCACCGAATGGACAGTGATATTATTCCTCAGTTATTTCTAATCGGAGCGCGGCCATGAAAATAAAATCGCACGCCATCGCAATTATCGCTGCCACGATCGCAACAATCCTTTGCACTCCGCTCCTCCGGGCGCAATCCCAAACTCCCTCCCCCGCCCTCCTAGTCCTAAACAAAGCCGAAAATTCCCTGGCCATCGTTGACCCCGCCACGCAAAAAGTAGTAGCCCGCATCCCCACCGGCGAAGGCCCCCACGAAATCGCCGCTTCCTCCGACGGCAAGCTCGCCGTCGTCACCAACTACGGCGCCAAAGATCCCGGCCACTCTCTCTCCGTCATCGATCTCGCCGCGCAAAAGGAAATCCATCGCGTGGATCTCGACCCTCTAGGACGTCCCCACGGCATCCTTTTCGCCGACGGCAAGTTCTATTTCACCGCCGAACTCAATAAACTCATCGCCCGCTACGATCCCGAGACCAACAAAGTCGACTGGCTCCTCGGCGTCGGCCAAAATCGCACGCACATGTTGGTCCGCACAAAATATCTGAATGAATTCTTCACCTCCAACGTGGACTCCGGTACCGTCACCGCTATCGAAAAAAGTTCCGACCCTTCCGGCTGGAGAGAAACGAACATCCCGGTAGGCAAAGGCGACGAAGGCATCGATATCTTGCCCGACGATAAAGAAGTCTGGGTCGCTAACGCCGGCGACGGCACCGTCTCCGTCATCGAAACCGCCGCCAGCAAAGTGATTCACACCTTCGACGTCCGCACCAAACATGCCAATCGCCTGAAATTTACTCCCGACGGCAAGCTGGCCCTGATCTCCGATCCCGCCACCGACGAACTCGTGATCGTAGACACCGCCACCCGCACCATCACCAAAATGCTCAACGTGGGCCGCAACCCCGGCGGCATCCTGATCGTCCCAGATGGCTCCCGCGCCTACGTGGCCCTGGCCGGCGACAACTCCGTAGCCGTAATCGACCTCCACAAACTAGAACTCGCAGGCCAAATCCCCACAGGCCTAGGCCCCGACGGCCTAGCCTGGGCCGTTCGCCCGTGACGATACGATCGGCATCGTCATCCTGCCTGCCCTGAGTAATTTTGCGAAGGGAGGCCGGCGCCTTTGCTTCACGCCGGCCGAAGGATCTCTCCCCGGTTTTCTCTGCGCCGTCTGCGCCTCGGCGGTAAGTCGCCTGGATTTCTCAGAGGTTCGTCCGCTTTTGCTCCGCGTGCAATGTGTTAAATCTTTAGCCTTTCTCTGTGTCTCTGTGACTCTGTGGCAAAACGGTTTTCCCCGTCCCATCCGTGCCGAGAAATAAATCGTTGCCCAGCCGCAACCCAACCTGCGAAAATCTCCCCGAAACTTTTCCGCACATCGCGCCATCCAAGGCACTCAAGGAGCCACATAAAAAATGGAATTCAGAACACTAGGCCGCTCGGGTTTAAAAGTCCCAGTCCTCAGTCTCGGCACCGCCACGTTCGGCGCCGGCAGTGAAGTTTTCCGCGCCATGGGTCAATCCAGCGTCGCCGAAGCCACGCGCCTGGTGGACATCTGCCTCGAAGCCGGCGTCAACATGTTCGACACCGCCGACATCTACCACGAAGGCCTCTCCGAAGAAGTTCTGGGCCAAGCCATCTCCGGCCGCCGCGATAAAGTTCTCATCTCCACCAAAGCCACATTTAAGATGGGCCCCGGCCCCAACGAAGTCGGCTCCTCCCGCTATCATCTAATAAAAGCCTGCGAAGCCAGCCTGCGCCGCCTGAAGACCGATTACATTGATCTCTACCAGATGCACGGCTTCGACGGCCTAACGCCCGTCGAAGAAACTGTCAGCGCGCTGAACAATCTCGTGCAAAGCGGCAAAGTCCGTTACATCGGCTGCTCCAATTTTTCCGGCTGGCATCTGCAGAAATCACTCGACGTCTCCGATCGCTACGGCTGGGCCCGCTACGTCGCGCATCAGGCGTACTACTCCCTCATCGGCCGCGATTACGAATGGGAATTGATGCCGCTAGGCGTCGCCGAAGGAGTCGGTTGCGTGGTCTGGAGCCCGCTAGGCTGGGGACGCCTGACCGGAAAAATTCGCCGCAACCAGCCGCTGCACAAAGAAAGCCGCCTGCACAAGACCGCCGAATACGGTCCCCCTGTCCCGAACGAACACGTCTACAGCGTGGTGGATGCGATCGACGGCATCACCGAAGAAACCGGCAAGACCGTTTCGCAGATCGCGCTGAACTGGCTACTGCAGCGCCCCACAGTCTCCAACGTAATCATAGGCGCGCGCAACGAAGAGCAACTCCGCCAAAACCTCGGCGCGGTCGGCTGGAATCTCACCCCCACGCAAGTTGCCACACTAGACGCCGCCAGCACCGTCACCCTAGCCTACCCCTACTGGCACCAGCGCCAATTCGGCGAACGCAACCCACCTCCAACCCCGTGAGGTCGCATAGGCAATCTTGCCTGTGCTCTTTCCGTTGACGTAGGTTTCGTAGCGCCGGCGTCTCGCCGGCGCTTTTTTCTGTGCCCTCCCCGTCTCTGCGCTAATCCCTTGCCGTTATCTTTCTCCGCTTTTCTCCGACTTTCCTCTGTGCCCTCTGTGTCAAATCTTTGATCGCTGTGTCACGCGGCGGAACGCAATGACCACTACTCAAACTGTTTCCGAAACTGCGCGAATTGCTCTCGCAACTCCGCAACCTCACTCCGCAACCCCGCCACCTCAATCTCCAACCGCGCAATCCTTCCGCCGTCGCCCGTCTGAACGCTCGACACCGCACTCGCATGGTCGCGTGGAACGACCGCCGCCGCGACCGTAACCGCGGCCGAATCCTCCACATCCCCACACATCAAATGCACATACCGCGACTCCTTAGTCCCCGGCTGCCGCGCCAACACCTTCACCAGCGCCGGTTCCCTCTGCATCAATTTCTGCAACGCACTCTGCACATCGCTCAACTCCTCAAAATGATGCAATCTCTCCGCCCGCCCCCGAATCTCCCCCGGCGTCTGCGCGCCCCGCAACAAAAGCACGCACAAGACCGCCGCCTCCGGCCGCGTAAAATTAAAAACCTCCCCCAAACGGTGCTCGTACTTCCGCACCCGGCTATCATTGGTATCCGCCGCCCCAGCCAATTCCAATTCGCTCAAACTCCGCAACGCTCCGGTAACCGCCTCCTCGTCCAAATTCATCACCGGCTCGCGGTTCGACTTCTGGTTGCAAGCATTCACCAACGCATTCAAAGAAAGCGGATAATACTCCGGGGTAGTAATTTCCTTCTCCGCCAAAGCCCCCAGCACCCGCGCCGCCACTTCACTCAATCGAATGTCCGTGGACACAAATCTCCTCTCTGCCGAAAAAATATGACTCGGATTATCGTACGGCAGGCTTCAGGACGCCAGCAGGAGAACCGCGTGGAGCAAGCGCGGAGAAAACACCACAGCTACCAAAGTTCTAGCAGCGCCGAGAACTCCGGCGATAAGGCCACAATCTGAAACTTGCGAAGCTGTGCCTGCAAATCCGCATTCTTCGGATCGAGTTGAATCGCCTTCTTCTCAGTCGCCAGCGCTTCCGCCAGCCGGTGATTCACGTAATACGCTTCCGCGAGTGTGTCCACTATGTTTGGCCAGAGGCCGCCGGAGGCTGCGACGGCCTTGTTGGCTAGTTCGAGCGCAGCTTTGGGGTTGCGGTATCGGGGGTCTTTGGCCGTTGCATAGAACCACGCCATCTCATTGTTGGCGTTGGGATCTTCGGGATCTAAGCGAAGCAGATCACGGAATTCTCGCTCGGCCTGGTCTGATGCGTGCGCTTTATCCAGCGCCTCGCCCAATCCATAACGGAACCACTTGAATTCCGGCACCGTCGCAATGGCGACCCGAAATTCGCCCACCGCATCTTCCGCCGAGCCCTGAGCAAGCAAAACATAGCCGATTCTGTAATGGGCTTGCGCGTCGTCAAACATCGCGTTGGCGCTATCCTTGTCGCGGTCGGCACGCAGTATTTCTTCGCATTCGGCGAAGGCGGCTTTCAGATCGCCCTTGCCCTGGAGTACTCGTGCCAACTCCAGACGCTCCTGTGTAGAGCTCGGATCGATGGCCAACTCGCGCCGGTATTCGGCGACCGTCGCATCCAGGTCGCCTTGTTCCTCTAGCAAGTTCGCCAGCCCTCTATGACAATCGTAATTCCCTGGGTCCACCGAAAGGCATTCGGCATACTCGCTGCGCGCGCCGCCGGTATCCCCGATTTGACGAAGCGCCATTGCGAGCCCGTCAAGGTAATCTCGATTTGCCGGGGCAACACGCACCGCCTCTCGGCGAGCCTCGATACTTAGATCATCGTGGTGGGATAGGGCCGCGAATATGGCCATGATTATGCGCAAGTCTCCTACTCCTGGCTCAAGGCGCACTGCTTCTGCTATTTCGTCGAGTGCTTCTTCACCCTCCCCTTCTGCGAGAAGCGCCTTCGCCAAATCAGCGTGTGCGGGCGCAAAATCAGGTTCGAGCTCAAGCCTGTCGCGGCATTCCTTTTCCTTGTTCACCCAGGAATTGTGGATAGTTTCGTCGCTGGTTGGCGGCGCGCCGAGTGGCGGTCCTGGATCTCGGAACCAGGAATCGAACTGCGGCCGAAAGTCCAGTTCGTCTGGCTCCAGGCGTTTGGCCTCCTTCATCTCATCGAAGGAGCTCGGTGCGCCGGGAATCGTCGCGAGCGCGTAATGGGTTTCCGCCAAGTCCGGGCCAAGTTGCACCGCTTGTTGTATGAGGGGCAATATATCCTTCCTGTTGTTCTGCAATGTCAGGCATTGCACCGTTCCCAGAACGGCGAAGGCACTCTTCGGGTCCGATTTCATTGCCGCGCGGCATTCCGTTTCGGCCTTTACCACGTCCCCTGTGGTTTGGAGCTCGGCACATTTGGCCAGATGCTCCAACAGGTCGCCGCTGATTCCCGTCGACGTGTCACCATC